>CBEULT010000001.1:0-425628 GCA_965544045.1 uncultured Thermoactinomyces sp.
TTTCGCCTCCTAATTATAACTTAGCTTTTGTCTGGGGGCTCAGGGGTTCAGTATACTCAAGATCAGTGAAAGAGGATATTTGAATGGATTAGAAAAAGAAGAAGTTTTGGACGAATTCGGTATCAGTCGGGGATCATCAAATAAACCATTAACTAGAAAATAATGAATTTTCAGTATGTGTAATGCCGCTAGTATTGTGTTATTATCAACCAGATATTTTTCTAATACTCACACACCAGATAAATAATTAAGAATCGCTTCAAACGGGATTTTATCCTTTTTAGATGAAAAAGAAAGTATATCCATATCTGGTATTGTGTAATTAATCGACAGTTGGCATTTGAATAGGAAGTGTCAGAAGTGCAATTTACCAAAAATAAGAGATCATACAGACATAGGCTCCTGTGACAATCTAAGTCAGTTCAAACTTAACTCTTCAATTGGGAGTTATGAGAAATTGAAGTGAATGATTTTATTCTATTGAAATGAAATTAAATTTAAAAAAGAGAATAAAATATAAGTGAGATTGTGATATAATTTAAATACTTAATATAAGAGACAGTTGTGAGAAAAAGAGTGGTGTAATATGTTGACTTGTGACGATATTGTTGAAATTTCCAAAAAACCTATTGCTAGATTAAATGGTATATGTCCTTATTTCACTATGTTTCCTTTAGATTTTCCTTTTAATATTCTCTCTATTTCTAATCAGAGGGATGTAGTTTTAGATCCTTTTTGTGGTAGGGGGACTACTTTATTTGCAGCAAGATTAAAAGGGCTAGTTTCTTATGGTATAGATAGCAACCCGCTAGCAGTTGCTATATCTCAATCTAAAATTGTAAATGTATCTGTAGAAGAGGTTTTAAAAGAGCTGAATGCTATTTTAGAATCAAACATTTCATTTGAGTTGCCTTCTGGGGAGTTTTGGGACTATGCCTATCATAAAGAAACTTTAAAAGAAATTTGCAAAATACGTCAATCTTTGCTTGATTACTGTGGTTCAAAAGAGAGAATTATGCTTAGAGCAATAATGTTGGGAGCTTTACATGGACCTCTAGCAAAGAATCTAGAAAACACAAGTTATTTTAGTAATCAGATGCCTAGGACATATGCCTCTAAACCTAATTATTCAATTAAATATTGGAAGAAAAATGGATTAAAACCACCTAAAGTTTCAGTATTCAAAGTAGTAAAGCGTAGAACAATTAGATATCTTAGCAATACACTTGATTTTTTTGACGAGGACAGCAAGGTTAATCAAGGTGATTCTAGAGATATAACTTCCTACAAAGATATGAAGAAAGTAAGCTTTATTATTACTTCTCCTCCTTATTATGGACTAAACAGTTACATAACTGATCAATGGTTAAGGAATTGGTTTTTAGGAGGACCAGATAGTCTGGATTATAAATTAAATAAGCAAATAGATCATAGTTCACCAGAAAACTTTGCATTTTCCTTAGCCCGAGTATGGGATAATTGTGCTGAGATCGCAAATGATGGAGCTTTTTTATATGTGAGATTTGGGGGTATACCATCTAGAAAAGCAGATCCTTCCAAGATACTAACTCGGTCTTTTGAGCTTTCTAAGGCACCTTGGAATATTATTAAAACAACAACTGCTGGAACTGCTGAGCAAGGTAGAAGGCAGTCTGTTCAGATGAATAGTAAAAGTAATCAAGCTCGAGAAGAATTAGATATGGAGTTGAGACTTGGATGATCGATTCTGAGCAGTATTATCAGCTGAAAGACGAGATAGAAATTGCTAGTAAAGAGGATATGCAGAGGCTGAGTTATTTACGTGAAGAATTGAGAATTCTTGACACTCCCAGACAAATAAGAGATTACACAACAACAGCGGTAAGTCTAGTTGCTTCAGATGGTGGAAATAATAGATTAAGATTTGATCCGTTTGATATACAGATAATTAGGGTTGTAGATTCTTATGGTGCGCAAGCTTGTCTAAAAGTAGTAAGCAGATATAAAAATGTTAAGCAGTTATCTGAAGAGCAATTTGATCAAAACAACAATCCAGTTTCTCCTTTAGGAGAGTTGATGAAAGACCTAGGAGTTTATTCACTTTCTGAACTTTCTCCTATGCTAAACCCAAAAATAGATGAACATAATAGAGAAGTATTAAACTCCAGTTGGGTTTTGGTTTATAGGGATTTATGGGAATGGGCTGTGTTGTATGAGAAAATCAAAAAAGGTTTTTTCTCCACAGATACACTTATCGTAATAGATGGATTACTGAGATCAAAAATCTTTAGTGGAACACTTTTTATAGACATGATTAAGTGTATTCAAGGTTACATACAAGATATTAAGAATAAACAAAGAAGAAATGTCTATTTAGTAGGTGTTGCAAAAACATCGAAGGTCTTAGAGCGGTATAGGTTAGCTTTAATGCTAGAAAATCTCATGAGAGAAGCTAGACCTGTATATGTTCCAGTACCTAAGGAAATTGAAGAATTGGCATATGTTTGGCCTGAGTATACACGTCGTCCTGAGGATGAAATAGATGGAGGTGAAAAAGCTAAATTTGTGGGTGGAAGGCTTTATCTAGTTAAGTTCGGACCTAAACCAGGAGACCCTATTTGGCCAGTAGATATCTTAATAGGCCAGGAATGTAATGTAGATAAAATCATCGGATATTTAAAAAGTGATGCAGAAATGGGGTTCCCTATACCTTTTTATCCAAAATGCATACAAAAGGCACATGAATATGCTGCAATTACTGGAATAGATATGGAAATTGTACAACATCAAATTGTTAACTCTCTAATAGGACTTTTACCTGAAAGAGATATTAGAAGCTTTGAAGAATTCATGTTAATACCTAAAGATCCTGGGGGAGCACGTTATGAATAGTATTGACTTTTTTAAAGATAGTGTTGGTGTTTTTCAGGGATTTTCTAATTCAGGACTTGAGTTTCATGCTGAGATTATGTTGCCTTATAAGACGGATTTTCAAGTTAGGCCAATGCACGGTAGCTTTCTCTTAGTTGAATTAGAAAATGAAGAGGAAGCGGTACTCGGTCGCATATCTTCATTGCAAAGTATGGGACGCTTATCAGGAGCTGGAGGTTCAGAATATGCTATAAGAGCTTTGCAAAGAAATACGCCTATACCCGAGGATATAAGGGAAGATCATCTTAGATACAAAGTTGATATAAGAGTTTTAGGTGTACTAAGGAAAGTAAATGGTTCCGTTGTTTTTGCTCCTTCACACAGAAGATTACCACATGTAGGGAGTAAAGTTGCTTTTCCGGGAGATAATGTTCTAAAAGAAATAGCTTGTGATAAAGAGACTTCAGGTCAGCCTCTTGGCCATCTTGCTTTAGGTGAATATATTTACGCGCTTGGAGATCAAGCAAGAGTAAAAAAAGAGATTTGGCACCAACTTGTAGAGCCTACAGTAACTCCAAGGTTTGATATCTCACATATGGTATCTAGAAAGACATTTATTTTTGCACGTGCAGGGTATGGTAAATCGAATTTGAATAAGTTGCTTTTTTCGGAACTTTATAAGGGAGAAAAACCTCCAACAATTAGATGGTCAGATGGAACAGAAGTGCCTGTTGGTACTCTTATATTTGATCCAGAAGGTGAATATTTTTGGCCAGATTCCAATGGCAGGCCTGGATTTGCAGATGTTCCAGAGCTAAAAGACAGACTGATGATCTTTACTGACAGGAACACATCATCTGCATATTATAATGCTTTTAAGATGGGACCAGCTAAGATAGATATAACTACAAGAAGGCCTAGTGAGATTTTGAATATGGGTTTATCTGAAGAAAGGCTAACAAGTGCTTGGGCCAGTAGATTATCTAGTGTAAATAGTTATTACTGGTCTCAGGCTATAACTCTAATTGAGGAAGAAGGCTACTCAACTGATTTAGATGAATTAGCTAGTGCTTTAAATTTATCACGAATAAGGGGAGAAAATTGGAATTGGGAGTTAAGTCAACAGCAATTGATTGCAATTAGGCGTGAGCTTAATAATATAGTCAACCAATTTCACAAATCCGGAACAGTAACCCTTGAAGCAATCGAAGAAGGTTTAAGGCAAGGAATGATCATTATTTTTGATTTGTCTCAAATGCATCCCTATCACGCTGAAAATATAACTAAATTTATCATGCGCCATATATTTAAAATTAACCAAAACTCCTTTACTGATATCGAGGAAAAGCCAATTCCTACGATCACAGTTATTGAAGAAGCACAAACAGTCTTAGGCGGAAATAATTTAGATGATACTGATCCTGTAGTTTCTTGGGTAAAAGAGGGAAGAAAATATAATCTTGGTGCTGTTTTAGTAACACAACAACCAGGAGCTATTTCGGACCAGATTCTCAGTCAGGGGGATAATTGGTTTGTTTTTCATTTGATTTCAGGAGTTGATCTTTCAAAGCTAAAGAAAGCCAACGGGCACTTTTCAGATGATTTGTTACAAAGCCTGTTGAATGAACCTATTAAAGGACAAGGTATGTTCTGGTCCTCAGAATCAGAGAGACCTTATCCCATTCCTATTAGAGTCTTTCCGTTTGAGCAAATGTATGAAGTCTTAGACCATAATTCTAATAAAAAAGATAATATACCAACTATACAAAATGAAATCCGTGAAAGATTAATTCTTCAAAAGTATAATGGAGATCCATCAGTAAATATTGTGGCTAAAAGCATCGATGATGCGATGGAAAGTTTGGCTAACGATAAGAAGTTTATGAATGACTTGAGAAATAAGCGAGTTCATACAAACTATTTTGCAATGGCGATGCAAAATAAAGTTAATCCTCATGCATTCGCGGATAAAAGAGAGAGCTATCGCGCTTGTAAGAGAAATATAAAGGAATTTATGCAAAGATATATTGGAGAAGAGAAAACCGATTGGATTACAAAAAAAGGCAAACATAAGGGTGCGAATACAGATTTCTATGTGGTGAAGAAGAGAAACCAATAATATGTTTTTAATTATTGTGTTATGGTTTTTGTATATAAAGTTTGATAAAAAATCGGTTAAAGAAATAATGACCTTCGCCGTTCTCCAATCTACTCCCAATTGCTCCGCAATTTGAGAGATAGGCAAATCTTTTTCATCCCGTAAGTATTTGATATATTGTTGTTGAGCCATTGCCAGCATTCCTTTCATTCCTCTCCTATTCGCTTTTATCCATCAAATAGAAGATTAGGAGATTTTAGGATATTCTGGCAAGGCTTTTTTTTATATCTCTTATGGCAACTAGGTCTGCATTTTTCGGTTGCTAAATTCTGCATTTTATTTTTCCATATACATTCACAAAGAATTCAATATACTATAGTGCTTTTGTTTTTCAAAATTTTACTAGCTGTAAATCCTTATCCAACTAAAGTACATTTCAAGTAAAAAGCGCAATAAAAAGTGAGGCAATTCCAAATCCAGATAATACTGCTCAGAATTTGGAGTGTCTTTTCCATGAAATAGCTTATAATATGATGCGAGGACGATGCAGGGAACATACACCACTCTTCCAGATCTGTATGTTTTATTACATGAATATTATACTGCTGGAAGAAAACATTAAAAGGCTGCTTTATCCCCCTGTTCCTCTACCTGACTGATAGTTCAATGCCAATATGGGAACAAATAAGATGAAAGGAGGAGATAAAATGGCAGTATGGAAATGCTCGGAATGTGGCGAAGAAAAAGAAGGAAGATGCAGGCCTAAAAAATGCCCGAAATGCGGAGCGCCCAAAGAATCTTTTAAAAAGAAGGAATAAGAAATGCCCTCTTCACCTCCTGACAGTTATGGCAGGTGGTGAAGAGGAAACCTCCTGTCTTCCTGCTGCATTCATCCAAAACAGGAAAAACAATCTGATTTCAGTCAGATATCAAACAGTGTGTTGATTACCAAGGTTTAGGAAACAAGAAGCCCTTTCGTATACAAGATTCTTCACGAGCTTGACTTCCAGCGAAGCAGAGGAGCTATTTTTGCGATTATAACGGATATAAAAACTCCACAGGATATTTACCACACTTGCAAATACATACAAAAAATTCGGGGATATCATTTGTGTATTCTATAGACCTTAAACGTTTAATAAAGGTGTGGGAAAGATGAAGAAATTAAATGTCTATCAAAAAAATAACCTGTTAACTGGAAATGACTTGGCTATGGAGATTCCATCTATATCAAATACACGGAGAGCTTTTATTAAAATAGGTGCTTATGATCCGAATACTGGATATGTAAGCAAGATACTGAACAGAGACAAAAGTGGATTATTGTTCGATTTGCGTAGATACGAAATTGACAATTGCTATATTGAGAATGATTGGGATGTGTCGGAGGAGGAGTTAGTCAACTCTATACACGTGAAAGACATCAAAGGGATTGAACAGTTAGAAGCGGAATTAGCCGAACATATTGATGATTTTTCAAATTTAGATTGTGTGTGGAAATGTGATAATCCAGTGTGAGTTCTATATTTTTAACAATTTTTAAATCCCAAGGTGGATATGCCGCTTTGGGATTTTTTGTTAAAACCAAAAAGTTGACAGCAGAGCCGATAATGAACCAACAATATCCAATATATTTCGACATGTGTTAGCTCCCAAACAGCTTGGAAATAGTCATTTTGCCCACAGATATTCCTATAGTCTTCTTGATAATAATCTCCTGCAAAAACGGATTAACATCAAAGAATTTATTTATTACTTGAACGACTTTAAAAAACTTGCTCTAACTGCTTTTCTTTTTGTTTATATTCTTTGATATATTCATCTGAAATTTTGTCATCACTCGATAATCAACACTCTAAAAAGGGCCATTATTTCATTAACTTGGCTATCCTGAGAACGGATATTTATTACGTTCTCTTTTTGAGGCGGTTTATAGAACTATCCAAATTCATTTTGCTTTTCTTTTCTAATGCTTTGAAATTTGCTTCAATCTTCTGCATGTTAAAGGACTGGGTACTCACTCAGTCCTTTTTGTTGTTTCAGCCGGACATGAAAAAATGAAGTATTTACGAATGAAGATATATAAGATTCCAGGTTGCAGGTTAGATGGTGTAGCCAAATAATTACCTTCCAATAACTCTTCCAATGCTTTTATTAACCCTGTGCATTTCACCCGTAACGAAAGGATGACAGGTTGGCCCCATCTTCGGCACCACCACCAACGCTCTGCGAAAAGCGGAGTTTTTTTGTCGCTGGTTGTTGTTCGTTTTTTATTAACAAATGACCAATTCGTTTTGCACTTTAAATAGACTAAAATATAAAATTATATAGTAAATTATTGATTTGTTTTATAATAAGAGGGGATTCTATCAATTAGATTAAATCAATACAAACAGGATTATTTTTAAATTATATATTCCAGTTAAAAACAGGTCGATTTTATAAACTTCATCCGGGGAGGGATCTTATTTTATGCACAATTTCAAGTTTCTTGAAGATAAATGGAGTATTCTTTCCAAGGTAGGAGAAACGGCGGAGCGGAATGTCTTTCAAGATCCCAATACAACAATCAGTAAACTTCGTACCTTTGCAGAAACCATTGCCAAATATATAGTCGCTTTGGAAAATATAAAAGAAGAACGTGGCATAATTCAGGCGGATCGCTTGAATCATCTTTATTACAATCAATTCTTGTCCAGGGAGATATATGATTTATTTAATCTTATCCGGTTAAAAGGAAATAAGGCCACTCATGATCCTTCCTATGGAGACACAGATGAAGCAAAGGCTTTATTGCAAATGGCCTATCGTATTGGTGTCTGGTTTATGGAGGTCTATGGTGACTGGGACTTTCAAGCACCGGCATATCGGGAACCAAAACCGGAAAAGTCCTTTTCTGAAAAAGAGTTGGAGGATATTACAAGGACTTATGAAGAAAAGTTGGCTCATTTAGAGGAAGAGTTGGAACAAATTCGCCATAAACAGGAAAGCTTGACGGATACAGATAAAAAGCATCGAAAAAGTCAGTCTCGAAAAGTTGGAACCAATCTGGATCTGACCGAAGCGGAGACACGAATTCTCATTGATCAGCAGTTAAGGGATGCGGGCTGGGAAGTGGATACGAAAGAATTGCGTTTCTCCAAAGGATTCCGTCCCGAAAAGGGGAAAAACCGGGCAATTGCAGAGTGGCCTCTCAAGCAAGGCTTTGCGGACTATGCCTTGTTTATCGGTCTGGAACTGGTGGGCTTTATCGAAGCAAAACGGGCCAGCAAGGATATTCTGTCTGATATTGAACAGGCCAAGAATTATGCCAGACAGGTTGTACCTCGTGCGAATGAGATGATTCATGAACCATGGGGAGATTATTTTGTTCCCTTTTTATTTGCTTCAAATGGCCGCCCTTATCTTAAGCAACTGGAACAAAAATCCGGTATCTGGTTTCTGGATGCCAGAAAATCGACGAACCATCCGCGCCCTTTGCAGGATTGGTACTCCCCGGAAGGCTTGAAACGGCTTCTTGAGCAGGATGTAAAACAGGCGGAGGATGCACTTCGCGACGAGAAATTTGATTATTTAAAGCTGCGTCCGTATCAGGTAAATGCCATTAAGGCTGTTGAAAAGGCGCTGGAAGAAAATAAACGCCAAATCCTGATTGGTATGGCGACCGGGACAGGCAAGACGAGAATGGCGATTGGCCTTGTCTACCGTCTGATCAAGTCCAAGCGGTTTAATCGCATTTTGTTTCTGGTGGATCGCACGGCATTGGGCGAACAGGCAGAAGATGCCTTTAAGGAAAGCAAGTTGGAGAGTTTTCACACCTTCACGCAGATCTATGAACTCCAGTCTTTGCAAGACAAGACTCCGAATCCCGAAACAAAGGTGCACATTGCGACCGTACAAGGGATGTTAAAACGGATTTTTTATCAGGAAGATCCGGCAAACAGACCCACCGTGGATCAGTATGACTGTATTATTGTTGATGAAGCTCATCGCGGCTATACGTTGGATCGGGAAATGAGTGATATGGAGATTGAGTTTCGTGACCACCAGGACTATGTCAGCAAGTATCGCAGGGTTCTTGAGTACTTTGATGCCGTCCGGATCGGTTTAACGGCGACTCCCGCGCTGCATACAAGCAGTAAGCTATTTCTTCATAAGCATACACCTTTCAAAAATCGGAAAAATTAAATAACGCAGTTTCCAGTATGGGAACTGCGTTATTGTACGGGAAGGTTGGGCTAACTATCGGGCGGATCGGGTTGAAACTCTTTTTCGGATTTTTGAAAGGAACTGGGGTTTTGCCACATACTTTTTTCACCTCCATGAAGTAATTTTACACTAAGTTGATAGAAGCGGGCGTAATATTTGTTGTATTTTACGGTATCCCTGTCTTCGTAACATTGCGCCAATTTTAATACGATACTGCATTCCTGATCGAGAAATGAGAGCTTTTTCGCCATTTCGCTTGCTTCTTCGAATTGTTGCACAGCATCACGGAATTGATCCAGTCGGAGGCAGCAATCGCCAAGGGCGACCTGGGCATCCAGCTGCCTGAGCCTGTCATTGGCTTTTTTGCTGAGTTTGACGGCTTCAACAAGAAGTTCTTTCGCCTTATCCGGATTTCCTTCGCTTAAAAACAACTTCCCCGATTCCGTAAAATTGTATGCCGGCAGGAGAAATTTCTTTCTGATTTTGTGTTTGAGGTTAGATGCCGTATCAAAGCAGGTTTTGGCCATGTCCGGATGCCCCAGATTTTTATAGGAGACACCAAGGGTTGTCCAAAGCTCAAAGCAGTGATCAAACTGTTTTTCCCGCCTGGCAATATCGATGGCTGGATCGATCACTTTTATGGCTTCTTGATACATTTTCAGTTTGTTGTAGAGAATGGCTTGCAGACTGTACATATTCAGCAGGGTTTCCGTTTCAATCTCTGCCTGATTGGCCCACATTTTTTCAATCGCTTTCATGGCTTCCACACAAAAACCCAGATTGTCCAAATAAATAGCTTCACTTATTTGCAAATGAAACTTGATATAATTTCTTTCTCCTTTTTCATGAAAGGATTCTTTTCCTCTACGAACACACTTTAAAGCGTTGTCAAAATTATTTTGACGATAATAAACCCTTGCCAGTTCATATAAACATGCTGATTTCAAATTGGAACAGTCAATTTCCGGGTGTGCATCATAAAGGTGAATCGCCTGAAAATAATGATTTCTCGCTTTGGGCCAGTTCTCTTTTTTGTAATAACACTTGCCTTTCAGATAGGCAACGGTTGCCTGGATAAAAGGTTCATCAGGGAGATCCAGTTTTTTGATCTGGTCAAGAGCGTATTTTGCTCCGACGCCGTCAATGTTCGTTTCAATCGACTTGAGGTTCAGTTTTAGCCGTTTTAACCGGCAAGCCTCTTTCTTCTCGTTTTCTTCTATGTACTGCGGGATCTTCTCCAGTTCCCATCCGATTTTCCGGCACAGGCAGGCAATCGTTTTTTTGCCCACTTTTCTCTTTCCGGTGATGATGTTGCTGATTGTGGAGGATGTCAATTGCTTATCGATGAGATCCTTTTGCCGAAGCCCCAATTCATTGATTCGCCTGCGAAGGATATTTCCCAATTGTTTTCGGTCATCCAAATAGTTCATACCATCCCTCCCAGGCCCAATATAATTTATTTTTTTGAATCGATCAACTGCGGCTGGAGAAGGGCAGAGCCTGTTTTTCAAGTTTATTTCCTTCTAAAAGGTAAATTGAAAAAAGCCATCATCGGTTAGGCTTTGCTTTTGCGTGGAATTTTACCTTTAAACATTCAGCTGCTTGTATAAATTTTCTGATTTGATTTATTATTTTAACTCGTTGTATACTCCAGTTACCACGGATGAATCTGGTGAAGGAGGTGATCGGAGTGAAACTGCAAGTGGAAGGACAGGTCAATCAGATTGAGCCTTTTTTGCGGGAACTGGATTATTGTTCCAACCTTGTTTTTAAAAAACATGAAAATTTTATGGGCAGCCTGCAACCCGATGACAAACTTACTGTAACCTGCTACATAGATCCTGGTTCCCACCCCAAGCGCAGACTGCGCATTGCCCAACTCCTGTGCCGGGATGGAACAGAGATTCTGATTCCCCTGCTGGATGTGATGGAGGTGGAGATGACGAGTGGGACACGGCTTATTACAGGTAGATCCTATGACATCTTTGCAGACAATAAAAAAAGAGAGCCATAACAAATGGCCCGCAAAAGAAAAACAATTGATTGGCCTCCATTATAGCATAACCGGGCTTTCGGGAAGGGGGTTCCTGATAAATGAAAGCAGAGATTCGCTACTGGCATGATGAGTCCAACGATCAGATCCATGTCATTCACATCCCAAGCGGCAAAGCCAGGAAACTTGCAGGCAAGAAAAAAGTGGAGCGTTTTTTGCAGGTATATCGGGTTACCCGGGATGATTGCAAAAGGGTCAGACGCGGGGAAGACCGGTTGGGATTGTTTAAGAAAAAGTGGTTTTAGGGAAAAGGGGGATGGGTGCTCCGGCATCAAGGCCGGTGCTCATTCCCTCCTGTCGTTGATATTGTAACTGGAGACATGGTCAGGTACAGCATTAAAAGAAGTTTGTTTAAAAACACTTTTGATGGTTTGAAAGGAAGCGGAGTCGCTCATATCGTCCTGACCTTTGTTTTATAACCAATAAGTAAAGTTTGCGCTTACGGGAGCCAGTTATGTGATTAATATGACCGATCCCGACGTGCAGGTTGATGCCGTCAAAGAACTTACCGGCTCTTATGATGAACTGATTCGCAATTATCGTTTTAATGATGAACTGATTCGCAATTATCGTTTTAATGATGACGTTTTCGGTTCATTGGGTTACCGGCTGGGGGAAACCTATGATATTAGTAAAGAAGGAAATATAGAGTTGGATGAAGGGCTGGATAACAAGCTGAATTTGAATGCATTATCCGGGAGTCATACAATAAGTAACTTTACGACGGGTTATGATAGTAAAACCAGGGAAAAGCTGGATACCCCGATTCCGAAACTGTATAGAGAAGATGGGAATATTTGGCCAAGGTAAAGGAGCGGATTTTTGGTGAACTTGAGGATAGAGCCCAAAATCCGATGCTTGTCATAGAGGATACTGTATTCCTTTTTGGATTAAAAAGGAATACAAGTGAGAATAAAAAATACAGGGATGTAAGTAATTGAATCCCTAGTAAGACATCAAATTTGGTATCCAGAAACGCCAGTCGAATACTAAACTCATATGGAGGTTTCGATTTTAAATACAAGAAAGCTGAAGATAAGGCATAAATCCCAAGTAAATAAATAGATAACGATAGAAATCCAAATCCAAGCGTTCGCTTTTTCACGAGTTACATCCTCTCTTAAAAGGTGATGTATGATAAAAAGTGTAATCATTTTCCCCTGTGTAAATCAACTCTTTATTCAATATACGGTGATTTCTGTGTTCCGATATCAATGGCTGTGAATTTCCTTCCGACGACAGTACTCTGACTTTGAAGACATTATCCATGATTAAATCGATTCAATTTTCCGGTTGAATGTGCAAATTCACAGTATTTTATTGTGGTTCCATGATCGGTTTGCTCAATCAAGTTGTTATTAGCATCATTGACATAAATTTCGGTGCCAGCATGGGAAACTGTATCTGTCGTTCTGATACTTTCTTAGAAACTGTCGACAAGCTGTGAACGCCTTGATATAGGCGTTCTTTGCATTTATAGAGTTACATAATAGAATTAAATGAATCTTGGTAATTTTGTTTAAAATACTTTTCCATTAATCCCCACTTGACTTAATATAGATATATAGAAATAAAACGATGGAAGGGGAAGAAACAATTGGGAAACTTCTCTTTCTTTTTTTGCAAGGAAATTTCGTCGGAGAATCTCATTTTCCTTTTTGTCATCCTGGGTTGGAGCAGGGATTTATGGCAGTAGCGGCCAGGTTTATGCCGGTGGCGGCACTTTTGACGTGCCGGAGGTTAATGATCATTTTGATGAGGTTAATCCCGGTCAACAACCACAGAAACCAGCCCCGTTACCCAGACGACCAAGGAAGAAAGCGGGACATGGGACTGGATCACCGAACCCATAACGGATGCCTGGGATTGGACAAGAGACAAAGTGTCTGCTTTTTGGGATGGGATTGTGGATATTATCTCCAAAATCACTAAAGTGAAAGTTGATGCCCTTTCGGCTGCCTGAAACTGGATCCTGGAACATGAAAGGTTAAGTGTAGTTGTTTTAACAATACTAGGTGTTGCAGCAGTTTTTTTCAGTGGAGGCCTTGTTTCGGCAGTCGGTATTGGAGTCCTTGGCGGAGAAATTCTTGGCGGGATCGTTTCCTGGTTTTCAGGCAATGAGTTTATCAGTGAGGCCATGCTGGAGGATATGTTGATTTGGGGGATTGACACAGGAATCGGAGCCATCGTTTTTGAATGGGGAGCGCCCTTTGTAGCGGGGCTCCCATTCGTTGCCGCCATTGCTGGAAAGGTGCCATGGTTGGGTAAAGCCTTACCAAAAATGTTTGCTAGTGCTGCGGGTGGAGGTACTGATCAAAGTATTATTGATTTTCTTAAAGGCCAATTCAGTTGGAAGAAAGCGGCTATTGTCGCTAAGGGTTGTTATTTATATGAAAATGAAAGATTGGATACATGAATATTTTTAATCTCATCCCAAGGAGGGGATTGGGAGCCAGTTCCACTTTAAGATATTAATCAAACAGAAAAGGATTTGGAAATTCAGTTACCAGCGGATTATAAGGGAATATCTTTATTATGGCTCGGGCAGAACGCCTATGTATCAAATACTGGGATTAAGGACAGCATAGTTGCAACCCGATACAGAACAAACTTTGCTACACAGGAAGCACGAAGAGAATTACTACCTGAATTCAAAGACATGGTGGTCATATGTTAGGACTATTCATTTAACCCAATTGATTTGTTTTAAAGGAATCAACGATTTTTGTGGTTAACTATCATATGAACAATCAACGGGTAGTTTTAGCGAAAAACTTTGAGGAGTTTGTTGCTAGATTGAGACAAAATTTACAATATTGTGAATAACATAGGGGATTACCCCTATATTATTATATAAGCGATTAACAATATAATTAAGTTGTAAATTGAGATTATATTGTTAGGGAGTGGATCGCTGTTTATGGATAAGGAAAAATTAGTAGATGCTCGGGGAGCTTTTTGCCCTGGACCATTGCTGGAATTAATGAAGGCAGCAAAGGTAGCTGAATCGGGGACAGTACTTCATCTGCTAACAAATGAGCAGGGTTCAAGAAAGGATGTTCTTGCTTGGGTAAAAATGGCGGGACATGAATTTTTAGGGGAAACTCCTGATGAGGGGACGGCATACCGGTTATCGGTAAAAATCAGGTAGCATGTAGCTAATTGATATTGGTGAGACAGAACCTCAACAGTAGAATATCCATACTTTCTGCCATCTAATAAAAATTCAGAGTCAGACTTGAGCTGGATTTTTTTAAAAGGGGATGGGAAAAGATGAAAAAATTTTTGATTATTGGTGGGGGTACGGCCGGAACAATGCTGGCCAATAAGCTGGCCAAGGGGTTAACAGGTGAAATTGGTAAACAGGAAGTGGAAATCACCGTTGTTAGCGACAAGGATTTTTACGTTTATCAGCCGGGATTTCTATACATTCCCTTCCAATTAAAACGTCCGGAGGAGCTCGTTCGTTCAGTTTATGACGTAATAGACTCCAGGGTTCGAATCATCATTGATTCGGCAACAGAAATTAATGAAACAGAGAAGAGTGTCAAGCTTAAATCAGGTGAACTACTTTCTTATGACTATCTTATATTAGCGACTGGTTCCCATCCACAGCCTCAAGATATCCCTGGACTAAAAGAGGTTGGACACATGTTTTTTACAAAGGATTCGGCTCTACAGCTTCAAAAAGCCATGAACGAGTTTAAAGGGGGAAAGATGGTGGTCGCGGTAGGGCTTCCACATAAATGTCCCGTTGCTCCCCTTGAATTTGTCATGATGTTTGAGGATTGGGCGAGAAAGAAAGGAATTCGTAAAGAAACCGAAATTACTTATGCTTATCCCTTGGCAGGCCCTTATGGAACGGCTTCAGTAGCGGAGCTCGCAACAAAGGAATTTAATAAACGGGATATCAATATTGAAACCTTTTTTATGATGGATTCTGTAGATACGAAGAAAAAAGAATTGGTTAGCACAGATGGCAGAACACTACCATTTGATTTGCTAGTGGCGATACCTCCCCATAAAGGCTCAGAGGTGATTGGAAAAAGTGGATTTGGAGATCAGGATCGTTGGCTTCCAACAGACCGCAATAAATTAAACTTGGACGGACATGACTCCATTTTTGTTATTGGGGATGCAACCAATCTGCCTGTTAGTAAAGCTGGTTCAACGGCACACTTCGAATCTGAAATCCTTGCTGAGAATTTAATAGATAAGGTTCGTGGTGGGCAAGGGAATAAGGAATACGATGGAAAGGTGTTCTGCTTTATTGAAACTGGTTTGGACAAAGCAACTTATATCTCCTTTGACTATGAAAATCCTCCAAAACCAGTGACACCTTCTAAAATGTGTCACTATGCAAAAGCGGGCTACAACAATATGCATTGGGTGAACTTAAAAGGAATTTTGTAGGAAGGGGGGAGATCAATCATGGAGGCGGAAACAAATGTAATCGGAGGGATTAGCCCTGAATTGCAGGCAGAAATGGTGGAAATGCTGCCAGTATTGTTACGAACGCTCAACCTGATAAAATTAGTTGGCGATACAATGTCTGAGGAAACAGTAGCCCATACAATGATGAAGCTGGAAAAAGCTTCGAATTTATTAAAGGTAGTCGAGGATGGAAGATTACCTGATTTACTGGATGCCTTAGTGGAAAAAGGCGATGTCCTTGTGTCCCTTTTGGATAAGGTCGCAGTGTTGGAGCAAAACGGCACGCTGGACAAGCTTCTTGAACTTTCTCAAGCACTTGGAGTCGTAACCGATTCATTGACTGAGCACAGTGTCAAGCATATGACTGAAACAGCCCTGCCACTAATAGAAATGGGGGATCAGCTTCTTGCATCATCAGTTGTGAAAAATACTCCTAAGCTTTTAAATGCCGTAGAAAAAACGGTTCAAGATATGGAAAAAGTCGACCCACAACCCCTCTCTGTATTTGGGTTACTCGGTTTATTGAAAAAGAAAGAGATACAAGAAGCCCTGCAATTTGGTGTTGCTCTCTTAGGAAATCTGTCCAAAGCTCAATCGAAGTAGGGTTTGAAATTTGAAATGGAATTTTATCATGTTCTCTTTTGTAATTGTGTCCGACAGCATTATTTGGAATTTTCCAAAAACAGGAATTGCCGAATGAATCGAAGCGATATTGCGTGCAAGTATCTGAAGACGCCAGGGTTCAGGAATGTACACAATGTTTTACCTGGGATAGATCAGTGGGATGGTCCATTAGTTGAGGAAGACTTGCAATAAGGAATTTTTGAGAGTGAAATGGTCTGTTGAAGTTTCACTTTATATTGAGTCATTTAAAAGGGATAATGGGGATGTTCAAATGGCAATGAAAGGTATTTCAGCAGAAAAACTGAATAAATGGATCGTTGATGGAGAACCGCTGTTTTTGTTAGACGTTCGTAATGAAGAGGATTTTGCTGATTGGAAAATTGAAGGCGGTGACATTGATTATTTAAATGTACCCTACTTTGAATTAATTGACGGGGTAGAACCAATACTTGACAAGCTTCCTTCTGATCGGAAAATTGTTGTTGTTTGTGCGAAGGAGGGTTCCTCTGTATTAATTGCTGAATATTTGTCTGAACAAGGAATAGACGTAGCCTATTTGCTGGCGGGGATGAAATCCTGGAGTGAATACTTGTATCCGGTCACTGTCTATCAGGATGATAATGTAAAAGTCTATCAATTTATTCGTGTCGGAAAAGGCTGCTTATCCTATATGGTTGTATCCGGGAAGGAGGCTTTAGTAGTCGATCCGCTGCGTTTTACCAATGTGTATAAAAAACTGGCCGAGGATGAAAATGTGTCGATTACTCATATTGTCGATTCTCACTTGCATGCAGACCATATTTCAGGAGGACGTGAATTGGCCATTCAAGTAGGTGCAAAATATTATGTAATGAAAAGTGAGGGGGCAATATTCGACTTTGAGCCGCTTGAAAGTTATGAGCGAATCAATTTTGAAAAGGTAAATTTAGAAGTACTGGCCGTAAAAACACCGGGTCATACTCCTGGCAGCGTTTCTTTTTTTGTAAATGACCGATTACTATTCTCCGGAGATACGATCTTTGTCAGTGGTCTTGGTCGTCCGGATCTAGGCGGAAAAGCAAGAGAATGGGCAGCAGATTTATATAATACTGTATACAGTAAGGTTTCGATGATTGCGGATGACGTATTGGTATTGCCTGCTCATTATGCCAGCTTTGCAGAGGAAATCAATGAAGATGGTTATATTGGAAATACGCTGGGGAATATTCGTAAAAACAATGAAATCATGGAAGGAAAATCAATGGAACAGTTTGTTGACGAGGTTGCCAAATCTGCTTCAACGGAAACACCGCCGAATTTTGAAGATATCATCGCCATAAATAAAGGAATAAAAGTGGCATCCCGGGATGAAATGCAAGAATTAGAGATTGGACCCAATCGCTGTGCTGTGCATCATACTCATTGAGAATCAGGGAAGAGGATGACTCATGGGATTTTCGGACCTTAGGTTACGTTGCTTAAGGTTCGAATATGTCAAACTTGAGCCATCCTCATTCTTTATTAATTCAGAATATTTAAATTATAACGGCGTTGTAGTTATAATAATAGGGAGGGGGGATAAAAAGATGGATTTACTTGATTCTTATTTGAGACAAATATATGAGCATATTCAGGACGGGATTCTCGTCATGGATGACAAGAGAAACATACTTAGGATGAACCCTGCTGCAAAAAGATTAACCGGATGGAAGGTCGGAGAGCGGGTTCCCTATTGTTCGTACTGTCAATCCCGGGAATTAAAGGGAAACGAGGAAAGATGTTTTTTAATCGCAAGCCAAACCGTCCCCTACTTCCTGTCAAAAATGCCAACCTGTCATGGAGAGAAAATTTATGTGGAAATGAGTACGGCTGTTCTTTATAAAGATGAGCGAACCAGTGAATATTTGCTTGTATTAAGGGATCAGTCCCTTAAACAAAAAGATGAAGAAGCAAAAATGTCCAAATTTATCATTAAGAAACTGATCGAAGCACAGGAAAGTGAGCATAAACGGCTGGCACAAGAGCTCCATGATGGAGTGGGACAGTCGTTATTTACTATTTCTGTGGCCCTGCAAGCCATTGAAGCCCATTGTGTGCATGATGAAAAACTGCATGATTATTTGTCTGAGGTAAGAATTGAATTGGAGAAGGTCATGACTGATGTAAAATCATATTCATATCAGCTGCGGCCACAAAGTATTGACCAATTGGGCCTCGTACCTGCCGTGCGTTCCCTTGTGTCAACATTGGAAATGAAATTGCCGGCTGTAGCCATTTCTTTCGAAACAAATTTGGAAGAACGTTTAAACTCAAGTGCAGAAATAAATTTATATCGTGTCATTCAGGAGGCGCTCCATAATATGATGAAATATTCACAAGCGACAGAGACAAGCATCAGTCTTCTCCGACTCAACGATACTATTTTGTTGAGAATTAAGGATAATGGCATTGGATTCCAGCCTGATCCAAAGAAGGAGGGATTAGGTTTGAAGCATATGGAAGAGAGAATGGATCAATTGAACGGTACGTTGAAAATCCATTCAGAGCCAGGGAAAGGAACAACCATTCTAGGAACCGTTCCTTGTAAAGAGGTGAATAAAATCCATGATTAAAGTGTTGATCGTTGATGACCACGTTCTTATTAGAAAAGGGATCAGATTATTGCTGGAGTCTTATCGGAATATTGAAGTGGTAGATGAAGCGGGAGATGGAGAAGAAGCAATTCGATTGGCGATGAAGCATCAGCCGGCTGTTGTTCTGATGGATCTCTCTATGCCAAATGGAATAGATGGATTTACAGCAACAAAGGAAATTTTGAAACAGCATTCAATTGTGAAAGTGATAGTACTGACAATGTACGATGAAGAAGTATATATTCAAAAAGCAATTCAATTGAACGCTCATGGCTATATTCTTAAAAAAAGTCAAGGTGGAGAGCTGTATGAAGCGATTCAATCAGTCTACCATGGAAAGAGATTTTTCAAAACGGGAATTCCCCAGGAACAAATAAAGAAAATGTTCCAGAAAGGAGAAAGGGATACTTCTATTTTAACAGTTCGGGAACAGGAGATTGTGAGGCTGACTGTTCTTGGTTTTTCCAACCTTCAAATTGCTGAGAAGCTCTCCATCAGTCATAAAACCGTCGAGAATCATAAAACGAATATCATGCAAAAGCTTAAACTTAAAAACAAGCAAGAATTAATTCAATTTGGAATCCAAAATCATTATCATGCCGTGCCAAGATAATCATTTTATCGATGGTTAATGGAGGAATGCGGCAAAATCCTCGTAGCGCTTAATATGTTTATCATTAATTGAACGGCTCTTGGTTTTTCTTTTGAGATCTGTTTTCTTGCATAAGTTTCCTTTCCACTATCTTTGCCAGAGTAATAAAAACTGGACGCCCCATTACGACTCTTCCATCAAACTTATTTTCAAATCAATTACAAGCGGGTTCAGCATAATAAAACAAAATGAAGAACAAAAAGTGATTTTTTGAGTTTAAGAATCTATAGAAAAACATTTAAAACATTATTTGATGTTGAATGCTATATGACAGGCATTCTTTGTTTTTATAGAGAAGTTATATAATAAGAATTCAATGTAATTTGCTTATTTTTATATAAAATTCTATTAATAATTCCCTTTTCTATCAGTTTCCTATTGACGTAATATAGATTTCGACAGGGAATCATTCTTTTTTGGCCATCCTGGTTGGTGCAGGGATTTTGGGCAGCAGTATTGCAAATATATTCCCAACCGACCAATAGTCCGACGATTTATCTATAGACTGAGTCATTATTTTAGTGAAATATAATTATCTTGCCACCTGTGAATCAAATACATTTATTCATAATATGATATGTCTGTTGTGCTCTATTTACGCCAACTAACTATCAGGAAGTGAGAAAAGTGACCAAGGTGATCTATAGAAGATTGATTGAGCTCGTTCTTCTTTTTCTTGTGTGTTTGATTCCGGTTTCCCAAGTGGTTAATGGAAATGTTTTCAAGGCGATGTCGTTTGCCTTTTCAATAATTGTCATCTTAATTATATTGCCTTTCATGGTTTTTATTGAATTACTAACTTTACTTACAAAGAGATTTTCTACGACAATTCGTGCATTGCTTTCCTTGTTTTCTCACATCGCTGCCCTGGCATTAGGATCATTTGTTCTCTTTTTTTTAGGGGCAGTAATTCAAGAATATGCGTCAAACGAAATTTTTTCGGAAGCGGCAGATGCCTTTGTAAATATTCTGCCTTATGCAATTGGTTTTTGGGGGGTTGATGAAGCTTTACGTTTTCTCTTTCGCGAACCAGGTTCAGCGGTCCAATGGAAGTCCAAAAGCAATGGTGTGTAAAAGAGATTCAGGATTAAATCCTCCATCTGCGTGGATGGAAGATTTTATTGGAATTTTGCCTGCTAATAGGCTCTTTTTGACCAAAAGGGTGAGCAAAGTATGACAGAATTAAATTTGGATATTACGAAAGGGTAAATGATGCAAACAGAACAATGGCATAAATGGAAACCGTTAAATGAGTTTCCAGATAAAATCTGGTTTGAAAGCCTTCTTCATGATGGAAATGGATTGAAAATTCATTTTGAAAGTGAAAATGGCGGCAAAGTTAATATTTTATTTGAGTATACCGTCTTATCATATAGAGTAACTGATGAGGGAGATTTGCTACAGACTGTTGATCTTTGGTCCAGTCAATATGGAAATGATTTTTTTAACTGGTCGCTTTATAAATCGAGCAACTCTTCTTTTATTAAATGGTTTAATGAAGAAAGCTGCGAAAAGTTTGAGGATAAGTCTATTGAACATTATGTATTTATTACCCCGAATGAAATTATTGACGTAATATCAGCGGTTCCACCACAAATAATTATTAATAAAGAATAAAAGCTTTAATATTTAGGAGATCATCGCTATTAAGCACCAAAATAGTAATGCCCCTTATTAGACAAAGTGTATTTAAACGACGGGGGTTTTTATGCGAATAAAAAGTGTTGCATTTGGTTTGAAAAGGGGTCGTGCAATAAGGAAAGGAAATAGCAGGGCAAAGAAGTCCTGTCCAGCAAGAAATCCTTGATTTTGCTGGTGAAAGAAACATAACGATTAGAGATGAAAGAGGTAATGTACTTAATTGATAGGGTGATTTTGAAAAATGAACTTGGAGTATGCAAGATACTGGAATTTCCATTATAAGGAATTGCGTTCACCATTAACTGAGGAAGAAGCCAAAAAGGATCATGAAAAAAACCTTACGCTGTTTTGATCAAACAAGAAGAAAAGATGAAGTATGTCATTCAAATGAACTTCAATCTTTATTACTGTGGAGTCTTGTATCTTGGCCAAAATCCTGAAAGTATAGAGTCCGATGGATATATTAAAGTAGATGGTGGTTTATTTTTAAGAGAAAGGAGAATTCGAGTTGATGGGGAACTAATTGGATACTTGTACGAAGTAAATGGTGTGTACCGAAAAGATATCTTTGGTGAAAAAGATAAGCTTCTGGAAGCATCACAGCAGCATACAAAGGATGTAAGCAGTCATTTCCGTAGTATGGTTGAGTTTGGAAACTATCATTCTATTTTTACCAGGAAAGAAGGTGAATTGCAAAGAAACGAGTATTTGGAAATGCTTTGAAAATGGATGCTTATGATTGAGAAAAAGAAAAGAACTATATACCACTTGGATATATAGTTCTTTTCATAATTTTTTACATATGGAAGATTCTGTCTGCATACTTGTCTTCTATTGCAAAGTTGTATTCATATCCTCCGTCAATATTTGCACTCTTGTAAACAGGTGGTTGATAGTTTTTTTGAACCATCATTTGTATCGATTCATAGATGACTTGTTGTAGCAAGAGAACCGCACTAAAAGAAGACGTTCCACAAACTTTTGTATCCAATCCTTTAATTGTTAACGCTGCATCACCAAATTCGGATTTATTATCAAGCACTACATCAGCAAATTCATACAGCAACTTCCCTGAAGAATGACGGGATGTTGATGCCTTGGACGAATCCAAGGCAGTAACAGCGATCAACTTGTTGCCATGTTCCTTCACCCATTGCGCTAATTCAATGACTAATGGATTTCTACCGGAATTAGATATAATAAAAAATACATCATTAGGTTTCACTTGCAGTTTATGGGTTAATAGCTTCCCTGTTCCTTCAATCGATTCATACAATCCACCTGCCGGGTCATTGATTACTTTGGAAGGAATCAGTCCTCCTGCACGACCACAAATTTCAATTGCAGCTGCATAAGAATGACCACTTCCAAACGCCTGAATAATTCCACCATTCATGATACCATCTGCGAGAATTCCAGCAGCTTTATGAATATTTTCTGCCTGAGTCTCTTCTAATTTATCTGTTAATTCACGTGCCTTGTCAAAAAATGCCAACCCCATTACTAAACACTCCTTTAATTTTTCAACCTAAAATATTTAAATTATATAGAAGGATAGAAAGTAACATAACGAAAAGTATTGCTTTGGTAGAGGACATTTTCTTTCGTCCTAATAGCCAGTAGACTAATCCAACAATTAAAACCGGAATTAAAGATGGCATAATCTGGTTTAACATATCTTGTATAACCAGTTTAACTTCTCCACTGGAATAAACAAACGGTACTTCTGCTTTTACTACGGTAGGTATAAGTGCACCAATAACGGTGAGACCTAATAGGATTGCCGCGTCAGTCAACGCATTTAATTTGTCACTGAATTTAGTTACTAAACTTGCACCTTGTTTATAGGCAAACGGCATAAATGTTAGCCTTAAAATAATAACAGCCAGATTTGCCAATATCCATATCAGAACACCAGCTGGACTACCTTCTAAAGCCATATATGCGGCGATAGATCCAAAGATTGTCGGAATAATGACGCCGAATATCGTATCACCTACTCCTGCGAAAGAACCCATTAAACCAGTTTTTAAACCAACTACCGCATCTTTCCCTTTTGAGCCCTCCTTTTCTTCAACTGCAATATTCATTCCTAAAATTAAACCGCCAACCATTGGATTGGTATTAAAAAATTGCATATGGGTACGCATCATTTCTTTCAATTCTTTACCTTTATAAAATTTTTTTAACAAAGGCAACATCGAATAAATATATCCTGGTGCCATCATTTTTTCGTAATTCCAGCAGATCTGACTGCCAAATAACCAACGAATATTTGCTTTTCGAATATCTTTTTTGGTTACTTTATAATTAGAAGTCATTTCTTCTTTTTCGGTATTTTCAGAAGGAAGGTTAGTCTTCATATTCTCCATCAAACAAGTCGCCTCCTTTTTGACTGGCTGTTGCTACTGCAACCGGTTGTTGTTTACCAGCAGCTCTTTGGAAAGAAATAATAGCTAAAGCAAGCCCGATTAATGCAACACCCAGCATTGGGATTTTTAAATAAGATGCAGCTACAAAACCAATGATTAAATATGAGATGTATTTATTAATTGGCAAATATCTTAATAAGATTGCAATACCAACTGCCGGTAATAGTCCACCCGCAACTTCCAATCCACCCATTAACCAATCAGGCATATATTTAATGATCAAATCAACTAATCCTTTTCCAAAAAACAGCATCAGGAATATTGGAATTGCTCTGGAAAGCCCCCATGGTAAGATACCCAGAATAACGTTTCTTTCTACTCCCTTAAAATCCAAACGTTCGACAGCAGCATCTACTCTTTTCGAGAAAAAAGTATTAGTCAAACGTGCCAATATATCTAACTGCACCATTAATAAGCCAACTGGTACGGCTAAGCCAATCCCGAATTGTACAGTTTTACCTGCCATGACTGCAAAAGCAGTACCGATAATTGCTCCCGACATAAAATCCGGGATAGAAGCTCCTCCAAATGTCCCAACACCAAGAACCATCAGTTGTAACGTTGCCCCTACAGCAAGTCCCATAGTCAAGTCGCCCATAATTAAACCTGCAACCGTACCTACAAGAACCGGAAATGTCCCGATAATTTGAAGTGACAATGAATCATAAACGGAGAAAAATGCCAGTAATGATAACAAAATAATTTGCCACAATTGAATATCCATATTTTATTCACCTCCTACTTAGTTAAGTAAATCCAAAAAATTAATTGGATCATCACCAGGTACCATTTGTGCAATAAATTTAATTCCTTGGTTATCTAAATATCGAAAGTCTTGAATTTCCTCTTCTGAAACACTTACAGATTTTTTTACTTGTATACGATTTTCCGTTTTAGACATATTACCAACAATTACTTCATTTAATTTGACACCTTTATTAATCAGCTCCCTTAAAGTTTGAGGAGTCTTTACAAGGAGAAATACTCTTTGTCCCAGATAATATCCATTATTAATTCTTCTGGCAGCCCCTTCTGTTGTCAGGATACTGAGTCTTACGCCAGATGGAACCGCAGTTTTTAAAGCCATTTTTTCAACATCATTCTTAACAACACCATTATCCACAACCATAATTCGGGTTGCCTTTACAGTATTTGTCCACATGGTTGCAACTTGCCCATGAATCAACCTTTCATCAATTCTCACGCTAACGATGCCGTTAGAAGGTGTTTCTGTTTTTTCCGTTTCTTTCTTGGCCCTGACTTTTTCATCCTTACTTAATTTAACAATGCTTAAAGCACCTTTGGCAGATTCTATGGCACAATCAATAGATTCACCCAGACTAAGTGAGATTGCCAGACTGAGAGATAGTCCGGAAACAATGGAGATATTCGGATATTTTTCTTTTAGTTGAATACTGGCATTACAGGGTGTACCCCCGATAAAATCAACAACAATAGTAAAATCTTCATCCGGATGTTCTTGCAAAATTGCCTCATACATCGCATACACATCATCTGCGTTCATATCTTCCAAGAAAGAAACAACATACATATTCTTTGTAGCACCAGTAATCATCTGACAGCTTTCTTTCGTATATTTTGAGTAATAACCGTGTGATGCCAAAATATAATTCATGCTTTCTCACCTCTAGCTTTCTATTTCTATGGAGTAATATTTATGATGGGTATATGTTTTTACAAATTCCAGTGGAAGACCATTTGAAAAATAGGTAACTCTTTCAAATACAAACACCGGAAAATCTGTTTCGACCTGAAACAGTTTCTTCAATTCATCGTTTAATGGGTATACTACTTTAATTCTTTCTTTCATATGCTCGTTGAAAATATTAATGCCATGATTCTCTTTCAATTCCTTCGAGATGGACTCATATCTTTCCGGCTTCGAAAGATCGATACCAGGCAAATATTTTTTGGGGATATAATTATGTTGAATAGCAAAAGGCTTTTGGTCATCCAGGCGCATTCTGGTAAAATGAATAATTTTTTCATTTGCCCCAATTTCAACAATCCTTGCAATTTCCTTATCTGTGATTTCCTTAATGGATAGTACTTTAACAGACTCCGTGTATTCCTCAAATCCACCACCGGGTTTATGGATTACATTGTGTTCTGTAAAACCAACTTTTTTCTTTAACATTCCCTTACTGACAAAGGTACCTTTTCCTTGAATTCTGGTTAAATATCCTTCAAATACCAACTCTTGCAATGCACGAACTACAGTTGTATTGCTGACGCCATATTTTTCCTTCAATTCCAATTCTGAATATATTTTTTCTCCTGGTTTAAAATCATTTCTTTCAATAGCTTCTTTTAAATGATTTTTTATTGTTAAATACTTAAGTTCACTCAATAAAATCACCTCGACCCAACCGGTTAACACGTTAACCGGTTAATTTGTTTTTATTGTACTATTTGTAAGCGATTACATCAAATGTTTCCTGAATTTGTAAGCGTAAAACAGTCCATCTGCCAGAAGATGCCAAGAGTGGAGATAAAGCAAAATCCTTAAATGATTTTGAGGTTGAGTGGGATAAAAAATATAATGATAATAAAGTAGTTGATTATTTAGATTAGAATTTATAAAAATGAGATGGTGTATAAAATGAAAAAAATCAGGTTTGCAGTGATCGGTACCAGTGTAATAACAAAAAAATTTTTAGAAGCAGCGTCTTTATGCAACCGGTTTGAATTTGCGGCTGTTTACTCACGGAATGCTGAAAAAGGCAGAGCATTTGTACAGGATATGGAGAGTATTCGAGTGTATGACAGTCTGGAAGACCTGGCTTGCTCGAGAGATATCGATGCGGTATATATTGCAAGTCCAACCTGTTGCCATGCATCACAAAGCATCTTAATGTTGGAAAATGGCAAACATGTTCTGTGTGAGAAACCTGTTGCGTCAAACTTTCGTGAGTGGAGGAATATGCGGAAGGTGTCTGGTGAAAATAAAGTAATTCTCCTGGAAGCGATGCGTCCTGTTTTTAACCCCGGATTTCAAATAATCAAGAAAAACCTTGCAAAGTTGGGTCAGATACGAAAAGTAAATTTTAACTACTGCCAGTATTCCTCCAGATATGACAAGTTTAAAAATGGTATTATAGAAAATGCTTTCAGACCGGAACTGTCTAATGGAGCCTTAATGGATATTGGTGTCTACCCTGTTGAAGTGATGGTGGGTTTATTTGGCAAGCCAAAACATATTGCTGCCCATGGTTATATCATACCTGGAAGTATTGACGGAATGGGGAGTATTACTGCCACTTATGAAGGAATGCAAGCAGATCTCGTGTATTCCAAAATCTCAGATTCCCATTTACCATGTGAAATCCAGGGAGAAAAGGGAACGATGTATTTTAACAGTATAACGGGACTGGAAGACATTAGAATAAGATATAGAAATGGTTATGAAGAAAAATACTCAGCAGACACGAATCAACATGATATGATCTACGAAGTAGAAGGATTTATCGATATGATAGCGGGTAAACGCCTGGCAAAAGAATATAACGATATTTCTTCGATATCGATAGAGATCCTGGATCAGGCCAGGGAATTAATTGGCATTGTTTTTCCGGCAGATTCCTATTGAGAACCGGAACCTGACTTTCGGTCAAAGTTTGCTTCATATAATTCAATTGGCGGAATTTGATAAACCAAAAGGGGGATAAAAGGTTAACTTTCATTCCCCTTTTTGGTTTGTTTTAAACAGCAAGGATATTCCCCATACTAAAAAGCATAAGATTGCAGCTGTTGGACAGATTAAAGATATCCAATTCATAAGGAAAGGTGGTTTCAGCATGACTGTTTCTTCTGACGTTAAAACAGCTGTTGCCTCATTAAAAAGCGCTCAGGCCAGTTTTGAACAGTTCGCCCTCAGCACGGACAACAAACAGGCCAAGCAAATGTATGCCAATGCGGCACAACAGGTGCAACAAATTCTTGGTCAAGTTGAACCGCGTGTGCAACAGCTTGAAAATGAGGAGCCTCAATACAGGGGATTTTAAATTCATGCCTCTTATCCTGGAATATAAAGAAGGTTCTTACTGTGTGACCCAAAAACAAAGTAAGAGCCTTCTATTCCTTGTTTTTCGGGACTTTCCCCCGCTTGGACCTGTTGGATAACAGAGCAAAAGCAATCGTTATCCCCAATAAAAGAACCGAAACAGATGGTACTGCGGTAACGATTAATCTGATTTAAATCTTGAATCGCAGCTGCAAACAGCTGAAAAAGGTGTCAGGCATTAAATCTGAAACCGGAAAATTACTAATCCTCCGGTTTCCGGGGATAAAACAGGTAACAGCTTCTTATTCAGGATACTTTCCCATACTTCTTCTTCAGTTCTTCAGCAATTTCACGTGCGATTCGATCCTTGCAACGTGTATGATTGGCAATTCGTACACGGCCGGGAATCTTGCCGGTTTCCTGATAAAATTTCATTGCCCACATTCTGGCCTGCCTGCGCATTTCGTCAGGATCCGGGTCTTTCTCCTTTACATTTCGTGAGGTTTCTTCCCGGGGCGGGGATTGCTTGGGTTCATTTGTATCTTTGCCGGAAGAATCTGTTTCAGTACGGGTTTTCTTTTCGTTTTTATCATTCTCCTCAAAAATTGTTGCAATTGCTTCGGCTTCTTGCTGCTTTTCGGCGCCGAACGTTTCTTTTTCCGATATTGTAGAACTGATTTTTTCATGAATTGGCTGTTGACGTTCGACTTGTGCCAATTTTTCCAGCGTTTCTTTTGACAGCTCCGGTATGGGGGATTCTTTGGCTTCCTGTGTCTCCGTCACCATTTTTGGAGCCAATTTTTCAACCAGTTTGATGCCATTTTCGTTTTTTTCTTCCAGCAGGAATTTTTTCCACTCGTTTTGGGGGCGCAACGTTTTTTCCGCTGCTTTTGTTTGCTCCCGGTATATGGCGATAGCTTTTTCAAGGTCAGCGGGGGTCAACTCCGGATGCTTCTTCATAATCCTGTTTATGTCCCGCATCCGCCTTTTCTCCTTGTCGCTCAGAAACTGATAAGCGAGAATCCCTTCGGCAATGATCAGTAAAATGGGAGTAAAAAATCCGATAATCCAGCCTGTCCAGTTTTGCGCCATTCCGGTAATATTTGACCATTCGACAAACAGGAATCCGAGTACAAAGCCTATAAACGAATATCCATCGGGCCTTTCGCCCTTCATCAGGCTTCGCGTCATGGTAGCTACGGATGAAATAAATACAATTTCAAACATAATAACTCCAACATATTCCATTCCTCCGGCAGCTCCGCCTCTGCGCAAAAGTTCAAGGGAATGGTACACACTGAAGGCAATTGTTCCGATCAGGATGATGATGGTACTGAGTTCAATCAATAAGCCGATCAAAAAAGCGAACAACTTGCGTGCGGTTATGTAGATGGCATTAAAGAGATTGACAAACATCGGGCCGAAGTCTGCAATAAAGAATCCCGCACTGTACAGTCCTCGGACAACCACATTGGGTGTACGTGTATGATTCGGATAGATGACGTTTTCTGCTTTGGTATGATACACGCGAATCCACTCCTTTGCTGCAGTTTGCCATGGATGATGGATGAATCGTCCAGGGCCTTTTTACTTTATGCCGTATTCCCGGCGCACCAGTTCCAAAGCTGCGTGAAATCCCATTTTGAAAGCTTCAATTTCCCCGGGTGATTTTAAAATGCCGCTGGATAAAATACTTTCGGCAGCGTTTTCAAAGGTTGTAAGCGTCTTTGCCAAACTGCCGATTCGAACGATTTGTTGCTGGTTCACTTCCATCATCTCCTGTGAATCAATTGATTCGAATTATATCATATGATCAAAAAAGAATTCTATATCACTGGCGGGATTTGATACAATCAAACCATAAAGGTGAAGGAGGTTTGGAAATGGATCTGGGACTGAAGGGGAAATCCGCATTGGTCGCGGCATCCAGTAAAGGTTTGGGCAAGGCAATTGCGCTTGAGTTGGCCTGTGAAGGAGCTGATGTCGTAATTACGAGCAGAAATGAGGATCAACTTCAGAAAACAGCTGCCGAGATTAAGGACGTTTCTGGTGTCAAAGTGGCAACCTGTGTGGCAGATGTAACAAAATCGAAGGACATTCAGGCATTGATTCAGTTAACAGCCGCGCAGCATGGCGGGATCGATATCCTCGTCACCAATGCGGGAGGGCCACCGGCCGGGAGTTTTGACGACTTTGGGGATGAGGATTGGGAATATGCCTTTCAATTAAACCTGCTTAGTGTGATCCGTCTGATTCGTGGGGCGCTCCCCTATATGCGCGGGAAAAAATCTGGCCGAATTGTCAATCTGGCTTCATCGTCATTCAAACAGCCCATCGACAATCTGATTCTTTCGAATACGTTCCGGACAGCCATTGTCGGCTTGTCCAAAAGTTTATCTGTTGAATTGGGCAGGGATGGCATCCTGATCAATACCATCGGTCCCGGGCGAATCGCAACAGACAGGATTGTGGCACTGGATATGACTTATGCGACAAAAACGGGTTTGTCTCCCGATGAAGTGAGGAGTCGGAGTGCAGGACAGATTCCATTGGGAAGATACGGGACACCGGAGGAGTTTGCAAAAGTGGTTGCTTTTCTGGTGTCCGAAGCCAATACCTATGTCACGGGCCAGGCTTTCCTGGTAGATGGCGGTTTGGTCAAATCCATTTGAATTTGGAGAGATCATTTGACATTTATTTCAAATACGAATCTGCTTGTCGATAAAGGTGAACTAGCGATTTTTAGAAGTGGAGTAATTTGAAGGCATTTACTTACAGGGAAAACGGGCGAAACTGTTTGAGCGCAAGCAAGTGAAGAGCCCGCCTGGAAGTGAATGCTGAGCGTTATGATGGCTTGTTGGCAAGGTGGAGACGGAACGGAGTTCCGAAAATCGCCTTCCTGTATATATTTTTCTAAAGTTTGCTTCATATTAAATATGAATATATGTGTTTCATATATGATATATACAATATATATATTTTTAATGTAAGTAAAAAGGCGGTATACTTTAAAAAAAGAGATTAACAATTAAGCGGAAATACTTCTGTTGCCAGAGGCTTGATCAAGCCTTATTATTTCTTTTTAATAATCAAAATATTTTAAATTTTATGGGGAAAAGAGGGATCTGCATGCCGGCAAGAACAGGAAAGCAATATTTGGAGGCCCTGGACAAGGCCAAAAACAATGTTTGGATTCATGGTGAGAAGGTGGACAAGGTCTCCGAGCATCCGGCATTTCGAAATATTGTAAAAAGCATGGTTGATTTGTATGATCTCCAGCATGAAAAACCGGACAAGATGTTATATACTTCTCCGACAACCGGGGACCCTGTGGGTTTATCCTTTATTGAGCCGAAGACCAGGGAAGATCTGGCAAAGAGAAGACAAATGATCTATGAGTGGGCCCGTTATTCCGGAGGTATGATGGGCCGCTCGCCAGATTATTTAAATACCAGTATCATGTCATTTGGAACGGCAGCTTCCTTTTTTGCCCAGGATAACCCGATGTTTGGCGAAAATGTACGCAAGTATTATGAATATTGCCGGGAAAATGATATCAGTCTGACCCATACCCTGATTCATCCGCAGGCAAACCGGGCCAAAAACCAGTCCAATCAGAAAGATCCCTATCTTTCAGCCAGGATTGTGGATAAAACTTCCGAAGGAATGGTTGTGCGAGGTTGCCGCTTGCTGGCAACCCTTGGCGGGGTAACCGATGAAATTGTTGTCTTTCCTTCGACCCTCAATAAAGCAACCAGTGAAGATGATCCTTATGCCTTCGCCTTTGCCATCCCCAACAATACACCTGGGTTAAAATTTATTTGCCGAGAGACGTTTGATTATGGCAAAAATCAGTGGGATCATCCAATGGGAGCCCGCTTTGATGAAAGCGATGCTATTGTAATATTCGAAGATGTACTTGTTCCCTGGGATCGTGTATTTATTGCCGGTAACCATGATTTGTGCAACCGGACATATTTCGAAACCAATGCCGTGATTCACATGACTCATCAGGTTGTTACGAAGAACGTGGCAAAAACAGAATTTATCCTTGGCATTGTGTTAAGCATCATTGATGCAATCAATATTTCCAGGTTCCAGCATGTCAAGGAAAAGGCGACAGAAGTCATGGTTACGCTGGAAATTATGAAAGCGCTTCTCCTGCAATCAGAAGCAGGGGCCAATATCGATCAATATGAAAATATGACCCCGGACTTTGTACCACTAAACACAGCTCGTAACTGGTATCCCAAAGTGTACCAGCGCTTGACGGAAATTATCCGCATCCTTGGTTCCAGTGGTTTGATGGCAATTCCGACGCAGGCTGATTTTGAATCGGAAGAAATTGGCGGCCTGATGCACAAATACAACCAGGGCGCTGCGATTGACGGATATGAGCGTGTCCAATTGTACCGGCTGGCCTGGGATGTCTCCATGAGTGCCTTTGCCACACGCCAGATGCTGTATGAATATTACTTCTTCGGCGATCCGGTTCGCATGGCAGGGGCTTATTATGACTGGCACGAGAAAGACAAATATAAAGAATTGGTGCAGGAATTTCTGAATCGGGCAAATCCAAAACAAACGGCACCCAAATCCTGATAAAAACTGATTCTGATATAAACGGTTATCGGTAAAATTGTCGAAAAATCGTCTCTGAAGAAATACATCAGCTTGTCGACAAAGTGTGAGAAAGCAATTTTCAGAAGCGGAGTGGTGTCAATGCCGCTTTCAGGCGAAAGCATTCACTTTCAGGGAAACAGGCAAAAATGTTTTGTTTTGAGCCCGCCTGCAAGCGAATGTTGAGCGTCATACTGTTTCCTTGCAAGGCGGAGACGGAACCGAAAATGGCTCTGCTTATCACATCCGGGATCTGAGGAGAGAAAATTATGAGTGATGCCAATATCATCCGGTTGCATCATGTGAACATCAATGTGACCGATCTGGAGAAAGCCCGCCACTTCTATGTGGAAGGACTGGGAATGATAGAAACTGAAGCGGATGAAAGAAACATCTACCTGAGAGGGCTGGATGACGGGAATCATCATTGCCTGGTCCTGACAAAAGCTAAGCGGCCCAGTCTCAATCATATTGCCTATCGGGTGGCAAGCGACGATGATCTGCACAAATTGCACAAACTGTTTATGGAAGAAGGATTGCCATTCCGCTGGCTTGAAAAGGGAGAAGAGCGCGGCCAGGGAAGGGCTATCCGTATCCAGGACCCACAGGGGTTTCCCGTTGAATTCTTTTGCGAGATGGATTGGGCCGAACCCTTGATCCAAAAATATCACCTGCATAAAGGAGCCAGGGTCAAACGGATTGATCACGCCAATTGCCTCGTCCGGGATATCGATTTGGCCTATCAGTGGTATATGGAGAAAATGGGCTTCATGTGCTCCGAGTATACGGTCGCGGGGGAAAAAGAAGAACATTTATGGGCAGCCTGGCTGCACCGAAAACCGACTGTTCATGATCTGGCTCTTATCCGTGATGCCGGACCGCGTTACCATCATACCGGTTTTTGGATTGATGATGCCAAAACCATTTTGGACGCTTGTGATCATCTTGCCAGTATGGGTTACTATGCAAATATCGAACGCGCACCTGGCCGGCATGGCACATCCAACGCTTTCTTTGTCTATGTCCGTGATCCTGACGGACACCGGACGGAATTATATACGGGCGACTACTTTACGAACGATCCGGATTGGAAGCCGATTCGCTGGCATCTGAATGACCCGCAGCGGGCTACGTTCTGGGGCACTTTGCCACCGAAGAGCTGGCGGGAGGAGGCCATGCCGGTGCAGCATATTTTAACCGGCGAATTGATGGAGATTGAAAAGCCGGTAGGAAATAAAAAATAAATTATTCATCACCTCTGTATTGTGCAGGGGTTTTTCTCTGGGTTTGGGATGTTGAAAAAAAGGATGTGCACAGCGATTGGTAACCACGGCTGTGTTAAAAGTTGCTGTTGCAAAGAACGATGTTTGGAATCTGTAAATATATTTATCCTTCAGGTGTTTAGATGGTAAAATAAATTTGAATATTGGAAATACAACCGCTGAATTACCGCTTCTACATAGGGTTAATTGTGTTTAGTCCGTGGGAAATGTTTGCAGACAGTGAACAGTAAATTGCTTGCCGGGAGGAAAACCAATGGCTTATCAGGACTTGCGCGAATTTTTGAAGACACTGGAAAGAGAAAGGCAGTTGTTAACAATCGATGAAGAGGTAATGCCGGAACCCGATTTGGGATCTGCAGGTCGGGCAATCAGCAATTTGGGGGAACAGACGCCCGCTCTTTTGTTTAACCGGATCAACGGTTACAGGGAGGCGCGTGTGGCGTTAAATGTGATTGGTTCCTGGCCCAACCATGCGTTAATGATGGGATTGGATAAAAACACTACGGTTAAAGAGCAGTTTTTTGAATTTGCCATCCGTTGGCGGAACTATCCTGTTCCAGTGGAAAGAGCGGAATCGGCTCCTTTTCATGAAGTGGAGATTACTGAGAATATCAATCTGTTTGAGCTCTTTCCCCTGTTTCGTTTAAACCAGAGCGACGGCGGCTGTTATTTGGACAAGGCTTGTGTTATTTCCAGGGATTTGGGTGATCCGGACAATGATGGCAAGCAAAATGTGGGAATATATCGCTTGCAGGTGAAAGGAAAAGATCGCCTTGGCATTCAGCCTGTCCCGATGCATGATATCGCCATTCATCTGCGCATTGCCGAAGAACGGGGCGAAAATCTGCCTGTTGTTATTGCAATTGGCAATGAACCGGTAATAACGACAATTGCCGGCTCACCGCTCGCTTATGACCAGTCCGAATATGAAATGGCCGGAGCGATCCAGAGGGAACCATATAAAGTAGTGCGCGCCAAAGACTCTGACCTGGATGTGCCGTGGGGAGCGGAAATCGTTCTGGAGGGAGAGATAATTGCTGGTGAGCGGGAGATCGAAGGGCCGTTTGGCGAGTTTACCGGTCATTATTCAGGGGGACGGCGTATGCCAGTCATACGGATTTATCGTGTTTTCCACCGCCGGAATCCGATTTTTGAGCAACTGTATTTGGGACAGCCATGGACCGAGATAGACTACATGATCGGGCTGAATACCTGTGTCCCGGTATATGATCAACTCAAGCAGGCCTATCCGGATGAAATTGTTGCTGTCAATGCCATGTATACCCATGGCCTGATTGCCATCGTCTCAACTAAAAAACGGTATGGCGGATTTGCCAAAGCTGTTGGCATGCATACGATGACCATCCCGCACGGGTTGGGCTACTGCAAAATGGTGATTGTTGTTGATGAAGATGTGGACCCGTTTAATTTGCCCCAGGTAATGTGGGCGCTTTCGACCAAGGTACACCCAAAGCATGACGTGATGATTCTCCCCAATCTTTCCGTTTTGCCCCTGGATCCGGGCTCGGAACCGGTTGGCATTACCCATAAAATGATTATCGACGCCACCACGCCTGTCGCGCCAGAGAAACGGGGTCATTACAGCCAACCGCTGGATTCGCCAGTTGCTACAGAAAAATGGGAAAAAATCTTGTCAGAGATGATAAAAAACCGGTAAGGAGGGAATTTGTATGTCATACATTTGCCCGCGTTGCGAGCAAACGGAGGTTGAGAAAGTGGCAGAATCTCCTGTCAAAGGAAAATGGGAAATGTACCTTTGCTCAACCTGTTACTTCACCTGGCGTTCAACCGAACCGGAAAGTATTACCGTTCCCGGGAAATACAACAAAAACTTTAAAATCGACCCGCAAAAAATCGACAAATTGCCTGTAGTGCCGGTCATTCCCGAACGGAAGGCATAAAAAGCTGCAGGTTATCCTCCGGTATCCTGTTCCATTGTACAGTCTATGTTCGAACATGTTAAAATTAGTATAAAAAGGATCCATTGTAAATATTGGCTATGTTATCCCAAATCAGACCGGAGGCTTTTGGATGAGAATTTTAAAGATGAAAGAACCTGTCAACACCTTGACACATTTTATCACCTTTCTGGCGGCTATTGTCGGGCTGGTTTTCCTGATCGTACTTAGCCGTTCAACCCCTTCTGCGCTTGTAACAATGACGATTTACGGGGTTAGTGTTATTTTGCTTTACGGGGCCAGCTCCTTGTATCATTGGGTTTCCACCACTCCCAAGAAAGAGCTTATGCTCAGAAAGTTGGATCATTGCGCGATATATTTGTTAATTGCCGGATCCTATACCCCTGTCTTTTATTTTGGGCTGGATGGTCTTTGGAAATGGATTATGCTCACATTTGTGTGGGGCCTGACCATCGTGGGAATCGTTTTGAAACTGTTTTTTATGAGTATTCCGCGTTATGTTTCCACTGCGTTTTATCTGATTCTGGGCTGGATTGCCGTTATCCCCTTTGTACAGTTGATTCATACGCTTCCAATTGGTGCGATTGTCCTGATGTTTTTGGGAGGAGTCTTTTACTCCGTTGGGGCGATTATATATGCGACCAAATGCTTTAATTTTTTCCCGGGCAAGTTTGGTTTCCACGAGATTTTTCACTTGTTTATCATGGCCGGATCGGCTGTTCACTTTGCCATGATGTTGGTATATATCCTTCCGCTTGGCCTGGGGACACTGTAAAAATAAAACGAAACACCAACTTCCTTTTTCCCGGGAAGTTGGTGTTTTTTTATGGAGAATAATCCTGATCAAAACGCTATTCTTATATTTGGAATATTGCATTAATTATACATTTCATCTGACAGGATGATTGACATGGAAGAATAGATAGAGTAATTTAAAATCAGACATAAAAAGCAAAAATATCCATCTTTATGATAGCATAAGAAAATAAAAAAGTCAACCCTTTTTAAGCAACCGATTTTTTAAAATCCAACCGAAAATTGAACAGTGAAGAATGCATATTCCGGACAGTTAGGAGAAGGAGGGAGTTCCATGTTTTTACCCCGTATTTTTAATGAGATTGGAATTTCTGTCCAGAGAAAAAGGTTGAATGAATTGCTTGCACTTAATGAAAAGACCAAAGAATTTGGTTTGGTTCTGACGCCTGACGAAATCAAAGACATGATAAAAGCCAGAAATAAAGTTTTGCGCGATATTGGACGGGTGGAACTTGGCATAGATGTAACAAGGGAGTTGATTGAAGTATTTAGTACTTCATCATTCATTGATAAGGACAATTATGTTTCGATGCTGAACGAATTGCACGAGATCTTCTATTACTTGAAAAACGAAACGGAAGACAGAATTGGTGATTTCAAGTTAATTGAGATGATGAAGGAAAAGTTTGATGGCGAGTGTGCCGGGTCGGTAGAACTTCTGAAAAGCAATCTGGAGGAGTTTGCCAATCGTTTCAGGATAGATACTCTGCCTGATCAGTTCTCTGAGGGGGATGGAAGAGATGGATATTATCGGTAAAAAAGAAGTTTCCGGCTTGGCCCGGCCAGACAGGCTCAGAAAGGCGAATCTTAAACGGAATCAATATACGGTATCCCTTTTGCGTGAAGGCCTGCGTGCAGGAATGCTTACCAGTCAGGAAGTTTATCACATCCAGGCCGCCTTGATGCGCATTTTGCAGGATATGATCTGCCGTTATACCCAAGGGGAAAGCACATCCGTTACCTCTGAAACGGCGGAAAGTATCATGGCTTCAATAATGTATGCTGTTGATGCCTATACCCTTCACTTCGCAGATCCGGATCAGGCTGTTATGGCATTAAAAACAGAGGATGCCGGGAAAATCCATAGAAAAGGTGTTGAGCTGATTCGCCGATGTCTTGAAGAAACGAAACGGCTTTACCTGGAAGTGAAGAAAAACAGGCTGGATGTGCCCGTCGATGCCTATAATATGACAATCGACGAATCTTTGCCTGTCTTTTTAAAAAAATACGGGATTATCTTTGATGCCCACAATACCATGGCCAGCATTGATTATCCGTTGGCCATAGATGACATACGCCTTCAGGGAGTCTTTTATATCAGGCAATACTTGAGGAATTTGCAAATCGAAACGGAATTTTGCCATTTCTTCAACAGACAGGATCTGTTGGATCTGCTCTCCAACTACGGGAAAGTGTGCCGGTTCAACTACCGGATCGAATTGTTCAATATCTTTGAGTTGATGTTAAATAATGCGGTTTTTTCGGTTTTAGCAGGGGGGGATGCTAATCGGGCCGCAATTTCAGCTGCCCAATATAACTTGCTAAATCGAATGTTAACCCGGCTAAGCGCCTCAGAGATTGCCTCCGCAATGAATAATGCAATGGACCGGTTGCAGTACAGTCTGCAAACCGCCCCTTCGCTTACAGACTATATGAACCGCTGCCGTGACAATCTTATCCGGAGAGTGATTACTGCGGCAAACAACAGGAGTCTGCAAACCATTATCATCAGAGGGAAAGCGGAAAAGGCAAAATCGATTGTCCTGTTAAACAGCGAGCATGGCCAAATGAGTGATCTCCGTTTGCGGCAACTCGTGGAAGAAATTGAGCAATGCGAGAAAAAAGAGGAGAAAGTGCGACTGATCCGGGACAACTTTTCTTGCCTGCACGATTTCCTGGATCTGCTCGATTCGGATTGTTTGAATGGAGCTGAATATGATGGGCTCTTTGCTACATTTGGTGATTTGGAACTGGCGATTTTCACAAAAATCGTATTTTATGAGGAGTTACGAAGCGATCTCCCCGATTTTCAATCAATCATCTTCAGCAAGAAAGAAATGGAACCCGACTGGAGAAGGTATTTTGTTCAGTTTATGCAAGGCCTTGGTGGAACCCGGCTTAAATCCATTGAAAACCTTGTCCCTGAAATCGACTATGAAGAAATCGGATTTTGTTGATCGCATGAAAAACCGGTTTTGCTACAAAAATTCATTCCCCAGAGGCAAAGAAAGCTGTTCATATTCAGGTTCCAGCGGCTGACAAAAATTGGAGAAACCCACACCGATCAGGCGGACGCCGGGGGTATAATCAAAGGTATCCAGCAGCTCTTCCAGTACTTTTGTCCAGTTGGGATCAGGTTCACGCAAGGTACGCTGTTTGGAATGGGTTCTGAAATCAGCATACTTGATTTTCAGAGTCAGGGTTTGCGGAATTTCCCCTTCAGCCAGCTTCTGCTGCACTTTCTCCAACAGACTCCGGGCAATTTCAGCCACCGGCTCCCTTTCATGCAAATTTTCGGACAAGGTGGTCTCGCGAGAGTGTGACTTCGGAGTGCGATTTGCAACGACTTCCCGATCATCTTTTCCTCTTGCCCGGTGGTAAAGATCATAGCCAAACTTGCCAAACATCTGAACCACTTTCTCGAGCGGCAACTGCCAAAAATCGCTTACGGTATGGATCTCCATATTTTTCAGCCGAGCCTGTGATTTTTTTCCAATGCCGTGCAAAGCACCAATCGGCAAATCTTTCAATACTTTTAATGCCTGTTCCGGCCGAATGATGACAAATGCATTCGGCTTTTTCAAATCGCTGGCGATCTTGGCCATCGATTTGTTGTAGGAAAGACCGATGCTGCAAGTAAGCCCCGTTTCAGTCCAAACCCGTTTTTTCAGTTCGCGGGCAACCGGTACAGCATCTGGATAGTGGGAGACATCCAGATAAGCCTCATCCAGCCCCACCGTTTCAAAAATTTTGCTGTATTGTGTATAGATACGGCGAACTTCCCGAGACTTCTCCCTGTATCGTTCATTCCTTACCGGCAAAAAAATCCCATCCGGACACAACTTGCGGGCTATTGCGGTAGGCATGGCAGACCGTACTCCAAAAACCCTTGCTTCGTAACTGCAAGTGGAAACAACGCCGCGATTCCCCCTGCCGCCGACAATCACCGGTTTTCCCCGCAATTCCGGGAAGTCCAACTGTTCCACACTGGCAAAAAATGCATCAAGGTCCAGATGCATAATCTTCTTCACTGGTAATTCACCTTCATCCAAACATGCATTCTTGTATTTAGTATGAAGTGAATATTGCAGAAATTCAACCTGAAGAAAAACCACTAAATCGTCCATTATATAAAACACACGATTTAGCAGCTTTTCTATATCTCTAGACGTTTAAAAGAGTTTCTTTGTCCGATCCATAGCCTCTTTGCCAATCTTCTTTGAAGTTTAACACATCGGTGGATGTTGCTGGGAAATCAATCAGTTTTTCAATTAAATCGGGAGAGACGGTGATATTTTGTGTGCCGGCAAGACAAGTATCCAGTATTTGTTGGGTGTTTTTGAAACTGGCTGCGAGAATTTCTGTTGTCAGATTATGCTTTGAAAATAGACAGGCAATTTCAGAGACAACTTTCACGCCATTTCCAGTTAAATTATCAATGCGATTAACATATGGAGCTACGTAATTTGCGCCGGCTAATGCTGCAACCAATCCTTGAAATGGAGTATAAATGGTAGTTGCAAGTGTTTTAATATTGTCAGCTGACAGCAATTTTATTGTTTTAATCCCTTCATTGGTTACAGGGATTTTCATAATAACATTGCCATGTAAATGATTATTGATAAACATGGCCTCTTTTATCATTTCTTCTGCTGAATTACCTATCACTTGTACAAATAGTTCCTTGTTATTCCCGATTATATTTCTGATTTCTTTTAGCAAATCCAGATAATGCTGATTTTCCTTGGCAAGAATTGACGGATTTGTGGTTACACCAGCAATCGGAAAATACTCATTAAGATATGTAATTTTTTTTGTGTTTGCAGAATCTATATATAATCTCATTATTTTTTCACTCCTAAAAAGATTATATCTAAGATATGAACAAATTATTCAGTGACAATCTTGAATACGGTATTTACGCTGATATCAGGTACTTCTTTGTTTTCCAAATGTAACGTACCAGGTAGTTTTGGAATTGCAGATCCGTCAAACCGCAAGGTAATATGCCCTAATGTTTCCAAATTGTGTTGAACGATATCGCCAACCGATGTTATTTCAAATATTTTATTATCAATATAAAGTTTTTGTCCTGCCTTGATTTTATCTTCAATATTAACCATATCAATAACATAACAAAAATCTTTCAGATCCTGTGGTGCTTCTTTGCCAAACAAAATAATCATCTTGTTTTCCAAAAAACTATTTGCCAAGGTTCCGATTTTTTTAACTTTGTTTTTATAGATGGTTTTCATAAAACGGCACAAACCTGATTGGTTGTGCCTACCCCCCTAATTAATAAATTTTTATATTTATCATCACTAATCAGATTATAATTCGTAAAGCCCAAAACTTGCCAGCCAAGCAACAAAAACTCTTGGAACTCCAATTAAGAATCTTGAATAGAGAACTGATGGCACACCAACTTCTACGGTTTCAGCTTCCGCTTCAGCCAGCCCCAATCCCACAGGGATAAAGTCACATGCATTTTGCGTATTAATAGCAAATAAGGCTGGGAGAGCCAGGTTTGGCGGAATATTTCCTTTACCAATTTCAACTCCAATCAGCGTACCGATGATTTGCGCTATTACAGCACCGGGTCCTAACAAAGGTGATAAAAACGGCAATGAGCAGATAAAACCGATTAATAGTAATCCCCATACATCTCCGGCAAGTGGTGACATGATTTTAGCAAATATGTTGCCAATACCGGAACCCTGGATGATTCCTATTAGCAATGATACAAAAGCCATAAAAGGGATGATAGTATTAATCATTGTTTGTACTGCTTCGCGCCCTGCCTGGTAAAATGTATTGATTACTTTCCCGGCGCCGAGCCCGATTTTGGTTAACAAATTTTTGCTGTTACTGTCGGCTAATGTTTCAGAGATTTTTTTCTCGCTTGTATATTTAAATTTTCTGTCCAAACTGGCAACTTCTGACTGGTCTGATTTCTCTTCCACTATCTGTTCAGCCTCGACAACCTGAATTTGGTCTAAACCAACATCGGATACATAAATATCTTCGGTAATATATTGTGCTAATGGGCCGCTTTTGCCAGTTGGCATGATATTGACTGTCGGGATACGTTTCTTCGGGTAAATTCCACAGCGTAGTGTACCACCACAATCAATGATTGCAAGAGCAATTTCCTCATCGGGTACAGATGTTTTAAAACCATTTATTGCTTCTGCACCGGTCAGTCTGGCGATCTTGTCTACAATCTCAGGTTTGGCGCCACCGGTAATATAAACAATTTTATTTTTTTTGCTTGTCGGAATAATCATCAGAGGACCGCCGAAGCCGGCATTACCTTTAAAGATGTTAATTGCCCGGTATTTGGCCATTTTTATTCCTCCCGTGTCTTAATGATGTAATGTAACTTTGGTTTTTAATTTTATTTTCTGTTGTTTTTCAACCATTCTGGTTGTAAAATCTGTGATCCAGCCTGCGAAAAAATTCATTACAAGGCCGACAAGGAAATAACGAACGGCCAATTCCACTGTGCTTAAACCGAGTTTTTGAATGCCGGCTGCAATTCCAAGCCAAATAAACAATTCTCCAGGATTGATATGGGGAAATAAGCCATTGCTGGTGTGACAAAAATATGCCCCTGAAGCAAAATAGCTTGGTTTATATTTTTCTGGCAAAAACTTTCCTAACGACAGGGCCATTGGGTTTCCTAACATAAATGAACCGACAAACGGCAGGACCAAATATCTCAATAACGGGTTTTTTGATGAAGCTGTTGCAAGTCGGTTAACTCTTTTTTCACCAATTAGCCGGATCAATGTGTTCATAGCAACCATCAACAGTAATACAAGTGGGATAATGTCTTTTATCCATGAAGTAAACACCTCAGCGCCGGTTTTGAACAAACCCATAAATCCTTCTGCAAGGAAAACTATAATATCCATATTTCTCACCTCAAAATAATTTTGGCTATGTTATCATTCGTTTTAAAAAGCTTTGCTTCTCAGGGATTTCCTCGCCGCTCATTACAACTTTATAATTGATGGTCGCATCAAGAATGGCAGACTTTAACAAACTGTTGCAATGATTTATGTCTTTTTCTTTTAATGTTTTAATGTTTTTATCAGTAAAACCGTGCAAATCACAAGCCTTTGCGAAAACTGTAACCCCTTGCATCTTCTTTGCTTTCAAAATTGTTCCGTTATCGGATAGTGCAAACAATACGATAGTGCCTGAACGAAATTTTCCAGGACGTCGGCCAATCGCTACTTTCCCGATTCTTCGCATTTCCACAAAGACTTTAGTAAAATGTTTGATCTGAAAATACCCTAATGCCAATTGAAAGATAAATGCCCCGGCTATCAAAAACATAATGAACAACATTTGCATCCGAATCACCCCTTTTCCAAGATTGATCAGGAAATACCCGCCTGTTCGAGGTGTTTTATAAAAACTTCATGACCGGTTGCTTTAGATAACTGTTTGATTAACTTTTTGTCATTTGCGATTTGAATAATGCTATCGTAAATTTTGACTAAAATACTGGCATCATAATCGGTCTGTTTAGGTATCCCCAGCAGAAAAACCAACTTTACTTCTTTTCCGTTAACTGTGACTGCTTCAGGGAAAACGCCAATCGCCAATTCAATTTGCCTGGATTTATAGTTAAATGTATGTGGTAGGGAAATATAACGATCAAAAATCATTGATCCTTTTGCTTCCCTGGATTGCAGTCGCTCTTTAAAACCTCCATCAAAGTAACCTTTAGTGATTAAATCATCTGTCATGTCAATCAAATTTTCGCTATAGCTCTTGTTACAGTTCAAAATAAAAAATTTATCTTTGTTAATCAGACACTTTAAAACAGAGCTATAATCGCTAAAGTCTTTTATCTTGAATTTTTTTAAATAGGTTATCTTTTCTATTTGACGTGACAGTTCTGTTTCATCAAAAATCTCGTTAATCATGATTATTGGCGGATCAGTTTTAAAATCTAATCTTACTGTAGAAAAGATCATATCGTACTGATTTAAAAGTTCTTTTGACACCTCAAGTTCGGAATATAGATCAATTTTTGTATTTTGATTTAAAATACTTTGCAGTTGGATGGAAATTAATTTTGCTGATCCCCGACCTGTTCCGCAAATGACTGCAACTCTTTTTAATACTTTTGTTTTTGCGTCATTTTGGGCAATAAATATACTAAAATACATGGCCAGGTAGCCAAGTTCAGCCTGGGGCACTTTAAAACCATACTCTTTCTCAATTACCTGTCCAACAATTTCAGACATTTTATAAGCAACAGGATATTTTTCTTTTACATCAGGCAACAGAGGATTTTTCAATTGCACATCAAACATCAAGCGATTTAGCATAAAGGTTAAATGGTATAAAATATCTTCAAAGAAGTCTTCATTTTTTAAAATTATTCCATTGTCAAAACCAAGTTGTTCGATAAGTAAATCCAATAGTCTCCTGATATTTTCAGGGATTTTGATATTTATTGTTGTGCGGGTGTTTGTTGGTGTTCTTCTTCCTGTAATTGGCAGAGTAATGAACAAGACTTCAGGTTTTGATATGGTGATCGATAAACGACTTTCGATAATAGAGCTAATTTCTAAAGCGATAGAGTAGTCGTGTGTATTTAACAGCTTCATATATTTTTGTTTAATTTCTTTAAGAGGATGGTCTTTTATCAAACGATCCAGCATCACAATAATGAATTGCATTAACTTTTTCTGAGTAGTAGCTTCAAAATTATATTTGTTTATTATTTTTATTATTTCTTTTTTAATATCTTCATCTAGCGGATATTTTCCGTATAAATAGTCAAATACGTTATCCAATATAAAAAACCGAATGTCCAGTTCATTACCACTTAAATACATCCCTTTATTTTGTATGCCTTGAATTGCCAGATTATAAGATTCCAGTGCAACAGCAGCCTTTTTCAACTCATTAACAAGTGTTGTTCGTCCAATATTCATATCATATGAAAATTCATCAAGTGTGTTTCTCCCTTCATTATTGATTAATCGTTCAATAATAAAAGCAATGCGTTTTTGAGATGAATCCAGTATTTTGTTATTAAAAGCAGTTTCTGCCAAATTATGAAACTGTTGGGTATCTTTAATGAATAAATGGTAACCCTTGTTTTTTTCGTTTCTTACAAAAGCGATGGTGCTTAAATCACTATTGAGTTGTTTAATATAATTTCGAACAGTTCGAGTGCTTACTCCAAGTGTTTTTGCCAGATAATCCAATGAAGAATAAGGCCGCTTGTACATAATATCCAGTAACTGGACAACACGGCTGTCGATGAAATCCAACCTGATCACCACCTTTACTTATAAATAAAGGGACAAGTCATACATGCCTAGTTTACCATGAAAAGGCAGTGATTACTTTTGCAGGAATTATCCCGATGAATAGTTGATCAACCGCGGGATTTGCCCCCTGTAATATTAATAGTTGTTCCAGTAATATAGCTTGCCCGGTCAGAAGCCAGATAAGAAACCAGGTTGCCTATTTCTTGCAGTTTACCAGGCCGTCCCAGAGGAACTGACTTGCTGTAATCAGTGGCCAGTTGGTCAACCGTGAGGCCACGGGTATAAGCCAGTGCTTCATTATAGGCATCAGTGGTCAAACCGGTTTTTTCATTTAAACCTGGTGCTACTCCAACAACACGTATATTGTATTTTCCAAGCTCTTTCGCCCATGAACGGGTAAAAGCGATTAGCGCTCCTTTTGTCGCAGAATAGCAGCTTTGACCCAGTGATCCTTCCACTCCTGCTTCAGAAGCAATATTGATAATAACTCCTTTTTTTTGCCTGATCATTTGTCTTGCGGATGCCTGTGCACAGAGGTAAGGACCTTTTTGATTGATGGCAACCATAAAGTCGAAATCTTTTTCATTCAACTCATATTCAGGTTTTTCGCCTTTACTGTCTACTAAAAGTCTGGGCAAGTTGACGCCTGCGTTATTTACCAAAATATCAACTGAACCAAATAACTCAACCGTCTTATCTACCAATTTGTCAACGCTTTCTTTTTTTGTTACATCACATTTAAAAGAATATCGTCCATTCACATTTGCTCCTTTCTTTACATTCAGATCCGCAACGACAACTTTAACTCCATTGGAAATTAGTTCATTTGTAATATGAACTCCAATTCCTGAAGCTCCCCCGGTGACAATAGCTACTTTTCCTTCCAAATCAAGCCATGAATCATTCATCATCAGTACCTCCTTTTAGGGAACCCATTGCAATTTCAGTTTAAGACGATAGGGCTATTTAATTAATACATAATTTTTCATTAGAAATTGAAAACGTATGCATTAAAAAGATTTATAAAGCATGGGAAAATAATATTCTGGGCGTATTTAAGAAAAACAAAATCGATTTGTTGTCAAATCCGGTCTTTTTTTCTGGAAATGAAAGCGATATAATTGAATTGTGGAATGATGTTCCATGATACGGAACGGATTAAGGCGCCAATATTTACTCCGGATGTGTAAAAGTAAAGCAAGGACCACTCAGAAGAGGAGGTAATGGCCATGCAAATGACTTTTCGATGGTATGGAGAAGGCAACGATTCCGTTACATTGAAACAGATCCGGCAGATTCCGGGAGTGAAAGGGATAGTCTGGGCATTGCATGATATACCTGTGGGAGAAGTCTGGCCTGACCACCGTATCGGGGAGGTAAAAAAACAGGCGGATCGGTATGGGTTGAATATTGAGGTTGTGGAGAGTGTCAATATCCATGAGGATATCAAGCTTGGGTTGGATACGAGAGATCAATATATCGACGCTTACAAGGAAACATTGGAAAATCTGAGCCACTTTGGTGTCAAAGTTGTATGCTATAACTTCATGCCTGTATTTGACTGGCTTCGCACAGACCTGTTCAGGGAAACAGAAGATGGCAGTACGGCGTTGTTTTTTGACGCCAGGAAAGTTCTCTCTCTGACACCGGGGCAGGTTGTAAAAAACATGGAAGAGAATGCGAACGATTTCACCCTGCCGGGCTGGGAACCGGAAAGGCTGAAAGATTTAAAACATTTGTTTGCCCGGTATCAGGGAGTAACAGAAGATGATCTGTTTCAAAATCTGATTTACTTCCTGAAAGAAATAACTCCGGTAGCTGAAAAATGTGGCATTAAAATGGCAATCCATCCCGATGATCCGGCATTTTCCGTATTCGGCCTGCCGCGAATTGTCAAGAACAAAGAGGACGTTCAACGCCTTTTAGGCGCTGTAGACAGTCCATCAAATGGCTTGACCTTCTGCTCCGGTTCATTGGGGTCAAATCGGGACAACGACCTGATTGATATTGCCACAAGTTTTATTGACCGGATTCCTTTTGCCCATGTCAGGAATGTCAAACATTTTGAAGATGGCAGTTTTATTGAAACTTCCCATCGGACTGCGGATGGGACCATCAATGTCACAGGAATTGTCACTGCCCTTTATGACAACGGGTTTGAAGGCTATATCCGCCCGGACCATGGAAGGCATATTTGGGATGAAGTTTGCAGACCGGGCTATGGCTTGTATGATCGCGCACTTGGTGTCATGTATTTGCAAGGGATTTGGGATACAAATGATTTACTGAAAAACAAATCAACTGATAAAGAAAATCGGGGTTAATTCCTTATATCATAAATGGACTTTGTGGAAGAGTAATTTACCTGTCTTTACCCACTACTACATGATTAATAGGAGACGTTAACCATGTCAAGAAAAAATAAGCAAGTCACACTTACAACGAGTATTGGCTTTGGACTGACGGATATGATGGGCGGAGGAGCCTTTACGATTATTGGGGCCTGGTTATTATTTTTCTATACCAAGTTTGCCGGACTGACCGCTGTTGAAGCGGGATCGATAATTGCCATTGCGCGGGTAGTTGACGCCGTTGTCAGTTTGTTTATGGGCAGCCTTTCCGACAACTTCTTTCGATTCAAATTGGGAAGAAAATTTGGAAGGCGCCGTATTTTCCTGCTGATTGGCTCGCCGTTGATGCTGCTTTACATTTTGTTGTGGGTAACAGGCATGAATTATTTTTACTATCTCTTCAGCTACCTGCTGTTTGAGATTATCGCCGCCATGGTATTGATCCCCTGGGAAACACTCCCGTCCGAAATGACGACCGATTATAACAAGCGGACGATGTTATCGACAGCCAGAATGTTTATCTCGGCTCTGGGGACCTTTTTGGCAACCTTTGTGCCGGGCCAGTTGATCAGTGCACTGGGTGAAGACAATCCCTATGCCTTTTTTGCCAATGGTGCGTTTTTCGCAGTTGTGTTTGCCATTAGTATATTTATTTCCTATCGCTCCACTTGGGAAAGAGAAATTACGCCTGAAGCCATGCAACAATTCATGAATCAAAAGAAAGAGCGTAAAAGCCTTGATGATCGGATCCGTTTAATTGGCCAGACCATAACCGACTTTTTATCTACTTTCAAAGTGAAGAGTTTCCGCAAACACCTGCTTATCTATATTTGCTCCATGACAGCCAAGGATACATTTAATGCAGTATTTGTATTTTTCCTGGTCTATGCTTTAAGCAGTACGTCGGCAGTGGCTGCCAATTTGCTTTCTCTCAGCATTATTGGAATCCCGGGAGCTATTGTTTATGGATTTTTGATGATTAAAATCGGACCGGCCAATTTGTTCAAAATTTCTTATTCTACCATGATTCTTTGTTTGCTGGCATATGGAGCTGTTTATTTAACCCAACCGGGTTCATTGATTCTTGTCTTAACAATCATTTCGTTTTTCTATCAAATTGGAAGAAGCATGCTGGAGTTTATACCATGGAATGTATTTCCGTTTATTCCCGATGTTGATGAAATGATTACGAAGCAAAGACGGGAAGGCATTTTTGCTTCTGTGATGACATTTTTCAGAAAAGCTTCTGTTGCGCTTGCCACTTTCCTGGTTGGAGCGGTTCTGGAACTGGGAGGTTTTGTAGAAGGAGCGGCAGTACAATCAACCCAGGCCATTCATACCATCTTGTATATCATGATTTTCGGGGTTGGCGGACTGCTTCTTATTTCTTTGATTGCAGCATTCACATTTAAATTGAACAAGAAAACCCATTCCATTCTGGTAGATGAAATCAACCGTCTGAAAAACAACGGGCGTAAAGAAGATGTTGATCCGGAAACAAAAGAAGTGGTAGAAGTCCTTACCGGTTACAGATACGAAAATCTTTGGAAGGGACAAGCCAACGGATAAATCCTTTCATGGGGAAAGGACAATCAGGAGGGATCAATCAAATGAAAGCGTTTATGGACAAGGATTTTTTGCTGCAAAACGAAACAGCAAAAAGATTATATCATGACTATGCATCAAAAATGCCCATTTATGATTATCATTGCCACTTAAGCCCGCAAGAAATCTGCGAAAATCGAACCTACCGGAATATGGCGGAATTGTGGCTGGAAGGAGACCACTACAAATGGCGGGCCATGCGGGCCAATGGAATTGAAGAATCTTACATTACCGGTGATGCCGACGATTATGAGAAATTTGAGAAATGGGCAGAAACGGTGGAAAAACTAATCGGAAACCCGCTTTACCACTGGACACATATGGAACTGAGAAAATACTTCCACGTAGATACGATCCTGAAAAAAGAAACAGCCAGGGAAATATGGGATATCTGTAATCAAAAGCTGCAAAATCCGGACTTTTCGGCAAGGGGCCTGATTGAGCGATCCAATGTCAGGTTGATTTGCACTACGGATGACCCCATTGATGATTTGCGCTATCATCAACTGCTGCAAAACGAAAAAAACTTTTCGGCGACAGTTTTGCCAGCGTTTCGTCCGGATAAGGCAATGGCCATACAAGATCCGGCCTGGGCTGATTATATGGAAAAGTTGGGGAACATTACAGGAATTGAAATTAAACGTTTTTCTCATCTCATTGACGCATTGGAAAAACGAATGGATTATTTTGCGGAAGTTGGTTGCAAGCTGTCCGACCATAGCCTGGAGAACGTTGTGTATGAAGATGCGACCGCTCAGGCAGTGGATGCTATTGTAGAGAAAGCCCTGAACAAGGAACCCCTCTCCACTATGGAACAAAACCGGTTTTTAACCCGGTTGCTTGTTCATCTGGGTAAAGCCTACAGCCAAAGAGGATGGGTGATGCAATACCATATTGGAGCTTTAAGGAGTGTAAATACACGCTTGTACCGTACGCTTGGCCCAAATGTAGGCTGTGATTCGATGAAGGATGATTCAATTGCCCTGCCGCTGTCCCGGTTGCTGGACAAACTGGATCAGGACAGCCAGCTTCCCAAAACGATTTTATATGGTCTCAATCCGCGTGATAATGAGATGCTGGCAGCCATGGCCGGGAACTTCCAGGAAGGGGGGACCCCGTCAAAAGTCCAGTTTGGGGCGGCATGGTGGTTTAATGATCATATCGACGGCATGGCTGCGCAAATGAAAACCCTTGGCAATTTGGGTCTGTTGTCCCGTTTTGTCGGAATGCTGACAGACTCCCGCAGCTTCCTGTCCTACAGCCGTCATGAATACTTCCGGCGAATTTTGTGCAATATCCTGGGAAACTGGGTTGAGAATGGGGAATATCCTTGTGATCTGAAGTGGTTAGGCGAAATCGTGGAGGATATCTCATACAGCAATGCATACCGTTACTTCGAGTTCGGGCTGAAGTAAACCAGCAAAGGAGGAGTACTGTTGCTGCGGTTGGGAAAAGAAGAACTGAAAACGAAAAAGGATAAGTTTGCAGAGATCGGCATAAAAACACCCACATATGATTTTGAAAAGGTATGGGAAGATACGAGAAAAGAACCTGTCTGGTTGCATATTGGTGGAGGGAATCTGTTCAGGGCATTTCATTCCGTATTGCAACAGCATTTGATTGAGAAGAAAAAGTCAGACAAGGGGATTATTGTGGTTTCCACAACCAATGGCAGCACGATTGAAAAAGTGTATCATCCCTACGACAACCTGTGTCTTGATGTTGTTATGAAAGCGGATGAGACGCTGGACATGGAGGTGATCGCCAGCGTTGCCGAAAGCATTGCGGCTGTCTCCCCTTCATCCTGGCAGCGGTTGAAAGAGATTTTTTCCTGCCCTTCGCTTCAGTTGGTTACCCTTACGATTACAGAAAAAGGGTATGACCTGAAGGGAATGGATGGGGAAATCCGTGTGTCGCTCAGGGAAGAAATTGAACAGGGACTGGAACGTCCCAGGCATACCATGACAATACTTGTTGCCCTTTTGTATGAAAGATACCAAAAGGGCAAAGCGCCGTTAGCATTGGTAAGTACAGATAATTTCTCCCGCAATGGAGACTTGCTGAAAGATGCTGTTTTAACGGTGGCGTCCATGTGGGAAGAAAAGGGGATAGTTCAGAAGGGGTTTATAGATTATTTAAATGACCCGGCCATGATTACATTCCCGTGGAGTATGATCGATAAAATCACGCCACATCCTTCAGTCGCCGTACAGGAACAACTGGGAAAGTTGGGTTTTGGCAGTGCGGAACTGATTCAGGCAAAGAGAAATTCAGTTCCAGTCGCTCCTTTTGTAAATACGGAGGAGTGCGAATACCTTGTGATAGAGGACAGCTTTCCAAATGGAAGGCCACCATTGGAAGAAGCAGGCGTTTACTTTACCGACAGGAAATCTGTTGATCTGGTGGAAAGAATGAAAGTCTGTACTTGCCTCAATCCGCTCCATACGGCTTTGGCCATTTTCGGCTGTTTGCTGGGTTATCATTCGATTGCCGATGAGATGAAAGATGAAGATTTGAAAAAGCTGATTGAAAAAATTGGTTATGATGAAGGCATGAAAGTGGTAGCGGACCCCGGCATCATCAATCCGACGAAATTTATAGAAGAAGTGTTAGAGGTACGCTTCCCCAATCCTTGTATTCCTGATACACCGCAGCGAATCGCCACTGATACTTCGCAGAAACTGGCCATCCGTTTTGGAGAAACGATCAAACTGTATGTACAAAGAGACGACCTGGAAGCAACAGCTTTGACTTATATCCCGTTAACGATAGCTGCCTGGTGCCGCTATCTGATGGGGATAAGTGACAGCGGCGGGGATATGGCAGTCAGTCCTGATCCATTGCTCCAGGAATTGCAGCGCCATGTCAAGAAGATAGAATTTGGCAATCCCGCTTCCGTTGGTGATCACTTGCGCCCGATTTTGTCAAATGAAAAAGTGTTTGGCGTTGATTTATATAAGATTGGTTTGGGAGAAAAAATCGAAAAGTTTTTCAAGTTGCTCATCAAAGGACCTGGTGCGGTAAGAAGCACATTGCACAATCAGCTACTTTCGTGATTGATTTATAAAACCAATATGAAGAGTGACTTAAAAGGCTATTGAAAATCAATCCATTTTAAAGTCACTCTTATTCTTTTCCGGAAGCATTTAAGGAGATGTTGACCCGATGAAAAAAGTCAGGATTTTAAACCGTTTATCAGAAACAGGTGTAGTTGCCGTTGTCAGAACAAAAAGCGTGGCAGAAGCTGAAAAAATTTCCGAGGCTTGCCTGTCTGGGGGAATTACCGCTCTTGAGATTACGTATACCTTGCCGGAAGCGTCGGAAGTAATAAAAAGTTTAAAGCAGGACAGGGAAAAGAAAGGGCAACTTGCCGGCGCCGGGACGGTGTTTGATTCCCAGACGGCGCGAATGGCGATTCTGGCTGGTGCCGATTTTATTGTATCGCCTGCCTTTGACCTGGAAACGGCGAGGGTTTGCAATAGATACCATATTCCATATATCCCGGGTTGCATGACGGTAACCGAAATGGTGAAGGCAACAGAAGCCGGATGTGATGTCGTCAAGCTTTTCCCCAGTGGCGCGGTTTCTCCAAAATTTATTAAAGATGTGAGAGGGCCACTTCCTGATATTGGGATTATGCCGACTGGCGGAATTGGCCTGGAGAATGTGGAGCAATGGATTGTAAATGGAGCACTGGCAGTTGGGGTTGGAGGGAAATTAACTTCCGGTACCGCATACGAAATTGCGGATAAGGCGCGGCAATTTTCCCGAACTGTCCAACTGGCGAAGGAAAAAGTACAAAAAAATAAAGAAAAAGGTGCTCTATTATGACAAGAGTGGTAACGTTGGGAGAAGTGTTGCTTCGGCTATCTCCTGCCGGGCAGACCAGACTGTTGGGATCGAGACATTTTGGGGTAAACTATGGAGGAAGCGAGTTGAATGTTGCCGCAGCGTTAAGTGGTTTTGGTATTCCTTGCAAGGCCATTACAAAAGTGCCAGCAAATGATCTGGGGTATTCAGCCATTAAAGAGTTGAACTGTTTTGGCATAGATACCTCTTCAATTGCAACAGGCGGTGAGCGAATAGGTGTCTATTATTTGGAAAACGGGTATTCGGTAAGACCGTCGAAAGTGATATATGACAGGAGAAATTCAGCTTTTTCCAAGATCAGTCCGGATGAATTTGATATTGAACAAATATTGGATGGCGCAGAGGTATTCCATGTTTCCGGAATTACCCTTGGAGTCAGCAAAAACGCTTTTCAATTGGCGAAAGCTTTTATGGAAAGAGCCAGTGAAACCGGTGTGAAAGTCAGCTTTGATTTTAATTACAGAAGCAAATTGTGGACAATCGGGGAAGCGACAAAAAAATTCAGGGAAGTACTTCCCTTGGCCGATATTGTCTTTGGCAGCTATTTTGATTTTTGCCATATATTGGGGAAATCGCCGGTGGCCGATCTTTCCCGGGCTGATCTGCTGCAATACTACCAAAGCCTTTATGAAACCATGTTTGAACGTTACAAGCCGGAATTTATGATTTCTTCTTTAAGGGAAGTGGAAAGTGCAAACAGGAACAGCTATCAGGGACTTTTGTTCCATAACCATCGCATCGACCGCTCCAAAAAGTATGTCCTGGATATTGTAGACAGAGTTGGTACAGGAGATGCCTTTGCCGCCGGTTTCCTCTATGCCTATTTAACGAAAAGGCAACTTCCTGAGGCCATAAATTTTGCGGCTGCATCAGCGGCATTCAAGCACACGATTCCCGGGGATGTTTTGATAGCACGTGTCAGCGAAATAGAACAATTGATAGATTCCTGTTCCTGTAATGTGCAAAGATAGAATCAGGACAGAAAGAAAACAACTTAACCGACTCCTGGATTGAAAGGAAGCCGGTTAAGTTGTATATGAATGTTTAAAGCACAGTTCTCCCGGAAACTGGAATTATTTGGGCAGGACCATATTCCATTCGTGCAATTCCAGCCGGCGGGCTCCCACAACAATATAAGGGTCTTTATTGGCTAATTCCTCAGCCTCTGTGAGTGAATCCGCTATGTAAACCACCAAACCTCCCGCACCGTCGGCAAAAGGACCTTTAGCAAAAACCTTTCCCTGCTGTTCAAGTTCCTCTAAATGAGCCAAATGGTTTGGCCGGTAAGTCTTGTTTTTTTCCTGATCTGCCATATGCAGGATCGCGGCAAAGTAAGCCATTGGGCAATCCTCCCTGCTTTTTTTGGAATTTTTTTCTGAAAGTGGAGCATGTTCTGTTTTGCGTCAAAAGATTTAATGTGTCGATTGTCTTTTTTGGAAGGCACATATTCTATTTTAGCATGAATTAACTATTCCATAAAAAAGATAAAGCATCTGAACCGGAACAACTGGTCTTGGTAACCCCTGCAGGCTGGCAGCTTTTCAGCCACGGAATGTTTTGGTGGTCATACTGCCATTTATCAGAAAGTCCAAAAAAAACAGGAAAGAGTTTTTGTGAAAAAATCAATAGATGAGCTTGTGAAGATTTTTTTCGGGAGTGACAAGCAAAATACAGGAGGCAGCAGGAGTATTATTCACAATGCGGCAACGATGAGGCAAAGTATATTTTTGATCGAGATGGGGCCAACCGTCAATCTCCCGTGTAGCCAAAGTTTCTTGATATTTTCAGGCTGTACTCTTTCATTTTTTCAATTAATGAATTATTTATCAGCTCCATCGTAACCCGGTTAGTTGGTCCGGAAATACTGAAACTGGCGATAATCTTTCCTTTATGATCAAAGATTGGGTAAGCAATGCATCTTAAGAATGCTTCATTCTCGGAATTATCAATGGCATACCCCTGTTTTTTAACCTTCTCAATTTCCTTTATAAATTGTTCCCTGGATGTGATGGTGTTTTCTGTTCGTGGAATAAATTCCATGCTGGAGACCAATTCCTCAAATTGATCGTGATCCGCGTCAGAAAGCAGAACTTTTCCCACCGCTGTACAATACATGGGCGCCCGGCTGCCAATGCGGGAAAACATCCGAATCGTTTGATTGCTTTCAATTTTGTCCACATAAATTACTTCACCGTTGTCTTCTATGCACAGATGGACGGTTTCATTCACTTCCCGCGACAGTTTTTCCAGATAAGGTTTCGCTGTTGTCACAATATCCGAGTTATTTAACAGGTTTCTGGAAAGGAAAAGAACTTGCAAACCGAGTTTATATTTGTCTGTTACTTTATCCTTGGTGACATAATTCATATTGAGCAAAGTTGCCAGAAGCCTGTGTGTAGTACTTTTAGTCAAACCAACCTGTTTGGATAACTGCGCAATGGATATGCCATCCGGATACTCAGACAGTTTGTTCAGGATATTTAAAGCACGTTCAAGCGATTGGACATTTGGCATTGTATTCATCCTCTTGCTTGGTTATTTTAAGTTCATATATTGAAACGCCATTCTAATTTATGATATAGTACAATCTGTTTTTTGTAAAATTAATAATAAAGAATGACCCAGAAAAAAGAATTATATTTTTGATTCAGGTATATTTGTAAAATTTTCGCTTGTTTTATGGCGTTGCTTGGCAAATAGTCATGCTTCATTGAAAAAAGAACAACTATCGGATAAAGTAATGTTCGTGGCTAAGATAAAAAGATCTGATTCCAGGCAAGACATTTTTCATATAGAAACTGTCTGCACTTTTCAGCAAACGAATGGTGCATTTTTATTTTGCCACATCTGTATGATGGTATATATAAAAATGACGGTTCTTAGTGGAAAAGCACAATTCCTGAAAAGCCAATAATAAATTGCTGGTATAAATTGTTACAAAACCATTTTTAACAAGGAGTGAAGTACATGCCAACTTATGAAATTCCGAAGAAAATCCAACAGTTGGGCGCTGACATTCAAACAGATCAGCTCAGGTATCATCATAAACGTGTTGCTTTGACGAAAGAGTTTACTTTTGATTCTGCCCATCATCTCCACCAGTATGAAGGAAAATGCAAGAGTCTGCATGGGCATACGTACCGGTTATTTATCACAATCAGCGGCTATGTAAACAATCGGGGGTTTGTGCTTGACTTTGCGGATTTGAAAAAGATATTCAAAGAGTATATTGAAATTAAATGCGATCATCGTTATTTGAATGAATCATTGCCTCCCATGAACACGACAGTGGAAAATATGATTTACTGGGTCTGGGAGCAAATCGAAACTGCATTAACCCAATTTCCGGGGATCCAGCCGGATCAGAAAATACGTCTTGAAGAAGTAAAGTTATATGAAACCCCAACCAGTTATGCAACTCTGAAACGGGAATGGGCAGTGGAAAACGAATAACGGTTGGTTACCATGATTGTGAATTAGTGTACAAATTCATGAAGCTGGCAAAAATTTCTGTTAAAATGTTGCCAGTAGCCCTCCATAACAAAAAGCCTGTGACATTCCGGTTTGAATGGCCACAGGCTTTTATTGGCTGTTCAGATTTATTTCACACTGTTTAATTGCTCGGTTAGTATATTTGCAGAATGGTGCAGTTTCTCCAGTTCCTGTTCTTCCAAATTTAACTCGATCACTTCACGGATGCCGGAACGAGTTACGACTGCCGGCACACCAAGATAGATATTGTTTAATCCATATTCGCCGCGCAGCAAAGTTGAAACTGTCAATACGGAATTTTCATTGTTCAGGATCGCACTGGTAATCCTGGCCAGACCCATGGCAATGCCATAATATGTGGCTCCCTTGCTGTTAATGATGTGGTAGGCAGCATCACGCACATTTGTGAATATATGATCAAGCTCATCCTGAGAGGGGCCTGCTCCTGCTTTTATATAGTCAGAAATTGGACGGGTTCCAATGTAACTATGGCTCCAAACCGGCAATTCGGTATCACCGTGTTCCCCGATAATATAGGCATGGACATTTTGAGAATTGACTTTGTAAGCTTCGCCAAGCAGGTAACGCAGGCGGGCAGTGTCCAGAACCGTGCCGGAACCGATGACCCGGTGAGCTGGAAAACCGGAATATTTCATGGTCAGATAGGAGAGGATATCGACCGGGTTTGTTGCAACCAGGAACAGTCCATCAAAGCCGCTTTTTGTTACTTCACTGATAATGCCTTTAAATATTTTGGCATTCTTGTGGATGAGGTCAAGACGAGTTTCCCCCGGTTTCTGGTTGGCTCCGGCCGTAATCACGACAAGATCCGCATCCTTGCAATCGTCATAATCTCCTGCGAAAATATGCATGGGTGAACTGAAGGGCAAGCCGTGGCTCAAATCCATTGCATCTCCAATAGTTTTCTCCTTGTTGATATCTATCAATACCAGCTCATTGGCCAGGCCCTGGTTAAGCACAGCAAAGGCATAGCTTGAACCAACGAGACCTGTTCCAATTAAGGCGATTTTTGTTGTTTTCATGGAAAATACAACTCCTTCAATTTTTGAAAAACCTGTAATGAATCAAGAAAAATGTTTGTGAATTCCTGAACAGTCCATTTATAAAAGTAATATACTACTACATAGAAATAAAAGAAACAAAAAGAGTAATACACGCAATGTTCTGTCAGAGCTGAAAAGCCTTAGTTTGTAAAGGCTTTCAGGATATTTGATATTAATTATTAAAGCGTATACAAGCTAATGAAATAAAGGTTTTTAATAAGTGTTTATTTTTGTTTGCACCAGCCAAATTGAAGGATTAAAAGGATAAAAAAATACTCTTTTTAAAAAAATCAATATAACAAATATTGCCGATACAGTTCTCTTCGGAAAAAAAGATAAAAAAGCGAACAGAAAAATAAAAATTTTATCCTAAGCTAAAATTTAATCAACAATTAATAAAATTAAAGTTGGTGTTATAAAAATATTACATACTCTTGCGAAGGAGGGGTTTTTTGGGGTATAAACATTTAACAAATGTTAAGTCTGTAGGTGAATCAATCACGGAAAGCTTTTTTGGCTGGAGGGAGAGGCGCGGTGCCAAGTCCGGATTATTAAATAGAAACAGTATTTGTTTTCAAAAGGAGAAGGTAAAACCATGTTTTATGAAATTAAACTGAAACGGATATACGAATTACCTGAACCAGGAGATGGAAAAAGGATTCTGGTTGATCGGTTGTGGCCTCGCGGGATGAAAAAGGAAAAGGCAGCACTGGATGAATGGATGAAAGAAATTGCTCCCAGCGCGGAATTGCGGAAAAACTTCAATCATGAACCGGCACGGTTCAAGAAATTCAGGATGCTTTATGAGAGGGAGCTGGCGGTTGATCCTGTGCGTCAGCAATTGCTTGGCCAAATTTGTCAGTATCTCCGGGTGAGTCCTGTTACCTTTCTTTATGCTGCTAAAGACCCTGTTCATAATCATGCTGTCGTGCTCAGGGATTGGGTAAATAAAAAATTAAGGGAAAAAAAGAAGGAAAACGGGAAATGATGAAGAATAGTGATAATGGTCAGAGTCAATAGAAAAAACTGCTTGGTCAGAATATGTGTTTTCCTTGGCTAATCGATAAATGGACCTGGAGCAAACTGATCTGCTTCCCATTTTTTGAAGCTGATCAGCTTTGGATTACCCGGCTGATTAGCCAATTTGGCTTGCCGGCCAGATTTGGAACATGATTTCTGCCAGTCATAAACGCTTGTTTACAGGCCGAAAAAGTTGCCGAGGTACAAGCGATCAGGATGTCTTTTGCCAGACAGGGGATTTTACTTTCTTTTTGGAATTAGTCGAAAACAATCTCTTGTCAAGACTGATTCTGCCCCGGTCTCATCGGCATTAAGGTAATTCCAGCTTCAACTGGAAACAAGCAGGATAATCTATTGAATAATTCCTTTGACAAATCGACTTATTTTAGCAACGGTAAAAGAGATATACTAGCAGTAGATTAATTCTCTGAAAATAGTCAATTAATAAAGAAAAGGGTTTGAGAGGGGTTTGTAAAATTTAAACAATAAAGTTTGTCCTAAAAATGAACAAACAAATAAAATTATAGACAAAAGTGCTAAAATACATTATATATATATAATGTATCAAATAATTAAATATATTTGATAACTACTGGGGGGAGTATTAGGTGAAAAAGTGGTTGTTAGTATTATTTGGTCTAGCTTTGGTAGTATCATTCGGATTACCAGCATCAACTTTTGCTGCACCGGTTGACGTTGACGCAAAAGTGAAACCAGCAGATATTGAGGTTGCTCCACACTACATCGATATTAAACTGGGTGCTGCAGAGGCCGCAAAAATTGACGGTTTACAATTGCAAATCGACCCTGTCCTGGCAAATGGCGTTCCAGTTGAAGTTAAAGAAAAAGCAATTGCCAAAGCCCATGTCAGACTGGAAGGCTTGAAACCAACCGTTGAATATTGCTTCAATATTAAAGTTGGTGCAAAAGCGCTTCAATTGGTTGATTTGAACGTGAAAGCAGCTGGCGAAGCCGGTAATCTTGTTTGTGTAAAAACCAAAAAACCTGGTGAAGAACCTGGTAATCCGGATCCCACCGATCCTGGTGACAAACCCGGAGATGACAACGGGAAAGATGATGGCAACGGCAAAAACGACGGAAACAATGGTAATGGTGGAGACGACAATGGTAAAGACAACGGCAAAGATGGAGGGAAATTGCCAAAAACGGCTTCTCCATATGCCAATAACATTGTAATCGGTGCATCTCTCCTGGCTGTTGGATTGGGTGCGTTGGCAATTCGCCGCCGTATGGCCTAATACTTACAAAAAGGCTGCTGACTTATTTAGTCAGCAGTTTTTTTATGGATAAACAATTTGAAAAAATTGTTTATCCATAAAATATACAAATATTTCTTGTATTGGTTATCATTATGGCAATGATTAAAATTTAATTGACGGAAGATTTATCTGTTTGGTAGTTTCGGTCTTGTGTGATACATATTCTCGGTGTAATTGCCCGATAAAAAAATCTGTGAGTCTGAACACGGTTTGCTGGGGAAATTAACGTTTCCTCACTTTCAGTTTTGAGTTTTTGTTTGCATGGGAAAGGAGGGAGCCTGTCTGTTTGGATGTGATTGTTACAGTTCCGGTTGACTGGATGCGAATCATCAATAGCGTGGTCTTCAATCAGGAAAATATCCTTTTTAATGTAATTTGAAAGATTGCTAATGAGTTCGTGCCAAAAAAGAATAAAGTCATCAAATCTTCCCAACCTGGGACAGCCATTTTAAAAGCCTTGAAGGGAAATAGCCTGACAGAACAAAAGACCGCTTCTTCGCAGGTTTCCAGGAAGCCAAGAAAAACATGGAAAACTTTACTATGTTACTTGAAACATTCTCACAGTATTGAAGCAAATTTCCCGGAAATTCCATCAAACCAACCGGGCTTTTAAACTTGTTTATTATGAGCAAACAGATCCCATAAATTGCGGGATATGTATTTTTCAGGAAAGAAGATAAAATTTATTGACCTGCCGCCTGTATCTTCAGGAGGCAGGTTTTTATTTACTCAAAATTATTTGTTTTCCGACCGGTGATAGATTCCTTCCATCTCCCAAATTTGCTCCATGTTTTTCAGGTGGGGTGTGACTTCGGGTTTGTTCATCTGTGCAACAGCAGTTAACAAGGCATTGATCAGACTTAAAGGAGCGACGAATGAGTCGAGAAATGAAGGAAGGTTGCTGGCAGCGATCAAGTACAGATCAGATACATGTGCCAGTGGCGAACTGTGTGCATCTGTAATTGCGAGTGTAGGAATCCCGTGTTTTTGTACGTATTGCATAGCCTGGATGGTACGGAAAGTATAGCGGGGGAAACTGATTCCAATGACCAGATCTCTGGATGTCAAGGTGGATAATTTTTCAAACATGGTATCGGATTCGGTAATCAGCTCTGTATTTTTCTTCAGTAGCTGCAAATAGAATGTTAGAAAAAACCCGAGTGAATGGGAACTGCGCAGTGCGATGACCGTGATGTTATGAGCCTGATGAATTTTCTTTACCGCTTGGCCAAACGTTTTTACATCCAGCATTTGAATGGTTTGTTTTAGATTGGATATGTCATCATTCAGCACTTCATAAGCAATTCGTTGTTCTTCCGGATAAATATCTCCTGCCAGATGAAGACGTTCCACCGTTGTTACCCGTTTGCGCAATTGCTCCTGGAGACTGTGTTGCATTTCAGTGTAACCGGAGAATCCGAGGGAGTTGGCGAAACGAATTACGGTAGCTTCGCCAACTCCAACTCGTCCTGCCAATTTGGCGATAGTCAAAAAAGCAACGGTATCTGGATGTTTTTCGATATACTGGGCAATTTGCCGCTGGGCTTTGCTCATTTTGCTGCTCTTTTCCCGAATTCGCTGGAATATGTCAGGTTCTTGCGACAACGAAATCCTCCTTTCCAATCAGGTTTCGAATCCCCCTTTCAAATCGATCAAGGGTCTCCCCGACGATTCCCCTGGTATGTGCGACAGACACTGAAAAGCGGTTAAGCGGTTTTACATAAATGCCCTGTTCCAGTAAGAATGCATCCAGTTTTCTGCGCAGGGCTTGATCGGAATGCAGGACATCCTGAATTTGCCGTACAGGTTTATCGGTCATAACCAGGTTAAAGATACTGCCGACACCGACTGTTTTGCCAGGAATGCCATACCGGTTCAAAATCTGTTCAATTCCCCAACGCAGTTTCAAGGTGTTTTGCTCCAACTCCTGATAAAGTTCATTGTTTTCCAATAGTTGCAAGGTCGCCAATCCAGCAGCCAGAATCAGTGGATGGCCGTTATGGGTGCCACTGTGGAACAAAGGTTTGTCAGACGCTCCGTCAGATTCCGCAGACAGGATATCTTTGCCGCGAACGGGAGAACACAATTCCATAATTTCTTCCCGACCGCCCACAACTCCTATGGGAAACCCGCCGCCCAATACTTTCCCCAGCGCGGTCAGATCGGGGGAGACACCATAAAAGCCTTGTGCTCCGGACAAGCCCATTCGAAACCCGGTTTTTACTTCATCAAAGATCAAGACCATGTTCCATTTACGAGTCAGTTCCCTGAGTTCTTTTAAAAAGGAGGGATCCGGCGGAATATAACCGGCTTGAACGGGTTCCAGGATTACTGCTCCGATTTCGCAGGCATGTTTTTCCAGTAGCACCCTTGTCTGCTCAATATCGTTAAAGGGGAGTACAAGGGTGTTATTGGCGACTTCATCAGGCAGCCCATACGAATCAGCTGTTGCAACAGGTGCTTGATACTTGGAGCGTTGTGATGGATTGACACTTACCAGCACCTGGTCAAAGCTGCCATGATAATGGCCTTCAAACTTGGCAATTTTCCTTTTCCCTGTCCATGCGGTTGCCAGTCGGATGGCGAGCAGCGCCGCCTCCATCCCAGAATGAGTATAACGTATTTTTTCAATACTTGGATATAGCTTAACCAATAATTTGGCCATTTTCTGTTCCAATAAATGAGGTGCTCCAAAAGCAGAGGTGCCCAATTCCTGTAATTGGGACTGAATCACCCGGGAGATCGCCGGATGCCCATGTCCCAAAATCAGGGCCCCGTATGACAGGTTGTAATCAATATAACAATTTCCGTCAATATCAACCAGATAGGGGCCGGCTGCTCTTCTCATGACAAGTGGGTAAGGAGAAAAATATTTGATATTGGCAGAAACGCCACCAGGCAGCCATTGGCTGGCTTCTTTGTAAGACCGGGCAGAACCCGAAGTAAACTCTTTAAAAGCAGTGGTATACATTATTGACACCTCGTACTAAAGTTTTTGCTCCGATAACGATAACAAACGGAGCATACACTCCATTATTCATATAATTTATATTATGTCGAGGTGCTTAAAACGTTAAAAATTAATGGCTATTCGCGATCATCTCGTTGATGGTTATAAAATCTCTCTTTTTCTTTTTATTTTATTAAAAAAGCCACATGCCTATGGGACATGTGACTTGTAAATTTCAGGTTAAAGTAAGTATAACGGACTAGTTTTGCGCATCGTCCTGTTTCGCTCCAAAAACTGTGTCGAAGAAATTTATTTATGTTTGTATAAATACTCTCTGAAAATGTTTTCCATTATTCTCCCGGGAGACAGGCGCCAGTCACGTTGCATCCAGGCGGCGATCTGGCTCCAGCTGGCGGGATGAACCCCGGCTTTTTTCAATTGTTGACATACAATACACAGTCCGGTGGAAGAAAGGGGGAGAGAAACATCAACAAGAGCATAAGTAGTATAACCATTCCGTGCGGCGGAGACAGCAGGCAAGGTTAAGCTGATTTCGGCAATCGCCCCTGCCACTAAAAGATTTTGTCTGCCTGCTTGCCGCACGGTATTGACAAAGCTGGTATCGTCCCATGGGTTTAAAGTTGTCCTGGGCATCACAACCGGGTCTGTTTCGAGCCGGGACAATGCAGGGAGAGTCGGACCATTTTGCGAACCCAGGCTTCCAAACGTGATGATTACCGGGATTTTAGAGAGATTGACTATTCGAATAAAGGCATTCAGATTATTGTCAAATTGCGTGATTGCAGGTGTCTGTTGACGAGGGAGCAAGTTTTGCTGATAGTCGTTAAAGATAACCATGCTATTGTCGGGCAGAAGATTGTTTTCTTCAATTTGCGTATTTTGTCTGTTTGCAGGGAGAGGTCGGCCCAGTCTGCAAGAATAAGGAAAGTTTTCATAACGAACCTCATGATTTTATCGTATGCGCTAAAGGGCCAAAAAGCGATAACAGCCTTGCTATGAAGGGCAGGAAAATAGAGAGGGTATTTTGAACAGAGAGGAGATACAAGTCTAACCCTGGGAATAAAAAGCGTATGAGAGAGGGCTTTCAATGAGATCGACCGGACAGACTGCCCAACCGTCATTCAAATCAAAGTTTAGGTTGAAAAAAGCGCGCCAAACCAACTGGGAGTAATAAAAGCTGCTGGTTTTTTCGATATTAAAGAAATTGTAGTTGTACGGTTTTCCAATTTGCAGCCTTGCATATGAAGCGGCATAACTGTAATCTGTCTCATCGGCTCCGCTGCCCCGCAGCCCTTTTACCTTTCCATATCTTGTTGTCCAATCGTTGACCCAATGGCGGACTCCATTCATATCCCCTTTATTGCCTAAAGATTCAACCGTATATCCGCTGACGTCCGCTACAACTGCTGCGTGTCCGCCATGCCAGGCCAAAGATCCCGAACTGGTTCCATCCAGTGTGACTAGGATATCTCCCGGTAATCCGACTGCTCCCTGATTTTTCAAATTGTGACCAGATGTTCGTCCTGGTTGGGGGAGGATGTAATTGTTCCAATTGGCAATCGCTTTTTGGGTGCGGGCTTTGGCTTGCCAGAGATCCGGTTTTTGCTTGGGGAGTCAGGAAATGATTTTGACTGGCAAAGGAGGAATATGGGAACATAAGCAGACTGGCCAGTAAAGCAAGTACAGCCCAAAGTTTTTTTGACGAATTTACCAAACTCCTATTACTAACCGCTAAAATCATTTTATTTTAAATAAACAAAATATTCTACAATTAATTCAGATAAGACTATGAAATACTTAAAAAAGTTACTGGTTGTTAAAACTGGTTTTTGATGATGGATATATCATTTATAAGAGTCAATCAAAACAAAATGGTGGGTTGTTATATTGTGAATATTGGGATTGGCGTTTTTGGCACTCTCTTCATCCGGCTGAATAAAATAACCTCAAAAAGCTGGGCTGTTAACGAAATATAATATTGGAGAGTGTTGGAAAATGAAATACCCGAGATACCGCACGACCGAATTAACGGAAGAACAGATGCTGAGGATCATTCAGTATGGACTTCCACCAACCCCTTTTCCCAAGAGAATCATCATTGTGGGTGCAGGCATGTCCGGCTTGGCGGCAGCTTCCCTTCTTAAACAGGCTGGGCATCAAGTAGTGATTCTGGAGGCGTCAGATCGGGTGGGAGGCCGGATCTATACCGTTCGCTCTCCATTTACGCGAGGACAGTATTTTGAAGCAGGAGCCATGCGCTTTCCTGATACCCACTTGCTGACGTTAGCTTATATACGCAAATTTGGCTTGGCACTCAATCCCTTTATTAACAGTTCCCCCCTGGACCTAATTTATGTAAATGGCGTGCTGACAAGGAGCTATATTTATCAGCAGAATCCGGATATATTAAATTATCCGGTTGCTCCTGAGGAAAAAGGAATGACGGCAGAGAAGCTGTTACAAAAAGCGATCCGGCCGGTTATGGATTTTCTCCAGGAAGATCCTGAGCGAAACTGGGATCTGTTATATGAGCAGTTTGCCGAATATTCTCTGGAAGTGTTTCTCAGAAATAATCCGTTTGGCATTAAGTTGTCCAAAGGTGCGATCGAAATGATCAAAGTGTTGATGGATCTGGAAGGATTCCCGGAGCTCTCTTTTGTTGAATTGATAAAAGATATTGTTACTATAGTTTTTAATCCGGAAGTATCCTTTTTTGAGGTGACAGGGGGATCAGACCACTTGCCGAGAGCTTTTCTTCCACAATTGGGAAGACATATTCGCTTTTGTGAGCGAATGACCAAAATCGTGCAAGAACCGCATCAGGTTACGATCCATACCGTTCATGAGAAAAGCGGGTGTACCCTGAAAACAACCGGAGATCTTGCCATTGTGACTGTTCCGTTTACACTTATGCGGTTTGTCGATGTTGAACCGCGGGAATCGTTTTCTCACAATAAATGGAAAGCTATTCGCGAATTGCATTATGTCCCCTCTAACAAAATCGGAGTTGAATTTCGGACCCGGTTTTGGGAGAAAAAAGGGCTTTGGGGCGGCAAAACCATTTCAGATCTTCCAATCCGATTTACGTTTTATCCGAGTCATGGAATTGGAACAAACGGCCCTGGAGTAGTTTTGGCCAGTTACACATGGGAAGATGATGCGTTGCCTTGGGATAGCTTGAACCAGACAAGGACGATAGAAGAAACACTTCGCCAGATGTGCAAATTTCATGGAAAAAAGGTTTATCGTGAATTTGTGAACGGATATTCCCACAGTTGGACTACCTTTCCCTATTCGGCGGGAGCGTTTGCCATGTTCAGGCCGGAACAGTCTCTTGAGTTTGCATTTTCAGTTGCCAGGCCGGAAGGAAGAGTCTTTTTTGCGGGTGAGCATACCAGTGATCTGCACGGATGGGTGGAAGGGGCGGTTCAATCAGCGGTACGAGTAGCTGATGAAGTAAATATGATCTCCAGTGATTCCCTGATCCGGGAAAATACTTGCAAGTAATCAGCCAAAAAATATGCGGACAGCGGGAACTGCCCGCGGCCGGCTAGAAAATAATAAATTTGATAAACAGGATCGCGGCAAAAGGAATGAAGACAGGAAAGAAAAAAAAGGATGTCATTATGCGGGAATTTCTGTTTTTTTTGCGCAGAGGAACAATATAGATTCCTCCGCTTTTTATTTTTGTAATTTTCCCAATGAGAGTATATCCGTTGATCAGTTTGATTTTTACAGTTCTGCCCAAATATTTGCGGTTTTTTTCCATGAGTGATCTGTGTTTGGGGCGCATCAAATCTCTCCTTTTCCTTGTATGTTTCTTTTCAGGATATGTTAAAGTGAGAGGGGCAGGCAGGGCGTAACGCCTGGGATATTTAAACTATTTTTATGGAAGAGTAGAGTTCTGTATATAAGAAAAAAGGAAGAGTTCATTGAACGAAGAATATACCAATTAGTCGGGGGAACAGAAGAAAGGATGAATTCGATGTCTTACGATTTGAAAAATATACAAAGTCCTGAAAGAATCCGATTGTTTGCACTTCCTTATGCCGGGGGTTCATCTTACATATACCGCCAATGGGAAAAATCCTTGCCGGATGAAGTTGACTGGTTCCCTGTTGAATTGCCGGGACGAGGCCGGCGCATGACAGAACCGCTTTGCCATGACATTCATTCGCTGGTTGAGGATATCTATGATCAAATCAAGGATCAGCTTGATCTTCCCTTTGCTTTTTATGGGTATAGCCTGGGTTCTTTATTGTCATATGAATTGACCCGTTTCATGCGTGCAAAAGGACAGGAGCCTGTTGCTCTCTTTGTTGCAGCCAGCAATGCACCCCATTTGCCGCGTGATGAGGAAAATCTGATGCATTTGCCTGATGGGGAATTTGTTGAAAGGTTGCGTAAATTTAACGGAACACCGGAAGAAGTTTTGCAGAATGAAGAGTTGTTGCAATTTTTCTTGCCGATTTTACGAGCAGATTTTTCTGTTGTATATAATTATTCATATCAGCCGTCTGCACCGCTTTCCTGCCCTATTGTTGCCTTTGGGGGAATAATGGACCCGGATGTATCGGAAGCGGGTCTTATCGCCTGGAATGAGCATACGGACTCCTATTTTCATTATTATACATATCCGGGGGACCACTTTTTCATGAATTCGTTTAAAGAATCGATGCTGGCGGTCATCTCTCAGGAACTGGAAAAATGGATCAGGATGAAACTGGATTATTAAAAGAAACGGATGTGACGGAAAAAGATGAAACCGAAATTGATCCCGGGATGGGTATATGTTTGGTCTACTCCGCTATCAGCCGCCGCTTCCGAATTGGAAACCATATTGGATGAAACGGAAACAAGGCGTTACCAATCATATCGCAAACAGGAAGATCGAAAGCGTGCGTTAATTTCGTTTGGATTATTGCGTTTGCTGGTGTCACATTTTTTGGAGAAGTCTCCTGAAGAAATACAAATTTCCAGAGAATGTCTCCAATGCCATAAGCCGCACGGTAATCCCCGGGTACTTGAGAAGCATCCGATTGAAGTTAATATTTCCCATTCCGGTGATTGGGTTCTTGCTGCATTGGCATTAAGCTGTCCAATCGGAATCGATATTGAAAAAAGAACATCAGACCATCATTGGAAAGATTTGATCGGCCATGTTTTGTCAGTGGAGGAACGCAAGCAGTGGAAAAAACTCTCAAACCGCGAGAAAGAGGTTGCATTTTTCCAGTATTGGACCCAAAAGGAAGCAATTTTGAAAGCGACACGAGACGGCCTGACTGTACCAATGTCTAACTTGACAGTTTCCCATGAGACGGATATTCCCCGATTGGCCGCCTGGCAGGGACAAGAAGAAAGAGTCTCGCAAATCCATTGTTATCCGCTTGAACTTGATTCTGCCTATGAAGCGTGTTTGGCCGTTATTGGGCAGTGCCAACATATTTGCTTGTTGGATGGAAAGCACATGATTGAGGTCTGGCTTGAAAACCGATCGGGAAAATTTTCCTATTAAAAAAACGGGCTTATTTTCCAGCGTGTTTCCTTTATAATTGGAAAAAAACCAAAGCCGGACGAACCAAGAGTGAGTTCCAATTGAAAAAGAGCCGCAATTGCCATCTTTCGCTATTAATATATTAGTATTAGTTTAATCTGTTAAAATTTGTTTTGGTATGGAATCAAATTCAGGATCAAATTGAAGTCAACTATTGATTTGCACTTATAGCCCCGGATATGTTTTTAAACGGGTTGTGGCCGAACAGAAAAACGGGCTTCCAGTAACGGATCAGGGGAATATTGTCGGCTGATTTACCCGATCGTGATCTAAAAGAAATTTGTACAATTGGCAGGGGATCGAGATGGAATCAATACAAATCGGGCCAATAGCATTGCGCCTGGAGTGGATCGTTCTTTTTGCGGGCGGCTTTTTGGGAATGTTATTGGCACATCTGGTGGCCAAGAAAATGAAATATGAGTCAGCCTGGGATGGGGACACGATTGTGCAAGCGATAGTGATCGGCGTATTGGGTTGGAAATTGAGCCCTGTTTTGCTGCACCCTTCATTGATCATGGAATACAAATGGTCTGTGGTTTATTTCGCTCCTCCTGAAAGCGGCAAATGGATCGGAATATTGATTGCGGCCATCTATTTGGTTATTTACTTGGCCCGTCTCGAATCCCGAATGCGTTGGGTTTGCCTTGACCTGCTCGGGATTGCGATGGCAGTTGTACTGGTCACAAGGCAATGGGTCAGAGGGCTTTGGGACGGCGAATTGAGTATCCAATGGATTGAATTGTCCGTAGCTGTTTTGGTAAGTTTCATTTTATACTGGCTTTGGTTCATGAGTTATAAAAAATTGGGCACAGGAGAGATATTTGCCGATTTCCTGTCTTTTTCAGGACTTGTCTTGTTGGCTCGCTCATTAATCATTTACTCGTCAAAAGCGCAGAAGTTTATGATGGATACCGGCTGGCTGGGGATGACAATGACTGTTGTTGGTCTCGTTTTTTATACACTGATTTTCATCTACAAAGAAAAGAACAGCCCCTGAAAGAGCGAGAGTAAAATCCGGAAGTCTGTCATTGACAGACTTTTTGTGTATCTGCATTCTACTAATTGGAACAACTGAATGATAGGGTTTCTTTCAGTTGTTTGGCAGAGGTGACAAAATAAGTGCAGAAAGCATTATTGGAAACAGGCCACTTTGGAGAGCCGATAATCTATTTGCTGCTTTTTTATTTCGCAAAAAAATTTCTGCCAAGCCGGGATTAGGGAAAATAGATGGTCAGATACTGATTAAAAAGTTTAAAATAGCAAAAAACTCAATAAAGCTACTATTTTGATTATTAATCTTTATATTGATTAATTATACAAAATGATACATTATATAATTACAAGATATATTTAAACATATATTTACATTAAACACAATTTTATTTTTAAAAAAAATTCCAAATAGAAAGTTGGTGGATGATGAAACTAATTGCAAAGCTAGTCGCTGGAATTATTGTCGGTATTTTAATTGGTTTGGCAGGGATTGACTGGATTACCCGCCTCGCCATAACATTTAAAGATGTTTTCGGTGAATTCATCAATTTCTCTATTCCGCTAATTATCCTATTTTTTATTGCTTCGGGAATTTCCAAACTTGGCAATGAATCCGGAAAGTTATTGGGAGTATCGATCGGTACTGCATATACCTCCACACTGATCGCTGGAATCGGTGCTTTTTTTGTAGCAACACTTATCATGCCGTTTATTGCTTCAGGAGGAGCACCACCAGAAGAAGGAAAAGGGCTTGAAGGCTTCCTGGCTTTTGAGATTGAACCAGTAATGGGTGTTGTTACAGCACTGGTGTTGGCTTTTGTATTCGGGATAGGCATTGCCAAGTTAAACAGTCAGGTGCTGATGAAAGCTTTTGATGAAGGAAAGTCAATTATTGAACTAGTAATTGTTAAAATAATTATTCCATTTCTTCCTTTTTACATCGCAGGAATTTTCGCGGAACTTGCTGCAGCCGGAACCGTCTTCAAGACATTGCGGGTCTTTGGGATTGTCCTGGTTGTGGCCATATTCACCCATTGGGTATGGTTGCTTATTCTGTATACCATTGCCGGAGTTTATAACCGGAAAAATCCGTTTATTCTCCTGAAAACAATGTTGCCAGCATTCTTCACTGCTCTTGGAACCATGAGCAGCGCGGCAACTATCCCGGTTACGTTAAGGCAAGCCAAAGAAAACGGCGTGCGGGAAGAAATTGCCAACTTCAGTATTCCCTTGAATGCGACTATCCACCTTTCGGGAAGCACGATTACAATTACCAGTTGTTCGATCGCAGCAATGGCTGTGCTTGATGGTTACAGTATCCCCGGCTTTTTCCAGATGCTGCCCTTCATTATGATGCTGGGAGTGGTTATGATTGCTGCTCCGGGAGTTCCAGGTGGGGCTGTGATGGCGGCAACAGGTATTCTTGCCTCAATGCTTGGTTTTGATAAAGAGGCAATTGGGTTGATGATTGCCCTTTACATGGCACAGGACAGTTTTGGAACGGCAACAAATGTAACGGGTGATGGAGCACTTGCCTTGATAATAGACAAGTTTATGTTAGCATCAAAAAAAGGATAACACAGTTTACCCCCCTGCCTTATTGGAAGACAGGGGGGGTTTTTGTACAGGTTGGATCGGGAGCGATACATGCCACTCTTAAACAAACATATTGAGAATCAGGACGCCTGCCAGGCCGACAACTGAAATAATCGTTTCCAATAATGTCCATGTTAAAAAAGTTTCTTTCAGACTGAGACCGAAGAATTCTTTGAACATCCAGAAGCCTGCATCGTTGACATGGGAAGCGATCAGGCTGCCAGCACCGGTGGCCAGAACCATCAATGTTGGATCTACACTGGTTCCCTGCATCAACGGAATCACCAGACCGGCAGTTGTCAAGGCAGCAACAGTTGCTGAACCAAGTGCAATTCTCAAGATTGCTGCAATCAGCCATGCCAATAACAGTGGTGATATTTGGCTGCCTGTAAACAGGGCAGATACGGAATCACCTACACCGCCATCAATCAGGACCTGTTTTAAGACTCCGCCGCCGCCAATGATGAGCAGCATCATCCCAATGGCGCGGATAGATTCTTCTGCAGATTGCATAACCTGTTTCATGGGGATATTCTGTTTCACACCCATTGTATAGACCGCAAGCAAGACAGAAATGAGCAGGGCTGTTGTTGGTTCCCCGATCAGATGAATGATGTTAAAAAGGAAGTTGTCCGGCACGTTGCCAAGATCCTGAATCAAGTCGACAATGGTTGTGCAAGCCATCAGGATCACTGGCAACAGGGAAGTGAAAACACTGATTCCAAACCCTGGAGTGTCTTCAAGTTTAAAAGTTTTACTGCTGCTGATTGAGTTGATATCTCCCGAATCTTTTTTTTGAAATAATTTTGGACTGATTTTCCTGACAAGTTTGGTGAATAATGGACCGGCAATAATTACAGCCGGAATAGCGAGAATAATTCCATATATTAATACCATTCCAATATTTGCATTGTACTGTTGGGCAATGACTGTCGGACCGGGATGAGGAGGCAGGAATCCATGCGTAACTGATAGTGCCGTAGCCATTGGAATTCCCAGATATAAAATGGACACTTTTGACTGTTTGGCGATTTGATAAACAATCGGAACCAGTAGAACAAGACCTACTTCAAAGAACAGGGCGATACCGATAATAAAGGAAGAAATCACAACCGCCCATTGAATGTTTTTCTGTCCAAATTTATTAATTAATGTAACAGCAATTCGCTGTGCACCGCCAGCATCAGCTACCAGCCTGCCCAGAATGGCGCCAAACCCGAAAATTAGTGCGATACTGCCTAATGTAGCGCCCATTCCGCCTTCAATCGACTCGACAATTTTATCCAGCGGCATGCCTAATGCCAAAGCGATCAGAAAGGCTGTGATGATAAGTGAAATAAACGTGTTCAGCTCTATTTTTGTAATCAGAAATAACAAAACACCGATTCCTGCAGCAACGATCAGCAATGGCAATATATGTTCCATTGTTTTCACTCCAATCATGGTTTAATTGCTTCAAACCGTCTGAAGTCTTTACTCGTTCAACTCTGATTGGTATTCAGCGATCGATCCATATTCTTTTTCCAAAGTCCGCGAAAGGCGGATAAAAATCGGAACCAGTTTGCGATATTTCTGGACATTGGAGGGATTCGGCTTGTGTTTATGTGTTTCTCCTATCATGTCTTCCACAACATCGAAAGAATCAATTCGCCCAAAAGCATACAGTCCCAACAGACAGGCTCCCAAACAAGAGGACTCATAGCTTTCCGGAACAATCACTTCCTGGTCAAATATATCTGACAGCATCTGCCGCCATAACTCTGATCTGGCAAAGCCGCCAGTTGCTTTTATGGATGTTACTGGATAATCCATTACTTCGGCCAATGCCAGAAATACGGAATACAGATTATAAATGACTCCTTCCAGGGCAGCGCGAATGAGATGTTCCCGTTTGTGGCTTAAAGTCAAGCCAATAAAGGAACCGCGGACATTCGCATTCCAAAAGGGAGCTCTTTCTCCGGACAAATAGGGGAGAAACAGCAATCCATCAGCACCTGGCCTGATCAGACTTGCAATTTTGGTCAAAACGTCATATGGATCCATTCCCAGCCGTTTGGCTGTTTCCGTTTCACTTGCTGCCAGTTCATCCCGAATCCAGCGAAATACAATGCCACCGTTATTGACGGGCCCACCAATAACCCAGTAGTCTTTGGTCAACGCGTAACAAAAGATACGTCCTTTCGGATCTGTTTGCGGTTTGGGAATCACGGTCCGGATCGCTCCGCTTGTGCCGATCGTCACAGCCACTTCGCCATTTTTTACCGCACCGACACCGATATTGGACAGGACTCCATCACTTGCCCCAATGACAAAAGGTGTCTCCGGCAAGATTTCCATCTGTTTGGCCCAGGTTCGGTTGCAGCCGGTAAATACTTCAGTCGTGGATACGATTGGAGACAATTTTTCTTCTGTGATCCCGGCAGCTTGCAACGCACCCGGATCCCAGTCCAGGGATTCAAGGTTCATTAATCCGGTGCAAGATGCGATCGAACAATCCACCGCATATTGGTTGAAAAGTTTATAAAACACATATTCTTTGATCCCGATATATTTTTTCGTTTTGGAGGCAATCTCCGGAACATCATGTTCCAGCCAGGCAATCTTGCATAAAGGGGACATGGGATGAATTGGTGTGCCCGTTCTGGTGTAGATGTCATGTCCATGAAGTTCTTCCTTGATCTTGTCAGCCCATTTGGAACTGCGGTTATCCGCCCAAGTGATGCAGCGTGTCAGTGCCTGATTATTTTCATCGATGGCAATCACGCTATGCATGGCGCTGCTGAATGAAATAAATGAAAGATCTTTGGGATCGATGCAGGATTTTTTCATTACATTGCCAATGGACAGAAGAACTGCCTGAAAGATGTCTTCCGGCTCCTGCTCGGCGGTATATATATCAGGAGTGTACAATTCATATCCGTTACTTTCAGATGCAACAATTTCTCCATTTTCGCGGAACAATACGGCTTTGGTGCTGGTTGTCCCAAGGTCAACCCCAAGCATATACCTGTTTTTATCCATGATAGTCATTCGCTCTCTTTAAAGATTCAGGGTTTGTCCATAAACCGTCTGAATTCTTCTTCACATCATTGAAATTTCTGTAAAAGGCTTCTTCCACAAGGTTAACGTCTTTTTCCAGTATTGATTGGATCAGTAACCTGTGGTTATCGATCACCCGCTTGAAATCCTCATAGTTTTCTTCCATTCTGTGCCTCATGTCCAACAAAATCAGGCATTCCATAACCGGTTTTATATTGGACCAAAGGATTCCAATGTAACGATGATTAATCGATTTAATGATTGTTTCATGAAATTCAACGTCCCTGAACGAGAATTCATCAGCGTCTTTATATTTAATTGCTATTTTCATCATTTCAAGAATTTTTTTTAGATCTCTGACCAATTCATCGTTTTTTTCTTTTTCCAACAAATGTCTAAAAACGAAGGACTCCATCATCAGTCTTACATCATAAATTTCATCAATATCTTTTTCAGTAATCCCGATTACCTTGGCACCCATCCGTTTTAACTGAACCAGATCTTCCCGTTCCAACACGCGCAAGGCCTCACGGATCGGGGATCGGCTGACATTGTATTCTTCAGATAATTTATTCTCAGATAAAACTGTGCCACTTCCCAAATCCTTGGAAACAATTCTCATCCTTAAGTCAGCCGCTACCTGTTGCCCGATGGAAGATTCCGAAAATCTTTTTTCAGGATAAATTCCTTTCAATTGACCACCTCTTTTTACTTGAATACTTGTATACAAGTATACTAACAAGAAAAATTATATTTGTAAACGGTTTCATAAAGCGGAAATATTAAAATGATGAATTGTGCCATTTTCGTCATTGGAAAAACGGCAGTTTTTAAGTGCGGTACAATAAAATAAGGATTCTGATCTGAAATAGTCACAGCATTCAGTTTCTCCTTCCCAATGCCAGTTAAAACAATTTTGTTGTTATATCCTGAATGGATCTGGTGTTAGTTTGCCATGAGAGAAATTAATTCTGGCTGTAAAGGAAAGCAAAAAAATATATATAAAACATAGTTGACAACTCGGAATAATATGATTAAAATGATGATAAATGAAGAGCCAATATTATAAATACTCTTATACAGAGAGGTGGAGGGACTGGCCCGGTGAAGCCTCGGCAACCATTGAATATTTTTTCAAACGGTGCCAATTCCAGCAGATTTCAAATCTGAAATATAAGAGGCGATACTCCATTTTTGTAAACTGGCGGCCTCTAATTTTAAGAGGCCGTTTTTATTGTTTCCATGACTCAGTCTGTACCTTTGAGCTGAATTCAGTGACTGCAAGCTCTATTAGATAAGTGTAAAAGGGGGAAAAGAAGTTGACTATTGCAAAAGAAACATCCCGCCTGTATGGCTGGAAACATCCTGACGAAATGCGGGAATACCGGAAAAAACACAAGTCTATGGCCCAAAGGAAAAAGATGACTACCCTGAAAGAAGCAATTTCCAACGGAGTGAAGGATGGAGATTATATTGTCTTTGGCGGGATGGGGTCAGTCAGAAACCCAATCGCCGCTGTTCATGAAATTATCCGCCAGGGAACAGGCAATTTGACCGTTGGTACCAAAGGCTCACAGCATGACTGGCAACTGCTTGCGGCAGCAGGTAATGTTTCCAAAGCAGAAGTTTCCTATGGTTTTGCCGATGAAATCCGTGGGTTGTCTCTGCCAGCGAGAAAAGCGGTGGAATCCGGGCGGTTGAAGGTTTTGTCGGAAACGACGAACGCCGCGTTTCAATGGCGGTTTACTGCTGCCATGAAGGGTCTTTCCTTTTATCCGACGCGTTCTTCTCTCGGAACGGACACATTGCAGTACAGTGGTTCTAAAACAATTATTGATCCGTTTACCAACGAGCCTGTAGAACTACTTCCGGCATGTTACCCGGACGTGGCCATTATTCATGTGCACCGTGCAGATCAATTTGGTAATTGCCAGATTGACGGAAATATTGCGGAGGATGTTGAAATTGCGCATGCAGCGAAATTTGTGATCATCACGGCTGAAAAGATCGTCGATGAACAAGTGATCAAAAACGATCCGGCGCATACAAAAATTCCGTACTTTGTCGTTGATGCTGTTGTTGAGGTGCCTTATGGTTCCCATCCCAACCAGGTTCCGGGGCTTTATTCTTTTGATGAGGATCACTGGCAGGAATGGCTTGACGCATCCCTGAAACAGAAAACCATTGCTCAATACATGGATAAGTACGTATATTCAAGCAGAAATCATTATGACTATCTGGAAAAAATCGGCGGGGTGCGTGTTCTCTACAACCTGGAAAAGATCGAGAAAAAACTGGCAGACTTCCCCAAAGTAGCTAAAAGGAGAGGATAATATGGCGACTGAGACAGAACAAATGATTATTGCCGCATCCCGTCTGTTACCTGAAGAAACTGCGGTATATGTGGGAACCGGAATGCCTCTGTTGGCTTCCGTACTGGCATTAAATACCCATGCACCAGACCTTTTGCTCGTTTATGAAGGAGGAGGTGTGGGCGGCAAACCGACTGGCCGTTTGCCAATTCAGGTTAGTGAATCCCTGACGTATGAAAATGGTGTAGTTGTGAGTTCGATGGATTACGTAATGAGCCTTGCTCAAGCCGGTTGGATTGAATACGGCTTTTTGGGAGGTGCGCAAATTGATCAATTTGGCAATCTGAATACTACAGTAATCGGTGACTGGGAACACCCCAAAGTACGTCTGCCCGGTTCCGGCGGCGGAGCCGATATCGCCTCTCTTTGCGAAAAAAACATTATTCTTATGAGGCAGGATCGCAGAAGGTTCGTAAAAAAACTGGATTTTTTAACCAGTCCCGGATATTTGAATGGACCCGGAGAACGGGAAAAAGCAGGCTTGCCGCGCAATTCCGGTCCATATCGTGTGATCACACAAATCGGTATCTACGGCTTTGATGAGGTAACCAGAAAGATGACGCTGCTTCAATTGTTTGAGGGTTATACGCTGGAGGATGTACAAGAACAAAGCTCATTCCCGATTGAAATTAACAGAAATTGGACCTATGTGGGGACTCCGACAGAAAAAGAACTTGCAACACTGCATAACTTGGACCCGGATGGAATTGTACTTTCCTGAATAATAAAGAAAAGAGGAATGAATATGACAAAACAGGTTTCACTGGAAGAAGCTGCTGCCTCAATTTCTGACGGTGCGTTATTGGCGTTAGGCGGAAATGCCTTGCATCGTTCACCGGTTGCGTTTGTAATGGGATTAATTCGCCAAGAAAAAAAAGATCTTTCATTGCTTAAAACAGCTGGAGCTCTGGATGTCGATTTACTGGCCCTGGCCAAATCAATCTCTTCTGTTTATGCCGGTTATATCGGCTTTGAAATGTTTGGGTTGGCGCCTAATTACCGCATAGGTGTGCAAAATCAGGAAATTACCGTACATGAGCATGCTTGCGCCAGTGTTATTGCCGGGCTTCGTGCCAGTATTTATGGTGTCCCGTTTCAACCAATTAACGGATTTCAGGGAAGTGATCTGCCGAAATTAACCGGTCTTGTAAAAAAAGTAACCGATCCGTTTTCTGGCCAGGAAACAGCGGTTGTTTCAGCGCTCAGGCCTGATACTGCCGTGATTCATACCAATATTGCCGACGAAAAAGGAAACGCGTATATCGATGGTGCGGTGTATGAGGACTTGATCATGGTAAAAGCAGCCAAACGGGTTATTGTCACGACGGAAAAGGTCATTTCTTCCTCTGATTGGACAGTTAAGCCGCAAGTACCCGGTTTCCTTGTTGAAAGTGTGGTACTTGCCGAGAGAGGGGCTGCTCCGGGGAGTTGCTCTCCGCTCTATACCATTGACGCACATGTTATTAGACAGTATTTACAGGATTCATCAGGGTTTCTGGAAAAAATAAAGGACGGTGTGGAATATGTCTAGGGCGACAGAACAATTGCATCCTGCTGATTACATGACAATCTCCATGGCCCGACTCATAAGAAATGGGGAACGGGTTTTCCATGGTGTTGCTTCCCCGATTCCGGCAATTGCGATCCAGTTGGCCAGGCGATTGCATGCCAAAAATTCGGTATATCTCAGCATTGCCGGCAGCGTAGATGCCGAACCGGCTGGATTTTCCCTTTATTCAACGGCGGGGGGAGGTTTGCGTAAAGGAGCGATTGCTGAATTTACACTCGCGGATATTTTTGACTTGTCCGCCCGTGGAGGGCTGGATGTAGCTTTTCTGGGCGGTGCGCAAATTGATGAATTTGGCCGTGTCAATTTAAGCGCCATCGGTTCCTTTAATAAACCTAAAGTTCGTTTGCCTGGCGGGGCGGGAAGTGCTGCGTTGCTTCCGACAGTAAAAAGAGGTATTCTCTGGAAAACAATTCATGACAAACGTTCTTTCGTGGAAAAGCTGGATGTTGTCACTGCCGCCGGTAATACGGAATATGTAATTACACCTGTTGCCATATTCAAACAATCTGAAAGTGATCAAAGGCTACGTCTGTACACCGTTTTTCCAAATAGTACCTTTGTAAAAGTAGTGGAAAATACGGGATTCAATGTGGAAAAACACGCGGAATTTCATCCATTTAAACCGGTTACGGATGAAGAACTGTCCATATTGAACGAAATCGACAAAAACGGTTCCCGGTTCAGCGAATTCCGGTAAAAGAAAATTTATATTTTTGCAAGTGAGAAAATTCCATGGATTTAGTTATAGGGATGAAAGCGAGCGTCAGGGGGGGAGGGGGGATGGGATTACTCAGGTTCCTTACGGACTGTAGAAAAAATATATAGGAAGACAATTTTTAGGACTCCGTTCCTTCTCTGCTCTGAAAAGAAGCAGTCATGGCGCTCAGCATTCACTACCAGGCGGGCTCAAAACTCGCATGCGCTCAAACAGTTTCGCCCGTTTTCCCTGGAAGTGAATGCTTTCGCTTGAGAGCGGCATCAAGGTCACTCTGCTTCTGAAAATTGCTTTCTCCAACTTTGTCGACAAGCTCCTTTTTTATTCAATTCCCCACAAGCTGAGACCCCAATCATATCGCTTCCAGGATTGAACACTTCCCATACATAAATACATTGAATTTCCCACAAGGAGACTTCCTCCGGTCGATTGGCCAAAAATCCATAAATTATTGGCAAAAATCACATTCATGGTAAAGCAAATCTGATTGCGGTGAGAAGATACGCTAAACAGATGGTTTCACGGCACGGGCCGACTCTTTCAAACTTCGATTATATTCTGGTGCGAGGACGATATTGGTATACGTTCCATTGCCCTCGATATAGTAATAGGCATGTTCTATACCGGCCGGTATAAATACGGATGCCGGGCTGTGGACAACTTTTTCTTCATTTCCCAGCTGCACACAGCAGGTTAAACCGGTGCCGTCCGGAGCATCTCCCCAGAAGACAAATACACTGTCACAATGGTGCGTATGCCGGTCCACATGATTTTCCGGGGGGTCATCGTTAAAAAAGCGTTGAATGACATACAGCGTGGAACGTGGATCCACCCGGTTGTCCATGAGTACCCATCGGGTTCCGGGACCATTGCGGTGATACTTCAATTCGGCAGCCCCTTTTTCAAAAGGTGTTCCAATGTGTAAAGAAAAGGGAAGTTTGGAGTCGGCGAGCAAGGATCGTTTGGGCAAAACAGTTTGCGTACGTCCTGCCTGTTCCGGCGGATAAGGCTCGTAGCTGCGGGGGTCTAATTCCACTGCCTTTACATGGTATCTTGATGTATGGGTAAAGGCGTTTTTTCCTGTTACTGGCCTTAAGGAGTCGGGACGAAAGCCGGTTGCCCATTGTAATGCCTGAGACAGCTGTGGAATCTGTTTCAACGGAAATTTGTGGCAGTCTCTTTTTTCGCGCAAAAGTACGGCCAGCTGGAGAAGATCTACAATACCGGTTCTTTCTCCAATTCCCAAAATGGAAGTGTCAATGACGGATGCTCCGGCATCAATTGCCGCCAAAGCGTTGGCCAGTGCCAATCCCAAATCATTGTGCAGATGGATTTCAATATCCGGATGCAGTTCTTTGATCGCTTTTTTGACCACTTTCCCGCAAGTTACTGGTTCCCAAATGCCGATTGTATCGGCAAGGCTGATTCGATCTGCTCCAGCATTGACAGCCGCTTTTCCCAGATAAAGAAGTTTTTCCCAGGAAGTCCGGGAGGCATCCTCAATGGTAAACCGTACCCGAAGCCCCAGTCTTTTCGCTTCCTGTACAGCAAAGGCCACCTGGTCTCTAACTTCTGTCGGAGATTTTCCCCGGAATTTGGATGTAAGAGATACCGGATTAATCGAGGCCCAAATCCCTATCCATTGGGCATTTGCCCGATATACAGCCTGGATCTCCTTTGAAACAGCCCGGGCGTGCATCAGGATCTCTGCCTGGCGAGCTTCATTGGCCACTTCCTTGCAGATTTGCTCATCTTCCGGAGATATACCAGGATGGCCAACTTCGACGAGGTCAACCTGAAACTCTTCAAGAAGATGAAGGAGGCAAATTTTGTCCTGACTGGTGAACCGGACTCCCGGATATTGTTCACCTTCCCTGAGTGTAGAGTCAAGAATTTTAAGCTGTGCCAATCTTTCTTCCCCTCCGCTTCTAATTCTTTCTTAAAAACAGATCGGTTTCGTCCAGCAACATGCCCCTGTTTTTCTCATACAGAACCCAATGGGTTGCTTCGGGGATAACAACTTCTTTCTTTTCTTTTGTACCGGTCAGTTTTTTCAGGACATTTTTTTCGGCAAAGAAGTCAGAATCCCCATAGATAACTAGTACAGGCGTGGTGATTTGAGATAGATCATAGAGAGGGCGACTGGTCCAGATGGAGAAAAGGTCTTTTAAAGGGCCCATTGGACGGCGAATTGCATGGTCTGCCCGGTTTTTGCCTGTTGGATCAGATGCAGTAAACACGTGTTCAACTTGTTCCATCGCTTCTCTGGAGGCAAGCGGTCTTCCATTCATCATCATGTGCCAGTGGTGCATTCCCGTTTCAAAATCGACCACCTGATAAGCCGGGGATTGGTGATTAAACTCTCCTGGTTTTTGTTTGTTTTCAAAAGGCTCTGTCATGGAAGGGAGAGAAAAACCATGCATAAATCCATAGAGCACCAGTTTATTGACATTTTCCGGTTGCATGGCAGCATATTCCCCGGCAACTACAGCGCCCCATGACCACCCGACAAGATTCACCTTATCCACGTTCTGCTTTTGCTTGATGTAATTGATAACAGCATCCAGGTCTTTCAAAGCTTCCTGATGCGTTACGACAGGCGGATTTTGCCGAGGGGGGGCATCCATTTCTTTGGGGCGGTCGGATTGCCCGAAACCTCGGAAATCCATGGCCCAGGTGTCGTACCCCCTTTTGGCGAAATCATCCATCCAGGAGTAACCAGGGACATCAAACGCTCTGGCGGTAGGGACACTGAAAGGTTCCAAAAAAAGTACGACTTCATCAGCTGTGGGGGTGTCCTGGCTGGACAATTTCTTATGGCGAAGATAGATTTTGTTATCTGCATCCGGACTGGGGATTTTGCTCTCCTCCAGGACGATGTTTTTCGGCTTGATTTGAGCGAAAGAATTTATGTCCGTTTGACATCCGCTTAACAAACCAACCAGACATAAAGTGCTGGCGATTCCCGGCAGCAAAGTTTTTTTGCGGGTTTTCATATTTCCCTCCATCTACGGCGAAATAAAATATTTGGACAAAGCGACAATTCCGGCGGCAATGATTAATCCGGCGGGCAATCCGCGGAAAAAGAGAACACCGATCAGTGTTCCAGTCATGACGCCAAACAGGATTACCGGCTGGGATGGCAGAATTCCAAGCCCTTTTCCGCCAATACTGGAAATGATTAGCCCGGCCAGAAGAGCAATAAACCCGATTGGGCTAAACAGCCCTTTTGCCATTTCAATGAGATCGAATTTCCCACTCGCCAGTGGAAATAAAAGAAATACCATGAGGAAAAAAATTCCGATACCAAACGAATATTTCTGTAGAGCGGTTGTGACAGACTCTATTTGCAACAGATGGACAAGCAGCAGGAGGATAGCTGCTAAAGCCAGCAAATAGTCTTTGAAAAGTGTGGATGCCAGTGCGATCAACAAAAGGGAAATCACTGCAGAAACCATTTTCATTCCTCACTTTACAAGACTGTATTGTCCCAGCTGCCTTCATCCGGGGTCTGTACTTCAACCATTTGGCGGCTGGCCAGGTTGACCCGGATCAGGTCCGGACCGATTACGGGTTTCAGGCCTTCTCTTTGAACAAGAAACTTGAATGCTTCGAAGCTGGCTAATAACCCAACGATATTGGCCACCGGAGCGATGACTGCCCAAGGTGTTTCCCTGTTAACATAGGCATCAGCCCAGTTTTTATCTGCTCCATGCTGCACGGAATGAAGAGCCCGTCCATCTTTTAACGCGTTGATCTTTTCTTTCATCTCATCTGTCAAAGGTTGCTTGTAAGAAGGATGACTAAGTACGATTTCATAAGGAGCAGAGTTGGGGGTAAATGACATGACTCCTCCCCGAAATGGCGGCGTCACAGCGATCCAGATCGAAGGAATGCCGAGTCTGGCCGCTGTCCGGTGGATGATTAACCGGGCAACCAGATGATCCGTCGCATCGATAATGACATCGGTATCCTTAAGCAGTTCTCCCGCATTGTCCTCGGTTACGAATTGTTTTGTTATTCGGACTTCTATTTCCGGATTGATGTCTTTCAATGTTTCTCTGGCCGATTCGGCCTTGCTATTATTAAGACGGCTCAAGGTACTCAGCATTTGCCTGTTTAAATTGCTTGCTTCAAATACATCGCGATCGATAACGTGGATCTGGCCGACACCCATTCGGGCCAACTGAATCAAGGCGATTCCTCCTACCCCGCCAGCTCCGACAACAGTTACACGACCATGCTTCAGCTTTTCCTGTTCGTCTCTGGAAATAACTCCGATATTGCGAGAAAAGATTTCTTCATATTGATGGGAGTTCTCTGAATTGGCCATGAGTTGGCCTCCTTTTGCCATTTTTTTTAGAGATGTGCATAATTCCAACCGCCATCCGGAGCTGTTTTGACTTGTACAGGCTGCTCGGAATCCAGATTGATCAGAACAGCCTTGGGAGCGGGAGCCATGGGGGTTTGGCCTGTCAGAATCTGAACAGCTTCGTGGAAACTGAAAGTAGCCAGGAGCATTGCCCGTACAGGAGTGATAATCCAACCGGCTTTACCGGAGCAAAATGCTTCTGCCCATTCACGGGGTGCACCCTGTTCCACGGAGTACCATGCCCGCTTCTTTTTGATATTCGCAATTTGCTCCCGCAACTCCCTGTCGGTCAGTTTCATCCCTTTTCCGGGCAAATTGAGGACATCTTCATAAGGAACCCCGTCCGGGAAAAAGGAGGAAACGAATCCGCGATGGGGAGGACTGCCCGACATTCCGACACTGGGGATGCCCAATTCACGGGCGGTGCGATGGATAATCACCCGGGAGGGCATATCGTCGACAGCTTCAATCACCACATCGTGGTTTTTAATCAGAAGAGCGGCATTATGTTCATCCACGTTCGCCTGGATAAATCGGGTTGAAATGGAAGGGTAAATTTTTTTCACCGTATCCTCGGCAACTTTGGCTTTGGCTTGCCCCAACACTGATGTGGAGGCGAGCATCTGACGGTTCATATTGGAGATTTCAAATTCGTCCGGATCAATCCCTGTAATATGTCCGATTCCCATCCGGGCAGCCAGAATGGCCTGTACCCCACCAACTCCGCCCAAACCGAAAATGATTACTTTTGCTTCTTTTAACCGTTGCTGTTCTTCTTTTGTGTAAACACCAATGTTCTTTCTGACTAATTCCCAGTAGAAATCCACATCATTGATAAGTTCTTGCAATCTGTTTTCCTCCTAATATTCTCAAGAAATCAACCACCATTAGTTTATCTTTGAACAAAGAATAAAAGAATAGTGAGAAAGAGCTATTTTTTGTTTATTAATAATTTTCTATCTAATATATTTAAAGATTGGTTGGAGTGATTTATGAAAGAGTAGCGTCTGTCCGGATCGATTTTGGGTGGGACACTAATCTGGATATGGTTTTTGGACAAGAAAAAAGGACTTGAAATCCATTAAGGAAACCAGGTCCTTTTTTGAAAATGGCTTGACTATATGATTCAAACAGTTTTTAATATGAATTTAAGCGGGATAATACAATATTATTATGGTGGTGATTTTGAAAGTGAGTCCTTATTTTTGGGATATTGCCGGCCCTTTGTCATTGGTGATTTTTGGTGTCTCTGTAGCATTTTCAATATGGGCTTTTATAAAGAGATACATATGGACGATGGCTATGTGTGTATTAATTGGAGCGTTTGAAAGTTATATTACTTTTTGGTCAATCGGAAAATATATAGCCATCCTTGTTGGTGTACAGCTTATTAGCCTGCTTTATCTTTTATTGTTTTCAAAGGAAAGAACCGGTTAATTTTGATAACAGGCTGTCGTAATAACCAACCAGAAGGGGAGATCTGGAAGAAATCAACTTTTTTAGAGCAGGTGCTTGCCCTATAATGCCTTTGCTTTCTGTACAGAGACATTTTTCTCTTTCTTTTCCAGGAAGCGAACCTTTCCCACTATCAATGAACCATATTTCCAGCGATTGAACAGGAGTGCAATTCCTGCAGGTCCAATTATTCCTATGATGGTTAATAGAGCAAGATAAATCCCAAAATTTAAATTCAAATCTTTTGGTAGTATATACTTCAATAAATTTACCTGGAAAAGAGGGTGTAACAAGTAGATTGCATAGGAAGTTTGGCTTATAACCATAACCCAACGTGGAATCTTTCTCATTTTGGTAGCAATATAGTACAAAGATAAAAACACAAAAACGGTATAAAGAATTATATCAACCCTTTTGGAAGAAATGCTCGCAAGAATATTATTGTTTACCAGGTATAATATTACTGCCAGATTTATAACGGTACCTGAAAAAATCCATACCCGATATTTCTGCAGTAACTTTTGAAAGGTATTAATATGAGTGCCACAATAATAAGCAACAACAAAATAAAATAACCACCCTAAAATAAGGATCTTGGAAATTTTATTTTCGTAGTACCAGTGCATGATGGGATGGTCGATATTAGGTGCAAAGTTTGTATAGTATAAGAAGGCAAAAGTGATAATAAAAGAGATCGGGATCATGACCCTGGCTGAATATCGATCGAGTAAATGTTTAAAAAAGTAGTGCAAAATGTAAAATTGGAAAATAATAACAACGAAATACCCATGCCAATTTCCTGGAAAGTAAATCTTAAGCAGTCTCACTACAAAAGGTACAAGTTCAAAGGTAGCAAAGCCTCTCTCAATATAGGGGACTATTGCGTAGACAAAACCAATCGCCAGATACGGGAGTAAAATAAATTGCAAGCGCTTTCTCCAGAATCCTTTTGAGGAGTTGGAAAAACCTAGAACGAATTCAGAAATCAGAACAAAAATAGGAGTGGCAAACATAATAACTATCTGCAAATTTTTTAGTACCTTTGTTGTAATTGGATCCAGATCATACATTATAAGAGTATTGGTAATCGCATGAATAAACACAACACAAGTGCATGCAACAAATCGGATAAAAAATATTTGATGGACCAGACCGTTACTCTTTTTTTTGTGCTGTACCACTAAACATATCCCTTTCTAATCAGAAAAAGTTTATTAATATCCACCACATTTACAAGTAAACTTTTATTAATTGTAGCATATTCAATTTAAGAAAAATACTTGAATAAATTTCAAATGCATATTCAAGATATCTGCAGCATAGGCGATGATACCCCTCAAACGGGAGAATTACCTGAAAACAACAGTCCCGCTTTGAATCCGAATGGAAGTTCAAGCGGAAATGTAAATACAAGCCGTAACCTAGTTAACGTAAATTCCGGTAATCATTCCGTTCCAGTTAATGACAGGAATCTCTTGGAAAAGGATGGGATTATCCCCACGTATTTACGGGGGCTTATAAGCAATCCTCTTCAACCCCTCCTTGCCGGCTTGATGAAATAAAAAATGATTCGGAGACCCGGAATTAACGGATTAAAGAGAAAGAAGAGTTAATAGAAGCTTATATAGGGGCATATGAAGGTAAAGAGGCTGAATATCTTTAGAATTGAGTATAGTGGCGGAGCGATTCATGGACATCCAGTTACAAAACAACAATTCTTAAAAAAATATAAAAATAAAATTTTAGACCCGGATATCAGGAAGATGAGAGATTTGCCAGAAATGGATCCTGGTTTTTAGCAAATAGGAGGAAAAAGAATGATAGAGAACTTCGACTTTGGTAAAGGAAAAATCATTTTTCAAAGTTTTTGTGTAGACCCAAAAATCCCTTTGCTGCTATCACTTTTTTGCTGTCTGGGTTAGTTATTATTAGAATATTGTCCTTTTCCTGTACATGCAGTTTAAAATCAGGCTTGTATGTGCCTTTAGGTACAGTATACCGGTTACTGCCATATAAGATGGTATTGTCTTTTCTCACTGTCCTTGTTAAAATATCGACAGGAGCTTTATAGAGCGCTGGTATCGGCTTTAAGTATTGCTTTTCGATGAGAAATACTTGGGCCGGTACCTTTTTTGTTGTCCCATGAACTTCTGCATTTCCCGTCCTATCAAGCCAGTCAAGGCATTCCTGATTGAATGTGTCTATGTTGGTAAAAAGTCTATGGGCTGCGAAATTGTTTTTTTAATATTTAATAACAGCTTCAACTCTGCCTTTACTTTCAGGATCAGCTTTTCGACAAAGTCTTACTTTAAAGCCCATGATTTGCTTAAATTTCTCAAACTCATGGGTATAGATTATATCCCCATAGTTCTCACTTACAGCCACTAATTTATCCTGGTCAAATACCAGTTCTTTCGGAATACCCCCTAGGGCTCTTTTTATCCGGGTCAAGGAGGAAAGCGACAATGTATCGCTTACAAAGCAGGCTTTGTATATGGAAGCTCTGTGCAGCCTTGCTGCCCACGATCCAAATACCGCGCTGGAGTTGCTTGACGGAACGATTGAAGCCGCGATGCCCCCTGAATTGATCATGGCGTCTGCCTATCAGATGACGGGACGCCTTGAGGATGCAAAAGCCGTGCTGCAGGTCGGCATTTATCAGAATATCGTCGTTTTGTTCAATTTTTTCCCGGCTTACCTCATGCTGTGTGCGGATGATCATTCCAAATTTGAAGAGTGTTTCGACGCGCGTTTGCTGTGGCGGAAGCGTTTGACATGAGGCATCTGCACCCAGGCGTCCTGGTCGGCTTGTTTATTTCCGCTGCACAGGGATATATTGCTCAAAAAAATAATGGTAAGGCACTTGATATGCTACAGCAGTATGCACAAATCGTAACAAGCGATATATATCCACTGACCTTGCATGGCGACGCCTTTTTTTGATCTTCTGGACGGCTGGCTTAATAAGCTTGATCTTGGGAGCGGTCTTCCGAGGGATGAAAAAACGATCAGAAGAAGCATGGCTGACGTGATCGTTCATAATCCGGCTTTCTCCACCCTTTCTGATGAACCGCGTTTTAAGAATATCGCCGAAAAGCTGCAAAGCAACAGCTGCAAAGATTAGACATATCCGGAGGCGAGTTTATTATGGAAAATGAAAAATCGGCAACAAAAAAACGGCTGATTATATTTGTCGTACTTACAATAGTCATTGGTTGGATTGTGTTTTTACTGATACCGATATGCGGACTAACCTACGGAAGCGGTTTGTCAATAGTAATTCTCGCAGCAGCTATGTTTGTCCCCACGCTGTGCAACATGTTGACACGGCTGATAACAAAAGAAGGCTTTAATAATATGTATCTGCGCCCGCACTTCAAGGGGCATATGAAACATTATCTGCTTGTTTATTTCGGACCTACAGCCTTATTGTTTTTGAGTGGAGCATTTTATTTTCTGATTTTTCCCAGTTCATTTGACCCGGAGCTTACAGTTTTAAAAAAATTGGCCGCTTCAAGCGATAAGCCGGGGTTAACCGCGTCTGCGCTGCTAACTGTTCTGGTTCTGCAGGTAGTTCTTATTGGCCCGATTATCAATGTCATTCCGACATTAGGTGAAGAACTTGGCTGGAGAGGGTATCTTCTTCCCAAATTGCGCGAGTTCTTTTCCGACAGGGCCGCATTAATTATTACAGGGGCAATATGGGGATTTTGGCATTTGCCTGTTATTGTGATGGGTCATAATTACGGAACCGACTATGTGGGTTATCCATGGCTCGGCATTTTAACCATGATTGCATTCTGTGTTGTTCTGGGAGTTATTGAAGGCTACATATCAATTAAACTTAACAGCGTTATTCCGGCCGCCATGATCCATTCATTGATAAACGCCGGCGCGGGGCTCCCAGTTTATCTTGCCAAAGACGGGTATAACACGCTACTCGGTCCGGCTATTACCGGTTTTGTCGGAGGACTGCCGTTTATTGTATTAGCTGTTATACTATTTATAAAAGCAGGTAATATAACAGGTGAGCTTCCCCCGGAAAAATAGACACAACGAATGGCGAGTTTTCTCCTGTTTTTAGAGAATAAAACACTCTAAAGGAAGCAAATCATCGGTCTTGACATCCAACCCCTGCGTGGTTTTATTAAACTACCGACGGGCGGCTCCAGGAAGCATGTGATAGATATTTTCCCGCCAGTTTAACATCATACCACGCCCGGGGCCCCCAGCTGTCAAGACTATACAAGCGATGATTTGCATTGAATAACCTCAAAGGCTCACCTAAAAGCATGTAATTAATTAGGCAGCTAATTTAAAAGCTTGCTCATATTCAAGCGGAGACATGTATCCTAAAGATGAATGCAGTCTGATGCGGTTATAAAAAACTTCAATATATTCAAAGATGGCTTGGTGAGCTTCGGCTCTTGTTTTAAAGGCGAAGGGAAATGTGAAACCAGATACCATCCAAATCTTTTTAAAAAAGATAGATCTCACTGAAGATGAACTAATAAAGCAGGCTAAAGAAGTCGAAGAGGAAATGAAGGAAGTGTACTATCAACTTGATGCAATAGAACCAATTATTGAAGACGGGTATCTGGATACTGCAAAAAAGGAGCTAAAGAGGTTTAAATATGAAGAATATTTCCCATTAACACCTCACATCTTTTTTTACAAGGCCGCATTTGCTATGAAGAAAAAGACTACGACCAAGCTGAGAAAAAGTATAAAGATGCTATTGACCTAATTAGCAAATACAATTTTAACCCCAAAGACAATATAATTGCTTCTTGTTACTTTGAACAAGCTAGGTGTAGATATTTGCAACATGATTTGGGTCAAGCCATTCAGTATGTCAATCAAGGATTAGAGGAGTACGAACCAACCAAAGAAAAAAAAGGAATCAAGTACAGACTGTTAGGTAATAAAACTCTTTATTTATTGAGATCTTCCAAAAGCGATCAGGCTTCCCGTTTGCTTGATAAAGTTTGGCCAGAAGTTGAAAAATTGGATCACAGTTACGACGGCTTCTCTTTATTAAATCTTTATAAATTCAGATCCATGATTTTGCGTGACCATGAAATGTATGAGGAATCTCTTCATTGCTGTGACAAAGGGATGAAAATTGCTAGAAATCATCGCAGCAGTATCAGAATACATTACCTCGATTTTATACTCATTTCAGGAAGTATTTATTTACTTCAAAAAGATTTTGCAAAAGCATATGATCGGTTTCAATTAGCTCTTAACTCAGACAGTGATTTCAAATCACCCCGAAGGCATCTGGATGCTCATACTTACTTTGGGATTCTATTCAATTACAAAAAAGACTGGACTCGAGCAACTTATCATCTGGAAAAGGCCATAAAAATTGGACGCGAGAAATCTGATGAATTCCGCTTGGCAAAAGCACTCATTGTTCGAGGTAACATATATTATTTTCAAAATCAGTTTTCCGAAGCGATCCCATACTATCAAGAAGCTACAAACCTTTCCGAAAAGCACGGGTACAAGCAAAGGCAGCATACTGCTTTATTGAAACTGACCGATTGTTTTGATAACCTAAACGAGAAGGAAAAGATGCGTGATTGTCTGGAAAAGGCGTACCGCCTTCAAAAAAATCTTAAGATAAAAAGTGAGGCTGAGGTTTATGAACTTGACTAGTTTATTGGTTTCTCGTTTATACATGATGGGCGACGACGATGATGATCAAAATTAATGATGTGAGCAGGACTTTTTCAAGGACGCTTAACTCACGGACTTTATAATAAGTTTTTAACTAGGGGAGAGAACTCCCCTGTTTTAGTTTCCTTGCTTTTACAAGAAAGGGAGTTAACCAACTGCCTCGTTTCGTTCACTTGCGCTTTTCAAGAATGATTTTATCCACCTTTTGCAACACAAACTTTTTTACAGCTGCCGCCAGTTCATCCGGGTTCCGGGCACTCACCCTTGCACACTCTCATCATTGATTGCCAAATCATAAAACGGCGGGGGTGGTGTCGTACTCTTTCGTTTTAAACCAATAGCTTGAACGAGTCCCTGCGTAATCGCCCCGGTTAATCCCTGACGGAACTCTCCAACGGTTCCAGAAGGGCTCAACTCAGATATGCTCATCATGGATGAACCAGGGTTTGTACCCTTTCACAAAGATGGTTCAGAGTTATTCTTCAACCTGATATCTGAGTGCTACGAACGGTTAAGTGTTGTGGCAAAATGCTAAACTGGAATTTAGCCAGTGGAATACGGTTTTTGGCGATGACCGCCTCACGGCGGCACTGGTTGGTGCAAGGCAGTTCCGTTAAGTGCGTGATCAAAATGTGATTATTTATCCTTTTTTCGCTCGATTTCATTTACTTACAAACGCGAAAACCCCCGATGTTTCGGGGGTTGGTTGGTGGAGCATAGCGGGCTCGAACCGCTGACCTCTACACTGCCAGTGTAGCGCTCTCCCAGCTGAGCTAATGCCCCATGTCGTTTTTAACAAGTTACATATGACATTATAATATCCAGAAATAACTTTTGCAAGGGGAAATTTTAATTCGTATCTGAAGATATATTTTCACAAGAAATAGTTTAAAATAAATATAAATAAATTTTTTGATTTGTTGGAATTGTGGGGAGGGATACCATTGATTTATACTTTTCTGGAACTGGATCATGTCCAGGTAGCGGCTTATCAAGGTTGTGAGGAAGAAGCACGCCGGTTTTACGGGAGATTCTGGGAATGCAGGAGATTCCGAAGCCCCGCAACTTGCAAACGCGCGGGGGAGTCTGGTTTCAGTGCGGGAGGCATCAGTTGCATATAGGTGTCCAGGAAGATTTTCAACCCTCCCGAAAAGCACATCCTGCCTTTAGGGTTCAAAATCTTGCTGCGCTTCGCAAGCATTTAAGTGAAAAAAGGATCAAGGTGATAGATGCGGAGCCGCTTCCGGGAGCCAACCGCTTTTATATCCATGGTTTCTTTGGAAACCGGTTGGAGTTCCTGGAATGGATTCATGACCCGGATTAGACATCAATCCTGTGGCTGGCGGAGATTCCCGCTGATGTGCAATATTCCACAACCTGATCCGCAGACTTTTCAAAATCGAGATCGTCAATACCGATTTTCAAGTGGTGCATGGAATAGGCTGCGGAGCGCTTCTTGAAAAGTTCTTCAATCTCAGCCAGGGTTTTGTTTTGAAGAACCGGACGGGTATCCACGATGAAGGGCAGACGGTTTTTAAAAGCTTCCCAGGAAAGATCCAGAAAGCAGACGATGCACCTGGCCAGACAAACTTCTCTTACCTGTTCCTGCAAATAAGCTCCGCCACCCAGTGAAATTACTTTTGAACAGGTATTCGTACAAGTATCAAGAATCAGTTCCTTTTCCAGCTTACGAAAATGGGGTTCTCCGAATTTGCGGAAAATTTCCGGGATCGGCATCCCGTAATTTTGTTCGATTTCAAGATCAATATCTATAAAATCACGGTCCAGCTTTTTGGCAACCAATTGACCAATGGTTGTTTTGCCGGCGCCCATAAAACCAATCAACACAAGATTTTTTTCCCGGAATGGAATATCAATGTTTTCCGTCATTTAAACAGTCTCTCCCAACTTTGGTACCCATGGGCACAAGATCTTTTATTAACTATAATATGGTTTCTTGCCTTTCTCAAGGGAGAAAGGGACAATCTTCCGCTGTGAATTCGATCTCTATGGAGGGATGCTGGTGATCCGAAGGCTTGAAAAAAACGATCATGAGCAATGTATGGAGCTGTTAAGGCCCAAAGCAGCTGAAAACCTGTTTATTTTGGGGGATATTGAAGCTTATGGATATGATCAGGATTTTCAGAAGCTGTGGGGTGACTTTGATGAAAAAGGAAATTTGCGGGCTGTTTTGCTGAAGTTTTATAAAAATTACATTCCCTATGCCGCTGATGCCAATTTTGATCATAAAGGATTGGCTTCCGTAATTTCAAAAGATCCGGAATTTCGCAACTTAAATGGTTTAAAAAAAGTGGCCTCTCTCCTCATGCCGTGGATCAGGCGAAAACAGATTGAGAGCCGGGAATTATACTATACCAAATGTGACCGGCTGCAAGAGATCACACCCCGCTGGCAGGCAAAAATGGCCGGTGTACAGGATATTGACCGGCTGATGGATTTGTACAGACAGGTTCCATCATTCGGTGATATTAATCCGGTGGCCAAAAGGATCGATATGGAAAATGGAGTAACCCGTACCTATTATATAGAAATCGACGGGCAAATGGTTTCGACCGCTTCAACGGCTGCTGAAAATATGATATCTGCCATGATTGTAGGTGTTTGTACATTGGAGGCGTACCGGGAAAAGGGGATGGCTTCAGACTGTTTATATCAGTTGTGCAGGGATGTGATGGCTGAAGGAAAGAAACTTTGCCTGTTTTACGATAATCCGGATGCGGGCAGGATCTACGAACGCATGGGGTTTAAATGTATCGACAAATGGCTGATGGTTTCATTTGCATGATCGTGTGGAAAAAGCACCCCGATTAAGGGGGCTTTTTTCTTATGTGTCGAGAAGATTTCCATTGCCCGTATGGGTATGGCAGGAAGAGCTGTCCATATGGCAAGAACTGCGCCTGTATTCACTGTAACGTCTGGGCCGGTGGCAGTCACCATGACGTTCATAACCCCGGTAACGATCGCCGCGGTATGGACGGGGGCATCTCATCGCTTTTTCCATGTATTCACAGGCCTTTTTGCAATAGCGATAAGCTTTGCGAAGATATTCCATTTGCTGATGACTTCCATCTGAATAGTACATGATATCACTCCTTGGAATTGGTTACAAAACCATCCTATGTGATATCCATCCAGCCCGTATTGAGTCGGAAGCCTAAATTGGCGCGGAAATTCGGGAGCGTTTGTTTAAAGATGATCCAGTCTTTTTTTAAAACGAACGGATGAATACCCCAAGGGAAAGTACAGTGGTAAACAGCAGTAAAATTGCAAAGAGAAGGATCCGTCGTTTTAATTTCTGTTGTTGCGCTTCTTCTTTCTGCAAAATTGATTGCTTCAGGTCATCGAGATTTTTTTGTGTTGTCTCGACGATTTTACGCAATTGATCCAGTTTTTTCTCCATTATTTCTTTTTGTTTTTCACTTTCCTCTTTTTGTTGGTCAATCTTGTCCAGCAATGTACGAGCGTGTTCATCCAGTTGCTGTTTCTTTTCTTCCTGCTTTTCTGTAATCCAGGTTTCGAAAACTTCTTTTTGCTGCTGATGCCCAGCAATTATGCGGCTTTGAAGCTCCTCTTCCTTTTTAGCCAGATCTTGATGAAATTGCTCTGTCATTTCGGTTATCCTGTTTCGTTGTTGCCGGATATAGGCGCAAGTTTCCTGATTATCTTTTTTGATGGATTCACTGATTGATTGAATTTCCTGATAGGTTTGCTGCAATTTCTGGGTGATCATCACTGCCGATTGATTAATAGAGGCTGTTTGTTTCAGTTGCTGATCCACTTTGTGAAACTGGTCCAATTCCTGTTTGATTTTATCTATTTGTCTATAGATATTTTGCATTTCATGATAGATTTCAACAAACTCCTCTTGTCCTTTGCCGTCATGAAGGTTGGAAAAACGTTTAAAGAAACCCATAATATCTCTCCTATATTCTTAAACTGGAACTGAATAATTTATATCATACCAATGATAAGAATAAATAACGAAGGAAGAATTTGAATAAAAAACAGCAACTTCTTTGGCACACAGGAATAAGTCAAAAACTGGTCATAAGTAAAACGCTTTCAATATCGAAAAGAAATAACCCTGATTTTTAATGATTATGATATGATGAAAAATAGACAGACTGTTTGGAGGATAAAGGGGACTTGAAAATGGATTGGGAATGCCACGCACAAAAACTGGAAAAAAATAAGCGACGTGTGCTCGTGATCACTTCTGTTGATCCTGAGCGAGATGCTATTTTACGCGGGATCGGGGAAACTGACAGCATCGATGTTTTCGCAGTCGGAGTAGGCATGGCGCGGGCTGCTGCTGCTTCCGCACTAGCCCTTTCCAATGCCCGCTATGATTTGGTGGTGAATGCGGGTATAGCTGGCGGGTTTTCCGGACAAGCCAAAGTCGGATCAATTGTGTTGGCAAGTGTGATTGTTGCGGCAGATTTGGGAGCGGAAACAGCTGATGGATTTTGTCGTTTGGATGAATTGAACCTGGGAACCGCCTGTATACATACAGACACATTGTTGATCAAGCAATTGGAAAAAAACTTGCGCATGCGTGGATTGTTGGTAACAACAGGTCCCATCCTTACAGTGTCTACTGCAACAGGAACACAAGAGACAGCGGATGAGATGGCCGAGCGTATTTCCGGAGCACAAGCTGAAGGGATGGAAGGTTTCGGTGTTGCAACTGCGGCGCAACTAAAGGGACTCCCGGTTCTGGAGATGCGGGCTGTTTCCAATTTGGTCGGTCCGCGAAATCGCTCGGCGTGGCGGATTGATGAGGCGTTGAAAGTATTGGAGAAAGCCAGTGAAGTATTGACGGAGGTGATAACATGAGAATCGCTTTTTCTCCTTGTCCGAATGATACTTTTGTTTTTCATGCCTGGGTACATGGGCTCATCTCTGGTGCCCCAAAGGTGGATGTGACTTATGCCGATATTGATATTACCAATGGTTTGGCAACACAGACAGACGGCCCCGATATATTAAAAATTTCCTCTGCCGCTTTGCCATGGGTTTTATCCGACTATGCCCTTCTGCCATGCGGTGGGGCGATGGGGAGAGGTTGCGGTCCGCTTTTGTTGGCAGCCAATAAATCCGAGGATATGGATTTGACCGGCAAACGGGTGGCCGTTCCCAGTGAACGTTCCACCGCTTATTTATTGTTCCGCCTCTGGGCAGCCAAATATTTTCCTGGTGGTGTTCAAATAGAGGTTATTCCCTTTGACCAGATTATGCCGGATGTGCGGGATGGGCGGTTTGATGCCGGTTTGGTTATCCATGAAGCGCGGTTTACTTACCCTTCCTATGGACTTCAGCAATTGGTTGATTTGGGGGAATGGTGGGAAGCAGATACCGGTTTGCCTGTTCCTCTTGGTTGTATTATTGCCCGCCGCACGCTGGATGTGGAGAAGGTTGCGGGCTGGATTCGCTCTTCGGTGGAATATGCCTGGGCCCATCCGGAAGCATCCCGGGAATATGTTATGCATCATGCCCGGGAAATGGACCCGGAAGTAGCCCGTCAGCATATTCAACTCTATGTCAATGGTTTTACCGCCAATCTCGGGGACGAAGGGTATAACGCCATTCATTACCTGCTGGATCGGGCTGCTCGGGAAGGTTTCGTTCCCGAAGTACCTCCGGAACTGTTTCGTTAGAAATCTAAAGAAGAAAGTGCAGATGCCGAAAGAAGTCATCTGTATTTTCTTTTTTAGGGAACATCATCTTGTTATGGATCATACCGCGTTGTATCGCATGAGCGTTGGAAACTAGCTAAAAAGAATTAGCGAATGTAAACTTTGAAATGAATTGAAGTGTCAGAATAGATGTTGTTTTAAAATATTTGGGGCAAATGTGTTCAGATGATTTTGATTCAATCGTTTTTTAAGTTTGGCAAAGTGGTATCAATATATGAAAAAACCACTTCCAGGAAGGAGATCAAGAAGTGGTTTTTTCATATATTGGCGTTTATACCACTACATAAAACGCTTGGAGAGGACCATGAACCCCGACTACGAGATTCAATTCGATATCTGCGGAGTTGCTTGGGCCAGAGATAAAATGAATACTGGGAGGGACGGGTTCTCCGCTTTCTATGGCAAGATTCATATCATGAACGGCTTGTGTGATACGAGGTACAAGTGTATGGCGTGGGATAATGGCAATGTAGTTGGCTGGGAGGTAATTCAGGGCACGCCCCAGCCCCTTTTTTGCCTTTATGCCAACAGTGCCGGACTCGGCCAATGTATAGTCGCTAAAAACGATGCTGAAATTGGATGTTTCCGCTGCTTTCAGGTTTTCTTCCCTATTCCCTGCCTTCCATTGATAAACAGGAACATTTTCGAGTGGCCATTCCTGTTTTAACAGGCGGGTGAGTCCGTATTCCTCAAACCGGGAATCCTCAGGTACGATCACAGGCCCGCCACCATTTTCGAAAACCAGTTTCTTTAATACGGTGGCCAAATTTGTCCTGGATGTTTCAATGACGGCAGTGTGGATGTTCTGGCACTGTTTCTTGAAAACTGCAAGCAACTGCTCTTCTGTGTAATCTTTCATCACTTCCCATGGGATGTTATTTTTCCATGCAGGACGTTTTACTTCCGCTGTTCTGCTGCTTTGGCCAAGTTGGCTGGCGATATGGTCTAAAAATGAGTCACGATTACGAATGGTTCCTTTCATCTGTTGTCCCTCTTTTCTTATGATCTTTGAACCAGTCACGGAAGCGCTCTTTGCTTGGAGCAGGGAGTTCGCGAATATCCATCCAATTGTTCAAAGGCCCGATTCCTTTACTGAACCGGTCTTCGGAAGTAAACGGACTCACCATTGGCGATGCCATCTTTGACGCCAGTTGATACAGCGAGGGAGATGACGTTCCCATGCCGAACATTTTCATGGCCAGTTTTTCGATCATTGGTGAGCGTTTTTCTTTTTCTGCTATGATTTGACGGTGTTTGAGAATTAATTCATGCAACGGGATTTTTACCGGGCACGCTTCTGTGCACGCTCCGCACAGGCTGCATGCATAAGGGAGTTCTTTGAATTCATCGTAACCTTCCAGCAGGGGAGTCAACACAGACCCGATCGGGCCGGGGTAGATGGAACCATAAGAAAATCCGCCGATATGGCGATAAACCGGACAAACATTGATGCAGGAAGCACACCGGATACATTGCAATATCGATTGAAACCGGGAGCTCAGGATTTCAGAACGCCCGTTGTCAACGATGACAAGATGGAAATCCTCCGGCCCGTCTCCCTCTTCTCCTGAAACCGGCCCGGCAACAGTAACATAGCTCGTCAACTTTTGGCCCACGGAACTTCGGCAAAGCAAGCTGATAAGCACATCCATTTCTTCCATGGTGGGGACGATCCGTTCCATCCCCATAACAGCAATTTGTGTTTTGGGAATTGTCATTGCCAGATCGCCGTTTCCTTCATTGGTAACAAGGGAAATCGAACCGGTATTAGCCACGGCGAAGTTGCATCCGGTTACTCCGATTTCGGCTTCCATAAATTTTTTTCGCAGGATTTTGCGTACAAATTTTGTGATTTCATAAGGATCATCTGATTGTTCATATCCCAGTTTTTCCTTGAATACATCGCGTATTTGCGATTTGTTTTTATGAAGCGCCGGCACCACGATATGGGATGGCGGTTCTTCGTCAATTTGCAGAATATATTCCCCAAGATCGCTTTCTACCACTTCGCAGCCGGCGTCTATCAGTACTTCATTCATGTTGATCTCTTCAGTGACCATTGATTTGGATTTGACAATTTTCCTGGCCTGTTTCTGTTCTGCTACCTCTTTGATATATTGAACTGCTTCTTCCCCGGTTTTGGCAAAAAAGACGTGTCCGCCACGTTTGGCAACATTCTCGCTAAGCTGCATCAAATAATAGTCCAGATTTTTCAGCACATGCTGGCGGATTTGTTCTCCAAGCGATCGCCATTCATCCCAATTGCCAAGTTCTTCGGCAGCAGACATACGCCGGGTAAACATACTGTCCTGAGCCGAAGAGACGGCACCGCGCATGAAGGAATCCTGAATCCCCTGACTGACCCGATCGCCAAATTTTCCATCATTGATTTTTGTAGCCATTGTGAATCCCCCTTAGCGGCAATTTAGAACTTCAGCGATATGCAGGACTTTGACCTTTTTCCCCAAACGTTCCAGCCGTCCTCCAATGTTCATAAGGCATCCGCTGTCTGCCCCGATCAGGTAATCGGCTCCTGTTTTCAGCACATTGTCTACTTTTTCGTCCACCAGTTGTTCGGAAATCTTGGGCATCTTTACGGAAAAGGTTCCCCCGAAACCGCAGCAGTTTTGTGAATTTGGCAACGGCTCGACCTGTAATCCCCTGACATGGGACAATAGCCTGAAAGGAGCGTCCTCTACCCCCAACAAACGCATCATATGGCAGGAAGTGTGGAACGTGGCTTTCCCTTCCAGTCTGGCACCAACATCCGATATTTTCAAAACGTCCACGATAAATTGCGTAAGTTCGTAGGTTTTCTCTGCCAATTCCCGGGCAGGGCCATACCATTTGGGATTATCTTTAAAAAGATCAGGATATTCTTTAAACATGGCTGCACATGACCCCGAAGGGGTTACAACATATTCCGCTGTTTCAAAAGCACGAATCATGTTTCTGGCGGCTTTTTTTGTATCTTCCACATATCCGGTATTATAGGCCGGTTGTCCGCAACAAATCTGTGATTCGGGAAATTCGACTTCCACGCCCAGATGCTCCAGCAGTTCTACGGTCGCTTTTCCTACATTTGGACGAATCATATCCACCAAACAAGTAGAGAACAATGCAACTTTCATCATAAATTCACCTCTTTGGGGCTGGATTTTTATCCATTAAGATGAGTAATACAAAAATGTTAGTATGATAATGTCATCTGATGACTACAGCAAAAATGAATTGGTACATTTAATCAAACATTTTTTTCTCTACGCCGAGCAAATGGTGCAACATCACTTCTTCTGCCTTATTCGGGTTTTTGTCTGCAATTGATTCAAAAATATTCCTGTGTTCAGCCAATAGCTGTTCAGGATATCCTTTTTTCTGAAATAACTTTTCACGACTGGCTTTTAATGTTTTTCCCATCATTTCGGAAATGGACTGCATCATAAATTCCAGAATTGAATTACGGCATGATTTGGCGATTTCATAATGGAATCTGAAATCTGCCTGGTCTCCCAGTTCTCCCCTTACTACATTCTGTTCCATCTCTTTCAGCGTCGCTTCAATCTGTTTCAGATTTTCCTCGGACCGTCTTTCGGCGGTTAAACGAACGATTCCCGTTTCAATAATTTTACGGGCTTCCAATAGAGACAAAATATCCTGTTTTGTTACCGGCTGGATTTGCTCAAATCCGGACATGACTTTTTCCGGATCAAAGCGGGTGACAAAGGTACCTTCCCCATGGCGAATTGTGACCAGCCCCATCGTTTTAAGCGAACTGACAGCTTCCCGGATCGTTGACTGGCCAACTCCCAAAAGTTCGCTAAGTTCCCGAAGAGAAGGCAATCGGTCTCCGGGGTTGTAAGTTCCGTTCATAATTTGATCCTTCAGGTAATCAGCAACTTCATCATATGTTTTTCGTACCTTGAATTGTGGTATCGCTTTCATTTTTTCGTTCATTCATCCACCTCTTATGGTCATCTGATGAGTACTCTGCAACTTAAATACTATCTAATTTATTTGTCATTTGTCAATTATCATTAATCAAAATTATTTTATAGATAATTAAAATGTAAACAAATGAATGTTTGCAATCGCCCTGACCTGTTTCAGGAAAATTATCTTTAAATGTGTCTATTATTTACGTTTCAAGGATTGCGGACATTCCTTTTCGTCTGGTTATTCAGGATTACAAACTGATATAGAGCGGTTCAGAAAAACAGTTTGTTGAGGTGGAAGAGAAGGGTAGAAAATTAAAGAGATGTTAAATTCAAACAATGTCGAATTCCTTACTTAAAAATCACTTGATGATATAAACAGCTCTGACAAGTATCAGCAGCTGCTTTGATTATAGAAAGTGAAATAACAGGGTTTTTGCTTAAATCTCAAGGGAACGGCGAGCCTTTGCGAGAAAATTGAAAGGGTGATGGCAATTAAACGTTCCGCTGTGGAATGATTTATTGCTAATAATTATGTGGAAGGCAGGCAGAAGCCGGTTTATTCGTTTGGCATGTTTTTTGCAAAAAAGTTAGACGAAAGCAATGGCAAAGGAGGAAATAGAATGAAAAAAGCGACAGACAAGCGGGAATGGGGGTTTTCTACACGGGCGATTCATGCGGGAGTGGATCATGAGCAGATGAATGATTCGCTGGCTACACCGATTTTTCAAACGTCTACATTTGTTTTTCCTTCCGCTGAAGAAGGCAGGGAACGTTTTGCCGGAAACAGGGATGGATATATTTATTCCCGCTTGGGGAACCCGACACTTCAGGTTTTGGAAGAAAAGATCGCAATGCTTGAAGGTGCGGAGAAGGCGCTGGCTTTTGCTTCCGGAATGGGTGCGGTTGCCTCGGTCTTGTTGGGGATACTCCGGACAGGAGATCATGTGGTTTGCTCAAAAGGGTTGTATGGTTGTACTTACAGTCTGTTTCAATGGCTGCAAGAACGCTTTGATATTCATTTTACGCTTTGTAATATGAATGATGAAAAAGAGTTTGAACGGGCGATCCGACCTGAAACCCGCTGTCTTTATATTGAGACCCCTATTAATCCGACTTTGGAACTGATTGACCTCAAACAGGCAGTAGATATCGCCAGAAAGAATGATCTTCTTACTATTGTTGACAACACTTTTATGTCTCCTTATCTGCAACGTCCCATTGAGTTGGGTGTTGATATTGTTGTACACAGTGCAACCAAATTTATTGGCGGACATGGTGATGTGATTGCCGGAGTGGCAGCCGGTCCGCGCGAGTTGCTTGAAACGGTACAAAAGACTACCTTAAAAGATTTGGGATCTGTTCTCTCGCCGATGGATGCGTATTTGTTAATTCGCGGGTTGAAAACATTGGGAGTGAGAATGGATCGCCATTGCGAGAATGCCCTGAAGGCAGCCGAGTTTCTGGAAGCGCATCCGAAGGTGGAGTCGGTCTGTTATCCGGGGTTACCTTCGTTTCCCCAATATGAGTTGGCCCAAAGGCAAATGAAGGATTTTGGCGGCTTGATCAATTTTGAGGTTCGCGGGGGTTATGAAGCTGCCTTGCGGTTGCTGAACCATGTTTCGGTCTGTAAACTGGCTGTCAGTCTTGGTGATGTGGATACCCTGATTCAGCATCCCGCTTCAATGACCCATGCTGTTGTTCCGCCGGAAGCGCGGCAGCAAATGGGCATCACTGATGGATTGATCCGGCTGTCGGTAGGAATTGAGGAGATTGAGGATATTTTGTATGACCTGGAAGAAGCGTTGTTATTTGTATAAGATGATTTCTGATCCCTCCTTCAGATTCTGCTAAGATAAAAATGAGGGAGGGAAACGAAATGGAAACCTTTACCTTGCGCTTGGAAACAGAGGATCGTGTTGGCATTACACATGAAGTGATTTCTTGCTTGCTGGCATATCATACAGATATCGTGCGGATGGAGGTTAAACCCCATTTCATTCATCTGAAAATTCGTTTTATTTCTTTTGATTTACTAAATAAGCTGATTGGGCAAATGAAACAGATTAAAGGTGTGATACAACTGGAGCCTGGTTGCTTTCTGCCTTCAGAAGTACGGGAAGGACAGATGAATACAATTTTGGAAACGGTTTCAGAAGGAATGGTCTTGCTTGACCAAAAGCTGCGCATCCAGGCAATGAACCGGGCTGCTGCGGAAATGCTCTGTCTTCCGGAGTCAGTGACTGGAAAGCATTTCGCTTCCGTCTGGGAAAACGGAAGCAAATCGTGCCAAAGGTGTTTGGAGACGGGACTGGAGGAGTTGAATGTTCCTGTTGTTTTATACCAGAAGCACCGGACTATCCGGCTGATGGTCAGTTATATTCCTGTCCGGTCCGGCGAGGAGTGGAAACAGTCCGGCCTGGTGATTGTGATACGCGACATGAAACAGATTAATCAATTGTTGCAGTCTGTCAAACAGAATGGAATGATTCAGTTCAGTGATATTATCCATCGCAGCGAAGCGATGAGGCGGTGTATTGAGGCTGCCAAAAGAGTAGCGAAAAAGGATGCGACGATTTTTTTGCGGGGAGAAAGCGGAACGGGGAAAGAATTGTTTGCGCGTGCCATTCACTTTGCCAGCCCGTGTGCCAACGGAACGTTTGTTTCGATCAATTGTGCTGCCATTCCCGAGGCACTGCTGGAAAGCGAATTGTTTGGTTATGAGTCAGGTGCATTTACAGGGGCGGAAAAGGGAGGGAAAAAGGGACTTTTCGAAATGGCCCAGGATGGGACGCTGTTTTTGGATGAAATAGGTGAACTTCCGCTTTATCATCAGGCAAAACTGTTAAGAGTATTGGAAGAGCGTTCACTCAGACGGGTTGGTGGAAACCGGCCTATCTCCCTTCGGCTGAGGATTATCACGGCGACCAATCGTAATTTGGAAGATTTGGTGCACCGTGGCCACTTTCGCGAAGATTTGTATTACCGGCTTCATGTAATTCCTATTACGATCCCTCCTTTGCGGGATCGTAAAGAGGATATATCCTTACTGGCCGCTTATTTTTTGGAGCATTTTTGTACAAAGGCAAGGCGATCCCCTCTGCTTTTGTCGCAACAGGCACTGGCACGCCTGGAAGCGCATAGCTGGCCGGGCAATGTACGCGAATTACAAAATGTTATCGAACGGAGTGTTTATCTTTGCCCTGATCAGGAGACGGAACTGAAAGACATTCTATTGGGCGCGGAGTCTGAATTGGCCCGGGATTTTCCCCGCCTCAGCCTGAAAGAACATATTGAACAGGTTGAAAAACAATTGGTGCAAGCCGGTTTGAAACGGTATAAAAGCGTACGGGAAACAGCGCGCTATTTGGGAGTCAGCCACACCGCCATTCTGAACAAGATGAAAAAGTACGGAATTTCCAGAGAAAGCAATCAATGAGTGTCTGCTTCCTTGCAAGGCAATGATGGAACGATGTCTAAAATCATCATGATCTTTCATATATTTTTCAATACAGTAAACGAAAAAACTGATAAAATAAACGTTGTTGTTGAAAATGGTTGAAATATCCGTTAAGAAAGGGAAGCGATGATGGGAAAGACAATTTTTTTTACAGGTGGCGGCACAGCCGGGCATGTAATGGTTAATCTGGCACTGATCCCCCGATTCCGGGAGGACGGTTGGGAAATTATCTATATTGGTTCTGAAAATGGAATTGAAAAAAGCCTGGTTGCCGACCTGGAAGGAGTCTCCTATTACAGTGTTTCGACCGGAAAATTGCGGCGTTACTTTGATTGGAACAACTTTAAAGATCCATTCAAGGTTCTGAAAGGCATTTTTCAGGCATACCGTATCATTCGCAAACATAAACCCAATCTGATTTTTTCAAAGGGAGGCTTTGTTTCAGTTCCCGTTGTTCTGGGAGGATGGCTGAACAGGGTGCCGGTTATTATTCATGAATCCGATATTACTCCCGGCCTGGCCAATAAAATAGCCATTCCTTTTGCCACCAAGGTTTGCACGACATTCCCGGAAACAACCAGGCATTTTGACAAAGAAAAGGCCAAATATGTAGGAGCCATTATCCGGGACGAACTGAGAAAAGGAGATGCCGGGCGAGGGCGTGAATTATGCGGCTTTAACAAGGAAAAACCGGTCATATTGGTTATGGGCGGGAGCCTGGGATCGCGCATCTTGAATGAAGCAGTAAGGAATAATCTGGATTCCCTTTTACCCCGGTTTCAAATTGTGCATTTGTGCGGAAAGGGTCAGGTTGACGATACTTTGCGAAAGCCGGGCTATTGCCAATTTGAGTATTTGTCAGATCCCCTTGCCGATGTTTTGAATATGGCTGATTTCGTTGTCTCGCGTGCCGGCTCCAATGCAATTTTTGAATTTTTATCTTTGAATAAACCAATGTTGTTGATTCCACTGTCGAAAGCGGCCAGCCGGGGAGATCAAATCCTGAATGCGCGCTCCTTTGAAAAAATGGGTTACGCAAAGGTTCTTATGGAAGAAGATTTAACCGATGAAAAATTCCTTGAACAACTGGAGCAATTGATGGAAAACAAGGAAATATATCGGAATAAAATGGGCGAAAATTCTCCGGAACAAAGCATGAATGAAGTCATTCAATTGATTAAATTAACCGCAAAATCTTACTGATGGTTGGAACATCCTGATTTTATCCTTTAATATGATCCATATGCGACTTTTTTCTTTGCATAATGCATAATATGGTAATGAAGCAAGGAGGCATTCCCTTGCTTCATTTTTTTTACCGCGTTACTATATTCATATAAAATATAAATTTATTTGGGTTTAGGGTGTTAGATGTACAAAGGAACAGTTTTTCAAGCTGAATTGTAAAAGGATGGTAAAAATGTTTGCTTTAGTTCCTTTTATGCTTGAAAAGGTAGGAATTATTTTTATTCTAGCTTTTCTACTTTCACAAATGAAATCATTCCGGCAAATGGTTCAAAATGAACATAAATTGAATGAAAAAATCATGCTGATTATTCTTTTTGGCGTATTCGGGATTATCAGCAACTATACCGGCATTGAAATCTATCAAAATACTATTAATCCACACGAATGGAATTCAGAGTTAAATCCGGAGTCTGCTCTGGCCAATACAAGGGTGATGGGCGTTGTCATCGGAGGATTGCTGGGCGGGCCCCCGGTCGGGATTGGAGCCGGAATGATCGCAGGAGCCCATCGTCTTTTATTGGGTGGATTTACCGCATTTCCATGTACATTCTCTGCGATTCTGGCTGGAATTGTATCCGGTTATTTGGGGCGGAATCGGGTAATGAAGCAAAAAAAGATTTCCCCTTTGTATGCCGTTTTGACTGGGATTACATTGGAAGCGATTCAGATGCTCCTCATTCTTGTGATGGCAAAGCCGTTTGAACAGGCATGGCAGCTTGTTCAAATTATCGGTTTCCCCATGATTTTCGTAAATGGGTTTGGTACATTGCTTTTCATGTTGATTATCAAGTCTATTATGAATGAAACTGAACGTACCCGTGCAAACCAGACAAATCTGGCCTACAGGATTGCGGATCAAACCTTGCCATATTTCCGGCAGGGACTGAATGCCCGTTCCTGCAAAGCTGTTTCAGAAATCATGCTGAAACTGACAAATGCCGATGCAGTGGCTGTCACGAATAATTGCCAGGTCCTGGCTCATGTGGGGGCTGCTTCTGATCACCATATTCCCATGAATAAACCTGTTACCGGATTAACGAAAAAAGTGCTGAAAAACGGAAAGATTTCGATTGCTGATTCGAAGGAAGAAATCTTTTGTATGAACAGCCACTGCCCGTTAAAAGCTGCGATTGTTCTCCCGCTAAAAGTGAATGACAAAACGGTGGGTACTCTGAAAATGTACTATACTCAGGCTGACAAGCTGGATCAAGTTGAGTGCCAATTGGCAGAAGGCCTTGCCAATCTGTTTTCTACCCAATTGGAACTGGCTGAAGCGGAGCGGCAGACAAAGCTTTTAAAAGATGCAAAGATCAAGGCATTACAGGCACAGATTCACCCTCATTTTCTGTTTAACTGTCTTAATACCATATCCGTATTATGCCGAACCGCCCCGGATCAAGCCCGCAAAATGCTTTTGGAACTCAGTTCTTTTTTTCGGGGAAATCTTCAGGGTGCCAGACAAAAACTGATTTCATTGGAAAAAGAACTGGAAAATGTCAAGTCCTATTTGTCGTTGGTACAAACCCGCTTTCCAAACAGATACCTTGTTACATTCAAGATCGAACCCAATTTGGAAAGTGTACCGATCCCCCCGTTTATGTTGCAACCAATCGTAGAAAATGCAATAAATTATGGCTTTCCAGGAAGTAAACATGGTGGAAAAATAACTATTCATATTTTTTCAAAAGAGAACCAATTGCAAATAAATGTTATGGATAACGGAAAAGGGATCTCAGGGGACAAAATCAAAGACCTTGGCAAACAAGCAGTTGCCTCTGCAAAAGGAAATGGAACGGCACTTTACAATATCAGTGAGCGTTTAAAAGGAATTTATGGATGCGAGGCCGGTTTGACCATTAAAAGTGAAGAGAATGTTGGAACTCTCATAGTGATTTCTATTCCTCTCAACAGTAAGGGGGTTTTTGAACATGATGCTGACAGCGTATATAGTGGATGATGAACCTTTAGCCAGAGAAGAATTGAAATACCTGCTTAATCAGAGCGGACAGGTCGAAGTTCTGGGAGAAAACGATTTCGCGGAAGGTGCCTTGCAAGATATTTCGAAGCTGAAGCCGGATATTGTTTTTTTGGATATTGAACTGGATGAAGAGAATGGGTTGAACTTGGCCAAGCAATTGGAAAAACTGAATCCCGCTCCAGTCATTGTCGTGGCCACGGCTTATGATGAATATGCGTTGCAGGCATTTGATGCCAATGCAATTGATTATATCTTAAAGCCCTTTGATGAGGAAAGAATCATGCACACATTGGAAAAACTGAAGAATTTGCAAAATATTGGTAAATGGGATATCCCGGTTCCTTACTATCTTCAAAATGACCGCCATGGCAAAATAGCTGTTTCTGCGGATGGAAAAATTGTTTTGCTGCCCTTTGGCAAAATTCTTTTTATCGAATCATTTGAAGGAAAGTGCATGATCAAGACACCGAAACAGAAATACAAGATTAACGAGACTCTTGTAGAGGCAGAAAAAAAGTTTAATCACGCCCAGTTTCTTCGCGTTCACCGCAGTTATATTGTGAATTTGGATCAGATCGAAGAGATTCAGCCATGGTTTAACTCCACTTGCATTTTAATCATGAAGGACGGTTCCAAAGTTCCCGTGAGCAGAACTTATATGAAGGAACTGAAGAGGATTATTGGTTTTTAATACGATTGTATTTCAACTTGCGTTTTTTGCTTTTTATCCTCCGATTTATGCAATTCATCTTGAAAAAATAAAAACGATCCATTTTAACGTTATCATTAAGGTGAATCAATAAAGAAGGAGGAGGATTTCAAGCATGAATGCGGTTACAATTGTGATTGGCAGTCTTTGTATTCTGGCGATTGCTTATCGCTTGTATGGTACCTTCATAACCGCCAAGGTTTTGAAAATTGACGAGTCGAAAAAGACACCGGCTCATAAATTGGAAGACGGACAAAACTATGTGCCAACCAATAAATGGGTAGCATTTGGGCACCATTTCGCAGCAATTGCCGCTGCTGGTCCGTTGGTAGGCCCGATTCTGGCAGCACAGTTTGGTTATTTGCCAGGTTTGATTTGGCTTTTGGTAGGCGCCGTAATCGGCGGGGCTGTTCACGATCTGGTTGTTCTGTTTGCCTCCATGCGTAGGGATGGCAAATCCCTGGCGGAAGTGGCCAAAGATGAACTGGGTCCAGTGGCTGGATTTCTTACAGGTTTAGCAATGTTATTTATTATTATAATTACAATGGCCGGTTTATCGATGGTTGTTTTGGGAGCGCTGGAAAAAAACTCATGGGGTACGTTTGCGGTTGGCATGACAATCCCGATTGCCATGGGTGTCGGTTTATATTATAAAAAAACAGGCAATCTGAAGCTGGCCACAACCGTCGGATTTTTGCTGATTATGGTTTGCGTGGCGCTTGGCCCTTATCTGAATGGAACATGGTTAGGTGATCTGTTAACCTTTGAAAAAGATACGCTTGCCATTCTTTTGCCCGTTTATGCATTTTTTGCTGCGGCATTGCCTGTTTGGCTGCTCCTGGCACCGCGTGATTATTTAAGCACTTTCATGAAAATTGGGGTATTTGGCGGATTGATTGTTGGGGTTTTCTTTGTCAACCCAACGGTTCAATTTCCTGTTATCACTGAATTTGTCAATGGCGGCGGCCCCATTGTTGCAGGACCGGTGTGGCCATTCATTTCGATTACAATTGCTTGTGGTGCGATTTCAGGTTTCCACGCATTTATCAGTTCCGGTACAACACCAAAAATGCTGAATCAATGGAGAGATATGAAACCCGTTGCATTCGGGTCGATGCTGGTTGAATGTGTGGTTGGCGTTATGGCTTTAATCGCAGCTATTTCCATGCAGCCAGGGGATTATTTTGCTATTAATTCTACTCCTGAAGCATTTGCCGGTCTCGGAATGGAAACAGTTCATCTGAATGATCTGGAGCAGCAAGTTCAACAGGACCTGAATGGCAGAACAGGTGGAGCCGTTACGCTGGCCGCAGGGATGACATATATCTTTACCGAGTTTCCTTTCTTCCACAAAATCGCGGCATATTTCTACCAGTTTATCATTCTCTTTGAGGCCGTCTTTATTTTAACAGCCATTGATGCGGGAACACGGGTTGCCCGCTATCTGATCCAGGATTTCCTTGGCGACTTTATTAAACCCATGAAGAGGACAGATTCCATTCCTGCAAATATTGTCGCCAGTGCAATTGCCTCATTGAGTTGGGGTTATCTCTTATTCTCGGGCGATATCAGTTCGATCTGGGTGCTTTTTGGAGTGTCCAACCAGCTGATGGCTGCAGTTGGACTAATTGTTGGCGCGACAGTTATTCTCAAGATCGCAAGCAAACGAAAATACATTCTTACCTGCCTGGTCCCGCTGGCCTACCTTTTGGCAACGGTTATGGTTGGCGGATACTGGATGATTGCCAATGTTTATCTGAATCCGGAAAGTACCGGCTTCAGCATGGTTAACGGAATCATTTCCATCATTATGCTGATCCTGGGTGTAGTGATTCTGATAGCTGCTATCAAGAAATGGGTTGAACTCTGGAAGATCCCGCAAGCCGAACTTGTACGGCGATCTGAAGCAGAAGTTGCCTGAAACAAGTTTCATTGATAAATATTTGGAGTTTAAGCATGTCAATAATAAAGGTTAAGGAAGCGATACTTAAAAACGAAGCGGCTTCGAAGCTGCTGCCTTGCGGAAGTGTTCAAGGAAAGGAAAACGAAACAGTTTTTAGTCCTGCCTGAAATCGAAAGCTGGAGTGTTTTTTTGCTTCTTTGCAAGACAATGAACGGAGTTCTGTAAAATCGCTTCCCAAGATATTTTTAAGTCTGAAGCCCCCATTCAAAAAATGATGGGGGCTGATTTACTCTTATGGAATTCTTTTCAGATAATTTATTGATTAACTTTCTTTCTCCAGATTCCGAGGCAAACCGCGCTGACCACAGATCCAATCAATATGGCCAGGATATACATGAATGGTTTGTTTACCAGAGGAATGACGAAAACACCGCCGTGCGGAGCCGGCAAAGTAATTCCAAATATCATGGCGATAGCACCGGCGACAGCCGAACCGATGATGCAGGAAGTGAGTACGCGAAGCGGATCAGCCGCTGCAAATGGAATCGCTCCTTCCGTTATAAAGGAAGCGCCCATAACGTAGTTTGTCAAGCCGGATTTCCGTTCAGCATCGGTAAACTTGGCCTTGAAAATAGTCGTGGCCAGGGCAATGCCCAGCGGGGGAACCATTCCGCCGGCCATAACGGCTGCATGGGGAGCCAGATTGCCTGCTTCAATGGCAGCAATGCCAAAAGTAAAGGCTGCCTTGTTTATGGGGCCACCCATATCTACAGCCATCATTCCTCCCAGGATCAGCCCGAGGATTACAGCGTTTGTTCCGCTCATGCCGGTCAGCCATTGCGTCAGCCATTCGTTCAAGGCGACGGCGGGTGTATTGATGACCAACACCATTAAAACCCCAGTAATTAAAATGCCGAAAACAGGGTATAGAAGAACGGGCTTGATACCTTCCAGGGAATCTGGCAAAACAGAAAGCAATTTTTTAAGCAGAATCACGACATAACCCGCCAGAAAGCCGGCGATCAATCCACCCAGAAAACCAGCACCAGCACTGGCTGAAAGATATCCGCCCACCACCCCTGGGGCAAAGCCGGGCCTGTCTGCAATACTGCTGGCAATAAAACCTGCCAGGATTGGAATCAGGAAATGGAAGGCCCCTTCACTGCCTCCAATTTTCATAAACAGTTCTGCAAGGGAACCTTTGGCCTCAATGCCTCCGAAGGCAAAAGAAAGAGCGATAAATATACCGCCACCCACCACAAAAGGCAGCATATTGCTGACGCCGTTCATCAAATGTTTGTAAATTCCTGGTGAAGAAGACTGTGACTGATCTCCCGTTTCCTGCGTTTTTTTGCCGCTTTCGTAGACAGGGGCATCCTGTTTCAGAGCTTTTCTGATCAGCATTTCCGCTTTATGGATTCCATCGGTAACAGAAGCCTGAATTACTCTTTTTCCAGTGAATCGTTCCATTTCCACCTGTTTGTCGGCGGCGACAATTATGGCAGTTGCCCGGCTGATTTCCTCTTCTGTCAACCGGTTTTTTACTCCCGTTGATCCATTTGTTTCCACCTTGATGGGGACATCCATTTCCTCTGCTTTTGCTTTCAATGAATCGGCGGCCAAATAGGTATGGGCGATCCCCGTGGGGCAAGCGGTTACTGCAAGTATCAGAGTTTCCTCCTGCCCGGTTTCTGCCTGGTCTTCTGCACGGTTATCCCATGCTTCCTGATTACGGACAATCTCCAGTACTTCCTCTTCGGAAGTTGCCTGGAGCAATCGGTTGCGGAAATCTTTGTTCATGAGCAGGACAGACAGACGGGATAACGTCTCCAAATGAGTTTCATTAGCCCCATCCGGTGCCGCAATCATAAAAAAAAGATGGACCGGCTGTTCATCCAGGGATTCATATTCAATTCCGGATGTACTGCGGCCAAAACAAATGGCCGGTTTCTTAACTGCATCAGTTTTGGCATGGGGGATGGCAATACCATTGCCAATTCCGGTACTTCCTTGAGTTTCACGGGTCCAGATTGCTTTCCTGAAAGTGTTTATGTCCCGAAGGCATCCTGACTTGTCCAGTTTTTCCGCCAGTTCATCAATGACATCCGATTTCGTTTCAGCTTCAAGTTCAAGAATTAATGTTTCTTTTTTTAATAAATCGGTTATTTTCACAGGGCGGTACCTCCTTCAAGGGAATAAATCCTGACTGATTTTCGCAATTGATCGACCAGTTCTTTGTGGCACAGGTCTTGGGAAAAAGCTGTAGCGCTTCCCGCTGCTACTGCTGTTTTAAAGGCAGACAAAACATCTCCCGTCTGGTCATAGGAGGCAATAAAACCTGCGACCATGGAATCACCTGCCCCCACTGAGTGAATCACTGTTCCTTTGGGTACATCGGACATGTATACGGCTTCCGGGGTAAACAGTAGCGCGCCTTTGTCTGCAAACGAAACAATGACATGTTCCGGACCCATTTGCTGAAGACGACGGCCATAAGGAATGGCCTCTTCAACTGTTTCAAGTCTGGCGTTAAACAATTGCCCCAGTTCGTGGTGATTGGGTTTCATTAAGAACGGGCGCCTGGCAGCTGCTTTGGCCAACACTGGCCCCGCGATATCGACAACCATTCGGATTCCGCGCTGGCCAAGGAAATAAGTCAATTCTTCATATAAAAAAGAGGATAACGACGAAGGAATGCTGCCCGACAAAACAATCGTATCTCCCGGCTGCACCTGGAGAAGCTTCTTCTCAAATTGCCGGTATTTTTCAGGTGAGATAAAAGGTCCTTGACCGTTGATTTCGGTTTCTCCCCCGTTGGCCGCTTTCAGTTTGATATTGATCCGTGAATCTTCTTCGACATTAACGAATTGGGTGGAGATCCCTTCTTTTTTCAACCAGTCTTCGATAAACCGTCCGGTAAAGCCGCCAATAAATCCCAGCGCGGTTGTGTCTGCCCCTAAACGGTGCAGGACGCGTGATACGTTGATCCCTTTTCCTCCAGGATATTTTTTTTCGTTTTCTATTCTGTTTAACTTGTTTAATGTCAAGTTTTCTAATTCAACTACATAGTCAATAGAAGGATTAAGAGTAATTGTGTAAATCATGCTTTACCAACCTCAAACACATAAGTTTTTTTGGAATAAATGTCTTTTGTTTCCGGAGAAAGGGAAAGAGTAATTAATGAGGCTGCACTTAAATCGGCAATTTTTGCAAAAGACACCTCGGACAGCTTGCTGGGATCGGCCAGTACAAAAGACTGGCTGGAAAGCCGGAGAGCGGTACGCTTCAGGATCGCTTCTTCCGGATCAGGAGTTGTATAGCCCAATTCCGGATGAATTCCATTTGTTCCCAAAAAGCATTGATCAAACCGGTAATGCCGGATTCCTTCCAAAGCAATTGCTCCGATCAGTGCTCTGGTGGAAGGCTTCATTTTCCCCCCCAGGACATAGGACTCGATTTCATATTCAACAAGCCATTCAAGATGGGTCATTCCATTGGTTACAACAGTTACTTGCTTGCCAGCCAGAGCCGGAATCATTTCCAGTGTCGTACTGCCTGCATCCAGGTAGATGCAGGCCCCCGATTCTACAAAAGAAGCGGCGAAAAGAGCAATTTCTTTTTTGTCCTGGGTAAACTTGGCGGTTTTTTCCTGAATAGGTTGTTCCAATCCTTTGGATTGCAGCAAGGCGGCACCGCCGTGAACCCGTTTTAAAAGATGTTGTTGTTCCAGTTGATCCAGATCACGGCGAATTGTTGACTCGGAAGCGCCAGTGGACGAAACAAGATCTTGAACTTTGACAGCACCTTGTTTTTTTAACAGCTTTAAGATTAATTGATGTCTTTGCGGAGTAAGCGTAAATCATCACCTCATTTTCACTTCTAGTCTATTTTAACGAAAACAGCAGATACTAATCAATCATTTTCTGTCGTTTTCTATCAACTTCATTCAAAAACAATCAAAAAACTTTTGAATGAATGTAACAAAAAACAATCTACAGGGGAATAGAGATAAAAAGAGAAATATAGATATTATAACCAATAATTACCATATACTTTATTAAAATAAATAATTTTTTCTACCATATAATATTTAATGGGTAAATACCATTTAAAAACTTAATGCTCGTGCCCATTTTTAAAAATTATTATAAAAGGAACGCGAGAGACATTGTTTTATTCAGGTATTTGGTCTTTGATACAAGCGTGGGTTTCTTATAAAAAAATTGGTTTGTACCGAATTTACTGAGATTAGTCAACTGGTATAAATTACAATCCATAAAATGTTAATTTTTAATTAATCATTTCTTTATAAAATAAAAAAGATGAAGTAATATAGAAATAACAATTATTCCGAAAGGACAGATCGGTTATGAACATATTGGAGATGAGTGAAATTGGCAAATTTATTCGTAAAGTTCGAAAAGAAAAAGGGTTAAGATTGGAAGATTTGGCTGACGAACATATCTCTACGGCGACAATCAGCAATATTGAACGTGGCGTATCACACGTCAATAAAGATAAGGTTCTGTATTTAATGAGCAAACTGGAACTCGACTTAAATGAGATTCCAGAAATGATTGAAAAAGATACAGAGACATTGGAAAGCATGCAGGTGAAGTTTGCAGCCATTGAAACCATGATTCAGATGGGAATGCCTGAGCGTGCTCTCTCGTTACTTTCAAATATATCCGAAGAGTCTTATTCCAGACATCAGGCAACCGTTCACTATTTGAAAGGAAAAGTATATATCTTCAAAGAGGATTGGCGAAAAGCAGAACGGGAGCTGGGGGAAGCGATCCGGCTTGCTTACCAGGATCCCTATTCGCCAATGAATAATCTGGAGGCAGCCGGGTATAGCGAATTGGCCTACAGCCGTTACCAAAATAAGGATTATGAACAGGCGCTGAGGTATGTGGAACGCGGTTTGGAGTCGATCGATCAGGAGAAAGGGAACGACAGGGACAATCGCATTTATTACTTGTTGCTGATTTCCCGCGTGATCTATCTTGAAGGATTGAACCGCACCGATGAAGCTTTTCGCTATCTGGAGGAATTATGGACAAACATTCCTCTAATCCAGAGTAAAGACATCATTATTAAGATGTATGTACACCGCGCGCTGCTTTTGAGGAGAATGAAGCTTTACCATGATTCGATTCGTTATGCGCGTGAAGGGATACAATTGTCGATTGGAAGCAGGAATACGGAAGAAATTTTTCAATTGTGGAATGGATTGGGACAGGCATATATTGAAATTGACCAGCTGGATGATGCGGCCACCTGTTTCCGGTTTGTATGGGAGTTGGCTGATCATGTGGAAAGCAGGACGGAAGTGGCACGTGCATATATTTATCTGGGTAAAGTATATTTCAAGCAAGGAAAAAACCACGAAGCATACAATATGTTGAAAAAAGCACTTGAATTGGCTGAGAAACTGTATGATCCGGAGTTTCTCAATCGGGCACTCTTTATGATGGGGAAACTGTTAAAGCAAATGAAACGTTTTGTTGATGCGGTTGAATATTTGAAAGGGGCAGCGCAAATCGCCTCCAAAAATAAAATGAAATCCAGGGTGTATGACAGTTATTATGAATTGGCAGGCTGCTATGAGGCGTTGAATGATTCGGATGGTTTTCAATCAGCGATGGAACAAATGTATAAAGCACAAAAGGAGTTGAATCGGCAACAAACTTTATGACAGAGCGATTGACAAGTTCTTGAATGACTTATATATTATTAGAATATATAAAATGAATTCAAATTGTTCTCTTATCCAGAGAGGCGGAGGGACTGGCCCAATGAAGCCCGGCAACCTGTTGGATTGTTCACTTTGTCCAATGTGGTGCCAATTCCAGCAGAGAGAAGTTCTCTCCCTGAAAGATGAGAGTTTAGATAGACAGCACCTTTCATCTTTCAATGATGAAAGGTGCTCTTAATTATGTTCTGGTTGTGGGTTGTTTTATTCTGGTACAGGGATGGGATCAATTGTGAAAAAAAAGGGAATTGAAGAACGGTTTCGTGAAAAAATCATGATTTTGGACGGTGCGATGGGCACCATGTTGCAACAGGCCGGGTTGACAGCGGTAGATTTTGGGGGAGAAGAGCTTGAAGGATGCAATGAAATTTTAAACCTGAAGCGGCCTGATTTGATTGAAAAGATCCATGAGACTTATTACAGGGCTGGTGCCGATATAGTTGAGACCAATACGTTTGGCGCGACACCACTGGTTTTGGCCGAGTATCATTTAGAAGACAAGACGGAGGAAATTAATCTGGCAGCAGCCCGTTCAGCGGTTAAGATGCGTGATAAGTGGTCGACGGGAGAACATCCGCGTTATGTAGCAGGTGCTATGGGTCCGACTACAAAAACGTTATCTGTTACAGGTGGTACGACGTTTGAGGAATTGACAGAAGGATATTATCGACAGGCAAAGGCATTAATCGAAGGAGGCGTTGACCTCTTGCTGCTGGAAACATCACAGGACACATTAAATGTGAAAGCCGGCGGAATGGGAATAGAGAAAGCGTTTAAAGAGACAGGAAAGCGTTTGCCGCTTATCATTTCTGGAACCATTGAACCGATGGGCACCATGCTGGGAGGGCAAAATATTGAAGCATTTTACCTGTCGATTGAACATTTGCGTCCAATTGCAGTCGGTCTTAACTGTGCAACCGGACCGGAGTTTATGACGGACCATGTCCGTACGCTATCAGGAATGGCCCGGTGTTATGTCAGTTGCTATCCCAATGCAGGCTTGCCTGATGAAAATGGCAATTATCTTGAAACTCCCGAAGTGTTTGCCCGAAAAATCGCCGACTTTGCCAGCGAAGGATGGTTGAATCTGGCAGGTGGTTGTTGTGGAACGACTCCGGAACATATCCGGGCTGTATCCCGGGCTTTGGCCGGCAAAAAGCCGCGTCGGCCAGCAGAAGGCCGCTTGTCGGGAGTATCCGGGATTGAATCCGTATTCCTTGAGCAGGATAACCGTCCACTCTTGGTAGGTGAGCGTACGAATGTAATTGGCTCTCGCAAGTTCAAAAGGCTGATTGGGGAAGGAAAATATGAAGAGGCGGCTGAAATTGCCCGGAAACAGGTAAAGGGTGGGGCACAGATTATCGATGTGTGCCTGGCTGATCCGGACCGTGACGAACTGGCAGATATGGAATCTTTTTTACAATATGCCACCAGGATGATTAAGGCTCCTCTCATGATCGATTCCACAGATGCAAAGGTAATTGAAAGGGCACTTCAGTATTCACAGGGAAAAGCAGTGATTAATTCAATTAACCTGGAAGACGGAGAAAACCGTTTCGCTGAAATTCTCCCATTAGTGCGGCAATTCGGAGCGGCCATTGTGGTGGGGACCATCGATGAGCAGGGAATGGCGGTTACGGCAGAACGGAAGCTTTTGGTTGCCCGGAGAAGCCATGATTTGCTGGTCAACAAATATGGAATTCCAAGAGAAGACATTATCTTTGATCCGCTTGTTTTCCCGGTGGGTACAGGCGATGAGCAATATATCGGGTCAGCCGCAGAGACAATAGAAGCGATTCGTCGGATCAAGGAAGTCTTGCCAGGTACGGCAACTATTCTGGGGGTTTCCAATGTTTCCTTCGGATTACCCCTTGCCGGACGTGAAGTCTTAAACTCTGTTTATCTTTACGCTTGTACCAAAGCAGGGCTGGATTATGCCATCGTCAATACTGAAAGATTGCAGCGTTACGCTTCGATTCCGGAAGAAGAACGAAGACTGGCAGAATCATTATTATTTGAGTCAAATCGTAATAACTATGATGCGGTATTGACGCGGTTTACGCACTTTTACCGGAATAAAAAAGCAGGCCAAAAACAAGATAAGGTGAATCTGACACTGGAGGAGAGGCTAGCCAATTATGTGCTGGAGGGGAGTAAGGATGGTTTGTTTGCAGATCTTGATGAAGCACTCACAGACCATGCGCCGCTTGATATTATCAATGGTCCGCTCTTGACCGGGATGGATGAAGTGGGGCGCCTGTTTAACGATAACCAGCTGATTGTTGCTGAAGTGCTGCAAAGTGCAGAGGTGATGAAAGCGGCTGTTTCCTATCTGGAACCTTATATGGACAGTGGTGACATTCACACACGGGGAAAAGTGCTGTTGGCGACCGTAAAAGGGGATGTTCATGATATAGGCAAGAATTTGGTGGAAATGATTTTGTCCAACAATGGATATGAGGTAGTCAATTTGGGGATCAAGATCCCTCCTGAGCAATTAATTGAGGCAGTCCGCAGGGAAACTCCGGATTTGATCGGGTTGTCGGGGCTTCTGGTCAAATCGGCGCAACAAATGGCGGTAACGGCGCAAGACCTGAAAGAGGCCGAAATTGATATTCCCATTTTGGTCGGAGGTGCCGCCCTCACGAGGAGGTTTACGGATACACGGATTGCCAAACGATATAACGGGAGAGTGTTATATGCCAAAGATGCAATGAATGGGCTTGAATTGGCAAACAAACTGTTGAATCCCACACAGTGTGTAAAAATAGGCCAGGAAAAATTACAACAAATTGAAGAAACCGAAGATTCAAGCATTGACCAGGAAGAAAATCTGGCAACATTCATCATTACGCCAGCAAAAAGCAAAGTAAACCAGGAGGCAACTGTATTTGTCCCTCCAGATTTAAAAAGGCATACTTACCGGGACTATCCGCCCGACCTGCTAAAGTCTTATATCAATTTGCAGATGCTATTTGGCAAACATCTCGGTTTAAAAGGAAATGTAGAAAAGTTGATCGCTGAAGGCGACCCGAAAGCGCAGGAACTGAAGCAAACGTTTGACCAGGTGTTGGAGCGGGCCAAACAGGAACAAATATTGGCTCCACGGGGGATATATCAGTTTTTTCCCGCACAGGCGAAGGGAAACGAAATCCTGATCTATGATCCGGATAATCTGGCAAAAGTATTGGAGCGTTTTTCGTTTCCCCGCCAGTCAAAAGAACCCTTTTTGTGCCTGGCTGATTTTGTTCGTCCGGCAGAATCCGGCGAAATGGATTATGTTGGTTTTTTGGCTGTCACCGCCGGAACCCGCGTTAGCGAAATAGCACACGAATGGAAAGAAAAAGGGGATTATCTCTATTCTCATATGCTTCAGGCTGTTTCTCTGGAGATAGCTGAAGCATTCGCTGAACAAATGCACCAAATGATGAGAAACCGATGGGGCTTTCCGGATCCGGCCGAAATGACCATGAAAGAAAGATTTGGTGCTAAATATCAAGGGATCCGAGTCTCGTTCGGATATCCGGCTTGCCCGAACCTTGAAGATCAACAGAAATTGTTCCGCCTGATTTCCCCTGGGGAGATCGGCATTAAATTGACAGACAGTTTCATGATGGAACCTGAAGCTTCAGTATCAGCAATGGTGTTTGCTCATCCGGAAGCCAGATATTTTAACGCGTAAACAGGGAGGAGATATTTATGGGCAAGCCAGGATTGCTACAACAACTGCAAGATTCATTGCTTGTTGGGGATGGTGCGATTGCCACATATTTGTATCAGCAAGGCGTTTCTGTTGGACATTGTTCAGAGGAACTGGTTTTAAGCAATCCGTCTCTGGTTAGTGATGTCCATCAAGCCTATTATGAAGCGGGAGCACGTGTGATTGAAACACATTCGTATGGAGCAAACCGGGAACGGTTGACACGATACGGACTGGAAAACAAGGTGACACGTCTGAATCGGGAAGCCGTCCGGATTGCAAGAAATTCGGTTGGCAGCGATGCTTATGTGGTAGGGGCGATTGGTTCGATTTGTGCCGGTAGAGTTCCGGTTTATGATGAAGAAGAGTACAGGGCAATGTTTGAAGAACAGGCGATAGCCCTGCTTCATGCCGGGATTGATGGAATACTGCTGGAAACCTTTTTAGACTTGAAAGAGATTCTTCTGGCTGTTGAAGCGATTCGTCCATTAACGTCTCTGCCGATCTTCGCACAGTTATCCATGATCGAACTTGGCAGAACGAGAGATGGTTATACTCTGTCTGAGGCATTTTTGCAACTGGCCGGGCAAGGTGTAAACGGAGCGGGAATCAACTGCCGCCTGGGTCCGGTAGAAGTGTTGCGCACCCTGGAAAAAACAATCGTCCCCGAACACTTGGTCATTACCGCTTATCCAAATGCCGGCCGGTTGGGAATGAGCAATGGAGAATTGCATTACAAGTCAACCCCCGATTACTTTGAGGAAACTGCGGGGCTTCTGGTCGGGCAGGGGGTTCGACTGTTGGGAGGATGCTGCGGAACAACGCCGGAGCATATTGCCCGGATTGCCAAAGTTTTAAAAGGCAAGACCCCAATTAAGCGGGAAAATCCGCCTTCTGACGGATGGAAAATTGCATCCGATGAGACGGTGGTGGTAAAAAAAAGAAAACGGCCGACGGTGGTTGAACAGGTTAAGCAAAAACGAACCATTATTTGTGAATTGGATCCACCCAGGGATTTGGATATCTCCCGTTATCTGGAGGGAGCAAAGCGATTGCAGCAAGCCGGAGTTGATGCCATTACAATGGCGGATAATTCTCTGGCTACGGCACGAATGAGCAACCTGGCACTGGGAGCCATTTTAAAGGGAAAATATGATATTGAACCGTTGGTGCATGTTGCCTGTCGGGACCGCAATCTTTTGGGTCAGCAATCTCACCTTATGGGGCTTCATGCTTTGGGGATTGATCAGATCCTTGTTATTACCGGAGATCCCACACGCATGGGAGACCTGCCAGGCGCCAATTCCATTTACGATGTGACTTCGATTGAGCTGATCCGGATGGTAAAACAATTTAATGAAGGCGTATCATTTTCCGGGCGCAAGTTAAAACAAAAAGCGGGATTTGCAGTAGGAACTGCTTTTAATCCTCATGTACGAAAGCTGGAAGCTGCCCTGAAAAGATTGGAGAAGAAAATAGAAGCAGGTGCTGATTTTGTCATGACGCAGCCGGTTTATGATCCGGATGGAATGATGGAGGTTTATGAAATAACCAAGTCTCTCCCAGTTCCTGTATTTATTGGAATCATGCCTCTGACCGGTTACCGCAATGCCCTGTTTTTACACCATGAAGTACCGGGAATCAAAATACCGGAACAGGTGCTGAAGCGGATGGAAAAAACAACGGATAAACAATCCGGGCAAAGAGAAGGAGTAGAGGTTGCCAAAGAACTTCTGGATGTGGCTATGGAGAAGTTTGCGGGAATTTATTTGATTACACCTTTTTCCCATTGGCATATGACTGAGGAGCTGACTCGATATGTTCGTGAGCATGACCGCCAGCTGCTGCGTTATCATCATGCATAAAAAGCCCAATACAGTCTGGAAAGACACAATTGCGGAAACAGGCCATTGGTATGAACCGCAGTCTAAAAAAAGACCCTCCTGATTGTTGCCAGGAGGGTCAAGTTATGAATACCCAAAACCATTACAATGAAAAAAGCAGACGAACAATTAACCATCGAGGGGAATGATTCAAAAGCTGGAGAGGTAACGAATCTGATCGAGACAATACATGACCGTTAGTAAAACCCCGCTTTGTTCCTATTCATTTTTTCTGAAAGGAATGTCTTTGGAAATATGGTCAAGAAACATTTCCCTGGCCATTTTGAGAAATGTTCTTTTTACAGCCGGGCGTACCCGTTTGTGCTGTATGCGATATTTGTATGCCAGACGCTGGTTATGGAAAGATTTTGGAGATTGATTACGTACGGCCATTATTCGCCCCCTCCTTTTTAAAACTATTTGACACCCAGGATCAAAAATTCCTTCCATACGACAAAAAAATCCAAATATTCACAAGGTTGGACAAAATGATAAAATGATTTATATATAATTTTAATTAAAATAATAAAATTAAGCGATGAAAAAGGGGAGGGGGAATTTGTAAAAAATTTAAAATTGTCCCTTGTTTCTGAAGGGGATTCAGCTTTGTTTACAGAATTATAAAAGGTGAAAAATATTGTAACAATTGGATTCTGTTTAAAAATAAATAAAATCATTTTGAAAATAAACAAGCTGGCTGTGGGATGGTGCAAGGGGGAAAGCAAATCAGATTTTGTGAAAAGTGAAGAGGGATGATTATGCGGGATTACACAAAGAGAAAAAAACTTTTTGATCGCTTGGTTGACCAGATTGAACAGGAGATATTAAATGCCATTCGAGAGTGCGGCCCACAACCTTATTATACTGAAATGTATTTGCACTGTTCTATTTGCTACAAGAAGAAGAAGAGAACAGAATTAAGAATTGTAAAAGACCCGGAGCAAATTTATGATGAATTTGCCGTTTGTTCTCATTGTATTGACAAGTATCATCTGACGGTTTCAAATTCGGAACGGGCTCTTGATTTTAAAGCGAGGACACACGCTATTATGAGAATCATCAACGGTGTGTTGCCATTCGATGAATCAGAGGAAAAACCTTTGACTGGAAGTGAGTGATTTTCCTGGTAAACCGGTTTTTCAGCTTTGTTAAGATTTACGGGATTGTAATATTCCTGTTCTGTACAAGTATAATAATATATAGTATATATATACTTATTGGATGGACAAGATACAGGAGGTTCTATACTCATGAATGGGAATTTTCTGGATTCATCATCGATTGTTATTATCTTTTTATTGTTTATCTCTTTTATATTGGCTATGCTTTATGTACGCGAAAGAAGAAAAAATTAACAATTATTTAAACAAACCTCGTTTCTAGCGGGGATTTATTATTTCAGGCCATCCTTCCAGAGTTTAAAAGGAAGGATGGCCCTGTTTCAACAGTCGCTTGGACTTTCCCATCTGCGCCGCCAGGGAGATTGATAAGGAGATTCATAGTCGCGGTAACGGCGCGGGTTGTTGGGATTACGATAGGGACGCCGGCAATCACCGTCCTGGCTAGAGCAATATCTCATATACCACTTTAGCATCTCCAATTCATATTTATGGCAAATTTTAAGATGATGGTACATATGTCGGAGCATCCTTGGGTCGCATGGGAGTTCATGCATGGGCATACATGGCATGCAAGGCATCATCTGTTCCGGCATTTGCGGCATTTCCGGCATCATTGGCGGTTGCGGCATTTCCGGCGGCTGCGGCATGGGGGCAGGTGTCACAGGTCTTTCCATAAGCCAAACTCACATCCTTCTGTTCATTATGACAGTGTATCTTATGAATGACCCGGGATGAATGTTCCATAAGACTGGCTATAAATTTTCAGGACCACAATAAAAATATCGGCGTGGCGGTTTGGGCACTTCGTTTACCTGATGTTTTTTATAGGATATAATGGGGGCGGCTAACAGCCACGAATTCAAACAATCGGGGCAGGAGGGAATATAGTTGCAAGTAATTAAAATTACACCACGCGGATATTGTTACGGAGTGGTTGATGCAATGGTTTTGGCTCGCCAGGCGGCAAAAAACCTTGATTTGCCACGTCCGATATATATATTGGGTATGATTGTGCATAACAAGAATGTGGTTGAGGCGTTCGAAGATGATGGGATTATTACCCTGGATGGCCCCAATCGGTTGGAGATTCTGGAGAAAATAGACAAGGGAACGGTAATCTTTACTGCTCATGGTGTATCCGAGGAAGTACGTCGCCGTGTCCGGAAAAAAGGTTTGACTTTGGTTGATGCTACTTGTCCGGATGTCACCAGAACCCATAATCTGATCCGGGAAAAGGTAGCTGAAGGATATGAAGTGATTTATATTGGCAAAGAAGGGCATCCCGAACCCGAGGGAGCGATCGGGGTTGCGCCCGGACATGTCCATTTGATTGGAAAAGAAGAAGATATCGACAATTTGCATTTTGATACTGATAAACTGTTGGTAACCAACCAAACAACCATGAGCCGGTGGGATACCTCGCATTTAATGAACAAAGTAAAAGAGCGTTTTCCAACGGTGGAAATTTATAATGAGATTTGCCTGGCAACCCAGCAGCGGCAGGAAGCCGTCGCGGAGCAGGCGAAAGACACCGATTTGGTCATTGTTGTGGGCGATCCTCGCAGCAACAACTCCAATCGGCTTGCCCAGGTAGCCAGAGAAGTGGCTGGTGTTGATGCCTATCGGGTTGCTGATGTGACAGAAATTGATTTGGAGTGGTTGAAAGGCAAGAAAGTAGCAGGAGTTACAGCTGGAGCTTCCACACCTACCCCGATTACTCGTGAAGTTGTTCAATTTCTGGAACAATTTGATGAAAATGATCCTGGCACATGGGACAGGACAAGGAAAGTAAAAATGAATAAAATTCTGCCTCCAGTCAAAGACAAAAAGAAATAACTGAAAAAAATAACCGGAGCCGGGATCGGATCCGGTTTTCTTCTGCTTCGTTTCTTTGCACAATTCTGTCAATTTGACGAAACAAAGACAATTATTTTTTTATATTTCTCGTGGCCATAAAATCATAGCATTGGTTCATGGTGCCGCGAAATTCAACCTGATGATCCTTTTTTAGAGGGTTATACCAGGCAAAATAATTATCTTCATGAATGATTGATGGCGGCAATTTTTCTGAATCGCGAATAACGTAATACATTTGTTGAACACACCTCCTAATTGTAGTATGTACTAAAATACAAAAATTAACCATGATTTGGCCAAAAGAAAAGGAGTGAAGACAATCTGTCTAACACTCCAGAATCTAATTATTCATGATTTGGATGTTTTCTTTTTCAATAAGGCCAGGGGAATGGCAACTATCATCTGGGAAATTTCCCGTGTTTCCCATGCCATAATTCCATTTAAACATTGGACATAGAAATGAGTGCTTTGTCCTTTAACTGCATACCAGCAACCGGTTTCTATTGTTTTCGGATCGATCAGGTAGGAACGGGCGATATTTGCCTTTTGCTTCTTTTATTTCCCTGTTCAGGCGCTTGATTTCTCACTGAAGATCTTTTTTGACATTTGGCTCAATCTTTGCATGAGATCCACCTCTATTTTCTGTCTATTATTGTATAAGGAGAGTGAAAAAAACAAATCGCTAAAATTTGCAGAGGGCAGAATTGATAGTTGGCGGTAAGTTTCGCCTTAATCCGCATTTCCCCAAATATTCATTTTTATCTGAAAATTTACCCGCATGGTTTGTTACAATGGATCTGAGACCAATTGTGTGCTATGTTATGGGGGTGACAACGATTGCAGTTCTTTTGTTATTTATCGATGGAGTAGGTTTGGGGGAAATGGCGGATCATAATCCATGGGTTACACAACCGACCCCCCATATACGCCAACTGCTGGGGGGAATGCCGCTTGTTAAAGAGGCAGTGGGCAAGCATGATTCCCGGTTGTGCCTGTTGGGGACAGATCCGTCTTTGGGAGTAGAAGGTACCCCGCAGAGTGCCACAGGTCAAGCAGCTATTTTTACCGGAAAAAATGCACCGAAATTAATGGGTGGGCATTTAAGCGGCTTGCCGTTTCGAAAATTGCGTGAATGGCTTCAATCTGACAATATTTATTTACAATTTGAACAAACAGGTTGGAAAGCTACCTTTGCAAATGCCTACACCAGGGAATATTTTGAACGGCCTGCAACCAAACGGGGCTGGGTTTCCGTAACCACTGTAACGATTCAATCAAGTCGGGAACCGATGCGTTTTTATCCTGAATTAGCTGCAGGAAAAGCAGTCTATCATGATCTTACCCGTCTGACACTGAGAAGGAAGGGGCTGGATATACCCAAAATCACCTCTGAGCAGGCGGCGTCTCATCTGTGGAACATTGCCGATGATTATGACCTGGTTGTTTATGAGTTTTTTTTAAGTGATCTGGCGGGGCATAAGCAGACTCCCTGGCTGGTTCAATATGTGATTCATCATTATGACCGCTTTTTGGGAGAGCTTGTGCGGTTAAAGAAATCATCCGATACGATTGTCCTGGTCAGTGATCACGGGAACAGCGAAGACTTGCGGATCAAGACTCATACAAGAAATCCAGTCCCTACACTTGTGATTGGTGATATTGATGCGATTCGGGAAGTGAAAGCAGATCAATGGGATTTGACATGCATTGTTCCCTTGCTCTTCAAAATCGTATCAAGATATAAAAAAATGAATGTAAAGGATCGATGATTATGAGTTCACGATATATACCGCAAATCCGGGAGGCAGTTATTCCGGAAGATGGAGGATGGGCAGAGCTGGGCGAAGAGGATACTGCCGCTTTGGTTTTGTCCATTCCTGAATGGTCAAGCCAACTGGACCATTCAGAGGAAGGTTTTGAGTATGTATGGTTATACGATCGGAGCAATGATGCCTATTTGTTCTGTTTCCGGCTGGATGAAAAACGGGAATATTCCATTGCGTTTGCCAAGGAACATGCAGGATTGCTCCTGAAAGACAAACGGGCCTGCAATTCTTTTAATTTGCTGGTGACCGCCCGGCCGTTGTCGGAACAAAATCTGAACCCTTGTTTTCTGTTTCGGAATGTAGAGTTAAAAAGGCATCCGCAGGCTGGCTGGTAAAGTTGCCCACTGGAATGAAAAGCGGACATAAAGAATCCCCCTTTTTTCTTTATTGAAATCAAGAAAAAAGGGGGAAATTGCCCGCTTTTCAACCATCATCCATATTGTAAATGAATTCATAAGTATAAAAATCATCTTCTTCCTGATCTTGTTCGTTTTTTAAACGGTCTAACAATTTTTTATATTCATCTGCTCTTGCATAGGGAGGCTCTGTTTCTAAAACTTTTGTAAGAGCAAGGATAACAAGTCCACGCTCTCTTGGTGTCAAGTACATAATAAACCCCCTAGGGATACAGGGTAATATAGCATCTAAATTATAACCTACCCATTTTGAATTAAGATTACACACACATTTTTTTACTGTTTATTTGATGGAATAGTTTAATTTTACTGATAAAACATGTTTTCATTTTCGGAGTAAGGGTATAAGTATTGATGATAATATTCAGGCATTTGGTAAATCATATAACAAAATGCTGGATAAGGAGATTTGTTTAAAGAATAACATGGAGGAGGATGTAATGAAAACAACACAGGTCACCCCGCATAGCATATCTTATGAGGTAGATGAATTTAATAGTCGTATTAAACTGATGCATTATAATAAGGATTATGTGGAAGCACTCCTTGCCCACCTGGAAGAACTGGCCGAAATAAAGGATATTGGGAAAGTAATGATTTACGCAAACCCTGAGGATATTTCTTTTTTTGAAAACCTTGGGTTCCAAAGGGAAGGAGAAATCAGCGGTTTCTTCCAAGGTGAACCGGCATGCATCCTGTCCCGATTTCTGGAACATGGCCGTGCTGTTCAAAAAGATGAACAGGCAAAAGATGAGATAGTTGAAATGGCGGAGAAGATTGATCCGAAAGATGAACGCACCGTCCTGGATCCCGAATTCCGATTGCGGCATGCTAACAAGGATGATGCAGAACAACTGGCTGAATTATACAAGGTTGTGTTTAAAACGTACCCCACGCCGATCCATGATCCCGAATTTATTCGCCAGTGTATGGATCAGGACGTTTATTTTACCGTTGTCACCGACCGGAATCGAATAGTAAGTTCTGCTTCTGCAGATGTTTTTTCCCGTTATCAAAGTGCAGAGATTACTGATTGTGCCACCCATCCCGATTATCGCGGGAAAGGGATGCTAAATGCAATTATCTATGATTTGGAACAACGTATGAGAGAATTGGAAATACCGCATCTGTTTTCTTTGACCAGGGCAGTTTCAACCGGAATGAATATGGTGATTGCAAAGCGGGGGTTTGAGTATAAAGGACGACTGATTCAGAACAGCCAAATCGCGGGACAATTTGAGGATATGAACATTTGGGTGAAAAAACTTGATTGAAAATTCACGCAGCCAGGGTTTTATACCTGGCTGTATATATTTACAAAGCCAAAAGGAGTGATTTCAAGTCAGAGCAGAGTTCTGAAAATCGCTTTCCAATAAAATTTTTCTACAGTCAGGAAAGTATAAAAACCTGGCTTTTTTTAATTATATAATGATTGTAAATAAACCTTGTTCAATTTTTTGTTTGATTTGTGTTTTTTGTTTTTCCTGATGAAATGCGGAAATATCAGGCTGGTTATTGCAGGGAAATAACTGTTGCAGATGTATAGAGATTGTGTTAATTTTATCATTGTGACATTGAGCTAGTAGGATCCAGGATTCACTTAAAGGGTTGGGACCTCACTGGACTAACCTTCCCCCGTGGTGAACAAGTAGATCCTAGCGGAATTTGGCTCACACCAACTTTTTGCTAGGAAGGGGGCCGAAAGAAATGAGTTTCTCTACTTTCGGAAGGCATGTTGCCATGGATGCATGGGGTGTTGATTTTGATTTATTGAATGATGCCCAGTGTTTGGAGATTCACCTGAAGGAAGCAGCAAAGGCGTGTGGAGCTACGGTCTTGTCAACCCAGGCACACGAGTTTGAACCTCAAGGAGCCACTGTGTTGGTGATGCTTTCAGAGAGCCATCTGTCGATCCATACGTATCCGGAAAAAGGGTTTGCCGCTTTGGACTGTTATACTTGCGGTCATACCATAGATCCCATGATTGCCATTGAGTACATGCTCAATGTATTACAACCGACTCAAACCTTTCATAAAGTGCTTCGGAGAGGTGTTGGGCCCATTGAGGTTATCCAACCGGAAACAGTCCAGCCAATAAGAAAAGTGTCCGTTTAAATATGAAAATGGGAAAGGAATCCGGGACAGTTCTTGGATTCCTTTTTATGCAAGGAAAAGTCCCAGGTTTTCACAAAACCTGGGACTTTTCCTAACTGTGCTGCTGAATCGATTTACGCACTTCTTCACCATTTGATTTTCCAAGCAGCCTGCTTGCAACAGATTTGGCTTTTTGTGAATCAACCCGGCGTACATTCTGTTTTACTTCAGGAATTGTTCCGGAACTCATTGATAATTCATGAAGTCCCAGACCGATTAAGGCTTCAGTCATTGTGGGATCTCCAGCCAGTTCTCCGCACATACCTGCGAGGATACCGGCTTTTTCTGCCGCATCACAGGTCATTTTGATCAACCGTAATACAGCCGGATGGGCAGCATCATATAAATCAGCAACCAGTTCGTTACCGCGATCTGCGGCAAGGGTGTATTGGGTAAGGTCATTGGTGCCGATACTCATGAAATCGACTTCCTGTGCCAGCAAATCGGCAGTAATGGCGGCTGCTGGTATTTCAACCATCATTCCAACGGGGATTTGTTCAGCAAACGGAGTTCCTTCTGTTTGCAATTCCGTTTTGCAGTCTTCCAATAATTGTTTTGCCTGTCTGATCTCAGAAAGGTTTTCAATCATCGGGAACATGATCCACAGGTTCCCGTGGACACTTGCACGGAGCAAAGCACGCAATTGTGTTTTAAACAGATCCGGGTTTGCCAGACAAAAACGGATGGCACGATGACCTAAAAACGGGTTGTCCTCTATCGGCAATTTGGCATAAGGCAATTCTTTATCTCCACCAATATCAAGGGTACGAATGACAACAGGGCGGTTCTGGAATTCTTTTAAAACTTTGGAGTAAGCATCGTATTGCTCTTGCTCAGTCGGCCAGTGGTCATTTTCAAGGTAGAGAAATTCTGTCCGGAACAGTCCGACTCCTTCTGCGTGGTTTTTCAACGCAAGATCAACATCATTCAAACTTCCGATATTGGCGAAAACCTGAATTCGTTTGCCATCAGTTGTTTTGGCGTCGGCTTTGGCTTCTTGCAAAGCCTGCTTTCGGGCTTTGTTCTGGATGTCGATTTGTTGACGGACGTTTTCTTCAGTTTTTTTGTCAGGATTGATTTGGATTGTTCCTTTGTCTCCATCTAAAACAATGACATCGCCATCTTTGATCTCTTCAATATTTTTCCCCAGTCCCAGTACTGCCGGGATTCCCAGGGTACGGGCCATAATTGCCGCATGTGCAGTTTTGCTTCCCCGTGCTGTAACCATGCCGCTGATTCCTTCAGGAAATTGGGCAGTGTCTGATGGAGTCAATTCTTCGGCAACGACAATATGTCCCCGTTTTAACAGGGATGGATCAAAAGGTTGTTTGCCTGTCAGGATCAATAACAGACGAAAACCAACATCCCGAATATCATCTGCACGCGCTTGCATATATTCATCATCCAAAGAAGCCATCATCTGGCTCATTTCTTCAGTCACTTCATGGCAAGTAGCTTCTGCGTTTTGTTTTTTGTTGTTGATGCGGTTTTTCATTTCCCCGGTATAACTGGGGTCATCCAAAAATGCGAGGTGGGCGTCAAATACGAGTGCCTCTTCCTCACTCATCCGTTCCGCAGCAATGCTACGCAAATGCTGGATTTGTTCTTTGGCTTTTTCAATGGCCTGATCAAGTTTTTCAATTTCAACATCGGTGTCAGAAATGGTACGTGTTTCAAAGACAGGTTTTTCTTTACGCCACCAGATTGCTTGCCCGATGTTGATTCCAGGTGCAGCTCCTACTCCTTTGATTGATTGGTTCAACATGACCCCTCCTTAAGCCTTGAGTTGCTCGATGAAAGTAGTCAAATGGCTTGTTGCTTCTTCTGCGTCTTCTCCTTCAGCACGTACAATGATTTCATCATTTTGCTTGGCAGCGAGCGACATAACTCCGAGTAAGCTTTTGGCGTCAACTTCTTTATCGTTTTTCACCAATTTAATGGTGCTTTTAAATTTCCCCGCTTCTTTTACCAAAAGTGCAGCGGGACGAGCATGCAAACCGCTTGGATTGGAAATGGTTACTTTTTTTTCTGCCATGATTTATTTTCCTTTCTGTTTAAAAATTGATTATGTTAACAAACAAGCATACAAGGTGGAGAGAATAGGGGTTTCCATAAAACACGAAAAAACAAGGGTATTGTACGTTTATATTTATTTCACATGAATTCATCGTCTTTCCAAAATCAGAGTCAGTGACGGCCTGTTTATTTCTTGATCTGGTTTTTCTCTATCCATTATCTTAACCCATTTCTTTCCGCCTTGATTCTTAAAAAGAGAAAATGAATGCCACACATACTTAAGAAGCAAAAAGCATGCCAAGTTATTTGGCGTTGAAAAAAAGGATGATAATGCCGGAAAAGAAAAACTGTAAATAAATGTTGTGTGCAAAATCATTGCACACAACACACAATTCACCAAGGCTCGCACCAGGATATCAGGTTGATGACAAGCGCGTCATTTCCCGGGGAGTTATAGAAGGATAATTTACGGAAAAGACGGTTTCCAGCTGAAGCAAAAGATTTTGCCATAAATAGGTTGGTTGGTCTGAAGAAGAATGTTTTTCGTTTTTATTTTGTCTGGCAAGAGTGTGGGCTAGCTGTTTTTTCAACAGTTGGTCCGTATAAACTGCCAAGTGCATCCAAATTCCCAGTTCGTGTTCTGCTGTCCAGTTGAATTCCTTCAATAATGGAGTGCGATGGTTCTTGATCAATTCAATGTATTTTTTTGGGTTAAAATGAATAACCGTTTCCCGCAATCCCTGTTCCATCAGCTGAAAAATTTCTTCACGATCGGGTTTGTTTTCTTTGGCAAGAGGGAGCGTATTGGCTAACAACTGCTCCAATTTATCAAGTCCATTTGGCTGATACAGTTCCCACACCGGAATGTAAGGAACATTTTCCAATTTTGGCGGGACAGTTCCAACAACGGCTACGAGATGGTAATATTTGGCCAGCCGGTCCAGTTCTTTTGATTCACGGTTGACCGGATCGATTTGTACTGAACGAATGAGCACATCCGGATCCAGGTCTGGCAAATGCTGTTTTAGCCATAGTTCCAGTGAGACAGCTGCGCCTTCTCCAGTCAGGCAAACTGTGGCGACGACCCGGGGCTTTTCTGCCTGCCGGGACTGTTGCACGGAGAAGAAGAGAGAAATCAGGTCCAATTCGTCTTGCGGCAGGTTGGCACCCAGATTTTCATTCAGAGCGATTGCGATCTTTTGGGCAAGCTGCCGATATACCGGTTCCACTTTCAGGTGGTTCAAAGCTTTTTTGGGCCGGTGTTTTGGCTGTCCTAAAAAGGCGTGAATGTGCAAGGCCAGCGCATTAATCTGTGTATCCGTAACGGATCGGGAATAAGGGTGTTCCCAGTCCTGTACGCTTTGCCTTATGGTTTGCAGGATGGTTTGAAACAGATTGGTATCTTTGAACTTCAGCGTCTCATTTTTTTTGGCTGAATTAATCAGCTGAAAGATATATTTATTTACCGTTTCTTGCAAATGCCTGTTTAATTCAGGGGGAGAAATGTTTTGTTTTTCCAGTTGTTCCTTGGTGTCTAGCAGTTGACTGTAAATATTATCGGCTTGTTTTTTTACAGGTCTTTCATTGAGACCGGGGTGTTCCCCGATTTGCGCTTCAACTGTAGCCGAAACCCAGCCCTGTTTGCGCAAACTGGCCGGCAAATCCTGCAGCTGAATGTGAACCTGGCGGTCTGACTGGTTTATATGGCGCAAAAAAGCCCGTGCACAGGCAATTTGGATATCGCTTTTCAACTGACCTATATTGCCTGGACATGGGTAAGTCAGAAGCCGGGTTTGGCTTTCTTTTGACACGGTAATGGGGATCTTTGTCTGTTTGGCTTCTTCGGCAAAAAAGTTTTCTACCAGTTGCTCCCGTACCTCAACCGGGCGATTTCGCAAAGGGGGAATTTCGATCTGAACGGAGAAACGGCGTGTAAGAGCGGGCAACAATACCTTTTCCGGTTCCTCTGTTGTTGCACCGATCAATCGAATCTGTACGGGATGCTCTACGGAGGTTTCTCCCATGCGCCGGTATGTTCCCTGATCAATTAAGTAAAAGAGCATTTCCTGCCCCGACGGAGGGAGGCGGTGGATTTCGTCCAAAAACAGAATGCCACCATTTGCGCGCTCTACCAATCCGGTCCGATTTTCCAATGCGCCGGTATAAGCCCCTTTTTTCACACCAAAAAGCTGGGCAAGCAGGAGCTCCGGGTTCTGGGCGTATTCCGCACAGTTAAAAGCCACAAATGGAGTATCTTGCGGGAAATAATCTTTATTAATGGCCATTTCTGCAAGCTTTTTGGCCATATACGTTTTCCCCACCCCGGTTTCTCCTGTAAATAAAATGGGCAACCCGGTTGGTGGATATAACAGGGCGGCCAAAGCATCCTCCAGCAAATCCTGATTCTCCGCAGGGGCTGGTTCAAAGCCGGAAAGATTTCTGGCATTATTTTTTGGCAAATACCGGACCGGGCGACCTGCCTGTTTTTTGGCTCGCCCCAGTCTCACCAGATCATTTAGATAACGGCTGGCTGTGGAACGGTCAAGGCCAAGTTTTGCCCCGATCTGCCGTGCTGTGACACCTTCCGGGTTTTGTTCCAATAAATTGTGAAATACCTGTTCGATCCGATCTCGCTTTTTCATCATACCGCCTCTTTACATGAGTCTCCTTGTATCATACACACTTTGCACACTGTTTGTCGACAAACAAATTCATTTTATAAAAATAGATACTATCGCAAGTATAAAAGAAATTTGTTACAATCAATCCATGGAATTACGTATTTATGGTGGAAATGAGATGTGATGGGTTGATGGAACTGGAAGAATTTATATAAGGTGGAGGGGAAAAAATTGTGTGAAAAATGGGAATTTTTAAAAGAGAAATTGCGTGAAATTTATGACCTGGAAGCTGCGATTGCAGTTTTGACCTGGGACCAGAATACATATATGCCTCCTGCAGGTGCAAAAGCAAGAGGCAAGCAGCTTTCTGTCCTGGGAGGAATGGTTCACCAGAGAAAAACAGCGCCTGAGATGGAAGAAATCCTGGAGGATCTGGAAAAAGAGGCCGCCTCTTTACCGTATGATTCAGACCAGGCATCCGTTATTCGTGTGGCGAAACGTCAGTTTCGTGAAGCCAAAAAAGTTTCATCCGGGTTTATTTCCCGCTTTTATGAACATATTGCCAAAACAAACCAGGTATGGATGGAAGCACGTGAAGCCAATGACTTTGCCAAAGTAGCCCCTTATCTGGAAAAAACATTGGAATTGAGCCGGGAATATGCTGCCTTTTTCCCGGAATCGGAGCATATTGCAGATCCATTGATCAACCGGTCCGATTACGGCATGAAGGCATCAGATATTCAAGCATTGTTTCATCGTTTGCGCCAGCAACTCGTCCCGTTTGTTGATGAAATTACACAGCAGCCGGCATCGGATCGCTCTTGCCTGCTAAAAGCATATCCGGTTCAAAAACAGATTGATTTCTGCAAAGAAATGATCGGACAAATGGGATTCGATTTCAGGCGGGGACGCCTGGATCTGGCCATGCATCCATTCATGATTGGATTTTCCGCGGGGGATATCCGAATTACGACAAGAGTGAAAGAACTGGATTTGAGTGAAGTGCTGTTTAGTACGATCCATGAAGCAGGGCATGCAATTTATGAAATGGGAATCAATCCGGACTATGAGGGAACACCGATGCACGATGGAACTTCGTCGGGTGTCCATGAAAGCCAGTCCCGTCTGTGGGAAAATATCGTTGGCAGGAGCCGTGAGTTTTGGAGCTATTTTTATCCGCAATTGCAGTCCTGGTTTCCATCCCAGTTAGGAAATGTGTCTATGGATGAATTCTACCGTGCCATCAACCATGTGGAGCGCTCTCTGATCCGTACCGACTCTGATGAACTGACCTACAACTTGCATGTAATTATTCGCTTTGACCTGGAAATGGCCCTGCTGGAAGGTAAACTTCAGATCAAGGACTTGCCTGAAGCCTGGAATGAACGTTACAGGAGCGATCTGGGGATGGTTCCGCCCAGCGACAGGGAAGGCGTTTTGCAGGACATCCACTGGTATTTTGATTTTATCGGCGGAGTGTTTCAGGGGTATACGCTGGGAAACATTTTGAGCAGCCAGTTTTATCAAGCCGCGTTAAGGGCACATCCGGAGATTCCTGAACAAATCATGCACGGGGATTTTGTTCCTTTGCATGCATGGCTTGGGGAAAACATTTACAAACATGGCAGTAAGTATACTGCCGCTGAAATTGTTGAGCGGGCAACCGGTACTCCACTTTCAATTGAGCCGTATATGGATTATTTAAGGAATAAATACAGTGATTTATATTTGCCCAAATGATTTTATGGCAAAAGGCATAGTGGAAAAAAGTTTTTATACTCCTGTCTGTGGATTGCACAATATAAAGAGTCTCCACCATCAGATATTGATGCAACAGCGATTTACAGGATATGATCATTCTACAGTTTCTCGAATCAAAAAGATTCATATGAAAAATAAAGAAGCAGTTCCTGATCATACAAAGCAGGAACTGTTTCTTCTTTGTTAGAAGTTGCATCATTCTTTTTGCTTCAAAGGGGTTTTTTTTGTTACTTTTGCCAACGCATTTTAAAAAAAGGAGAATTTAATTTTTATTGCCACGAAAAAGAAGAGTTGTGATATACTCTTGTTTGTAATGTAAACGTTATTATATTTATAGTTTACAATCAGAAAGGAGAGATGAAATTGAGCGCCCAGAGATACCAGGAGCTGGCGGAAAAAAACCGGCGCTATTTATGGAACCCGTTTACGCAGATGAAAACCTATCTGGAAGAAGAACCTGTGATTATAGAGCGGGCTGAAGGAGTCAAACTGACTGATGTGCGCGGACGCCAGTATTATGACGGGAATGCGTCGGTCTGGCTGAATGTCCACGGGCATAATCATCCCCGCCTGAATGAAGCGATCCGAAACCAATTGGAAAAAGTGGCCCACTCCACATTGTTGGGCATGGGAAATGTACCGGCCATTTTGCTGGCGGAACGACTGGTCAGTCTGACACCGGAACGTGTGCAAAAAGTTTTCTACTCCGACAGCGGCGCTACAGCTGTGGAAATCGGGATCAAGATGGCTTACCAATATTGGAAAAATATTGGTCGTCCTGAAAAACAGACTTTTGTCAGTATGAAGAGTGCGTACCATGGCGATACCGTAGGCGCGGTAAGTGTCGGGGGGATGGATCTGTTCCACTCGATATTTGATCGCCTTCTGTTTGATACGATCAAGGTTACTTATCCTTATCCGTATCGTTATCCCGGAACGGAAGCTGAATGCAAGCAAGATTGCCTGGACGAGCTGGAATCGGTACTTGAGAAACAGGCCGGTGAAATCGCCGGGTTGATTGTGGAGCCAATGGTTCAGGGGGCAGGAGGCATGATTATGATGCCGCCCGGCTATCTGAGTGAAGTGGAAAAAATGTGCCGTAAACATGATGTTCTGCTTTTGCTGGATGAAGTGGCTACAGGATTTGGGCGAACCGGAAAGATGTTCGCCAGCGAACATGAAGGAGTCCAGCCGGATATCATGACGGTTGGCAAAAAATTGACGGGAGGCTATTTGCCTGTAGCCGCCACGTTAACTTCGAATGAAATTTATGATGCCTTTTACGCAGATCAGGCTGAAGCCAAAACCTTTTTTCACGGGCACTCCTATACCGGAAACCAGCTGGGGTGTGCTGTGGCACTAGCCAACCTGGATCTATATGACGAAGAAAATTTGCTGGATCATGTAGAGCAGGCAAGTAAAGTTTTGCAAAATGAACTGGAGGCCATAAAATCCCTGCCCCATGTGGGAGAGGTTCGCCAGCTTGGCTTGATGACGGGGATTGAGCTGGTAAAGGATAAAGATACCAAAGAGCTCTATCCCTGGGAGATGGCGATTGGTGCACACGTTTGCCGGGTGGCCAGGGATAAAGGACTGCTCACCCGTCCTCTGGACCATGTCATTACGTTTATGCCGCCTCTGGCTACTCCTCTGGATGATCTCAGGAATATGACCAATATTTTGGCGGAAGCAATTCAGGAAGGGCTGGAAAAATGGCAATAGGACAGGGTTTTTTTATAACAGCTACCGGTACCGAAATGGGAAAAACAGTTATTACTGCCGGCTTGGCGGGACTTTTAAAAAAAATGGGTTACCGGACAGGGGTGATGAAGCCGGTTCAAAGCGGACATGAGCTTCATGACCCGGCAAGTGACGGAATGCGCTTGAAAGTGTGGTCCGGCAGCCAGGACGATATTGAAGAAATTGTATCGTACCATTTCCTTCCCCCGGTTGCGCCAGGTGTTGCTGCCGGGTGGGAAAATGCGGAGATTCGTCCGGAAAAGATTCTGGCTGACCTGGACCGGTTGAGAAAACGGCATGATTTCGTCCTGGTCGAAGGAGCTGGCGGATGGGTGGTTCCGCTTGGAGCCAACTGGACGGTGGGGGACCTGGCAAAGCAAATCGGCTGGCCTGTCCTTATTGTTGCCAGCCCCTGTTTGGGAACGGTAAACCATACCGCATTGACCGCAATAGCCATACGGAAGTCCGGATGTACCCCGGCGGGGGTTATTTTAAACAGTCGAACGGAAGGGTCGGACGATCCGAGCAGGAAAGAAAACAAAAAATGGATTGAGCGGTTTGCCGGGGTTCCTGTCTGGGGGACGGTACCGCGGCTGGAAGAGGTTAATCCGGAGACAGTTCTGGATGCGATAAGCAAAAACATTGACCAGAGACAGATCATGAACTTCTTGAAACAGGAGGCAGGAGGCTTAACATGACAATTCAAACACTAGCAAGCTCATCAAAATGGGAAAAACTGGCGGACAAGGCGTTGGCTGGAGAGAGAATAACTATGGAGGAAGGACTGGATGTTCTGAACGCTCCGGATGAGGAATTGCTTCTTTTGCTGCAAGCCAGCTATCGGGTCAGATATCATTATTTTGGAAAAAAAGTAAGACTCAACATGATCATCAATGCCAAAAGCGGGCTTTGTTCAGAGGATTGCGGCTATTGTTCACAATCTGCTGTTTCCGAGGCGCCGGTTGAAAAATACAGCCTGTTGAAAAGAGAGGATCTGATTGATGGGGCGAGAGAAGCAAAGGCCAGAAAAGCCGGTACATATTGCATTGTTTCGAGCGGACGAGGACCCACAAATCGCGAATTGGATGAAGTGATCGGTGCGGTTAAGGAAATCAAGGAAAACTACTCCCTGAAAATTTGCACCTGTTTGGGGAGTTTGTCAGATGAGCAGGCAAAACAGCTAAAAGAGGCGGGAGTGGATCGCTACAACCATAACCTGAATACCAGTGCCACCAATTATGAAAACATAGCCACTACCCATACTTACCAGGATCGGGTTGATACTGTGCAAACCGTAAAAAATGCCGGACTCTCTTCTTGTTCCGGCTGTATTGTCGGCATGGGTGAAACCAGGGAGCAAGTGGTAGAGATGGCTTATTCACTTCAGGAATTGGAAGCAGACTCTATTCCGGTCAATTTCCTGAATCCCATTCCCGGTACACCTATGGAAGGAACGAAGGAATTGGATCCGCGCTATTGTTTAAAAGTTCTTTCCCTGTTCCGTTTTATTTGCCCGCAAAAAGAGATTCGCGTATCCGGAGGGAGAGAAGTCAATCTGCGCCAGTTGCAGCCCTTGTCCCTGTACCCGGCCAACTCGATCTTCGTCGGGGATTATTTGACCACAGAGGGGCAGGAAACCAATCTGGATCTTCAGATGATTGAGGATATGGGCTTTGAAGTGGAAGAGATTTCGAATGAGTAAATGGGATGATTGGATCAAAGCAGAATTAAATGAATTGCACGCTTTGATGCTAAGTCGAGAGTGCATCTCCGTCAGGGATGCGGCTTATCCGCTATTAACCTGGAACGGAAAAAAAATGCTCAACTTCTCTTCAAACAATTATCTGGGTCTGGCCGCCCATCCCCAACTGAAAGCATCCATCTGCCGGGGGGCCGAGGCGGGAAGCGGAGGTGTCGCTTCCCGCCTCATTATCGGGCATAGTGAAGAAACAGAACTTCTGGAACAGGAAATCGCCAAATTCAAAGAAACGGAAAAAGCGTTGTTCTTCCCAAATGGCTATATGGCCAACATTGGGATTCTGACGGCGCTGTTAACTTCAAAAGATGCGGTTTTCAGCGATCAGTACAATCATGCCAGTATCGTTGACGGGATACGCTTGAGTGATGCACGTTTGTTTCGTTACCGCCATCTGGATCTGGACCATCTTGAGAAAAGGTTGAAATCAGCCAATCAAAAAGGGGTTCGGCGCAAACTGATTATTACCGATTCTGTCTTCAGCATGGATGGGGATGTCGCCCCTTTGCATGAACTGGTCCAATTAAAACAGAAATACGAAGCCGCACTTGTAATTGATGAAGCGCATGGCGCCGGAGTTTTTGGCTACCGGGGACAGGGAATGGCACAGGAGATGGGGGTACATAAAGAGATTGACCTGCATATGGGAACATTCAGCAAAGCGTTTGGCGTCTATGGAGCTTATGTGGCCGGGAAAGAAGAATGGATTACCCTGTTGGTGAGCCGCGCCCGTTCATTGATCTATACGACCGCATTGCCGCCTGCCGTTGTATCGGCCAACAGGACGGCACTTTATCTGGTACAACGGGCGGATGACCGGCGCAGGGAACTGAAGGAAAAAGCAGCATGGTTCCGCAGGCAGTTGCAACAGGCTGGTTTTGAAACAGGTTGTTCAACTACGCAGATTATCCCGATTTACCTGGGGGAAAACGGCCAGGCGCTGGCCTTCAGCGAAGCGTTGCGGGAGATGGGGATTTTCGCTTTGGCGATTCGTCCTCCGACTGTTCCTCCCAACACCGCCCGTTTGCGTTTTTCAATTATGGCCAATCATTCGTGGGAGCAACTGGAGCAAACTCTCACAAAAATCAGACAGGCTAACCAAATGATTCGGAGGTGATAAAAATGAGCCGTCCAACCTGTGTGTGGATTAGCGGCTGGTCGGTGGGCAAAGAAATATGGCAGCCTTATCTGGATGTTTTTCCCGATCAGAATCACCTGCTGGTGGACTTTCTCCAATGCCGTTCGCTGGAAGATCTGATGAAAGAAATCCACTATCGAACAGGCGCGGTCAATGGACCTGTCATCATTATCGGCTGGTCGCTTGGCGCAATGGCTGCCTTGAAATGGATGGAGACGGATGCTCCACGGGTAAAGCAGGCCTTTCTTATCGGAGGCGCATTGCAATTTGTGCGGAATGAAAGAGAGGACAGCGGTTGGGATGACCGTGTCCTGAGAAAAATGATCCGGCAGTTGCAAAACACGCCGGAAAAGGTTGTAGCCCAATTTGACCGCCGCATGTTTTCCCGGCGGGAACAAGATGCAGGAATCGACCGTGCATGGAGAAAGTCTGCCCGTCCCTTATCCTCTTTGCAGGCATTGGAAGCGGGGCTTCAATTTTTGCGGGAGTATCGCTTTGCACCAACCCCGGAATCGAAAAAAGTGCCCGTGTACTTGTTGTTTGGAAAAGAAGACAGGATTTGCCGGCCTGAATCGGAGCGCCAATGGACCGAAGCATTTTGTAAAGTCGACATTTCCGTCTGGGAACATACCGGCCATGTTCCTTTCTTTGCCCAACCGGCCATGTTTAAGGAGTGGCTGCGATCAGGAGAGGATCCCTATGAATAAACAATTAGTTGCCCGGCGGTTTAACCGCTCGGTGACCACCTATCAACAATATGCGTCAGTACAAAAGGAGATGGCAGTCTATCTGATGGAAACCCTGCCTGCCGTGGGAAAGGTCAGGAGGATTCTGGAAATTGGATGTGGCACCGGTTATTTAACCAGGCTGCTGGCCAGCCATTATCATTCAGCAGAAATCATTGCGATGGATATAGCGGAAAAGATGGTTGCCAAAGCGAGGGAACTGAATAATTCTCCCCGTGTCCGGTTCCTGGTTGGAGACGCAGAAGAGGCGGAGAACCTTCAACAGATTGCCCCCGTCGACCTGATTGTTTCCAACGCAACCATTCAATGGCTGGCAACTCCCGAACGAACTGTATCTGCCTGGCATGATTTGCTCAGGACAGGAGGCTGGCTTGTCGCATCAACGTTTGGTCCCCACACTTTCAAGGAACTGCGAAAAACTTTTGCTTTGGTAGAATCAGATCATCACCTCCCCCCATCCCAACATGCTCTTTCAATGAAGACAAAAAAGGAATGGCATCAAATCTTAACCTCCGGTGGGTTTCATGATCAAAAGCTGGAAGAATGCCTGCGGCCATTTGTTTATGAAAATTGCCGCGCATTTTTTCGCTCCATCAAGGCAACGGGAGCCAATTACAGTGAATCCAGCCTTGCCTGGTCGAAAGAACGGGCCTTATTGCTTGAAGTAATAAACAGATATGACCAGATGTTTCAAACGGATGAGGGAGTCATTGCCACTTATCATTTGCTATATTTACATGCTCGGAAATGAGGAAAACAAGAGGCTTAAGCAGGTTTAATGAAAAAACAGAAGATTAATCGGGTAAACAGTTTGACTTAAGCTGGCATCTTCAGAAACAAAAATATTTTATAAAATGGAAAAATTTGTTTTTTATTTATCCCTGAGCGTTTTCTTAAATATAGCTAAACTTTTTAATCTAACGAGAGTGAGTTTGATTAATGTTTGATAAAATGAGAGCAAAATGGATCCGTACGGAGGCTGAAAGGATTGACAAATGCTCGAGTCTTGATTGTGGATGATGAACAGGAAATCTTGGAATTGATTCAGATTGTATTAAATAAAGAAGGATTTTGTTATGTGGAAACTGCTGCCACCGGAGCGGAAACGTTGCAACAAGTGAGAAAATTTCGCCCGCATATTATTGTCCTAGACGTGATGTTGCCTGACAGTGAAGGGTATGACCTTTGCCGTGAGATTCGCAAACAAAGCGAGGCACTGGTGATTTTTTTAACTGCAAGGACAACCGATTTAGATAAACTGACCGGTTTTAGTGTGGGGGGCGATGACTATTTGACAAAGCCTTTTAATCCGTTGGAACTGGCTGCCCGGGTTAAAGCACTTTCCCGTCGCTTGCAGCTTGTCAAAAAGGCAGAAGAGGGGACCGGGAAAACGTATAACTTTTCCCGGTTTTCGATCTGCGAAGACTCAGGACAATTACTGATTGCGGGGGAAGAAGTGCCTTGTCCGGCGATGGAATTCAAGTTGCTTCTTTTTTTGTGTATGCATCCCAACCGTGTTTTTAGCAAACAGCAACTTTACGAACAAGTATGGGGCGAAGAAAGTATGGGGGATGATAATACGGTTATGGTTCATATCCGCCGCTTGCGTGAAAAGATTGAACTCGATCCGGGCAAACCGGAGTGGATTGTTACAGTCCGGGGACTGGGTTATAAATTCGTAACACCAAAGAATAAGTAAGTATCGCAATCTGCCGGAGAACCAAAAAAGAAAGGGGGGGTGATGCTGAAATTATCGGGGCGCATTACATGGGCATTTTTTTGGCGATTAATCTTGATTCTGTTTATGATTGTTATTTTTTATGCCTTGTTAATTTTCCTTCTCTTTAACAGCATTTCGGATTTTACCGGTGGCAGACAAGAAAATCCACGAGATATTTTAGTAGAAATTGCAGGAAAGACCACGATCGACCAAGGTAAAATCACGCTTGCGCCGGATCAACTGGAGAAGATCAGGAAACGGAATGCGTGGGTACAAATATTGGACGAACAAGGTAATGAAATTTACCAGTACCGTAAACCCAAGATGTTTCCAGAGGTTTATTCGCCAGGAACGTTGGCAGACTTTCGACAAAATGACATGTTACGAGGATACCAGATTTATACATGGTGGGATGATCAAAAAGGGCAGAAAGTTACCTGGGTTTATGGAGAGATGGATCCGGAATATGGACTGCTCATTCAACTGAAACAGCAAACCAGATGGGAAAATGGTCAATTGGTGGTACCTGTTCATCTTTTGAAAGAGTCGGAATGGTACAAGCACTATTGGTTTCAAGTGATCGATGATAAAGGAAACGTGGTTTTTTCCGACCAGGCCAATGATCGCCCCAAGGTTTATCCCCCCGGCTATTTTATTGAATACTTTCGGTATGAAGCCAATTTGATTTATATCACCGGGGATATGGGCGGAAAAAATTGGACTTGGGTATTAGGAAAGAAAAAAGATAAAGAGCGTGATTATGTCAACTCGCCAGATCAGAAACAAAAAATCTATTCGTTGCAGAGTGTTCTCTTTTATTCTCTCATGACAGGATCTTTTTTGATTGTTGTGGTGGTGGCGATTTTATTTGGACGACAGTTAGGCGGACCGATTTTACATATGATGAACTGGTTGCAATTATTGGCCAAAGGGATTTATCAAGCCCCGGAAAGTCTTAAGGGATTCCATGAGAGACGCCGCCAGGGAAGCAGGAATTGGCCGCGTGCTTACCGGACATATCGGGAAGTTTTTGCCGCTCTGGAACAATTGACGGAAACCTTGCAACGAAATGAAAAAGAACGCAAGCGTTTGAAAAAAACAAGAGAAGAGTGGATTGCTGGTGTGTCTCACGATTTAAAAACCCCTCTCTCCTCTGTAAAGGGTTATGCTGATCTTCTGTCTGAGGAGCAATATGAGTGGGATCGGGAAGAAATGAAAAAATATATTCGGGTGATTCGGGATAAAGCAAAGTATATGGAGCATTTGATTGATGATCTGAACCTGACCTTCCGTTTAAAAAACGAAGCGTTGCCATTAAAACGCAAACCGGAAAATATGGTTGAGGTAGTAAGGCAAGCGGTAATTAATGTTACCAATGGACCTCAGGCTGAGGGGTATTCGTTGGTTTTTCACACTTCTCATAAAACGTTGATGTATCCGCTGGATCAAACCTGGTTTAAACGGGCGATCATCAATTTGCTGATGAATGCTGTCATTCACAATCCGCCAGGAACAAAAATTGATGTGTCGATGGAATATGTTGCTCAGGAAGGAAGGATTTTTGTTCGAATTGCGGACAATGGGAGAGGAATGGACGAAGAAACTTTGTCCCTGTTGTTTGAACGTTATTATCGGGGCACCTCTACCAAACATAAAGGTGCGGGTTCAGGCTTGGGAATGGCGATTTCGCAGCAACTTTTGCTAGCCCATGACGGGAAAATCAATTTACAGAGCCGGTTGGGCAAAGGAACGGAAGTCGTGATAGGATTTCCATATCAGGAGGGGATTAATCAATAAAGGGGAAAGGACATTACTATTCATCATAATTAGACTGTGGAAAAACGGATTCAGGAGGTAGTTTTTAGAACTTGCTCCATCTCCATCTTGCCGGGAAGCAGTAGGGGTGCTCCAGCATTCGTTTTTGCCGCGGTCGTGATACACTTGTGTTTCAAAATCGCTTTTTCCACCTTTGTCGACAAGCTGACTACTGACCTGCCATGTCAGTAGTTTTTTTTATATCTCGATAAAATTAAGCGGTTGTTAAGCTTCTGTTTCGCCTTCTTTTATCTTTCATCCCTATAATCAATACGGAGGTGAGAGAAATGAGCAAATATATTGTTGAAACCAATCAGTTAAGCAAGCATTTTGGGAATAAAATATCGGTTAACCATATTGACCTGAAAGTGCCCAAAGGAGAAATTTATGGCTTTCTCGGCCCGAATGGAGCAGGTAAAACGACAACAATTCGTATGATATTGGGATTAATGCGCCCAACGAAAGGAAAAATTCGGCTGTTTGGAGAGGATGCCAAAAATAGACAGGACTTGTTGCGCCGTGTTGGTTCTTTGGTGGAATCTCCTTCCTATTATGACCATCTCTCAGGTTATGAGAATTTAAAAGTGATAACAACCTATTTGGGAATATCGGAGAAGCGAATCGATGAAGTGTTGGAATGGGTTCGTCTTAAAGAGAATGCTTATGAAAAAGTGAAAAATTATTCATTAGGAATGAAGCAAAGGCTGGGAATTGCCTCAGCTTTATTAGGAAACCCGGATTTGTTGATTCTGGATGAACCAACAAATGGCCTGGATCCTGCTGGAATACAGGAAATACGTGAGATGATCCGCCAATTGCCGCAACAGATCGGGGCCACCGTTATTGTATCGAGCCATTTACTGAGTGAGGTGGAGCAAATTGCTACTTGTGTGGGGATAATTAACAAAGGGCAATTGATCTTTCAAGACAGCCTGGCTGTGTTACAAGAACGCAGTCGGCCTCGCTTGGAACTGGAAGTAGAGCATCCTGAGCAAGCGAATCGCTTCCTGATCCAGCAGGGATGGGCGACTTATACTGAAAAACAGAAAGTTTTTTGCAATCAGGTAAATAAACAGGAAACAGCGGCGATTGTGGAGGCTTTGGTGCTAGGAAAATTCCCGGTTTATCGAGTGGTTGAAAATAAAAAAACATTGGAAGAGATCTTTCTTGAACTGACGGGAAAGGAGAATAGTTTGTAATGATGATGCGCATGTTACAGGCCGATTGGATCAAAATTGGTAAGACCTGGACGATTTGGCTTGTTTTCCTGGGACCGTTGGGCCTGCTCTTATGCCAAGGAGTGAACTATGGGATTCGGAGCGATTATCTTTTGCCGTTTGGGTGGGAAGGGAAAGACGGCTTTTTTTATTGGGTGAATGCATTGCTTCCCTCCACTTTATTGTTGGGATCTGCTCTTTTAGCCTCTATTGTTTCCGGGCATGAACATGATGCTCATGCATGGAAGCAGCTGTTTGCGCTCCCGATCTCTCGTGTTCAGGTCATGTTTAGCAAAGGAATTTGGCTGGCCATTTGTCTGGCGGTGTCGTCTGCTCTTTCCATTCTCCTTTTAGGACTGTTAGGCATAGCTGTTGGATTGCCGTCTCCTGTTCCATGGAAGGAACTAATCCGGTTGATCATCTATCCATATTTGGCAGTCTATCCGGTATTGGCTTTGCAATTATGGTTGTCTTTTGTTATGAAAGGGCAAGCATTGCCCATCATTGTGGGTGTGGCAGGAACGATGTTTAGTGGAGTGCTGGCTGCATCGCAAACCGGGTACTGGTTGCTTTGGGCTTATCCTGTTAATGCGGGTTTGGAGCGGAAACTTGACTTCACACCATTGTTTAGTGCGGGGGAATGGGCTTTATTGGGTATCGGACTCGGCCTGATGATCACATGGATCGGGGCGATTCACTTTTCGCGCAAGGAGGTGCAGTAAATGCTCAGGGCATTTCGTGCAGAATTATTGAAGATACATTGGGGATTGTTCATCGGTATTTTATTGATCGGTCCGGTTTTGAGTACGATGCAGGGTTCCATGGACAGCTTGGCCGTGGCAGGCGTTTCTCCATGGTTGAGATCGTTTATGATGAGTACGTTCACTTATACTTCTATCTATTATCCCATCGCAACCGCCGTAATTGTAGCAATGATCTGCCGTTATGAACATGCAAATGGGAGTTGGAAACAGATCCTGTCCCTTCCTGTTTCCCGGACTTCGGTTTATTTCACAAAATTTGTGTTGGCTGTCTTTCTGGTTGGCTTGATGCAGGTGCTTTTTTTGCTGTTCTTTTTGGGAACAGGAATGATAAAAGGATTGAGCGGCGAACTGACATGGGAAATTTATTTTAACAGCCTTTGGCAAGGATGGATTGCCGTATTTCCATTATTGGCTTTGCAATTATGGGTCTCCTCATTATTGAAAAATTTTGCCGCACCGTTGTCCATGAATATTGCTTTGACTCTGCCGGCTGTGCTCGTTGCCAATTCAGAACAAATCGGTCCATGGTATTTATGGTCACAGCCAATGTTGGCGATGATGCCTCACGAAAAAACCTGGTTTGCTTCTTCACCGGAAACATTGTATGGGGTTATTATTGGTTCGTTTATCTTGTTTATTGTAGCCGGTTGGCGCCATTTTTTGAAGCGGGATTGGTAAAAGAGCGAATATTTGGTGATTGCTGCCGGCCAAGCAATTCTCAATACTATAATGATGAGGGGAAAATGGATTCAAAGACGGTAACTCTTTCCTCTATTTTTTTAATCTCTGTGATAGTTTGTTGAATCACCCTTGGTTTGATTGATTTTAATCAAAAAGCAGTTTCAATAAAAATCCATTCTGGTATGATGAAATCAGTTCATAATGAAAGGATGGAGAATACTTGATCAAGAACTTTCTTGCATCGCTGGGTGTTGGTGCAGCAAAAATTGATTTGGTTTTGGACTCAAGTACCCTGACTATGGGAGAACCGGTATCCGGAAAAATCTATCTCCAGGGTGGAGAAGCAGAACAACTGATTGAAGAACTGAAAGTTCATTTTTGCCTGGCCTCATCATATAAAAAAGGGGATCACGCGTACAATGTGAATGAAACCATTGCAACAATCCCGATTGATAATGAAAAATTTGTTATTCATCCCGGACAAAAGAAAGAATATGATTTTTATTTTAAATGCCCCGATGGATTACCGGTTTCCTCTCTCAATACCCGCTATTTCTTCAAAACCGATTTGGAGATCAGATCAGGCATCGACGCCCAGGACCGCGATTTCTTGAGTGTGGAGCCGTCCGGCCTGTTAAGGAACTTTTTAAGCGGTTTTGCCAAGCTGGGTTTTGCCCATTATGGCGAAGGATATACCGGCCGGAAAGACGGCGCCTATCAAATTATTCAGTTCCACCCCACGGCATGGATGCGCGGCAAATACGACGAGATTGTTTTTTCCTACAAGACTACGGAAACGGACACCAGTATCAGGGGATATTTTGAACTGGACAAAAAAACCTCTGGCTTGGTGGGAATGCTGGCTGATGAACTGGATCTGGATGAAAGAAAAGGGAAATTTTATTTCAGCGCGCAAGAACTTGCCACTGAAGAGAAAGCAGCCGAAACCATTCAGAACTTTATTATTGAAAATTCACGAGGACTTCTCGGTGGATAATCGGCAAGATCTGAAAACCCCCTTAATCTGGTTCAGGGGGTTTTTACTGCTTAAAATGCAGTATTTGGATTTATATATGAAGTTGTTTCAATAATTCGGGGAAAAGTAAAAAGAGACATATTTTCAGAAAGAATAAAAAAGTCTAACAAAACCCTTGACGTAAACAAAAAACAGAGAAATAATATTATTGAAATTAATTTTAAACGAAATAAAATTCAATATCTTTAAAATGTTACAACACAATTATGATTCCCTTGTGTGAAAAGCCAATCCTCCAGGATGGTTTTTTTCTCACTCTCAAGTGAATGACTGTTCATTCAACAAGGTTTGCGGAAACAAGAGAGGAGGATCCCCTTTGCGACGTATTCAAAAAGCGGCAGTATTGGGCGCAGGGGTAATGGGTGCAGCCATTGCCGGACACCTCGCCAATGTGGGAATTAAAACCTTATTATTGGATATTGTGCCGCGGGATTTGACGGAAAAGGAAAAAAAGAAGGGCTTGACACTTCAGGACCGGGTGGTAAGAAACCGCCTTGCCCAGTCCGGGAAAGACCGTTTGCTCAAGGAGAAGCCATCCCCCCTTTATGTGAAAGAAGCAGCTGATCTGATCGAAGTTGGCAACCTGGAAGACGATTTTCACCGTCTGGCAGAAGTGGACTGGGTGATTGAAGCGGTTGTGGAGAATCTGGAAATCAAGCAAGACTTGTACCGGCGGCTGGAAAAAGTGTGGAAACCGGGGATTGTTGTCAGTTCAAACACTTCCGGGATCTCCGTAAACAAAATGGCGGAAAATTGTTCCGTGGCGTTTCGCAAGCATTTTCTGGGAACTCATTTCTTCAATCCGCCCCGCTACATGAAACTGTTGGAGATTATTCCCAATGAAAAGACCGATCCCGGCATCCTGAAAGATATGAAAGCCTTTGCCGAGGAAATTCTGGGCAAGGGAGTCGTCATCTGCAAGGATACGCCCAATTTCATTGCTAACCGTATTGGAACATATGGCCTGCAGGTTACCATGCAGGTGATGGAGGAAATGGGATTTGGGCCTGCAGAAGTTGATGCGGTTACCGGCCGTGCGATGGGGCGCCCCAAAAGTGCGACTTTCAGGACCTTGGATCTGGTCGGTTTGGATACGTTTGTCCATGTAGCGGACAATGTGCGGGAAAATGTGGATGATCAAAAAGAAAAATTAGCATTCCAGGTTTCTCCGCTGCTTGAAAAAATGGTTAAGAACGGCTGGCTTGGTGAAAAGAGCGGACAGGGATTTTATAAACGGGTAAAAACGGAAAAAGGCAAGCAAATCCTGACGTTAAACCCCGAAACACTTGCCTATGAGCCGCGCCAGAAACTGAAAGCCCCTTCGCTGGATGCTGCCAAGCGGGCCAAAAGTTTGCCGGAGAAACTGCAATTGTTGGTGTACGCCGATGATCCTGCCGGAAAATTGGCCTGGACGATCACTAAAAAAGCATTAATCTATTCGGCTGACCGCCTGCATGAGATTGCAGATGATATTGTCAGTGTGGACCGAGCCATGAGATGGGGCTTCAACTGGGATTTGGGCCCGTTTGAAATGTGGGATGCAATCGGGCTTGAAAAATCGGTCCGCCGTATGCTTGAAGAAGGGGAAACCGTTCCCCGGTGGGTTATGGATCTGCTCGCTTCCGGGAAAAAATCTTTCTACCAGACAACGGATGGAAAGACACAAGCCTTTTCGATTGGCGGAAGGGTTGGCGAAGTAAACGAGCATGAGAAAGTGATTTCCCTGGCCCGCCTCAAAGAGCAGGGCAAGAAAATTGCCGGCAATCGCAGCGCCAGCCTGATTGATCTGGGGGACGACATTGTTTGTCTGGAGTTCCATTCTCCCAAGCAGGCGATTGGTCCTGATGTCATTATGATGATGAACAAAGCAGTAAAGGAAGTGAGCGCCAATTACCGGGGACTGGTGATCAGCGCGGAAGCACCCAATTTCTGTGTCGGTGCCAATCTGATGCTGATGCTGATGGAGGCGCAGGATCATAATTGGCCGGAAATTGACATGATGGTCCGCCAGTTCCAGCGGGCGATGGGAGCATTGCGTACCGTAGACCGTCCAGTTGTAGCCGCGCCTTATGGCATGACCCTGGGCGGCGGAGTTGAAGTTTGCCTGCCTGCCGACCGGGTACAAGCAGCAGGAGAGACTTATATGGGACTGGTGGAAGTCGGGGTTGGCCTGATTCCCGGCGGAGGCGGGAACAAGGAGATGTTGCTCAGGGTTACGGAAGGCGTCGACCCGAACGACCGCATCAGTTTGCAACCGCTGGTTAACCGGATCTTTATGGCGATCGGGCAGGCCAAGGTATCTACCAGCGGTGAAGAGGCCCGCGGTTACAAGTTTATTCGCCCGTATGACGGCATTACCATCAATAAAGACCATCTGCTTTATGATGCCAAACAGACGGCGCTCGGACTTTACAGGGCTGGATATAAAGCACCACAACCACGCAAGATTCCGGTTGTCGGCGAAACCGGATATAACGTGCTGAAACTGGGGGCTTACGGCATGTTGAAATCCGGTTATATCAGCGAACATGATTTCAAGATTGCCGACAAACTGGCGTTTGTCCTGTCCGGAGGGGATGTGCCGGAAGGATCGCTGGTAAGTGAACAATATCTGCTGGATCTGGAACGGGAAGCGTTTTTAAGTTTGATCGGGGAGCCAAAAACCCAGCAACGTATGCAATATATGCTGACCAAAGGGAAACCGCTCCGCAATTGACGACTGGAAAAGGAGGAGAAAAATATGCGCGAAGCAGTGATTGTGGCTGGTGCCCGTACCGCGGTGGGAAAAGCCGGGAGGGGAAGTTTGCGCCATGTTCGGCCCGACGACCTGGCAGCAGCCGTTGTAGCGGATCTGTTGCGCCGCGTTCCTGAAGCAGACCCGAAACAGATTGAAGATGTGGTGCTGGGATGTGCGTTTCCTGAGGGGGAACAGGGCATGAACCTGGCCAGAGTTGTCGCTTTGAGAGCCGGGCTTCCGACCGATGTGCCGGGGATGACTGTCAATCGTTTTTGTTCTTCCGGTCTGCAAACGATTGCCATCGCCGCGGAAAAAATCATGTGCGGATTTGCGGATATCATGATTGCCGGCGGGGTGGAAAGCATGAGTATCGTGCCGATGGGCGGCTATAAGCCGGCTCCCAATCCTCATCTGATGGATCATCTGCCGGAGGTATACATGTCAATGGGGCATACGGCCGAAGAGGTGGCAAAGCGTTATCATGTGACGCGGGAAGACCAGGACCGTTTTGCCCTGGCCAGCCACCAAAAGGCAACCGCCGCGATCGGGCAGGGGAAATTCAAAGAAGAAATTGTCCCGTTGAATGTGAAAGAAAAGACCTTTGCTGAAAATGGAAAGCTCCAGGTGACCGAACGCACATTTGACACTGATGAAGGACCTCGGCCGGACACCAGCCTGGAGGTGCTTGGTAAACTGCGTCCCGTCTTTCAGATGAATGGAACCGTTACCGCCGGCAATTCTTCGCAAACCAGTGACGGTGCGGCAGCGGTGATGCTGATGTCGCGGGAAAAAGCGGAGCAATTGGGAGTAAAGCCGCTCGCCGTTTTTCGCGGATTTATGCTGGGAGGCGTTGACCCGGATGTGATGGGGATCGGTCCGGTGGCCGCCGTGCCCAAATTGCTGGAGAAAACGGGCGTCCGTATGCAGGATATTGACCTGATTGAGCTAAACGAAGCATTTGCTTCCCAATCAATAGCGGTAATCAGGGAACTGGGTCTGGACCCGGGGAAAGTAAATGTAAATGGAGGCGCGATTGCCCTCGGCCATCCATTGGGGTGCTCCGGTGCAAAACTGACCGTGACAATCCTGGGGGAATTGGCGCGTCGCAGCCAGCATTACGGACTGGTTACCATGTGTATTGGCGGCGGCATGGGAGCAGCCGGCCTGATAGAAAGGATCGGTTAAATCAAGTTTTTTCAACGGGGGGAGATCAATTGGCAAACCAAAAAGTAAAAGGCGGAGCCTTTTTGTTGGAGCAAACCGAGCCTTCGGCCATCTTTACACCGGAAGAATTTACGGAAGAACAGAAGATGATGGCCAGAATGACCGAGGATTTTGTGAAAGACCAGGTATGGCCTGTTTTGCCGGAAATTGAGGATCATAAATTCGAACATACCATACGTTTGCTGAAAGAAGCGGGAGGGTTGGGCCTGCTAGGTGCCGATGTCCCGGAAAAATATGATGGGCTTGGTCTGGATAAGGTCAGTTCCAGCCTGATTACCGAAAAAATTTCTCTCGCCCGCTCTTTCGCCCTGTCACACGGGGCGCATGTTGGGATTGGCACATTGCCGATTGTCTTTTTCGGAAATGATCAGCAAAAGCAGAAGTACTTGCCTGATCTCGCAACCGGACAGAAATTCGCCGCCTACGCGCTGACGGAACCCGGTTCCGGATCCGATGCCCTTGGCGCGAAGACCACCGCCCGATTAAGCGATGACGGTAAATATTATATTTTGAACGGGGAGAAACAGTGGATCACCAATTCCGGCTTTGCTGATCTCTTTATTGTTTATGCCAAAGTGGATGGTGACAAGTTTACGGCCTTTATTGTTGAGCGTGATTTCCCGGGCGTCTCTGTCGGGGCCGAGGAGAAGAAAATGGGAATCAAAGGCTCCTCCACCCGCACCCTGATCCTGGATGAGGTAAAGGTTCCGGTGGAAAACCTGCTGGGTGAGCTGGGCAAAGGCCATAAAATCGCTTTTAATATCCTGAATATCGGTCGCTATAAATTGGCTGTCGGAACCGTGGGCTCTGCCAAGCGGGCTCTTGAAATATCTGTCCAATATGCCAATGAGCGGAAACAGTTCAAGGTCCCGATCGCCAAATTTGGTCTCATTCGCGAGAAGCTGGCTACCATGGCCCAGAAAATATATGCCCTGGAAAGCCTATGTTACCGGATTGCCGGGATGATGGACGCCGGACTGGAAGGAGCGGAAGAAGCCGAAGGGACAGCAGTTGCTGACGCGATCAGCGAGTTGGCGATTGAGTGCTCCATTTCCAAGGTATTTGGTTCAGAGGTGCTTGATTATGTCGTTGATGAAGGCGTACAGATCCATGGTGGTTACGGCTTCATGAATGAGTACGAAATTGAGAATATGTACCGCGATTCCCGTATCAACCGCATTTTCGAAGGGACGAATGAGATTAATCGCCTGATCATCCCTGCAACGTTGATGCGAAAGGCTATGAAAGGAGAATTGCCTTTCTTCCGGATTGCCCGGGAGTTGCAGGAAGAACTGCTCGTGATGATGCCATACATGCCGGACGAAGAAGCATCAGCGTTGGAAGCGGAAGAAAACTACGTGGAAAACGCCAGGAAGATTTTCCTGATGGTTGCCGGACTGGCAACGCAAAAGTTGGGCGAAAAAATTGAGACCGAACAGGAAATATTGCGAGACCTGTCCGATATCGCCATCGAAACATTTGCCATGGAAAGCGCCCTGCTAAGGACAAAAAAGGCAATCCGGCAGAATGGTGAAGAAAATGAGCAGGCCAAAATTGATTACACACAAGCTTTTATCTACGATGCCGTGCAAAAAGTGGACGCTCTCGCCCGCCACGCACTTGCCGCCTTGGAAGAAGGAGATGAACTTCGGACATTGCTGTCTGTGTTGAAAAAATTGACCCGCATCGTCCCTGTAAACGAAGTGGCTCTGAAACGCCGCATCGCCAAACGGATTATTGCCGCCGAAAAGTATGTCGTTTGATAGAAAAAACCCCTTCTGGAAACATACAGAAGGGGTTTTCTGTGGGATTTTTGCAAGATGATGGGCTATCTTTATCCATGTCTGCAAATGTTGTGCACCTGAAAGGAGAGGTAGCTAGATCTTTTGTATAAAAAAGCGCTACCCTTAAGTTAAATTAAGGGTAGCTTTTATATCAGGGAGTGATATGGAATTACGCTTCTATATATGTATTCGGAAGGGAGCAATTTTTTTGGGGTTATTTCAATTCTGTTCCGAATAGTCGAAATAAAGCATCAGGCCTTTTTGGGTTTAAATCGCACCTGCAAAGAACTGAAACAGAATTGTTACCCAATGAATAATAGTCTGTTTCAGGTATGGACCGTATCTGTAAAAATGTTAATAAACCAGAGCCAGCCCGTCAAAGATAATGAGCCGGCTTAATTTATGTCTGTAAAAATTGTGTTGGTTTTCCCTTTAATTTAAAAATAAATCACGCGTTTTTGGTAACAAAACTGAACCGTCCTGGTTTATTAGCCTAAAACTTCGGATAGCGGGAAAGGCTGCCTGGCTTCTTTTTATTCTTGTGTCCCGGCCGCAACTCTGTCAAGGAACTCTTTCAAATCCTGTTTGATTTCTTCTTCATACATACCGCCAACAACGACTTCAACACCATGATCTCTCAAGTGCTGAATGCCTTTACCGCTGACCTGGGGGAAAGGGTCCAGGATGCCGATAAAGATTTTGGCTATGTTGGCATTTGTCAAGGCGACACTGCATGGGCCCGTTCTTCCCCAGTGACTGCAGGGCTCCAGTGTGCAATAGACAGTGGAACCCTCTGCCTCATCCCCGGCGTCTTGCAGGGCATTGACTTCGGCATGGGGGCCACCCAGTTCTGATGCATGCCCCCTGCCAATGATTTTCTTGTTCTTCACAATAACGGCGCCAACAGGGGGAATTTCTGCCACCACCCTCTGGCAAGCGAGTCGTCATCCTTGGGAGATCCTTTAAAACGGTTCCGATCCCAACCATGATAGCGTCATTCCAATGCCTCATATTATGAACGTTTTCTCTTGAAGATTCATTGGTTACCCATTTACTGTCGCCAGTTAAGGTGGCAATTTTCCCGTCCAGGGTCATTGCCGTTTTCAATGTTACAAGCGGCATCCCGGTGTGCTGGTAATGTTCCAAAGCAAGCTGCCTGGTATCTTCATGGTTCACAATAAAGACCCACCTCCTGTTTTTACAAGCTTCACAATGTATATATAGTTTGGCTAGTTTAAATTGACATCGACCGTGAGTAGAGGATTGCCTCCGGGAATCGGGGAATATTGCATATGTCTTTGAAAATCGCATATTTGCCCGATTTTTATTCTGAAAGTGAATAGGAAAATTGGGTGATTTGCTGAACGGTTTGACAGTAGCATTAATAAAAACAAAACCAGCCGCCAAAGCGCTGGTTGGATGATGTCGTTCGGGAAAAATAACCGGCGATAACCGCGAGGTTTTATTCCATTATAAAACATGTCTTTCTTTTGTTGTGGGTTGGAAAGGACAGTTATGGATTTCTCTTTGTTTTTATCTTCAACCCCTTCATTTTAAAATGCCTGATATGCATTTAACGGTCGAGAACTTCCTTTTTTTCGAGGATTTTAAAAAACCAGCGATGGTAAAACCATTCAACAACGGAGTAGGCCAGGCTGACGGCCAGTGAGATTTGAAACAGGGGAACATGGTTGACTTTGTAATTTTGGAGGCCGATATCGATGTCAAAAAAGTAAGTGCCAATGAACCACACAATAAGGTAGCTGAGAAATGTATCCGATAAAGTGGTAAACAGGTTTCCGATTCTGGGCAACAGTAGCAGGTCGCTTGCGTATCCGATCAGGCTAAGCGCAATACTGACAAACAGGATTGACGAATAGTCAACACCAAAAATCACGCCCAAAATGATATACAGAATAAAAGTGACATATAAAAACTTGAGCAGTACCTGATACGTATGGTTCAACGGGAGGGCCCCTTTCCGGTTTTTGTTTATTGTGCCACTGCCGGAATTTACCTATACATAAAAAAACCAGCCTGAGCGAATAGGCTGGTTTTCTTCTTATTTTGGCTGAGAATCAAGGACATCCCATACAGCCGGGTCCTCAGCGCCCAGGTACCATTCGGCAATTCCGCCGACTTTGTGATGGTTTTTGGCAATCAGATCCATTTTCTTACGCAAACTGGTGCGATCCTGAAAATAAACCGTATATTTTTTTCCGTCTTCGGTATAGGTAAAGTTGGGTTCTCCGTTTATGTCACGATGCAGCAAAGGATTATGTTTTTTGATCAAATCCTGTGCCCGTTTATAGGTTACCGTGGAACGGTTGCCATCTTCCGACCATTGATAGCCGAAAGCGGGCAATCCGACATACAGCTTGTGAGCAGGCATTTGGGTTTTACCGTAGCGAATCACCTGATCCAACCATGAAAGAGGAGCGCCGGGGCCAGGGACGGAGGTGTTATAGTTGTATGTCATGATTTTAAATTCGTCCACAGCCTGTCCAAGCCTTGCCCAATCCTGGGCTTTTGGTCCGTCCCATCCGCCATCTGAAGTTTTGGGATAGACGGAGACGGATAAAATCTTGCCATGCTGATGCATTTTTCCGGAGAGAACTTCCATAAATCGCGAAAAGTTTTCCCGGTCGTTCCCATGAATCACTTCAAAGTTAATGTCCAAACCATCCAGTTTATGGGTCAGAACGAATTGAACCAGGTGGTCGGACAACTGTTCCCGTTTTGTTTTGGTAGTGATCAACTTATGCAAGGCCTGTGCTCCTTGTTCGTAATTGCTCCATCCCTCCGTGTTGGCAACGGTTGCCATGACCCGGGTTCCTTTGCTGCGGGCGGTTTGCAGGATGTCATCACTAACCGGTTTGGCGTATTTCATCTTTTGGATCTGTCCATTGGAAGCAAGTTCAAACCAGAACAAATTGATGGAATTAATGGGTTGTTCTTTTAACATCTGATAAGCTGCATTTCCGCCCCAAAAAGGATACCAGACCGTTGTTTCCAAGCCTTGTTCCACAGGTTGTTCCGGTTGGGGAACATTTTGTTCAGGTGGATCTTGGGGCTCTGGAAGCGGAAGCGGTACTGGAGTGTCCGGTTCCTCTACTGGAGGGGAAGGCTCCGGAGTACCAGGCGTCTCTTTTGGCTCGGTGGATCTATTGGAATTACCCGGTGGAACCGGATCATTTTTTGCATCCGGATTTTGGTTATTATGGCGGAGCAAAATTCCGTCTATGTACCGGGCTTCTGTCTCAGTAGACGAATCGGTCGATTCGACCGGATCATCCGATGTAAAATCAGTTGTTTCCGAATCCTCCAACTTGGCACTCTTGTCGGCGATCAGCGTCTCTTCTGTTGGCTCTTTGGTCACCGTGGCCTTTTGACCAGACTTGGCATCTGAAGAATAGACAAAAAAATAGGCGCTTGCTCCGACCAGAACAAGAGCGCCTGCGATTACGGTTACAAAAGCCGTTTTCTTTTTAAAACCTCTCCTCGTCTCCATACGGCGCTTTTCCATGGTTTCTCCTTTCAACATTACCTGAAAAATGTAATTTTTGAGGTAATAAATGGTATATCTTTTTTGTTGCCTGATAAAAGACTATATGAATGAATGAAAGAATTAAAGAGGTTTTGTAAATCCTTCACAAACTTTTCGGGGCGATATTTTATTATTGTGAAAATTGGGAGGATATGTATTTTTGTAGCCTGAATTCAGGGATGTAATGATTGAATCCAGTAATGGATTTGGTGATTTATTTCCTGTGCGGCCTTTGTTGGCAGATGATGAGGTTTTTTGGCTACAGGGAAATGGACAGAATCAGGCAGATGCGTTTTAAGCAGGCGAGTGTATTTGTGATACTGGTCATTTTTACGGCCGGACAGGATCAAGACGGGTTGCTGAATGGAAGACAGTTGCTTGGTACAGTTATAGGCTTTGCTATATGAAAAGTATTGTCGGACATTTTCCGGATTGCCCAGATTGGCAGTCTGAAAGAGATGGTTAAACATTTTCAGGCAATCGGCATTGCCCAGGCAGATCGCCCGAGCCAAAAAAGGAAAGCTGAAAGAGTTGCAAAGAGAAACCGCCAGGCTCAGTTCCATTTTTAAAATGGGGTCAGACACTTCTGACATGGCACTGATTAAAATCCCCCCTGAAAAACGTTCCGGATGTTGGAACAGTGATTCCAGCACAATGCTTCCGCCTGTGGAATATCCGGCCAGATAAGTTTTTTGGATATGGAGCCAGTCAAGGAGATGAAGCAAATCCTGTACCAACAACGGATAAGTAAGTGGTTCGGGGGACGGAGCACTCAGTCCGTGGCCACGAAGATCGAAACGAATGATGCGGTAATGTTTTTTAAGACTTCTCGCCTGGTATTCAAAAATGCGATTGGTGACAAGCGGGGGATGGATCAGGACAACAGGCGGCCCGTTTCCTTCATCTTCGTAGTAAAGGTTTGCCCCGTTATGATTAAAAAATGGCATGTTTCATTCCTCCTTCAAGCATTTTTATTTTGACCACTGGGGAGGAAAAGTATGAAAAAAGCCAGCCTTCAGGAAGAAAGCTGGCTGAGCATATCAACAAAGGGCAAAGGAGCAATTTAGAGCGAAAAGATGTCAATGCCGCTATAAAGCCACATCGTTCACCAGGAGGAAAAACGGGCTGAAATGTTTTGGCGCTGGGGGATGAAGAACCAGTCTGAAGGTGAACGATGGAGCACAACAACTACTCTCTTAAACGGAACAGTCCCGATATAATCTGAAGCCTGCTTCCCTGAATAAAAAGAGGTCAAGCACCGTGCATTTGGATGGCCGGTCCGGCTTCTGTCTGGCGATGGCGCTTGAGGAAACGTTCGATTCGCGAAAAAGCTGTTTCCAGTTTTTCAATCGAAGTTGCGTAGGAACACCGTATATGGCCGGCTCCGTTTGCGCCAAACACATCTCCGGGGACAACGGCCACTTCCTCCTCGGCTAGCAATCGTTCGGCGAACATGTGAGCATCCATGCCGGTTACCGAAATTGACGGAAATACATAAAATGCTCCTTGCGGTTCGTGGCAGGTGAGCCCCAAATCCTGAAAAACCTTGACTACGAGTCGGCGCCGACGGTCATATTGCGAAACCATGGCCTCACATTCGGCCAATCCGTTTTCAAGTGCTTCTAAAGCTGCGATCTGGCCAATGTTGGGAGCGCATAGAGCCGTATATTGATGAATCTTCAGCATCCCTTGCAGTATGGGTTCAGGCGCGGCCGCATATCCAATGCGCCATCCGGTCATGGCAAAAGCCTTTGAAAAGCCATTAATGAGAATTACATGATCTTTCATATCCGGAAGCGAAGCGAGTGAAACGTGATTGCCTTTATAGGTCAATTCACTGTAAATCTCATCAGAGATGACCAGAATGCCTTCTTGTTTAACCCATTTGATAATGGGCAGCCAGTCCTCCCTTGTCATAACGGCGCCTGTTGGATTGTTCGGATAATTTACAATCAGAGCCTTGGTACGGGGAGTTACCCGCTTTTGCAGTTCATCCACTTTCAGTTTGAATCCGTGGCGGGCATGAGTCGGGACGGTAACCGGTTTGCCTCCAGCCATTTCGACGCAAGGAGTGTAAGAGACATAACAGGGTTCCGGCACCAACACTTCATCTCCAGGGGCAAGAATAGCCCGAAAAGCCAGATCAATGGCTTCACTGGCGCCAAAAGTGACCATGACTTCGCTTTCTGTATAAGAGAGTTCATATCGTTCATCCAGATATCGGCAAATTTGTGAAATCAATTCCGGCATACCCTGGTTGGAAGTGTATGAAGTTTGCCCCGCTTCCAGGGAGGTAATCGCTCTGTCGCGAACATGCCAGGGAGTTGTAAAATCAGGCTCTCCAACTCCTAAGGAAATCGCATTCGGATTTTGGCTGACCAGATCAAAAAAACGGCGAATTCCTGATGGAGCCAGTGTTTTTACTATCGGGGACAATTTATCATCGAGATTCATGGAGTTATCACCAACCGTTGATCTTGTTCGGGATCATCCAGGACAATCCCGTCTTCTTTGTATTTTTTCATGACGAAATGGGTTGTGGTTCCAACGACTGAATCAAGCAGAGCCAGTTTCTGTGAGACGAAGCGCCCCACATCTTCCAGGGTATCCACTTCAATAGCAACAGACAAGTCATAAGCGCCCGACATCAAATAGACACTCCGCACTTCGGGAAATTGGCAAATTCGTTTGGCCAGTGAATCAAATCCATGGCCTTGCTGGGGAGTCACCTTCACGTCAATCAAGGCGGAAACTTTTTGGATCCCGGCTTTTTGCCAGTTGACCACTGCTTTGTACTTGAGAAGAGTTCCTGTTTCCTCCAGTTCCTGAATCAGCATTTCAATGGTATCCTTGCTTTCCCCCAGCATAACGGCAATTTTGTCTGCGGAAAACTTGGCATTCTCATTAAGTAAAGAAAGAACTTCTTGCTGCAGGGAACACTTCATTCAACACTTCCTCGCTATAGTTAGTTTTTAAAATATTGAAATCATTATAACAGAAGAGGAGAAAAAAACAAAAAATAACCCCGATCTGCCATGGCAAATAAAACAGCGGCTGTCTTTAAGAAGACAAGCCGCTTGAAAGCGCATACACCGGAAGGGTAAAATATTGATTAATTTCGGAACATATTTTTTAAAATAAAAAGAACGTTGGCGGGGCGTTCAGCCAGTCTCCGTGTAAAATACGGATACCAGTCTTGCCCGTAGGGAGTATAGACACGCACTTTATATCCTTCATTGGCCAGATCACGTTGCAATCTGTTACGGACACCAAATAACATCTGAAATTCAAAAAGATCATTTGGAATATTTTCGTCTTTCATCCATTTTTTCAGGTGATTGATAATGGCTTCATCATGTGTCGCAATTGCTGTATAATTTCCGTTTTGCAAATGGAGTTTTACCAGCTTGATAAAATTGTCATCTACATCCTTTTTATTGGGAAAGGCAACACTTGCGGGTTCTTTATAGGCGCCTTTTACAATGCGCAAGTTTACGTTCCTTTTGCCCAAATCTATTAAATCCTGTTCTGAACGGTAAAGATATGTTTGAATTACCAATCCGACGTGTTCTTGTCCGTATTGATCCAGCAATGCGTTGAAGATACGCAATGTTACGTCTATACGCGGCGAATCCTCCATGTCAATTCGCAAAAAATTATTGGTTTCTTTGGCTTTTCTGGCAATTTGGTCAACATTGTCAAGACAGAATTCCTCATCAATATCAAGACCTAGTTGTGTGAGCTTAACAGAAACATTAGAGGCGACCCCGGACGATTGAATAGCGTCAAGAATGTCGATTGAAGCTTGTGTTGCGCTGGCGGCTTCCTCGCGATTCTCCACACTTTCTCCCAAGTGATCCAGTGCGACAACAAGCCCTTCCTTGTTAAGACCAGTCACAACTTCCATCGTTTTTTGCAGGCTTTCTGCAGCGACAAATCGGGCAGCTCCCCATTTCATGCCATAGCGGGATACGATCGATGTAACTGCTTTATTTCCAGCCAAACCTAAAACCATTTTTCTTGACAAAGACAATTCGGTCACCAACTTTCTTTTAAAAATTTAATATTAAATCAGCATTTAACAGGAAAAATCACTTTCATTATAGAGTTTGTCATGAAATTAAACAATAGTTTGCCATTTAGGAATTGATGTAAAATAATTTGTAGGTTACAATTACTAACAGAGCACTTATTTGCCTAGGAGGGGGTTTAATAATGATCGAATACAGGAATGAACCATTCACTGATTTTTCCAAAGAGGAAAATCGCGCTGCTTTTGAAAGCGCTTTAGAGAAGGTGAAGTCCGAGCTTGGCAAAGAATACGACATTATTATTGGTGGCGAAAATATCAAAACTGACAGAAAAGTCAAATCGATCAATCCGTCCAATGTGGATGAAGTCATAGGAACCATCTCCCATTCTGATGAAGAGCTTGCCGAAAAAGCAATGCAAACGGCAGCCAGGACTTTCGAAACGTGGAAAAGGGTATCCCCTGAAGCACGGGCAAGTGTGTTGTTCAAAGCAGCTGCTATTTTGAGACGCAGAAAACATGAATTTTCATCCTGGATGGTGCTGGAGGCAGGAAAAAGTTGGCCTGAAGCCGATGCGGACACAGCCGAAGCGATTGATTTCATGGAGTTTTACGGACGGGAAATGATTCGGTTAAGTGAACGTCAACCGCTTGTTCGGATTCCAGGAGAAATCAATAATCTGAAATATATACCTTTGGGTGTCGCTGTTATTATTCCGCCATGGAACTTCCCGGTTGCGATTTTGACTGGAATGACAACCGCCGCGGTTGTAGCCGGAAATACGGTGGTATTGAAACCGGCCTCCTCAACTAACGTTGTTGCTGCCAAATTCATGGAAGTTTTGCAGGAAGCCGGATTGCCTGACGGTGTTGTAAACTTTCTGCCGGGATCCGGAAGTGTGGTTGGTGAGTACCTTGTTACCCATCCATTGACCCGGATTATTTCTTTTACCGGTTCCAAAGAAGTGGGCTTGAGAATTAATGAACTGGCCGCAAAGATGGTTCCGGGTCAAAAATGGATCAAACGTGTTGTAGCCGAAATGGGCGGAAAAGACGCAATTGTTGTTGATGATGATTGTGATCTGGATCTGGCGGTAGATTCGATTGTTAAATCGGCTTTTGGTTTCTCGGGACAAAAATGTTCTGCATGCTCCCGTGTGATTGCCCATGAAAAAATTTATGACGAGCTTTTGGAAAAAGTTGCTGCCAGGACCAGGGAATTAAAAGTGGGAGCAACGGAAACCCTGGGTGTTGATTTGGGTCCGGTGGTAGACGATAAAGCGCATAAGAAAATTTTAGACTACATTGAAATCGGCAAAGGGGAAGGACGTCTTATGGCAGGCGGAGGCAGAGGAGAAGGAAACGGGTACTTTATCCAGCCGACAGTAATTGCCGATGTAGACCCCAACGCCCGCATTGCCCAGGAAGAAATTTTCGGTCCTGTGGTGGCATTCATTAAAGCGAAAGACTTTGATGAAGCCTTGCAAATTGCCAATAATACAGTGTATGGCCTTACTGGTTCTGTAATCAGCCGTAACCGTTATCATCTGGAAAAAGCGCGCCAAGAGTTCTTTGTCGGAAACCTGTATTTCAACCGCAAATGTACCGGAGCTCTTGTCGGAGCCCATCCGTTTGGAGGATTTAATTTGTCAGGTACCGATTCCAAAGCGGGAGGGCGTGATTACCTCCTCCTCTTTACCCAGGCCCAGGCCATATCCGAACAATTATAAATGGAAGCAAAGGAACCGGTTTGAAGCCGGTTCCTTCAGTTTTTATTCCCATAATAATCAGACTTTACAGTTAAATTCATGTGATACTTTCAGTTGCTTTTTAAATAAGTCTGGAGGATTTCACCGCCACACTCGCAAAATTGTTTCAGGTCTTTCCAGCCAGGTATCAATTAATCTTTTAACTCTTTACTTTCTCTAACTCAGAATAAGTTTATTCCCGGTTTTTGGAAAAATCATATAATCTCTCAGTCAGTCTGTGCATAGGCATTTGATCAAACATTAACCATGCATAATCGGTTACTTCTTCTTCCTGTAAGGCAACCTTTTCAACGGAATCTAAACGGAAGGCAAACCGGACATCGGCATGCCAGTGTTTAGGTTCTCCTTTTCGCGGGTTTTCCGGGATATCATGCAAATCGATATCAATGGGAACATTTTCAGGTAAGATCAATTTGAGAGAATTTGACAGAATACCCGTCTCCTCAAATGCTTCTCGCATACTGGCAGCAATCAGTGAATCGTCCGCGTCCTCACAATGCCCCCCGGGAAGAAGCCAGGTGTTCAAAATCTTATGCCTGATATGTAGTACCCGATTGTCTCCATTTATAATCACGGCACTCGTCGTTACATGGCCAGGCAAATTGGAACGTGATGTAATATTATTAGAAGTATTTATTGCTTTTAATAAAGGTTGAAGAAATTGCATGTTGGAACGGGCAAACTTCTCAGAATACGCAGCAATTGCCTGAGTGATCTCTGAAAGTGGAATACTCATTGGATTGATTTGTTACCTCCCTTAACGGTTGAATCAGTATCAGCTACAGTATACAAACCCGGAGCTAAATCTTCGGTGATTTTTGAGACTGCAACAAGAATCTCAGCTTGTACCAGATAAATGTATGGACCCACAACAGCTCCATGTAAAAAGTTAACCGCATTTCCATCCGCAAGAACATAAAAATAGTGTCCCACCGTTGAATAACGACTAACATACGGTGCAACTGAAGTTATTTGATAAACTGAAGCAAGGCCGGCAAGTTCCAGTTCATCTTCTGATGATGTCACAGAAGCTATATAAGCACCATTTTTGATATAAGCAAAGTCTTCCTTAAGCAGCGAGTGATTACCTGTTGCACAAATAATAACTCCAGCGCGAGATAATGCATGCTCTTTTTCTCGTACCACATGGTAACCAGCAGCTTTGGCTTGTGTCATTTGAACTGGATCTTTATCAAAAACAGTAACCCTCATATTTCTAGTATAAAGCATCTGAGCAATCGAACTGCCAAGTTTACCATAGCCAATGACACAAGCTTCCATTCCGGCGAGAACATCTCCACGACCTCGTACAAGCATCTCGACAGAAAATGCTATTGACTGCCCCACAAGATAGTCTTCAGGAACTTTAAGTTTGCTTCGAGCAACACTGAAAATAGGACAAGGTAAGTTATCAAGCTCTAAATAGCGTTGATATCCATTTTCAGTATCTTCAACTACCCCCATGATATGCCCTGAAAAAACTTCTATCAGCTCATTTAAAATCCCTGCATAGTAACCCCCTACATCAAGTAAGATGATATCCTGGCCTTTTGCACGCTTTTCTAAATAATCCAAGGCTAAGTCTACTTTAGAGAATAGTTGTCTACTCAAAGTGTCGACTTTTGTTATTTTACGAGCTTCTTGAAGAGCTTTTTCATTAATACTTTTTGGTTTTGGTAATACAGCTATCAGTTCAGTTTGCTCTGCAACAGCCCTCACAAAAGAGGGACGTTCCGGTAATAGGTGTGTAATTAAAAAACTGCTAAAACGGCATTGGGCTGGAAATTTTCGGATAATATCTTGAAAAAATGAATCTAGATGAGTGATTTCAAAATGTTCCATAAAAACAACTCCTGATTTTATTTTCAAAAAAACCATTTTCGCTTAAACAGGCCCAGCTTGTCCGTACCCATGCGCACCATCCGGCACTGATATTGAGTTGTTTGATAGGCATCCAGAAACCTTTGGATTTTCGCTTTATTTTTGATCCTTTTCTCTTTGCCTGACCGGTGCAAGACATGTAGCGTCTTGGTGATATTATTCCACCAAAAAGAAAGTTCCTTCTCCTCCACGATCTTCACCTCTGACTTTGATTCAGAAACAACCGTGTTATAATATTGATACCTTGTTTTTTTCGGGGACGCTTTGTTGGCTCTTTTTTTATTTCGCAAAAATGTCAAAAGACTTCCCGACAATGATGAACTTTCCTTCCTCAATCTCTCCATGAACTACATCAAGTAACGGCATCTTGACAGTGACTTTCCCATCTTTCACAAGCTCTACAACCTTTACCCTGCGCGATGGCTTGAGATCGATGTCGCATTTCACACAAACCTGATTCAGGCTTGCTTCTTGTATTTCTTCATGATGAAAATCAATTTGTGATCTGTGCTTCAGATCGTTTACGAACCACTCAACCTCATCGGCTTGTCCCTGGACAGAGAGTTTCAATTTTTGATCCTCCTTTTATTCTTTTTATGCTTTTATCCATATGGGTAAAGCATTATTTTGTATTTTCTGAATTATACACCCAGATTATAGGTTAATTTTAAAACAAGATTCAATATTTTAACTGTTTAATGTCAGGTTTATACAAATGGTTAAATCCTTTTATCATGCCCTGTTTTTCCTTTTGATTTCATAGGTGTAAACAAATCCGTTTAAGATAAACAATAAACAGTCCGATTTTTCTAAATAAATGGTAATATAAAAAGCAATAAGCGGGTTTAAGGTGGGATGTGGATGGAGTTCGACCTGAAAGATGATTCGATCCGTTATGTTTTGCGAAAAAGAAGGAAAGTGCTGAATAAAAGTATGGATGATTTGCAAGATCATCTTATCTCCAAAGGAACAATCAGCAATATCGAGAAGGCAAAAGGAAAAGTCACACCCAAAATGATCGAAATCTACTTGGAGAAACTGGGCTTGATCGAAGATGAAGTCATTCACTTGGCAAACGAAGCAACCAAAGAAATGAACGAATATTATGATCAACTGGAAATTATTGAAATCATCATTGATCGTAGTTATCTTCCTACCGCCAAAAAACAGTTACAAAAGTTCCAGTTTGCCGATTATTATCCCTTGACTCCTTACATATGCTACTTGCAAGGCAAGATTTGCTATGAAGAAAAGCAGTATGACCAAGCGGAAGACTATTTTTGCCATGCGATCAAGCTTTGCCATCATTACCGCTTCCGCCCGAAGGACAACATCGTGGCAGCCTGTTATGCTGAATTGGCCCGCTGTAAGTATTCCCGGGAACATCTGGATCAGGCGATTAATATTTTTATTTTTTTAAATAATCGGGATTTTTGTTCAAAAAATTGTCACAAATATGTTAAAATTAATTCTTGTAATTTCTATATAATGGAAGAAACGTAAACAGTTGGAGCTGATCGGCATGGAAGAAATGAAATCTTTGCTGCACGCGGTTATTGAACGTCTTGATGTGCAGTCTGCCAATATAGAACAGATCAAAACGGATGTTTCCAAGATGCAGACCCGAATGGAACAAATGGAGAAAAAAATGGATCAGATGGAATCTCATATGGGAGGAATAAAGCAAGTTGTAGGTACGATGAAAGAAGAATGGGTTTTTTTTCAGCGATTCAAGGACAGGCTGGATCTGGCGCTGGTTCAGGAAGAGGACTGGCAAACACAAATCACACAGGCTTTGGCTTTGTGTTCCCAGGAAAAGAAGGATGCCTTGAAAAATATCATTGACAAACATGTAGGGTAGCCCAGCCAAGAGGTTTGGTTTTTTTTATATGATCCATGATGTCGGAAAATTAAATCGGTGTTATAATGAAATAAATTATTATGTTCCTGGACGGGAGGAGGAGAATAGTGAGCATCAACGGGGTAGAATGGTTACTCATTTTTGTTGTTGCCCTGATCTTGTTCGGTCCCAAAAAATTGCCTGAACTGGGGAAGGCCGTCGGAAAATCGCTTCGTGAATTTAAACAGGCCACAAATGGATTATTGAATGACAATGAGCCATCGAAAAAGAAGGAAAACAAAGAAGGCGAAACCGCACAGGATGAAGTGAAGAAAACAAAAACCGGTCAGAGTGATAATGAAGCGCCTAAAGAGACAGAAGCCAAAGAGAACAAAACCGTAAAGGATGAAGTAAAACAACCCAACCTGTAAGATGCCAAGGTTGGGTTGTTTATATTATTTTGCTGGCGGGTTCGGTATCTCCCATGCAGAAATACTTGAGCATAAGATGCCTGATATTTTAATAGCGATTTGGTTTATATGGTCTGAATTAGCAACAGCGGCGGATATCCCCGCTTCCGTATCTCTCATCAATTGCACGGCGATGAAATTCCGCTTTGCTTATAGGGGTTTCGCCTGGATGGTGTTTGCGGAAGTGTTCCAGATACCGTTCATAATTGGGAACACCCGCGATCTCATTCAGATAATCGGTAAATGCCTTCCCTGCTTTGCAAATCTTCTTGAACAGGTTCATGAAATTCACCCTTTAATCGTGTTTGGTTTGTGAGGGACAAAAGGAGATTCCCTGAGCGGCAATTGCTCCCGCCTGACTAAAATCTTGTACCAGACACGGGCGGCGTCAGCGATAATGATGACAACAAATATGGCAAATAAAGCGGTTAAGGCTGCATCAATCTGGTTGTTAAAAACAATCCGCTGCATTTCCTCGATTGATTTGGCCGGCCCCAGCAGTTGTCCAGCCCCGATAGCCTGTGAGTATTGTTCTGCTGCCTTTAAGAAGCCGATGGACGGATCGCTGTGGAACAGTTTTTGCCAACTGGCCGTCATGGTAACGATTGTCAACCAGGTTAAGGGCAGCAATGTAACCCATGAATAAACCCACTTCCCCATTTTGATTAAAATCGTTGTGCCGACAACAAGCGCCACGACGGCGAGCATCTGGTTGGCGATCCCGAACAGAGGCCACAATGTGTTAATGCCCCCCAGGGGATCGACCACACCCTGATACAGGAAATAACCCCATCCGGCAACCATGAGCCCGCTGGCCAGGATATTGGCAGGATAAAACTTGGTATCTCCCAGTTTGGGGACGGCTCTGCCCATCAGGTCCTGAAGAATAAAGCGACCTACACGCGTGCCGGCATCGATCGTTGTCAGAATAAAGACTGCTTCAAACAGAATGGCAAAATGGTACCAAAAGGCCATCAAGGCTTCGCCGCCAATCAGTTTGGAAAAAATGGTTGCCATCCCGACAGCCAATGTCGGAGCACCGCCTGTGCGAGACAAAATCGTGTTTTCTCCAATGGCATTGGCCAACTGTGTCAAATCCTGCGGCATAATCGTAAAGCCCATTGCTGTAATAGCCTTGGCCGCGGCAACCGCATCTGTTCCGATTACAGCAGCGGGGCTGTTCATGGCAAAGTAAACGCCTGGAGTTAAGATACTTGCTGCAATCAAAGCCATAATGGCAACAAACGATTCCGTCAACATGCCGCCATATCCGATCATCGTTGCGTGGGATTCGCGGGCAATCATTTTTGGCGTGGTTCCGGATGAAACCAGGGCATGGAATCCGGAAATCGCTCCACAGGCAATGGTAATAAATACAAACGGGAACAGATCTCCGGAAAAAACAGGTCCCGTTCCATCTACGAATTTGGTCAAGGCCGGCATTTTCAAATCTGGCAGGACCAGGATAATTCCCATTGCAAGCCCCAGAATGGTACCAATTTTTAAAAATGTGCTCAGGTAATCACGGGGGGCCAAAAGCAGCCATACCGGCAATACGGAAGCAACGAAACCGTAAATAATCATCATCCAGGCCAGGGTAGTTCCATCAAAGGTAAAGTAGGCAGCCCATGTTGGATGAGTCGATACAATCTGCCCGCCATAAAGGGCTAAAAGCAGCAAAACAAAACCGATGATGGAAGCTTCCATTATGCGCCCGGGCCGTATATAGCGCATATAGATTCCCATAAATATAGCGATGGGGATGGTCATGACAATTGTAAACATACCCCAGGGGCTGTCCGCCAATGCTTTGACAACAACCAAACCCAAAACGGCCAGCAGGATGACCATAATGCCAAGGATCGCAATGGCCGCTGTAAATCCGCCAACCGGCCCGATTTCCTCCCTGGCAATATCCCCAAGTGATTTTCCGTTCCGGCGCATGGAACCGAATAAAATGATAAAGTCCTGTACAGCTCCGCCAAGAACAACACCGACAATAATCCATATGGTTCCCGGCAAGTAACCCATTTGCGCGGCCAGAATCGGGCCTACCAAAGGACCGGCTCCGGCAATGGCAGCAAAATGGTGCCCGAACAGAACCCACTTGTTGGTGGGAACAAAATCTTTTCCGTCATTGTGAATTTCCGCCGGAGTTTTGCGGCTGTCATTTAATTCGAAAACCTTGCGGGCCATAAAACGGCTATAAAAACGGTAAGCGACGGCATAGGTGCAGACAGCGGCAGTAAGCAGCCAAAACGCGTTAATCGATTCACCGCGATTTAACGCCAGAATGGCAAATCCGACAGCGCCCAATGCCGATACTGCTCCCCAAATGAGAATGGATAACAGTTTTTTTGTCAACGTGGCACTCCTCCAATATCTAAAAATTGAAACAAGTGGAATTGCATAATTACAGGTTTCATGTTGGGAAAAACGAAGAAAACCGTTTCTTAAATGGTTTTCTACAAAAATAAATTATTTGCGGATTATATCTATTATACTGAATATTTTATCCGCTTCAATAAAAACCTCGTGTTAGATAGTTACAAATTCTTATATTCGGGATTATTTTGAAATTAAAACAAGAAATCTATTATAATATCTCTGTATGGCTTTAAAAAACGAACGATTGCTATTCAGAATATCTATGGCAAGGTTGTTTTGTATAAAGGAAAACCCTTTTAATATAAAATATAATTTAGCGCATGAAAAGAACAGAACAGCAATGAATCGGCCGGTTTCAAAGTCGCCCCCGAAAGCAAAGCGGCGGAGTTCAGCAATAGGGAATTGGTGACTGACCGTTTTATACAACCTTCTTCAAACGAAGATACCAATAGCCAAAGAGAGCATCAAACGAATCAAACAGCGGTTCAGGGAGATTACATCTCTCTTTGAACTGTTGACTATATAACTGAGCGACTAAACGTATTTTCAGATGCATGGGGGAACATCATAGAAGGCTTGTGCCTTTGGAGAGCGATGGAAGAAGTCAAAAAACAAAGTAAAAAGGCTTATTACCTTGGGAGTCCCCAAGGAAAAAGCCTCTGAACGGGCTAATACACGTAATATATTGGCGAACCGCACGAATAAAGCCAGCATGGTGATATGGAGATCACCAGATTCGATATACAAAGCCCGCGACTTTTTAGCCAATGGGAAAACTTACGCCGCGGGCTTCTGTCTTGATTGTTTCAATTATGTCTGGTATATGTTTGTTCCCGTTTACTCACCGCGAATCACTCGAAAACCTTGATCGGGGCCAATGCCACTCGCCTCGAACTTGCCCCGAAAAGATATCTCGTTGCTTCTGATGTCGCCGATCCAACCGCCGCCCTTCACAACCCGGAAAGAACCACTATTACTATCCGAGTCTCCGTACCAGTTCCAGCACCATTCCCTGACATTCCCTGACATATCGTAAAGTCCTAATTCGTTGGGCTTCTTGACACCGATAGCTTTTGTCTTATTATTGTTGTTTTCTATAGCAGACCAGTTCCAGTTTCCCGATAAGTATTTATCTCCGGCGTTTCTCCAATACCATGCTACTTCATCTGCATGATTGCTTCCGCTGTATGTGTAATTTTTGCTCATCTGACCACCACTTGCAGCATATTCCCACTCTGCTTCTGTCGGCAATCGGTAACCATCAGCTCCGGAGTTGATCGTCACTGTCCATTTTATATTATCGTATTCGCTTTTATTATTCGGGTCTGTTTTATTCTTGTCTATGTTGTAATACGGTTTTAGGCCCTCTTTTATGCTCCTTTTATTACAGTACTCAACAACGTCATACCAGCTCACCATTTCCACCGGCAAATTGTCGCTTTTGAATTGTGAGGGATTGCTTCCCATTATTTCAACCCACTCTTTCTGGGTTACCTCATATTTGCCGATATAAAAGTCCGATATTGTTACACTTTTTCCATAGTAGTTGGACTTTGTGTTCGTAAAAGTCCCACCTTTGACCAATACAAAGCCTTCGTCCTTTTCCGGCGTTTCTTGCCAACAACCGCTGGTAACAATAAGTATTGCTATTAAGAGGAAAACTGACAGTTTTCTCATGGATATATCTCCTTTAAACTGATAGGAAAAATTACAGGCCGTCAAAGCTCACCGCTCATCTTTCGGGATGAAAGCCATCACTACTTTCGGAAAAGTCGGGATTAAACAGGGAAGTGGGAATTTGAGCAATTGCTTGTTTAATGAAACGATCAGGCATGGCAGGAATACCTGATAACTGCATTTCGCCTCGTGGTGGGTTTAAGCTGATAGCTGTGGTTTCCTTCCTTATTCGGGGCTTGAACATACCCATGCCGGGCATATACATAAGGCCGCCGGCTGTAAGACCGGCAGGCCTTAGCAATATCAATGGCAGAAATGGTTTTCCAATTTTCTGGAAATTCAACCTGTCAGTTGCCCTGCTACCATACCGTTACGTTGGATCTTCCGCTACTTTGATACCCCTCTGTCGCTAACACCTGGTAAGCCCAACTGCTCCCCAGATTCATTCCTTTGCTTTCCCATGCGTTAACGTGGTTGCTAAAATTGATAGAGACGTTGTTCCCTGTCGGTCTCTTCGACTGTCGAACACTCCAGAACTGCGGGAAAGTTTGTGTACCGTCAATGGAAGGTGCGTTGTATCGCATAGTCGTATAAATGTCATATGTGCCTCCGTCACTGGTCACAGTGCCTTTATATGTTCCCGTGGGCCGATAAGTGCCCCAACTGTCAACGACGTAATATTCTATAAGTGAGTTTCTCGTCCACCCATAGAGAGTCAAATAAGCATTGCCAGACGGTTCCCAGATGCCAGCATTGTAGTTTATTGTCCTGTATGGTGATCCGGTAGCCCATCCTTTACCGACAACAAAATTCCCGCAATTTGTCCATGTAACACTGTAATTGCCACCAGATCCATTGACAGCATTTACTGTCCCGCCGCCATCAGTCCAATTTTGCCAATAGGTGTTCGCACTTGCGGTTTCTGCAAACAAGCCCAAACTCATGACAGTTGCAACAAACACCATCAAGATTTTCTTATTGAACTTAAACATAATTTACCTCCTGAAATCTATTTGTCATTACTCACCTGCCTGCTATTAGTTGGATATTTCTCTTTGCAGCACATAACTTATCCTGTATCATATACCATCGGACTGTCATCCCCTTCCCGGGTAAATTATGAAATGTGAGCGGATACATTTGTATCTGGAATGGTATCAATGAATTTTGCTTTTTCTATCAATAGTATACCATTTTGGAATAAAGTTTGTCTATTGAATAAACTAAGTTTATCGGCAAATAATAAAATAAAAAAGATTCTCTTCTATATTCCCAGTTTGCTTTTACATGGAAGACAATCATTAAGAAGTTAAGATTATAACGAGCTTTGCGGAGTTGAAAGAAGCTCTCGACAAGCCTCCTGACGCAATCCCCGTTTATCGAAGTGTTCTCAACGAGAACAACTTTATTGAACAAAGTTTGTCTAGTGATTAAACTAAGATCATTGAAAACCGATTGGCAAAAAATTCACCTCCGTATTTTCAACTTGTTTTTATATAGAAAGGAATGATCGGATAATGCCTTGCTTCTTTAAAGGCCATAAATTCCGCTTCAAAAGTTTAAAGCATTCCGTTCAATCCTCAAAAACGGAAAATCAGTTGTTGAAGCAGTCAAAAATGATGAAACTTTTCACTGTCCCAATGTTCCGGTTGAGCCATACACCATCAATGAGGTGTGTACATTTGCCGTTTTTATGAAGTGGATGGCCCCAAGGAGCTTGCAGCGGATTTTGATCGAAGTGATTGAAGTATCAGTCAACAGGTTGATTGGAATTATGGTATAATTCCCTTGATTCAAAAAACTCCTGGAAGAAACCGATGAAAAAGAAAATATTCTCTTGGCTTCTTCGTTTGTTGTTTGTTGCCTTGTTCAGTGCCGCTGGATATGTTGGCTTCTGGCTCTGAGGCAATACGGCCCTTCGTTTGCCGGAGAAGTGAATGGCGATGATTGGGGAGTTATCGCTATTGTGGCCATGATCATTTCAAGTATGATGACTTATTACACATTGAAGTGTCGGAAAGGGTCACCGTTCGGGATGAGATGTTCCGTAAGCGATTGGAATGTATAACTGCTTCAATGGTATTTTAGCTAATATTAATCAAGCCAATATCAATTACTATCGCTCCTTAAGAGAAGAAGAATAGGAAAACAATATGCTTTGAAATTTGCAACAGTTTATGACAGAAATACTTTTTATGTATCCAAAGATGTAAGGATGTTATGTCATACAACAAAATATTTTTTAAAAGCTTTGGTTGAATTCATAAATAATCGAGATGTCAACTGGATTGAGCATTTTTTTGAAAAAGGAAACATTAAAGAAGCATGGGGAATATGTGAAAAGTTGGGGGGTAAAAGATTTTAGTAAGTTTAACCGAGATCTTTTAACCTCTGGTTCAATGAAATTGGTCATAAATTGTTGCTTTCCAGTGATCTATCAAATGAATGGGAACTGGGTTTTACCCATCGTTGAAGAAGAAAATCCATCGGTTAAATGAGGGAGAGTGAAGGAAACCAAGGAATCGTTCAAGAAATTAAATCCTTGAATCTAAAAAGAGGTGATCTCATTTGGGCTGGGATACGTTTAATGGCAAGAAGGTTGGCACTGATATTAAACCGGAAAATCCGAAATCAAGCTGGGTCAAAGGACCAAAGGGCAATTACGATGCGGTTCCACGAGCTTATTTGAATTCAAATTCAGATAGTCTGTTAAACGGAAAAAGAAAGAATCCCTGGGACAAGTAGGGATACATACACGGGCTTTTTAAAGCCTGTTTTTTGTCCAAATTGAATGAAAAGAGCTACCCGAATAAACGGGTAGCTTCTTGTTTCCGGGGAACCGGAAATATTGGTTTGGCGTTACTTACTTATTCGTAGCCAAGCTTCATTTTATGACCAGAGAAGATGGTCGATTTGGAATAAATCTCAAATGATTTACGGCATGTCCAGAATAAGACTGAATGAGTGCATCGTCAATGCCTTTTTTTGAGCCATGTCAGCAAGAAGTGTCGCAATTTATGGGGCGAAATGGATGAACCATGCCGGGCGAAAAAGAAGCACTTGCTGTTTTGCATAAGCAGAAAACGTTTTTTGTATAACTATTTTGATCCCGGAAACTGTAGTATGACCTTTTTTAGTAACCATTCTGCATCAGTTTCAATGAGGCCATTACGACTCGGCCTTGTCGTGCATGCTTACTTCCTGAGCGAATAATACTGACCCGTGTCGCTCCATGACCTGACGAACGAGTGAAAAAATGTCATCGCTTTCAAAATTCTATGTCATAATCAGAGGTGGATACAAAGGAGGATGTCTCATGGAACAACATTTTGATGCAGCCACGTATGTCGACATTCTGGAGGAAACCGGTCTCAAACAATCCCCCTTCCATCTGGTTTGTGTCCTGAGCGAAGAAGAACTGATTCAACATGTAAAAGAAAAATGGAAACACGACGAAATCTCCATTCGTTTTATTGGCGAAGGCGTTTATGATTTATGGTCGGAAGACGGAAAAAAACAATTCCTGCGCATGGATGAAATTCTGGAAATGAAAGCCCAACAGATCGAAGCCATCTTTCAGCCCGAACAAGTAAAAAAAGACTTTCAGAAAGAATTGAATAGCAACCACGTCTACGTCGTTTATGTCTTTGATTACGGGAAAGTTCACTACCTCGTCGGTTCCGAAGAAGAATTAACGGATGACCAAGTCTTTCAGGGGCTTCGATGGAACGGGATTGACCTGTATAACGTAGGCAATTGGGAAGTGCCCACCCTTGACCAGATCCCCCACATTGATTTCAAACAACTGGATGAATTGAAACTGGGAGAACTCTATTTCCTGGCCAAGCAAAAAGCCGAAGGGAAAATCCAAATGATTCCCGCCGAGAAAATGAATCCCCTTTATGGCGTCCTGACCCCGGAAGAAGCGGAGGAAAAATGGGGACTGAAACCGGGCACGATCCGCAGGCAATGCGAAACCGACTGGAAAGACAAGGTTCGCCAAAGCCAAAACACCTGGCTCATCCCCTACGATACAGTGCTCAGAACTTATGGAGACCCGTACTTAAGCCGGAAAATCAGAGCAAGGAGAGAAAAAAGGAAACAGGCAGGCAAAAAATAGCCTGCTTTTTTTATTCAGAAGAACGAACTGTCCGGATGGAAGGTTTTTTCATTCACTTGATAAAATAATATCAACTATTTAAAAAGGTGGGAGACTGTTACCGCCGCACCCTGGTCGAAGCCGCCAGTCTGCGCGTAGCAAAACCTATTTATCTGCCCGGTACAGACGTCTCTCCACTCGCCGAGGACCCCACCGGGCCGCCATGGCTGTAGGGCATTCCATTCTGGTTGTTTGCTAGCTTAAAACAAAGGAACCGTATCATGACACGGGACTGACTATTTTGACAAGCGTAGAGAAAAAGATGTGGTTCATCGTTCGGAGAAAAGACTTGAAATCCTTAGGTTACAATGCATCGTCAGGCTCTTTTATTTTTATGTAAGTCATAAAGCAAGTGGATTATATAGGGCTGGATTGATGTGTTTTACATATACTTTTCTGATCTCCATAAAAAACCACCTAAAAATAGATTTTTCTACTAACAGGTGGTCTTCGTAAGACATAACAATGATGAAAGTGTTTTTTAAAATTCCCTGAGAAATTCTCCACTGAAACGAATTTTCCCCATACCATGCCCAACTTCGGCTAAATCTTTTAACTGCAGAACGAGATGAATTTATCCCAATCATCGTCACTCATATAAAAACCATCTGCTCTTTTCTCATATTTAATGCCCTTTTCATCCATACATTTTACTCTCGGCGAAAGATCACCATGATTTTTTAGTGGTTCTGTCGATGAACAGCCAACCGTAACAAGCATTAACAGAGATAAAATGGAGATGGACATTAAAAGGTTTCTCATCCCAGTTCCTCCTTTCAAGGATATCTTATACTAATACAAACAGTAATACTAATTAAAAAAATCATTTTCATGGTCCCAGTCGTGTTTTTCGGAGCTTCTCTAACTTCCCCGATGCTTCCGGACGACTTCCGCCCGTTTCAGAATCTCGAATATCCGCATACTACCCTCTCCTTTTATTTACAATCTTGATTCAGTTTCGAATCGCCAACCGCTGTTAAACGGTTTATCCAGCTTGTAAGCGGCAGCATGTCTCCACCGCCGGATATTCGATCATCAATTTGCGCAGATACTGCAAATCCTTTATGTATTGAACCGGATGCTTTTCGGTCTGTTCCAGTTCATACAGCATCTTCCGCTCTTCCCTGCTCGACATCTGTGAATTGACCCGGGATTAGAAGTTGCGGGAGATTACCGAGACTTCCCTGTTTTTGCACAAGAGGAGTGGTCAAACGAAGAATTCCTAATAAAATTTAACGTTTTTATGCTATACTGTGAGAAGTTAAAGGGGAAGAATGATACAGATGGTAATGTTCATTTGGTGGAGGTGAAAAAATTGGCTATTTCCAAAGAAGAAGTGTATAAAGTAGCAACACTTGCACGTTTGAAATTGAGTGAACATGAGGCTGATCAGTTTACCAGTCAGCTTAATGATATTCTGGAGTTTGCCAATAAACTGAACGAACTGGATACTGAACATGTCGAGCCAACCAGCCATGTTTTGCCGATACACAACGTGCTCAGGGAAGATGAAGTCCGCCACTCGATCGATCGGAAAAAAGCTTTGCAAAATGCTCCGGTACAACAAGATGGAATGTTTTATGTACCAGCAGTTTTTGAAGAGTAAGGAGGAGAAAAATGTCGCTGTTCAATGACTCATTGAAGAGTATACATAAACGGTTGGCTGAACGGGAAATCACAGCCAGTGATTTGGTAAATGAATCTTTGCGCCGGATTAAGGAAGTTGACGGGCAAATCAAGGCCTTTATCAAAGTCGATGAAGAAGGGGCAAGACAGCGGGCAAAGCAATTGGACGGGAAATTGGCAGGCGGAGCGGAAACAGGAATCCTGGCTGCTTTGCCGGCTGGAATCAAGGACAATATTTGCACGGAAGGCATGACAACAACATGTGGAAGCCAGCTTTTGTCCAATTATGAACCGATCTACAGTGCCACGGTCATGGACAAATTGATGCAAGCGGAAGTAATACCGATGGGTAAACTGAACATGGATGAATTTGCAATGGGATCGTCTACTGAAAATTCATCTTATAATCTGACACGCAATCCGTGGAATCCGGATCGGGTTCCCGGAGGTTCAAGCGGAGGGTCAGCCGCTTCTGTGGCCGCTCGCGAAGTTTATTTCTCGCTTGGCTCAGATACAGGAGGGTCGATTCGCCAGCCGGCAGCCTTTTGCGGGGTAGTTGGGCTGAAACCGACCTATGGCCGGGTTTCCCGCTTTGGATTGGTTGCATTTGCTTCGTCGCTGGATCAAATTGGTCCCCTGACTAAAAATGTAGAAGATACCGCTTATGTGTTACAAACGATTTCTGGCCACGATGCCTGTGACTCCACTTCGGCAAACTTGGAGGTGCCTGACTATCTGTCGGCTTTGACCGGAGAAGTAAAAGGGATGAAAATTGCTGTAGCCAGGGAAATGATGGGAGAAGGGATCGACCCGTCTGTCCGCAAGTGCGTCCAGAAAGCAATTGCGAAACTGGAACAGCTGGGTGCCCACGTAGAGGAAGTTTCCCTTCCACATACGGAATATGCTGTGCCTGCTTATTATCTGCTGGCGCCGGCGGAGGCTTCTTCAAACCTGGCCCGCTATGACGGTGTGCGGTACGGTGTCCGCAAAAATGGCGAGAACCTGCTGGACCTGTATCTGGAATCGCGCAGCCAGGGTTTTGGACCGGAAGTAAAACGGCGGATTATGCTTGGGACTTATGCACTCAGTTCCGGTTATTATGATGCCTATTATTTGAAAGCACAAAAAGTGAGAACCCTGATTCGCCAGGATTTTGATAAAGTGTTTGAACAGTTTGATGCCATCGTGGGGCCGACGACCCCGACTACAGCGTTCGGAATCGGAGAAAAAGTAAATGATCCATTGACAATGTATATGAACGATATTTTGACCATTCCCGTAAACCTGGCCGGTTTGCCGGCGATCAGTATTCCGTGCGGACTTGCGGAAGGAATGCCTGTCGGCTTGCAAATTATCGGCAAACCTTTTGATGAATCAACGGTATTGCGAGTCGCTTATGCCTACGAGCAAGAAACAGAGCCGATGCCGGCTCCGACGGTGGGAGGGAAAACAGAATGAGCCAGTATGAAACAGTGATCGGATTGGAAGTGCACGTGGAATTATCTACAAAAACAAAAATCTTCTGCGGCTGTTCGACAGAGTTTGGTGCGCCTCCCAACACGCATACCTGTCCAGTCTGCCTTGGCCATCCGGGAGTACTTCCTGTATTGAACCGGCAAGCTGTTGATTTTGCGATGAAAGCAGCGATGGCCTTGAATTGTGATATTGCTGAATTCAGCAAGTTTGATCGGAAAAACTATTTTTATCCGGATCTGCCGAAGGCTTACCAGATTTCCCAGTTTGACAAACCAATCGGTGAAAATGGCTGGATTGAGATTGAAGTAGACGGGGAAAAGAAACGGATCGGGATTACCCGCCTGCATCTGGAAGAAGATGCAGGAAAACTAAACCACAGCGACCATGGAGACGGAACATTGGTAGATTTTAACCGCGTAGGCGTACCATTGGTAGAAATCGTCTCGGAACCGGATCTCCGTTCGCCGGCTGAAGCCCGTGCCTATCTGGAAAAATTGAAAATGATCATCCAGTATACGGGTGTATCCGATGTAAAAATGGAAGAGGGTTCCTTGCGTTGCGATGCAAATATCAGTTTGCGCCCGGTCGGACAAAAAGAGTTTGGAACCAAGACAGAGATGAAAAACCTGAACTCGTTCAGGAATGTTGAAAAGGCATTGGAATATGAACAGCAGAGGCAAAAAGAAGTATTGGACAGCGGTGATGTTGTGGTACAACAAACATTGCGCTGGCTGGAGCAGGAAAACCGCACCAAGACCATGCGCAGCAAGGAAGAAGCACATGATTACCGTTACTTTCCTGAGCCTGACTTGGTAACACTTCATATTGATGAGGCCTGGAAAGAAAAAATCCGCGCAAGCATTCCTGAATTGCCGGATGCCCGAAAAGCCCGTTATCAAAAAGAATTTGGCCTCAATGACTACGACGCCTCAATTTTGACCAGTTCCAAAGCAGTAGCTGATTATTATGAGGATACGGTATCGAAAAAAGCTGATCCAAAACTGGCTTCCAACTGGATTATTACAGAACTGCTGGGGTATCTTAATCAGGAAGGCAAAGAGCTTGCAGAAATTAAAATGAAACCGGCTCACCTGGCTGGAATGATCCAGTTAATCCAGAACGGGACGATCAGCAGCAAGATTGCCAAAAAAGTATTTAAGGAAATATTGAATACAGGTAAGGATCCGCAAAAGATCATTGAAGAAAAAGGTTGGGTCCAGATCAGTGACGAAGGACAATTAAAAGAAGAAATAGCCAAAGTTTTGGCAGCCAACCAACAATCCGTTGAAGATTTTAAAAACGGAAAAGATCGAGCGCTTGGGTTTCTTGTTGGCCAGGTTATGAAAGCAACCCGGGGTAAGGCGAATCCCAAATTGGTAAATCAATTGATCTTGGAACAGATTAACCAGTAATCGATCAAGGATGGAGCTCGCCTGTTCAAGGCGAGCTCTTTTCATCCTGAAGGGGGCTCTGTCGTGCAGTTTTTTCATCTGATGATTATCGGTCTTTTATTGGGGGCAGGTGTTTATTTCCTGTTTGTTATCCCTGTCCCGATCGAGGCTGTTACTTTTTTGATATTTGCTTTATATTTTCTTGTTACTTATCATGAACGGACAGGCCGGGCGTTTATAAAACCTGTATACTGGATTACCGTTCTTTTGCTGGCATTAAACGGGATTACCCAAATTTTTTTCTATTCACAGGGGCTAATCAATGGGCTAATCAGTTTTTTCTTTGCATTTTTAACCTGGAAGTCCTTGCAAAGATTGGCAAGCCGTTCGGAATAAAAAGTGCCAGTGGGAAAAACCGGTGTATTTGCGATGGTGCAGGGGTCAAAAGGTTCTGGCGATTGTTTTGGCATGGGATCAGGCATAACTCATTGATCCATGTTTTCCGAATCATGCATACAGGTTTAAAGTAAATACATCGGAGAAACAGGCATGAGCAAGAAGACAAGCCAAAGACCAGGCCATACCCGTTGGTTTGGTCTGTTTGCATTTGTCCCGGTATCAATATTTCCGGAAAGGCTGTTTTCCCCGTTTTTCCGGTTTTATCAATTTGTTCGTTTACTCATGCAGACTGATTTGCCTGGCAGAAGAAATTCCGGCCATGAAAATGGGGAGGATAGAGATGAAGAGAGCAACATTGTGGGTAACGGTTTTTGTCATTTTTTTTGCTGTTTTTCTGGCGGTGCCCGTTGTACAGGCTCACCCGTTATTCCTTGTCTCTACAGATATGAACATTGGAGAAAACCGGATTGATATGTCGCTTTTGATCAATAATGCTTTATTGAAACAGGTTCCGGGCAAAGATTTATCTGTGGAAGAAGGGTTGACGGAAAAGAAAAGGCAGGAACTTGAAAATTATATTAAAGAAGGATTCCTCGTAAAAAACAACGGCCAACCGATGGCAGAAAGTATTGAAGAAATTACCAAGCCGGATTTGTCACATGTGCGGGTAAAAATCAGGTTTACTTCCAAAGAAAAAGTGGAAAATGTAGACTTGTTCTATTCAATGTTTTTTGAAGTCAATAAAAGCAAGCATCAAAATATTGTTACCATCCATCATGACGGGGAAGAGAGCCGTTATATTTTCCACGATTCCGAGCGGCATCTTCTTTTTACAAAACAGACTGATTTGTCGGTTTGGCTGACTGTCAAACAATTTATCCAAATCGGGATGGAGCATATCTGGTTTGGTTTTGACCATCTCGCATTTCTGGCAGCGCTGATTGTGGCCGGCGGAGGCTGGAAACATATGTTAAAGGTGATTACTTCTTTTACTATTGCCCACTCTATCACTCTGTTTTTGGCAGTGATGGATATAATTGCCGTTCCGTCAAAATGGGTAGAAGCCTTGATTGCGTTGACAATTGTATATGTTGCGGTTGAAAACCAGTGGTTTCGTTCACCGAGACACCGTCCGACAATTACTTTTTTCTTTGGGTTAATTCATGGACTAGGGTTTGCCGGTTCTTTGTCAGAAATACAGCTGCCCAAAGACAGTTTTCTGGCTGCCTTGTTTTCATTTAACTTGGGGGTAGAGCTGGGACAAGTCGTTGTGTTCCTTTGTGTTTTTCCCTTTTTGCTGTTATTCAAGCAGCTTGTGCAAAAACGCCGGTTTGTTCAGGGAGTATCCGTGGGCATTTCGTTATTGGGATGTTTGTGGTTTATTGAACGGATATTTGATCTTGAAATTCCTTTTTTTCCATTATAAGACAAAAAATGGCTTTAAATATAATTAATAGTATTTTTGTTATAATAAGTTACTAAATATAAACAAGACCTTACAAATATAGAAGGATGTGTTGTTAGTGGCAAAAAGTCATATAGGTGTAATCGGACTTGCTGTCATGGGAAGAAACCTTGCACTGAATATGGAAAGCAAAGGTTATACGGTTTCTGTATTTAACCGTTCTCCGGAACGAACGAAAAAACTGATTGCAAAACACCGCGATTTAAATTTGGTGGATACATATACGATGGAGGAATTTGTTGCTTCTCTGGAAAAGCCAAGGCGTGTCATGCTGATGGTAAAAGCAGGCCAGCCGACAGATGATATGATCCGGCAATTGAAGAAGGTTTTGGAACCCGGCGATGTCATCATTGATGGAGGAAATGCATATTATGAAGACACAATTCGCCGGGGCAAGGAACTTGAGGCCAGTGGCATTCATTTTATTGGAACCGGGGTTTCCGGAGGAGAAGAAGGTGCTCTCAAAGGGCCGGCCATTATGCCGGGAGGTCCAAAAGAGGCATATGATCAGGTCAGTGAAATTTTAACGGCTATTTCCGCCAAAGTAGACGGTGACCCCTGCTGCACGTATATCGGTCCTGATGGTGCCGGCCATTATGTAAAAATGGTTCATAACGGCATTGAATACGGGGATATGCAATTGATCAGCGAAGCCTATCACTTGCTTAAACGTCTGTTGGATATGGAATCCGATGAATTGCACGAGGTCTTCCGGGAATGGAATCAGGGAGAACTGGACAGTTACCTGATCGAGATTACGGCAGATATTTTTACAAAGAGAGATCAGGATACCGGCAAGCCGCTGGTAGAAGTCATTTTGGATACGGCGGGACAAAAAGGGACAGGTAAGTGGACAAGCCAGAGTTCCCTTGATCTGGGGGTTCCGCTTTCTATTATCACCCAATCTGTCTATTCCCGCTTTTTGTCCGCGATGAAGGAAGAAAGGGTGCAAGCAAGCAAAGTATTGCATGGGCCAGAATCAGGCAACCGGACGATGATCAGGGAACGTGCAGCCTTTATTGAATCGGTCCGAAAAGCCTTGTACGCAAGCAAAATCTGTTCCTATGCCCAGGGCTTTGCACAGATGAAAGCCGCTTCCGATATGTTTGGCTGGGATTTAAAACCAGGTGAAATCGCCATGATTTTCCGCGGTGGTTGCATTATTCGCGCGCGTTTCCTGCAAAATATCAAAGAAGCGTATGACCGTGATCCCGACTTGAACAATTTGTTACTTGACCCTTATTTTAAAGGGATTGTGGAGCAATATCAGCAGGCTTTGCGTGAAGTGGTTGCCACTGCGGTATTGAACGGCATTCCGGTTCCGGCATTTGCCAGTGCGGTCAATTATTATGACAGCTATCGTTCCGAAACGTTACCCGCAAATCTCTTGCAAGCGCAACGCGATTATTTTGGCGCCCATACCTATCGGCGGATCGACCGGGAAGGTGTATTTCATACAGAGTGGTCTGAAGAAGAATAAAAACATTTTCCCCTGGAGATTATTACTTCAGGGGTTTTTCTTGCATTTTATTCTAAAAACGAATAATATATATCTATGAAATAATTATTATTCGTCTTTGGGGGAATAACCTAATGTTTCAATTGCAAAAAAAGGGGTCGTCAGTTCGAAAAGAAATTGTTGCTGGACTTACTACCTTTTTTACCATGTCATATATTATGGTGGTAAACCCCATCATCCTGTCTGATGCAGGGGTTCCCTTTTCATTAAGCTTTTTCGCCACCATTGTCGCTACCGTTGTCGGAACGTTGATGATGGGGTTATATGCCAATTATCCCATTGCCATCGCGCCAGCCATGGGATTAAACGCGTATTTTGCCTACTCTGTTGTCAAAGTTCATCAGGGATTGGGGTATGAAGAAGCCTTTGCCGCTGTTTTTGTGGCAGGGCTGCTGTTTGTGCTGTTGTCGTTGACGCCGCTCAGAACAAAGCTGATTGAAGTGATCCCTCCCAATCTGAAAAGTGCGATCACGGCGGGAATCGGATTGTTTATCGCTTTTATCGGACTGCGCATGTCCGGATTGATTACCGATCACCCGTCCAATCTGGTGGCGCTCGGAAATCTGCATTCTCCTTCAGTCTTATTGACTTTGGCCGGACTTGCGATTACGCTGATTTGCCTGTCCCTTAAATTGAATGGAGCCTTGTTTATCGGAATGCTGGGGACCGGAATCATTGCTTTTTTTACCGGGCAGCTTTCTTTTGAGAACGGGATCGTCTCCTTTCCCGTGATCCCTGACCAATTGGTGATCGATAATCCTGTCCATGCCTTTCAGGCAGTATTTGACTATAGCTTATATGCCGTTGTCTTTTCCTTTTTGCTTGTGACCCTGTTTGATACGACTGGAACGGTTTTGGGAGTGGCCAAACAAGCCGGATTGATGAAAGGAAACCATCTCCCCCGCGGAGAACGTGCATTGGTTGCCGACTCCGTGGCTACCCTGGTTGGTTCCCTGTTCGGAACAAGCCCCACCTCTGCATATATTGAGTCTTCTTCAGGGGTGGCTTCAGGCGGACGAACCGGTTTGACAGCCGTTGTGGTGGCGATCCTGTTTTTGCTGGCAGCCTTTTTCGGCCCGCTGGTGGGTGCAGTATCAGGAATAGCGGCAATTACCGCTCCGGCCTTGATCATTGTTGGTTCGTTAATGGTGGGACAGGTCAGTTCGATTAAATGGAATGAAGTCGACGAAGCGTTTCCGGCGTTTATTGTTATCTTGAGTATGCCGCTTACTTCCAGTATCGCTACTGGAATTGCACTCGGATTTCTTACTTATCCGTTAATGAAAATTTTCAGTGGCAAATGGAAAGAAGTCCACTGGCTGGTTTACATCTTTGCGGTTCTGTTCTTTTTCCAATTGGTATACATGCCCCACTGAGCTTGAACCGGGAACGAGCTTCATGGATTTGCATCCATGGGGCTTTTTATATTTGATGCGGTATTCTGAGGTTTCGTTTAAAATAGGACTTTGAAGAGAATCAACGTGAAGGGTAAACTTATAATTAGGTTTAAAAAAGATAATTGATTGTTTATCAAATACCCGGAAATTTTTGATGAAGCCAAAGGAGCTGGCTCAATGAAGCAAGCACGACTGATTTATAATCCCACAGCGGGAAGGGAACTCATTCAGAAAAAACTGTCTTTTTTACTAAATGAATTGGAGCAGGCTGGTTTCCATACATCATGCCACGCCACCCGGGAACCGGGAGATGCGATGAGAGAAGCCAGACTTGCCGCCGAACAGGGATATGATGTGGTGGTTGCAGCCGGCGGAGACGGAACAATTCATGAAGTGGTAAATGGGCTTGCCGGCTGTTCCCATCGGCCCAAACTGGGAATTTTGCCGGGGGGAACGACTAATGATCTGGCGAGGGCGTTAAAAATCCCCCGCGATCCTGGTGAAGCCTGCAAAGTGATTGCCGAGGGCAAAACGATGATGGCGGATGTCGGGATGTTTGGCGATAAATATTTTATTAATGTGGCCGCTGCCGGGCGTCTCACGGAAGTGACCTATGAAGCCCCCAGCCGTTTAAAAACCATGATGGGTCCCTTTGCTTATTACGCCAAGGCGATTGAAAAGTTTGGCAGCCTGCACCAGCCCTTTCCTGTAAAATTGACAACCCCACATGGGGAATGGGAATCCGAAATATGGCTGATTGTGATTGCTAACAGTGTATCCGTTGGGGGATTTGAACGATTGGCCCCTTCGGCGGATCTAAGCGACGGACTGATGGATGTATTAATTATCCCGAAAGCCAATATTTCCGATCTGTTGCAATTGGCGGCTTTAGCCTTGAAAGGGGAGCATATCCGCGATTCCCGGATTATTTACTTTCAAACAGAACAACTGGATATTGAAACACCCACTTCGTTAAAATTGAATCTGGATGGAGAATGGGGGGGCGAACTGAAGGGAAACGTAAAAATTGTGCCCCAACACTTGGAGATATTTTGCCCATAGTAGACGTTCATCCTTTCCGATGAACGTTTTTTTATAAAAGGAGTCGTAGAGATGAAGCAAAAACCACCTGTGACAAAAGGCGACGTGATCGAACTGGAAATCAGCGGTTTTGCCCATGACGGAGCCGGTGTTGGCAAATACGAGGGCTTTACCGTCTTTGTGCCGCACACCGTTCCGGGAGAAAAAGTCCGCGCCCGGTTAACCTCCGTAAAAAAAACATATGGAAAAGCAAGTTGCCTGGAGATCCTAGAGATGCATCCGCACCGGACCGAACCACGGTGCCCGGTTTACAAAATTTGCGGGGGCTGCCAGATCCAACACATCAGTTATGAGACCCAGTTGGAATATAAACGGCAACAAGTGGTGGACCATTTCGCCCGTATCGGCGGAATGGAGGTGTCCATTCGCCCGGTGCTGGGAATGGAAGAGCCGTGGCGCTACCGCAACAAGGCCCAGGTTCCTTTTGGCGTGCAAAAAGGAAAGGTGGCAGCCGGTTTTTATGCCCCCAGAACACATCAGATTGTCGACATGGACGCCTGCCTGATCCAGCATGAGTTAAACGATCAGGTGATCCGGAAAGTAAAAAAATTGGCCCAGCGCCTGAAAACACCTATCTATGATGAACAGAAGCATCGCGGGATTTTGCGCCATGTCATGGTGCGGACTGGATTTTATACCGGAGAATTGATGATCGTTCTGGTGACCAACGGGAGAAAAATTCCGCACCGGGAAAAATGGATCGAGGAATTGCGGAGGGAATTTCCCCGGCTGAAATCTCTCATGCAAAATATCCACCACAAACAGTCAAATGTTGTCCTGGGGCCGGAAAATCAGGTTTTGTGGGGCCGTAAAGTCATCTATGACCGGATCGGGGATGTCACTTTCGCCATCTCCCCGCACTCCTTTTTTCAGATCAATCCGGTGCAGACCAGAGTCTTGTACGATCAGGTGGCAAAATATGCGGCCCTGACCGGAAACGAAACCGTGATTGATGCCTATTGCGGTATTGGAACCATCGCCCTTTATCTCGCCCGACACGCCAACCGCGTCTATGGTGTGGAGATTGTCGGCGCGGCGATCAGGGATGCCAAACGCAATGCCGAAATAAACCGGATGGATCATGTCACCTTTGAGGCAGGAGCAGCTGAAGAAGTGATGCCCCGCTGGTATAACGAAGGAATCTGGCCTGACGTGGTAGTAGTCGACCCGCCGCGCAAAGGTTGTGACCCGGTGCTTCTGGATACTGTCGCCTCCATGAACCCCGGACGAATTGTCTATGTATCCTGCAACTCTTCCACCCTCGCCCGTGATGCAAAGTATCTTGCGGAGTTGGGATACAGGGTTCGGGAAGTGCAACCGGTAGACATGTTCCCGCAAACGGGACATGTTGAGTGTGTTGTCTTGATAACAAAAAAGTAAGGATCTGAAAGCCTTGTATTTGGGTTATATTTAACGAAATCAGTTCTGTCTACTTGACGCCAGCCTTCGATATGTGCTCTCGGGAACATATCGAGGGTTTATTTTTTATAGTAATAACTATGAAAGATTAAGTTGACAGATCAGATAAATTTGCAGGGTTGAGACAGAATGAATCTCAATAAATATTGGCAATCAAAAATAGTAATTTGGTTTAGTGCAGCGATATTTACCAACAAGTACATTGGAATAACCGGGGATACAAGGAGATGCGTGCGTCCGCCGATCGAAAGAAAAGGGGTCTGAATGCAAAGTCCAGGAATGAATATGATGATGTGGCTGATGAAATTTACCGCCTTGGGGGTTTAAAGCTAAAACACTTGTAGAGAATGCAGAGTGTGAAGGGAGAAGGCAACGAATCGCTGAAATGACAGATTTCTATAACAATATGAAACAATATTGTCAATGTTATTATTGATTAGGAGCAGGCAACATGATTGATGTAAATGAGCTATTGGAAAAATATCAGGGAATCGAAAAATTTAAAAAGGAGTGATTCAGTATGGCAGAATCTGTTATGAAATCAGTTGCAGAGAAATTATCCTCTTTGCCTTATATAGAAGGGATTGTTTTGGGAGGTTCACGTGCAAGGGGCACCCATACAAAGGATTCAGACATAGATATCGGCCTCTATTACAATCCGGAATTATTTGATTTAAATGCTATTAATCAACTTGCTGCAGAACTGGATGACGAGCATAGAAGCAACCTGGTTGTGCCTCCCGGAGCGTGGGGTGATTGGATTAATGGCGGCGGGTGGTTGGTGATCAACGGATATCATGTGGATTTGATTTTACGTGATATGAAACGTGTGGAACAAATCATGAAAGACACAGAACAAGGAATTGTTACTGCCAATTATCAGACCGGGCATCCCCATGGTTATATAAGTGCCATGTACCGGGGAGAATTGGCGATTAGCAAATTACTGTATGCCAGGAATAAAAGCATATGTGAATTAAAAAAGCGGGCAGAAACCTATTCCCCTGCCTTGCGGAAAAGTTTAATTGATTTTTTTATGTTTGAAGCAGGGTTCTCTTTAATGTTTGTAAAAGCAAATTCGGGAGCAGACGATAAATATTATATTGCAGGTCATGTTTTTCGTATTATTTCATGTTTAAATCAAGTGTTATTTGCATGTAATAATGCTTATTGTATCAACGAAAAGAGAGCTGTAAGACTGATTGAAACCTTTAAATATAAACCTGAAAAATATGCCGAGAAGGTGAATCGTATTTTTGAGGTGCTTGGTCTTTCTCTTCTTGAATGCTACGACATGACTGAGAAGCTTTATAATGAAGTGAAGCAAATTATATCGGAAATAAATAACTTTTGAAACGAGGAGAATTCGGATGAAAGAAAACAAATATGATGATAATATATTTTCCAAAATATAGTCAAATGAGCCGCTCGCAGCAGGGGCTGGCCGGTGCAGGTGAATGGGAGACACTAAAAAAGTTGCTGCCGGATTTTAAAGATAGGCGTGTGCTTGATTTAGGATGCAGCTATGGATGGCACTGTATTTATGCAATGGAACATGGTGCTTCTTCTGTTGAAGGTGTTGATATTTCTCATAAAATGCTCGAGGTAGCAAAAGAAAAAACACATTTTCTTCAGATTGAATATAAACGCTGCGCTATGGAAGATGTAGAATTCCTAAAGAGGAGTTTTGATGTAGTTCGCTCGCGTTTCACTATGTAGCAGATTATGAGATTTTAATAAAAAAGATATATAGAATGCTGAAGTCCGGTGGTAATTTGATTTTTACGGTTGAACATCCTGTTTTTACTGCCTATGGAACACAAGACTGGCATTATAATGAAAAAGGAGAAATACTGCATTTCCCGGTGGACAATTATTATTATGGGGGAAAACGAACAGCTGTGTTTTTAGGAGGAAAGGTTACAAAGTATCATGGAACATTGACCACATATCTAAATGCACTGCTTTTAAATGGTTTTATAATAAATCAAATTGTGGAGCCACATCCGCCGGAAAACATAATGGATATTCCAGGTATGAAAGATGAGATGCGACTCCCTATGATGCTTGTAGTATCAGCAAGAAAAGATTAAAGATAGTAATTTGGATTATATTAGAGAGGAGTATGCAATTGGGATCAGAAAAAGAAATGATGGGTTTTAACAGAACAGGATGAACGTATTCCAATTGTGAACTATGGGGTCAGGCTTGAATTATTTATATATAAAAACACTCAGTAAGATGTAACCGGGAAAAGAAAATAAGATTTTTAAACGTAGGATTTCGAATAAGCTAACTTTACGAAAAAGTATTATTTAGATGTGCCCGTATTATTGAGGAGGTAAATATAGTAGATGAAAAAAAAGGTGGTATAAGCGCATGTGGGCATATATCTTGGTAATATTATTTATACTTGCGATCATTGTAGCCATACAATATAAGATTGATATTAACAATGCGTATAAAAGACTTAATAATTATGATATAAAGACCACTTATAGTGATTTTGGTAAAATGAGTTATATGGACGAAGGTACAGGTGAAGCGATACTCCTGTCTCACGGCATTTTTGGTGGTTATGATCAAGCTTATGTATCCTTAAAAAGCCTGGTAGGTGATGATTATAGGAAAATAGCTCCATCACGATTTGGTTATCCTGGCTCTGATTTACCATCTCAACCGACACCAGAAAATCAAGCAAAAGCATTTTTCAACTTACTAGATCAGCTTGGAATAAAAAAAACATATATTATTACAACATCTGCGGGTGGTGCAGCAGGAATTATGTTTGCAATTGAGTACCCCGAGTGTGTTGAAGGGTTAATTTTACTTTCATCTGGAGTTCCTACTGCTAAAAAATCACGTGAGGAAATAAAGGGAATGATGGGGCCACCGGCACCACTTGTTAATGACTTTCCAATGTGGTTTTCTACAAAGTATTTTGGCTTTGTTTTTAAATCAATGTTTGCATCCGAGATAGACAAATCTATGTATGATACCATGCTTCCAGCGGAGCCTCGTAAAAAGGGTATAAAAGCAGATGAAACAATCACAAATATAGACATGGATATTAATTTTGATGATTACAAAATTGAAAAAATAACAGCTCCTGTTTTAGTAGTTCACGCTAAAGATGATCCTATGGCAAAATATGAGAGTGTCGAGAAATTTATCGCTCGTACAAATGCTAAAACTGCTGTCTTTGAAACGGGAGGACATTTAATAACAGGACATGGTGATGCAGTTTCAACTGCAATAAAAGAATTTATAGAGAAAACGAAGTAGAAAGAAAGCAGGCAAAATTGAAGCCATATGTATAATCATTTTAAGGATTACTATAGCTATGTATTTTAGATCGCAAAGAAAAAACAGCAGTGAGCAAATGCTTTAGACCGGCTCACCCATTCGGATGATTTACTCATAAACTTTATGGTTTGTTCGGGTAAGATAAACAAAAATTATGAGCAGCAGCTGTATTGCATGTACATATAATAAGCTTCATTATTTTATGAGAGGAGCCAAATGGACGACAGGATCTGTGGTTTGTATGATAATAGAGCCCCGGGGAATTCAGGCTTTTACGAAGGGTACGTAAGTTTTTTTGAAGAGAAAGGATTACGATAACTATTGAATCCACTTAAACAATTTCCCGAAAGTATACAACAATTTTTAATAAAATCATATGGAAAACCTCTCCTTATAAATAAGTTAAATGGTATTAAAGCTGAAGGCGGATGTTATCGGCTTGGTTTTTCCAACCATTCAATTATAGTTAAGCAGATGACAAAGCCTCAGGAATATTTATTTTATAATAAATGTTCCTCTTTTTTAAAGGAATTTCGTAAAAATATTCCATCTTTATCCTGGTCATATAAAGATGAACATAAATATTGGATTGTGATAGAAGATATACCTTATGCTCTCCCAAAAGAAAGGTGGCGGCAGGCTGACGAACAGGTACTAAAAGCATTATTCCTTTTTCATACGGAAAGTTGGGGGAAAAGTCTTCCTGTTGGAAATTTCTACATACCAAAGTGGGATCACCGACGAACAGAGAGTGTGTTGGCGTTATACTCTGATAAAACAGGCAATCAGCTACAGGCTCTGTTGATTAAAGCACAAGAAGATTCGCAGCAATTATTTAAACCCTGCTGCTGGATAAACGCTGATACCAATCCAACCAATTGGGGAGTCAGAAAAGATGGTTCGGTAGTCCTTTTTGATTGGGAAAGAATTAGCTGTGGTTCACCAGCCATAGACCTTTCTATAATCATGCCTGGGTTAGGTACGTTTTTTAGAGTTGTCAATTGCCAAGAAATATTCAAAAATGTGGTCAAATGCAGGGCTTGATTTCCCGTTTTCAGAGTGGAAATTGCTTCAGCAGATAAAACTTGCCAAGGTATGGAGTGTAGTTGAATTCTTGGATATTAATTCTGACACATTGGATGTAGATACTCTTCAGAAAATATTAACAGGATTGGCAGAAAAGCTGTACGAGTTATGTTGATTCGAATCTGCATTTTTGAAAATGTTAAATTATAGTTCCGAAAGATAAATTCAAGGATTACGATACAAATATTTTGTTAGTGATGGATAACTCTATCCAATCACCTTTACCCCTCGATACAAGTCTGTTGAAATATATCGAGGGTGTATTTTTGGGGTATAAAATAAGCCTAATGTAATCTATTAATATGAAAAGCAGGTTATTTAAAAAATAAGTTTAGGGCTACAAGACAAGGGATTTCAGTGAAATAATGTGGATTGGAGGGTATATGCATGGATAATATCTCTAAAGAGCAAATCCGGCAATTTCGCCTTCATACGCACCATTTGGATACATGGTATCAGAAGGCTGATGTAGAGAGCGTTGCTGGTGCTTGTGGTTTTCAAAATTCACCGCCAGGTGCATGGGAAATCGCCTTACATAACCGTATTCCTGATTGCAAACAGGAGGATATGAAACAGATGCTTGAAGACGAAAAAATACTGCTGCAGGCATGGAGTTTCCGTGGTGCGCCGGTGGTCTTTCCCACTTCTGAAAGTGATGCGTTTTTGTCAGCCCTTGTTCCCAAAGGAGACGAGCCTTGGATATATACCCGGTTGTGGGACCAACCACTTGGCAATTGTTAAAGAAATGGCTATGCACTGTAAGAAATCAAACAGGAGGATTTGAAAAATCAAGGAGGAGCCAATATGAACAGAACTTGTGCCAATGTGACATTGCAAACGGAAACACCTGCGATCAACGGATACGTCGCGCCGGGGTTCGAACGTGTGCGCGAAGCCTTTGAGGAGAACTTCCGACTTCGTAATGAAGTGGGTGCTTCGTTCGCTGTCTATCGACGTGGCAAGAAACTCGTAGACCTGTGGGGTGGCTTTCGCGACAAGTCGCGCCGGCTACCGTGGGAGGAGAATACACCGGCGCTGGTAACCTCGACAATACGCTGGCGGCGCGACTCGCACGTCAGAAGCCGTTCTGGCAGCCAGGCGACTACCAGGGGTATCACACGTTCACGTTCGGACTTTACTCGCACGAGCTGTTGCGCCGTGTTGATCCCGGGAGACGCTCCGTCGGTCGCTTCCTGGAAGAGGAGATGGTTGGTCCGCTGGGCGGCGGGTTTTATATCGGCCTGCCAGACAATGTTGATCCCGTGCGCGACGTTGCCCAGATTTCGCAGCCGGGCTTTCGCGAGACGATACGGTATTTCCGACATATGTCCGGTACTGAATGGAAAATGATGTTCAGTTATCTCATCCCGTATACATATGCAGGTCGTGTTGCGTGGTCGCATAAGGTGCGTTTCTTCAGCGATATGATGGATCCAGCGTTCCTGCGAGTCGAAATGCCTGCGGGCAATGGTGTCGGTACGGCGAGGGCTGTCGCACGAATTTACGATCGCATGGCGACCACTGACGGTGAAAGCTTTATATCGCCGGAAACCCTTGAACTCCTGAAGCAGCCACCCCGTCCGCCAGCGAAATCGCGTTTTGATCGTCTGACCGGCTTGGATAGCATGTTCTCACTCGGTTTTGTCAAGCCGAGTGGCAGCTTGCGCTTTGGTACGGATGACTCGGCCTTTGGCTCCTTTGGCGGGGGTGGGTCCAACGGATTCGCGGATCCTGTGCTTGGGATAGGTGTGAGCTATGTTCCCGATTATTTCCAATATTATATTACCGGCTATCCGCGGGAGGTTGCACTACGGAAGGCGCTCTATGCATGCTTTTGACAGGGTTGGAGGGGATTAAGGAGGTGTTTGACCTCTTCAAGGATCACGATAATATTTATGGAAAAGAGGATAGAGAGAAGGCTGCAAAGTAGCTTATGAGTATTTACCGGGAAATCGCGACATCACCGTTATTTTAGTACATGGATATGGATTGCATCGAGCCGTGTGGAAGCCACAGGTTGCGTTTTTGCAGGAAAATGGTTATTCAATTATTAATGTGGATGTCCGAGGCCGCGGAAATTCAAGACCCACAAGTGAATTTAGCGTGAAGCAGGCGGGATGATATTCGCGCCATAATAAATTTGGAAAAGCTTGAACAGTATTTTCTGTGCTGACTTTCAATGGGGGCTTTTGTTGTACAGGAATATGCCTTCCTTTTCGGCGGTGCCACAGGTTATATGCTGACAGAATCGACGCCGTTAATGATGCCTTACCCCAAATGGGAGAAGACGCTACTTTCTCTTTCCAGTGCAATCATGGAGTATCTTTACACATGGAAGGGATTGAAAAAAGCGATGTCAAAAGGAAGTGCTTATACAAAACAAGCGTTGCTTAGTATCGCACAGATGTTTGAGGAAATAGACAAGCAGGAATTTCTTGTCTCATGGAAGGGGTTTACAACCTGCTTGCATGAAGAGGCATTCAAGTTTGACGCACCGCTATTGATAGTCGCCGGTGAGCAGGATACCAGAGGAACCATACAAAAGCATCTTCCAGATTGGAAAGTGCTTTATCCGGATTGCATGGTAAAAACCATCCCCAACGCCGGACATGTGGCGAATCTGGATCAACAAGACCTGTTTAACAAGTTGTTGCTTTCTTTTATAAATGATTGTGAGCGGGTAAGGTTGCATCCTTGGCACTGAAAGAAGCTGATATGTTTAATCGTTTTAAGGGTTATTACAGCTATGTATTTTATATCTCAAGGAAAAAGTTATGGTGAGTATGTAATTTAGATCAGCTCATCTATCTACTCGTCAACTTTACAGACGGGCCGGGTCTAAGTAGCAGCTGTATTGCATGCGCATATATAAAATTTTATTATTTAATGAGATAAACATAAATGTACGATAGAATCTATGGTCTAAATTACATAATCGAGGAGTGAAGATATGCAACATAACAATCAAACGCCCGCGATAGTTATCTCAGCAACGCACAGCGGAGCGGGTAAAACTACAGTGACGCGAGCGTTGCTTGCCGCCCTCAAGGCAAGAGGATTGGCAGTTCAGCCGTTCAAAATCGGACCGGATTTCATCGACCCTATGTACCATTCTGCGATTGTCGGCAAGCCATCCGTAAACCTGGATTTCTGGATGATGGGCGAAGCCGGAATCCGTGACGTTTTCTCGCGATGGAGCCAAAACGCGGACGTTGCGGTTATCGAGGGAATGGGCGCGTTGTTCGACGGCGCGAACGGTACAGGCGAGGGCAGCGCTGCGCATATCGCTACGATTCTCGGCGTACCAGTTGTTGCAGTCATAGACGTATACGGAATGACGCGCACGACCGCAGCGATTATGGACGGATTGGATTCATTTGATCCTGATGTGAAAATTGCCGGATTCATTCTGAACCGCTGTGGGCACAAGGAGAGTGTAGTTCACATAAACTTGATCAAGAATGCGATCGGTGCGGAACGTTGGAACCGTGTGCTGTCAATTGTCAGCGACAGCCCGGCCCTTGAAGTTGCGGAGCGTCATCTTGGGCTTATTACTACATACGAGAATTCTGCGAGCGACGATAACAGCGGCTTAAATCGCGTCGCAAAGCAGATTGATGTTGAAAAGGTTTTTGGATTTTCGTTAAAAGCAAGTGAAATCCCGAAATTGCAATCCGCGAAGCCGCCAATTCGCCCCCAAAGCCCGCGTTTGGCTGTCGCCCGTGACGCCGCGTTTTGCTTCTATTACGAGGAAAACCTTGTCGCGCTGAAAGCGGCGGGATTTGAAATCGTGGAGTTTTCCCCGATCATGGGTGACACGTTGCCGCCTGGTACGGATGCTGTATATTTTGGCGGCGGTTACCCGGAGAGTTTCGCTCGCGAACTCGCGAATAACGTCAATCTGGCTGCGCAACTGCGTCGTGCTGCCAAACTTGGAATGCCGATTTACGGCGAGTGCGGCGGGCTGATTTATCTTGGGCGTTCTCTGATCGGGTTTGATGGTAAAACCTGGTCAATGAGTGGTATTCTGCCCGTTGATTTTGTTATGGATTCGGCATATTTGCAAATTCGTTACATCGAGTTGACGACACGTCGCGATTCGTTACTCGGTCCCGCCGGAACCGTAATTCGCGGGCAGGAGTTTCACCAGTCGCGAGTAGCAAACTCCGGGCTTTCATCGGACTTCTACACCGCGAAAACCAGCGACGGGTACGAGTACATTGACGGCTATCAGCACCGGAATGTCGTGGCAAGCTACGCGCATATTTATTTGAATTCCTGTGCGGGTGCTGCTTATAGTTTTGTGAACGCGGCACGAAGTTTTCAAGGAACCGCTATTTAGGTAATGTGGATGAAAAATCTTCTCCCTTAATCTTTTGATAAAGAGACTGAGTGCAACTGAGGAACGGACACACCTTCGTGATTGTATAATAAAATCATGGAGGGCAAGAAAAAACGGGAAGCAATAAACAGAAAAGATATGATGAAGAATTTAAAGCATGTGCAGTTCTAAAATAATAATGTATGGGGTCTATATTAAATATAAGTAACCTTGTTTATTAAATGAGGAGAAAGAAATACGGTCCGCGAATTGAGGGGGATTAATGCTTTGGCTCACAGCTCTGATTCATAAAGTGATTCTCCCATTTGTTTATCTTTCTGAAATATACAAACCCAAGAAAGCGCCAGGAAAGATATGGTATGGACGAACAAACCTGTCGACAATACTTCATGGAGGATTTCCGTATTTACGTTAGGGAACAATTTTAAGTTGGACCATCCCGGAAAAGATTAACTAGGTTTGAAATAAATCATTGGTGCGACTTGAAAAATTGGAGTCTGAAAGAGCAGGGTGGATGTTAACAAGAATGATATGTTTTTATAATAACCCGAATTAGTCAGATCAGTAACAGCAAAACTTGTTGTAGAAATGGTGCAATACAGCGTTATTATGATAAAAGACCAATTTCGGTGGGGAGATAAAACTGTGAGAAATTCTCTGCCAAAGAGTATAGACAGGCTTATGCGTTACCTTTGCAATAATAAGGGAATCGCAATTTCTTGTTCGCTGCAGAAGCGCCAACAGACAGTTCCGGCTTTACTCAATCCGAATTGAGTGAAGTCTACCGGGCCTTGCTCTCCACTCTCCGTAAATGCGAGAAGATGAATATGGAGGAATCAGGCCAGTCACAGCGGACATTACTGAAACAGCGAATTGGCGCGCTGAAAGTTGCGCTTGGTTGATTGAAAAGGAGCAGACCACATGATCAAAAAACCTGTTGTTGCCTACCGCATTGTGTTTGTCCTGTTCATTCTGTATGTGTTGACAATCCTGTTTCTTCTGGTCATCCCCAACAACTACCGTGTCCATAATGTGTTCATAGGCGGTCTTACATGGGAACGGTGGACGGCATATGTCATGAGTGGTTTTAATCTTGTGCCACTACGCGGTTTGTCGGAGCAGATAGGGAGCATATTTGCCGGGCAGGATGTGGCGCGAAATATAATCTACTTGGTTGGTAACCTTGTGGGGTTTGCGCCGCTGGGCTTTTTCTTGCCTGCCTTGTTTTCACGGCAACGAAAGTTGCCGGCGTTTCTGATCACCATCCTGCTGGCGGTTTCCGTTTTGGAACTCGTGCAGGTCATGATGATGCGCGGTTCTTTCGACATTGACGACGTCATTTTGAACACCGCCGGGGCTTGCCTTGGATTTTGGATAACACATAGATTTGTCCAGCGCATTACCGGCTTGTGAAGGCTGGAAGAAGATATGAAGAGTGAACTTGAGCAGATACCCGGTATCGGAAGAAAATAGCTCTGCATCCATCAAAACCATTGTCTCCTTGAAAGGGCGAAAACCAGAGAAAGCTTGCGTCAATGCTTGCATTGACTTGTTGCTGAGAACGAATACAAGCTGTAAAATACTGTGGACATGTTCCACACACGGATATTACCTATAAAAAAACAACATCAATCTGATGCTATCGTGCCATGTCGAGACGGTAGTATTAATGTCAAGTAAATAGAGTTAGAGGACTAAAAAAGTCCATATATAAAAGGTTTTTTAATATTGATTAAATCTACAGGTATTAAACTGGAGATTCCAATGTTGGGAAGCCTTTACTTTGTTGCCTGTAGAAACATATCGAAGGCCAAATAAATCGATGGTACGGGTGGTGGCTGTTGGTCGAAATAATGAGGATCAATGCAATGTAAATGGCTGGTGCGGTATTTTGGCGATAGCAGCCGATAGCAATCATCCCAGGTGGTTGCTGTAGGCGATAATGAATATGGCAAATGTGATGTCTATTCTAGTAAGCACCAAAATAGACTTTGGGTAGATTACTCTAACTCAGTATAGTGTAATTAAAAGACAGGGGATTTTTAACCAAAGAAAACGGTATTCCATCGAATTCAAGAAATAAGTGGTGGAGTACGGAGAATACAGTAGATCCTATTCACTAGGGAAAAAGGAAAAAATGTCCAGAGAATTTTAACAAACAAAACAGGACAAATTTGCGCCGTGCTTGATAAATTCGTTGTGGCACTGTTTTACTTGTGTCACTTTATTTTGCTCTTTCTCCCAATTGACAAAACTACTACTAAGTGTTACTATATACTCGCTACTATATCACATTGCATACCAGTTGCGTTGGATATCAATATCACAGCATACCAGTCTTGTAGAATAGTAAGGGGTGTTTTAATGGAAAACCTGACTGAAATGCTCAGAGGTGTGTTGGAGGGCTGCGTGTTGGAAATCATCAGCCGGGAGCAAACCTACGGCTATGAAATCACGCGCCGCTTGAATACACTCGGCTTTACAGAAGTTGTTGAGGGAACGATATATGCCATTTTAATCCGGCTTGAGAAAAAAAAGTTGGTGGATATTGAGAAAAAACCTTCCGACATGGGGCCGCCACGCAAGTTCTACACGCTTAACGATGCGGGGCGTGAGGAGCTGCAGATGTTCTGGAAAAAATGGGAGTTCGTATCATCAAAAATTAATGGGTTAAAGGAGGAGAAATGATGAATTTCTGGAAAAAAATCACAGGCAGTGACATAACTAAAGAATTCAAAAACTTTGAATCGCGGGCTCAAAAGCTGCCGGCTGATTATCAGGCGGCATGGGAAAAAATCAAGGCCCATCTTTGGCCACACTCAGATTTCACCGGTCGCAATCTCATACCGATTCTGGACGGTGTACTTAGCCTGCTGGAAGAAACGGCGGCGGACGGTCTGAGTGTCCAAGAGGTTTTGGGTGACGATATCAAAGGCTTCTGTTTGGCGCTGGCCGGCGAAGAAGGGGCAAAGTCTTTTCGCGACAAGTGGCGCGAACAACTTAACCATAATATCGCCAAAAAATTAGGTAAACAGGAGGATTAAAAATGAGCATAAAAGATATCATCGAAGGCAAAAAAAAGTGGCGGGCGCACGTGGCACGTGTCAAAGCGCTTCCGCAAGATTATCAGATTGTTTATAAAGAGATTGAAAAATATCTCTTTAAGGTTGGCCCTGTTGAGCTAACCGGCGGAATGGGTTTGCTCTCGGGAATTATTGATCTTTTTGAAGAGGGTGCAGCCTTGGGCAAAGGCGTGCTCGAAGTGACGGGCAGTGATGTAGCGTCTTTCTGCGACGATCTAATCAAAGATTCAAAAACTTACGCTGACATCTATCAGGAATCAGTTGGCAGGGAAGTTAACAAGGCCATCAATAAGGCTACGGATAAAACAAAGTAAAAAGGGGAATACCGGGATGGAAAAAGCAATTGAAGTTAAAGGTCTGCAAAAGTCTTTCAAGGACACAGAAGTCCTGAAGGGCATCGATTTTGAGGTGCGGCGCGCCGAAATTTTTGCCCTGCTTGGCTCCAACGGTGCGGGCAAGACAACAATTGTCAAAATCCTAACCACGCTGCTGAGACCGGATGGAGGAACCGCCATTGTAAACGGATTCGATGTCGCGTCAAATCCCGACCATGTAAGGCATTCGATCAGCCTGACAGGGCAATTTTCCGCTGTGGACGAGATATTGACCGGACGGGAAAATCTCATCATGATTGCCAGGTTGCGGTATCTCACAAATCCGCGTCAGGCGGCTGATGATTTGCTGAAACGCTTCGGCTTGATCGACGCCGCCGACCACAGGGTTTCCACCTATTCGGGCGGCATGCGCCGCAGACTTGACATTGCCATGAGCCTTATAGGAAAACCGAAGCTTATTTTCCTCGACGAGCCGACATCTGGGCTTGACCCCGAAGGACGCATCGAGGTTTGGAAGACTGTTAAAGAACTTGCTAATAATGGGACGACGGTATTCCTTACCACGCAGTATCTGGATGAAGCCGAGCAACTTGCCGATCAGATTGCTATTCTGCATGAGGGCAGGATTATCGCGGGCGGCACGCTTGAGGAACTGAAAAAGCTGTTTCCGACTGCAAAGGTGGAGTACGTTGAAAAACAACCCACATTGGAAGAGATATTCCTTGCAATCATCGGCAAAAGGGAGAAGAAATAAATGGAAACGATAAAAAAACACTTTTTCAGTGATATGACTGTTATGCTCGGGCGTTCCATGCGCCATATTTTCCGCAGCATGGACACCGTCATCACAGTGGTCATCACACCGATCGCACTTATGTTGCTGTTTGTCTACGTGTTTGGAGGCGCGATTCAAGCCGGCACGGATAACTATGTGAATTACCTTTTACCCGGCATTCTGCTGATTGCTATTGCAAGCGGTATAGCCTATACGGCTTACCGTCTGTTTTTGGATATGCAAAGTGGCATATTTGAGCGGTTCCATTCCATGCCGATTGCGCGTTCGGCCGCACTGTGGGGGCATGTGTTGACCTCACTGGTTTCCAATGGGATTTCAGTTGTCGTAATTATTCTAGCAGCGCTCATTATGGGCTTTCGTTCGTCGGCAGGAGTATTGTCATGGCTTGCCGTGGCTGGTATACTCGCTCTGTTTACTCTTGCCTTGACATGGATTGCGGCAATTGCCGGACTTTCCGCAAAATCAGCGGACGGTGCAGGCGCCTTTTCCTACCCGCTTATTTTCCTGCCGTTTATCAGTTCGGCGTTTGTGCCGACCGAATCGATGCCTTCGGTTGTTCGTGCCTTTGCCGAAAACCAGCCGGTAACCTCAATAGTGGAAGCCATCCGTGCGTTATTGTCCAGTCAACCGGTTGGTAATGATATATGGGTGGCACTTGCGTGGTGCATCGGAATTATGCTTGTGGCATATATTTTTGCAATGAGGGCATATAAAAAGCGTGTGTAAAAAGACAGTTTTTGCTGATAAGATACTAAAAATCGAGAACTCCGCGTTTTCTGACAATGATTGTATTAACAGAACAAGAGATGATATTGCTGTTATATAGCCTCCGAACAGAGGTCACATTGTCATGAAATGCTATTATTTATCATGGATTACTACCTGGAAGAAGTGGGAAAATATTTTTAGCAAATCCATTGCAGGCATAAAAGAGAATTGGTTGGAATTAATTCCAATTGATAAAGGGCAATTCCCTATTAACTGATTGGAGGACGAATATGCAGTACGGACCTGACCCGAACGCTGTCTATCCCAATGAACAGATAAAAAGTATTTGCTACATCAAGAATGTCATAAGTCGACCAAATATCATCGTCGGCGATTACACATATTACGATGATATTAACGGTGCGGAGCGGTTTGAAGAGCATGTTACACATCATTATGAGTTTTTAGGCGATAAGCTCATCATTGGAAAATTCTGCGCTATCGCAAAAGGCATAGAATTTGTCATGAACGGTGCAAATCATAGAATGTGCAGCGTCACTACCTATCCTTTTAATATTATGGGCCATGGCTGGGAAAAGGCAACTCCGGCACTGGAAGATTTACCTTTTAAAGGAGATACGGTTGTCGGCAATGATGTATGGATTGGTCAAAATGTTACAGTTATGCCCGGTGTGCATATTGGTGATGGGGCGATCATTGCAGCTGATTCTGTAGTTGCAAAAGATATTCCCCCTTACCATATTGCAGGCGGGAACCCCTGTAAAATTATCAGGAAACGATTTGATGACGAACTTATCCATCATCTGCTCACGATCAAATGGTGGGATTGGCCTGCTCGCAAGATTTTTGACAATCTTGAATTTCTGTGCAGTGGAAACCTGGAAAAAATCAAGGAAATTAAATAAGCTTGTTATGAGCAAGCGAATCCAACAGAGTAAACAATCAGAATTACGAGGTGAAATAATATCGACAAATATACAAGAGAAGAATTGGAAGAGGCTTTGCAAATTGTTTCTTCAGTAATTAGCAGGTGTGAGAAAATACAGCCAAAATTTGTGGAGGGGACCTCTCAAAGTACACTTCTTAAGAACAGGTTAAAAGCCATGTATATTTCAAAGTCACTGATAACGGATGAAGATGTCATGGACAAATATACAAAAGAAGAATTGATAGAAGCTCTGCAACCCGTATCTTCAATTATTGGCAAATGCGAAAAAGCACAGCTGAAGTTTGCGGAGGGTACCTCACATCACACCCGCTTCAAGAAATTGATAAAAGCCATGTATATTTCAAAATCATTGATAACAGATGAAATTGATAAAAGAGGTTGAAGTCCGGTTTGTCGAAAAATTAGTTGAGCATAGCTTATATCACAGCAAACAAGGCACTCTGCCTCTAATTCGCAGAGTGCCTTGTTTGTTTTCTGTGACAAGTTTCCATGTTTTTGGTTTTTATTTCTTCTGAACAGGAATCCAAACTTCGCTATAAGCGTAATCTTTTTTATGCTCATCTATTTTCGTAAAAGAAAATACAGGAGCATTGATTAATTCGTAATCTGAAGAAGGAAGCCATTCTGAATATATTCTTGCCATTGTTTCCTGTAACGTTGAAGGGAATGGTCCTTCACTTGGAAATATTGCCCAAGTACAGGCTTCGACTGGGACTTTATCCAATCGGTCGCTTACCTGATTTTCAGTCGTTAAAATACCAATCAAGTGAGTTAAATCTCCTTCTTCTTTCAAGAAATCAGCGTCAGCGTCATACGAAGCATTAACGATTTCATAAGGCTCTATATTCTGAAGAGAATGCATTTCCTCTTTTTGTTCGTCCGTTATGCTTTCTGCAAGCTTTACAATCTCCTTATTAACACCTTCAAATTGTACAGGAACACGTTTACTTACACCAACCAGGTTAAATGCCGGTTTGTTTTCAATTCTGAATTCCATAGCCGTTCCTCCCTTGACGGTTATTACGAATGAAAGTTTGGGAAACGATTTACTTATGCCTTTTTTTATTACATCTGAAGGTAAAAATCCGCTCCATTTTTTAAATGCCCGGGTAAAGCCGTCTATTGACTGATAACCATATTTGAAAGCAATATCCGTTACTTTTTCTCCATGTAATAAATCCTTGTTTGCTTCCGACAATTTTCTGTTCTTGATATATTCACCAAGTGTTAACCCGGAAAGATAAAAAAATATCTTTCTGAAGTGATAGCCGGAAATCCCGGCATATTCAGAAATTGTTTCGAGAGACAGATCATCGTCAGTTAAATGATCTTCAATATAATCAATTACATGGTTTAATTCTTTTAACATTATTTCCCTCCTTTCATGTCTACATAATACCAAAGCTACTTTAACGATACTCGACCTTTTTAACACAAAAAATATCGAATCGTATTATATAAATCCCTTTCTCCTGAAGGCGACAGGATTGAGTTGACCGTATGGAATTAAAATAACGGTTTTAATGAGGTCCAGGGGGAAATGGAAGGATATGGTTAGTTCATTTTGCAACTATAAGATTGCTTGTTATTGATTGCAACCATATAGTTGCTTATAATTGATGTATGAATTGGGATAAAGATGCTGTATTTAAAGCACTTGGCGACTCAACCAGGCGGATTATATTGGACGAATTGTCCGAACGTAATGAGATGACGTTGTATGAACTTACGGCACGTCTCATTATGAAGCATGACCTTTCCATTTCGCGACAGGCGATTGCCAAACATCTTGCTGTATTGGAAAATGCAGGACTTGTAAAATCAGAACGAAAGGGAAAATATCGAGTACTTATGTTTAATAACGAACCACTTAAAAACTTGCTGAAAGGATGGATATAGTAATTTTATAGTATTCGACAGGACTTCCTGACGAACATGCGGGTTGTTTTGCGTGCAACCGGATTATTAGCACAACACCAGGTGTCACAAATAATAAGGGAGGCAAAAACAGTATGAAAATCGTTGTTACCAGTATATTTGTACAAGATCAAGACAAGGCACTGGAGTTTTATTCGGAAAAGCTGGGGTTTGTAAAAAAGGAGGATGTTCCCGCCGGAGAATTCAGGTGGATAACGCTTGTTTCTCCTGAAGATCTGGACGGTACAGAACTGTTTCTCGAACCGAATGACCATCCTGCCGCCAAAGAGTACCAAAGGAAGATATTTGCCGAGGGCATCCCGGCAACAATGTTCGGCGTTCAAGATATTCGTAAAGAGTACAAACGATTATTGGAAAAAGGCGTGAAGTTTACTATGGAACCGACAGAAATGGGAGAAGTCACGATAGCTGTCTTCGACGATACCTGCGGCAATCTTATTCAGATCGTTCAGAAGTAACTTTATGATAAAGTAACCAGGTATTAAACAAACTTTATAGCAAGTTGCCAGGAGAATTTTTTATTATAAAAATTAAACATTGATGCTAGCCCTGTCCTGTTTTCGATGGGGTTTTTTATTTATAAGGAAAATTATTTTCTGTTTTTCTTTACTTTGCCAAATGGTTTGAGATAGGTAATGAAGGTCATAAAAGCCAAACATAACAGATTGAAGCTGGACGTAGCTACAACCGATATCCAGGTCGTTTGAAATCGTTCGTTCTGTAATGCGATAAATCCCATATCCTCGATTAATTTCCCCAACCCTGCTGTCCATTTGTTTAAAAAGAAAATCCCGATCATGATCGTCAAAATGGTTAACACAAGTTTGGTAATCACCCAGTAATGCTTAACAAGCCCCCACTGTGTCCACACGGATAACATGATCCCCGTAATCAGTGTCAGCAAGGCTGGATACTTAAGCAAGTTTTCATCGATGATTTCCATACTTGCCATGGTATATAGCAGTTGTTCACCGTTAGTGCCGTTTTGTAAATATATTGCCAGCAGCCACATTGCCAGTGTACCTCCAATCCATGAGGCAACTGAGAGCACATGAACAGCTACCAAAACACTTTTTTTCTTTTGCTTCAGTCTGTAAGCCATAAAATAAGCCTCCTTTTTTTATCTTTCCACCAAACTGAGTGCATAATAAAATTTCAAAAAATAAGGAGACAAAAGATGGCTGAATCCTTCTTACTGGTAGATGAGGAAGAGAAAAAGTTTGATTTTATGGGCTCTTTTTTATTAAATGGGGATTCGAAAAAATACTTTGACGCTTACTCACAAATAAACTTTAGTGCTGAAAGGGTCAGTGTTTTGTTATACTCATGACCGAAAACTTTATACCCTAAAACAATAAAAATATATTTATATTTAACAATTATTTATTGTAAAACGATAAATTGTTTGCTAAAGTCAAATTGACAATAAATAAGTGAGGTGCTTTTTATGAAACGAGGTTCAACAAATTTCTTGAAGGTAGTTATTTTTCTTATTGGAATTATTGTACTTGCTTTGTGTATATTCTGGTTGCCCTGGTTAGCAGATAGGATGGCTGAAATGAATCCGGAACTGGCTTATTTGCAGTATCCCGTTTTAATCGGTTTGTATACAACAGCGATCCCGTTTTTCTTTGCCCTGTATCAGGCTTTAAAACTTTTAAACTATATTGACAAGAACAAAGCTTTCTCGGAAGTATCTGTAAATGCTTTAAAGTATGTAAAATACTGTGCAATCACAATCAGTATCTTGTATGTAGCAGGCATACCATTCTTAATTCCCATAGCGGATGCAGACGATGCACCAGGTCTCGTAGCATTTCCAGTCATAATCATTTTTGCTTCTTCAGTGATTGCTGTCTTTGCAGCTGTTCTTCAAAAACTTTTAAAAGAAGCCATAGACATAAAATCAGAAAATGATTTAACGGTCTGAGGTGAATAACATGGCGATTATAATCAATATTGATGTGATGTTGGCGAAAAGGAAAATGAGCGTCACAGAGCTTTCGGAGAAGGTTGGAATAACGATGGCTAATCTTTCCATATTGAAAAATGGAAAGGCAAAAGCGATTCGGATATCAACTCTGGAGGCGATTTGTAAGGCCTTGGAATGTCAGCCTGGAGATATTTTGGAATACAAAAGTGACGAAGACAGCCAAGAATAATAAAGTTTTGCTAATAAACATTGTAGAGGAAAGCAGGCTAAAATGATAATTATTAGAGGGAGGTATAACCATGGATGTTAACAATCCGATTATTGAAAATATCGCCAACCCCCATGAGCTGGAGAGAATGTTTAGAAAAGACCCCGAAGCTTTTAAAAAGTCATTCTCATACGCCCGGGAACAAAAACCTGATTCGCAGGTTATTGCCGTTTGGTATGAAAGATTGTATTTCAAAGAGACGGCAAATACAAAAAAAGCCTCCTTGCTTCAGAGAGATTTCTTATTGATGGGCATTTTGGCAATTTTAGCCGGAATCAGCACCAGGATAATTTTGCATTTTGTAGAACAGCAAGCAATAGCCCCTGTTAATCTTGTTTTTGGCATACTGCCATTTATTGCTGTCTATTTTGTATTCAACAATATCCCCCAAAAAAATGTTCTTTATCTCCTTGCGTCGTTATTCCTGCTATCCGGTTTCTATCTCAATATGTTGCCACTAGAGTCTAAAGACAGTATTATCCTGGCTTATCTGCACCTTCCCATTTTCTTATGGGTATTAGTGGGGCTCGCATTTGCAGGTAATGAATATGGTATGGGAAGCACAAGATTAGCCTATCTTAAATTCACCGGGGAATTTTGTATACTATACGTAAGCATAGCAATTGGCGGAATGCTACTAACATTATTAACCATGCAGTTATTTAGATTTATCGGCATGGATATATCTGAATTCTATTTTAAAAATGTTGTTTCATTTGGTGCCGCCGCTCTCGCTATTGTGGCTACATATCTGATATCAAGGAACCTTAAACTTGCCCAAAATATTGCACCATATATAGCCAAAATTTTTAGTCCTCTTGTACTGGTCACATTGCTGGTTTATCTTGTAACGGTTATTTGGGTCGGAAAGAATCCATTTCTGGACCGCGATTTTCTTATATCCTTTAACGGGATACTCCTTTGTGTATTGGCCGTCACCATATTTTCCATTACTGAAAGCGATACAGATGAGAAAAAGAACATTTCCGATTATATAAATTTTGCCCTGATTGTTCTTGCTCTTACCATTGACAGTGTGGCTTTATCAGCCATAGTGTTCAGGCTTTCTTCCTATGGGATTACGCCCAACAGACTTGCTGCTTTAGGTGCAAACATACTTATCTGGGCCAATCTGATTTGGATTATGTTCTCCTATATGCGTTTTCTGCAAAACAAAACCGGACCTTCTACCGTCCAGGATGCCGTAACCAAGTATTTGCCGGTCTACGGACTTTGGGCAGCTTTCGTTACATCTACTTTTCCTTTAATTTTTTATTAGAAAACGACTCCCGACTCCTAAATAATCAAGGGAATATATATAAGAATTTCATACGTACTTGTGTCATCCTGCAGTGGAAACTATTGTTCTGATGACGAATTGTGGTCGGGAGGCAAATAGACGGTATTAACACAAGGTGTTTGTGGTTTTGAAGTGGAAAATGGGAAAAAAGTGTATTTTTTGGTCCTTTTATAGATGATATTCGTTATATTTGGAGATGACAACTAAGATGGTTATAAATCAGGCGAAAATGGGGATCGATTAAACAAGGTCCCTTTTCGCTTTTTTTATTGATCAGTTTTATAAATGATTGGGTCCGGTTTTGGCATACTGGAGGGATGTGAATCCTCGTATAAATTAATGGTTTGCAATAATAAAAATATTAACAATATCCTATTTTTCGCAAGATAAAAATAAAATAGCTTTATGAAACAATAGTAATTCTATCCGCTTAACCTTGACCCTCGATATACGTTCATGGGACATATCGAGGGCTTTTCCTTTGCTATAAACAGATTCAAAAATTGGCAGGGTTGAGTTAACAGATTAGACATGGTGTGGCTTCACGCGGCTCTTGTTTATTACGTAGCGTAATGAAATACAATATATCTGGAAAACATCTTGGTATTCTTGCTTTGAAATACACAGTATTTTAATACCATGAAACTTCTTGAAGCAGTTAAGGAGAGAAGTAACTATGGAAAAAGACAAATTTACCACCAGACCTGAATCAAGGCACCGTGTTTTACGTGTTACCTTTATCATTTTGTTTGTATTGTTCACATTATATACATTGAACGATCTGTTCAATAGTGAACCGGGAGTCGGACATTTTATCAGTGCAGAGGGGAAAAAAGAGTACCTGGAGGCATATGACGAGGTCATGGGTACAATATCGGCGCCGACGTCAGTTAAAGACATCAATACTTCCTGGGGGACAGTCAGAGTCTATGAATGGGCCAACGAAAAATACAGCGATGCACCACCAGTCGTACTGTTGCCTGGACACAGCTCAGGCACACCGATGTGGCAAAGCAACATTCCGGGATTTTCGCAACAACATACTGTTTATGCCTTTGATATGCTTGGGGATGCAGGGAAATCCATGCAATCCGTGCCGTTAAAGGATATTAAGGACGTTACAGGGTGGATTAGCGAAACGCTGGATGGATTAGGCGTTAAACGCGCTCATATCGTAGGGCATTCATTTGGTGGAGGTTATGCTGCGAACTTTGTACAAGACCATCCGGAACAGATAGAGACATTAACCCTGCTCGAACCGGTTTTTGCATTGAATTTCCCGCCACTGTCCACTTTGTTCTGGGGAACAGTCGGAAGCATAGAGTTATTGCCGGAACCATGGCGCAATTATGGTTTGGCGCAAATGTCGGGCGAAGCTTCCTCGGATATTTCATCAGATGATCCGATGGCACGGATGATTACAGCAGCCACTACCTACTATTCTGCGTCATTGCCGATGCCGGAAACGCTACCAACTGAGAAACTCTCTAAGCTTGATATGCCGATGTATATCGCACTTGCAGAGAATTCGCCAATTGCAGGAAAGAACGCGGAAGAAAATGCAAAACTTATTCCTGAAGCTACGGTTAAGGTCTGGGAAAACACAACCCATTCATTACCAATGGAGGTCGCAGATAAACTGGCATTGGATTTGAATCAATTTTGGAAAGAAAATCAATAGACAACCCTAACAGAATGGGTATATTTTCAAATGGCACTACGCCAGGAGAAAAGAAGGAGTACAAAATTTCTTCGAGAAACTATTCCTGATGCGATGTGGTTATCAACACTGAGATATATTTGGAGCGAGGAATATTTTAGCGGATCTATGGGGAGATTCAGCATATCGATGTTCCTGCAAAACAAACGTATCTACGGATTGCCCGGGCCAAAGGTAGCAGATGGTCTGTACCGACCCATACACTTTCGTGTATGTTGCTTACTTGGGAATCGGGATGACTTTCCGCTCTCTTTAATCGAGTATGGAAGGCAAACCCTTCGATACGTTAGAGAATTTGGATTCCCATTTTTACAAGTGGGAGAGATTCATTAATAAGATCACTGAAAAACCACTGTTTCAAAATATGGCAGTGGTTTTTAGCATATTTATGCAGAATAAAACAGTTAAAATTGCGGACTTTTTGTCTATATAAGTTTCGATGAACCTATTGCAGCTTATATTTTGATATGTTACAGGGCAGAAAAGAAAAAAACCAAATATACTTGATAGTCGTAGTAATATGATTTATAATGTAATATATCAAGCGTATATTAACGAGTGTCAAAAATATACGACAGAAAGGATCTGGGTTGTGGAGCCAAAATTATCGTCTGATCTGCTTAGAGGTCACACAGACACGATTGTTCTTAGCTGTTTACTTAGACAAGATCGTTACGGTTTCGAAATCTATAATTGGATTTTGGAACGAACGGGAGAGCAGTACGAATTGAAAGAAACCACGCTGTATTCAAGCTATAAGCGGCTTGAAAAGGGTGGGTACATTACTTCCTATTGGGGTGACAAAACACAGGGAGCACGGCGCAAATATTACCATATCACGGAAAAAGGCCGGGAGCTGTACCGACAGAACAAGCTCGATCTTGAATTCACCCAGAGAATTATCAATGATTTATTGAAGGAGGAAGAATATTGAACATTAAGCAATACATTGACTCATTGTTTTCAAGCTATGAAGAAACGGACTCGCTTGCCGACTTTAAAGAAGAACTGGAAAGCAATCTGAACGCCAGAATAAACAGTTTGAGAAAAAAGGGACTGAACGAACAAGCAGCCTTTGACAAGGCAATTACGGAGCTTGGCGATGTGTCCACTCTCGCCGATGAATTGAGCCTGAAAAAAAGGCAGGAGGTTTTTTCTGATATGTATATGAAAACCAGGCATTATATGTCGACATGGAGAATCGTTCTTTATGTCTTATGCGGTGCCGTTTTTGGCTTTGGGGTAATTGTCTCCGTCCTTTCGGGATTCTTCAGCGGCGATGTTAATGCGCCATTGGGTTCGCTGCTCATTTTCGGAGGTATCCCCATTCTCGGTTTTTTGTTTCTCGGACTAACGCAGGAAACGGCTGTGCATGAAGCAATGAGCTGGAAGCGGGCACTTTTGTATGTGGTTGCGGGAGGCGTTTTCCTGTTTGGGGTGATTGCGTTCCTAATAACTTATTTTGAGGACAACGCGGGACTACCAATCGCGATAGCTACACTGATCCCGTTTATACTGCCCAGCTTGGCATTCGGTGTGTTCCTCGTACTGACTGAAAAAGACAGGAGCAAACCATGGGTGATAAGGCAGCGCAAGGAATATATGGAACGCTCACAAAAACGCTTCGGCGATCCAGTGCAGCAGGAACGGTTTGGGTTGTTTTCCGGAGCACTTTGGATAGCAGCGATAGCAGCGTTTATCCTGCTGACAATTCTTTTCGGCTTAAAATTCTCATGGCTGGCAATTGTCGTGGCGCTCATAGGGCAGATGATTGTCTTGGCCATGTTCACAAAATCTGAGTAAGTGGCTTTTAGCAAATTCAGAACGGATGAATCAGAAAGAGAGTGAAAAAACTGTGATATTGACTTCCCTTGTCGTGCTTGTGATATCCTCCGTGCTTCTTTCGGGATGCACGGAGGGCGATATTCACAGTGTATTCAAGCAGGTAAACGAGCAGTCGGTTCCGATGTTAAGAATGTCATTGCTTTCGCACTTAATGTGGGCAAGGAGTATATGAGCGGCATGATACGGAATAAAATTATCGCCGGTTACCTTGTAACGGCGGTATACGGCTCCATTTTAATTGTTTCGTCGCTCTTGGCGCTTATCATCCTCAGAGCATGTGTCTTGGAATTACCAGAGAAAACGTTGGCCATATGCTAGCGGCGATATTTCTTATCACGCTTGCCGTCGGCGGCAGTGCAAATATGGCAGCCATGCCGTCGGCAGAATTATCACTTCTCTGCTCATCAATTTGGGCATTGTGTGTGGATTGACCGGCGTCGCATCAATTTTCGCAATGTTGTGGGCGCAAGTTTCATGCCGACTGTTGCCAGCTTCTATATGAAGGCGGTTTATATGGGACAGATAACTCCTCAGTAACAGATTTTTCAGCGACTTTCTTCCTCACAACACTTGCTTCCTGGTGGTGGTGTGCATTATTAGCGCCATAGACAACACCGTACTTAAGAGGCTGGATTTGAATTGATTGTGAATGGAGAGTGATGTTCGTGTCTTCAAGAAAGATTTATGTTGTCCTCATACGGAGCACAACCGTACTGTCCCGGCTGATACACTATTTCAGTGGGGATGAATATACTCATGCGGCGCTGGCATTCGACAAGGAATTAAACTATATGTTCAGCTTCGGCAGACGTAGACCGGGCAACCCTTTTGTAGGATGTTTCAAGCGCGAAAGGCTTGACGAGGGTGTTTATAAAAACGCTCCCACCCTGCCGGGAGTTATATTCGCAATTGATGTAACCACGGAACAATACGCGAGAGCATTTGATCTGATTGTAAATTTTCTGCTTGACAGCCATATGTATAAATACAATTATTTAGGGCTTATCGGCAATCTGTTTCATAGAAATTTCAGGAATGATTACAGTTTCTTTTGTTCCGAGTTTGTATACCATATCTTGTTTGAGAGTGGCATCTGTGACCTGAAAAGACCACGTGAGCTTGTCCGCCCGCAGAATTTGCTTAATATAAGCGGGGAAATTGTATATGTGGGTGATTTGAAACACTACAATCTCAAAAACGAGAAGGCAGCATAATAAAGAAGATGTAGCCGCCTGGTTGAAATAGATAATAGAAACGCACACATAATCGTCTCCAGGTTTTTGGATTTTGGTATGATTTTTAATTTATTCAACATTAACCCTGTCAACAGCACTCTTAAACCGTACAGGAATTGCTGTTCGACAGGTCTGTCTTTCGTTGAAAATAAAAGGAAGGTGAAAGTGATGGTAAAAAATATGATGAAAGAAATGAGGAAAAACAAAGATGTTGGTATTTATGGCTTGGCAGCAAAATGGTATGACAGGAATTCCCGTAAAAGCAGGCTTGCGGAAATGCGGGAATATGCCGATGAAGTTGCAGCGCATGTTGGTAAAAACGCAAATATTTTGGAAGTTGCGCCTGGGCCGGGTTATTTGGCAATCGAGCTTGCAAAAAGAGGTTTTAATGTAACAGGTGTCGAGATCAGTCCGGATTTTGTATTAATTGAAAAAGCCAACGCAAAGGAAGCAAATGTGTCGGTTGATTTTAAAGAAGGCAATGCATCAAAATTACCTTGTGACGATAACTTTTTCGATTTTATTGTATGCAGTGCAGCATTCAAAAATTTCAAAGATCCCATAAAAGCATTGAATGAAATGCATAGAGTGCTAAAACAAGGCGGAACATCCCTTATAATTGACATGAATTATGATTCAACAGCGGAAGATATAGAAAATGAAATCAAAAAGACTGGAATGAAGGGGTTTGACAAATACTTTGTAAAATTTTCATTTAAAACTTTCCTGAAACAAGGTGCTTATACAAAAGCAGGGTTTGAGAAATTAATAAAAGAAACCCATTTTAAAGAGTATGAAATCAAAAAAGAAGGCATAAGCTTATATGTTTATCTTTATAAATAAATGGAATTGGATTGAGGATGTGAGGCTTATCCATGCAGTAAATTTGGATGCAGTCTGGTTTTTTAATTATCAGAGGAGTATAACCGGGGTAAGCGCCTATTGGAATTATCCTATAAGAGATTTTTCTAGAGGAGTTTGTAGTGGATGACCGATTGGAGTAACAAAAAAATACCAAAGGAAGCGATTCAGGCATTAAAAATTGTGGAGGAGTTGCTTGGCAGTAAGGTGGTTGCTGTATATCTGTATGGTTCTGCCGTTATGGGCGGATTACGGATTAAAAGTGATATAGATTTACTGGTGGTTGTAAATCATCATTTGCCTGAAGTAACGCGAAGAAATCTTATTAAAAGACTAATGATTGTATCTGGAAAGATGGGAAATACAGATTCTGTGCGGCCACTTGAGGTCACGGTTGTAAATCATGGAGATATTTTACCTTGGCAATATCCGCCAAAAAAAGAATTAACCTATGGCGAGTGGCTCAGGGACAAGTTTGAGAAAGGACAAATCGAGGAACCAGCTTGTGACCCTGATTTGGCAATTATTTTTGCCAAAGCAAGAAAAAATAGCGTATCACTTTATGGTCCTGATGCTTCAGACATACTTGAACCTGTGCCGGAGACAGATATTCGAAGAGCGATTAAGGAATCTTTGCCAGGACTGATAGAGGAGATCAAAGGTGACGAACGGAATGTCATTTTAACCCTGGCCCGAATGTGGCTGACAGCGGCTGTTGGCGAAATTTCTCCAAAAGATGTGGCAGCAGAATGGGCTATACCCCGATTGCCTGAAGAACATGCGAAATTACTTGACTTGGCCAGAAAGGCATATCGGGGAGAGTATATTGATAAATGGGAAGGACTGGAGTCCGAGGTGGAAGCACTCGTTAATCAAATGAAAAAGTCGATAGAGTCTTGCCTTGAGATCTGAACATCACATAAAAAACCAGTGCAATGCAAACATAACATACATTTACATTTATCCAGTCTGGGAGGCAAATTACATAGAAATTATTGTTAACAGCTTAGGTTATCTATGATTACCATGCCTGTGTTGTCCATCTAACACTATCAATTAGAGCGAAAAGACGAGTTGGGAATTGGTCAGGATGTACAGTCGTTGAGTGTTCCCGTAAACGGGGCATGTGGAGACGGTTGTCTTGATGTCAGGCAAATGATAGACAATAAGCCTGGAAAGGGCTCAAATCAAAGGTTTTCAGACAATCGATAATAATAACCGATTGCTGGAAAACCTTATATTTTTTTACCTTTTAATTAGCCCCGGTAAAAAATCGTTGTAGGTTGAGACTAGAGAACTGCTTTTTACCTTCCGTTTAGTTGATAGGTATCATGAGCTTTGATATGCTCGATAGTAACTGTAAGACTCTGAGTCTGTGCCAGTGATATTCGACAGGACTGTAGTGCTTATGATATATTCTGAAATGTCTGATAAATGGGTATTCATCTGAATGGCTACCCAGTAGTGCTTTGTTCACTTAGATTGTGAAACACCCCATCTGCAATACATTACTGGGTGCCAATAGTTTTTAATTCAGTTTTGGTTGTATCTTTGTGATTTTAGGAGCTCCATGATTCTGCTGATATTCATTTTATATTTTCATGATTCTTTTCATAATTGCTCCTTGCGTTTTTGTTTACCAGAAGGAAGTCTTTTAGATGATTCATAAAAATAGTAGTTGACAACTTTTAATTATTTCACTATACTCATTATGAGTGAGCCGCTCACTCACTAGGTTATTATAAAAAGGAGGATACAAATGAGCAAAAAAAATATTCTATCAGATATAATTTTTCGTAAATATAATCAATTAAAAAATAAAAAGAAACTTGAGATTAATACTTCTAATAAAATCGTTGAGAATCAATATGTTAATATAGGAGGTATTGAACAATGGATTTCAATTCGTGGAGAAGATTTTAATAATCCAGCTTTATTGTTTATTCATGGAGGGCCAGCTTCTACATATACCATCTTTAGCCCTTTATTACGTTCATGGGAAAAATATTTTACTATTGTACATTGGGATCAACGTGGAGCAGGAAAGACTTTTGGCAAGAACAAAGAAAGAGGTAGTGGACTCATCAGCTTTAAAAGACTTGCTCAAGATGGGATAGAGGTGACTGATTATATATGTAAAAGATTAGGGCATCCAAAAATAATTCTTATTGGAAGTTCATTAGGAAGTTTGATTAGCACAATAATGATAAAGGAAAGGCCAGACCTGTTTTTTGCGTATGTTGGTACTGACCAAAATGCTCCAGATCCCAAATTCATCTCATATCAACTACAGCTTAATACCTTAAAAGAAGTTGGAGATACTAAGGGAGTTCAACTGATTGAGAAGATGGGTCCAGATTTTTCGAAATGGAGTCGTAAAGATTATGATGAACTCAATAAACATATTATTAAATCTATTGACAAAGTTCCTAATATGATTATGGATCTAATATTTCCTTATATGATTTCTTCACCTGATCATAAAATACGTGATTTAATTAATATATTTAAAGGAATGGATTATTCTTTAAATTACTTATTTGATGAATTAAGGACATTTGATATACGAGAAGTTGGTATGAAATTCGATTTGCCATTTTTTGTTTTTCAAGGAGACACAGATATATTAACACCAACTGAAACTGCCAAGGCATACTTTAATGAAATTGATGCTCCACACAAGGAGTTTGTACTAATAAAGCAAGCGGGACACCTGGCTTGTTTTGCTAGACCCAATCAATTTCTTGAAGAATTAAATAAACGGGTAATGCCATGGTGTAATACTAATTAATAATCTTAATGATACAATAGAATGAAAAATATAATAATTGGAGGAAAATAAATTGTCCCCATTAAATAAGGAACAGTTAGAACAAATACGTGTTGAGCGAAAACAGCAAATTAAGCAAGCAGCACTAAAAGTATTTGCACAGGAAGGGTTTGCTGGAACAAAGACAAGTATAATAGCTTCAAATGCTGGAATTAGTGAAGGTCTGATTTATAAGTATTTCAAGTCTAAGGATGAGCTATATTCTGAAATAATAGAAGAATTAATAGAGCATGCCAATAATAACTTTAGAGAAATTAATAATCTACCTGGAACTCCTTTTGAGCAAATCAAGGTATTAACAGAAGGTATGCTTGATAGGAATAACAAGTATGCCTTCATGCTTATTTTGAAGGCTCAAAGAGATAAAGATATTCCTGGAAAATCCAGGCAGATGCTAAAACAACATTTTGACAACGCTTTAATCGATCAACTTATACCTATTTTTGTTAAAGGGCAGGAATCAGGAGAATTCGTAAAAGGTGACCCTCAAAAGATACTATCATGGTATTTGTACATCATAAACAGTTTAATTATGCAAGACGTATGGGAAGAACAGTATGCGATGCCAACAGTGGAGATGTTAATGAGGTTTTTATCAAAATAAGTCAAGAGATATACATCTACATCCTTGCAGTTATTGTCAAGCAGCTACTGTAACAATTCCTTTAACCCTTGTGTTAAAGTAGAGAAACGTTTGTAGGTGGTAATACTTTTTTTGTTAGTGGAAGCGATGCAAGCAACGACAAAAGTCTTATGAACATCAATTCCACAACAGATTTGATCACAATTTTTAAAGCCATAGGAACTCCTTCTGAACCAGGAGGTTCTAAAGAATTATAGGGAGTAGACGGAATACTTAGGATTAAAACGAGAGTTGTTTTAACAAAGATAAAGTTACGTGATCAAGTCATACTTATTTGTACTTGAACAAACATTCTACACATATATAAATACAGTACATATATAAATACAGTCATCCAGTGATTAGAACGGCCCACTTACCTCAGTACAGATTTTTCAGCGACTTTCTTCCTCACAACACTTACTTCTTGGTGGTGGTGTGGATTATTAGCGCCATAGGCAGCACCGTATTTAAGAGGCTGGATTTGAATTGCTTGTGAATGGAGAGTGATGATGGTGTCTTCAAGAAAGATTTATGTTGTCCTCATACGGAGCACAACCGTACTGTCCCGGCTGATACACTATTTCAGTGGGGATGAATATACTCATGCGGCGCTGGCATTCGACAAGGAATTAAACTATATGTTCAGCTTCGGCAGACGTAGACCGGGCAACCCTTTTGTAGGATGTTTCAAGCGCGAAAGGCTTGACGAGGGTGTTTATAAAAACGCTCCCACCCTGCCGGGAGTTATATTCGCAATTGATGTAACCACGGAACAATACGCGAGAGCATTTGATCTGATTGTAAATTTTCTGCTTGACAGCCATATGTATAAATACAATTATTTAGGGCTTATCGGCAATCTGTTTCATAGAAATTTCAGGAATGATTACAGTTTCTTTTGTTCCGAGTTTGTATACCATATCTTGTTTGAGAGTGGCATCTGTGACCTGAAAAGACCACGTGAGCTTGTCCGCCCGCAGAATTTGCTTAATATAGGCGGGGAAATTGTATATGTGGGTGATTTGAAACACTACAACAGTAAAAACGAGAAGGCAGCATAATAAAGAAGATACACGCCGCCTGGTTGAAATAGATGATAAAAACGCGCACATAATCGCCAGGTTTTTGGATTTTGGTATGATTTTTAATTTAATTTATTCAATGTAACAACCCTGTCAACAGCATTCTTTACCCGTACAAGAATTGCTTTGGACAGGTCTGTCTTTTGTTGAAAATAAGAGGTAGGTGAGATGTGATAGTGAAAAATATGATGAAAGATATGAGGAAAAAGAAAGATGTTGGCATTTATGGCTTGGCAGCAAAATGGTATGACAGAAATTCCCGTAAAAGCAGGCTTGCGGAAATGCGGGAATATGCCGATGAAGTTGCATCTCATGTTGGTAAAAACGCAAATATTTTGGAAGTTGCGCCTGGGCCGGGTTATTTGGCAATCGAGCTTGCAAAAAGAGGTTTTAATGTAACAGGTGTCGAGATCAGTCCGGATTTTGTATTAATTGAAAAAGCCAACGCAAAGGAAGCAAATGTGTCGGTTGATTTTAAAGAAGGCAATGCATCAAAATTACTTGTGACGATAACTTTTTCGATTTTATTGTATGCAGTGCAGCATTTAAAAATTTCAAAGAACCCGTGAAAGCATTGAATGAAATGTACAGAGTGCTTAAACAGGGCGGAATATCCCTTATCATCGACATGAATCATGAGGCAAGCGCAGAAGATATAGAAAATGAAATCAAAAAGACAGGAATGAAAGGGTTTGACAAATATTTTGTGAAATTTTCATTTAAAAATTTTCTGAAACAAGGTGCATACACAAAAGAAGGGTTTGAGCAATTAATAAGAGAATCATATTTTAAAGACTACAAGATCAGAAAAGAAGGCATAAGCTTGTATGTCTATCTTTATAAATAAATGAGATTGGAAGATAAAACAGAAAAAGGATGTTTTTAGAGCTGGAAAGGAGAATGTGATGCTTCTCCATGAAGTCTGGGAGGAGTACAACCGGAGCAATCGCGGCTGTTGGAATTACTGTCTAAGAGATTTCAAAAACAATTATTCCGGAAGAGTTTGTATGGATGACCGGTTGGAGCAACAAAAAATACCGGAGGAAGCGATTCAGGCATTAAAAATTGTGGAGGGAGTTGCTTGGCAACAAGTTGGTTGCTGTCGTTTACAGTGTCGACAGGCATAGACATGACGAACGTACCTGATTACCTTCACTTTGGCGAGAATCACTTTTTTCCCAATGAATTTCGGTGCTCAGTGCATACTTCAGGCGATGGAAGTGCGCCACAAGATTCTTCAATATTTTTCACAGTTTTCTTTCGCATTCTCACACTAATTGATAGGGGATGTTGGTTACCTTCCCCTACTTTTATTGTACAAAATTCCCACTAGTATTTACACAGCGGAAAATAATGATTATTATGTACGTTCTATATCACAAGGTCTAATAAGGATGATTAGGAAGTGATGAAAATGGAAAAGAATATCGCAGTTGCAGCAAAATGTGCTTTAGTAAAAGATGATAATCAGGTTTTAATTCTTGAGAAAACGCCAGAAGAAATGAAGGGAGATGCATCGAAAAGTAGTTACGATTTACCTGGAGGGCGTGTTAAGTATGGTGAAGAAATTGAGGCAGCTCTGAAACGCGAACTTGAAGAAGAAACGGGAGTTTTCTGTGATCAATTTGAATTAAAAACAGCTTGGTCTGTCATGCGACCTGATGGAGTACAACTGCATATTCTCCTGTATAAAGCGCATTACAACAATCAAACAATTCGACTAAGCCCTGAGCATGATGGTTATCAATGGGTAGGATTGGGAGATGATCTGATATCGACAATGCCAAGTTGGATTACAAGAGCTGTTGCGAAGGCTTTGACGTAGTCGGTAATAAAACCATTGGGTTTTTAAACGGTAAATTTTTACTTGGATCAGAACAAAAACTCTCTATTTTTCAGGGGCATTGCAAGGTTCAAAATGGAAAGATTAAGAGTTTTGATCAAGATTCTACAGGATACGATGTAGTGATTGATTTAAAAGGGAGTTTAGTAACACCTAGTCTCATTAATGCACATGTTCATTTAGGTGAGACTCTTTTTCAAGGATTGAAAGGTAGATGGAGTTTAGAACAATATTTAATGCTGGCTGAACGTTGGAATAATCAACTAGATGGTATGAAAGAAGATGCATGGATTCACTCTGCTCATGTTACAGTAAATGAGATGATAAGATATGGGACAAGTGTTTTTTGTGCTGCAAGAAGTGGTGAGATTGCACAGAAACATGGGTTAATGGCTTTTTCGGGTTATCCATTAATGGAGTCAAAAAAGTTAAATTCCTTCTTAATTAATGGTTTTGAGAAGTATGCTCAATTTGTAGAAAATACAATAATTTTAGGTCATCGACCCGGAATTTTCCTTCATTCTCTATATTCGAATAGACCATCTACATTGGAACTCGCACGTAAATGTTTATCTTACGCCTCGAGTTTTTTAACAATTCATATTGCTGAAACGATTGAAACAAGAAGAAAAGTAATAGATAAATGGGGTAAGCCCGATATTGATATCCTCTATCAATATGGGATGCTAGATGACAACACTATCTTGGTACATGGAGGATATTGCTCCTTAGAAGAATTAAAGGTGATCTCAGGTATGGGTTCTAAACTTGTACTATGCCCTGTATCAAATCAACGATTGGGGACAAAGTGTTTAAACCCGAATGTATTGGAAAGTGAAGGGATCAAATGGTGCTTGGGAACAGATGGACTGGCTACTGGAATAACCGCAGATTTATTTCAGCATATGAGGTTAATGAAAGGAATGTTTTCTGATATTGAAGAGTGGAAGTTATGGGCTTCGGTTACCTATTGGGCAGCACAAGTATTAGGAATAGAGGATTCAAATGGTAAGTTAGATGTGGGGTTTAATGCTGATTTTTGTGTTTTCCAAGCAGAGACACCTGATTCAGTAGAAGAAATTCTTCATTGGCTTGTATTTCAAGAACAGAAACTCTTAACTCTATATATTAAAGGGTATAAAATAAAAGCCAAAAAAACAGAAATCCCTTGTTTGTACAAACCTAAACAACCATTAACTATAAATATTCTAACCCAGTTGAAATAAGTGATAGGTCAATACAAGCAAACTTTTGAATGGGGGTGAGGATATTATGGGGAAGCTCATTGTATTAGAAGGAATATGTGGAAGCGGCAAAACGACTTTATCAAATAAAATAATTTCGGAATTGAAAAACAAGGGAATTCCATGTATCTACAATCATGGAGCTTTCACTTATAGCAAAATAGGAAGATCATTCAAAGAGATAGCTAGTAATTATCCTATTCTAAAGAGAACAATTTATTATATCTCCGATTTATTGCAGGATTACTACAATGTCATAAAACCTTATTTAGAAAATGATTTCATCATTCTCCAAGACCGATATATTGATTCTATTTGGGTATATAACGAATGTCTAGGAATTATTGATGGTCAGGACTATTCAATAAAAGAAGTATTTGATCACTTTCTTTCATTGAATGTGTTGCCACCGCCTGATTCAATCATTTTTTGCTATTGTCCAACTTGGGAAATTTTTAAACGCTTAATGGCTAAGCCTAATTCAAATATTCACTCAATGTATCTAAATCAACCAGAGCTTATTTCCATGATGCAAATAAAATACGATGAAGCATTATCTGAGAGGCAAGGGCTAATTAAAATTGACACGAGTAAAAATTATGATGTGACCTCCATTATTAATCAGATTCTCCCTTAACTGATTGTGAATAAGCAAATATTCAATAAACAGAGGAGGTAACGTTTTATGTATTCAGTCACATTGGTTAATCTGCCAACCTCATCTTTGAGAAAGCCTGCCGAGCATAGTGGAATAGCATCTTTACATGCGTATCTTTTTTCAAAAGGGATTGATGTAGCCATTATTGATGCTTATGCAAATAATATCGATATTGAAGAGTGTTGGTTGTTACTTAAACAGAGAATTGATCGTCATCCACGTATGATTGTTGGCTTTTCTCCCTTTGTTACATCAGTAAATGAGTTAATTACGCTTGGTGAAAGGATTAAGAATAATTTTCCTGATGTTCTTATTATTGTGGGTGGTCATTTTGCAACTTTTCATAAAGAGTATTTATTAAGGGAGTACCTCTGGCTTGATGCAGTTGTCGTTGGAGAAGGAGAATGTTCTTTATATGAATATACCGTATCTCCCTCTAGTAATATCCCAGGCGTTTTGAAACGAAATACCCCATTTATCCCTCGCCCACGAATTCGAAACTTAGATATCCTACCTTATCAAACTCGTTATTTACCTCCAGAGAAGCTGAAAGATGAACCCTTAAGTCTGGTAACAAGTAAAGGCTGTTATGCAGCATGTACGTTTTGTAGCATTCCTACTTTTTATCGAAATAACACTGGATCAGCGCAATCAGTTCGTTCAGTAGATCATCTGATGAGTGAGATTAAAGCATTAATCCAGCTGTATCAAAAGAATTCTTTTAAGATTGTTGATGACAATTTCTTTAGAATTACCGATAAAAATGACCAATTTCTAGTTGATCTAGTTGCAGAAATAAAAAAGCTGGGCATAGATTTAATCTTTCGACTCTCGGCTAGGCCAAATGACCTTACGGAGTCACGTGTAAAGCTCTTAAAAGAAATGGGAACAAACGTAGTAGCTATAGGTGGAGAATCTGCTCACGAAGATTCACTTGTGTTATTTAACAAAAGGTTAACTGTTGCAGATTCTAAACGGGCAGCTAGAGTTCTTAAAAAATATGGAATAACGCCATTAATGAACTTCATTACTTTTGATCCAATTTTAGATATTGATGGGTTGAAGTTAAACCTTGAATTTATTAAGGAACACATGACTTTTTGTGTCTTTCACCGCATTAATTCTCACCTGTGGTTACGCTCTACTGATCCCATACTACAAAGATTAGTTGATTTGGGATTGGTTACAGGAGACATCAATTCATTCCCCTATGTTTCGTATAGTTATAAACATCCAGAAGTGTTTTTGATCAAGAAATACTTCGATTATTATTGCGCCCAAAACATGAGAGATTATTATGCTGTCGTTGAAACATTAATGGCTCCAAATGAACCGCCAACTGATAAGACTTGGAAGAAGTATCATGAATTTATGATACAGGATACAAAAATGTTGGAACAATTAATTAAACGTTGTGAAGAGGGGACTTTAAAAGAAACCGACATCATCACTAAAGAGTTGTTTGATGATTTAAGATTATTTGTATAGTAATCGCAGGGACAAAAGTATTTTATCAAGGGAGTGGTCACTTGATGGGGAAGAAACCGATTGTAGACCCTTTGGAACATTATAAAAGGAATGTGGGTCCAATTGAAAATAAAGAGCTTGATGAATGTGAGATTGATATTGAAAATATTGGATGGACTTTGGGGAATGATTGTCCGTATCGTTGTAAACATTGTTATTCCATGTCAGCTCGAAAGAAAGGAATGGATTTTAATCCTGGGATTGTAGATCGTGTTATAGATCAGGTACATAAAAATGGTGCTAAAACAATAAACTTGGGCGGGAATGAACCGTTATATACAAACGGAATTGATCCAAGAAAATCACTACTCCCTTATATTATCAGGAAACTAACTGAAAAAGGAATTGATGTAGGTCTTACTACTTCTGGAATAACTCTTACTTATCTTGCGAAACATCATCCAGCAGAATTTATGTTGTTGAATGATATTGATATTAGTATCGATTCCCCATACGAGAAAGAACACAATGAAAACCGTGGTGCAAATATTTTTCCTATTGCAACAAAGGCTCTAGAACTTTGCCGTGAGTATGGTAAGAATTTTACGATTGTCACCTGTGCAATGAACTGGAATTTTACCGAAGATCGAATCGTTGCTCTTGTTGATATGGCTAGAAAATACGGTTCAAACGTTAGAATTAATCCGTTTAAACCTGTTGAAAGTAAGCATATGCTTACAAAACTTGAGCCTGACCAATATTATAAGGGATTTTCATTGCTAATGGATCTTTGTGATAACTTGGATATGACTGAACCAACATTGGCAGGCATAACAAAACTTAAGCAATCGAAGAGATGTCCATGTGGTAGAAAATCTTTTCGGATACACTCTATTACACCAGATGGAAAAATCCCTGTTTCTCCTTGTGTATATTTGCACGATTATAAAGTAGGTAATTTGGTAGAGGATGAGTTGTACGACATTATTCGTTCACCTCAGTTTGAGACGTTTAGGAGAAGGAATAAAAATCCAAATAGGATAGAAGGTTGTGAAGGATGTGAAATTTTATTTATATGCGGTGGCGGATGTGCAGCACGTTCTTATCTTTATAACTTGTATCAAAATGGGGAACGTTCTCTCTTTTCAAGAGACCCTTATTGTCCAAAGAGAATTAATCCAGAGGTTGATTTCCCTTTAAATCCAAATATGCCAGACGATGTACACCTTGTCCATCGTGACTATCTTTGTACTTGGATCGGACGACCTAAGCAATAAAAGTATTGGTTATTGATGAGTGATTACCTTTTATTAAAAGAAAAACCTGATTGGACAGATATGCTAAAAGGCATTACAAAAAGCAATATTGCTTAAATTGAGGGGGTGTTAACTGGTGGTAAGAGGGTATAAAAAATATTTATCAAAGTTTCTGCACAAAGAAGGTATGCAAAAATGGATACGAATACAGGAATTATTCAGTCATTGCTGGACATTTAGATGGTGGCGAAACGTTTAAGCAAGTTGCTGCACCTGTTAAGAAAACAGACTTTGTCGACAAGCGGAGGGATATCTTTTCAGACATCCCTCTCTTATGACCAGTCGATCAATAGTGATGGGATTTTGAAATATCCATACAGTATGGTCTGGTTAAGTATAATATTTTTTCTAACTGGCTGTAGAGATTCATTGATAGATGAAGCCATACAAAGTAATTGGAAATATCCATTATGTAGATGTTCTGGACAGCGTTGATAAGGCTGAGTTGGAGTTTGTGGGTCGTATTATTGATTCACTTAACATGGTATTAACGCATGAGAGATGGAAAAGGATACGTAAAAAGGCATAATACTTTGTTAACGTCCCTCAAAAAAGCCTGTCAATATATTTCAAGAAGGTTAAAAAAAGGCCCTGGCTCTCAAGCCGTGTTGAGTGTGTAGCATTGCAGGAAAAAAGTGAAATCCGGGCGTTCTTAAAAACACTATCTTTTATAATAAAGGAAAATCTGCACCCTCGATATACGTTTATGAGAATAGATCGAGGGTGAAACAGCGGGTTCGGGCAGGAATAATAAAGATATAGTGTGACATAATGTTGAGATTCCAATGGCTGAAGCGGAATCCTCTCTTTTTCCTAACGACTATCGCTGATTTTGACCCTCCAAATCATATGATCAAATCCCTCTCCCCAATAATCCTTTAACCGGTAATCGGGATCTCCGAATTTCTTTTTCCAGATTTTCTGGGCAGAAATGTATCCGCTGTCCAGGCAAAATTCTTTGATGCCTCTTTTTTGTAAAGTGAAAAACATTTTATTCAATAGCAAATTTCCGATCCCCATCCTCTGGTAGTCAGGATGAACAAATACTGTTCCTATCTCTTTTAGCCCTTTAAAAGCGTTGTTTGTACAATTGCATATGAGATCACTGGCAGGGCCGTATTCAATGGAACCAATAATTTTATTACCAACGAGAGCGATCAAGAAATATCGTTTCTGACCATTGCTTTCAAAATCACTTGCCAGGTATTTTTCCTTGGTTTTAATTTCATCGTTTATATCATCCAACATCTTTCCGATCCCTTCCTTGATGAACGTATCGGTAATTACTATTCTGAAAAATTCATTTAACTGTTTCGTGTCCTCCATTCTTGCCCGTCTTATCTCCACATCAAGCATTCGGAAACCCCTCCCTACTCCTGATTGCCTCAATATAATACTACTGTAATCCTTTAGGAAATTTGTATACAGCGATTTGTATTTTATATGATAGCCGTACCATACCATCTTTCAGGAGGTAAGGGAACTTTTATATTGACAAAAATAATATACTACAGCATAATTAGTTATACAAGTAATACAAGTTATACTAGTTATACTAAATATACTGAAGAAGATGTCATGTATGAGAGAAAAGGATAAAAGCGAAAAGTTTATAAGTTCTGTAAAGGTTGGTTCTAAAGGGCAGTTCGTAATCCCAAAGGAAGTCAGAGAAATGTTTGATATTTCTCCTGGAGATACCCTTTATGTTTTGGCTGATTCCAAAAAAGGGATTGCTATCGTTCGAAATGGAGTAGTTGAAAAATTTGCTGATGCTGTTTTAAGTGGAAAAGCGAAAAGAATATATTCTGAGCAAAACAAAGATGGTTAGTGGAATTTGCAAAAACAATTTGGCAGGTAAAGGAGAAAGAATGATGGCAACAGTTCGGGGCGCAGATGTATATAAAGTTGACAGAAAACATTATTTGGATCATATCCGTTGGGGAACGGTGATGTTGGTACTGATTTATCATGTGTTTTATCTGTACAATACTGTCGGTGTACCTTTCCCGATTGCGCAGGATGCCGGGATACGAGCGTTTGATGTTTTTTCCTACATTGTCTATCCATGGTTTATGGTAATTCTTTTTTTGATAGCTGGGATGAGCGCCAGATATGCCCTCAGGAAACGAACGGAACGGGAATTCCTGAAAGACAAAGTGACAAAGCTTCTGGTTCCGTCAACCCTGGGATTATTTGTTTTTCACTGGATTACCGGTTATCTGCATATCAGGCTGGGAGGCGGTCTTGCTTCAATTCCGGGCTTAATCCGCTATCCTGTTTTCGCCATAAGCGGTATCGGGCCTCTGTGGTTTATCCAAATGCTGTTTTTGTTTTCTGTATTATTGGTGTTGCTTAGAAAAATAGACAAGAAAGATAAGCTATGGACCTTTTGCGGAAAAATTAACATACTAATGATCCTGTTACTCGTTTTCCTGATTTGGGGCGCAGCACATATTTTCAATTTGCCTGTGCTGACAACGTATCGCTTCGGTATCTATGGTACAGCTTATCTGATCGGCTATTTTGTTTTCTCCCATGAAAAAGTACAGAATTCCATCGAGAAGATCCGTATTCCAATGTTAATTGTCGCTGTAATTCTTGGTGTTGCCTTTACGGTTCGTTACTTTGGCAGTAGTTTCGTCTCCACTGAATGCCTGACCAGTTTTTTAACCAACTGCTATTTATGGGCTGCTATTCTCGCAATTCTCGGCTGTGGAAAAGCCTGGTTCAACAAGACCTCTGCTTTCGCTTCCTACATGACGAAATCCAGCTTCGGTTTTTATGTGGTGCATTACCTGGTTGTATTTCTGGCCTGCTACTTTGTCTACCAGTACAGCAGCTTGCCCAAGGCGCTGAATTATGTTTTGGCATTGGCAATTGAGTTGCCCGGCACGCTCCTGCTTTATGAGTTGTTGCGGAGAATCCCGATGATCCGCTATCTTGTGCTTGGTATTAAAATTAATAAGCAAAATAGTTAATATAAGCTGATGTAATGCCTATTAAATGATAAGCCAGGTTAAAGAAAGAGGAACATTGGAAAGAATGGATTTCCAACTGGTGATAATCCGGGGTCCTGAGGGGGTTATGAATTGTTTTTCGCATAAGGAGAGGTGGTCGTCATACACTGTTTTTCTGTGAAAGTCAATTGTATCGTCAATCAACGTGAGAAAAGAAAGAAATAGATTATAGTGCCGCTGAGGCTGGAAAAATCCAAAACAGAGATATATCGCCTGCGAAAATGAAGCAAGTTGAAAATGCAGAGCATAAAGTTTAATAGTTATGTGAGCTGAAAGGGTATGATGAGCAGTGATAGGCAATCAGGAGGGTAACAGTCTTTGATGATAAACTGACTGTTGAGTATAAGTCAAGTGTTGAACTTGATGCAGAAATATAAGATATTGAAATGATCGCCAATCCAGGGAGCTGTTGCCTGATTGGCGTTTTTTTTAATTTAATCAAGATTACACATGTTTATTGATATTGTTATCATTAAGGTGTAAGCAACATGATTGATGTAACTGATTTTTTGCAAGAGACTATAAAGGAAAACGGATAAGCAATAATGGAATAATGGTTAAGGTCATTTTCAGGCACTGTACAGCACATTGAAATTTTGAGAGAGGTGTAACAAATGCCTACACTTGAAAGTAATGGCGCAACATTGTTCTATCAAGTAACCGGGGAAGGCTCACCGATAATTTTTACCCACGGTGCATCCTGGAACCATTTACAATGGAATAAACAGGTAGATTATTTTAAAGATCATTATAAGGTAATTGTATGGGATGTAAGAGGGCATGGCTACTCATCATTGCCGGAAGGACCTGTTGACTCAGAGAATTTCAGTGCTGATCTGATTGCCCTTATGAATCATCTGAATCTGGAAACTGCTGTTATTTGCGGTTTGTCCATGGGAGGACATATCTCATTACAGACGGCAGTCAGATACCCGGAGAGAGTGAAGGGGTTAATACTTATTGGTACACCTTGCAGCAATACATTTAATCTGTATGAGAAAATATTTGTTCCGATCAACCGTATATCCAGTAAGTTGATACCTATGAAGATAAGTGGCAAAATCCAGGCTAAAATGTTATCCAGATTTAATCCTGAAAACTATCATTATATAACTGAAGCTTTTTCCATGCTTTCACATGACAAATGGAACAGGGTATGGTCCGCTGTGACCCGAATGGAAAGCAAAAAAGATCTTCACAAAGTTAAGTGCCCAACGTTATTGCTGATTGGCGACCAAGATAATATGACTAACCACCAGCAAACTTATATGCATCAACATATACCCGATTCAGAAATAAAAACCATTGCCAATGCTCACCACGGAACGAATCTGGATAATCCTGACGCTGTAAACCAGGCAATATTCGATTTTATCAAGAAGATCAGTTGATTGTATTTTTTAGATAAGAAAAGCAATCATCCGAAAGCATTTATTTTGGCTATTTTTGATATGAAAATGTAAAATGATGATTTTTGGATAAAAGGTGCACTTGACTCAGGAAAAATGATCTGATGTCTGCTAGGAGAGGCAAGGTAGTACGATGGGAAACAAAATAGTCAATACTAAAAGTGTAATAATATATACTTTAATAGTTGGTACGATTCTGGGAGTTTTTTCAATTCTTTCAGATATTATTCCGTATCAACTGGAGGATGAAAATATATTCGGGATTGCTTTATTCATTTCAGGCGGAGTCATGAACAATTTGGCAGTTTGGTTGATACTGTCTATGATTGCAGGTTATAAATTTTGCAATTCCTTCAAGTCGTCAGCAATAGCAGGTGCGTCCTTTACGGTGTATGCAATTATTCTATATTTTATCTTTAGCTATTTAATAAGGATGGATGTTAAGCCATCTTTTGACTGGTCTGTTTTTCTGATTTGGATATTAGGTTCTGGTTTCGGGGGAGCTATGGGAAGCACAACTGGATTTTTGGCTCGGCGATATGAGATATTGTGGGGAATTCCTGTTGTTTTTATTGCAGTTCAACTGATTCGATATGGTGAAAGGATTTGGTGTCAGCCAACAAGTATTGCTACCAATATTATTCTTTTGGCAGTGGCGTTTGGTATTTTGATATTTGGTATATCCAAGGCTTATAAGAAACACTAACCGGCCAACGGATATACTATTTATACTATCCTATTCAATTAATTCTATTGTCATAAACATTTTCTCCCATGCTCGTTTTGCTGTTATCTCAAGATATTTTGAGTATTTGACAGTAAATAGCTTGAAAAACATAGGTTTGAAGAAAAAATCACAAAAAGGAGCTGATAATTTCAGCTCCATTGCTATGTGAAAAAAGTTTTTTTGGGTTTGTTTGGCGAACCTTATTTGCAAAGGGATTGCAGATGGTATTTTAACGCATAAAGTCAAGTGTAAAATAAAACGCATTTCTCTTTTTGTCATCCTGGTTGGGGCAGTGATTTTGGGCAGTATCGGCCAAATTTATGCCGGTGGCGGTACTTTTGACGTTCCCGGAATTAATGAACATTTTGATCAGGAGAATCCCGGTCAGTAACCATCAGAAAAAGCACTTGTCACACAGACAGTTCTGGAAGAAAAGCAGGTCTTGGGACTGGGTCACCGAACCTATAACGGTGCCTGGAAATGGACGAGAGACAAAGCATTTGCCGCTTTGAACCGGACCAAAGAAGTTTGGGATTGTGGACAGTGGTCTGGAAAATATATCAGATGGTTTGACGAACGATGTAAAAGTGCGCTTAGCAAAAAGGTATGACTATTTTATATAGATGATTAAGGGGTATGCGTTCCCCCTCTTTCTCCGAATAATCCATAGGAAAATAATTTTCCTAAATCCAATCTGGCTTTTTTGCTTATATTGGATTGAAGAACTCCATTAATTGAATTGATGTACAAAAGTATTGCTTCGGAAGAAAGTTCGCTATCGATGTAGCCTTCTTTTTTACCCTGATCAATCAGATCCATCAATAAAGGAATTGATTTATTATTCTTATATTCCTCAAGAAATTCCAGAACAATCGGGTCCTTCAGGAATTGTGATTGATAAAAATCTTCACTTATATCATTTGCGCTTTCAATAGATATAGAGAACATTTTTTCAAACTTTTCTTGAAAGGAAAGGTCACTTTTAACCAATAACTGGAGATCCTTCATTATTTTATCCATAAAGTAAAAGCAAGACTGCCTTACTAATTTTTCTTTACTTCCAAAAAAATTATAGATGCTAACGCGTGATACATTTGCTTTTTCAGCTATTTCAGTAATACTGACGTTCTTTATTCCATCAGCTGAAAACAATTCAAAAGCAGCTTCCAGAATATCCTCCATTTTCTTTTCTCTGCGCAGTTGAAAACCATTCATACTATCACCTCTTTGTAAGAATAACAAATTTCGTGAACTATTTCGAGAATATAGTACATATAGTTGTTGACGATGCTTTTCAGATGCTATATTATGAACTAAAACATATAAATAGTTCATAATTTTGATAAGAGAAGAGGGGCATTTGTATGGGTTCTTATGTGCTTGGTTTTGATGAGATTGATAAAACAAAACTGATGGTTGTTGGAGGCAAAGGCTTAAATTTGGGGGAACTATCCAGGATTGAAGGGATAATAGTACCAGAAGGTTTTTGTGTTACTACAGAAGCGTATAAAAGAGTAGTTGAGCATAATAGAGAGCTTGACAAACTGCTGGAACAATTATCATTACTGAAAATAAAGGACAGGGAAAAGATTGGAGAAATCACTGAAGAGATCCGCCAGATCATTAAAGATACAGAATTCATCAAAGAAATAAAGGAAGAAATAACTAAATATATATTAAAGTTTGGCGAAAAACATGCCTATGCTGTACGTTCAAGTGCTACAGCCGAAGACTTGCCGTTGGCTTCCTTTGCCGGACAGCAGGATACCTACCTGAACATAATGGGTACCGATTCTATCCTGGAGCATATCGGAAAGTGCTGGGCATCATTATTTACTGATCGCGCAGTGATTTACCGTATGCAAAATGGATTTGATCATCGCAAGGTATATCTTTCTGTTGTTATTCAACGGATGATTCTTCCTCAAGCTTCCGGGATTATGTTTACAGCTGATCCTGTCACTTCCAACAGAAAGGTATTATCAATTGATGCAAGTTTTGGGCTTGGAGAAGCTCTGGTTTCAGGTTTAGTGAATGCAGGTACCTACAAAGTGAGAGATGGAAAGATTATTGATAAGAAGATAGCGGCTAAAAACCTGGGTATATTTGCACAAAAGGAAGGTGGAACTAAAAAGAGAGATTGAAAAACAACAGCAAAATATGCAAACGCTGACCGATGGAGAGATTTTGCAGCTTGAAGTCATGGGCAGAAAGATTGAGGCTTATTTTGGCTGCCCCCAGGACATCGAATGGTGCCTTGTTGACGAAACCTTCTATATAGTGCAGAGTCGCCCTGTTACTACTTTATATCCCATACCGGAAAACGGCGGAAAGAACCGGGTATATATGTCCATGGGCCATCAACAGATGATGACAGAGGATATCAAACCCCTTGGAATCTCTTTTATCAGGCTCTTATCATTTTGGTTTGGAGAAAATTTAAAGGATGCCGGCGGGAGACTTTTTGGAGATATATCATATGATCTGGCCTCACCAATCAGACGGAAGATTCTTATGAGCAGTATCGGAAAAGCTGACGTCCTGATGGAGAGCGGACTTTCTGCTTTAATGAAGCGAAAAGGTTTTGTTAAAAACCTGCCTCGTGGAAAAGGCTCCATCACAATGGAGACAGGTGCCTTATCCTGGATTATTCCGGCGATAAAAATGTATCTGAAAAATGATTTATCAGCTGTTGAAAATCAGATCGATTACAATGAAGAGCTTATAAAAGACATGGAGCGAAGAATCGAAAAACTATCAGGAGATGAACTGTTTGAGTTTATTTTACAGGATACAAAGAAATTGAAAACAGTATTGGCTGGTCCTGAAAATATGAAATTGTTGGTAGCAGGAGTCTATGCATCCAATTGGATTGATAAAAAAATGGAGAAATGGCTGGGTGAAAAAGGTGCAGCCGATGTCCTTTCCAAATCCGTAACCAATAATATCACATCAGAGATGGGCCTTGCCCTTATGGATGTAGCAAACGTGGTCCGGAGACATCCGGAGGTAATGGAGTATTTTAATCATACCATTGATGAAACTTTTTTTGAGAGATTAGAAAAACTGGAAGGGGGGAATGCTGTAAGCAAATCTATTAGGGCATACCTGAAGAAATACGGAATGCGTTGTCCTGGTGAAATAGATATCACCAAACCCCGCTGGAGTGAAAAACCAACGGCCCTTATACCTGTTATTTTTAATAACATTAAAAATTTTGGGCTGAATTCGAGCAGTGCCATATTTGAACAGGGACGTTTGGAAGCAAAACGGAAAGAGGAGGATATCTTGAGGCGATTGATGCAATTGCCCGGCGGAAAGAGAAAAGCTGAAAAAACAAAAAAGATGATAAGCGTCCTACGTAATTTTATCGGTTTCAGGGAATACCCCAAATATTCCTTCATAAAGCGTTTTCAAATTTATAAAAATGCGCTGCTAAAGGAAGCAGATGTTTTGGTTGAGAAAGGCGTCATATTAAACCGGGAGGATATCTACTACCTGTTCTTTGAAGAGTTTAGAAAGGTTGTTCAAACAAATGAGATTGACTACAGTATTATAACAAAGAGAAAAGAGAAGTATAAGGCATATAAAAAATTGACTCCTCCGCGACTGATGACCTCTGATGGGGAAGTTATATCCGGAGAATATAATACGGGTAATATTCCCCAGGGCGCTTTGGCGGGTGTGGCTGTTTCATCAGGTGTAGTTGAAGGGAGAGCAAGGGTTGTTTTAAAGCTGGAGGACGCCAAAATTGACGAAGGGGATATTTTGGTTACGATATTTACTGACCCAGGCTGGACATCGTTGTTTGTATCAGTTAAAGGACTGGTGACGGAAGTAGGTGGACGCATGGCCCATGGTGCCGTAATTACCAGAGAATATGGAATTCCTGGAGTGGTGGGGGTGGAAAACGCAACTAAATTGATAAAAGATGGACAGAGAATTTGAGTCAATGGAACACAGGGGTATGTAGAATTACTATAAAAAAACATTGTTTTGTTACAGAAATGAAACTGGTGCATGAAAAGAGAAACCTTGGCACTCTTGGGCTGAAGGAATTTTTTTAGTAATTTTTCTTTTGATACAACCTATTTTTTTAAGACCAGCTTAATATATTCAGATGTACTTATTTACAAACAATCCGTAAGTCAGGTGCATTATTATATATGGAACTAACCTTGAAAGGGATGGGATGCACTGGACAGTTTAATTGATTCCGCACTGATTATTACTTTATTGATATGGTTTCCATTAGGTTATTATCCACACTTTTAAAAACCGAACATCATTAATAAAACCATCAGAAAAATAAAAATCGGATTAATCCATAGCAATACTAATAATTGTTGTGCTATTTTAAAAAACTGATTTAACAGCATTAAGAGTAACCCTGCTCATTCAGCCCCGGGTTATCCTGGTTGAAAAACCAAACATGACTAATCTAGTCGGCAGGATTGGTGAGATAATGAAAACTGAATCGCAGAAGAAGCTACCCTGAGCACGGTGGGAGGCAAAGGGGCTTAACTGGCCAGGATGGCTGCGCTGGGATTGCCGGTACCGGCAGGATTTTATCTCACGACGGCGCCTATCGCCGCTTTGTAGAAGACAATTTACTGCAAAGAGAGATTGCAGGAGGCAGGCTTCTGGCGGGTCTGTCGTTTGACAAAGAGAAAAAGGTGATTAAACCGCTTATGACCGGCTGTAATCTGCTCATGGGAATGATGCTGGCATTTTCATCGTTATTTTCCTCTCTCAATATTTGGGTACAGGCACTTATACAAGGGAAAACGCCGAACGAATATATGTTAACAGCATCCCAACAGAAAATATATAATTCCATCGATGATCATTTACTGATATAATATTATTATGGTGGTTTTGAAAAAAAGAATATCAAGATCAGGTGTTGATGATGCTTTTTGAACATAAAGGCATAAATCAATGAAAAGGGAAGTCGGGTAAAAGCCCGCGCGGTCACGCCGCTGTGAAAGTCGAGTTCTTCATGGATACCACTGGGAAACCGGGAAGGTTTGGAGGATGATGAAGCTTGAGCCAGAAGACCTGCCTGTATCTGGATCACCATGAACTCTACGAGCGATGGAGGGTGGTTGTGTATGCTTGAACAGTACTTATCACTTATCAGGCAATATGTGACCTCTTGACGATTGACGTTGAGAGGTTTCTTAATGTGGAGAGGTTTTTTGTTTATTTATCTGGAAAGGATGAACCTTGGTGTCAAAAAATAAATATTTGTTGATTGGTTTGCTATTGATGGTTGCTTTGATACCCCAAACAACTTATGCCATGCATATAATGGAAGGCTTTCTCCCGCCGGGATGGAGTATCGCATGGGGAGTTCTTACTATTCCTTTTATATTGGCAGGTTTTTTTTCAATACGGAAAACTGTGGGGAATTACCCCCGAACAAAAATGTTGCTGGCAATGGCAGGTGCATTTGCTTTTGTTTTATCTGCACTTAAAATACCCTCAGTTACAGGAAGCTGTTCTCACCCGACCGGAGTCGGATTGGGAAGCATTCTGTTCGGGCCAACGGCAATGAGTGTACTTGGTTTGATCGTTCTGCTGTTTCAGGCTATTTTACTTGCCCACGGAGGTCTTACTACACTGGGCGCCAATACTTTCTCCATGGCAGTTGCAGGTCCGTTGGCAGCTTTTGCAACATATAAAGTTGTAAAAAAAGCGAATGGCCCACAGTGGCTTGCAGTCTTTCTGGCAGCGGCACTTGGAAATTTGACAACTTATGTTACCGCTTCCGTACAGCTTGCACTTGCATTTCCCGCAGAAACAGGCGGGTTTATGGCATCCCTTATGAAGTTTTCAGGGATTTTCGCTGTTACGCAGATCCCATTGGCAATTAGTGAGGGTATTCTGACGGTGCTGATTTTTAATGCGATTGCTGCGTATAGCAAGCAGGAACTTGAAGATCTTAATATTATTACAAAGGAGACAATGAGCTGATGGCAGAGCCTGCAAAGCAGTCTAATGGGAAAAAGAAGAATGTTATTACTTCTGCTATATTGGTTGCTATTGTTATCGGCCTTGCTGTAATGCCTCTTTTTACCGTTAAGGATGCTGAATTTGGAGGGACAGATGGCGAAGCAGAGAAAGCTGTAACGGAGATTAATAGCAGTTACCAACCTTGGTTTTCTCCTCTGTTTGAACCAAAAAGCGGGGAAATTGAGAGCCTGCTTTTTTCACTTCAGGCAGCTATTGGCGCAGGAGTAATAGGTTACGGATTAGGATATATGAGGGGAAGAAAAAAGAAAGAAGAAACGCGTAACAATGATTCACATTGATAAATACGCTTACATGTCGAAATTAAATAAAAAAGACCCGATGTACAAGTTTGTTGTTTGTATGATGACGCTTGCAGTATGCCTTTGGGCCAGTTCTATTTTTGTATCTATTACCGTACTGCTAATGATGGGTTGGTATACCGTTTATAAAGGTGGTATACCTCTTGCCCTTTTTCTGAAGCTGTTGGCTATTCCCATGTCCTTTTTGGTTATAGGAGTTTTAACCATTGCAATTGGTATTTCAGAACAGCAAAATGTTTTCCTGCTTTATATATCAGCATTCGGGATGAATATTGGTGTATCCCAGGCTGGGATTCAAAATGCGGTGTATTTATTTTTCAAAGCGCTGGGGGCTGTTTCCTGCCTTTATTATTTATCGCTGAGCACACCTGTAGTGGATTTATTGGCGGTTCTTCGAAAGCTGAAAGTGCCAAAGCTTATGATTGAACTGATGGGGCTTGTTTACAGGTTCATTTTTATACTGATTGAAACTGCGGATACAATATTTATAGCTCAGAAGTCTCGTCTGGGCTATTCAAATCTTTTTTCGGCATATAAATCTCTTGCTTCACTTATATCGACACTTTTTATCCGGGCTTATAAAAAGTCTGATGAACTTTACACAGCACTTGAAGCAAGGGGATACGATGGAGAACTTGATGTTCTTGAAAAGTCATTTAAAGCCCATTGGTCAGAATATTTTTTTCCTGTGGGAATAAACCTGTTTCTGGTTTTGGTAGCCCTATTTTTGAAATAATTTGGGGGGACTTTCATGCTTGAGAATATTCTGGAGGTACGCGACCTTAATTATATATATGATGATGGGACACATGCCTTAAAAGGCTTGACACTTGGAATAAAGCGAGGCAAGACAACTGCCGTTTTGGGCGGGAACGGGGCAGGGAAATCGACATTATTACTTTCTCTTAATGGCATTATCAGGCCTTCTGGCGGTGAGGTTTTGTTTAATGGAATACCAGTCGATTATTCCAAAAAGGGACTTGGAAATTTGCGCCAATCTGTTGGAATGGTATTTCAGGATCCCGACAGCCAGTTGTTTTCAGCAAGTGTGTATCAAGATATATCATTTGGTGCTGTGAATATGAAATTGCCGGAAGAAGAAGTCAGAAAGAGAGTAACCTTTGCAATGGAAAGAATGGGAATAGCGCACCTCAAGGATAAGCCAACCCATTGTTTGAGCTTTGGGCAAAAAAAGCGGGCAGCTATTGCGGGTGTGTTGGTTATGGAACCGGAAGTGCTTGTGCTTGATGAACCTACCGCAGGACTTGACCCTGTGGGGGTCAGTGAAATTATGAAATTACTGCGGGAGATCCAAGGTGAACTGGGGCTTACTGTCATTATTTCCACTCATGATATTGATATTGTTCCGCTTTATTGCGATTATTCCTATGTAATTGAACAGGGAAAAATCGTATTGGAAGGTACACCAAAAAAGGTGTTTGCTCAACCGGATAAAATAAGAAATGTACATTTGAGACTTCCGAGAATAGGGCATCTGATAGAGATATTGAAAAAAAAGGACGGCTTTAATTTTATAGATGCCGCTTATACGATCTCGGAGGCAAGGAAAGTTTTCAAGGATTGGAAAGACGCAAACAAGAACTGAAGCAATATGAATTCAAGTTTGTGCTTGTCACCGAAGCCAGCCAAAACCTGCCTTCTGCTTGTACTATTTTGGCAATTGAGGATAAGTTTATATTTCCGGCCGCAGGATGATTTCGGAAGAAGTAGCAGGGAGAGTTTACCCCGGCCCGGGAAAATTTGTTGAAGAGTTTGGCCAGAACTTCGGGGTCATTGATGTTCTGGCCAGTTATCCTCCCAACTGGAGGATGTTGATTGTTCGGGAGGTTTTTATGAATAACAAGGGATGATGGGAAGAAAATCCCCGGCATATTTCTTGAGCCATAATACCAGAGGAAGATATGAAAAATGAAAAATCAAGGAAGAACTTTCAAGATCGCCAGGAGTTCTTCCTTTTTAATGTTAACGAAACGGATCCGGAACGCTTGTCAGATCGATCCCCCAAGTCGCTGGAAGCAAAAAATAGATTGCGAAAGTTATAAGAAAAATCCCGATAATGTTTAAGGCAAAACCGGCTTTTGCCATATCCGGGATACGTAAATAGCCTGACCCGAAAACAACAGCATTGGGAGGTGTTGCAACAGGTAACATGAATGCAGATGATGCCGCTACACCCGCGGCAATCATAAGCGAATATGGATGTATGCCCAATGCGATTGCCAGAGATGCCATTATCGGGTACATCATGGAGGCAGTTGCTGTGTTTGATGTTATTTCGGTCAGGAAAATGACAAGTGCTGTAACCGCCGCAATGACAATTATAATATGAACGCCTTGTAATGCAGTTAATTGACTTCCAATCCATTCAGAAAGTCCTGAACTGACAAAACCGGCGGCAATGGCGAGACCACCGCCAAATAAAAGCAGGATTCCCCACGGCAATTTAACCGCTGTGTTCCAGTCAAGCAAAGCATCCTCCCTGTTTTTGGCAGGGATTATAAAAAGCATGATTGCGGCTATCATAGCAATAATGGCGTCATTAATATTTTCATTGATTTTAACGAGAAAAAATGTTCTTGTGATCCATGCGAGTGCGGTTAACACAAATATAACAAAGACCGCTTTTTCCTCAAATGATGCCTCGCCAAGTTCCTTTTTTTGGGACTGAATCACTTGGCGCCCACCTGGCAGTTGCTTCAATTTTAATGGATAGGCAACTTTTACAAGATAGAACCAGGCAATGATTATAAATACCCATGCTATCGGCACCCCGAATAGCATCCACTCGGCAAAGGAAAGTTCAATGCCATATGTTTTTTTAATTGCCCCGGCAAGTATTGTATTTGGAGGTGTACCAATTAATGTTGCAACTCCGCCTATAGAGGCAGAGTAGGCAATACCCAGCATCAATGCCTTGCCAAATCCGAAATTCTTTTTCGACGTATCGATCGAGGAATCCATTTTCAATGCTTCGGAAACCTGATAGATAATAGCCAGGCCAATTGGAACCATCATCATGGCTGTTGCGGTATTGGAAATCCACATTGACAAGAATCCGGTTGCCACCATAAACCCAAGAACAATGCGGTTGGTGTTTGTCCCAATTATGGAAATAATGCCAAGAGCTATTCGTTTGTGAAGATTCCATTTTTCCATTGCAAGGGCAATCATAAAGCCTCCCATAAATAAAAAGATGGTGTCATCTCCATAAGAAGAGGTAGTTGTTCCAATATCTAATCCACCCGTTAAAGGAAATAAAACAATTGGAAGCAATGATGTGACCGGAATGGGAATTGCTTCTGTCATCCACCATACTGCAATCCATGTTGTACTGGCCAATATTGCTTTCCCTTCTGCTGATAATCCTTCCGGTGAGAAGAATGCCAAAATCAAAACAAATAAAACCGGCCCTAAAATAAGCCCTGAAAATTGGTGAGGCTTGTAAAGACGTTTGCGGTTTCTATTATTAATGGTTTGTGAGGAGTTTTTGGGTTTGTTCGAGTTTGTTTCATTTGGTTTAACAAAAAAGCGAATTAATTCCTTTGTTTGATCATGTTTATCCCATAACCAATTCCATGCAGTTGTGACCATGACTTTCCCCTTTCTCGGCGTTTGTTTTGATTATAATGATTATTTGTTTTATTTAATCAATATAGAATATTATATAAACTCATCAAAAATCACACAAGTATAAATATATGTAATTTTCAACGAAAATTTAACTACATTAAAATTATTTATCCAAAATGCAAAAAATTTATAGACTCAAGGAGCCGGGAAGCTCTCATTTTATTGACGCACCGACAAAAAAGTGTTTAAACTGAAAGAAAGTTTAAAAAGCCTTCTTTTTTTCTGGAAAAGGCGTGGAGGATGATTCCTTTTGAAAGAGTTTCAGGGTATGAATAAAATTTTTGTTCATGTTTTTGATGCGTAAGCCGCAAAGACAAGGATGAAAAAACCGAAGAAGATATCATTGAAACGGTTTTGATAGTTTAAAAGAGGAAAATCTCAAGCCTGTACTCGAATGGCTAAACATATTGTAAAGGAGGGCTGTTTGTGAAAAATGTTGTGATAACCGGCAGTACACGTGGTATTGGTTTTTCTATGGCAAGGGAGTTTCTGCGAGCCGGATGTAACGTTACGCTATCCGGCAGGGGCGAAGCTATGGCGGAGGAAGCTCATACTGAACTGTCGCCTTTTGAGGGGAAATACATCTATATTCGATGCAACGTCCAGGAAAAAGCAAGTCTGCAAAACCTTTGGGATGCTTCTCTGGAACAGTGGGGCGGGGTGGATATATGGATCAATAACGCGGGACAAAACACACCGTATATGTTTTCATGGAAAACCGGCGAAACTTATACTGAAAACGTTATCAGGACCAATATTATCGGTATGATATATGGTTCTCAAATTGCGGCAGCGGGAATGTTGAAACAGGGACATGGAGCGATATACAGCATGGAGGGTTTGGGCTCCAACAACATGATACAGCCCAAAACAATACTGTATGGCACTACTAAGCACGCATTGAGATACTTTATGAAAGGGCTCGCCAAGGAACTGGAGGGTACCGGTGTAACAGCGGGGCGATTATCGCCTGGCATGATGCTGACCGATTTTATTACAAAAACTCCGGACGGAGACCGGTCAGAAGTCATATCGGACGAAAAATTTAAAAAGCTGTTTAATATATTGGCAGACAAACCTGAAACGGTTGCAAAATTTTTTATACCCAGAATACTGAGCAACACCAAAAACGATGCTCTGATCGCTTGGCTGACAAACAGAAGGGCGGCTTGGCGTTTTATGACTGCGGGTTTCCGCAAAGACAGGATGATTTGACTTAGATCGCGAGACTCACAACTTCATTTTAACAAGAAGGAACGCCACATATATTTACATCTTTCATTATTCATTTATTATGGTGTTCGATCTGCAACTTCAACTTCTGGTCATTCTATGAAAAACAAGGCACTCAATGTTGCAATTCCGTCAAGTGCTTTGCCTCGTTTTTCTTCAAGACCCTATAACCCTTCATTCTGAAAGTGTCTGACCCGTCTCAACACGATTTTATGACTCGATATACCAAGTTCCCATGCGATAGTATTATTTGCGATTTCCTCCTAAAGATAAAAGCGAACAGCTTTTTCTTTAAATTCTTTGGAATAGATCGTAGATAGTTTTCCTATAGAAAAATCCCCTTCAAGTTTTTTTCTGTTTACTTGAAGGGGATAAAATAGGAGCTTTGTTTTCTACTGTTGGTGTATGAGTTTTCTATCATTTTCCACGCTGGATACTCTTCCTTCTGAAGAAGAAATTGAAATCATCTCTCCGCTGGTTTTGCTGCTTTTTTGGAATTGTGTCTTAGAGATGAACTTTACAATAGGCCAACCGAAACCAACTTCCCATTTGTAACTGTGGCATTCCATTATCTTGATCTCAAGGAAAATGATCCATTTTAATTCTCCTGTTTTTTCAGATATAAGAATAATGAGATATATCACAGAGAGATCCAATCAGTCGAAAGCAAACGGTTTAAAGTACCATCTGGCTGTCCTGCATTTCGAGCAGTTCCCTGGCTCCTGGCAGGTCATCAAGCCATGCGGCGTCTTCCGGGCATTCCAGTTTGATAAAGTGGCCATAGTAATCGGGATTGCGAGCTTGATGATATTTCAGATAGATATGACTGTTATCGACGGCCAGAATTTCAATCTTGCCGGAAGAGTGGCTCATCACATAACGGACTCGTTTACCGAGGCCAGAGGTCAGAGACTTGGCTTTCTCGATTTTTTCATAGGCTTCCCGGAAACTGAGGATAAAATTGGCATTTCCGGCCACGGGACGATTTTGGAAGAAATAGTAGGGAGTTACCCCAGCCCAGGATAATTTGTCGAGGAGCTTGGCCAGAACTTTGGGGTCATCGTTAATTCCTTTTAGCACCGGAGTTTGGTTAACCACTATGACTCCGGCCTGCTGAAGTGCGTTAATTGCCTGGTGGGCTTCTCCAGTCAGTTCCCGTGGATGATTGAAGTGGGCCATGACATGGATCCGTGCATCAGACCGGGAGAATTCCGACAGAGTCTGAAGCAGTTCTTCATCTTCATAGATTCGCATCGGATTGAAAGAAGGAAGCTTGGAACCGAAGCGGATGATTTTCACATGTGGAATTTCTCGCAGGCGTTCCAGGATATCCCGAATTTTTTTTGTAGCCAGGATAAGGGAATCGCCTCCAGTAAGAAGGACATTGTTGATCTCTGGAGTGTTTCGGATATATTCTACCCCCGGACCTACATCCAGGGAGGCTTCGTGAACATCGTTCCGGAAGAGGCGCTTACGGAAGCAGAATCGGCAGTAGGAACCGCATACTTCTGAAACCAGCAAAAGAGCGGTGGTGCCATACTTATGCTGACATCCAGGCGCAACATAGTTCATGTGCTCATCGGAGGCGTCCCATTTTCCGTATTCATCCAATTCGGCTTCGTTAGGGATGATCAATTTTCGAATGGGATCCTCGGGGTCATCCCAGTCAATCAGAGAGAGATAGTAGTCATTCACCCTGAAGACGAATTTGTCAGTAATGTCAGTCAACTTTTGCCGTTCGCCATAAGGCAGCTTCTCAATTTTACGAATATCGGTGATGTAACGCGGATGCGGCATCAAAATCCCCTCCTCAATGTGGTCTGCTACAGTAATTCATAAGTTTTCGCCATTCATCCATTTCTCCAACATCCTGTCAGATCGTTTTGGGATTGGAAGCCCTGTATTGCTGGAATATTGGCCGATTGACCCATTGCATGGGTTGGCGCGGACATAACACCCACAGTTTTTGTGTTTTATAGGGCCCAAGGTGGCGTATGGACCCCTCCCACTTCGTATACCTGAAAAGGGGAATACAAAATAAGTATACCACAGGTTCTATATGTATCTGAAAAAGACATAGACTTGTTGTATATGGCGTTTAATATTCCGAAGTAGCAATTGCAACTTGGGCATGGACTTGACAGGCTTGAAAGAATTGAAATAGAGTTTGTGAAATCGGAGACTGTTTGAAAAGTTCTTATGCTCCCTTCCTGAGTTGCAGGAATGCAAAAAACGAATTGTGGTATAATTTTCAATAATTATTAGATCAATAACCCCGGTGGTTTGATGGGGCTATATTAAATTAAAGGAAGAAAAAATGAAGCACACCTATTTATATGAATCTTTGAATTGGAAAGCCGAAGGAACATATTATGATGATATGGGCATCAGCTATGATTTATATGGTGAAGTGCAAATCGTACGAAATCCGGAGCAATGGTCATTAGATGGATTTTTGAAAGTTTCATTTTCTTCTCCTGTGCAATTAACAAACAGTTATTCGATTGCCGAAACAGATAATGAAACCACGTTAAGATGGAAATCAACCAATCCGGTGCTCGGTATATTAAAAGGTACTTTTGAAATGATAGGTGACAGTATAATATCTTGTTACACGTCCGCTGATGGTGTATATTCCGGAACTGAAACCCTGATTCAAAAAAATAGAAAAACTTACTATAACATAGGGGTTTCATTTCAAAACGGGAACAAAATGTCATCTTGGACAGCTTCTTTAAAAGCTGAAGATGGCAAATAATTTATAAATCTCATGGCAAATAATTTATAAATCTCTTATGTCACAGGGCAAAAGCCAACCTCGCAGTCCTGCCTGAAATCGAAAAAAACGGAGTGTCGTAGCAGTTTTTTTGCAAGTGGAGGAAGCCAGAATCCTGAAAACCGTCTTTATTTGAGGTATCTGGAGAGACAGGTTCTTTTTCTGTACAAGTATAGAGGATTAATTGATCCATCATGGGAAAGATGTTTTGGATTTAATAAAATGAAAGCGCATCCCCCCCTTGCCATGGCATGAGGGGATGCGTTTTGTCTGGATGTGCACGGGGGTTTGGTAGTCCCATATCTACTTCCGCATATTGATGAAAGTATACCACAAGGTATGGTATCGCAACAGAACGAAAGAGAGAATTTTATAGACATTATTTCAATATGTGCACAATTCCCTGTCCACCGTCTACGAGAATACGATCCCCTGTTTTAAGTCTTGCAGTAGCGTTGCCGCAACCTACAACAGCGGGAATACCCAATTCTCTGGCAACAATAGCAGCATGGGACAGGGGTGCTCCAACATCGGTTACGACTGCAGCCGCTTTGGGGAAAAGAGGTGTCCAACCAACATTGGTAGTTGTTGCAACCAAAATTTCACCTGCTTTAAGGCTGTCACTTTCTTCAGGATTAGTCAGAATACGCACAGTGCCTTCTATTTTGCCCGCCGCTCCAGCAAAACCCTTTAGAGTTTCATTATCAGAATCAGTTGAAATTGGCATGGTTTCATCATAGTAGTCCATTCTTCTGTTTGTATCCTTTGTCCATTCAAAAGGATTGAATCGTCCCCGGATAATTGATGGAAATGGCGGGAGCGCTTTATATTTTTCATAGTTTTCTTTTCTTGCCTGAATATACTTTGTTTCCGTATTTCCATCTGACAAAAGAGATTCTATTTCATTAATGTAGAGAAAAAAGACATCTTCCCCTGTTTCTGTAATATCTCCCGCCTTAAGAGCAAAGCTGCGAATAACTCTAAATACCCTTACAAATTCTGAACGGGCGGCTTCTCTTGTTCGAGTACTTTCCGATGCTTTTTTTAACTTTCTTTCAAGCCATTTTACTTTGTTTGGGAAGCGTTTCTGAAATCTTTTTTTCGCATCTTGATATTGGATGTTCTGCATATCTAACAGTTCTTCTGCCTGGATAGCTGCCTTTTTGAATTCGGCTAATTGTTTTTCCAGCCAATTGCGATTCTCTGTTGGATCAGGGATAGATAATTCAAATTCATGGGGGCTTCTATGACCATATTCCATCAAATACTCCCTGCGGCTCATTTTTCCATTGAGTACTTTCGAGATGCCCACAATCGGGCCGAGGCTGACCAACTCTGAATCTCCCCTCAAGTTTGACAGGAGAGTGTTGGCGTCTTCCATTCCTACCATCTTTGTAAGCTTCTTTCTCAATGTTAAAGCAAGGGCAGCATTAGTGCCGCCAACCAGTAAACCCCACCATGCCTTCCTGGTATAGGGCTCAAGCTCATGTTTCCAGAGGGTTAGCAGTTCTTCCTTTGCAGTTGTTTTTTTAATTACTTCCGCTGTCCTTCTGCACCAATCCGGCGTATCCTGAATATATTGTGACATTTCTTTAGAAACTTCGCGGTACTTCTTAAAGTAATATTTCACTCTTGGAGCCATCATTTTTATTAAATCAATTCTTGAAAATGGATAGACTGGGATCGTTAATCCCTCCGGTATTTGACCAAAAACTTCGCCAAGCATTTTTATCCCCGGTTTTGGAGTACCATAAATTGCGGTTATGGCGGATAATCTTTGGCTGATATTTGAGTAAATTCTTCCACAGATATTGCCTGACCATAAATAATATCCTGTAATTAGACTGGATTCTATATCCAGGTTTCTTATTATACTCCAGGTAAGAGGTGTAACAACATCAGGAATTGCTTCTCCCACATTTGTATTTATCCAGAGGGCATCCCCGGCCAAGCTTTCATTTATTTCATAGGTATCCAAATTGCCCGTTGTCAAAGTGGTGATTGGCCTTGTTTGTAAAAGGTACAGTTTTCCTTTTGCTACAGTCCATTCGATATCCTGAGGACCTCCCAATTCTTTTTCAAGCTTTGTTGCATATTGGTACAGTTTATTGGCATACTTTTCAAGCTCGCCAGGACCATCATATTTTCCCTTCGGTCTATATAATTTAAAGTTATGTGCATTTGCTTCTCCTGAAACAAGCTGTTCTCCTAATCCATATACATAATTTCCCATCATATTTGTGTAACTGCCTGTTATCGGATCGGCAGTAAACAATACCCCTGAAATTTCCGATGATACCATCAACTGAACAACTACAGCAATTTGATGGAATTGATCAATACCTTGAACAGAGCTGTATACTTTTACTTTCTCTGACTGCCTTGATTTAAAAACCCTGTAGATAGCTTCTTGTATCTCCCTGTCTGATTCCGCATTGAGAACCGTCTCAAATTCTCCTGCGAAGGAGGCCTGGGCTGAATCTTCACTTAGAGCAGAGGATCTTACTGCGAACCGGGCTCCTTCATTGTTTTTTCTTATTGTATTCAGAAGACTTGATATCTCGTTCCAGGCGTTTTTATCCAGCTTTTCTCCCTGAAAAGCAGATGGTAATATTACAAAACCTTCCGGTACCGGATATCCACTCTGAAACATTCTGGCCAGCATACCGCCTTTTCCCCCAGCGTATACCTGAAGATCAGGAGTCAGCTCATTAAAGTTTTTGACCAAATTTCCCATAATAGAGCCTCCATTACTCTTGAATTCCGTACCGAATCATATCGAGAAAACGGTTTCTCTCGTCAAGAAAGCTTTGGAGATACGTTTCATCCAGTTCGTTATCATCTGTTAATTCCGTTAAATATTTGTTCTCAAAATAATCCAATGTGATCATAATCAGCTTGAATGCCTGATCACGGTTTACGCCTTCTTTCAGGGGGAATTTTTCAAACAAGCGCTTTAACTCCTTGTTCTTTTTGGCAATCAGTGTTCCATACTTATCTTGAATTTCTGTTTTCAATTCATTTGGTGTTTCAAAAAAAGCTTCTCTCATAATTCTTACTAAGTCAGGATTTTTTTTGTAATAGTGGAATTTGATAATGCTTATTTTTTCCTTGTGTTCAAAAAAATCCTGGTCTTCCGATAGCGTATCAAAACCCATTTCAATGCTTCCTTTTTCAATGCACCTGTCCAGAACGTTTAGATACAATCCTTTCTTGTTCTTAAAATGATGAAAGATAAGTGCCTTGGATATACCTGCTGCCTCCGCCAGCATTGTAGTTGAGGTGTTGGCATAACCATATCGGGCAAACACATTAAAACAAGCATCCAGAATTTTTTCTTTATCATAAAGTTGTAAAGGCATGGAATTTATCTCCTTATTCTTATGCTGACCAATGGTTAATATAAGAATGGCATTTTCCTGACTGGAAGTCAATATATATCAAACTCAAACTTCCATAAGAAAAAGCAAAAAATGGAGAAAATTTTGTTAAAGAGTTAGAAAGAATTCTTGTTGACACCTAAATAAAACAGGAGCAGATTGATTTTGAAAAAAACATATTCAAATACCTTGTATACGCTGAATCTGTTTTGAGCGGGGGAACCATATTGATAGCAGATTGTCTATCCCGGGGTGAATCTTACCTGGTAAGAGGGGATACTCTCAATCCCTAATCCGACAGCTAACCTCGCAAGTGTTTAAGAGAGAAGGGTTAATGATCATGCCATTCTTTTATTTGGAATGGTCTTTTTATATTTTCCAGGAAATGGATAAGTTGAGAGTTCAATATTTCTGCTGCTAATTCGATTACGGAAATAAGTATTGGCATCAACAAAATTTCATTGGGTTTTAAAGGAGATATATCTCTTGCTGAATAATTATAAAAAAATCAACCTGAATCCTTCAGTATTTTTCTTTTTGTTTTGGCAGGTTTGCTTATTATATATTCCGGCTGGGCTTTTATAAATTGCAGTAACTATATAGCCGAAGCGATGGCGTCAGGGCAACTGGCAAGCAGCGGAAGTGAGTTTGATATCGTCAATTTCTACATGACCAATTGTGCGCAATATGTTATTTTTGCCATACTCTTTGTTGCCGTCGGCTGGCTTTTGCGCAAACCATCAGCCATGATCAGGGAAGTTCCTGTTAAATTGACTGCCTCCGCTTCCAGGGAAAAAGATAATAAAGATGATGATCTTGATGAATGGTTCGAGGAGATGCAGCAGAAAAAGGAACATCAATAATAAAGACAGGACAGTCCAAAAAAGCTGATAATCAGTTGCGCGACATTGTCTTTGGCTACTTGAAGTCTTTAACAGCAAATATTGAATTTCCAAAACCCAAGTTCTCCCGGACATATGGAAACAGCAGTATGGATGCCCGGAGGGGAGATCAGTAAAGCCAGGGATAGTTTCTTAATGGCCTATATATTCCACTCTTGGATGTAGCGGCAGTTTTTTATTTGATGACTGGTAAATTTACGGTATAGAGGGTGAAATATATAGTTTAAAAGGAGGAGAAAGACCGCATGATGAGCGAACGACTGGGGAGCGGACAGGTCCTGGTTGTCCCCGTATCCACTCGTGGTGGATGGGTTCGCAACTGGCAGCGCTGGACACCGTACGCTGCCGTGGCGTGGTCACTGGCGTACGCCGTACTGGGATTGTACTGAATGGTAGCGGATACGGATTTCCTTATGCACCTGAACTTGTATCCGATGTCGCAGGACCGGGCGGCGGGACGGTTCGGACCAGGCGTGCCCTGGACTGTGGTGATTACGGCAGGGCTTCCGGCGGCAAATGTGGGAAAAGTAAAAGAAGATTGAACGAGAAATAATAATGATACTGATTCATTATAATATATTTCACAATGTGTATATCATACAATATGTGTGGGAATGTACCGGTACATACCGGGAATTTACCGCTAATTCCTTGCAAAGAATATAGAAAAATTAAAGAAGACGCGAAAGTTAACAAGTAGGGGGGCGCTACCTGCGTTTTCAACTGTGGCCAAAAGCGGGTGTGTCATTAGCAAGCTTTAATTTGACAGGAGACGGTGCGGTTAATGGGCTACACCGTTTCCTGGTTTTTCTGAATGCAGTTGGATAAATTTCACCCTTATATGAAAGCGCTTGCTTGTACATTCCTGGTGAATATAGAATATGGATAGAGAATAGTTATTGACTATGAATGAAGCTACAGAACTTGCGGCAAATGACAAGATTCCACTTATTACTATGAGTGATAAAGAAGAGTAGGTGAGAATTTGAATAGTACAGTTGAAAGGGAAACCCTCTTGGACGAACTGCGGCAAAAGCTTCAAGTCTATGAGACAATTCTCGAGAGACTGGATGTTGGTGTCCATGTCATTGATAAGACCGGCAAAACGATTGTCTATAACGATACAATGTCGAAGTTGGAATGCTGCGAGGTACCTGAAGTACTGAATAAAGACCTTTTGCAGGTTATGCCGCATTTGACTGCCGAAACGAGTACGTTACTTACTGTTCTCAGAACAGGCAGGGCGCTGCCCGATCGCCAGCAGAATTATATTAATGCCAGGGGTAAACAGATTGTTACTATAAACAGTACCACCCCGCTTAATGTAGACGGCAAGGTAATCGGCGCTTTGGAGATTGCCAAAGATATAACCTATATTCAAGCCTTGGCCGACAAGATTATAAACTTGCAGGAGAATCTGGTTAAAGAAAAAACCAGAGGTTCAATTTCACACCATCCCAATACGCGCTACAGCATTGAAAGTATTTTGGGGGAATCGCCACAGCTGAAAACAGCAATCCATTACGCCGAGCGGGCTGCACGGACATCCTCTAATGTGCTTATATTTGGTGAGACAGGTACGGGTAAAGAACTGTTTGCCCAAAGCATACACAACTTGAGTCCCCATAAACAAAATCCGTTTATTGCTATTAACTGCGCTGCCTTGCCTGAGCAGCTGTTGGAAGGATTGCTGTTTGGCACAACTAAAGGAGGTTTTACCGGCGCAGTTGACCGGGCAGGGTTGTTTGAGCAGGCAAATGGCGGTACCTTGCTGCTGGACGAACTCAACTCCATGAATTTGGGACTGCAGGCCAAGCTGCTCCGGGTTCTTCAGGAAAATGTCATCCGCCGGGTTGGGGCGGTAAAAGAAGCGCCTGTTAACGTGCGGGTTATTGCTACCATGGATATGGAGCCGGCTGCTGCCATTGAACAGAAACGGTTGCGGGAAGATTTGTATTACCGGCTGGGGGTAGTGACGATCAGACTACCTGCTTTACGGGAGCGAAAAAATGATATCTCCATATATACAGACGCTTTCATTAAAAAATATAATAGTGTGTTGAACTTGAAGGTCAAGGGAATTACACCGGAAGTAGAAGATATTTTTAGACGATATCACTGGCCTGGCAATGTCCGCGAACTGCAGAACGTAATTGAAGGAGCTATGAACCTTGTTACGGTTGAGGAGTACATTGACACAGCACATTTGCCTATGCTAATCGGCGCCGCAAAGGCAGCGGCAGAAGGAGGTACCAGGTTTACATGTGGCGGTCAGACGCTGGTGGATCAGAGGGAAACCATGGAAAAAAACTCCATTATCGCCGCTCTGGACAAGACCGGCGGTAATATTACGCGTGCTGCCAAACGGCTGGGTTTGAGCCGGCAAGTGCTACAGTATAAAATAAAAAAATATAATTTGAAATAAAATTAACGATGACTGTCTGAACAGAATATTCCGTTTTGAGCCCTTTGCTGTAAACTGATGGGTGGCAAGTCAACCTCCCCATTTCCCAGGCACAGCGCACTACTCCAATTTATTATCCTGCTGGTGCAGGATTTTTTATTTTTCTGCCAATTTTGCGCGCCTATTTACAGGATGTCCAGCTATTTCAAATATTAAATTATAAATTTGTTTATGTTATTGAACTTCGCTTTGAGTCCGCACTTGATTGGCACTAATTTTGCATACTTAACAGGTGAAATATGTATTGGCAATTGTATGGAGCAGATCGTGCACTTCATTAATTCATTAAAATATTTTACATATCAAAATGGAGGTTTTCGCCATGGGTCATCCTTTTATCGAAATTGATTTGGGGAAAATAACGGCTAACGCCAGGCTGCTTACTGATCTTTGCCGTAAACAGGGGATTGAGGTGGTTGGTGTTACCAAAGCCTGTTGCGGTGATAAGGCTATTGCCGAAGCCATGATAAACGGCGGGGTTCAAATGTTGGGGGACGCCAGAATCCAAAACCTCTGTAAGCTTCGTGAGGCCGGAATCAAAGTACCGCTCATGCTGCTCAGGATTCCCATGCCCAGTGAAGCAGGTGAGGTTGTAAAATTCGCCGACTGCAGTCTGGTTTCTGAATTGACGACAATACGCCAGCTGAGTCAGGCGGCGAGGGAGAGCAATTGTATTCATAATATTGTTCTAATGGTGGATATGGGAGATCTACGGGAAGGAGTTGTGCCGCAAAAAATTTTGCCCTTAGTGCAACAAAGCTTGCATTTGCCCGCGATCAGGATCCAGGGTTTTGGTGTTAATTTTGCCTGTTATGCCGGTTTGATTCCAACACCGGATATTCTCAGTAATCTTGTCAGTCTGACGCGAGAGATACGGGAGAAGCTTGGGCTGGATCTGCCCGTTATTTCAGGTGGTAACTCGGCGAATATTGAACTGTTGTTAAACGGCGGCATCCCGCCGGCGATTACTCAATTGCGGCTGGGTGAAAGCATTCTGCTTGGTCGGGAAACGATAGATCGCCATCCCATTCCCGGTGCTTATCAAGATACCTTCATTTTGCATACTGAAGTGATCGAAGTTCAGGAAAAACCATCCACATCTCCGAGTAAACCGTGTAAAAATGCACTTGGCAACATGCCTGTTTTGGAGGACCGGGGGATTCGGAAGCGGGCTATTGTTGCGATTGGTCAGCAGGACGTCAGTCTTGAGGCGCTACAGCCGGTTCTGCCGGGAGTTGAAGTATTAGGCGGCAGCAGTGATCATTTAATACTTGACGTCACTGATGCTACCGATGAAATATGTGTGGGACAGGAGTTATGTTTTTCCATACAATACGCCGCTCTGATTCATGCCATGATTTCTCCTTATGTTTCCCGCGTTTATAAAGTAGACTGACTTTCAGATGGAGTAACACCGAGACGCAAAAAATATAGCGGAACTGCAAAATTTTTCGCGGATATATGTTCTGCCATCCGTATGGCAGGGAGCATCAGGCACCCCCGACAGCTTGGTATCATTCTTGCAACAGTTAAAAAACGACCACACGTTATCTTTCAATAAAATTATCATATCAAGAGGAGACTGATTTTATGGAAAATGTGAAAGTGATTTTATGGGGCTTGGGTGCTATGGGGAGTGGTATGGCTATTGACATACTTACAAATAAACAGGGGATTGAAATTGTTGGCGCTATTGGGCAAAATCCGGTTAAAATCGGAAAAGATTTAGGAGAGGTACTTGGTCTGGACCGTAGGCTGGGCATTACTGTTTCCAATGAACCGGAACAAGTGCTGAAAAGTGTCAAAGCCGATATTGTTCTTCACTCTACAAAATCTTTTGCTAATGACGTATTTCCTGAACTTTCCTTAATTGTCAGATCAGGTAAAAATGTCATTACCATTGCGGAAGAAATGTCAGCGCCACAAGCAGAGACACCTGACCTGGCTGTAAAGCTGGATACGCTTGCCAGGCAAAATAATGTGACGATCCTGGGTACCGGAGTCAATCCCGGTTTTGTTCTGGACACACTCATCCTGACGATGACCGGCGCGTGCCAGGTGGTTAATAAAATATGGGCATCGCGTGTTAACGATCTATCGCCGTTCGGGCCTACAGTCATGAAAACCCAGGGGGTAGGGACAACGGTGGAAGAGTTTTATACAGGAGTAAAAAGCGGTACCATTGTCGGCCATATTGGTTTTAGACAGTCTATCTACCTGATTGCCGAGGCCCTGGGCTGGAAACTTGATGATATTGTTGAGACCAAGGAGCCGATTGTTACAAATGTATACCGGGAAACACCTCACGTTAAAGTGCAACCAGGCAAGGTGGCAGGCTGCCGGCACATTGCCCGTGGGTACAAGGATGGTGTGGAAATTATTACGCTGGAGCATCCGCAGCAAATCCATCCTGATTTGGAAGGTGTCAAAACAGGCGATTATATTGTTATCGAAGGTACACCGACGATTAAATTTTCCGATGAACAGGAGATTCCTGGAGGAACAGGCACTATGGCTACCGCTGTCAACATGATTCCGCAGGTGATTAACGCGCAAGCCGGTCTTCTGACAATGCCTGAGCTTCCGGTTATCAGTGCTCTCATGGGGGATATCAGGCAAAAAATTAAGCGGTAGGTACAAGAAAGAATTGGATTCGCAAGACCCAAAAATATAAATCAGGCAATTTGAATATTGCTGGTGACAAGCATGAAAAATTCGCTCATCCCAAATGCCAAATCAGCAGACACTCTGGAAGTATCGCTGGTTCAATACGGCATGAAGGCAGATATGTCCTGATAAATCAAATAAAAGAAGGGGCTTTTCTCCTGGCGAGTTTTGATGACAAAGTCAGCAGTGTGGTGTCCCGGCAATCAGGTTTAAATCGAGGAATGAAAATAAGGCACTTGTTTATGATTATCTTAGGCGGTGTTATAGTACAGGGTTTTTCCTGGAGTCATTATCGGATTGTGGTTTGATGGAGACCAGCGCATTGCCATCTATGCAGGGGTACCGTTCATTATTGTGGTTATTACTTGATATTGGCGCCGAGAAGGGCAGTTGTGGATAAACAGAACGGAAATGAAATTATATAGGGTAACCCACAGGGGTTTAAAGGGAGGGAGAAACTTGTCTGGAGCGCAACATGGAGACTGGGTACAAATTTATCAGGTAGTTTTACCGGCCGGAGAACGGGCGCCGCAAGTACCGCCGGAAACAATGCAGGTGCCATTGGAATTGAGGGTCAAAGGTTTTTTGTGTGACGAACAGGCGGAAGTAGGGCAGCAGGTAACAATTTGTACTTTGGCCGGCAGAAAGTTACAAGGCCGATTGGTGGCAATAAATCCGGCCTATGGAGTGGATTATGGGGATCCGCAGCCGGAATTATTGGCTATTGCCGGGGAATTAAGGGCTATACTGAGGAGGAAACGAAATGCGTGACACCAGCTATCAGGCAGTCATGGCACGCGGCCCTGAGATTATCAGGCGCGCCACTAATATCGATTATCGTGAGTTTGAAAGCGGTGGCATTGGCTTTGATTATGAAAAGATGATGCGTCAGGCCGCCTACGGTATCGAAGAGATAGCCGCTATTCAACGGGATACCGGTGTGGGCGGGACACCGCTTATTGAACTGAAAAACATTACAGAACTTGTCAGGCAGATATCACCTCCCGGTAAGGGAGCAAAAATTTATATCAAGGATGAAGCCGTCAATCCTTCGGGCAGTTTCAAGGCCCGCCGGGCATCTGTGTCGGTGTATCATGCTTGCAAGCATAATTATCCTGGAGTTATAGCCGCGACCAGTGGTAACTTTGGCGCTGCCATTGCCTCGCAGGCGGCCATGAGGAATCTTGACAGCATTATTATTCAGGAGGTTTTTGACAGCCGGGGTATCGGTCAGCCTGAAATCATGGAAAAAGGCAGGGCTTGTGAAGCGTATGGCGCCGAAGTATTGCAGCTGTCGGTGGGTCCCGAATTGTTTTATATGTTTCTGCTTGTGCTGGAGGAGACAGGTTTCTTTAATGCTTCTTTGTATACACCATTTAGTATCGCCGGTATCGAAACCCTGGGTGTAGAGGTTGCCCGCCAAACCAAACAGCTTGCCGGCCGTTATCCCGATGCTGTGGTTGTCACCCATGCCGGTGGCGGCAACGTGACAGGTACTGCCCGGGGATTGCAGTATGCCGGATGTCATAATACGAAAGTGATTGGAGCCAGTGTAGACTTGTCAGGCCTTCATATGGCCAGTGACAAGGACTTTAACCGTAAGTCGTTCACAACCGGGCACACCGGTTTCGGAGTTCCTTTTGCCACTAACCCTGATCGGGTTGATGTACCGCGCAATGCTGCCCGACCGCTTAGGTACCTTGACCGGTATGTCACTGTTACCCAGGGTGAGGTGTTCTATGTCACGGAAATGCTGGCTGCTTTGGAGGGCTTGGAACGTGGGCCGGCGGGTAACACATCATTGACAGCAGCCATTGCCCTGGCCAGGCAGATGAGCCGGGAGGAAATTATTGTTGTGCAGGAAACCGAATATACCGGGGCCGGGAAACATCCGTCGCCGCAGTTGACATTTGCCAAAGCCAACGGTATTACCGTACGACGCGGAACACCGGTTGACAATGTGCCGGGGCAAGTCATTGCCATTCCTGAACATCCAGACCAAATTACTGTTAAGGATATTGACCTGGATAAAATGCGTTATTCCTATATCCGCAATGCTCTGAAGGTGAATAAGACACCTAGTGCCGCAGATATTGAATTTTTGGCGCAAGAAACCAGACTGCTGCCTGCAGTCGTTGAAGAGTTGACGCAGCGCATTATAAGTAAAAAATAGGAAAATTTACAGGAGGTGAACCGGGAGTTTCCCGATACTATGCAAAGACACGATGATTTTTCCGAGCGCCGTGTTTCCTTGACTGCATTGTCTGATACAGAACTGAAAGAACGGTTTTGGCAGTTAACCGAGCAAGTAGTTCAACCATTAGTGGAATTAGCCCGCACGCATACTTCTCCTTCTGTCGAACGTTCCGTATTGCTGCGTATGGGCTTTTCCAGCATAGTTGCCAAAGAAATTGTGGATAAATGTGCAGAAAGAGGGCTGTTGGGTAAAGGGGCGGGTCATGCCGTATGGCGGCTTTCCCGGCTTGAAAACATATCTTATCAGGAGGCTGGAATGCGTCTGTCCCAAGGTGCGGGTTGGGACCGTCTGCAGGAGTTCTGGCAGAAGGGAGGGGACCAATCATGAAACTTGATGCGAATGAAAAATTGGACCTGAACAATATACTGGCAGACCTGCAAAGCTACCGCCCTCGCCGCAAAGGCTGGACGTGGCGCAGTCAGCCGGGTACAAGGCAGACAGGACCTTTTACTTATCATCAGGTTACAGAGCCTCTCAAGCAATCCTGCCCGCTGCCGGCGGCCAAGTATTTTGACAATATTGACCCGCAGCCTGATTGCGTGATTACCACCGAGATTGCGTCCGGACGTTTTGAAGATGATATCCGCCGAATGCGGATGGCAGCCTGGCATGGCGCTGACCATATTATGGTTATTCGTACGTCCGGACAAAGCCATTTCGATGGACTGATTGAAGGTACACCGGAAGGTGTAGGTGGCATTCCTATTACCCGTAAGCAATTGAGGGCGACCCGTAAGGCACTTGATTTGATTGAAGATGAAGTTGGCCGACTGATCAACTTCCATTCCTATGTAAGCGGGGTAGCCGGTCCTGAAGTAGCGGTATTGCTTACGGAAGAAGGGGTAAACGGCGCACATCAGGATCCGCAATACAATGTGCTGTACCGCAATATCAATATGCACCGCTCCTTTGTGGATGCCGCCGTTGCCAAACGGATTATGGCCGGTGCCGGCATGGCGCAGATTGACGGGGCACACAATGCCAATGCCACAGCCCGGGAAGCCTGGAAGGTCATGCCTGAGCTGATGGTGCAGCATGCCATTAACTGCCAGTATTCGCTGCTGGTTGGGATGCCGAAAGATAAAATTTGTTTATCAACCGTACCACCTACGGCTCCGCCCGCTCCCTGTATCAGTATTGATTTGCCCTATGCTGTTGCTTTGCGGCAGTTGTTTGATGGGTTTAAATTCAGGGCCCAAATGAATACCAAGTATATGGAGTCGTGTACCAGGGAAGTCACGGTTACGCATGTGCTGAACGCACTGCTGTCACGATTGACAAGCGCTGATATTCAGAGCACCATTACCCCGGACGAAGGCCGGAATGTTCCTTGGCATTATAATAATATACACGGCGTTAACACTGCAAAGCAAGCTTTGCTGGGACTTGACGGCCTGGCGGATATGGTCAGCCTGGATTTTTCCGGTGAGTTAGGTACTAAAGTCCGCGAACTAAAAGAACGGGCCTGCTTGTTTATGGAAGAAATACTAAGTGCCGGCGGTTATTTTTCTGCCGTCAGTCAAGGTTTTTTTGTTGACTCGGGTATGTATCCCGAACGGAATGGTGATGGAATCGCCCGCCAGATGAACGGCGGAGTGGGCGTTGATACGATTGTGCCCCGAGACGATGACTACATGGCGCCGGTTTGTGACCATTTCGGCTATAATGCTTTGCCACAAGGCGTGAACAAGGCTTGCGACCTGATCGACGGTTGTACCTTGTGTAATCCGGACAAAATCGTCTGGATTGACGAATTAGACCCTGAGGACAATGTGCACCACCGTCTGGCTGAACATGATGCTGAACGTCAGCAGGGCCTGCTGCGGCCTGAGGTGCAATGGCACGGTGACGGTATGATCTGTATGACTATGTTTTTGCCGTCCGGTGAACGGGTAGCGGAGTTTGCAGCCAAAAGTATTGCTGAACGGATGGGGCTTGCGGATGTTGAAGTAATTCACAAGCAAGTAATGCATCCGGCCGAAGGCACGCTGGTGGAAGTAAAGGGGCGCGTTCCTTTTGCCATTAATCCGGCCGAACTGGTGATACCGCCATTGTCAGAAACATTGACCGAAGATGAGATCAGTCAGTATGTAGCTGATCATAAATTGAAAATCGTGGCTGCTACTGTTGGCGAAGATGAACATTCGGTGGGGTTGCGCGAAATACTTGATATCAAACATGGGGGTATTGAAAAGTTTGGTATTGAATGTCACTACCTGGGAACCTCGGTACCCGTTGAAAAACTTGTTGACGCCGCTATTGAGCTTGACGCCCAGGCTGTTTTGGCCAGCACGGTTATTTCCCATGCTGATATTCATCGGGTTAATATGCGGCGTTTGCATCAGTATTGCCAGGAAAGAGGGATCAGGGACAAGTTGATTATCGTTTGTGGCGGTACACAGGTGACTAACGAGATTGCTGTTGAGGAAGGAATGGATGCCGGTTTCGGGCGGGGAACGAAAGGCGTGCATGTTGCCAGTATGCTGGTAAAACGACATAAAGAACTGAGGAACCATAACAATGAGTAAATTTGAGGTGCTTGTCGCCGAAATTGGCAGTACCACTACCGTTGTCAGTGCGTTTACCGGAGTGAAAAACGACTTGCCAGAGCTTGCCGGACAAGGGCAGGCTCCTACAACGGTATTAAACGGCGACGTGACACTGGGGTTGACTCATGCCATTGAAGCACTGGAAAGACAACTGGGATTCCCTGTCGACTGGGAAGAAATGGTGGCTGCGAGCAGTGCGGCAGGAGGGCTGCGCATGACAGTGCATGGTTTGGTGTATGACATGACTGTTAAGGCGGCAAGAGAAGCAGCCCTGGGGGCGGGAGCCAATATACACATGGTGACGGCGGGTGAACTAAGCAAAAGTGATATTGAGGGAATCAGAAAGATTAACCCCAATATTATTCTGCTGGCCGGTGGTGTTGATTATGGTGAGAAGAAAACGGTCATAACCAATGCCGAGCGGCTGGCAACCAGTCTGTCGCCAACTATTCCAGTGATTTATGCGGGCAACATTGCTGCTAAGCCACAAGTGAGCGCAATTTTTAACAGCCATGGTTTTACGGTAAAAGCGGTTGACAATGTTTATCCCCGTATTGATCACCTTAATATTGAGCCAACCCGGCGTGTTATCCATGAGGTTTTTGAAAAACATATCACGGAAGCGCCAGGTATGAGCAAAATACGCAAAATGGTCAGCGGGCGTATTATACCAACACCTGGTGCTGTTATGCAGGCGGCCTGCCTTCTACGGGAAGAGATTGGTGATCTCGTTGTCCTGGACGTCGGCGGGGCGACTACAGATGTTCATTCGGTAGCTGAAGCCGGTGCGGAGACAGCCTCTCTGCTGACTACGCCGGAACCTCTGGCTAAGCGTACTGTGGAAGGTGACCTGGGTGTCTATGTCAATGCAGAAAATGTTTTGGCACTCACTAATCTAGAACAGTTATGTGAACGATTATGCTGTCAGCCTGAACACTTGATTGACCTGCGTACACCGCTGCCGGAAACTATGTCTCAAAAGGAGTTTGCCAGAATTTTGACCGAAATTGCGGTAACTACGGCGATAAAACGGCATGCTGGTACAATGGAATATATTTATGGGCCGACAGGACGGATGGTGGTCGCTAGAGGAAAAGACCTGACAGGCGTTAAATGGATTATCGGTACAGGCGGAGCCTTGATAAAACTGCCAGCAGGGTGCGCTATTTTATCCCGGCTTAATGTTCAACAGAATAATAATTGTTTGTTGCCGCGTAATGCGCACGTGCTTGTTGACAGGCATTATATTATGGCGACCGCTGGTTTGCTGGCTGATAAATACCCCAGGAGTGCATTAAGTCTAATGAAGCAGAGTATGGGTATCTAATGACTTGTCCTGTTGCGAGTGATTCAATTATAAAATCGTACCTGGTTTAATGAGTTTTGATGGCACAAAAATATGTTAACACATGAATGAATATTGATTGCTCATTTTTATTCGCCAATGAATAGGGAAATATGCAGGAAAACTGCTGATTGCAGCATCTTGACTGATTCAATGATTCTTCAGCATTATGAAGAAGTTTTACTAATAGCAAGAGCCACAGATAACAGTTCAGGGAAATTAATAACAGAATAAATAAAAGAACTGGGCAGAGTCATACTTGAACAGACATATGTCAAAAAAATGATGACTCTGCTATTTTTATGGAAAATACCTTTATCACAGTAAAGCGGGATCAGAGTACAGCAGTGCGAGTCTGCCTCCGGAAATGAACATTAAAGCTTCAAGTCGCCTTGAAAAATTGGTTTTACTACATCCTGTCTGTGGCTATATGCTAACTTCCAAGGAATCCAACGGCTTCAGCGGTTGTCTCAATTGCCAGGTGTCTGCTATATTCAGGAATTAATATTGGCATTACTTGCGGGTAAAAGTTATGTATTTCCTTTATCTGGTGAAAAGGTACGATTTTAATGAAAAATATACTGGATTGACGGTATGCACCAAAAAGGCGTTCGCAGATTTCCTCTGCGAACGCCTGGATTTTTTTATCCTCATCCTTGTGCAGGTGAAGCTGTTTGTACTGTTATTTTGTCACCGTCTGTATCTATGGTCAGGTGATTTATCGTATCATTTTCCAGCAGAACATCGGCAATTTTGTCTTCCACCTGTTCCTGAATCACCCTGCGTAAAGGGCGGGCACCAAACTGCGGGCTGTATCCCAGTTCTGCCAGCCTGTTTTGTGCTGCCACGGTGAATTCGACGGTAATTCCCTGTTCTTTTAATTGTCTGCTTACTTCTTGCAGCATAATGGCAAGAATTTGCAGCATGTTTTCCCGTGACAGGCTGTTGAATTCAATAGCGGCATCCAAACGGTTGAGAAATTCCGGCTTGAAGTAAGCACTCAGGCTATTCAGTACACTTTGTGTTTCCATCTGATCATTGCCGAAGCCTACCCGGACTTTACGCTCGGCAGTGCCGGCATTGCTGGTCATGATTACTACCGTGTCCTTGAAACTGATTGTCCGGCCCTGGCTGTCGGTTAAACGCCCGTCTTCGAGGATCTGGAGGAATATGTGCTGAACATCGGGATGAGCTTTCTCAATTTCATCCAACAGTACAATGCTGTAAGGTTTTCGTCGCACCTGTTCCGTCAGCTGCCCTGCTTCTTCATATCCGACATATCCAGGCGGTGATCCGATCAGCTTGGATATCGAATGTTTCTCCATGTATTCGCTCATGTCGAGGCGAATTATCGCATCCCGATCGCCAAACAGTTCTTCTGCCAATACTTTTGCCAATTCGGTTTTTCCTACACCGGTAGGACCAACGAAGAGGAAAGAACCGATGGGCCGCTGGCTGTTTTTCAAACCTGCACGGCTGCGACGGATGGCACGGGCTACCTTGCTTACTGCGTTCGGTTGACCGATCACTTTTCCGTTCAACCGTTCTTCAAGGTTTCTCATTTTGGTCTGTTCATCCTGTTGCAACTTTTGTACAGGAATTCCCGTTTTATCCTCTATAATGGCCTGAATGTCGGCAAGGTTGACCTTGGCGGCGGCAGCCTCCCGATTTTCCTTCAATTGCCGGATCAGGTGTTTTTCCTCATCCCGCAACTGTGCTGCGCGTTCATATTGTTCTTCTTTGGTAGCAAGCTTTTTTTCCTTTCGTATCTGGGACAGACGTGCTTCCAATGTGTCAGAAGTCTGGTTGCTTTCACTCAGGTTGACCCTGGAACCTGCTTCGTCCATCAAATCGATAGCCTTATCTGGCAGGTAGCGATCCTGAATATAACGATGGGAAAGAGTGGCACAGGCTTTCAGGGCTTCATCGCTGTATACGACCTGGTGATATTGTTCGTATTTTTCTTTCAAGCCTTTCAAAATCTGAACCGTTTCGTCAATACCGGGTTCATCAACCAGCACCGGTTGCAGCCGGCGCTCCAGCGCCGCATCTTTTTCAATTTGGCGGTATTCTTTCAGGGTAGTGGCTCCAATCACCTGGATGTCACCGCGGGCGAGGGCTGGTTTTAGAATATTGCCAGCGTCCATGGAACCCTGGGCAGAACCGGCACCAACCAAGAGGTGAACTTCATCGATAAAGAGGATTGCATCCTGACGTTGTTGTAATTCTGCCAGCAGTTGTTTCATCCGTTCTTCGAACTGGCCTCGAAAGCTGGTGTTGGCTACCAGACTGGCTACATCCAGGACAAATAACTGTTTATGTTGCAACTTTTGTGGAACTTTTCCCTGGACGATACGCTGGGCAAGCCCTTCGGCAACCGCTGTTTTTCCCACTCCCGGTTCTCCGATCAGTACAGGATTGTTTTTGTTGCGGCGATTGAGAATTTCGATTACCCGTTCAATCTCTTTGTCCCTTCCAATTACAGGATCCACTTTGCCTTCCCGGGCGGCGGCTGTCAAGTTCCGTCCCAGTTGTTCCAACAGACCATCACGACTTCCAGCGGGAGTTTGTGTCATTATCTGAGGGTTTTCCCCTTCGGGAGTAAAATGATTTCCTTTTGAATTCGCAGAATCCATAAAGCTTTGGAACAGGTCGTTCACCGGCCCTCCTTCAATGCCGAAAGGCAATCCCGAAAGAGGGGAATTGCTGTTCATCATTTGCCGTCGAACCTTTTTATAACATGTACTGCACAGATTCAGATTCCGGGTTTGATAATTGATTTGCATGTGAAGATGAATCGTTGCAGGGTTGGTCTTACATATTTCACACACATCCATCGTTAATACCTCCTTTAGTTCGATGGAATAGCGGAATTTTTGACTTTGACTATATTTGACCTTTCATGATCTATTATAATCCCTTTTGTTTTTGAATGCAAGTCCTGAAAGGAGAAAAATTCCACTGAAAAGCACATGCTGAAATCAGGAATGGAAAAGTTTTTTATATTTTCTGGCGTAACTGGTACAATCTTTTAAACATATGTATCCGAAGCAGTATCAATTTTTTCAGATAGACATTCACATCGTTGATGTTGTCTTTGACGATGTTGTCCCAATATAAATTTTTAAAGTCGCCACTTGCTACGGTTTCTTCAATTTTACTGACAGGTTTTTGCCGTCCGCCTGGCTCCAAGTGTAATTATCTAAGACAAATGAGAACAAGAGAAAAAGGTCAACTCGTAGATAAAAAACAACAAATTGACATATATTATTTATTATAGTAAAGTGATTTATATTAAATTTTTACAGAATATTAAAATGCACTATCGCAGATGAAGTCCATGTGCCTGCTGAGCTTTGCGGTTTTTCAACCGGCTGAATAGCTGAAATAATCAGTCCGGGAAATTGTGTACTTCATAATCACCGGAAAGCAACCTTCTTGCGTTTTTTCGGACAGTTGACAAGATGATTTCGCCTCGCTTTTTCCTCTCTTTGAAAAATTTTAACAAAAATCATAGAAAACAGAAAAAAGATCCAATTATGGAAGGTTGTATTTTTGGTGTTCATACTGCAATGGAAGGAGAATTTCATGAATAAGGAACTGTGGAAGAAAACGGTGTCATTTCATGGCCATGAGTGCCCGGGACTGGCCATTGGATTCAAAGCCTGTGAGGCCGTTATGGAAAAGATGGGACTGGAATTCTCAAAAGATGAGGAGGTTGTCTGCGTTACAGAAAATGATGCTTGTGGTGTGGATGCCATTCAGGTAATTACAGGCTGTACTGTTGGCAAAGGGAATCTTGTTTTCAGAGGGACAGGGAAAATGGCTTTCAGCTTTTACAATCGGCTAAATGGAGAAAGTCTTAGAATGATTGTAAAGACATTTGAAGGGGAAATGGATCGGCAGCAACGCCAGCAATACATATTGAGCTCATCGGTGGATGAACTTTTTCATTTCAGTAAACCAGCCTTAAGGGTGCCTGAGAAAGCAAGGCGGTTTGCGTTGCGAAAACTGCGGTGAGGGCGCACCAGAGCACAAAATCAGAATAAACACTGGCAAGAAGGTGTGCCTTGACTGCTTCGACGACTATGCGAGAGGCTGGTAGGATATGGACATTAAATACTTTGAGCAGGCTTGGTGCAAAAGAGAAGTTGATACATCGGCAAGACAAGAATTTTGGGACAGCAGGGCTGAAGAGTTTAATCAGCGGGTTTATAAAGGCGAAGGGGAAAAGCGCCGGAAAAAGATTTTTTCGTTGCTGGCCTCAAAAGGGATGTTGTCAAAAGATGCTGATGTCTTGGATATAGGTTGCGGTCCCGGCAAATACGCCGTAGAATTTGCAAAGAAAGCAAAATCTGTAACAGGAATTGATTTTTCTCCAAAAATGATCAAGTACGCAGAGGAAAATAAAGGTGAGGCAGGTCTTTTCAATATCCATTTCAAGGTTTATGACTGGGAAAAACTTGATCTTCAATCTGTTGGCTGGGACAAGAAATTTGATCTTGTGTTTGCTGCAATGAGTCCTGCCATAAACAGCAGAACTGCACTTGAAAAAATGGTAAGGGCCAGCCGGGGAGCTTGCTTTTTGAGCCACTTTGTTGAGCGAAGGGATGAAGTAAAGGATTTCCTCGACAAGTATATTGCGGGGGATACAAAAGCCAGGTATGGAAAAGCCATCTACTGCAGCTTCAATATTCTGTGGCTGATGGGCTTGTATCCTGAAATTACATATATTGATACTTCATGGGAACAGGTAATGACCATTGATCAGGCAAAAAAATTTTATTTTTCCCATTTTGAACTGACACAAACATTAACTTTTGAGCAGAAGGAATTTATACAAAGCTATCTTGCGCAGATATCTGAAGACGGACTGGTAAAAGAAACCGTCAATGCCAAAATAGCCTTAATGACTTGGAAAGTAAAGAAGGAGACCGGAGAATCTTGAAACGAGAAAGGCTAACCGCTAATACTTTGAATAATACGACAATGTATCATAAATATACAGCCAGGAAAAAAGTTGTCATAAGCCTGCTTTTTTTGCTTATTGTCATCGCATCGCTGTTTGCCATCAATGCTGGTTCAACCTCACTCAATCCGCTCCAGGTTATTCAGGCGATCTTGGGAAAGGGAAATGACGTTTCCGATATTGTAATATGGCAGATACGTCTGCCAAGGGTTCTGGCAGCGATTATTGCCGGGGCCGGCTTGTCGGTGGCTGGCTGTGTGATGCAGAACAATCTCAGGAATCCACTGGCTTCTCCTTCAACACTGGGCATCTCCAATGCCGCAGCCTTTGGGGCAAATATGGCAATCATTTTATTTGGAGCCGGAAGCATTCAGAGCACCGGAACAGATGCCGTCATGATCAACAACCCTTACCTGGTTACGGCGTCCGCCTTTATCTGGGCCATGGCAGGTACGGTGATTATCCTGTTTTTGGCAAAATTTCGCGGTTTTTCTCCTGAGGCAATGGTACTTGCGGGTGTCGCTTTAAGCTCTCTGTTTTCCGCGGGAACCATTCTGATCCAGTATTTTGCCCAGGATGTCCAGATTGCCGCGGCTGTTTTCTGGACGTTTGGGGATCTTGGCAGAGCTGCGTGGAATGAAGTTTTTATTTTGGCAGGGATTGTTGGCTTTTCCTTTATATATTTCATGTTAAGAAGATGGGAGTACAATGCGCTTGACAGTGGAGAGGAGACGGCCAAAAGTCTTGGTGTTCATGTTGAAAATATCAGGATGGTCGGAATGTTTATCGCATCCCTGATTACGGCTGTGGCAGTTTCATTTCTGGGGATTATCGGTTTTATTGGTCTAGTTGGGCCACAAATCATGAGGAGGATCATAGGAGAAGATCATCGCTATCTTATTCCGGCCTCAGCGCTTGCAGGGTCACTTTTGCTCCTGGTATCAGATACCCTGGCCAGGACGATGGTCGCACCTGTTGTACTGCCGGTAGGGGCAATCACCTCCTTTTTTGGTGCACCGCTGTTTCTCTATTTATTGGCAAGGGGGTATCAAAAATGATTTTGTCTGTGGAAGGATTGGCATTCAGCTATCCCAGCCGTTCAGTCATCAAGGATGTCAGGTTTTCCATTTCCAAAGGAGAATTCCTAGCTGTTTTGGGAATTAATGGAGCAGGCAAATCCACATTGCTGAAATGTATCAACAGAATTTTAAAACCGCATGCAGGCATTGTTTGCATAAAGGAACAGGAAGCTTTGAAACTGGGCAGGCGGGAACTGGCAAAAAGGATCGGGTATGTGGCACAGCGAAATGAAAGCATCAGATCTACGGTTTTTGACACCGTGTTGCTCGGGAGAAAGCCATACATTCAATGGGAAGCTTCCCGCGAGGATCTGGAAATTGCCGAAGAAGCTTTAAAATCGCTGGGCCTGACGGAATATGCCCTCAGGTACCTGAATGAATTAAGCGGAGGGGAACAGCAAAAAGTGGTGATTGCGAGGGCGTTAGCACAAAAACCTGAACTTCTTCTGCTAGATGAACCCACCAGCAGCCTGGATTTGAAAAATCAGCTTGAAGTTGCCAAAATTATAAAAAAAGTGGTCAAAGAACAACAGATTGCTGCAGTAGTTACCATGCATGATTTGAATCTTGCCATACGTTTTGCGGATAAATTCCTGTTATTAAAAGATGGAGAGGTTTTTGCAGCAGGCGGTATAGAAGTAATGACTCCTGAAAATATTGAAAGCGTTTATTCTGTTCCTGTGAAAATTAATAAAATCGAAAATGTTCCAGTTGTTATCCCCGTATAGATAAAAGCCGGTTTAATCCTGATCAATTTAAAATTTAACGGGTGTGTGAAATATGAAAAAGAGAAGCATATCGTTTTTGGCTGTTGTGCTTTTTTGTCTGACATTGCTTTTTGGCGGATGCTCTGCCGCTTCAAAAACTTCTTCTGATTCTGACACAGAAAAAAACACTGTGACGGATATTTTGGGGAGACAGGTCGAAATTGACGCGCAGGCAGAACGCGTAGTAGCGATTGGCCCCGGGGCGTTAAGGTTGCTGTCTTTTTTTAATGATATAGACCTGATCGCTGGCGTTGAACAAATGGATAAAGATAATTCTTTGGGCAAGCCATACGTAATGGCTAATCCATCCTTTGCAAACCTTCCCGTGATCGGCCAGGGCGGTCCGAATAATGCTCCCGACCCGGAAAAAATCCTTTCAGTCCAGCCTGATGTGATTTTCAGCACATATGCATCGGATAAAGCTTCTGCAGATAACCTGCAATCCAAAACAGGCATACCTGTAATTGCCATCAGTTATGGAGAAACATCCGTGTTTGATCCGGCAGTAAATACATCGATAATGTTGGTCGGAAAGGTAATTGGCAAGGAGCAAAGGGCTCGCGAGATAGTGCATTACATTGACGGGTGCAAACTTGATCTCAATGATAGAACGAGGAATATTCCTGAAGATAAAAAGCCGAGTACATATGTTGGCGGACTTGGCATGAAGGGGATGCATGGCATAGAGAGTACACAAGGCAACTATTCCCTGTTTAATGCCGTACATGCCAGGAATGTGGCAGATGAAACCGGAAGAAGCGGTTCGATTATGATCGACAAGGAGAAGTTGCTTGAGTGGAATCCGGATAAAATCTTTATTGATGGAAGCGGTTTTCAAATGATCCAACAGGATTTTCAGAAGAATCCCGCATACTACAATACCCTGTCTGCAGTCAAAAATGGGGAACTCTATTTACAATTGCCGTATAATTTCTATACAACAAATATTGATACAGCCATAGCAGATGCATATTTTATTGGGAAAACTCTTTACCCGGAGCAGTTTAAAGATGTTGATCCCGAAAAGAAGGCTGACCAAATCTACAAAGTTTTGCTTGGCAAGGAGTTATATGACCAGATGGCCAGGGACTTTGGAGGATACAAAAAGGTGACCTTACCGTAAATAAGTCAGAAAAATAACAAGGGTAGATATTACAGCCCGATGCTGCCAACTGTGTGCCTCGGGCTGTTTTTTTATTGATTTAACCGCAAACCGTAGTGGAATCAGTTAAATATATAATTATCAATTCAGATTTGTTACTGGATGGTTGCCAATTCCTCACCTTTTTCCCGCTCAACCAATTTTTTATCGTACAATTTAATAAATGGCAACCAGACCAGAAAAGCTGCAAAAGCACAAATCAATGCAATAACGGCTGCAATATAGTCTCCGCCTGTGCTGATAAAGGCACCTATACCTATCGGAGTAGGCCAGGGCATCATTGCAACAACTGCTTCCACAAGTTGCAGTTTAATTGCCCAATAACCTATAGAAGCCGAGACCATTGGCGCTAAAAAGAACGGGATGGCCAGGAATGGATTATACACAATCGGTAGTCCAAACATTAATGGTTCATTTATGTTGAAAATACCAGGGGCAAGAGCTGCTTTGCCCAAAACGCTTAATTGTTTGGATCTTGCAAAAAATGCAATAAACAGACATAAGCCTAATGTTGCGCCGGTTCCACCTATAACTACAAAAGCATTGTTGAATTCACCTGCGAATGGGATATTTGCTCCGTCTATGTTGGATTGCATATTTGTAAGAATGATTGGTGTCAGGAATCCAAAAACAATAGATGTTCCGTGAATACCTACAAGCCAAAGTGCGTGAATTATGAAGTAGATAACGAGGATACCCAACCAGCTGCTAGTTAAATTAACAACAAATCCGAAAGGAATTGATACCAATTTAAATATATCGGTATCTAATGTAATTAGAATACCGTTAATTAATAAAACAGTTATGCTAACAAAAAATGCTGGAATTAATGCTGTAAATGATCTGGATACACCCTCTGGTACTGCTTCTGGCATTTTTATAACCCAATATCGTTTCACACACAGTCTGTATAATTGTACAGCCACAATTGCCATAATGATCGCTACGAATATTCCAGTAGCCCCTAATCGGCTTACGCCAGTTTCAACCATTGCCCATCCATGAACAATTGTATTGTTATCATCAGTTTGATGTATTAAAGACATTATCCCGTTTTTCAAAACTAACTGAGGGACAGTCATAAAAAAAGCAAATAATGATAGTAGAGCACCATTCAAGGGCGACAGGTTTAAATCTTCTTCTTCAGCAAATATTTTTGTATATTCATAGCCAACAACAAGTCCGAAATATAACGCTATTATTCCCATAGTTGCTTTATTCGCCAGCATATACAAATCACTTACTCTAAAAAAGGAGTTATTGAAAAAACCTTCTAAAAATGTGAATGTTTGTGGCAATACGTTAAACACCAGGAACATCGAACCAACGATTACAAACGGAATAGAAGCCATCCCTGCAGCCATTATGGCACGTACAAAACGCCAGGATGCTACTTTACCCATTGGCCCCATCAGATACTTTTCAAAGAAAGCAAATGCTTTGTTTTCCGATGCCACAGTAATACCTCTTTTCTATTATTAATAAATAGTCTCTTCATACTTCTTGATACGATCATAATGCTTGTCTTTATTATGTCTGATCCGGTATAAACGGTAGAGAATTAGTAAACTTAACAAGATCCCTGTAACCAGAATACTTAAAACCAATATTCTGGACATCGTTTGGTCTGTAAGAAAAGGATATAATTGACTGTACGAAGAAGATAAGCGGGTCGGTATTATCAGAACAACATTTGTAAAAAGCAAAATCGTAAAACAATATTTTGTGTATCTGGCATTATTGGTATGTTCACTATATATTTTCACCTGTTCTGCGATACTGAATAATAATACGATAATCAGTACCAATGGGATAATATATAGTGATGAATCGCATAGTATCAATGAAATCAGCCAGTACAGATTTGTAAAAAAGAATAATGCAGAAACATATCTTACAAGTAAATATCGATTAAAGTACATCGATTTAATACTTAATCTTTCTCTGTTTTGTTTTATCAGAAGGCTTCCACCGTTTTTCATATACAAATTCCTCATTTATTTTCCAGTTTTTCATACAGGTATAACATTTCTGAAGCAATTTCTTTCAATGTCATCGTCGTCATTAAGTGATCCTGTGCATGAACCATGATAATTTCCGTATTGAATGTATCTCCGGAAGAATATTGTTGTAATAATTCCGTTTGGGATTGATGAGCCAATAATAATTTATCATTTGATTCTTTCAACTTGTGTTCGGCATTTTCAAAATCATTATCTTTCATCATTTTGAATGCTTCGTGTATCATTGTTCTCGATAAGCCACTGTGCAAAATAATTTCAAAGGCAATGTTCTGAATTTGTTCTTTTTCCATCAAAGTCTCCCTTTCGTATCTAAAAATAAAGCAATTAAAAATCTTTAAATTATCAACGTTCTCAATTACCCCCTTTTTTACTGCACATGATTATTGAAATGCATAGCAAATTATTGATTTGAAAGTTCCTGCAAGATTAAATTCCCCAATTTTTCAACGCCCATAGGGATAGGAGTATATGCTTGCGGGGGAATGTTAACAACTGGTTTACCCGCACGATCGCCAGTTGCTTTAAGATTTTGATAATACATTTTTGTTTGAGGACTTACCAAAAACAGGTCAAAGTTACTCGTTTCAATCATCTTACTACCTTCATTGGCAGAAGTAGCATCTACGACAATATCGTTCCCTTTGTCTAATAAATAGTCTGTTGTCTTCTTTGCCATTAAAGAAGATGACATACCACCTGCACAAATAATCAAAACTTTTTTCATCCTGTATTCCTCCATCAAGTTATATTTATTTGAAAAACCATGCTTGTTGCTACAATTTCTCGCCATTTGAGGCGATAACTTCTTTGTACCAGTAGAAAGAATCCTTGCGAAAACGTTCTAGCGTACCATTACCTTCATTATCTTTATCAACATAGATAAATCCGTATCTTTTCTCCATTTCACCAGTACCTGCCGATACCAGGTCGATACATCCCCATGGTGTATATCCCATTAAATCAACACCGTCTTCATTAACTGATCTGGCCATTTGTTCTATATGCGCTCCAAGGTATTCAATACGATAATCATCGTGAATTTTGCCGTCTGCTTCCAATTTATCAATTGCGCCCAATCCATTTTCAACAATAAAGAGGGGCAAACTATACATATCTGTCAACCAGTTCAATGAATAACGAAGACCTTCAGGATCAATTGGCCATCCCCAATCAGAAGTTTTAATATATTCATTTTTAACCAGATCCCGTGGCTCGTTGTAATCATATTCTTCATTGGATTGTTTATGGCTGATTGCAAATGACATATAATAACTTAAGCCAATATAATCTACCGTGCCCTGCTTTAAGACATCCAAATCTTCTTTTGTAATATCCAAATAAAATTTCTTGCGTTCAAAATGCTTTGTCATGTACTCAGGGTATTTTCCGTGAGCATGAACATCTGTAAAGTAATAGCGTTTTTGCGTTGCTTTTTGTGCCATTAAAATATCCTTTGGATGTGAAGTCGATGGATATATTGGACACATAGCAATCATACATCCGATTTTAAAATCCGGATTAATTTCATGACCAACAGTTACGGCTTTTGCACTTGCTACAAGCTCGTAATGTGCAGCTTGATACATAATTCTTTCACGATCTTCGCCTTTCTTGTATCTGATACCAGAGTTTGTAAACGGAGCAAAATCATTATAGAAATTTGCCTGGTTATTAATTTCGTTAAACGTCATCCAATATTTGACTTTATCTTTGTAACGCTCAAAACATACTCGAGCAAAATTTATGAAGAAATCAATTAAATTCCGATTTCTAAAACCTCCATATTTCTTAACAAGATGATAGGGCATTTCAAAGTGGGACAACGTAATAACCGGTTCAATGCCATACTTTAAGCACTCATCAAATAAATTGTCGTAAAACTTTAATCCTTCTTCATTCGGTTCAGCTTCATCACCATTTGGAAAAATGCGTGACCAGGCTATAGAAGTTCTAAAGCATTTAAAACCCATTTCATTGAATAATTTAATATCCTCTTTATAACGATGATAAAAATCAATAGCTTCGTGGTTTGGGTAATATTTGCCTTCTATCACGCCGTCTGTAATTTCACGAGGGACACCATATGCGCCTTTAGTCATAACATCAGCAACGCTTACCCCTTTGCCTCCTTTATTCCAGGCACCTTCCAACTGGTGCGCAGCCACGGCGCCACCCCATAAGAAGCCATCAGGTAATCTTGGCATCTGAAATCCACTCCTTCTATAATCCTTTGAATTGCGTTTTTGCTCTACGATAATCGCAGATTAACAGTTTCCGCGAATTAACTATTACGTTTTGTTCAGACTCCGGCAATTGTATCTTTATTTTAGAATGAAAACGTTATCATCTGTAGAGAATGTTTTTCCGTTGTCAACGGAAAAAGGCTAAAAGAAACAGAAAAACAGATGCAGATTCTTTCTGCATCTGTTTAAATCCTGGTTAATACAGTTTTAAATTCGTCATAGGTTTCACACTGCAGCAATTTTTGCAGCAAAAGCCAATTATCCAACAATTTTACTAACACATTGTACATTGGTTTTAAATCATCCATCCGTTTCTGTTTGCTGATATTGAGCAGGCAAATGATCTGAACAGGTTTATCTCCCCATGGTATGGGGTTTTTTAAAGTAACAATAGACCAAAAAGTATCACCAGCTTGCGGTTTTATTGGATGTGGGAAGGCTACCAGATTGCCAAAGCTTGTAGGTGAATATTTTTCACGTTCCAGGACAGAACGGATAAAATCAGCATTTACCATTCCAGCTTCCAGCAATTTATTTCCTAAAAATTGAATGACTTCTTCTTTTGCAGAAAAGTCCATTTTCAAGTAAGTAAACTGTTCCCGCAAATAATTCTTCATAATCTCGATATCGTTATGAATCAATTTTTCGATTTTATTTATATCCTGATTACCAAGCAGAGTGCTTATTTGAATGACGGGAACAGGCAATTTTTCAGGAATAGGGATAGTACTGATGATAAAATCCAAATCATGGATAGATTGCTTGTCTAAATTATAGTATTCTGTTGTACCTACAATATTCAACTCATCACGAAATCGGTATTTCAACTTCAATAAAAGTAATTGTGCTGTTCCCAACCCGGAAGCGCAAACAATTATACATCGTTTTTTGTTTCTCTCACTCTTTTTTTGCCTTTCCAGCGCGGCTTCAAGATGGAGTGCCATATACCCGATTTCACTTTCATCAATAATAATATCCAGTTTTTCCCTGATGATGTCTGCCCCGGTAAGTGCCGCTTCAAAGGAAAACGGATATTTATTTTTAATCTCCTCCAGCATTGGGTTTCTAAGGTTCATCTGGTACGTATACCTGCTAATTGCCGGTTTTAAATGCAAGCTGAGGGCCAACATCAAGTCTTTATCTTCACAAAGATTCAATGAATATATTTTATCGATCCGTTCGAGAATACTTCCGGTTAATTGTTGAATATCTTCATCCAGTACAGATTTGGCTTCTTCTATTTCTGAATCGGAATGAACCTTTTTGGTACCCTGCAAATGAATGGCTATGTAGGCGGTTTCATTAACCGAAAAAGATACCTTCAGTTTTTGTTCTATTTCTTCAACAATTTCCTTTGCTATCGTATATTCTTTTCTGTCGGTAATCTTGCTAAGCTCTTTTTGATGGATTTCAACCACTTTCCCGTCGTGTATCCGCTTACAAGCAATGGCTATATGAGTGATCAAATTATGCAAACCAATATCTGTGATAATTATTTGATGTTTTCTCAATTTGGACAGGATACTGTTACGAATCCATTCTATTTCTTCCTTTGGCAGTATTTCTGACCAGGCTGTTGTTTGATCAATCATTTTCGGCTTTTGATTGAATATATATTCGGATATACAAAAACGTATTTTCATTTCATCTCCGCGCACTTTGATTCCATAATTAGGCTTTTGATCAAGAAACAGGTTATAACGTTCCAGAATTTCACGAACGGTTTTTAAATCACTCTGCAAGGTGGATCGACTGATAAACAGTTCTTCAGCAAGGACATCCATTTTAATATATGAAGATTGCAATAAAAGCTTTTCCATCAAAAATTGAATGCGGCCTTCGGGTTCAGTTGGCGCAACTTGATTATTTTCTTCTATAACTTTGTGCAAAAAAAGTTTGAATCTGTCTTCATTTATGACATTAATTCGATAGCCTTTTCCACGGTGTGATTCAATATATGCAATATCATCATTTAATAGTTTGTTCAATTCCTTTATATCAGTCCGAATTGTTTTTGAACTGACATGCAAATGAAGAGCGAGTTCGGAGCTTGTTAGTAAATCATCGGATGCCAACAGCTGTTGAATAATCAGTTGCAGACGGGTGTTACGGGTATTCATCTCAATGGTTCCCCTTACATGCAAATAGTCCCTATTAACCAGTATAGAATAGTTAAATTCAAAGAACAATTTAATTGTTAATTGTTTGTTGAATATAGTGAAATCCCTGTTTTCTTGCATTCTACTGCATAGGAAAATACCTGGTTTTGTACATTAAACGTAATCGGTATTGGTTGCACTTCCAATATTTTATGGAACAGGGAACAAAGCACATTGTGGGTGTGAATGAATTTTTTTTAAAAATGGTGGAGGAATGCAAGGGAAAAATCATCAGGAGCTTTCGGTCAAATACAGGAAAGTCGGGATCAAGAGAATTTTTATCTTGTAGCTACATATTGACAAGGCAATAGGGAAATAGTAATATTCAAATAGACCATACGGTCTAGACCGTATGGTCTATATATAAAAAGGAGATATGGCCCAGTGAACCAAAAAACATTTGAAAGAAAGGCAGAACTTTTGAACGCTGCGTTAGATGAATTTGCAAAGAAAGCTTATGAAGATGCGTCACTGAATCGTATTATCAAAAATGCAGGGATCAGTAAGGGAACCTTTTATTATCACTTTAAAGACAAACAAAGTCTTTATCTGTATTTATTGAAGCATGCGGTAAAGGCCAAGTGGGAATTTATTGAAAGGAGAACCAGAGAAGAAATAAATTTGGATGATATAACAGACATATTTGAAATGTTTAAGATTCAGGCTGAATTTGGATTTCAATTCGCAAAGTGTTATCCCGAATATCATAAACTGGGAATCATGTTTGCAAAGGAAAAAGGTAAAGAAATATATGGCATTGCCATCAAAATGCTGGGAGACGACCCGGAAAACCGGCTTAAGGAGATGATCGACAAAGCCATAGCAGATAGAAATTTCAGAGATGATCTCCCGGAGAAATTTATTCATAAGATTGTAAGCTACATGTTTATTCACTTTACAGATATATTTCCGGAAGAGGAGGACTTTGAAATAGGAAGGATGTTGGAAAATCTGAATTTTTTTGTAGATTTTTTAAGAAATGGATTAGTAAAATAGGCTATCAATGCAGGAGGAAAAATTATGAAATTTGTCAGAAGATACGACAAAACTTTGGGGATTATTTTTCTTGTGTTAATCATGTTTTTAATTGTTTTGGCATTTACAAACAGAACCTTTTTTGACTGGGCTTATGAGCGCCATCAAAATCAGCTTAGCTGGTATATAAGGCCACTGTTCATTGTCCCTTTTTGCTATTTTGCCTATAGAAGAAGCTGGGCCGGAATACTGGGAACGATGTTTATTCTTTTGACAAGCATGTTCTGGTTTCCAAAGCCCGATTCTGCAAATGAAATGGTAAAGCAATTTCTGGTAATGGAAAAGGAATATTTATTGGGAGAATGGGGCCTTTCTAAAATTTTGATATCAATGCTGATACCAATTTCGCTGACAGCTTTGGCGGTTGCATTTTGGAAACGCAATTTATGGTTTGGACTATCGGTAATTGTTTTTATAGCAATAGCCAAAATGGCATGGAGCGTCGTTTTTGGCGGAGAAGCGGGGAAATCAGTATTTGTACCGGCAATAGCAGGTCTTGTTATTTGTACAGGATTAATTTATATCGGTTTTAAGAAAATGGAAAAAAAGAGAACAGATAGGATAAGATATTAAAGGGATGTATTGACGAGAATAATGTGAAGACTGCTGTTATTTTTGCTTTCGCGATTATTCACAAAACATTGACTGACTAGTAAACAGTCTGCTTGAGTCCGGCTTTCAACTGACCGGACTGGTTGAACCAAAAGTCGACCCTGTTTTTTTAAAGTTCTTTCCGAAGTGTAAAGATGAGTTGCGAAGGCCTCTATTTCTGATTATATCAGCAAAAAAGAAGTGAAACGGAAAGTGTACAGTTTGCAAATGTCTAATAATAAAACAGTTTGAATCAGGGGATTTCCGGTACAAGAGCCGGGAATTCCCTGTTCATATATTTAAATACTGCGATATTCCGGGGTTTAATGGGTATAAGGAAATGTTTCTGAAGATAAGCAACATTAATGAATTAAAGCAATCGTTGTATTTTGACAGTAAAAAACAAGTTATATTAAAATCTTGTATGACCGATTGATCAGACAAGAAAACGAATTGTTCGGTCCCCTGTTTGTATAAGCCGAAAGTGTTGAAAACGGACTTTTTTATTATATTTAAATAACAATGCCACTTTTTATGGTATATCTTGAGCCAGTGGGTAAACGGCAGAAAATAATACTTGATATATTTTCCAGGATCTGATGCTTAAGTTGCTCAAGAAAAGGGAAGATTGTAATTCTAAAATATCAATTTTTGGGCAGTAATGGTTCTCCGGATTTGCTGTATCATGAGGCTGCAAAGCAATAGTGGGGAGATCAGCAAAAGCTTTGCTGTGTCACCAGATGTTTTCAGGCTTCTGTAGGAACCGTGTACACAAACGAGTGTGAGACGGAAGCAAGAATTGCCATGACCAGTTTTATAATGAATACAAGTTGTAACAAGTTGTAATATGAAGGTTTGCACTTTTTGACAATGTCAGTGGAAAACAAGGGGAAAAACATTAAAGAGTGGTGATGAATGTGATAAAAATAACCGCGGACAGCACTTGCGACCTGTCCCCCGAGATATTAAATACCATGAATATCACGTTGGTTCCTCTTCATGTTCTTGTCGATGATAAAGCGTTTCAGGATGGCGTAGATATTACACCGGCACAAATATTCCGCTATGTGGGCGAGGAAGGAAAAATATGCAAAACGGCTGCGGTTAATGTATATGAATATGAGAGCCTTTTTGCAGAACTTTCGTCTGAATATGAGGCGGTTATTCATATTTCCATCAGTTCCGATTTTTCTTCCTGCTACCAAAATGCCGTTCTGGCGGCACAAAGTTTTCCAAACGTTTATGTTGTTGATTCGCGTAATCTTTCCACCGGCAGCGGGCATATTGTTTATGATGCAGCACTAATGGCAAAAGAAGGCTTGCAGGCGAAAGAGATCCTTCGCAGACTGGAGGAAACCATTCCCAAGATTGACGCAAGCTTTGTGATTGACCGCCTGGACTATTTGCGCAGAGGCGGGCGTTGTTCGGGGGTTGAAGCCTTTGGGGCAACACTGCTCCGGATTAAGCCAAGCATTGAAGTGATTGATGGAAAAATGAAAGTCGGGAAAAAATACAGGGGCAGCTTTGATCGCTGTCTTGAGCAGTATTTGAAAGATAAACTGTCGAACCGGCAGGATATTGACAAGAGCAGGATATTTATTACACATCCTATGTGTTCTGAGCAAACCGTTGCCAAAGTAAAAGAGGCAATCCACCGCTATGCCGATTTTGAGGAGATTATTGAAACCAGGGCCGGGTGTACAATCTCAAGTCACTGTGGACCAGATACGCTTGGAATTTTGTTTAAAAGGAAAAACAGGAAGGAAAGTAATAGTATATAATTTATTCTGAAACCATGGCATCTGTTTGATAGAACAATGTGAAAATATTACAATATCCAAAACCTGCCCGTTTTTTTGTGGCAGGTTTTCATAATTTTTATTTTACCTGATTAATGCCTTCAGGGTTATCAAAGGCATCGCCAAAACCATCTCCTTTTCAGATTTTTTATTCATCGGCAGTGTGATTAGTATTACTGGTAATACAAACATGATATAATTTATCTTGTCGTACAAATATACATAGAGGTACAAAAGGAAAAAAGAATAATAATTATATTACTGGTTGTTGTTATCATTATTGCTATACCCACTATTGCGGCTACACATGATCCACGATTCGGGGATGAATAACAGTCAACTGATCAGTGTCCGGTTCGGGCATTGGTTTCATTTTGAGAAACCAGATGAGTTTATTAATATATTATTGAAGCTTAAAAATAAAGTTGAAGTTGATTTAACAGTTAACCCGGGCAAAAGGAGGAAAATATGAACCAAAAAAAGAAAACGACGGAAGGGAAATATGTTGGAACGGTAAAGGTTGGAACCAAAGGCCAGATTGTTATTCCCAAAGAGGTCAGGGATCTGTTCAATATTGATTCCGGAGAGACACTTCTTGTGCTTGCCGACATTGAAAGAGGAATAGCAATTATGAAAGCGGACGCGTTTGATGATATTATGGATGTTCTCCATAAAGCACAACAAAAAAATGATTAGTGCGAATAAAAAAGGGTTTCTGTGCATCGGATCGATTTGCGCAAGGCAGATGCATGGAAAACTCTTGTTTTTTTATATTTGCAGAAAACCAGCTTTGTCTGGATTGACAGAAAATCATTAAAAGGATATATGTGAATAAGGTATAGTTTTGTTGAAAGATTGTATGACTTCTTTATGGATCAAAGCCGCGAAAGGGATGAATTGAATGATTGACAACGAAACCTTAAAAGTAATAAAACAACGCAGAAGTATTCGCAGCTTCAAAGATGAGCAGATTAGGGATGAAGATTTACAGGCGATCGTGGAAGCCGGGATGTATGCACCCAACGCTGGCAAACAGCCGTGGCATTTTACCGTTGTGCAAAACAGGGACATGCTTGGAAAACTGAACGAGGCAGCCAAAGAAACGGCCAAAGGGCTTGAACATTTAAAAGAAAAAGCATATGACGGGGAATACGACTGTTTGTATGGAGCACCCACATTGATCATTGTATCCGGCAATGAACAGGTTCCAGTCCCGCTTGAAGCAGATTGTGCCGCAGCTACCCAGAATTTGCTGCTTGCTGCAGAAGCGCTTGGCCTGGGCTCATGCTGGATTTATTTTGTCATCCTGGCGTTTGATTCTCCACAAGGCGACCAACTGCGAAAAGAACTGAGAATCCCTGATGGCTACAAGCCTTACTATTCGGCCATAGTTGGATATAAGCAGGACGAGACGATCCATATACCGGACAGAAAACCTGACATGGTTACCTATATTAAATAATTGAAAATGAAATTGGGGGAACAAATCTACGCATCATACCAAATCCGGGCTGAAGAAAGGATAATTTATTTGTGGATGATTTGGAAAAGAGCAATAAACCGGAAAAAACCGGAGAAAGCAGTAATAAAAACCAAACAGCATCATCGGGAATAGCATCTTCCATTGGAATCGGTATAGCGATAGGTATTTCATTTGGAATATTATTTGATAATGTGGCGATTGGCATTGCTTTTGGCGTTGCAATTGGAGTCGCAATCCAATCTGGCAGGAACAAGAAATAAAAATAGATTGATATTGGGCAAAAAGCATCTTTTATAAGGAAAGTAGTTTCATAACCAGCCGGTGCCATTTATGTAGAAACGAAAGCCTGATTTCCTTACTAATTATACCGGAAAATCAGGCTTTCGGCAGATATTTTTATAAGGTTTTAAATATTCAGTTTTCAATATTTACAGGCAGATCCTGTGTAGATGGCGTATTTTGACGATCAGGTTCTGCTTTGGTTTTAAGCCATTGGTAAATAACAACTCCTGTTAAAATAGTTGCCCCGATGACATCTGTTATTATTCCAGGAATAATAAGGGATAGCGAGCCGGCAAAACAGACAGATGCGACAAATATAGGCATATTTGTCAAGAAGTAGCATTCAAGCGCTGCGCTTAATCCAAGAATTCCAATCATTGCAGAAATGGTAACGGAGATTACTTCAACAGGTCCTGATAAATTCTGCATTAGAAGTGCTGGCGAAAAGATGAAAATATATGGAATAATAAAACCCGACATTGCTAGTCGAAAAGCCTCAAGGCCTGTTTTGTTGGGATTGGCGCCGGCAATACCTGCTCCTGCAAAAGCGGCGAGAGCTACTGGTGGGGTTACATTTGCCAAAATCCCGAAATAAAAAACAAACATATGTGTTAAAAATGGTTCAATTCCAAGCTCAAGAAGTGCGGGACCTGCCATTGTTGCCGTAATAATATAGGTGGGGATTGATGGCAATCCCATCCCCATAACAATACAAGCAATCATCGTTAACAGAAGCGTAAAAATAACTTCACCCTGGCCCAGTACAAGAATAGATTGTGTCAATTTAGGACCTAGACCGGTTAACGTACTAACTCCTACTATAATTCCTACTACAGCACAGGACATGGCAACTCCGAGAGAAGAACGAACTCCTTCCTCCATTGCCTTCATAATTGCTTGAAGCCCCATTCTTGTTTCTTTATTAAACCAGCTGACTGCTATTGCCAGTAAAATAGCATAAAAAGCGGCAAATAACGGGGTTTTACCAGCTATTAACAATCCAATCAAGCCGACAAGCGGAATCAGCAAATGTCCTCCTTTTTTAAATGTTTCCTTTACATTTGGCAATTCTTCTTTTGATATTCCGTTCAATCCAAGTTTTTTTGCACGAAAATGCACGGTGAAGATAATTCCCAAATAGTAAAGCAATGCGGGAAAAATAGCTGCCAGTGCAATCTGATTATATGGCATGTTTAGAGTTTCAGCCATGATAAAGGCTGTGGCTCCCATTACAGGCGGGAGAATTTGGCCGCCTACGGAAGCAGTTGCTTCTACAGCACCTGCAAATTCGGGCCTGTATCCTACACGCTTCATGAGCGGTATGGTAAAAGCTCCGGTTGTAACAACATTTGCTAACGCACTTCCGTTAATTGACCCAAGTAATCCGCTTGAAATTATGGACACTTTTGCTGGTCCGCCAGATGTATGTCCGGCCAATCCCATAGAGGCATCAGTGAAAAATTTTCCCATTCCGGAGGCATTCAGAAAGGAACCGAACAAAATAAACAGGATAATATAGGAGGCAGAGACAGAGATTGCGATCCCGAAAATCCCTTCCGTCGACAAGTACATGTAAGTTACTACGTCTTCAAGGTCTTTGCCGGAGTGGCGAAGCATATCTGGCGCATATTCGCCGAAAAATGCATAGACAAGAAAAATGATTGCTAAAATCGTCAAGGCATTACCCGCGGCACGTCGACCTCCCTCAATGACAACAATAATTGTCAGAATACCAAACAAAATATCAATAGTGTTTGGCATGTAGACAGACATCCGTTCGGCAATTCCCTGATAATCAATGAACATATAGGCACTTGTCGAAAGGGCGGCAATCACCCAGAAAATATCTCCAAAGCTGACTTTATTTTTTTTAGCCTTAAAAAATGCCGGATATATAATAAATACGAGTGCAGCTATCAGAGAAGTATGGAGTGATCGATGTCTTAGCGCATCAAGCGGTCCAAAATACGCAGAGTATAAATGGTATCCTGCCAAACCGATACTCAGAATTGCAATGATCCAGCGCCATAAGCCATGATTGATTTTTTTTGTTCTCGCTTCAGTATCGTACTTTTCCAGGATTGCAGTCTTATTTATTGTTTTTGTCTCCTCCATCGGGTTCACCCTTTCTATTTAAAAATGCCTTGCTCTTGATAAAATTGTTCAGCACCAGGATGAAGTGGCAATGGCAGGTGATCTGCAGCTTTTTTTATGTCAATTTGCTTTGCTGCACTATGTGTTTTCCGTAAATCATCAATATTTTCAAATAATGTTTTGGTCAATTCATATACGGCTTCATTTGGCATATTTTCATTTGTTACAAGCAGGTTGCTCACCTTGACGGTTGGACGGGTTTTATTGACGCCTTTATAAGTTTCAGCTGGAATATAACCGATCTCAAACGCCGGGTAAGTTTTTCTCAATTTAATTGTTATTTCTTCTGGAACAGGGATAATTTCGATATCATCTGTAGCGGCCAGTTCCATAATCCCGGAGTTTGGATAACCAGAGGAAAGAAAAGCAACATCTGTTGTTCCATTTTTGATTCCTTCAATCCCCTCTGAAAATGACAAGAAATCAGCGTTTACATCATCGTATGTTAAACCTGCTGCTTCTAAAATTCGTTTAGCCATAATTTCTGTACCACTCCCAAGAGCCCCTACCGCCAAATCTTTGTTGCGCAAATCTCCGAGGGTTTGAATGTTCGCTGATTTAGTCGTAACAATTTGCATGTAATTGGGATACAGAGAGGCGACTGCACGTATATTTTTTAATGCTTTGAATTTTTTGAAGTTTCCTTGCCCGTTGTAGGCATCTGCAACAGTATCTGCCATTGCAAAACCAAGCTCAGCTTTTCCGCGAGATACTTTCGCAGTGTTTTCGGCTGAAGCACCAGTTGTTTGTGCGCTTGCCTGAGCACCGATTTTTTCCCCGTATAATTTTGCCATTGCGTTTCCAATCTGGAAGTAAACTCCTGAGGTTCCTCCGGTTAAAATAGTAAGCGGTTTTCCAGCGTAAAAGGAATCATTTTGGGTATTATCTGTATTGCTGGCGCCGGGATTGATCGCACCGTTGTTACTGCAACCAACCAGAAACACTAGAATAAGTAAAGGAATATAAAATGATTTGTTGTGAATCATACACATTCCCCTTTTCATGCTTTACCTTAAATAATGCAAGAATGATGCCGTACTTCTGATGGTTGTCTTTTATTGTTTTGAAAAGAATTAATATAAATATCGGCAAAAAATGCCGCTTTAATAAAGAAAAATTTTCCCCACCGGCATTTTTTGCCGATTGTAGTTTAAACATCCCATGTTACTTGCTTGTATTGATTTAATTTGTTACGCAAGCTTCTTTCACTTATTTCAAGCAGAGAGGCTGTTTTCCTCCGGTTTCCATTACAATATTCAAGTACAGCTTGTATAAGCTTTTTTTCCGTTTCTTTCAGGGAAGATGGTATTGGAATTTGAAGTACATTTTTGTTAGCACGTTTTTCAAATAGATCTGATTTGGGAGAACTATTTTCCAAAAAAGGTAATTCAGAAGACTGAATTATTCTGTTTTTAGCCATGGCAACAGCGTATTCAAGTATATTTGCCAATTGCCTTACATTTCCCGGGTAGGAGAATTTCTCAAGATATTGCAAGGCTTCTGATGATAATGTTGGTACGGGACGGTTCATTTCTTCGGCGTATTTTTTTAAATAATGGGGGATCAAGAGCTTGAGGTCATCTTTTCTTTCCCTTAATGGCGGAATATGCAGGGGTATTACACTTAATCGAAAAAACAGATCTTCTCTGAAAACTTCCTTTTCAATTAAATCAGGCAGGTTTTGGTTTGTTGCAGAAATAATACGAACATTAACTTTGATTCCGTGATTGGAACCAAGAGGTGTTACTTCCCTTTCCTGAAGAAAACGGAGCAACTTTGCCTGCAGTTGGGCAGGCATTTCGCCAATTTCATCCAGAAAGAGCGTGCCGTTTTGGGCTGCTTCGATTTTGCCGGTACGACTGGCAGATGCACCGGTAAATGCTCCTTTTGTATAGCCAAACAATTCACTTTCAAGCAATGATTCCGGAATTGCAGCACAATTTATGGCGATAAACGGCCAATTTTTCCGCTTTCCGTTACGATGAATGGCTCTGGCAACCAACTCTTTTCCAGTTCCGCTTTCCCCCGTAATCAAAACATTTGAGTCAATGTCTTTTATTTGATCTATAATGGAGAACACTCTTTTCATTGGCGGACTTTCCCCAATGATCTGGTCATACCCTTTAATTTTTTCAATTTGTTTGCTCAGTTCACGTACCTGATTATACAAAGTTTGATGTTCAAGAGATTTCTTGATAAGTAAAATAAGTTCATCAACTTCAGGTGGTTTCATAATATAATGAAATGCTCCTCTTTTGATTGCTTCAACGGAAGACTCAATAGAACCAAATGCTGTCATAATGATTACTGGAATTGCAGGATACATCCCTCTTAATTTTACAAGAATATCCAACCCGTCTTCACTTCCCAACCGCAAATCCAGCAATACGACATGAACATCGCGTTCCCGCAGCAGCTTGTATGCATCAGATACATTTGTACAGGCAAAAGTGCAAAAATAATCCTCAAGAGCAAATCGCAGCGATGAACCAATAGCAGGCTCATCATCAATAATTAGTACAACAGGTTTCATTTCAAGTTTCCTCCTTTTTTATGGCGGGCAACTTGACGATAAATTCTGAACCTTTATCAAGCATTTTAACGTCTACCATGCCATTGTTTTCTTCTGCCAATTGATAGCAAAGTGACAATCCCAGACCGACTCCATCCGGTTTAGTGGAGTAGAAAGGTTCAAATAAATGATCAACTGCTTCGGGATCAACACCGCATCCTGTATCTGCTACTTTTATGCAAGCATACTGCTTGTCATCAAACGCTGTGATCGTCATAACTTTTTCTGTACTGTCCATCATGGCATCCAGGGCATTGATCATAAAGTTCAAGGTAATTTGCCCTATTTGGTTTTGATCGCCGTATCCTGTTGCCGTTTCATCTATATTTAACACAAGTTGAACCCCGTTTTTTTTCAATGTCGGTGCCATTATGGAAATGATGGATCCCAAACAATCCTTTATCATAAACATCTCCCGTTTTACTTTATGGCGGCGGGAATACCCCAGCAGATTCTCTACAATTCGATTCATCCGGTTTAAGGCATCGGGGACATGGAGTATCATTTCGTCACGAAAAGCGGGATCTGCATATTTTTTGGGAAGCATATCCACAAACATTTTCAAGGTTGTAAGTGGATTGAGGATTTCGTGAGCAACACCTGCCACCAGTCTGCCGAGGGCTCCCATTTTTTCCTGCAGGGCAAGTTTTTTCTCCAGAATTCTTTCCTCTGACCGATCAGCTAATGTGATTAAATATCCTTCGGCCATTTGATCTGTATTGAGCGGAATAATACGAATCAAAACCGATCGAAGCTTTCCTTTATCATTAAATTCCAATTCTTTACAAAAGACTTCTTCTTTCCCTGCAAGAGAAGAAAATTCTTGGTATACTGCAAAAAATTGTTGCATGATTGGTAACGAAAGTATATCTTCAGCTCGTACAAGTTGGTTTTCTTTAAAATTTAAAATGGAACATGCTCGTTTGTTTATACTTGTAAGGTTGTTTTTATTATCAAAAGTAATAATACCAGAATAAATATGGTTAAAAATAGTTTCCTTAAACTGATCTGCTCTTGTCAATTCCATTTGTTGCTTACGTAATTGGTTATTGGCAAATTCCAGTTCGGCAGTTCGCTTTTTTACCTGATCTTTTAGTTTTTTATTCCATAGATAAATAATGAACAGGATTGCAAGGATTATAAAAACAAGTACGATCAGCACCGTTATCAAAAACCTTAGTTCCTTTAACTGTTTTCCAGTAATATTGCCAAACCATTTTGAATGCAGTTCAAGGTACTCTCCATCCGCTTTCATTTCGGCCATAGCTGTATTTATAATTTTTAGCAAGTGCCGCTCATCCGGAGCAGTAACAGCAGTTAATTCAGATGAGGCACCAGTCAGTCCACTAAGAATCTCATATTGCGAATCGGCATCAAGTTTTTCCAGGTAATATGCAGCTGTCCATTTGTTTGTGATTAATCCATCTGCCCGATGATTCATTAATAAATTAAAGGCGTCTTTTGTATTAAGAGCAATAGCGATTTGTGAGCCCCGTACATTTTTTATCATCGAAAGAACTGAAGGATCTTCCTGCATTACCAGTATTTTGTTGCGTAGATCAATTAATGTGCGGATCGATTGAGCCTCTTTTCTTGGCACTACGATTGCATCGGTTATTATAAAGTATGGATCAGAAAATAAAACCTGGCCGCTCATATTGCTGGAATATTTCATTCCCATAAATGCATCAATTTCACCTTTTTTTAACGATTCATTTGCCTTATAGGAAGGCATAGGGATAAGTTCAATTATTATGTTTTTTCGTTTTGCGATCATTTTGAACAATTCGACGTTAAATCCGGTGAATTCCCCTGTCTCGTCAATATAGGAGAATGGCGGCAAAAACGGGTCTCCTGCGATGCGATAAACTTTCTTTTCATGATCAAGAACTTCAGAACTTCCCTTCTTTATGTATAAAAGATTCAGAGAAAAAGAGAGTGTCAAAACGCTTGCAATAGTGATGATGCAAGTTCTTTTCATGAAAAAACATTCTCCTTTTTGGATTCTGTAAAATCAGTTTATCATAAAATTTACTTGGCATATAATTCCTTGTTATTTATAAATCCACTTCAGTTCGATGTATCTTTACCAGTTAAAAAACAGAAGTCGTTTTTTTAGAAGTTAACGTAAAATAAACTTTACATTAAGTGAAATATAGTTTACAATAAGTAAAGTAAAGTTGACTTTAAAGGAGGAAATGAAATGGGGGGGACTGGCGCGCAGCTAACCAATCGAATTGCGGTATTGAGGGCAGAGCGCAAAATGACACAAAAAGCGTTGGCTGAAAAGGCAGGAGTAAGCAGACAAACAATTATATCGATTGAGAACAAAAAATACTCCCCATCTTTAAAACTGGCTTTTGAGATTGCCGATGCGCTTGATGCGGATTTAACAGAAGTGTTTCAGTATATAAAACCGACTGGAGGGGATTAAGTGATGGAAACAGTAATAGCGGTTACCAATGGTTTGGCGGGATTTGCCTTTTTTGCTTTTCTGGGGCTCGCGGTTATGGTTGCAAAAGAAGGAAAGGATGAGCGGGCCCAATTTCTGGGGTATAAACTTTTCAGCTTTTTGTTTGTGTTTCTGTTTGGCTGTTTGGCACTCATAATTTTTTATACAGGCTGGGTAAATGTGGAGTATGAGGTGTTGAGGGTGGCAATTACAACATCATTATCCTTAACCATATTTTCCGGTTTGATTTACTGGCTGGTCATTCGCAAGAAATACTGATGCTATGTCTTTTTCCTTTAGCTAAATGGCTCGATGCATTTTGTATACCAACTCTTCGCTTAGATAAGCGGAGGTTTTTTTTCTTCAGTTTATCGACAAATTGTGAAGAAGCGATTTTTAGAAGTGGAGTGATGTCAATGCCTCTCAAAACGGGAACGATGGAGTGCGATTGCCTCTCTTCTTTGCAAGGCGGAGACGAAACGGAGTCCTGAAAATCATTTTCTCTTATGTTTATCTACAGTCTGCGGAAAGTTTTTACTCTCCTTTATTTCTATCCTGACTTCAGAAAGTCTTCAGTTTTTTCCTCCCTATGTCTTTAGTTTTGTTATTTATGATGGTTTCTGTTAAAAGGGAGTGAAAGACATGAATCTTACTAAGTTGGATGAAAGGTTGACCTTTCTGGCAAAGTTTATACAATCGCCCGGTCAAGTGGGCAGTATTGCACCCAGTTCCAGATTTCTTGCTGCAAAAATGCTTGCACCGATTGATTGGGAAACTGCCCGTACGGTAGCAGAACTTGGTGCCGGGACGGGGGCCTTGACAAAATACATTTATGCATTCAAACAGCCCGACTGCAAGGTGATTATATTTGAAAAGGATCAACAAATGCGTGAACAGCTTGAATCTTCATATCCTGGAATAGTTTGTTTTGAGGATGCACTTCATTTAAAAGAAAACCTCTATTCACAGTTAAATAATATCAATTCAGTGGATGCGGTTGTTTCGGGATTGCCCTTTGCTTTGTTTGAAAACAAGATGCGGAAATCTATTATTGAGCAAGTCGCAGATGCTTTAAAGCCTGACGGGATTTTTATTGCATTCCAATATTCCCTGCAAATGAAAAACTTGTTAATGAATACATTTTCCCGTGTTGAGATCTCGTTTGTGTCTTTAAACATTCCCCCCGCATTTGTTTATTTCTGCCATAAATAGTAAGGAGGGAAGAGATGTTTGAAGTATTACTGGTTTTCGTTCAGGATTATGGATATATTGCTTTGTTCTTTGCCTTATGGCTGGGCATTATCGGTATGCCGGTCTCTGATGAAGTGATTGTTATGACAGGCGGGATGTTGACAACCTTTGGTTTACTTGAGCCAATTCCTGCGTTTATCCTCACTTATTTGGGGGTTGTATCCGGACTGTCTTTAGGATATATACTCGGGAATCGTCTAGGAGCGCCTGTTCTTGATCGTATTGTTAAAAGCAGGCCAAAAATAAAATACTATGCAGAAAAAGCCCGAGCGATGCATGACAGGTTTGGCCACTTTGCACTGGTTATCAGTTATTTTTTTCCTGTTATACGCCACTTGGTTCCTTACCTTGCAGGAATTGGCAAAATGTCTTATCGTCGATATGCGCTTTATTCTTATTCCAGCGGCTTTGTATGGACTCTGCTTTATTTTTGTGCGGGAAGACTATTTGGGAATCATATTGATCAGATTGGTTTACTGGTAACAAAATTTGGCTGGTATACCTTGGCTTTAGTGGTTTTGGCCGGTTTAATGATATTGGGTATAACCCGCTTTCGAAAATCAAGATCTATGAAGGAGGGATCATGATGCAACCAACAATCCTGGTGATTGATGATGATGTTCAGATACGAAATCTAATTGAAATCTACCTGAAAAACGAAGGGTTTCAAGTGATTAAGGCAGGAGACGGCTTGGAAGCTTTGGGTATTCTGGCAAAAAATAAAGTTCATTTGATTATTCTGGATATCATGATGCCAAAACTGGATGGAATAGATGCCTGTTTAAAAATTCGGGAAGAAAGTGAAGTTCCAATTATCATGCTGTCGGCCAAAGTTGAAGATCTGCATAAAATTCACGGGCTCAGTGTAGGAGCCGATGACTATGTCACCAAACCCTTTAATCCGCTGGAGCTGGTTGCCAGGGTAAAATCCCAGTTAAGGCGCTACCTTCGTTTTAATCATTTGCATGAATCCCCTATCATTGCCGACACAAGCCGAATTGAAATTGGTAATTTAACAATCAATACAGCAACACACCAGATTTTTGTCAATAACGAAGAAGTTAAACTTACCCCCAAAGAATTCGCCATTCTGGAATTGCTTGCCCGTCATCAGGGGATGGTTTTCAGCAGTCAGAAAATATATGAGCTTGTCTGGAAAGAACCTATGATGGAATCGGAGAATACGGTTATGGTTCACATACGGAATATCCGCGAAAAAATTGAAGAGAATCCGCGTAAACCGATCTATCTGAAAAATGTTTGGGGAGTGGGGTATAAAATAGAATGAAGCATAAACTGCAAACAAAATTAAGTCTGCAACTTATTTTTGCGATTGCTGTAAGTTATTTCATTACGCTTATCGCCTTGGGGGCTTTTTCCAGAGTCATATATCGTTCTCCATATTTAAGCTCTCTTTCTAAACCGATTTCCACTGCTATATTTCTTGCCGGTATTATTTTCTTTGTAATGATATTTTATCTCCTCATTTATAAAAAAATTAATTACCTTAAATATATTTCCAGGCAAGTAAAAGAAATTGCCAACGAAGGGTTTGGTACCACGATTGAAATTCGGGGAAATGATGAAATCGCAGAACTATGCAAGAATATCAACACCATGTCCATTGAACTCAAGAACAAATTTGATCATGAGCGAGATATAGAAAAGAGCAAAAATGAACTGATCAGCGGCATATCCCATGATCTGCGAACACCTCTGACTTCAATAAAAGGGTATCTTCAATTGGTCAAGGATAAAAAATACAGGAATGCTGACGAGTTGGGAACCTATATTCATATTGCCTTTGACCGGATGGAGATGCTCGAAGATCTGATTGAAAATCTGTTTGAATATACAAGGATTCAAGGAAATGAGATCAAACTGGACAAAAAATGCTTATGTTTAAATGATATTCTCCGCCAATTTGTGATAGATTACGGCCCTTTGTTTGAGAAAGAAAGCCTTTCATTGCAAGCAAGGATTCCAGAAGAAAAATATAATGTCCTTATTGATCCCGACAAGTATGTAAGAGTTATCGAGAACTTACTGGCAAATGCCCTTAAATACAGTCTTAAGCCAAGTAATGTACGGGTAAGTCTTATTCCTGAGAAGCAAGGAGTAAGAATGACAATAAAAAATAAAGGACAGGCCATTGATGCGGAAAGTCTTTCTCATGTGTTTGAACGCTTTTACCGGCTTGAAAAATCCAGGTCAACAGAAACAGGAGGTACAGGATTGGGTCTTGCCATTACCAAGAGCATCGTTGAACTGCATGGCGGGAAGGTTTGGGTGGAAAGTGAGGAAGAAATGATCAGCTTTCATGTATGGTTGCCGGTAGTATAGCTGGAAAAGTCGATGTTTTTAGATGTAAGGTGATGTCAATGCCTCACAAATCGTTTGCTGGAGTGCCTTAATTACTTAACTGCAAAGCTAACAATTGTATTTTTCTACAGTTAAAAATAACTGCCGGTTCGGTTAAAAAGAACAGCAGTTATTTTTTTGTTTTTCAGTACCTGTTTTTTTCAGGCTTTATAAATTCCTTATATTTGCCTGTTAAATTATCAATGGCGAAAACAATTAATAAATAATGAGAGGTGATTAAATGTCTGATTTCATACTTGAAACAAGAAGTTTAAAAAAATATTTTGGGAAACAGCTTGCTGTAAATGATGTTTCCCTTCAGGTTCCAAAGGGATCTGTATATGGTTTGCTTGGGCCTAACGGGGCAGGCAAATCGACAATTCTAAAAATGATTACCGGTTTATTAAAACCGAGTGAAGGTAAAATTATTATATTTGATGAACCGTGGCAGAGAAAACACCTTGATCGCATTGGTTCTCTTATTGAATCGCCAGCACTGTATGGGAACCTCACCGCGTATGAAAATCTCCTCATCCACGCAAGGCTTGCCGGAATTCCAAAAGAAAAGATTTATGAAGTGCTTGAACTGGTGGATTTAAAAAATACCGGTAAAAAGCTTGCCTCCAAATTTTCCATGGGAATGAAACAGAGATTGGGAATAGCCATAGCAATTTTGGGAGATCCAGAACTTCTGATCCTGGATGAACCGGCAAATGGCCTTGATCCTGTAGGAATCCGGGAATTGAGGGAGTTGATTTGTTCCTTTTCCGAAAGAGGGATGACTGTTATTCTTTCAAGTCATATTCTGTCAGAAGTAACCCGAATCGTAGACAATATTGGCATTATCAGCGAGGGCTTGCTTAAATACCAGGGCAAGGTCGGCCGTGATGAGGACCTGGAAAAATTATTCCTGAATGTTGTAAAGGGGAGTAGTGATGATTAACATCATTCAGTCGGAACTGTTGAAACAAAAAAGAACATTTGCCAGAAAACTGGTTATCTTTGCACCGCTCTTTTTTATAGTAACTGCGCTGCCGCAAAAACTTTTTATGCCGGAGGATATTGCAAGGCCATGGCAACTTCTGGTCGGCATGGTATACAATTGGTGGCCGGTAATTTTTATTCCGCTGGGGATCGCATTATTGACAGCTCTGGGAACTCTACAGGAACGAAAAGCAGGAAATTACCGCTGCTTGCTTGCCAATAGTATTTCTCCAGTCTATATATGGATAGGCAAAGTCATCGTAATGGCAATCCACACGCTCCTGGCTACTCTCTTTCTGATGATTGCCCTGGTTATATCCGGATTTATTTCAGCTGGCGGGGCCGTTCCGTGGCTTGAAATTTTCGCTGGAGGCATGACGATGTGGCTGGCTTCGCTTGCCTTAATCCCTGTACAATTGTGGGCTGCATCATGGAAAGGGACATTCTTTGGTATGGCTGCAGGATTTGCGGGAATGATCGCAGGGGTTTTGGCCGCGGCGAACTCGTGTTGGCTATATGTACCATGGAGTTGGCCGACAAGACTTATGTGTCCGGTTATCGGGGTACATCCGAACGGGGTTTTACTGGAAGCAGCCGATCCCCTGAGAGATGCTTCCGTAATACCGACAGGAATCATGCTTTCCATAGCTTTCCTGGCCATATTCACAACCATTACCGGTCTCTGGTTTAACAGGAGGGAGGTGAATTAATGAAAATACTGTCATCTGAGTGGATGAAGACAAAACGCACCCAAACAAGATGGCTTGTATTTCCGATGCCCATAGTCTTTGCTGCACTGATGATTTGGTATTATTCTGTCAGAATAAACACGCCAGATATTCAAATATCCATGTTTCAGGCTTTTTTTGAAGTTTGGGCAGCATTGGCCATTCCATTGGGAGCTGGTTTATTGGCTGGTATGATGATCCATCAGGAGGAGCTGGCGGGAAGTTTTAACAGTTTTCTTGGAAGCAAAATGTCGCGCCGTGACTTGTACCTTGGTAAACTTTCCATTCTTTTTCTTTTGGCATCAGCCAGTACCTTGATTGTTGTATTGGCATTTACAGCCGGAGCAGTATTCATACTGAATATAAAAATAGCCTGGCCTGTTTTTATTGCAGCAGCGGTCATGGCGATGATCGGAATGTTTCCGTTATTGGTAATGAATTTATGGATCAGTTTGGCATGGGGTATGGGTGCATCCATCGGGATAGGTGGAGGGGGGGTGATGATAGCCGTATTGATGGGAACAAGTCTTGGTGATATGGTATGGCCATTTGTACCATGGGCATGGCCGGTCCGATTATCCATGCTTCCTGGAGCCTATCTGTTGTATAAACCCGGGATGTCATATCCGCCAGACATTATATCTTCAGGCTTTGTGCTGAATGAAGCTATAAAAGGCCTGATCCCGGCGGGATTGTTTTTTGTTGTTATGCTGCTTGGCAGTATAAAGTGGTTTGAAAGTTGGGAAGGAAGAAAAGTATATGAGTAATATAGAATTCGGATAAATATTCCAGGATTTCTTGCACTGCAAAAAACAGCAGAAAGGTGAATGGCAGTTGCAGATGGGGGTGATTGGGATGAGCAAAATTTTAATAATTGATGATGAAAAGGATCTTGTCACACTTTTGAAGGATTCTTTGGAAAGAAAAGGGCATACGGTTCTGGCTGCTTATGATGGAACAAAAGGGGTAGAAATGGCTAAAGAGCAACCCGAATTGATCATTCTTGATATTATGATGCCGGGAATGAATGGATATGAGGTTTGCAGAAGCATAAGGGAAGCCGTTTTATGCCCGATCATCTTTTTAAGTGCTAAACAGTCAGAAACAGACAGGATCAGGGGTCTTGCACTTGGCGGTGATGATTATGTTGTAAAGCCGTTCAGTTTAAAAGAATTGTTGGCAAGAGTTGAGGCGCATTTGCGGCGGGAGAAAAGGGCAGTTTTTCTTAACGAGGAAAAGAAAAGGGTTTTGTTGAACTTCAAAAACCTGACTATAGATTTGAAATCCCGTCAGGTGCATATGAATAACGAAACCATCATGCTCACGAAACGGGAGTTTGATATTATCGAACTGCTTTCGTTGCATCCGGGACAGGTGTTTTCCAAAGAGCAGATATATGAAAGAATATGGGGTTATGATGCAGAAGGAGATGCTTCAACCGTGACTGAACATGTTAAAAACATAAGGGCAAAGTTAACAAAATTTGACCATGATACGGAGTATATCTCAACCGTATGGGGGATCGGTTATCGATTTAACAAAATCAGTTCATGAAATTCGGCAGGTGGATAGAAATGTTGGATAAGAAATCTCTTAAAACACAATTTATCACAACTTTCGTTTTGATTTTGATATTAAGCTTACTTGCTACAATAGCCACGTATTATGCGGGCTATATTATCTTTACAAAAATTGAATATAAGAAGATGATTCCTGCCAATTACTCTGAAAAAAGCATCCCTGTTATTGAGAAAGATATAAGAAAAAAAGGCGCTGTGCTTTTGCATGAGAGCAAAAAGCAACTCATCGATGAAGCAATCCCTGAAAAAAGTAATATATTGTACCAGGTTACAGATATAAATGGTGACAAATTGTATGGGACAGACCACAAAAAAATTTTAAATGGCCAAGAGGATTTATATCAAAAAGTGAATACAACCATTCATATAGATGGAAAATATGCAAGGATTATTCCGGTTTTTGAATCTGAAGGAAAGATTGGCGGAGCTGTTACATTGTCATATGCTATCACACCTCATTATCCAAGCACATCAGATAAAGTGTTGTTTACAATATTATTCGGTGTAATTGTTTTTTCTCCATTTATTTATATTGTTTTCTTTACGTTGTTTTTTTCAAGGATGTTTGCCAAAAATATAGGCAAACCAGTAAATATGTTGATAGATGCGTTAAGGAAGGTAAAAGAGAAAGATCTTGATTTTGATATAAATTATCATGCGGATAATGAGCTGGGGAAACTTTGTGAAGCATTTGACGAAATGAAAAATGAACTTAAAAAGTCATTAATATCACAATGGAAATTGGAGCAGGAAAGACAGGAGATGGTTCAGGCCCTTGCCCATGATATGAAATCACCTCTTTCTGTAATACAGGGCTATGCTGAATCGCTTCTGGAAGACGGTTTGGGCAATTCGGAGCATACAAATAAATATTTACGGGTTATTAAGGAAAATGCCAGGCAAGGAAGCAATCTGATCAAGGAAATGCTGTATGCTGCGGAACTTGAATCATCAGTAGAAGGTCTTCAAGTCACGCCTGTAGATATATATCAATTTTTGATGAAGAAAAAAGAAAGTTACAAAATGATTTCCAGGGATAAAAAAATAGTGTTTAAAGTTGATGTGAGTTGTAAAAACCAGAGTAACCAGAGTGAAGCCATGTTTCCCGTGGATGTAATAAAACTTGACCGCATATTTGACAATATCATGTTGAACAGCATCCGATATACTCCGGAAAACGGGACGATAAGAATTAATGCGGATCTTGCCAGTGATTGGATTCAATTTGAAATATGTGATACAGGAAAGGGATTTAGCAACAAAGATCTGGCAAAGCTCTTTACCAAATTTTATAAAGGAGACGAAGCCCGTTCCCGAAAAAACGGACATGTTGGGCTTGGCCTCTACATTGCAAAAAAACTGGTAGAAATGCATGGTGGAAGCATAACTGCCTTTAATGACAATGGCCGTGGCGCATGTGTTACATTTGTTTTGCCTTTTATAAGAAGAAGTAATGACAGAGAAATTCAGGCGAAAGTCTGAAGCCCCTGCTTACAGGGGCTTTTTTGATATTAGACAAGCAATGATTATTCCGGATTTTTGTTGCATACACAACTAATCTCTGTTATTTTTTTAGTTAGTTGTATTTACAACTATTAGGAAAGGATATGGTCAGCTTGTCGAATCATCATGAGTCGGTGGGAAAGTGGATTTCAACCATTCACCGTTACAGCATGATCTACAAGGCACGAAAATTCGTGGATGTTGGCATTGGTTCCGGACAATTGGGTTTTTTAGGGGTTTTGTACCGAAAAGATGGTATTTCACAGGATAAATTGGCCCAAATGTTAAATATCGACAAAACCACAACAGCCCGTGCGTTAAAAAAGCTTGAAAAACAGGGATTTGTCATCCGTAAGTCAAGTGAACGCGATCGCCGCATCAATTTGGTGTTTCTTACCGAAAAAGCGTTGGCCTTGGAACCTATGATCAAATCGGTGATGAAACAATGGACGGAAATTCTGGTGCAAGACTTTACAGATGATGAAAGAACCCGGTTACTAAATATGTTAAAGAGAATTTCCAACAACGCAGTCAATTACATTTCGGATATGGAAAGGGAGCATTCTAATGAAGCAGCAAAGCAGCCGTTTGGGAACTGAAAAAATCCCCGCTTTATTGGTGAAACTATCTTTGCCTGCTTTCATCGGAATGTTTGTAACTGCACTTTACAATATCCTTGATGCCATTTTCATGGCCCGAGGAGTTGGTACAATCGGATTAGCTGCTTTGTCAATTGTATTTCCTATTCAGATGATCATCGCGGCCAGTGCAGCAACCTTTGGAGTAGGCGGTGCTTCTGTCATCTCAAGGCGATTGGGAGAAAAGCGCCTGGATGAAGCAAATAAAGTATTTGGGCATATTATCTGGCTGATAATATTTTTTACCATGATTGTTGCGACTGGTGCCTTTTTGTTGATTGATCCCCTGTTAAGGTTTTTTGGGGCAACAGATGCGATTTTGCTGTATGCCAAAGACTATCTGCAGATTATTCTCACAGGTTCAGTGATTTTTTCTTTTGCCATGGGCACAAACTATGTTGTCCGTGCGGAAGGCAATGCCAAATTGGCCATGAATACCATGATAATCGGAACAGTTGTCAAACTGATTATTACCCCCGTACTTATTTTTGGTCTTCAAATGGGCATGCATGGTGCGGCATTGGCAACTGTCATTGGACAAAGCATATCAGCTATCTGGCTCCTGAAGTATTTCCTGGGTGGAGGAAGTTCGCTTCGTATAAACTGGATCGGCTGGAAGCCCGATTTCTGTTTGGTAAAAGAAATTATCGGGATTGGTCTGCCTGCTTTTGTAATGATGTCAGCGACAAGTCTGATGGTTGTTTCGGTGAACCGGATACTTGTTACTTTTGGCGGAGAAAACGAAATCGCAATTTTTGGTATTATCAACCGGCTTCTTACCTTTTCTGATATGCCGATTTCAGGAATTGTCCAGGGAATGCAGCCAATTATCGGATTTAATTATGGAGCCGGTTTGGCAGAGAGAGTGAGACGAACTTTTAAACTGTGTATATATATTGCCACCGTAATTGCAATTATTACATGGATTATAATATTGACAATTCCAGGGCTTTTAATGAATATTTTCACTGCCGATAATGAGATAATCAAAAATGGTTCGGAAGCATTGAGGTGGATATTCCTGGTGACTCCAATGATTGGCATGCCCATGGTCGCTTCGGGATTCTACCAGGCGCTTGGCAAGGCAAAAAAAGCTTTTATGTTGTCTCTGTCCAGGCGAGTGTTGTTTTTACTTCCTCTTGTCTTTATCCTTCCCCATTTTTTTGGCTTGAAGGGTGTATGGATGTCCTTTTCATTAGCTGACGGATTGGCATTTTTGCTTACAGCTATTATTTTGATCAAAGATCGAAAACCTTTATTTGCTTGCCTGACTTAAAGAAAACTGATTTTCTTAACCAGTCCAGTCAGAGATATTGATATTCGGCCGGGAAAATCGGGTATATTATTGACATATGTCATAAACGGTGTATAATTAACTTGTAAATGACATATGTCATAAATAAAAAGAGGAGGTGTCGGCATGCCGGGAAGAGACGGAACGGGTCCAATGGGATTTGGATCGATGACAGGAAGAGGCCGTGGATTTTGCAAAGAGGCAGATGCAGTTGGAAATATAGCTGGCCTGGGTATGGGATTTGGCTGCAGGCGCAGGCGGGGATACGGTTCAGGAAAATATTTGCAATGGGATTTGGTTTCTCCCGAAGCAAAAAAGGAATTGCTCCAAAAACAAAAAGAGTTGTTTCAAAAACAGATTGAAGAGGTTGACAAGCAATTGGAAAATTTGTAAGAATCCACAGAAGTAACCAGAGGACGCTCTGGTTGCTTCTGTTCCTGAAGGAGGCTGGATCTGATGCCAAGGCCAAGAAAATGGAGAAAAGTATGCGGTTTGCCTGACACCAATCAATTTGGGCCGCTTGATTTAACAGACGGAAAAAATGATTTTGTGCAGATGACAGTGGACGAATATGAGACAATCCGCCTGATTGATCTGGAAGGGCTGAATCAGGCCGAATGTGCCAGTCAGATGGGTATCGCCCGCACAACTGTTCAGGGAATTTATAATCGTGCCAGAAAAAAACTGGCCGCTTCATTGGTAAATGGAACGGTACTCAGGATTGAGGGAGGGGAATACAGGCTTTGTGACGGGGAGGGCAGATTTTGTAACGGTGGCGGTTGCCGCAGACGAAAAAGATGCCATAAACATGGGGAAATGTAAATATTAAACTTCTATAAAACAAAATACTGACGAAATGACCGGACAGCAAGACTTCAGAAGACAGTAGCTCTGTTCAAGAGAATAGGGATGCTGTTTTTTTATTTACCTTATCAGCATGTACAGGGAGAGATTTGTAAATGGATAAAACTCGATTATGGTAAAAAAAGGGTTAAAATATTAAAATTGACTATATTTACAATTGTAGCAAAAAATAATCAGGGTTATGGACAATAATATGGTTTGACTGATCCGAAAGCAAGTTTTCCTTTTTCAGATCTTTAAATATGTGGGAAACAGATACTCGCGAAGTCCCGGTTAATTTGGCAATTTCCGTTAATGTCAACGGCACATCGATCATGATTCCGTTATCTGTTTTCACGCCACAGGTTTTTACCAGGTAAGCAATTGACAGGATTACCCTGTCTTTTGCGTAATTTGAATTAATGATTTTCAAGCGGTTTTCATGGTGTTCCAGAATATTTGATAATCGTCTGATGATATTAAATAGCTGCTTTTTGTCTGCGCTTGCATTATCTTCAAAAAACTTGGCGGGAATATAGTAAACCAATATATCTGTTAAAGCACAGGCGGAATAATGGTAGAAGTCATCAAAAAACATGCCGCCATATGGAAATAATTCATTTGGCCTGACATAATCGATATACTGCGCTGTCATGTCTGTGTTGTTATTCTCCAGTTTCACATATCCGCTAATTAAAAAATATATTCTTTCTCTTGGATCACCCTTAGTAAATAATATTTGTTTTTTTTTGTAAGTACGTTGGAATAAATGGTTTTCATACTTCTTGAGCTTACTGTCATCCAGATGGGAAAAAAAATCGAGGTTTTTAAGGTTGTTAACACAATTTACCATCATTTTTCATCCTTCTGTTCAGTTATTCTAGTTTACTTTTGAAGAAGGTTTCAATAGTCCAGGTTTCTATTTGTCAGTAGTAAGTTGTCAATAAATAGCCTTGGTCAAAAATCTATAAAAATACATATATGTGAATAAAAATTACATATACTCCTGAATGATATTATACTTTTATTGTACTAAAAAGATAAATAAACTAATGCTTTTCCGAGTCATATTAAAAAAATTGTAATATCCGATTTTACTAAAACCATGAATTTCAAAGGGGAGATGAAATTCTCACACGGGAAAACCGAAACAGGTAAAAAAACTGACCGGACATATGTTAAAAATTAATAACCGGTTATGTAAATTATTTTACATAAAATATTTTTATTTTATATTATTGTTAAGATGAAAAGTCTGACAGGCAAGTTTATATAGGGGGGATAGACTGCATGAGGAATTCATTGCTTGTAAATTCGGAGATTGGTGAACTGCAAACAGTTTTATTACATCGCCCGGGGAAAGAGGTGGAGAATTTAACTCCGGAATTTCTGAAAAAATTGCTTTTTGATGATATTCCTTTTTTACCAGTAATCCAAAAAGAACACGACTATTTTTCGTCTGTTTTGAAAAATATGGGAGTAGAAGTTTTATATTTAACCACTCTTCTGGCAGAAACACTAAGTACCAATCAATTAAAAAGACAATTTATAAATGTTTTTTTAATGGAGTCCAGGGTTACAGGACACAGTTCTTTTGAAACACTGTTTGAGTACTTGTTATCTTTTGATACTGAAGATATGATTGAAAAAATTGTATCCGGGGTCCGCAAATCGGAAATTGATTCATTAAAAAAAGTACATTTATATGAATTGATGGAAGACCATAACCCATTTTATTTGGATCCAATGCCCAATCTTTATTTTACTCGTGATCCCGCTGCTGTCGTTGGAAACGGCCTGACGATTAACCGGATGAAGGAAAATGCAAGACAAAAAGAGTCACTGTTTATGTCCTATATTTTTAAATACCATCCACGATTTGCAAAGAAAAATATTCCTGTCTGGTTTAACCGTGATTATGATCATTCGCTGGAAGGCGGAGACCAATTGGTGCTTAATAAAGAAACGATTGCGATTGGTATCAGCTCGAGAACTGATGCCAAAGCAGTTGAACATTTTGCGGTTAATCTTTTTAAAAGCCAAAGTGATTTTAAATATATTGTTGCGGTAGAAATTCCAAAGTCCAGGGCTTTCATGCATTTGGATACAGTTTTTACGATGGTGGATTATGACAAGTTTACTATTCATCATGAAATTCAAAACAAAAAAGGAAAAATGAATGTTTATATCTTGGAGAAAGGAACCGATCAGGAAACCCTGAGGATTACACAAAAGTCAAATTTAATGGACACTTTACAAGAACTGTTGGGGTTAAATGAGATTTTGTTTATTCCTTGCGGTGGGGGAGATGAAATTATTGGCCCGAGAGAACAATGGAATGACGGTTCCAATACTTTGGCAGTTGCTCCTGGTGTTGTTGTTACTTATGATCGCAACTATGAATCCAATAAACTGCTGAGGGAAAACGGCGTTGAGGTAATAGAAATATTGAGTTCCGAATTGTTGAGAGGGCGCGGAGGACCACGTTGCATGAGTATGCCATTGGTAAGAAAGAATATTTAAATCAAAAACATTGTAAGCGTTGTCAATATTAAAAGGAGGAATCGGAATGAAATCAACATTGTCGAATCAATTGTCAGGAAGAAGCTTTCTTACTCTTAAGGACTTCACAGAAGAAGAAATAAATTTTCTGATTGATTTAGCCGCGGAGTTAAAAGAAAAAAAGAAAAACAGAGTACCACATCGTTATCTGGTTGGCCAAAACATTGCATTAATCTTTGAAAAACCATCAACCAGAACCCGCTGTGCTTTTACTGTTGCAAGCATTGATCTGGGGGCACATCCGGAATATTTGGGTAAAAATGATATCCAATTCGGGAAAAAAGAATCGACTCGCGATACGGCAATCGTACTTGGCCGCATGTTTGACGGTATTGAGTTTCGTGGTTTTGAACAATCAACTGTGGAAGATTTGGCGAAATATTCGGGAGTCCCGGTCTGGAATGGGCTGACTAATGAATATCATCCAACCCAAATTCTGGCAGATTTCCTGACAATCAAAGAGAATCTCGGACACCTTAAGGGGATTAAATTGGTTTATGTCGGAGATGGAAGAAATAATGTGGCCAACAGTTTATTAATTGGCGGGGCAAAAGTGGGAATGGATGTTCGGATTTGCTCACCGAAAGAGTTATTTCCGAACAAAGAAACAGTTAATGTTGCAGAGGAAATCGCAAAAACTTCCTATGGAAAGATAACTGTTACGGAAGATGTGGATGAAGCGGTTTCCGGAGTGGATGTAATTTATACAGATGTTTGGTTTTCTATGGGTGAAGAAGACAAGTATCAGGAAAGAATTGAGTTATTGCTGCCATACCAGGTAAATAGAGAAATGATTAAAAAAACAGGCAATGAGGATTTTATATTTTTGCATTGCTTGCCAAGTTTCCATGACTTGGAGACAGAAATCGGCAGAAATATTTATAGAAAGTATGGATTGAAAGAAATGGAAGTGACCGATGAAGTATTTCAAAGCAAAAATTCACGTGTTTTTGATGAGGCAGAAAACAGGCTTCATACCATTAAGGCGGTGATGGTGGCGACAAATGGTCAATTATAAAAATATATTTTGAAGGACGTAGTTTTCTGTTGAAGAATAAAGCACTTTCCTTGTGGCTAATAAATAGTTTGGTGCAATTATATTTGATTTCAGTACTCTTTTCAGGTGCAACCCATAACTTTATGTTTTTGCTGTCGTAGACAGAAAAGGAAACCGGAATGATCCGATATTGGGGCATTGCCTCCATTTATGCAATATGGCCGGTATATGCGGCGGGGATTAATTATTTTCTTTCAGGACCTGCAAATTGTAATATAACAATTTAATATTTGTTTCATAGGAGGACTGCTGTATGGAAAGAGGAAAAGGGAGAATAGTAGTGGCTTTGGGTGGGAATGCCATTCAATCAGAAGATGGTACTGCCGAAACCCAGCAAAAAGCGATTGAGCATACCGCTGCACAGTTGGTGAAGATTGTTGAATCAGGTTACCAGGTTGTTATAACACATGGCAATGGTCCCCAAGTCGGCAATATTTTATTGCAACAAATGAAAGCTGATTCAAGGCAGACTCCGGCAATGCCTCTGGATACTTGCGGTGCGATGAGCCAGGGAATGATCGGATATTGGCTGGAAAAAGAATTGGACGTGAAGCTGCGGGAACAAGGAATATCAAAAGATATAGCAGCTATTGTAACACGTGTGGAAGTTGATAGAAATGACCAGGCTTTTGAAAATCCCGACAAACCGATTGGTCCTTTCTATTCTGAGCAGGAAGCAAAAAGACTGATGGAGGAAACCGGTGATGTTTACCGCGAAGATGCGGGAAGGGGTTGGAGGAAAGTAGTACCTTCTCCAAAACCAGTAAATATATTGGAGCATGGAATTATAGAGAATCTGATTGAAAAAGGAAATATTGTTATTTGTACGGGCGGCGGCGGTATACCGGTCTATCGCAATCATAATCAAATAGTCGGAGTAGAGGGGGTTATCGATAAAGATTTTGCATCGCAAAAACTCGCCGAATTGATTGATGCAGATATTTTATTGATTTTAACAGGGGTTGATAACGTTTACATTAATTATAAAAAGCCTGATCAAACAGCATTGGGAAGGGTTTCAACGCAATTGCTGAAAAAATATGCACAAGAAGGACATTTTGGAAGGGGCAGTATGTTGCCCAAGGTGGAAGCGGCAATAAAATTTGTTGAATTCAAACCAGGAAGGATCGGGATTGTTACTTCTTTGAACAAAGGGTTTGAGGCGTTACTTGGAAAAGCTGGAACGGTAATCTGTAAAGGGTAAAAATTATCATGGACGAGCAAAAAATTCTTTTGAGAACAGTAAAATCTTTTAGATGAAAAATGATTTCTGAAGGCGATTTTTAGTGAAGTCACTGCTGGAACGACTCCAGAAGAAAATGGGAAAAAATGTTTGGAGTAAATGAGTAAAATCGAATGCGCAAGTTCCCGCATCTTATCTGCAAGGTGTAAAAATCGCCTTCTAATATATTTTTTACCTTGATAGGAGTTTTCACTCCTTTTTGTTTTTCTGTTTATAATATTTTATGATTTTGACATATGTTTTTTATTATAATACAAATGTATTCAATTTCTATGATGTCAATTAGCCCATTATATGCTGAATGAAATCTTCACAAGGAGATGTGCAAGGATGGGTAAACTCCAACGCTATTTGACCATACGCGAGCTGGTTTCCAATGAGGAAATTGAAACGCAAAAACAAATGGTCGAACGATTAAAATCACTGGGGTATCATGTAACACAAGCAACTGTCAGCAGAGATATCAAGGAACTTCAACTTGCAAAAATCCCCGTAGGCAATGGGAGATATAAATACAGTTTACCAATTTCCAGCTTGCCTCAGGGTGAATTGTTGGAGAAACTAAAGCGGGTGATGGCAAATGTCCTGATAAATATCGATTCAGTTAATAATTTGATTTTGTTGAAAACTTTACCAGGTAATGCCCATGCGATTGGTTTTTTTATTGACCAAATTAAATGGGAAGAGATAATGGGGACTATTTGCGGGAACGATACTTGCCTGATCGTCTGCAAAACAGAAGCAGATACCAAAAAAATAAAAAACTGTTTTATGTTGTTAAAAAACTCCGTAGAGTAATCGGGCCCAGTTTTATGCCTCACAGGTCGGAAATGCATTTTGGGAAATTTTATTTCCGAATATTCAATAAATATTATGATCTTGGCAATTGCTGATGAAATTCAAAGCATGGCGCCAAATAACCTTCTATTATGATAATGGTCCATATAATTAAACAATCTGTTTATGTTGACGCAAACAGGAAATAGTTTTATATTATTATCGACAGATAGTGAAAATCATTCTCATTAATAAATTTTTGGAGGCATTTTCATGGTTCGCCTTTACGCAAAGGAATTACATGTCGGGTATGGGGAGCGAACAGTTGTAAGGGATCTGACGGTTGAAATTCCTGATAAAAAGATAACAGTTATCATCGGACCAAACGGTTGCGGCAAATCCACCCTTTTAAAAGCCATGTCACGGATTATTCCTCATCGTTCAGGATCGATTTTGCTTGACGGGGTTTGCATTGCCCGGGAGGATACAAAAAGCCTGGCTCGGAAAATGGCGATTCTCCCCCAATCACCGGAGGGGGCAGCTGGTCTGACAGTGGGAGAACTGGTTTCGTATGGGCGCTTTCCTTATCAAAAAGGGTTTGGAAGACTGACAAAAGAGGATCGGGAGGTTATTGACTGGGCTATGGAGGTAACCGGTACCAGAAGCTATAAATACACACCGGTAGACTCATTGTCCGGAGGTCAAAGGCAGCGGGTCTGGATCGCATTGGCCCTTGCCCAGGAGACAGAGATGATATTTCTCGATGAACCGACTACGTATCTGGATCTGGCGCATCAGTTGGAAGTTTTGGAACTTTTGCAAAGGCTTAATCGGGAGCAGGAACGGACGATTATCATGGTGTTGCACGACTTGAACCAGGCGGCCCGTTTTGCGGATTTCCTGGTGGCGTTGAAAGACGGAAGAATTGTAAAGACCGGAAGCAGCGAGGAAGTGATAAACCGAAAAGTACTTGAGGAGATTTTTCAGATCGATGCTGAAATCGGAAGAGATCCCCGTACTGATAAACCCATATGTATCACGTACAATTTGTTAAAAGGAGAAGAAAGTCATGAAAAAATTGCTGCCATTCCTGCTTGCACTGGTACTTATTCTTAGTGCCTGCGGAGGGCCAAATCCGAAAAAGGGTGAAACTGGTCAAGCGGAAACGATCACTTACCAATCAGAGAACGGACCTGTCGAGGTGCCCGCCAATCCGCAAAGAGTTATTGTGCTTTCAACATTTGCAGGGAATGTCCAGTCGTTGGGTGTGAATATTGTCGGGGTGGATTCCTGGTCCAAAATAAATCCCCGCTTTGATGAACTGAAAAATGTGGAAGTCGTAACCGATGAAAATCTGGAGAAAATTATTGAACTGAATCCTGATTTGATCATCGGGCTTTCAAATACGAAAAATGTGGATAAATTAAAACAGATTGCTCCTACCGTTACCTTCACATACGGGAAAGTGGATTACCTGGAGCAGCACCTGGAAATCGGAAAACTTTTGAATAAAGAAGAAGAAGCGAAGAAATGGATTGAGGAATTCAAGAGAAAGGCCACACAGGCCGGAGAGCAAATCAAGGCGAAGATTGGCGAAGATGCTACTGTTTCGGTCATTGAAAATTACGATAAACAATTGTACGTTTTTGGCAACGACTGGGGGCGCGGCACGGAAGTCTTGTATCAGGCAATGAAACTGAACATGCCTGAAAAAGTTAAAAAGATGGCGCTTAAACAGGGTTACTATGCCATTTCACCAGAAGTTTTGCCTGATTTTGCCGGTGATTACGTCATTTTCAGCAAAAATGCCGATGGGGATACATCTTTTCAGGAAACAGAAACCTATCGAAATATACCTGCTGTAAAAAACAACCGGGTTTTTGAAGTGAATGCCAAAGAATTCTATTTCAATGATCCCGATACCCTGGAATATCAACTGGATTTTCTTGAAAAAGCATTTTTAAACCAATAAGAATGCAGGAGGGATTCTTTACCGGGAATTCCTCTTCTTGCTGTTAGAAAGATGAGATATTCATGATCAAACAGAAAAAATCCCTTTTATTGTTTTACAAGTTCATGATTGGACTTTTTGTCTTAATCTGTTGTTTTTTGGCAGCTATGGTTTGGGGGGCGGCTGAAACGAGTATCAGGGAAGTCGGGCTGGCTCTCCTATCCCGTGAAAAAACAGATACGATTGTGATGATCCGGGAAATTCGCTTGCCACGTGAAGTGGCAGCTGTCTTTGTCGGGGCAGCCCTTTCTGTAGCCGGAGCGATTATGCAGGGACTGACCAGAAATCCGCTTGCCGATCCCGGATTGCTGGGACTTACGGCGGGGGCAAATGCTGCTCTGGCTATCATGCTGGCACTCAGCCCTTCCGCTGGATATATGGCAACGACTATTGCCTGTTTTATCGGTGCTGCCATGGGCATGATTCTGGTGTTCGGGATCGGGGCGATGAAAAGGGGCGGCTTTTCACCAATGCGGATTGTTCTTGCCGGAGCTGCCGTATCGGCCTTTTTGTATGGAGTTGCCGAGGGAACCGGTCTGTATTTCAAAATCTCCAAAGATGTATCGATGTGGACTGCGGGGGGCCTGATCGGAACTTCGTGGAACCAGCTGCAAGTGGCTGTACCATTTATTGTTTTGGGGATGGTTGTATCGTTTTATCTTGCAAGACAGTTGACCATTCTCAGTTTAAATGAAGAGGTTGCTGTTGGATTGGGGCAGAAGACCAACCTTATTAAAATGATCCTTTTTATTGTCATTGTCCTGCTAGCTGGTTCAGCTGTTGCGCTTGTCGGGAATATGGCTTTTATCGGGCTGATGGTTCCACATATAGCAAGAAGTTTTAGCGGGACGGATTACCGTTTCGTTCTTCCCATGTCAGCTATCATCGGAGCATCTTTCATGCTTCTGGCCGATATGCTCGGACGGACAATCAACGCCCCCTATGAAATACCGGTCTATGCCATTGTTTCCATGCTGGGTCTGCCCTTCTTTCTGTTTATCGTCCATAAAGGAGGGAGGACTCTCATATGATCCATCCTTCGATACAAAGGAAACAGAAGCTGATCATCGGCATTCTGTTTGTTTTGATCGCGTTAACCATTACTTTGAGTCTTGGCTTGGGCTACTCCTCCGTCTCCTATGACCGGATATTGCCTACCCTGCTGGGAAACGGGACATTCAGGGAAGAGTTTATCCTGTTTGCTATTCGCCTGCCGAGAATCGTGGTTACCCTCCTCGCCGGAATGGCTCTGGCCATGTCAGGGGCAGTATTGCAGGGACTCTCACGAAATGATCTGGCCGATCCCGGAATCATCGGAATCAATTCCGGAGCGGGAGTGGGCGTTGCTGTCTTCTTTCTGTTTTTTCCGGTTGATGCAGGTTGGTTTACTTATCTGTTGCCTGTGGCGGCATTTGTTGGAGCGTTAGTGACGGCCATCATGATATACATTTTCTCCTATCAGAAAGGATCGGGACTCCAGCCGATCAGAATGATTCTTGTGGGTATCGGGTTCTCCATGGCTTTATCCGGAGCCATGATTGTACTCATTTCTTCTGCGGAACGCGAAAAAGTGGATTTCATTGCCGGGTGGCTGGCGGGGGATATCTGGGGCACAGACTGGCCATTTATTGTGGCCATCCTTCCCTGGCTGGCTGTATTCATTCCATATACCCTGTATAAAGCCGATCAGCTAAATCTGCTCAGTCTGAATGATTCGGTGGCAATCGGAGTGGGTTTGCCCATTGTAAAAGAGAGATTTCTACTCTTGCTGACAGCCGTTGTGCTTGCTGCCGCTGCTGTCTCGGTAACAGGAGCCATCGCTTTTATCGGATTGATGGCGCCTCACTTGGCTAAAGCGTTGATTGGCCCCAGAAATCAGTTGTTTCTACCGATTGCGCTTTTGATCGGTGGCTGGCTTCTCCTGTTTGCCGATACCATCGGGCGCAACCTGCTGGAACCGGAAGGTATACCCGCTGGAATCATGGCTTCCCTGATTGGTGCACCTTACTTTGTGTATTTGTTACTTCGGAAATAATCAATGTGAGCAACACCGTACCTTTTTTCAAAAGAATGAGGGTACGGTATTTTTTTATCCTGATCAGTCCATACGGGGCTTGCATGTCGTACTTTTACCCGCAACTTGTTAATTATTTCAAAATGGTTGCATATGATACGGTGAACCTGCCTAAAGGAGAGGAATCATGCAAAATGTTGAGTTGGTGAGATGGCAACTGGATTATCTTGTTACTCAGGCGCGCCAGGATCTGTGTATGCTTTCCTCAGTGTATGAAACTGCTATGAAATCACAAATTATGCATCGGCTATGGGATAAGCTTTCCATGATTCACTTTTTAAGTCAGTTATTGGCCAACCAAGCCAGAACTTCTGTGCCTTTACCGGTTGTACCTTTACCCGGCCAGCCTGTGAGCCCGCCTGACCAACGAACTTTTACCACTGACCAATTATTATCGTTTGATGGAAAAAACGGGAAACCAGCCTATGTCGCGGTAAATGGAACCGTTTATGATGTAACAAACAACAGGGCATGGGCAGCGGCTACGCACTTTGGCCTGACGGCTGGAAAAGATTATACCCGGGAATTTGCCTCATGCCACACGGGGCAACAATCGATTTTGGCCACGATGCCCGTAGTGGGGAGGTTGGTGTAATGGAGCGGGTTTTGCCGCCAGAGTCATTAAACAGCAAAGCGATTGCCGGAAGACTGGCCAAAGCAGCAATTGACCAGATAAACAGAGGGCTTATCAAGAGAAAGAACCTTGTTTATTTGGAACTGAACGGGTGCTCCGGCAATATCATTTCTTTATTGGACGGGCAAAATCCGGATTTTGCCTACCTGTTCAATTCAATGGTTTATCTTCGTTATAGCAACAGTTTAATGACTTCTGAAGGAGAAAAGGCCATTGAAAAACTGATAAACGTCATGGATGAAGAGTATATTCTAGCTGTTGAAGGGGCTGTGGCTTTAAAAAACAACGGCCTGTACAATGTGATCGGAAGGTGGAATGGAAGACCGCTTACCGGCCTTCATGCTGCCACGCTTCTTGGTAAGAAAGCGTCGCATATTCTTGCGGTGGGAGCATGCGCTACTCATGGCGGAGTATCGGCAGCTCGCCCAAATCCTTCCCAATCGGTCAGCCTGCAAAATGTTCTTCCTGGCAGGAATATGATAAAGTTGCCCGGATGTCCCGTTAATCCTGACTGGTTTTTGGGAACGTTGGCTCATCTGCTATTGTTTGGGGAACCGGAAACAGACAACCTGGATAGACCATTACTGTTTTACGGTACACTGATCCATGACCGCTGTCCAAGAAGGCCATTTTTTGACCGTGGTATCTTTGCTGAAAAGCTGGGGGATAAGACTTGCCTGTTCAAGCTTGGCTGCCGTGGCCCAGTTACAAGGACAGATTGTCCGACGAGACAGTGGAATGGCCATGTCAATTGGCCGATCGGTGATGATACCCCATGTATCGGATGTGCCCAGTTTGGCTTTCCGGATGCGATGGCCCCATTTATCAGCTATAATACTACAAGGATGTTGAAAAATGAGTAAACGGATTGTGATAAATCCGTTGACGCGAATCAGCGGATTTATGGAAATTGATGTCCTTGTCGAAAAGAATCAGGTGGTTGAGGCCAAAACAAAAGGAAATTTATTTCGAGGTTTCGAACAGATGTTGGTGGGAAGAAGCCCGTTCGATGCAGTTTATTTCACTCAGAGGATATGTGGCATTTGTTCGGCTGCCCATTCCATGGCCTCATCCCTTTCCCTGGAGGATGCATTAAAGATTGAGCCAACAGAACAGGGAAGATATCTGAGAGATATTATTCATTGCTGTGAGTTTTTGCAAAATCACATTCGCCATTTTTATCAATATACAATTCCCGACTTTGTAAAAATGGAACAAAATACCCTTTTACAGTCAGGTCATGATGATTACCGATTGCCCGGAGCAGTTAATGACCGGATTGCCAGACATTATTTTGATTCGCTGGCCATCAGCCGCTTGGCACATCAGATGCTGGCCGTGCTGGGAGGGAAAGCTCCTCATAATCACGGGGTCTTTATTGGAGGAATCACGACACAGGCCACTGCCGAGAAAATCGTCCATCTGGATTCCAACTTGCAGGAAATTTCCCTGTTTATTGAGGAAAAAATGATTCCGGACGTATACGATATCGCCCGTTATTATCCGGATTATTTCAAACTTGGTGGCGGTTACGGCAATCTCCTGACTTACGGGGTGTTTAACGATTATAAAGAACTGGGAACACTCTATGTCAATCCGCTTGCATTTATTAATGAAACCCTTGAGTCATTTGATGAAAATAACATACAGGAGAATATTGATTACTCCTGGTTTAAGGCAGAGGAAAACTCTTATCAACCTGACACTATCGTTCCGGAACCGGATATGGACAAGAAAAATGCCTATACCTGGGTAAAAGCGCCAAGGTACAATAGCCAGCCGGCTGAGGTTGGGCCGTTGGCAAGATTAATTTTAAGCAAAGCGTATGACTGTCGGGTTTCAGCTATGGACCGGATGATCGCCAGGGTTCTTGAGACAAGGAAAATTGCTGAAATTATGGCAATTTTACTGCGGGAAATTATACCAGGAGTTGATATGCAAAAAAAATATGAAATCCCGGAGTCAGCAAATGGGAGGGGACTGGTAGATACCACCCGAGGGGCATTGGGCCACTGGCTGAAAATAAGGCAAAAGAAAATCTCGTTCTATCAGATCATAACCCCATCAACATGGGATTTTTCCCCACGTGATGAGCATGGATTAAGGGGAGTGGCGGAGGAAGCCTTGATCGGCACACCGATTGAAAATCCGGATCAACCTGTGGAGATTGGAAGAATTCTTCGATCATTTGATCCCTGTATGTCTTGTGCGACGCATGTGTACCGTCCGGGAAAACAGGCCATAACAATCAAGGTGTTTTAATGGGAAAAATCATTGTTCTGGGCATTGGAAACCAGCTGATGATGGATGATGGGGTAGGCGTCTGTCTGGTTCGTGAAATGGCTCGCCTGAATAAAAAACCAAATATTCGATATGTGATCGGGGAGTCAGATATCGATTATTCTCTTGAGCAGATAGAAGGAGCCCGCTTTGTCATTATTCTTGATGCGATTTTTTCAGGAAAAGAGCCGGGAGAGATCTCCGTTATTCCATTTTCCAGTCTGCCAAAACAGCCAATATTGCCAATTTCGCCGCATAACCTTCATTTATTTGAAGTGTTATATCAGCAGAAAGAGATGAGAGAGGGGGTAGTGATCGGAGTCGAACCTTGTGAAATCCGGTTTCATCATGGCTTAAGCAATGTTTTAAAAAGGAAATGGCACAGGATATTGCGGGACGTATCAAAGACAATTGCGAAATTGATTGTGACAGTAAAATAAGAATGATCCATATATTACAGGTGTGCAGTATAAAGTGGATAACCGTGTGAAGGTCTCCGCTTGGGCAGACGTTTACATGGTAAAACCGTTTTGGTTTTGGGGAGATTCTGAAGAAGACGATCCTTTTGTTCCCTGCTCAAGCAGTCGTTGGGGTTAAGGATTAAAAGCCAGCCACATGGACAGAATAACAGGGCAACAAAACCTTCCATTCAGATTATGATGATAATCTTCCGAGTGTTGCTCGATATTTTCTTTTTGAAGATATCTGGAGCAATTTTTTTATTATTACAATCCACAACTGTCAAGTTCCTGAATAAGATTTAAGTGTTCTACCAATCCTTTAAGGTAAAAACACGGGACTAAAAAAATCAACAGCGTGAAGCAGGTTGTCAAACGTTGTGATATTTGGCCCCGCTTGAAGTTATTCAAGCGTTAAAGTTTGAGGCGAAGCAACGAAAAGGAGATTGGGATAGGGAGATTTACTCAAACATCAGAGTGTTGAACTGTCATTATATGAAATAGAATAAAACCTGATAAAGAAGCTGGAGTTATGTTGAAATAGATATAAATTTGGTATCCTATTTAAAAAAGATTAATCTTATTATAATATTTTCAGTTGCTTTTTTTACCAATTGATAAATGAGGTGGTCGGATGTCAACTGAACCCGTAAGTGCGATTGAAGTGATGAAAGCACGGCAAAGTGTCCGCAAGTATGATTCGCAAGCAAGTATTTCACAACAGGAACTGAACAAAATATTGAAGATAGCCACCCAGGCTCCTTCATCATGGAATTTGCAACATTGGCGGTTTTTGGTGATTACTTCCCGCCAGATGAAAGAACGTTTGCACGCCATTGCCAATAATCAGGCTCAAGTGGCCGATGCGGCGGCTACGGTCGTTGTTTTGGGTGACTTGAAAGCCGATGTCAATGCAAGAGAGGTTTACGGTAAATCCCTGAAGGAGGGGAAAATTTCCCGGGAAGTTTATGACCGGATGATAGGCCAGGTTGACGATGCTTACCGGAACAATCTCCAGTTTGCTCGAGATGAAGCTATGCTAAATGCCGGTTTGGCCGCAATGCAGATCATGTTGGCGGCAAAAGCCAAAGGGTATGACACATGCCCGATCGGAGGATTTGACCGAAAAAAATTGGCAGAGGTTTTTCAAGTACCGAAACGGTATGTTCCTGTTCTACTGATTACAATCGGAAAAAGGGCTGGTTCTGTATGCCCGACACCACGGTTACCACTTGAAAAAGTGGTCATTTGGGAAAGCTTTTAGATGATGACGTCTGCAAACTGGCTAAGTTTGGGGAAGCCATTTTTAGGGGCAAATCAATTCCCTTTTCAGAATGGCAATGAAATAGTCCCCTGAAAATTGCTTCCTGAGACTTGTCGGCTCGCATTGACCAGGGGATATTTTTTTGATGTCCATTTTATTGAACTTTTATTGAATTGCCTGTTTGTAAAATACATATCAAGGGAAAAAGTCAATGAGCAAGTAGCACTGTCTCTATGTGAGGTGAAAATCATGTTGGTATGTCTTGACCCGGGACATGGTGGTGATGATTGGGGCTCTATCGGTTATTCCTTATCTGAAAAGGATGTATGTTTGGAGATTGCATTTCGGGTCCGTCGCAAACTCCTCAATTATCATGATATATCTGTCACAATGACACGATCCGTCGATATGAATGTTAGTGCCGAAGAAAGAAGCAAATGGGCCAACAAGCAAAATGCGGACTTATTTTTAAGTATTCATATCAATGCTTCCCCTGATCCTGCCATGTGCGGTTTTTCCTCTTATGTCAGCGTTACCGCCGGCTTGAAATCAAGGCAAATTCAGTGTTGGCTCCATAACCAGCTTGCCAACTTTTTACGAAAGTATGGCGTGATGGATCTTGGCAAAAAAAATGATACGGAGACAGTCGAAGGAAGACTTCAGGAATTACGGGATGTAAAAATGCCTGCACTCACCATTTCTTCTTTATATATTACCAATATGCGGGAAAATCATCTTCTGACTGATTCCGATTTTCTGGATTTTTATGCTGAAACTATTTCGTCAGGAATTGCCCGTATCTATCATTGCAAAAAGAGAGAGAGAAGTAAATCGGAATCGCTATAAAAAAAAGCTGCCGCCCTTTTGCAAAAGGACGAGCAGCTTTTTTTTATAGTGTGCCCTATAGCGTAGTCTATAGGGTGAAATCCCAATAACGAAGATAGTAGTAAATATTAGCTCAAAGGCCAGCGTTGTTGGATAAGTCTGCCATACCAGGACAAAACACCCGGTAAGGACGATTTACTGGGTGTTTATTTTCGAAAAGTGAATTTCATGGTCTTCTTAATTAAACAACCGTTGTTATGGAAAGATATTACACCGCAAATAATAACTTTAATGAGAACTTCCCGACAAGTCAAGAGTATGCATTACGATACGCTAGTGATGTAATCTCACTTTTTTGCGAAAAAAGTGGCACTGTCTGTATTTTTGCACTGCAAAAAGGCGTAGCCTGGAGTATGGGAATTTGAAGAAGCATTGATTGCTTTGCGCTGATGATTTTACAAAAAAGATATGAAGTGAATCCGCCAACTGCTGGTTCCGGCGCAGTTGGCGGGCATGAACAGTTATTTTTAAAAATAGATTGATACAGTAAGCGACAATGAGACAATGAAACATCGAAACATCGATTTTCTTTTTAATCAAAAGGAGTGAATCGATTGACCGCGCAAGAAATCTATATGAGATGGAAACAGCACCCTGAAATGGAGAAAAGCATGCAAGAGGAACTGGCTAATTTATCTGCAGAAGAAACAGAAGAGCGCTTTGGTCAGAATCTGACTTTTGGGACAGCCGGATTGCGCGGAGTGATGGGAGCAGGGACCAATCGGATGAATCGCTTTACCGTCTGCCGTGTAACAGCCGGATTTGCTGCCTATCTCGCAAAAAAGGAGAAAGATGCATACAGGCGTGGAGTGGCAATCGCTTATGATACAAGGCATCAAAGCAGAACTTTTGCGGAAGTAGCGGCTGGTGTCCTGGCAGAAAAAGGCTTTACCGTTTATCTTTATCCGGAGGCTCGTCCCACTCCGATGCTCTCTTTTGCTGTCCGCCATCTGCAGACTGTTGGCGGAATTATGATCACGGCAAGTCACAATCCGCCGGAATATAACGGATACAAGGTATATGGAGCCGATGGCGGACAGCTTCTTGAGCAACCTGCTAAAGCAATCATGGCGGAAATTGCGCAGATAAAAGATGAGCTGAACATTGCAACCGTCTCACTGGACGATGCGGTGGAGAAGGGAATGGTCCACTGGATTGACGAGGATGTTGAGCAGAGCTATTACCGTCAGGTTCTGGCTCTTTTGGAGCAACCCAGGCTCGTAAAAGAAAATGGGAAGGATTTGCGCATTGTTTTTACCCCTTTTCATGGTACGGGTTGGACACCTGTGCGAAAGGTGTTGAAACAGGCTGGGTTTTCAGTTTTGTATCCGGTGGAGGAACAACTTGTCCAGGATGGAGATTTTCCTACTGTTTCTATGCCAAATCCTGAAGAGACGAGAGCCTTTGATCTGGCGGTGGAGTATGCGAAAAAGTACGAAGCAGATCTCGTCATCGGGACAGACCCTGATGCGGATCGTTTGGGAGTTTTGGTGAAGCAAGGGGCAGAATACATTCCATTAACCGGAAATCAGCTGGGAGCTTTGCTGCTCTCTTATCTGTTGGATCAGAAAAAAACAAAAGGTGTACTGCCAAAGAGTGGATATATATGCAAAACGATTGTCACTTCTGAGCTGGGAACTAAAATTGCGAATTGCTATGGAATAGAGAGCAAAGATCTTCTTACTGGTTTTAAGTATATTGCAGAGCAGATCAGGCTTGCGAACCACATGAATTCCCGTTCTTTTTTATTTGGCTATGAGGAGAGCTATGGTTCCCTGATTGGAGATTTTGTGCGGGACAAGGATGCCGTTCAGGCCACTTTGCTTACTGCGGAGATGGCCCTGGTGGAAAAGCAGTCCGGGCGTACTCTTCTCGACACACTCCGCTTCCTGTTTTCGATGCATGGAGTACATCTGGAAGGAGTAGACTCACACACCATACCAGGCAGCGCAGGAACAAAAAAAATGCAAGCAGTGATGGATCAGCTGCGCTGGCAGCCTCCAACCATGATTAACAGGCAAAAAGTAGTGGCAATAGAGGACTATCTACCGGGCTATCATGGGCTCCCACCTGCCAATGTCTTACGTTTTCGTCTTTCAGATGATAGTTGGATCGCTGTTCGTCCTTCCGGGACTGAGCCAAAGATTAAATTTTACTATGCGGCAGTCGGTGAAAAACTGGCAGAGACCAGGCAAAAGCTGGAGAGTGTGAAGAAAGCGATAGGGGAGTTATTTGAGACTGTGCTCTTGCGCGCGGAGATCTGACTGAGATACCACAGGCCCACAGGGTAACCCTTTTTGGTAGAAGAGGCAAACGGCCGTCAGAAGAGAGGGGGCCACAGTAACACTCAGCTTTTAATACAATTCTGCCACGGAATGACAACTATTGGTTACAGACAACATAGAGAAAATTTTGTTCTTGTCGCAAGGTAAAACTTTATCAGGAAAACGGATGATCTGCCACCACCATCGCTGGCTATTCAAAGAGCAGCGGTTTTTATACTGAGTTGAAAGATAATAATTTTTTAACCGGACTTAACAAACCCAGCTAACCAAATCGGGAAGGCTGGGTTTGTTATTTCTGGCTGTATTTTGCTAACAGACACAAAATCGAATTTAATAATCTCCAATTGAAGTGGAAATAATAAGCCTACACCTTTTTTATTATTGACTTTCTCTGGAGGAATCTATGATCAAAACTAACCAACTCAAACAAAAGGCGCACGAACTTGCGTTGACACACGATCTGTTCGTGAGACGTAGGCCGACCAGAAAACTGTGGCGGCAGTTTGATCGGGATATAGAGAGTTTGCGTTCTTTCGTACGTTTTCTGCATGAAAATCGTACAAGTTGTTCACAGCCCTCCGAAGAATGGCTGCTCGACCATGCTGAGTTCATCGAGGAGCAGGCATTGATCGTCAAACACCAACTGTCCGGTTCCTTTTTACGGTGTTTACCACGCTTGCGCAAGAGCGGAGATTTGCGTGTCCTGTCCCTTTGTACCGATTATCTCGAGCATACAGAAGGAGCAGTGAGTGAGGAATCATTCATTTCTTACATAAATTATTACCAGGAAGTATCTGTTTTAGCCATTGCCGAGGCGTGGTCGATCCCGCTGATTCTGCGTGTTGCTTTAATCCGGCGCTTGACCGAAGTCATGGAACAAGTTTGCGAACGCCGAGAAGTATGTAAACTGGTGGAACGGTTGCTGGCTAAGATAGAGCCGTCAAAGTTAAATCCGGATGCAATCAGAGCAGCTTTGGAAGAAGCGGGACAAGATATTCCACTTTCGGGTCCGTTGATCGTTCACTTAGTGAGTCACCTGCGCGAATGGGAAGATGATTCCAGAGTGGTGCGTGAATGGCTGTTGTGCAAATTGGAAAATGGCCCTGATAGCCTTGATCAGATTGTTTCATACGAGCATCAGCTTCAGGCATCCTATCAAATGGCAGCTGGCAACATCATTGATAGTCTGCGCAAACTTTCCCGCTGGGATTGGCGCAATCCGTTTGAGCAAATTTGTCTGGTTGAGAGTACTCTGCGCCAGGAAAGAACAGGTGTCTATCCACTACTTGATTTCTCCAGTCGTGATTCGCTAAGAAAACGAATAGAGGAATTGGGTCGTCAATTGCGTGTGCCGGAAAATTTGGTGGCGAAGCATGCTGTTGAACTTGCCGCAAAAGAATACGAACAAGTGTGTGTCGAACGCAAGCTGACCAGTGGAAATATTGTGCGCAATGGAGCAGAAGAAGGAAGAGATGCACCGAGTGAACCGATCGTTTCCAATCCAGACGCGGCCGAACTGCCGCGTCGGACATTTGTAGCTTATTATTTACTCGATCCCGCCGGCATCAGGAAGTTGCGGCGTACGCTGAAAATATGCAGCAAGCCCCGGTTTTCTTTGAAAAAAAGGATATTCAGGTGCAACAATGTCACATATTTCACCTGGCTAATTGGACTGTTCGTGTTCGTCCTTCTTGGATTTGCGGGTTGGATAGGTGGTCATGTCAACTACACATCCGCTCAGTGGGGGGCAATTCTGCTCGCACTTCTGTTTCCTGCAAGTGAATGGGCTGTTACAGGGTTACACTGGCTGATAGAGTTTTCCATGCCTCCCCGGATGCTGCTCAGGTATGATTTTTCGCATGGAATACCGGAAGAAGCTGCCACTATGGTTGTTATTCCGACGATCTGGTCAACAGCCAAAGAAGTGAAAGAATTAACGGATCGGCTTGAATTGCATTACCTGGCAAATCGTGATCCGAATATCCACTTTGCCCTTCTGGGTGATTTTGTTGATGCTTCTACGGAGAGCATTCCGGAGGATAGCGATGTTCTCGAGGCTGCGCGTACAAGTATTGAGTCGTTAAACAAAACTTATTCCCGGTCGGACGGGACAACCTTTCATCTCTTTCAGCGCCGAAGGTTATGGAATCCGTCTGAAGGGGTGTGGATGGGCTGGGAGCGCAAGCGCGGCAAGTTGGTGGAATTTGTCGAATTACTTAAAGGGCGCAAGGACACGTCTTATGAATTCGTTGTCGGCGACTCGACTGTTCTTTCGCGGATTCGTTACATTATCACACTCGATGCGGATACAATGCTTCCCATAGGCAGTGCCCAGCGGATGATCGGTACTTTGCATCTGCCATACAATCGGCCTCGGCTAAACGAAACGCAGACAAGGGTTGTAGAAGGATATGGCGTTCTGCAACCCCGGATCAGCATTAGCCATGAATCAGCTGAACGCTCACGGTTCGCTTCTTTGTGGTCGGGGGAGACGGGGATCGATCCATATGCGTTTGCCGTTTCCGATCCATACCAGGATGGACTGGGGCAGGGCATTTTTACGGGCAAGGGTATATTTGATGTTGATATGTTTGCACAGGTATTATGTGAACGCATTCCCGAAAACTGTGTACTTAGCCATGATTTGTTGGAAGGCGGTTTTTTGCGTGCCGGCCTTCTGTCAGACATTGAATTGATCGACGACCACCCAACTATGTTCAATGCCTATCAAAAGCGGCTGCACCGGTGGGTGCGCGGTGACTGGCAATTGCTCTGCTGGTTGTTTTCCCATGTTTGCGACAGATCGGGAAAGTTGTTGCCAGTCGATTTGTCCTCCATCACTCGCTGGCAGATGATCGATAACCTGCGACGCAGTCTGCTCTTGCCTGTACTGTTTGTGCTTCTGCTTCTCGGTCTGACCATTCTTCCCGGTTCTCCATGGCGATGGCTTGTGCTTGTGTTGGCTACTCTATTCTTGCCAGTGATCCGCCAATTGGCGACGATTCGGCGGCCTGTATGGCGTCTGCGCGGCTTGCCGGCTATCGTTGGGCAAGTTTTAGTCATCATCCTGACACTTCCGTTTCAAAGTGTGTTGTTGCTTGATGCAATCGGAAGAAGTTTATACCGTTTATTTGTCTCAAAACGTCACTTGCTGGAATGGGTGAGCGCCGCAGAAATTGAACGCCAAAACCGCCAGGGAGGCCAGCCTGCGGTGATGGGGGTGCGTGGAGGCTACTCTTTAGTATTTATATTTATACTTGCAACTGCTGTGTTCAGCACCTCTGCACTGCGGTGGACAGGTTTTGCGATTGGCTTTATATGGTCTCTGGCCCCCTTTGTCATTCGCTGGCTGGATCAGTCTGCATTACGACCTGCACAACCGCCCGAAGAGGCAGAAGAAAAAAAACTGCGGGAGTTGGCGAAACAGATCTGGGCATTTTTCGAGGACTTTACAACTGAAGAAGAGAATTGGCTGATACCTGACAATGTTCAAATCAATCCGCAGAACGGGATTGCACATCGTACATCGCCCACCAATATTGGGCTTTATCTTTGCTCTGTCCTGGCTGCGCGGGATTTCGGATTCATTGATACGCGCGGGCTGATCGAGCGCCTGGAACGTACAATTACAACAGTTGAGGGAATCAAAAAATGGAATGGTCATCTGTATAACTGGTATGACACCGTCACACTAGAACCGCTAACGCCACAGTATGTGTCAACGGTCGACTCAGGAAATTTTGTGGCTTATCTCCTGGTGGTAAAAGAAGGGTTGAAAGAATGGCTCAAAAAAGATTTCGCAAAGAGGGAAGGGCCTGACCCGGCCAAGCATGGAAGCAAGTCAGCAGAAGAGGACTGGCTGGCTTCCGGGCAAAAACTGATTGTCCGTATAGAGGCGTTGATTAACGAGACAGACTTTCGCCCACTGTATGATTCAGAGACGAAATTGTTCACTTTGGGGTATCATGTGGCGACAGGCAGGAATGATCCAATCCTGTATGATTTGTTGGCTTCAGAGGCGAGACAGGCCAGCTTTGTTGCCATTGCCCTGGGACAGGTGCCCGTGTCACACTGGTCTCGACTTGGAAGGACGATGACAAAGGTCAGGCAGCAGGCTACCTTGCTTTCATGGTCCGGGACCATGTTTGAGTATTTGATGCCACGGCTCATTATGCGCACCTATCGAAATACCATTTGGGACAGTACTTACCGCGGGATTGTAAAGAGGCAAATCGAGTATGCAAATCAGCGGGGAGTGCCGTTTGGCATTTCAGAATCGGGCTATTACGCATTTGATTATCAAATGAATTACCAATACCGGGCGTTTGGTGTTCCCGGTATCGGATTCAAGCGTGGACTTGAACAGGATCTGGTCGTCGCACCTTATGCGACTATCCTGGCTCTGCCCTTTGCCAGGAATAAGGGATTTGAGGCGTTGCGCAAAATAGATGAGATCGGCGCACGCGGAAAATATGGCTACTACGAAGCGATCGACTTCACTCCTGAGCGGATGCCGAAAGAGAAGAGTTATATGATCATTCGCAGTTTTATGGCACATCATCAGGGCATGAGCATGCTCAGTCTTGCCAATTTACTGTTGCCGCAAAAAATGTACGATCGTTTTCATCGCGACAAGCGCGTACAGTCCGCCGAATTGCTGTTGCAGGAAAGGATTCCTGCTGGTCCTGTCATCATAAAGCACCCTGTAATGACAAGTGTCGATCTGCCGGATCCAAAACCGGCTGAAACGGTGGCGCTGCGTGAATATTTTCATGCGAATACAGCTGTGCCTGAGGTGTGTGTGCTTTCCAACAGAGAATTGACGACCGTTGTGACCAATAGCGGAAGCGGGTTCATCCGGTGGAAAGGTATGGCCGTTTCCCGTTGGCGTGAGGATCCTGTTGAGGATGATTGGGGAAGCTACACGTATATTCGTGATGTTTCCCGTGACGTGGTCTGGTCCCCAACGTTTCAGCCGTGCCGGGTTTCATCTTCAGAACAGCGTGTGCAATTTTCGCTAGAGAAAGCGACCTTTACCCGCATGGATGGAGATGTGCAGACGAAGTTGGAAATTTGCGTTTCGCCTGAATGGAATGCGGAAGTTCGCCGGTTAACACTCACCAATGCCGGAAGTGAAGAACGCATTATCGAAGTTACCACATTTCTTGAAGTATCCCTGGCATCTCCCATTGCCGACGATACGCATCCGGCTTTCAGCAAACTGTTTGTAGAAACGGAATATGCAGCGGATGACGAATGCCTGCTGGCTCGGCGACGGCCTCGCGATCCGGATGAAAAACCACAGTGGGCGGTTCACTCGCTGATGGTCGCTTCCAAGACTCTTGGATCTGTGGAGTACGAGACAGATCGAGCCAGTTTTATCGGCCGTGGCCATACACTTGCTCAGCCGAAGGGAATTCGTTCCCGTCTTCGTGGAACAGTGGGGGCAGTGGCAGACCCGGTCTTTGTCATGCGGCGGCGGGTGAGCATCCAACCGGGTGAACAGGTGCAATTGTTTGCTGTCACAGGTGTGGCGGATACGAAAGATGAAGCAGTCAGTATCATTCGCCAGTTCACCGGGAACTCTCAGGTAGAACGGACGTTTCAACTCGCCTGGACGCGCAGTCAAATTGAAATTCGCCATTTGCATCTGACAGCTGACGAAGCGATGGATTTCCAACGTCTTGCGGGACAGGCATTATACGCAGTCCCGTTACAGGAAGAACGAAAGAAAGGGATCGCGGCAAATATAAAAGGGCAATCTGGCCTATGGACATACGGAGTTTCAGGCGATTTGCCCATTGTACTTGTGCGGATTGCGGATGTTACCCAAATGAAGTTTGTCATCAAGCTGCTGATTGGATACGAATATTTGCGCTGCAAGGGTTTGCTTGTTGATCTGGTCATCCTGAACGAATCGGCGGGCGGCTACCAGCAGGATGTACAGGAAGAACTGCGGCGGATGGTGGAACATAGCGTTGACTGCCATAACCATGGGTCAGGAAGTGTTCACATCATTGCAGCCAACCATCTGCCGGATGAAGACAAGAGACTGTTACTCGCTGTATCTCGTGTTGTGTTGCGTGCAGACGGTCCCAGCCTCAAGGCACAAATCAAATTGCCACGGCGGGATGATTCCTTGCCAACTCCATTTACACCGACTGTGCCGCTAAACAGGTACGGTAATGGCAATCCGGCTGTGGAAGAGAGAGAAGATTTGCTTTTCTTCAATGGTTTGGGAGGGTTTTCGCCGGATGGCCGGGAGTATCAGATGGTACTCAAAAACAACAATTTTCCACCAGCGCCATGGATTAATGTGATTGCCAATCCACGCTTTGGCTGTTTTGTTTCGGAACTCGGTACAGGTTACACATGGTGGCGTAACAGCCGCGAGTGCAAACTTACTCCATGGTCTAACGATCCTGTGCTTGATCCCCCGGGAGAAGTATGTTATCTGCGGGATGAGGAGAGCGGTAAAATGTGGTCCGTCACTGCGTCTCCGGCACGTACTGCTCAGCCTTATACGGTTTCGCACGGGAGAGGTTTTACCCGTTATCGCCATGAGAGCTACGGCCTCATGCAGGAAGCAACCGTTTTTGTGCCGTTGGATGATCCCGTCAAAGTGATCAAATTGCATCTGCAAAACAGGACTGATCAACGACGGTACCTGTCGGTCACCTATTACGCTGAATGGGTGATCGGGGTGAGGCGCGAAGCAAACGCCTCCTTCCTCATCACGGAGTGGGAAGAATCCGCAAAGGTCTTGCTGGCACGCAATACTTATCAGGAGATTTTTCGAGATGCAACCTCCTTTTTAGGCGTATATCCGCAACCCAACATGCCTGATTCAGAAGAATTTGCAGAGAAACTGACGGAAAATCAGTCCTGGACGGCGGATCGTGAAGAATTTCTCGGTCGCAATGGAACACTGGAAGATCCGGCTGCCATGAAACGGGAACGACTGTCGGGAAAAACGGGAACACAGTATGATACATGTGGTGCAGTACAGACCAAGTTCATGATCGAGCCGAATGGCGAGCGGACGGTTTATATTTTGCTAGGCTGTGAAGATTCACGCGACTCCGCCATAAAGCTTGCTCAAAAATACAGCCGGCCCCGTGTCTGCGAGCAGTCATTCGAACGCGTACGGGAATTCTGGGATGGGGTGCTTGGCCAGGTCTCAGTTTCGACGCCTTGTCCGGAGATGGATGTCCTGTTAAACGGATGGTTGCTTTACCAGACGCTTGCCTGCCGAATGTGGGCACGATCCGCTTTTTACCAGGTGGGGGGCGCATACGGTTTTCGCGACCAGTTGCAGGATTCACTGGCGTTGTTGCACAGCCGTCCCGATCTCACGCGCTCACAAATTTTGCTCCACGCCGCTCATCAATATGAGGAAGGGGACGTGCAGCACTGGTGGCATGAAGAGACAGAGCATGGCATCCGTACGCGTTTTTCCGACGATTTGCTGTGGTTGCCGTATGCCGTCTCCCGTTATATTCTCCATACTGGCGACGACAGTTTGCTTGATGAAGTGGTTCCGTTTCTTCACAGTAAACCTTTGCCTGAAGATGAACATGAACGGTATGAATCAACACGGATCTCTTCGCAGACCGGAACCGTTTTTGAGCACTGTTTGCGCGCTGTTGACAGGGCCCTGCACTTATTCGGTGGACACGGCCTGCCTCTGATCGGAATCGGAGACTGGAACGATGGTATGAATCGTGTCGGTGATAAGGGTCGTGGCGAGAGCGTGTGGCTTGGGTGGTTTCTGTGCGAAATTCTGAAACCATTTGTTGAGTTGTGCGAGCTTCAAGGAGATAAAGAGCGGGCCAGCCGTTACCGGGATCTGAGGGAACAACTCATCGCCAGCCTTGATAAACACGCCTGGGACGGGCAATGGTACCGGCGAGCCTTCACTGACAGTGGAGGGTGGCTGGGTTCCATCCACAGCGAAGAGTGTCACATTGATGCTATCGCCCAGTCATGGTCAGTCATCTCTGGAGCCGCTCCCAAAGACAAGGCGATACAGGCAATGCAGGCGCTTGATCGAGAACTCGTTGACCGCGACCTTTCCGTCGCGCGACTTTTGACGCCGCCTTTTGACCAAACAGATCCAAGTCCCGGGTATATTCAAGGCTATCCGCCCGGAATTCGCGAGAACGGAGCTCAGTATACACACGGAGCCGTTTGGGGGATCGTTGCCTGGTGCCTTCTTGGAGAAGGGGACAAGGCATTTGAGTTGTTTCATATGCTGAATCCTCTCACACACACTCGTACACCTGGTGAAGTGCGGCAGTATGCCGGTGAACCGTACGTCATGGCCGCAGATATTTACACGGCAGATCCGCACAAAGGACATGCTGGCTGGACGTGGTATACGGGCGCTGCAGGATGGATGTATCAGGCAGCTGTCGAGTGGATCATTGGTCTGCGCCGCCGCGGCGAGAGCCTTTATGTCCGTCCATGCATTCCACGCGAATGGCAGGAGTTTTCCATCACTTACCGTTTTAAGAGTACAAGCTATCTCATCACCGTCAAAAATCCGGCACGCAAGTCCAGTGGATGGACCACACTAATCATTGACGGTCAGGAAACTGGCTTCACAAAGGATGGTCCCTGTATCCGATTGCGAGACGATGGACAGGTTCACTATATTCTTTTGACTATGTAGCTGTAGCAATAAAGAGAAAAGATGTTTATGATGGTGTGGCGGTCATCGTGTGAGCGACTTAGTGACGCATTCCGTTGACCGCTGCGTTCACGGATAGTTGTCTTAAGGAGTAATAAACTTCAAAACCATTCATATTTATTATATACGGAAGCAGTCAAAGGCGATTGTCAACCAGATGATGTTCCAGGCATTTCTGTGAAGTGAGACACTGGCAAAGCGGCCGGGAGATGGTTGCTTGTCTGAAAGTAGCTAGACTGCCGAATGTAGAAGCGGGCAAAGTCAGTTCTTGTTGTTGTCCGCTTCTTTCCGATTAGTAGCTACCTGGTCAAAAATTCTCCTCTACCTGGTTTGCCTGTGGTCCAAATTCATGCGTGACTGTTTGTGTGACAGATTATTGTTGAGGAAGAGAAAGCAGGTGTTTGCTTCGCATGATGTTCTCGAAAAATTCAGGCAGAAAGGAAGTTGGCATGGTGAGAAAAATACGTAAGGCGATGATCCCGGCGGCCGGATTCGGAACTCGATTTTTGCCTGCTACCAAGGCACAGCCTAAAGAAATGTTGCCTTTGATCAACAAGCCAACGATCCAATACATAGTTGAAGAGGCGGTTGCTTCCGGAATGGAGGATATCCTGATAGTAACAGGGCGGCACAAAAGGGCCATTGAAGATCACTTCGACCACAATACCGAGTTGGAACATTTACTTAAACAAAAAGGTAAATGGGCTCAATATGAGGAAGTGCTGGGGATCGCAGAAATGGCGAATATCCATTTTATTCGACAAAAACAGCAGCGCGGGCTTGGGCATGCTATTTTGTGTGCTCGTTCTTTTGTTGGAAATGAGCCGTTCGCGGTTCTACTTGGTGATGATATTATTGTTAATCCGTCTGAACCGGCTCTTCAGCAGATGATTGACTATTTTTACGAATATGGAAAGTCTGTTGTTGGAGTCCAACCTGTCTTGCCGGAAGAAGTATCCAAATATGGAGTGATAGCAGGAAAGGAGATTGGAAACCAGTTTTACGAATTGGAGGATTTGATTGAAAAGCCCGATTCTAACAAGGCACCATCCAATCTGGCTATCGTGGGACGTTATATTATCAGTCCTGAAATTTTTGATATTCTGGAAAATACTGAGCCAGGATACGACGGTGAAATTCAGCTGACGGACGCCCTCAGGGTTCTCTGTCATAGTCAGGGCATGTATGGGCGGATCATAAATGGAGAGCGCCATGATATTGGAGACAAATGGGGATACATAAAAGCTACACTCTCATTTGCTATACAGAGTGAAGATCTTCGCGATCATTTGCTCAAGTTTTTACTTGAAAAGTTGGAGCTATCTGATCGACATAGGATATTCTGAAGATTGGGATTTGTATCTCTTATACATGTGCTGTCTGATGATGGATGTGATCAATCACTTGTTGGACGGATGGTTCGAAGGGATAACATAAGCAGTAATTAATTTTATTGGATAAACTTAAACAGTAACCGGCTCCCGTGATAGAAGCCGGTCGGGTCTTATGTGTGTCTTGCAACAGATATATGTTATAAAACCAGAATGGGGGCCCGCAAGAGTTGTTGAAAACCTTGCCGGGGCCAGGTTGGTATGAATCTCTTCCCTGAAATCTGGTTTCTCCAGAAGGTTAACCCGAATTTGGCCCCGCTGGCAGTTCTTGAAACACGTCTACGTAAATCACCTGTTTTAAAGAGACCTGCACAAGAGAATGTATTCAAGTTTATTCTTCCCACACCTTTACTTCTTTCATCACTGTACCGGGGCGCATGGCCAAAACATGTTCCATTCCATTTGTCACAATGCCGAATACCGTATGAACTCCATCCAGATGCGGTTGGGGTTCATGCACGACGAAGAATTGGCATGAGCCCGTGTCTTTGCCGCGATGTGCCATAGACAGGGCGCCGGTAACATGACGATGCGGATTATTTTTGGTTTCGCAAGGAATGGTATAGCCTGCATCTCCATTTCCTAATCCGTTAGGGCACCCGCCCTGGCTGACAAATCCGGGGATAACCCGATGAAAGTTCAAGCCGTTGTAAAAACCCTGATTTGCCAATTTACGAAAATTATCCACTGTGATGGGCGCTTCTTTCGCAAAAAAATCAATTTCGATTTTTCCTCCGTTTTCCAGTATAATTTCACCTTTTATTGCCATTTGGATCCACTCCCCCAATTATCTTAATCTATTTATTTTACCTCTATTTTCCGAAAAGACAAAGATATAAAGGAGTAATTTTTCCGCAGCAAGAAACCTGTCCGTTCTTTTCATGTCAGGTAATTATTTTACTTCACTTGCCAGGCGGGATTTCCGATGACGGCTTCGGCCATTTGTTTCGCTGGTTCAGGCATACGCCGGATTTTGCGCAGGCCGGGTTGTCTTTACTGAGATCATGATCTCCCAAGGATAACAGGAACTTCTGCAAAATGAAAGATTCCCTTTTGCCTTTCTGTATATTTTTTATTTCATTATTGCAGCAATCTTTGGTTTATTTTATGGACTTTTTTGATTTGAGTCTGGTCTTCTTCAATTTAGCCTGGCGTTATTCAACTTTTGCACCTTTTCCATCGGCGTGATCTTCCTGTCACCTGCAAGCACAGAACTGTTGCAATCAGTCCCATATTTCGCGCACCATTCCGCGGAGTTCACTATTTTTGGTATTCCAGCATAAATTCAAATAAAAAAAAGGGCTGGAACCGGTCGGACTCGAACATTAAAAAAAGAGAGTGTAGTGGAGAAAAGGCGCTGGTTTATGCTTTGGGCTTTGTCAGCAAGTAAAAATATATTAAGATGGAGGAGTTTCTGATGAAACTGAAATTGGCAATCCTCAGTCTGTTGCTGGCATGTTTGGCAGGTTGCCAGCCTGATTCCACTCCTGTCCCTAAAAACGGAAAACCTGAGGTGAAGTTGACAAGTCCCACCACGGGTACACCTGTGTCAGAAACAGAGTCCAAACCGGTTATTATGGTTATGATCAATAACCATGCCCATGCCAGACCGCAATCGGGGCTTTACCTGGCCGATGTGGTGGTTGAGATTTTGGCTGAAGGCGAGATCAGCCGTTTTGCAGCTTTTTATTATAATCATCTGGAAGGGACGGTTGGCCCGGTACGCAGTGTTCGCGACTATTATCTTGATCTGGCTGGAGGGGCAAATGCCGTTGTTGCGCATGCCGGCGGATCTCCATCGGCGCTGGACCGAATTCGAACAGAAAACAGACCTTCTATCGATGGCGTTCACCAGGATGAAAAATATTTTACCCGCGTTTCTTTCCGCAAGCCTCCCCATAACCTGTATGCTGATCTGGGTGTGCTCAGGCAAGTGTCGGCAGAAAAAAGTTTCCCTGACTATGATGGAAAACCGGCTTATCGTTTTTCCGGGAACGCAGTTACAGGCCAGGGGCAGGCGGCAGAAAAAACAGAGCTCATTTATCACAAATTGTATAAAGCTGGATATCAATATGACAGTGCGAGCAAGACGTATATTCGATATACTGAAGGGGAACAGCAAATCGATCGGGAAACGGAAAAGCCGCTGTCCATGCAAAATGTGCTTGTTGTCTTCGCCAAACACCAAGTGGTTGATTATGTTGGGCATCGTGATGTAAAGATTACCGGTTCGGGTAAAGGCTATTTGCTTCAGCACGGAAAAGCGATCCCGATTGATTGGAAGTTCCGAAATGGATGGATTGTTCCTTACAGCAATGGAAAAGAAATCGCTTTATTGCCAGGAAAAACATGGGTTAATGTTTTGCCGGAAACCGGAAAAGTATTTTTCCAATAAAGGTTGTTTTTTTGATAAACTTAATAAAGGTAAAACTTTAAAGGATAAAAGTCTTCCTTCTACCCATGAGGAGGAATAATGATGCAATTAAACAAACTAAACAAAAAAGAAGTGGATCAACTTTTTCAGGCGATTTTGCAATTAAAAACGTTGGAAGAGTGTTATCGTTTTTTTGAAGATTTATGTACCATTGGGGAGATCAAGTCTTTGGCGCAGAGACTGGAAGTGGCCCGAATGTTGCAGGATGGCTATACCTATAACCAGATTGAAACAGAGACCGGTGCCAGTACAGCTACCATCTCGCGTGTCAAGCGCTGCCTCCATTACGGAACGGATGGTTATGTACTTGCCTTGGAGAGACTATGCGAAATGAAGGAAGACGATTCTCCTGAAACCCGATAACCGATTGGAGTCTTGATACACTCCTGATCAGGCTGTGATTCATGAAAAGGATCATAGCCTTTTTATATTGATCAGGGGTTTTCTTTTCATCTTCCTGGAAGTGTATAATAGGGTCTGTAGGTTTGAGTCGGAGGGAAATGATATGCTGGAACAAATGGCTGCCAGATGGCGGCACGTTTTTAAGCTGGATCCAAACAGGCGCTTGTCGGATTTGGCCATGGAAAAGGTTTGCAAGTCAGGAACAGACGCTGTCATTGTTGGAGGCACGGATGGCATTACTTTTAAGAACATATGGAAATTACGGGAACGGCTGCGGAAATATTCCGTGTCTTGCGTGCTGGAAGTTTCTGACATGAATGCGATTGTACCGGGTTTTGATGGTTATCTCATTCCATCTGTATTGAATACCAACAATGCCAAATGGATTCACGGAGCCCACCAAAAAGCGATTCAGCACTATGGCTGCGGAATTCCATGGGAACAGCTCCTGTTACTTGGCTATGTTATTTTAAATCCCGGAGCAAAAGTAAGCCGTCTGACGGAGGCCAGGGCCAGGCTGAATGAAGAAGAAGCAGCCAGTTATGCCTGTCTTGTTGAACATCTGTTCAAATGGCCGGTTTTGTATGTGGAGTATAGCGGAACATATGGTGATGAAAAAACGGTTCGTGCCATAAGGCGACAATTAGAGAAAACACGGTTGTTTTATGGCGGCGGCATTACGAATAAGCAGCAGGCAAAAAACATGGCCAAATGGGCTGACACCGTTGTGATTGGCAATCTGGTGTACACCAATGTGGAAAAGGCGGTACAGACAGTCTCATGGGTTAAAGAAACAAATTTGCAGGAGAAAGGGTGAGCTGATGCTTAACCAGTTATCAGCAGAAGCGCTGTTAAAGGGATTGAATCCCATGCAGCGCCGGGCAGTGGAAACAACGAACGGCCCGCTTCTGGTTGTAGCGGGGGCTGGAAGCGGGAAAACAAGGGTTTTGACACACCGCGTAGCCTATTTAATAAGTGAAAAGCGGATTCATCCGTGGAATATTCTGGCGATTACTTTTACCAATAAAGCAGCGCGTGAAATGAAAGAACGCATTGTTTCACTGGTTGGTTCCCGTGCTGAAGATATCTGGATCTCCACTTTCCACGCCATGTGTGTCCGCATTTTGCGGCGGGATATCAACCTGCTTGGAGTTTCACGCAACTTTACTATTTTGGATACATCTGACCAGTTGACCGTCATTAAACAAGTACTGAAGGAAGAAAATCTGGATCCCAAAAAATTTGAACCGCGTTCAATTTTACATAAAATAAGCCAGGCAAAAAACAGGCTGGCTGGTCCGGAGGAAATGAGACAAATCGCCCGAAATCTTTTTGACGAAGTGGCTGCGGATGTATACGAGAAATATCAGGAAAAAATGCGTGCCAACGAATCGCTCGATTTTGATGATTTGCTGATGGAAACAGTTCGGCTTTTTAGAATGAACCCCGAAGTGAAAGAATATTATCAGAGAAAATTTCAATATATTCATGTGGATGAATATCAGGATACCAACCATGCCCAGTATGTACTGGTCAGAACATTAGCCAGTCATCATCAGAATGTATGTGTGGTGGGCGATTCCGACCAGTCCATTTACCGGTTCCGGGGAGCCGATATCGGGAACATACTCCACTTTGAACGTGACTATCCCGATGCAATGCAGATCAGGTTGGAACAAAACTATCGTTCGACGAAAACGATCCTGCAAGCGGCCAATCACCTTATCGCAAAGAATACGGAACGGAAACCGAAAGACTTGTGGACAGACAATGTACAGGGAGAGAAAATCCGCCTGTTTGAAGCAGGTAATGAACATGAAGAGGCTTTCTATGTTGCCGAAACAGTCCTGGAAGGAATTAAAAACGGAAACCGCTATTCGGATTATGCTGTTTTATATCGCACCAACGCACAGTCAAGGGTGATCGAGGATGTAATGGTCAAATCCAATATTCCTTACACAGTGGTGGGGGGAATCAAGTTTTATGAGCGGAAAGAGATAAAAGATGTACTGGCCTATTTGCGGTTGATCGTCAATCCGCATGATGATCTGAGCCTGACCCGGATTATTAATGTGCCGCGTCGCGGAGTCGGAGCTGCTTCACTCGAAAAAATCAGGGTTTATGCGTCCAAAAATGGATTGTCCATGTTTGATGCGCTTCTCACGATGGAACAGATCGGACTGACGAAACGGGCTATCCGGCCGCTTGAAAAATTTGTCAGCTTTATTCGGGAACTTCATGCCATGATGGAATATTTATCGACGGTCGAAATTACTGAAGAAGTTCTCAAACGAAGCGGTTACAAGGAAGAATTGAAAAAAGAAAATACGCTGGAAGCCGAGAGCCGTCTGGAAAATATCGATGAATTTCTGTCTGTTGGACAGGAATTTGAAAAGCGGAATGAAGATAAGTCACTCATTGCTTTCCTTACCGATTTGGCACTCGTTTCCGATGTGGATCAACTGGGTGAAGAAGAAGAAAAATCTGCGGAAACAGTTGCTCTGATGACACTGCATAGTGCAAAGGGACTGGAGTTTCCATATGTATTTCTCGTCGGTGTCGAAGAAGGGATTTTCCCACACTCGCGGTCCATTGGCGACGAATCCGAGATGGAAGAGGAGCGAAGACTTGCTTACGTCGGCATTACCCGTGCCGGGAAAGAATTGCATCTGACACGGGCACGGGCACGGACCATTTACGGGCAAACCAGTTCCAACATGCCTTCCCGTTTTCTCAAAGAAATTCCGGCAGAGCTGTTGGAAAACAAGATGCCAAATAAAGCGGAGACTCCATTTGCAGGCCGCACCATAAACAAGGGTTATCACCTGAATCCCGAACAAAAGTGGCAGGTCGGTAACAAAGCGAAACATCAGAAATGGGGTACCGGTACAGTGGTCAAAGTGCAAGGGGAAGGCGAGAATATGGAGTTAAACATCGCGTTTCCCGCTCCTGTTGGGGTGAAAAAGCTGTTGGCCAAATACGCTCCCATTACAAAAGTTTGATCACAGATGACAACCCGCTCCAATACTCCCCCTTCTTTCAAGCCAGGGATAAGAGCGGCTGGTCACTGTATTAATTGGCTTAAGCTTCACTTGAGGGAAAACAATCCCCCTCTGAAGCCAATACCCAGTTGAAGAACAGGAGGCTGAAGCAGGACTTATGCTGGAAGATGCAAAAAAACGCATGCAAGCATTGCATGAGGAAATCAATGAACATAACTACCGCTATTATGTTCTGGATAATCCCGTCATCTCAGATGCGGATTATGACCAGCTTATGCGTGAACTTATCCGGTTGGAATCAGAATTCCCGGAACTGAAAACACCTGATTCACCAACGCAGAGGGTTGGAGGCGAACCTCTTCCCCATTTTGAAAAGGTTCGCCACTCCTCCCAGATGTTAAGTCTGGGAAATGCTTTTGACGAACAGGATCTGCGCGATTTTGACGAACGTGTTCGCAAAGCGGCCGGCGGACAAAAAGTTTTGTACGTCTGTGAATTGAAAATTGATGGACTGGCTGTTACCTTGCGGTATGAAGAAGGACGTTTCCAACTGGGGGCTACCCGGGGGGACGGACTGACTGGTGAAGATATCACCCAAAATCTCAAAACGATTCGTTCTTTGCCTTTGCGGCTGCGCAAACCATTATCGGTCGAAGTGCGCGGAGAAGCCTTCATGCCCCGGACCGCTTTTGAACGTTTAAACGGGGAGCGCAAAGTACGGGGGGAAAGTGAGTTTGCCAATCCACGCAATGCAGCGGCCGGTTCGCTTCGTCAATTGGACCCCAAATTGGCTGCTGAACGTTCGTTGGATCTGTTTGTTTATGAACTGGGACGAATTGAGAAGAGACCATTTTCCACTCATACGGAGTCGCTTGAATTTCTGGAGGAATTGGGATTTAGGGTAAATCCCTTCCGGAAAACCGTGGCCACAGTGGGGGAAATGCTCCAATTTATCCAGGAATGGCGGGAAAGGCGTTCTGATCTCCCTTATGAGATTGATGGAATCGTGATCAAGGCGGATGATTTGGCGCTGCGGGAAAAGATGGGAGCGACGGCGAAAAATCCCCGCTGGGCAATAGCCTACAAGTTCCCGGCTGAAGAAGCGATTACCCTTTTGCGGGATATTACCCTGAATGTGGGAAGAACAGGCGTATTGACGCCAACAGCCATCTTGCAGCCTGTCAGCCTGGCGGGAACCACTGTTGGGCGTGCTTCATTGCATAATGAGGACCTGATTCGCGAAAAGGATATCCGGCTGGGAGACCATGTAATAGTCAAAAAAGCCGGGGATATTATTCCGGAAGTGGTCGGAGTTTTGGCAGACAAGCGGACTGGGCAGGAAGAGTCTTTTTTCATGCCCCGCAGCTGCCCGGAATGTGGGAGTGAGCTGGTTCGTCTGGAAGGAGAAGTTGCCCTCCGCTGCATTAGTCCCGAGTGTCCGGCCCAGACACGGGAAGGTATTATCCATTTTGTTTCCCGCGGCGCGATGAATATCGAGGGGCTGGGGGAAAAAGTGGTTTCCCAGCTTTTTGACTATGGATTGGTGCGCAGTGTAGCCGATTTGTATTATCTCAACAGGGAAGACCTGTTAGAGCTGGAGCGGATGGGAGAAAAATCAGTAAACAATCTCTTTCAGGCCATCGAGGAAAGCAAGAAAAATTCATTGGAAAAGCTGCTGTTTGGATTGGGCATTCGCTTTGTGGGTGCCAAGGGGGCCAAAATACTGGCCCAGCATTACCGGCATATGGACGCACTTATGAATGCCAGTGAAGAAGAGTTGGTTGCGATCGATGAAATAGGCCCCAAAATGGCTGGAAGCATTGTTACCTACATGAACAAGCCTGAAGTGCGGGAAACCATTGGACGCTTGAAAAACGCAGGTGTCAATATGGAGTATAATGGGCCGGTTGTCAGAACACAAAAAGATGACATGGATGATCTGTTTGCGGGAAAAACAATTGTCATCACGGGTACGCTCGAAAATATGTCCCGCAGGGAAGCGGCAGAATTGCTGGAAGCATTGGGAGCCAATGTAACCGGGAGCGTCAGTAAAAAAACGGATTTGCTGATCGCAGGGGAGAAAGCCGGTTCGAAGCTGGATAAAGCCAGGAAACTGAACATAACCGTTTGGGATGAGAAAACGTTTTTGGATCACTTGCCGGAAGGCGCTATTGTATAAAAAGATAAAGATTAAGCCAACTGTTTTTCTTGAGTCAGAGGTCAATTGCCAACAGGTGATTGGCCTTTTTAAATTCGTTGATAAAAACAATCGAAAAAAGAGGAATATTGATAGATATAGAAGAAATTGGTACAGAGATTTTTCAATAAATTGTGAAAGGCCGGAGAAGAATGAGCTGGAAGTGGTTTTCGACCGGATGTGCTTTGCTGACAGTTTGTTTGCTTGGAATTGCTGTTTCTAAAGAGAACGGATCACTTGAGAAAATATATGGCCAGAATTCAGAAAATCTGTTTGGGTTGGCCAATCTTCAGACTGACGCAACCGATGCCCGGGAAATCCGCTTGGAAGATTATGCGCACAAGTTAAAGGCAAACCTGGAGAAACCGCGTCTTGAACCTGTCCGGACGGAATCGGTGTTATCGCTGGCAGGAACTGTCGGAAAACCGGAGAACATGGCAGTGCCATACATATGGGTGCAAATTGAATATCAGGAAAAACGGAAACGGGATTTACCGGTTACGATGGATGTTTATGTTCCTGTTAATGACGGGCGATTTGAAAAAAAGATCCGGTTGTTTCAAGGCAAGGGGAAGTATCGTGTTTTTATCCGGCTCCCCGATAGGGGAAAGGAAGAATATTTTTACCTGATGACCGCCTTTACCGTCTATAACACTTCTGATTCCCTGACGCGCGATATTTTTTACAGCATGGCGGGGCAGAAAGCAGAATTGAAGCTGGCTTCGCCAAAGACCGGCTATATCCAGGCTCGGCAAGGGGTATGGGTGGAAGGCGAAATAAAAAAGCCTGTGCAAAAGGTACTGCTACAGATCAGCAAAGGGAAAGAATCCTGGAATCGTGAAATCCGGATAAAAGACGGGCGCTTCAAGGAGCGGATACCTTTGCTGTTTGGTAAGGGAACACACCGGCTGGATGTAATGGTTCCGGATCGCAACAAAAAGGGTTATTATCAGCAAGGGGCAGAACTCTATATTGAACAGACGGAGCATATTGAGCGGGAACCGATTAGATATTCCAGGCTTTATGCCCAAAGGGGAATACATTTGACAAGTCCGGTTGCAAGCGGAGACACTGCTGAATTGTCATACCGGATCAGTGGGCGCATTGACCAGTCCGCTCCCTATGCCAAACAGACCTCACATATGATTGTAAGAATCATAAAGGAAAAAAATAAGGCAACCTATTTTTTGCCGGTGAAAAATTTCCGGTTTGATGACCGCATTTGGTTGCGATTTGGCTCGGGCAAGTATGATGTCTGGTTATATGTACCGGAAATTACCAGCCAAAACCGGGATTATTTCCGCTTTTTCACTGTAGCCAGCTTTGAAGTGAAAAGCACGGCCAATAAAGATTTACGATATTTGTTGCCCTCAAGGGGGATTGAGTCTGACAGTCGCGAGCTCCAAAGCCTGTCCAGACAAATCACTCGCCATGCTTCCACACCAAGGGAAAAGGCGAGAGCCATTTATGAATATGTAGCCAGGACCATGACTTATGATATGGAGAAGTTTCGAAATAATGAGTTTCATTGGTCGGACAGTGCGTTAAAGTCATTGCGTACCAAAAAGGGAGTCTGCCAGGATTATGTTTTTTTGGCCATTGCCCTGTTAAGATCAGAAGATCTGCCCAGCCGTTTTGTTGAGGGAGAAGCAAACGGGCAACGGCATGCCTGGGTGGAGGTACAGGTAGACGGACGTTGGCTGGTGATGGACCCGACGTGGGGGTCTGGTTACATAACGGAAAAGGGGACATTTGAAAAAAAACTGGATTTCCGGTATTTTGATCCGTCTCAGAAACTTTTGGATAAAACGCATCGGAAAACCGGGATTATTTATTGAAAAAAATGCGGGCAAAGGGGTTTTTTCCCATGCCCGGTTTTTTTGCAAGCTTTTGCGAGTTAATCGGCAGACACCGTATCGGGCAAAAGCCAGTCTTCCAACTGTTTCCGCAATGTTTCCCACTTTTTTGACCCGCGCTGGGAAAAACGGCTGGTTTGGGAAAAAGGAACTGTAATCTCTTTATATACTTGCATGGGACGATTTGTTAATACATAGATGCGGTCAGACAGCAACAACGCTTCTTCAATGCTGTGGGTAACAAACAGAATCGTCCGTTGTTCCTGTTTGAGCAACCTATGAAGCCACTTTTGCATATGTGTTCGCGTCAGGGCATCCAAAGCGCCAAACGGCTCACCCAAAAGCAGCCAGTCTTGTCCGCTGGTCAAGGTGCGCAAAAAGGCGACACGTTGTTGCATACCGCCACTCAATTCATGGGGATATCGATCCCCTACATTGGATAAACCCGCTTTTTTCAAGTATGTTTCAACTTCAGACGGTTTTGTTTTTTTATGGTGCAACTCACCGGGCAAGGATATATTTTCAGCTACAGTTCTCCACGGAAAGAGAGAGGGTTGCTGGGGCATATAGGCAAAATTCCCTCTCTGGCCTACGATGGATTGCCCCTTCCACTCAATCTCTCCCTGCGTCGGTTTTATCAGTCCCCCGATCAGATAAAACAGGGTGCTTTTTCCGCTTCCCGACGGGCCGATCAGGGAAACAAACTCCCCTTGGCTGACATATAGGGTGAGATTATTCATAATGAGCTGGGAGTCATAAGCAAAACCAACATTTTTCACTTCCAGTTTCATTTTCTTGCCCCCTTTCTCCGGTACGGGTGAGAAACAAACCGTTCACACAAAGTGATCACCGCAAAAAAGACGAGGCTTAATGCAGCAATGAGAAGAATGGCCACAAACACACGATCCGTTCGGAAGGTGGAGGAGGCCAGTTGCATCATCACGCCGATTCCTTTTTCCGCACCAAGCCATTCGGCAATAATCGCTCCCATGATACTGTAAGTTGCCGATAATTTCAGACCTGAAAAAAAATAGGGAAGGGCAGAAGGCCATTCGCATTTGAAAAAAATCTGGAGGCGGGAAGCACCCGCCATCTTTAAGTAGGTAAGAAGTGTCCGGTCTGCTTGTTCGAAGCCTCCCAAAAGAGATACAGTAACGGGAAAGAAACAGATTAAGGTTACAACCAGGATCTTGGGAAGCGAGCCAAACCCGAACCACATCACGAGAAGCGGTGCCAGTGCGATCATGGGAATGTTTTGCGACAAGATGATCAGGGGATAAATCATACGGCGAAGAAACGAAAACAGATGGAGAATAACAGCAATCAACAAGCCGATGGTTGTTCCTGCTCCCAAGCCGCTGACAGCGATTTGTGTTGTTGCCCATAAAGGTTCAGGCAATTGTCCTGCCAGTGCAATTGTTTCTTTTCCAATTCGGGATGGGGCAGGTAGCATCCAGGGATCCATTTCCGTAAAACGAACAAGGATTTCCCATATAAAGCCAAGAAAGATAGCAAAGAAAACGGGCAACCCTCGTTTAAGCACGTTCATCATATTTTTGTGTCAACTCGCTAATGGAAATTCCTTCAGGCTGGTGCAAAATTTTCACCTGGGACAAAGTGCAGGTTGCTCCCATTCTGACCATTTCTTCATTCACATGTTCGATGATTTTTAACAACCGGGGCAATTCCCCTTCCATTGTTGTTTCAAGAGGCCCGACCCGGTAGGGAATGCCTGACTGCTCAATGATTTGAATGGCCCGGTCGACATAAGGGATAATATCTTCCCCGTCTGGTGTTTGGGGAATGATCTGAATACTTACGAGTGTATGTGCCAATTCATTTCTCTCCTTCAGGTAAAAATTGATTGGTAAAGGCTTCTTCCGGTATGAATTTTCCCTCCAAAAGCTTGCGGGTTTGCAGCCACTTCGCATAGTTGGACCACACTTCTTTTTTTTGCCATCCCCATACTCCGGCATCCGCCTGGTAGCGCGGACTCATCCAGGCCTGGCTTTTTTTGACCAGTTCATGATCGAGATCTGGCACAGCCTGAAGCAGAATATCTGCCGATTGGGCAGGTTGTTTTATTGCAAATTGATATCCCTGGCTGACAGCATTCATAAAAGCGCGTACGGTTTCTTTATTTTGTTTTATCTGTTTTTCGCTGGTAATAATGACAGGGGTGTAATAGTCAAGGGCTTTATCATAATCCCTGAGATAGATCATGTTTATTTTTTCGCCCCGCAATTCCGCTTCAATACCGGTCCAGCCATAATAAATCCACATAAAGTCGATATTTTTTTTGGCTGCCGAGAAAAAGTCCACATTGCCGGTGTTTATGACTTTTACTTTGCTGGCGTCGGCGTCATCTTCTTTCATCAGTTTGGTGAGCACCTGCTTTTCGACCGGGGAACCGAATCCGCCATAGGTTTGACCTTCCAAATCTTTGGGACGCTTGATGTTTTTACTGGCCAGCGAGGCAAAACCGGAAGTATTGTGCTGCAATATGGCGGCTATTGAAACGATGGGAACCCCTTGTACACGGGCATAGGTAACATTTTCCTGAAAGCTGATGCCAAAATCAGCTTGTCCGGATGCCACCATTTGTTCGGCGCCACTATCCCCTGGCTGGATAATTTGTACCTCCAGACCTTGTTTTTTGAAATAATCCTTTGCCTTGGCCACATAAAGCCCGGTATGGTTCGTATTGGGTGTCCAATCCAGAACAACTTTGACCTTTTCCAGTTGTGCCGGGTTGGTGTCTCCAATATTCGCACATGCAGTCAAGGCAATGGAAAAAATCATAAGAAAGGCAATAAGCCATGCACATTGTTTCATTTTTTTGCTCCTTTCTGGAAGACAGACAAAGACTGGGGGAAAAATAAAATTGGATACGATTTTCAGATAAACACAATAAAAAAACACCCCTGACAAAGGGATGTTTTGCAAACAAAACGAATGAAAGGCAACCACTTTCATACAGATCCCTACGCCGGCATGATCCGGATCAGGTTGTGAGGGTCAGTGTATCGGTACACTTTCTCAGCCGGCCATTCTCCGGCTCCCCTTTTGCATATATAGGGTTTTCTACATTATATCGAATAGATGAAAGACTTGTCTATCATGCAGATGACTCAGGCGGAAAAGAAGTTTATATATATTTTATCCGCTACAGCTTGTCGAAAGCGCAAAATACAATTTTCAGAAGTGCGGTGGAAAACGATAGCGTATATATTTCCCTGCTGATCTTCAGGTGGTATACTGGGAATGTTTGTGAGGATCTTGAAATGTTTGAGGTGTCCAATGAATAAAAATATCCAGTTTACCCATAAAGTTTCCCGTGAAGATGACGGGAAAATGCTGAAACAGGTACTGAGGAACAGATACCGTTTTTCCAGGCGAATGATGAGCCGCTTGAAACTTAACCGCCTGGTTACTGTAAACGGGGAGGCACGGTATTTTACCAATCGGGTGGAAGAAGGGGATAAGATAGAGATTTGCTTTCTGGAGGAGGAATCGGAGCAAATTCGTCCCCAGCTGATCCCTTTTGACATCGTCGAAGAGGATGAGGATTTGATCATTATCGACAAACCCCCAGGGCTGGTAGTTCATCCCACACGCAATTATCCCGAAGGCACATTGGCCAATGGTCTGATTTACTACTGGAAAAAAAAGGGTGAAAAGAGAAAGGTTCGCCCTGTTACCCGATTGGATCGGGATACTTCCGGATTAATGGTCGTTGCCAAGCATGCGTATGCCCATGCTTTCCTGGCAGATCAGATGGCAAAGAAGCGTTATGAACGGACGTATTATGCAATCGTACACGGACTCGTTCCGGAAGAGAAAGGAACCATTGACCGGGCGATTCTGCCGCCTGACAAGAGCGGGATTCGTTCAAAAACCGTTGCAGAAGGTTATCCGGCCAGGACCCACTTTGAAGTGATCGAGCATTTTACTGATGCCACCCTGTTGCATTTGCGTCTGGAAACAGGACGCACTCATCAGATTCGTGTCCATCTCTCATCCATGGGCTATCCCATTATTGGAGATACTTTATATGGACGCGAAGATGATCAGACTTTGATAGAGCGGCAAGCACTTCATTCGGCGTATCTTTGTCTGTTTCATCCCAGGTTCCGGGAATGGAAAGAATGGGAATCGCCTTTGCCGCCGGATTTCAGGCAATTGATTAAAAAGCTGAAACAATTATAGGAAAACATTGTTGTAGTTCAGGTCAACTTCTGTCAATGAAACGAGTCCTGGGATGTCATTTTTCAGGACTCGTTTAGTTTTTTCTGTAATGGAGGCGGAACAGAGTTCTAAAAACCATTTTTTGCGTATATTTTTTTATGTGGTTTGATTAGAAGGTTTTGGTTTGTTTAATATAGAAATTTATACAATGAGCATGTTGGCAAAGATTGAAGAAGAGAAAAGCCGAGTATTATTAACTGAATATTTGGTTTATTAATAAAAAAGGGGGAATGTCTGTGTTGCGCCGGTCTTGGTGCTGGGTAATCAGTTTGCTGTTAATCTTTTTTATTCTGCCTGTCGGGTCCGCTTTGGGAGAAAACGGAGATATTCCGCTTCCGCTTCCTGCCCCTATAGGCAAAGCAAAAGCAAGTACAGAAGCCTTGCCCCCTCCTGACAACGACACAACTCCGGGAACCTGGTTTTTGGGAGCCTCTCCTCCTGACGCCGATTTAAATAACCCCCCCATTGTCTTTGTCCAGGGCCTCAACAGCCAGGCCCAAAGCTGGTGGAGCGAAACAGTCTATCACGGCATGAACGATATGTATCAAACAGCTTACAATCGGGGATACCGGACGGCTTTTGTGCAGTTGCACGATGCCGGTGGAAATCCGTCAAGCCCATGGGATAATGGAAAATTACTGGCCCAAATGCTGGCCGACATTTACCGCTATTTCGGGCAAAAAGTAAACATTGTCGCCCACAGCAAGGGAGGACCGGATACACAGGCCGCATTGATCCATTATGGCGCTTATCCTTATGTTAATAATGTGGTGACATTGGGGTCGCCTCATTACGGATCCCATGTGGCTGATCTGGCTTACAGCTGGTGGGCGGGTTGGCTGGCCGAACTGCTTGGCCAAAAATCAGATGCGACTTATTCCTTGCAAACGGGAGAAATGGCAAAATTCCGCGAGGTGACGGACAATCATCCAAATGTGTCCAAAAATACGTATTATACGGCGGCTGGAACAAGTTGGGGGCCAGCCCTTTCCACCTTGTGGTTCGGGGGCGCTTACCTGTCTGCCCATGGTGACAGTGACGGCCTTGTCAATGTCTGGAGCACCCGCCTTCCATATGGACACCATGTATTTACAAACGATGTTGATCATGACGAGATTCGTACAGGAACAGCTTCATTCGCCCAAATTGATCCTGTGTTAAAGGCCATACAGGCAACCGATCCGGAAAATGCCCTTTATAGGATGGTTCCTTCCGTTGCTGGCAAAACCCGGTCAAACCACTTCGTTAGAGGCGGGCCATTAAGCGCCAGCCAGGCAAAAACAGAAACAATTCCGGTTGATGGAAGTTCCGACAGTATGGTTTTTTCTGTGCTGACGAAATCTCCCCATACAGAAATCAAGCTGGTCTCTCCCTCTGGCAGGGTTTATACGAAAAAAAGCAGCCACTTTCTCCAAACCACCGATCAAGGTTTCTTTAAAGGAGCGGCGGTTCAAATGTTTCAGATTAAGAACCGGACAGAAAGTGGAAATTGGGTTATTGAGATGAAAAGCCAACAAACTGACGCCTATTTGCTGGTGGTCACCTTTCCAGGGGAAGAAGAAGTGTCTGTCTCATTGCCAGTGATAACGGATCAGTTGAATTTGCCGATCCATGTTAAATGGAACCATGTGAAAAGCCGGGATTCCGGGCATATTCGGGGAACGGTCAAAGTGATTCCTCCGCAGGACGGAACTGACAGAAAAGCTCTCAATATCGAAACAATTCCTTTAACCAAAAAAACAAGAAACCATTCCGATTTATATACGCAACTGCAAGTAAAAAAATCTGGCACCTATAATCTCACTATCGAAATAAAAGGAAAGACGACAGACGGGAAACCTTTTGCCCGTACCATCATTCGTTCCGTCCATGTTGAAAAACCAGCGGAATAAGGAAGAAAATTCCATGATTTTGAAGGTGTATTCACAAATAAATGAAATATCGGCTTCAAAATATAATGTGAATAATTAATTGATATTGTGCCGGTTCTTTTTGGAACCGGCTTTTTCCCATCACAAAACCATAGAAAATATATATTTAAAAAGCATAAATACAACCAAAAGATATGATGAATATTTTACGTATTGTGTACTTGGTTTTACCCGCCAAATATATTGGCATATTTACTTGTACATGTTATTGTAAAAGTGGAAACAGAACAAGTGATATTCATCACATTCTAAAACGGAATGTTTACTATGTTATGGGGGTGAATGCAAAAATAAAAGTTATTTACTATTTATTAATGTGAATGGATTCACATTTGGATTTCATATACCCATAGGGGTAAATGTAATGTGAAGTGATTTCCATCAGATCTTATGGAAAGGGAGGCAGGTTCAAATGCAAATCAAAAAAACACAACCAATTATTGGACTTATCCTGATTGTTTTTATTGGCATTTTTGGGGAGTTTTTGAGCAATTCCGGTGAATCTTTGACCCTATACCTGATTACAGGTGTCCTTTTGGGATACGTTTTGACACGCGCCCGGTTTGGTTTTGCAGGCGGTATCAAACGAATGTATTTTACCGGTGAAGGCAGTTTGACGAAAGCGCTTTTAATTATGTTTGCCATTTCCATCATTGCTGCAGCCGGAATTCATTGGGGGGCAGCGGCAGATGGGGCGGTGCCGGCCTTTCAGGCTGCTGAAACCGATTCCGTGATACCAGGTACCACTTCTGTACAGTTTTTTAACTATGCTACCGTTCTTGGCGGGTTTTTGTTCGGTGTCGGTATGATGCTGGCAGGGGGATGTGCTTCAGGAACCTTGACCGACCTGGGGGAAGGTTTTTCCAGAGCAATGATCGCGCTTTTCTTCTTTGTTTTTGGAAGCGTGCCCGGTTATGCTTTGCAAAAACAGATTTTGGATACCGATTTGGGGCAAATCGGCGCCCAGGTATATTTGCCTGATGTGTTTGGCTATATAGGAACCGTTCTTCTGTCGTTGCTGATTCTGCTCGGTTTGTATATTTTAACAAGAAGATATGAAGAATCCAGGAAAAGAATGGGCTATTACGAAGCTACAAAATATGAAGAAAATGAACTGCCATTGGAAGAGAAAAAAGGCTTTAAATTTTTCAGCTATCAGACCTACCACAAATTTTTTGTGGAACGGTGGAGTTTTTTTACAGGGGGACTGCTTCTGGCTGTCCTGTTCATATTCATCATCAATACAACGGGAAAAAGCTGGGGTGTAACTTCTGCCTTCAACTTGTGGGGGGTAGCCATATTACACAATCTGGGGTTTGATTTCTCACCGGTATTTAATGAGATTATAGAGACTGCGGAAAAAGGGATATTAAATGATAATGGCTCTGTCCGGAATATCGGAATTATCCTGGGATCAGCACTGGCGCTCCTGTTGGCGGGAAGATTCAGATTCGATTTTGATTTTCGCTTCAAGGATACCATATATTACTGCCTGGGCGGCTTCCTGATGGGCTTTGGCGCTAGACTAGCCAGTGGCTGTAATATCGGCGCATTGTATTCAGGGATTGGCAACTTTTCCTTGTCAGGATGGGTCTTTATGGCAGCATTGATTCTGGGGGGGATTTCAGCACTGAAATTCTATGAAGGAAAAGTTAACATCATTCCAACCCGAGATTTGACATGCCAGCGGAAGGTAGTAAAAGAAGAAAAAATTGGTGCATGAACGAACACCATGTTTTTAAATTTATAAACAAGTTGGTTGAAATCAAAAGCCAGCTTAAAATATATTAATGTCCCTAACCTGGATGAATTTGGTTTGATTATGATGTTAATTCAAGTTACGATGTATTCTGGGTTCGATATTTTATGAATCTGTATTAAGATGGCAGAGCCTTGTAAAAAATACAGGCAAGGATGGCTACAAGGCTCTGTTCTTGTTCAGGATTGGTGAATACCTTTTCAACAGGAATTCAAAATTGCAAACCGGGAGGTTTAAAGAATGGGCAAACGAATATTGATCGTTGGCGGTGTAGCCGGAGGCGCTTCCGTGGCTGCAAGAGCAAGAAGGCTGGATGAATCTGCAGAAATAATCATGTTTGAAAAAGGACCGCATGTCTCTTTTTCAAACTGCGCGTTGCCTTTTCACTTAAGCGGAATTGTTGACGAAAGCGAGAAACTGGTACTGATGTCGCCAGAAGTTTTCAAGGCACAATATAATATTGAAGCACGCACAAACAGTGAAGTTTTGAAAATTAATCGCGAAAATAAAACGATAACCGTAAAAGATTTGATCAGCGGAAAAGAATATGAAGAAGCATATGACAAACTGGTATTGTCACCTGGAGCCAGTCCGATTCTGCCCAAAATTCCGGGCCATGACAGTCAGCATGTATTTACGGTGCGCAATGTCGTAGATATTGATAAGTTAAATAAATATATTAAAAATAATGGAGTACAGGAAGTCAGTGTGATCGGCGGGGGCTTTATCGGAATAGAGGTAGCTGAGAACTTGAAATTGGCGGGCATAAATGTCACTCTCGTCGAAGCGATGAATCAGGTAATGGCTCCATTTGATTATGATATGGCACAAATCCTCCATAAAGAAATTATCGATCAAGGCGTCAATTTGATCGTTAATGACGGGATTGAAAAAATTTCTGACGATTATATTGAACTTCAATCCGGCAAACAGATACCTGGCCAGGCAGTAGTTATGGCGATCGGCGTAAGACCGGAAACGTCCTTGGCTGTGGAGGCAGGTCTGGAAATAGGGGAAACCCGCGGCATTAAAGTAGACCACAACTATCTGACAAGTGACGAAAATATTTATGCGGTTGGTGATGCGATTGAAGTTCATCATCGCATAACCCATCAAAAAACCAGGTTGACATTGGCTGGGCCCGCGCAAAGACAGGCGCGTGCAGCAGCAAACCATATGTATGGAATTCCTAACCGGAATACCGGAGTGATCGGATCATCTGTTGTTCAGGTGTTTGACTTGAACGCAGCATCTACCGGGCTTAACGAAAAAGCAGCGAAAAAAGCAGGTTTTGATTATGATTTTGTATACGTTATTCCCGGGGATAAAGTCGGCTTGATGCCAAACAGCAATCCGCTTCATTTCAAACTGCTTTTTGAAGTGCCAACCGGCAAGATCCTTGGTGCGCAAGCGATCGGAAAAGGGAACGTCGATAAAAGGATCGATGTGATCGCCACAATGATTATGATGGATGGAACACTGGAAGACTTGCAAGAATTGGAACTCTGCTATTCTCCGTTATTTGGCACCGCAAAAGATGTAGTTAACTTTGCAGCGCTGGTAGGGATGAACATCCTGAATGGAAGATTCAGACAGGTGCCTGTAACGAAGGTAAGGGAATTGGTTGAAAATAACGCAGTTATTATTGATGTCCGGGAAGAACGGGAATACAAAGCCGGCCACATAAAAAATGCCATTAACATTCCATTGAGTCAATTCAGAGAAAGAATGGATGAGATTCCAGCGGATGTGCCAGTTTATTTGCACTGCCGTTCAAGCCAAAGAAGCTATAACGCTTTAATGGCCTTGCAAAATTCAGGTTATAGAAACGCCTACAACATTTCCGGATCATTTTTGGGGCTTTGTTTATATGAATACTATAATGACACTGTAAATAACAGAGAGAAAGTAGTAACGAAGTATAATTTTAAATAAAAAGGTTTATTATTCATGCGAAAAGGTTTAAGCCGGATTGATTTATTAAGCCTTGTTGTAGGTTCTATTATCGGCTGGGGATCATTTACTTTGCCGGGGGATAAATTTCTTTCCGAATCAGGTGTGATTAATACCGGGCTAGGTTTGATTATTGGCGGACTGGCTGTTACCGTGATTCAGAAGGGCTACTATATCATGAAGCAAAACCATCACGAAGATGGAGGGGAATTTTCCTACACCTTCAAGCATTTGGGCAGAAAACACGGTTTTATTGTTGGTTGGTCATTGCTTCTCTGTTATCTTAGTCTGGTTCCTTTAAATGCTACCGCGTTTGTCCTGGTGATCAAAAAATTGTTCGGTTCCCGGGCAGAATGGCTCTATCTTTATGATGTTGCCGGTTATCAGGTTTTCCTGTCAGACATCATTATTGCCAGTTCAATTATCATATTGTTTGCGTATATCAATATCAGGGGAATTCGGGCAAGTTCCAACACCCAGAATATCATGGTGCTGTTTCTGGTTTTGAGCGTACTGGCCGTTTTCATCATGATGAATTTCCAGGTTGATCACACGATGTTCGTGACCGAATACCTGCAAAATGATCAGATTGATTTAGGAGAGATTAGCAGGATTCTGGCTATTGTTCCGTTTCTGTTTGTTGGATTTGATGTGATTCCGCAGGTTACAACCGAGTTGAACTTTAGAGCGGAACAGGCTACCCGAATTGCTGTTATTTCCATCTTTATCGGTGTTCTGTTATACAACCTGCTAAATATTATTACCGCGTTTGCTTTCACACCGGATGAAGCATCCAAGCAGCAATGGGCCGCTGGAACAGCAGTGATGAATTATGCGGGAGAGCTTGGCTTTCTGCTCCTGGTTATTGCGCTCGCTGCTGCGGTAACCGGGGGTATTAACGGATTTATGTTAAGCAGCAGCAAACTGATCGGCGCTTTATCCAACCGTGGGTTGTTTCCTGCAAAATACAATGAACTGAACAAAAAGCGTGTTTTTGAAAATGGGATCAGGTTTATTACCGGTGTAAGTTTAATTGCTCCCTGGCTTGGCAGGGAAGTCATTATCTACATTGTCGATATGGCTTCGCTACTAGCCGCTGTAGCCTATTTTTACGTTTGTTATATTGGCTGTAAAATGGCTGTGAACAGGAAAGACAGATTCTTGACGTTGTTGGGCAGCGGGATCAGTTTGACTTTTATCGCATTGCTGATTATTCCCTGGTCACCAGGCCACTTGAGTCCGGCTTCTATCATACTCATGATGGTATGGGTAATCGCGGGGTTATTTTATTACAAGAAAATGTTAAATACACCTGTAACAACATCATAATCTCTATAAAAAAAGTCAGTTCATATTAGAAATATGGATAACCAATTAAGCAGGGTGGTTATCCATATTTTCGTTTCTTCATACTTTCAGGTTATTTCACCAAACCGCTCATGATTGGGATATATTATAATATGAAAAATCAATGTGGGAAGATACGATACGGATCATTTTTTTTTATTGGACGGGCATAAAAATAGACTTGAACAAGGAGATGAGCAATTGATGAATTATTTTGAAAAGCCGGTTGCCTGGGTTGTTGGCGGCTCAAAAGGGTTGGGGGTAATGGTTGCCAAAGGACTCGCCGAGGATGGATACCGGATTGTGGTCAATTATCGGCAAAGCCGGGAAGCGGCACATAAATTGGAGATGGATATCAGAAACAGAGGGGGGGAGGTATTGGTGATCCAGGGTGATATCAGTCAGGCAATTGACGTACGGCGAATGGCAAAGGAAATTGAAGCAGCCTGGGGCAGAATTGATGCGTTGATTTGTACGGCAGGACCATTTATCTTCAAACGCACGCCCCTGGTTGATTTAACAGATGAACAGTGGCAGGAAATGGTCGAAGGCAATTTGTCGGGGGTTTTTTACCTTATCAGGGAAGTGATACCAATGATGCGAAAGCAGGGAGGCGGAAGAATTATCACCTTTGGTTTTCCGGAAGCAGAGAGGATTCGTGCCTGGAAAGGCTACGGTTCATATGCCGCAGCCAAGACAGGGCTGGTTTCCATGACAAAAACCCTCGCTGACGAAGAAATTCATCACCGCATCACAGTCAATATGGTAAATCCTGGCGACATCCGGGATCCTTTTAAAGAGGCGACGATTAAGGCAGCACGGGGCAAAAAAGACCCCCGTACACCTGCGGACCGGCCAGGTACAGGAGAGGATGTGGCGCGAGTTGTACGCTTTCTGGTTCATCCTGATTCTGACTTTATCACTGGGGCCGTGATTCCTGTGACAGGGGGTTTTGTTAACGAGTGATTTTATGTAAAATAAGCATGAGTTTAGTGTAATATTACTGTAATATTTTTTGAAAATGACAAACCATTTTTTTTGACACTTACGATATAATGTTTAAGTGTTGTAAAAAGGATGAATTGGTTACTTTTTTTGCAGGTACCAACTCAAGATGAACCAAAAACCTGCACTGACCAGGCCGCCGATCAGACCGAATGCGCCCAGGGCTTTCCATAAGAAAATGGCAAGCACCAGTGCGATGATTCCGGTTAGCCGGCTGGCAAAGATTGCAGCCTTTTCATTCATAAAACGCTCACCGCCTTTCAATCTATCATAGCACAGAAGTGAGTGAGCAGGAATTGGCAAGCTCTGTTGTCTAATTATGTAAAAGTTCATGGTTATGAAAGAGTAAAAAAATAATTCAAATAGCACATATGTTTTGGGAGGGTAAGTAATGGATGATTTTCGCAGGGTGAGCATGAGGAGTGGTTATAAACCGATGCCTCCACGCTCGCGCAGTGAACGTATAGGCCCCCGTTCAAGGCGTTCCGGCTCCGGCGGCGGCGGAAAACCTCCAAAGACTGGATGGCGGCGCTTTTTTTCCTGGAAGTGGATTATTCTGGTATTTATAACTTCTATGCTGTTGATGGTGGGTGGTTGCTCTGCTATTATGCTGAGCGAGGGTTCTTATGAACTGGAAAAAATAAAAAAAGGAAACATGCCATTTAGCTCAGAATTATACGATTCCAGGGGGGAATTGATTGCCACGCTTGGAAGTAAACAGCGTGAGTGGGCAGATATTAAGCAGTTAAATGAAGTAAACCCGACATTGGTCAAAGCGTTTGTCAAAACAGAAGACCGTCGTTTTTATAAGCATATCGGGGTTGACTTTGAGGGCTTGTCCCGGGCTGTGGTTAAAAATATTATTGCCATGGGGGCCGCAGAAGGGGCAAGTACCATTACCCAACAGGTATGTAAAAATATTATTCTGGAAGACTCTGATAAGACGATCACCAGGAAGGTCAAAGAGTTGGGATGTGCCCTGAATCTGGAAAAAAGATATGAAAAAGACCAAATCCTTGAAGCGTATCTTAATTATATCGGGTTTGGCGGCCGCATTGCCGGTGTGCGCATGGCTTCCAAAGTTTACTTTGGCAAAGATCCGGTGAAAGAACCATTGAATCCTGAAGAAGCGGCCATGTTGGCGGGAATGCCCAAAGCCCCCAATAGATATAATCCGATAAAAAAACCGGACACGGCAAAAGAGCGACGCAATGTCGTATTGACACAGGTGATGCCGGTTGATGATGTCATGGAACCCCTGATTTCACAGGAGGAGGCCAATGGGCTGGCTAAAAAACCGCTTGAGACTTGTAAAACCTGTGAAGAAAAACTGATTAAGCGCGGAAAATATGACGCTTATAAAGATGTTGTTATTGAAGAATTGGAGAACGTATACGGTTATAATGAAGAACAACTTGAACGGGCTGGTTTGAAAATATATACCGGTTTAAATGTGAAAGCACAGGAAGCCGTGGAAGAGGCACTGAAAGAAGATTCCTTGTTTAAAAGCAATAGCGGGAAAAGGCTTGAAGGAGCGGATGCCAGCATTACGATGGTGGATCCGAAAACCGGCCTTATCCAGGCTTTGGGAGGCGGCCGGGAATACAAGCCTGGCTACCGGAACCGGGCAACGGAAGACCCGGTTCAGCCAGGGTCGACCATTAAGCCGTTAACAGTTTATTCTCCTGCAATTCAGGATCTCAATTACAATGAATTCCATAAATTGGAAGACAAGAAGGTTGATTTTGCCGGTGACTGGAGTCCAAGCAACTATGCCGGGGGACCCAAAGGGGAGGTTACCATGAATTATATGGTGGAGAATTCCCTCAACCTGTCCACAATTTATTTATTAAAAGAGGTTACCCTGGATCGGGCGTATGAATACGGGCAAAAACTGGGTCTGGATCTGAAACCCAATGATAAAGGCTATGCGCCGCTCGCATTGGGAGGGCTAAGTCATGGTGTCACCTCAAGACAGATGGCACAAGCTTATTCTGTTTTTCCAAACAAAGGCTCCTATAAACAAACCCATACGATTCAGAAAGTGGAAAAAGGTGACGAAGTTCTGGAGCCGAAGAATCCGATTGATAATGAAGACAAAAAGGTATTCAGTGAAAAAACCGCTTATTGGATGACACGGATGCTGGAAGATGTCATTACCAATGGTTCCGGGAAAAAAGCTGCTTTAAATAATGGATGGGATGTAGCTGGCAAAACGGGAACCATTCAGGATGGGCAAGCGGGTTGGTTTGTTGGCTATACGCCAAATGCGGTGATGTCTGTCAACGTTTTCTATCCCCAGGGCGGACAGGAGAATGCCTACTTGACCGGGGGCAGTGCGCCTGCGGATATCTTTGGATATGTTATGAAGAAAGCTTTGGAAGGAGAAAAGCCGCAAAAATTCCGGTTTAATGCACCCGAACCAAAACCGCCGTTTGAGCTGAAAAAACCAGAACTAAATGCTACTCCGCAACAAGACGGTGTCTTGCTGGAATGGGGTGCACAAGATCAACGCGTCAAGTTCCAGGTATGGCGGGCCAAAGAAGGGCAGGACTTCCAGATGATCAAGGAACTGCCTGGCAATATCGGACAGTATAAAGATCCGGTACAAGCCAAATCCGGCAATTTCTTTGATGATATGTTTGGTGGAGGAAACAAACCGCCCAAACCTGAAACCTACCGTTACAAAGTGATTGCCATTGATACAAACAAGCCGGATGATCAGGCGGAATCCAATGTGGTTACGGTGATTTTGAATCAACAGGGAGATCCGGGTAATGATGATGATAAAGACAAAGATCCGAATGACCCGGGCGACGATGACGGATTCCCTCCGATTGGCGGCGGTGGCGATGATGGCGGCGAAAACGGCGGCGGCAATGACGGTGGTAATGATGGCGGCAATGATGGCGGCGATGATGGCGGCGATGATGGCGGCGGATGGTGGTAAAAAGGGCTACGGGAAAAGACCAGTCTAGACCAGCCAATTGGCTGGTCTTTTCTTATACCTTTATTCATAAACTAGTCCTGACAGTTGGACAAAAGGAGACATAGCCATGTGGTCGCTAAATCGGTTAGGATTAGCCTTCCGGATTGGTTTTGTTTATATCGGAACGGCTGTAGGAGCGGGTTTTGCTTCTGGGCAGGAGATCTTGCAGTTTTTCACTTCATTTGGAAAGGAAAGTTTTTGGGGTATTTTGCTCGCTATAGGGCTGTTTGCCTGGTTGGGAACGCGGATGATTTTGATAGGAAGCCGTTTGCACTCCAAATCGTTTGAAGATTTCAACCGTTTTCTGTTTGGTGATCACTTGGGAAAATGGATGAACTGGCTTGTCAGTTTCATGCTGTTTGGTGTCACAACAGCCATGATGTCAGGTACGGGAGCATTGTTTGAAGAGCAATTGGGAATATCCTTTCATTTTGGTGTAATTTTTACGGCGGTGTTTTCTTACCTGGTCATCCTGAAAGGGATTGATGGAATTTTGTCTGTCAATTCGCTGGTTGTGCCTATAATGTTCTTGTTTATAGGGATGGTTGCACTCCATGCCTGGCAAAATGCCGATCTGTCTTCATATATTTATTTTTCTCTGGAACCTGCCCGTTATCATTGGTTTATTTCGGCGATTATTTATGTAGCATTCAATCTTTCCATGATGCAAGCTGTTCTGATTCCACTTGGTTCAAAAATTGCGGATGAAGCGGCAATTCGCCTGGGAGGGTTGATTGGCGGAGCCGGTTTGGGAATCATGTTGCTAGCCTGTAATACGGCTATGCAAATTTACTGGACGGAAGTGTCCCAGCTCAAGATTCCGATGGCCTTTGTAATCAGCACCCTGGGAGCTGGTGTAAAATATTTCTTTTTGCTGATGATGTGGGCTGAAATCTTTACAACATTGATCGGAAATGTGTATGGGTTGACGGTGAATTTGAAACGGCTGGTAAAATTACACCAGCCAACGATTATGGCATTCATTTTCGGGCTGGGTTATCTTTTTTCCTTATTTGGTTTTCCGGTATTGGTCGGTTTTTTGTATCCTTTATTTGGCTATGCCGGGCTGGCGGTGATTATTGGATTGGCATTTCGCCGCTTGCCTGCATAAAAAGAGAGCAAAGGATAAAAGGAGGAGGGTTTGCTGGTGAAATTGCTGATAATCTTGCTTGCAGCCTACTTGACAGGTGCTCTGCCCCTGCATTTATGGGCACTGGGGCGCCCTCCCAGTCATTTCACAATGCATCGGCGAGAAACTTTTCTGGTTATTGTGATTGATTTGGTGAAAGGAATGGCCGCTACCTTGTTTGGTCTCGCATTAGGCGGCTGGCTGGGTGCCTGCCTGGGAGCTGTTTTGGTTGTGGCAGGAAGTATGTATTCCGTTTTTTTGGGGTTTCGCGGCGGGTACGGATTATCCGTTGCAGCCGGGGCATTGCTGATTTTAAGTCCCATGCTTGTTTTATTTGGAATTATCGTTTATTTTATCAGCTTGCTGACAACGCGTTACCTGTTTATTTCCACCTTATTGACAACCATTGCGATGATGATTTTGGGTATGGTATTGGCCACCCATTTTTATGCACTGGCTGTAATTCTCATCATAAGTGGCTTGATTCTTTTGAGAACCAAGCCAAAATGGAGGCGTGTCCGGCGAAAGATTGAGCCACCATACCGGTTTAAAAATCCATTTCGCCGGATAAATTAGTAAGGATCAGATGGACACCAAAACTTTATAGCCCGTGTGTTTGCGCACCTGGAATACACCAGTGTCAAACAGTAAATATTGCGCTTTGATTCCGATCAGCTTTCCACGGATGGCATGTTGTTTTTTGAAAGATAATGACTTGATTTTGTCCGGTACCTCAATTTGTGGATAACTGAAATGATAAAGTTCCATTTCCGGGAGAACAAATTGATGAAAGTGTTCCGGCAATCTTCCAAGTAAATCTTTTCTTGCCTGGTACAGGTTCGCATCACTTATTTCGTTTTTAAGCATTTTGCGCCAGTTCGTTTTATCCTTGACAAATTGGGCAAGAAAAACCTCCGCTTCACCAGCACTTTTCCGCGTTGGAACTTCCATAATCGGCAATGCCTGAACGGCACCCTGGTCAATCCAGCGCCGGAAATGGTTGTTTTTCCTGGTGATACCGACTTTAATGTCACTGCACAAGGCCAGATATACAATATGCGAGCTCATGCAATGATGCTCGCCAAATGAACCGTCACGGCAGGTCCCTTCATGGAAATGGCACAGTTCCGGTTTGATAATACAAATATCATTGTTGGGCAATTTTTTGAAACAGGGAAAACAGGCACTGTTGCCGCCGTAAAATTTTTTTGTTTTCCGGCCGCAAAATTGGCATGTCAATTCATCAAGAAATTGGATTTCCATCTCTTTCCCCAAATGCTCATTCAGTGAAATAGCATGTTCATCCACCTTCAGTTCGTAACGAATCGGGAAGGAAGGCTGATGTTGGAGAGGTTTTAAATAACCAGTTCGCTTCACCGAAATCTCCCTCTTTTTGTAGAATAACTTCAGTCTAGCAAAAACACCCCAATGGAACAATAGATTTCATGAGAGCACAGTTTGAAACGATTAAGCTTGTTGGCAAGGTGTGAGAAAGAGGTTGTTAGAAGCGGAGCAGACTGATTTCTTTGCAACACAGGGATGGAAAGGGGTTCTGAAAGTTGTCTTCCTGTATAAGCTTGTCTAAAGAAAAAATGAACAAACTGTTGTGGTCTTTTGGAAAAGAGATTGCATATAGTATACTAGAGAGGGAGCATAAAGTTATGAAGAGGAGGGGAGTAAGCCATGTTAGACACCCTGCTGACAGCTAAAAAAGAATTGACTTCCGGCGATAAAACCCAAAACGAAATTGAAATGTTTGCCAAATCCCTGTTAAAGCTGAAAAAGGATATCGAGGCAATGGGAATAAAACCGTCAAAAGAAAAGTTATATGGCCGGCCGTTTAAAGAACAATAATAATAGAGAAGGAGATTCCATGGGTCAACAACAGATTCCGATGCCAAAACAGAGTCCGCTCTATCACGCCATTCACCGTGACCGGTATGAGCGACAAGCGTTGATGAAAGAACTTGAAAAAGTTACGGGGCGAAGGATACTTGTTTATATCTCCAATTTGACTCATCCGGACAGTGCGATCACCCGGGAAGATATTGCTCCGTTTTATGAAATTGTTGCATCCTTGGATGACCAAAGCGATGTGGATTTAATCATTGAGAGCCCCGGGGGCGATCCCAATGCAGCTGAAACACTGGTGCATACCTTGTTGTCCAAAGCAAAGCATCTTCGGGTTGTTGTGCCGCAGGCTGCTAAAAGTGCTGCGACGCTAATCAGTTTGGCTGCGGATGAAATTCTGATGAGCAATACTTCAGAGTTGGGGCCAATCGATCCGCAAGTTTCTATTCCAACAGTGCTTGGTTATCAATACCGACCAGCCCAGGCCTTTTTAAATGGATTGGAAATGATCAAAAAAGAACATTCTAATGGACAACCCCTGAATTCGGCTTACCTCCCTTTTTTGCAAGGTGTTGACGCTGCGTTGATTGATTTTTGCCATAAGTCGATTGAACATTCGAAACGTTTGGCAATCAAATGGCTGAGTCGTTCCATGCACAAAAACAATCCGCTTAAAGCAAAGCGGATCGCAGAAACTTTGATCAATATCGACAAATATCCAAATCATGGTTCCGTGATCGGATATGAAGAAGCCAAATCGATAGGTCTTAATACCGTATACAAATCGGATGTGGACAAAGATTGGGAAATCATGTGGAGACTTTATACACGTTATCTGGTATACATGAGAGAAAAATCAGCTATCAAGATTTTTGAAAGCAGCAGCGCATCTGTAATGTTTTAGAAAAGATTTATAGTTCGAAAAAAATGCATTTTATTTTTTTTGTTTTTGCGGAAACTTTTGAGGAGGGGTTAACGTTCTAATATATAGAGAACCAAAAAACATACTACAAACTGTTGCAACTTGTGATCCAGGACAAAAATTTAACAACAGGATTAAAAATCAATTACAGCTGGATGTTCTCGATGAAATACTTACAACAAGTAGAAATCCAAAACGTTTGACCCCCTTGAGCAAACAGGCTGGCTTTTGCCAGCCTGTTTGGCTTGTTTTAAGGAAATAAAAATCTATTTCATTAATTTTTTCATTGTGATGAGCAACTCATCAATTACTTCCAGATCTCCTTTTTGCAGACGTTCGACGACACAACTGCGCATGTGGCCTTCCAAAAGAATTTTTCCAACACTGTTCAAGGCGGCTTGAATTGCCGCGATTTGATTAAGAATATCATCACAGTAAACATCGTTGTCGATCATTTTTTTGACTCCACGAATTTGTCCTTCAATCCGGTTCAGCCTTGAAATCAGATTTGTTTTCACCTTCTGAGGATGATGGCTTTTTCGGCAAGAACCCGGATCACAGGTGTCGTGATGCGAAGATGGATAATGTGATTCCATTTCATTCACCTGCTTTTCAGATGTGTTTTAATCTTACATTTACAATCATTATATCTTGTTATAAGACAGATTTCTTCTGTTCGGGCAGTTTGCCAAGGGATTGGGGAATACCTTTAAAAAAGGTGTTTTTTGAAAAAAGCGGAAGTTTCCCGGATGGCTTCTTCCAGTTCCGGAGTCATTTCCTTAAAAGGATGGACGGCTTTCATTGTGTGATTTGCACTGGAAATTATATGTAATATAGACTCAGGAGCATTATTGTTTATTTGTGAGGCGCCTTCCAGCAAGCTGGGAATATCTTCCCCGCCTTGTACGATGAGAAGCGGGCGCTTAAGTTTGGACACCCTGTTCAAGATAGCAAACCGTTTTTTATTTTGGTTAATATCTTCCAGAACTTCGCGGCGGATCGGCAACAATTGTCCGGTTCGTGCATTTGTGATATAGCCAATTCCTTTCTTCTCAATTTCACTGATCAGCTCGGGGGCAAAAAAATCAGCCCGGTGGATGCTGTTCCAGATTGTGACCGCTGTTATGTCTTCAGGATGATCCAATGTATAAATCAGGCTGTTTCCGCCGCCACGGCTGTGACCCATGATTCCAAACCGCTTGTGATCCATAAGTTTTGCGAAAGGAAGAGTTCCCTGTTTAATCTGTTGTACCAAAAAGGAAATATCCTCCTGTTCGCGGCTGAATGTATTTCTCGAAAATTTCTCCAATTCCGTAAAGTTTTGCAAATCATCTCCTATACCGTTCATGGAAAAGTTGAAGGAAATGGCAACAAAACCAACTGCCGCTAGTTTTTCTGCCAAAACAGGGAAAAACCCCCAATTTTTGAATCCTTTAAAGCCGTGACAAATCAGAATAACTGGTGCTGGCTGATCAAGTTCTGAAAGATGAATATCTCCACGGATAATGCGGTCTTCTTTTCCCAACTCCAATGAAAAACTGGTTTTACGCAAAATAACATCCCCTTTCCTGGAAAATTGCAACCTAAACTACTTTCTTTTATAATGATAACGAACGAAGTGAATAGAAGAAAAGGTCTTTTTCTGTATGGAGAAAGAAAAAAGGGAAGTTCGGTGTGAATCCGACGCGGCCCCGCCACTGTATCTGGGGAGGCTGGCTCAAGACAGCCACTGTTTCGCATTGAAATGGGAAGGCGAGCCAGACGATGATCCAAAAGCCAGGAGACCTGCCTTTTCTGTTTACTTAGGTTCTCCTTCGGAGGGTGAGGAGATACGTGCGCGCTTTATTCTTTGATCAATTACCGCATAATTCAAAGAGAAAGTGGTCTTGCTTGCCTGTAACTCCTGTGCCCCGAAAAGCACAGTTTTTTTTATGGCCAGAGAGGAGAAGAAAAAATGAGACGATTTGGGCATGGGTTGTTTACTCTTTTATTTACGTTTGTCCTTGTGGGGGGATTAACTGGCTGTGCCGCACAAAATGGAACGGATTCGTCCGGGGCTGTCAATTCGCCGGTCAAACCCCGGAGTATAAATTATCCGCTCGATTTGGAGGACCAGGCAGCAAATAAAATAACACTGGAAAAAGAACCCAAACGGATTGTTTCTCTTATGCCCAGCAATACAGAAATTCTGTTTGCCCTGGGGGCGGGTGAGCAGGTTGTTGGCGTAACGGACGAGGATAATTATCCGGAACAAGCAGGGAAACTTCCAAAGGTTGGCAGCTTTAAGGTCAATGTGGAAAAAATTGTTTCATTGAAACCTGATTTGGTTGTTGCCAATTCCGGCAATGAAAAAGAAGTGCTTAACCAGTTGAGAAATATGGGAATACCCGTTCTTGTCACTGATTCCCAAACGATTAAAGAAGTTTATGAAACAATCCAACTGATATCTCTGGCAACCAACCGGGCCAGGGAAGCAGATATCCTGGTGGCCAATATGGAAAAAAAGGCACGGACTATCTATGGAAAAGTTGTCAACGTTCCTGAGAACAAGAAGGCCAAAGTATGGTTTGAACTGGATCCCAATCTTTTTACGGTTGGGGGAGATACCTTTATGAATGAACTTATTGAACGGGCAGGCGGCAAGAATGTAGCAGAGGGTCTTAAGGGTTGGCCGAAAGTTTCTCCCGAACAGGTGGTCAAATGGAATCCTGATGTGATCTTCACAACCTATGGCGGTGTGGAAGAAATCAAAAAGCGAGAAGGATGGCAGTCTCTTGCGGCTGTCAAGGAGAACCGGGTTTATGCACTGGATCCTGGTCTTCTCAATCGGCCGGGGCCTCGAATTTATCAAGGGATCGAGCAAATGGCAAAAATTCTGTATCCCGAAAAATTCGGTGACAATGAAAAATGATTCTGAGAAAAAAAATGATTTTATGGAGTGGAGGGTTATTTCTCGCTCTGCTTTTCTCTATTTCTTTAGGGGTTTTCCTGGGAAGTACGGATGTAGGTTTTTGGACGGTTTGGAAAATTGTTTTGCGGGAGACCGGATTGATAGCGTTGCCAAACATTGAGGAAGCAGATGCAGCGATTATCTGGCAATTGCGTTTGCCCCGCGTCTTGCTTGTCGGACTGGTTGGAGCTATTTTAGCCACTGCGGGTGTTGTTTATCAGGGGCTTTTGAAAAATCAGCTGGCTGACCCATATATTTTGGGGGTTTCATCCGGTGCTGCGGTAGGAGCTGTACTGGCGATCGTTACAGGGTGGGGTACGGCTATCTTGCTTGACTGGACGTTGCCGGTATTTGCGTTTGCAGGGGCCTGCCTGGCTCTTTTTCTGGTGCTCCGGCTGGGAAAAGGGAGCGGTGCTTCCCAGGCAACTGCATTAATTCTGGCAGGAGTGGTTGTACAAGCTTTTTTCAGTGCTCTGTTAACTTTGGCCATTTCGCTTTCACCGGATGAACTGCAACGTATTCAGTTTTGGCTGATGGGGAGCTTTTCGTTTCGGGGATGGCAGCATATAGGCATCGTTTCTCCCTTTTTTCTTGCAGGCTTTCTGATTTGCTGGTGGTTTGCCCAGGAACTCAATTTATTTGCGCTCGGTGAACGGTCCGCAGTTCATCTTGGTGTACATGTAGAGAAACTGCGTGTTGGTTTATTGGTAGTCGCCTCACTGATGACAAGTGCTGCGGTGGCTGTATCGGGAATGATTGGATTTGTCGGGCTGGTAATCCCCCATGTGATGCGGATGACGACGGGAGCGGACCATCGACTGTTATTGCCTTTATCGGCACTCGCGGGAGCTTCTTTTTTGATCTGGGCTGATATCCTTGCCCGTATTCTGATGGCACCTGCGGAGATCCCGATTGGTGTGATTACCGCTTTTGTGGGAGCTCCTTTTTTTGCGGGTATTTTGCGTAAACATCTGAAAAGCAGGGCATGAAAGGAGACAAATGATGTTAAAGGCAACAGGGCTGGCGAAAAAGTTTGGGAAGCGGTGGGTGTTAAAAGATATATCGCTTGAAGTCAAAGCTGGCGAGATGCTTGGTATCATCGGACCAAACGGCAGTGGGAAAAGCACTCTCTTAAGCATATTGTCCGGGGAAAATAAACCGGATCGTGGAAAAATTTGGCTTCAGAAAAAGCCATTGCATGAGATTCCTTTCAAAGACAGGGCGAGACGACTGGCTGTACTTACACAGGAACAGGTTTCCGATCTTTCGTTTACGGCAGAAGAAATCGTTCTTATGGGTCGTCATCCTTATCATCGCTCTTTCTTTGGTCCGACATCTGAAGATAAAAAGGTTGTTTGCCGGGTAATGGAAGAAACGAAAACACGAACTATGAGACACCACCACTTTGCCGAATTAAGTGGTGGTGAACGGCAACGGGTTTCCATTGCGCGGGTGATGGCGCAGGAACCTAAAATCCTGATGCTGGATGAACCGACAACCTATCTGGATATCCATTACCAGCTGGCTGTGCTGGATCGATTGAAAGAATGGCAAAAAGAATCTTTTTTGACAGTGATTATCGTGCTGCATGATTTGAATCTGGCAGCACAGTATTGTGATTCGCTTCTCGTGTTGAAGGATGGAAGGCAGGTCAGAAACGGAACCATCAAGCAGGTGATTGAACCCCAATTGGTCGAAGAAGTGTATGGGATTAAACCGGTTATTGTAAAACATCCTGTTCTTCATATTCCGCAAGTGCTTTTAACATCAAATAGCTGAATGGTGAGGTGGAATCTCTTGAAAATTTATACCAGGACTGGCGATGAAGGGAAAACAGGTGTGATTGGCGGGCGTGTGGATAAAGATGATATCCGTGTGGAAGCTTATGGAACAATTGACGAGGTGAATGCTTTTGTCGGAGAAGCGATCATACGGATGGATCCGCAACTTCATAAAGATCTGATCAAAAATCTGACAGAGATTCAGCAAGAATTATTTGATGCCGGCGGGGATTTGGCTCAGGCTGGAAAGACAAGAAACTATAAAGTAAATGCTGCAATGACCGAAAGGCTGGAAAAATGGATTGACCAATATGACAAAGAATGCCCTCGATTGGAAAAGTTTATTTTGCCTGGCGGCACCCCGTTGGCTTCAGCACTTCATGTTTGCCGGGTGATTGCCCGCCGTGCCGAGCGTTTGACTGTAAAATTGTGCCGTGAACAGGATGCCAATGATCAAGTTCGCCGTTATCTAAACCGTTTGTCTGACTTTTTCTTTGTTGCGGCCAGGACAGCCAATGCCCGTTCCCATGTAGCAGATGTGGAATACAAACAGGACAGGCAACTTATAGATCTGGAGAATGCAGAATAAAATTTTCGAGGGAGGAATAACGATTGCCTTTGCAAATGTACTGGTATCCAAAATGCGGTACCTGCCGCAAAGCCAAAAAATTTCTGGAGGAACAAGACATAGATTTTACAAAGCAAAATATTGTTGACGAACCTCCTTCCCGGGAAGAATTGAGCCAGCTTATTCAAAAAAGCGGATTGCCGGTTAAAAAGTTTTTTAATACTTCCGGGAAAAAATACCGTGAATTGGGATTGTCCAGGAAGTTAAAGGAAATGGACGAACAGGAACAGCTTGATATACTGGCATCGGACGGAATGCTGATAAAACGGCCGATTGTAACAGACGGCAAAAATGTAACGGTTGGTTTCAAAGAAGAAGAATTTAGAGAAAAATGGCTTTAACGTGCAGGATTCCCTCCAGAATGGCGGAGGGAATTTTTTGTCTCGCTTGACAGGCAAGCAGATTCAGCATAGATTCAAACTGTACGGTCTGGTTTGGTTCGTGAAGGAGGGATTACCTTGGATGATCAGAAACTTCCATCCAGAGCAAGTACCAAGAAAGATCAGATTCGATCCGCAGCGGAACGGCTTTTTTTGCAGAATGGTTTCGCGGCAACCAGCATGAATGCTATTACCGCTGAAGCGGGTGTCTCCAAACAAACGGTGTACAGCTACTATGCAGGCAAAGAAGAACTGTTGTGCGATGTTTTGAGACATCTTATATACAATTTGACAGCAGAAAACCTGTCGGATGAAAATGTGACTTTTAATAACCCGGGTGAATTCGAGCAAGTACTGAATCGATTGGCGCAACAATTTATTTCCTGTCTTTTGCAGCCCAATTATTTGTCCCTGGTGCGGGTGATTATTGCTGAAGTTCCCCGTTTCCCGCAGTTGGGAAAGCTTTTTCGGGAAACGGTGCCAGACCAGGTTATGAAAAGTGTAATGTCCATTCTGGAACAGGCGCAAGCGAAAGAACTCGTTGACATCAAAGATCTTCAGGCTGCTGTACGCATGTTTGTCGGTCCTTTGCTGACATACATCCTGCTTGGAGGACTTCTTGCCGCCGATCATCCGCCTGAAAAGCCAAATCCGGCAGATGTTGGAGCTGTTGTCAGTCTGTACATGAAATCAATCACTGCCAGATAAAAGTTTTTAAGGCACGTATCTTTTATTTCCAATCAATTGATTACCAACTTTGCCAAAAAACAAACTGAACTGCTGTTTGAAATCTGTTACACAAGGAGAGTCAGTTATGGAAAAGAACTCTGTGTTTTCCCACATCAAAGCAATCCTGATTGCCCCGTTTAATGTTACTGTTGTAATTCCCCTGTTGATTCTATATTTCTCACAGGATATGCGGTTTGGCTGGGGACTGGGAGTTGGTGTTGTGCCAGGGGCTTTTTTTCTGCTGGCCGGACTTGCCCTGCTAGCCAAAACAATTAAACTGTTTAAAAAGATCGGGAAAGGGACATTGCTGCCGATCGACCCAACGCAAAAGCTGGTTGTTGTCGGACCGTACCAGCATGTACGAAATCCTATGTATTGTGGTGTTTTCTCTATTTTGGCAGGGGAAGCGATTTTATTTGGCTCTCTTTATCTCTTGGGCTGGTTTCTTCTGTTTTCGCTATTTGTCCACTTCTTCATCCTGTTATATGAAGAACCAGGGCTGGTAAAGCGGTTTGGTGAAGAATATATCATCTATCGGGAAAATGTCCCCAGATGGATTCCCCGTTTATCTCCCTGGACAGGAAGAGCTGAAAAAGATTCAGCTGCAAACAGATAAAAGGCAGGTTTTGATGAGCGATACCAATTCTTTAGCCAATCGACAGTTATATAAGGCGAGCATGTTGATAAAGGTTGATATTTCAGAGCGGAGAAAGTATTTACTTCCGGGGAAACGGGCAAAACCGCTGGCATTGGCCAGTGTAAGCCCTTCCTGGCAAGTGAATGCCGAAGCATACTTTTTACATCTTCAAGGCGGCGATAGAACGGATTTTTGAAAATCGTCTTTCTGTAATATGGTTTTTCATAGGCTGGTTATAAACTTTACGTTGAATTTCATGATCTTCGGAATCACCAGGCTGTCCAGTTTCCCTGATTATGAAAATACTTTATTATGAATTTGCTTAATAATACAAAATATTTTTATATATAGATTATATGGTTAAAAGAGTAGGGAAAACAATGTTTAATATTTGCCAAAACCGTTTAAACTGGATATAAAATAAACACGTTAAAAAACAACAAGTATGTTATGAAAAGAAGAGTTCAAAGAAAATTTCCGGGCAAGAACAACTGGCATACCGCATAAATGGATTTTCACCAAAATGTAATAATATTTATCTTAAAACAAATACAAATTAGTATTGACTACAATCTGATAGATGTGTTATTTTAAAATCGTGTCCAATAAACTGTCCTTAAGGGTTAAGACACTTAACCGGTCGGATGGTCATAGCGGCAAGTTGAGAACAATTTACTTAGAATCTGAGGAGGTATTTCCAGTGGCACAACGTTTAGTAGGATTGCCGGCTCCCGACTTTGAAATGGAGAGCACCAAAAATATCGAAACACTTGATGAGAAAGTCAAACTGTCTGATTACAAAGGCAAATGGCTTGTCATGTTCTTCTATCCACTTGATTTTACCTTTGTATGCCCGACTGAAATCAAGGCAATATCTGATCGTTATGAGGAATTTGCAGATTTGGGTGCAGATGTCCTTGGTGTAAGTACGGACAGCAAATATTCTCACCTTGCATGGATTAATACTCCACGGGATGAAAATGGCATTGGCAGAATCAATTACCCATTGGGTGCAGATACTACCCATAAAGTAAGCAGAGATTATGGTGTTCTTTTGGAAGATGAAGGGGTTGCCTTGCGCGGCTTGTTTATTATTGATCCTGAAGGTATTCTTCGCTACCAGGTTGTATCCGATAATGATATCGGCCGTAGCGTAGATGAAACACTTCGGGTATTGCAAGCTCTGCAAACTGGTGGCTTGTGCCCGGCTGACTGGAAACCTGGTCAAGCAACTCTTTAATTTGGATACACATAAAAAGGGCCTAACAAAGTGTTAGGTCCTTTATTGTCTATAAAAACAAGGAGGAATGATTCATGGCTTTGCGTTTGCGTGCGGAAATGCCTGAAATTAAAGAAGTTACTGAATGGGTTAATGGAGAGGTGTTTAAAGAGGATCTTCTTGGCAAGCCTGCCTTGATTCACTTCTGGTCCATTAGTTGCGGAATGTGCAAAAAAAGTTTGCCTGATGTCAACAAATTGAGGGAAAAATATCCGCAACTGAAACTGGTCGGAATTCATATGCCCCGTTCTGAAAAAGATACAGATGTAGACGTGGTGAAAGAAAACATAGTAAAATACGAATTGAAACATCCCCAAGGGATTGATAATTCCCATCGTGTGGTGGATGCGTTTGAAAATGAATTTGTCCCAGCTTATTACTTATTCGACGAAAAAGGGCAACTGAGACACCGTTCTGCAGGAGAAAAAGCGATGAGCATGCTGGAACGACCATTGGAACGTGTTTTGGGAGAAATTAAGTAGCGGAGGTAAAAGAAAATGAACTTGCAAAAAGACTTGCTTTATTCCAGAGAACATGAATGGGTGCGAAAGTTGGATGACAACAAGGTCAGGATTGGCATAACTGACTTTGCCCAGGATCAACTGGGCGATATTGTCTTTGTGGAGTTGCCGGAAGTTGGCGATGAACTGACCCTGGATGAAACTTTTGGCAGTGTCGAGTCCGTAAAAACGGTTTCCGAATTGTATGCACCGGTTAGCGGAAAAGTTCTTGAGGTAAATGGATCCCTTGAAGATTCGCCGGAAAACGTTAACGATTCCCCTTATGACGATGGCTGGATGGTTGTTGTGGAAATGTCTGACCCTGCTGAATTGGATAAATTGCTGGATGCTGAAAAATATGAATCAATCGTAAGTGAAGAAGACTAAACTTATCTGGAATCCTCCTGGGAAGAATACCTCACCTGATTTTGCAATATTAAACGTGATGAGGAAATTTCTTGACAGGAGGATATTTTATGTTCGGAAATATACTGGTGAAGTCCGGTCGAGATTAAAGATGGCAATTCGCATTTTATCATAATCATCAGCCATTGGGCAAAAGGACCTTGAGACGTACCGAAATGCGTGATGGATGGAGATCCCGGGGTTTTTGCTCGAAATAATCTTTCACAGGATCAATGTGAAGAATATGATATGAATGGTGTATATAAAATGCAATCAACCGATCATTGTCTTCGCAAGCTGGTTAGTAACTGTTTTAAAAAGTTTCAGCAGTTCCTGGCGGGCATTGACAACACTTCGCTTCTGAAAATGGAATTCCCTTACCTTGTCGATATGCAAAAACCGTTTTAAAACGGTTTTTTAATTACTGTATTTGGGAACCTTGGCTCTGTAAAGATCGGCAGAGCAAACCCTTCAGCTGGTAAATTGCGGTAGTGTTGTAACTATAATCTTTTTTCAAAGCAAACCCAAAAATTCACTTTTTTATGTTATGCTAGTTCTGTTTTAACTATAATGGCAGCTTTTATTATAAAATTAAATAGTAATAGACAAATGACTGGTGGTGACGAGAGTGAAGGCATATCGGTTCTCATTAATCCTGTTATCTTCGATTGTCCTTGGGGCATTGGCAGGAGTGTGGCTTGGAAAAGATGCAATTGTCTTAAAACCGTTAGGAGATATCTTTCTTAATTTGTTGTTTACCATTGTGGTGCCACTCGTCTTTTTTACCATTTCTTCTGCGATTGCCCAGATGGGGGAGTTGAAACGGTTAGGTCGTATCCTGTCCAGAATGTTTGGGACTTTTATATTTACTGGAGTGGTTGCTGCAATAGTTATGTTAGTGGCTGTAATTGCTTTCCCGCCCGCCGAGGGAGTCAGCATTTCTTTGGATAACCCGGAGCAAGTGGAACAGACCACGCTGGCGGATCAACTGGTAAAAACAATTACTGTTCAGGATTTCAGCCAGTTGTTTACCAAAGATCATATGCTCCAGCTGATCTTCTTTTCAATTTTCATAGGGATTGCCGTATCACTGATGGGGGATAAAAGCAAACCGTTTGCAAAGTTCCTGCATTCAGGTTCTGAAGTGTTTATGAAACTGGTCTCTTTTGTAATGTACTATGCTCCGATCGGCCTGGGTGCTTTCTTTGCTGCTCTGGTCGGGGAGTTTGGTCCCAGTCTGCTTACAAATTACTTGCGGGTGGTTATTCTTTATTATCCCCTCTCGCTAGCGTATTTCCTGGTGTTTTTTACTTTGTATGCATATATGGCCGGGAAAAGTCTCGGCGTGCGCACTTTTTGGAAAAATGCGCTTTCCCCGACGGTTGTATCGCTGGCAACTTGCAGCAGTGCCGCATCCATTCCGGTAAACCTGAAAGCAACCCGCAAAATGGGAGTGCCGCATGATATTGGCGAGACGTCTGTACCGCTTGGAGCAAATATTCACAAGGACGGTTCGGTAATGGGCGGCATTTTGAAGATTGCATTCCTGTTTGGGGTTTTCGGCATGGATTTTTCGCAACCTATTGATTGGATTTCAGCTCTGGGGGTATCTATTCTGGTTGGCACAGTAATGGGCGCCATTCCAAGCGGGGGCTTGATCGGGGAATTGTTAATTCTGTCCGTTTACGGTTTTCCGCCAGAAGCACTTCCGATCATAGCGGCGATTTCTACCATTATTGATCCGCCAGCAACAATGGTTAACTCAACTGGCAATACAGTCACCAGCATGATGATTGCCCGCTGGGTAGAGGGGAAAACATGGCTTTCCAGGAAAATTGGCAATACAGCAGCTTAACATGCGTCTGATTTGCTTTATGGCAATTAAACTAAAGGTAAGAAAGACAAGGGAACCTGTATTTCCGGATGGATAATAAAATAAAAAAACAGGTAAAATTTGTATATATCGATTCCTGTATTCCATATTGCCAAAAAAGCTTCTTTTCCAGAAATATTTTTGGAACAGGTATTTAAAGCCAGTGTATATTTATCAGCACTGGCCAGTTTTATTTTTCATGTCTAAAAGTACCTGTGACATTATAGATGATCAGGTAAGACAGAAGAAAACAGAATGAGAAGGGAGGCTTGTGCAAGTGCTATTGCTGTAAAACAGCCGCTTTTGGCGAAAGAAAGAGTTAGTCTTGACAAAACCCGGGCATATCTCCAAATATTCGGAATATATTATATTTATTAAACAAATATAAATTTTCTCCAAATAACTATGTTTAAGTGATAATGATTTGTGATAAAATATATACATAACCTTATAATTTACTTAATATCAAAATATGCTAGTGGATACAGCTGATCATGAGTGGGAATAGGAGGGGATTGTACGTGAGTTATTGCTGTGGTGCATCGACGATTGGTTTTATAGGGTCTTATCGCAAACAGTCAATCATGGTACACAAGGTGCCATTGTTATACTGTCCTGTCTGTCATGATGTACAAGTTCATCCAGCCGTGAAGGAAGAGTTTGAGCTGGTGGTAGAGTACGCTCGGGAAGATCGCGTAAGAGAAGTAACCCTCCGAGATACAATTACCCCCGAAATGATCGATGAATGGAAAGAATACGGGATAAGTTTCCAGGATTCAGAAGATATTGAACCAATCTTGCGCGAACAAATTGACCATTCGCTAGACTTGTTGAGAGTTTCCAAAGTCTTGAAGGATAAAGAGTGGGGCGAAGAGTTGAAAAATCGTCTTCGTGTCTTGACTGATCAACTTAAAAAGCTCGATAAACAGAAAGAAGAAAGCAAGTAAACAGTTCAGCCCGGGCCAACAGACCCGGGCCTTATTGTGTGTCAATATGTCGATACTGATTGAGCAGTTGCCAAGTAATGTTTAGATATAATGTAACTGTTTAAAAAACATCCCTTTTTTAAAAAAGTAGGAATGATGGATGAATTCAACACTACGAAAATTTTTTGGAGGGAAGAATCGGCATCATGTTGTGATGTCAATTAAATATGGGAATGATATGAATTTTACAGATAACTGTATTTATAAAACAATCCTCCAGAAAAAATCTGGAAGATTGTTTAAATGGAAGAAGATGATCGGAGATAAGTACGGATCTGATTAAGTAAAAGATTTATGGCAACTTGATTATATCCGCCTTCCGGAATTATCAGATCTGCATACCGTTTGCTTGGTTCAACAAACTGCAGATGCATTGGTCGGACAACACTCAGATATTGGTCAATCACCGATTCCAGCGTTCTCCCCCTTTTCTTGATATCACGATCAATCCGTCGCAAAATGCGGACATCTGCATCTGTATCGACGAAAATCTTGATATCCATCAGTTTGCGTAAACGTTCATCGTCAAGGATTAAAATGCCTTCCAGAATAATGACATTTTTGGGTTCCAGGTAAAAGGTTTCCTTTGACCGGGTGTGTCGTGTGTAATCATAAATCGGTTTATCAATAGGTTGGCAGGATTTTAGCCGGAGAAGATGTTGATACAGCAGATCATTGTCAAAGGCCAATGGATGATCATAATTGGTTTTGACCCGCTCTCCAAAGGCAAGGTGGGATTGATCTTTGTAATATGAATCTTGTTCCAAATAAATGACTGACTCAGAAAGTTGACTGACAAGCTTTTTGGCAATGGTTGTTTTTCCGGAACCGGTCCCCCCTGCAACACCGATAATTACAGGCTTTGTCATTACTAAGCTTCCTTTCTTGTATCTTTCGCCATGACTCGTTGTGATCATATCAAATACAACAAAATCTTATCAATAGAAAATAATATCCAAAGGGAAAGTAAAAAAAAGCAGACAACTCTTAACCAAAAGCCAAGAGTTGTCTGAATGTCAAAAAGGTGCTGTTCAGGAATTGTTTTGTCTACATCTTGCAAGGAAGCGGTCAAGGCACTTTGTTACTTGTTTCCGGGCTGGCTTAAACATGTTTTGCCGTTTTTCTTTTCACAAAACGGCAATCTCAAAAGGATCCTTCTTTGCAGGCTCATATATTGCCCTTAGCGCAGGGCCAAGGGTATGCAGGATATTAAACACGGGGACCGGCTTTACGAATTTCCTCTTTTACATTCTTAAAGGTTGCAAAATGAGTATTGAAGCGTTGTGCCAATTCACGTGCAGTTTGGTCATATGCTTGTTTGTTTTTCCATGTGTTGCGAGGATTCAAAACCTCGGCAGGAACATTGGAGCAAGACATTGGCATAGCGAGCCCAAAAACAGGATCTGTTTCATAGGCTGCCTTGCCAAGTTCGCCCGAAATAGCTGCACGAACCATTGCACGGGTATATTTTAGATCCATCCGATTGCCCACGCCATACGGTCCGCCTGTCCATCCGGTATTGACGAGATAGACTTCAACCTGATGCTTGGCAATTTTTTCACCTAACATTTCAGCATAGACATGTGCGGGACGGGGAAGGAAAGGAGCGCCAAAACAGGTGGAAAAAGTGGCTTCCGGTTCCGTTATTCCACGCTCGGTTCCGGCCAATTTGCTTGTGTAACCAGACAGAAAATGATACATGGCCTGTTCGGGCGTCAATTTGGAAATGGGTGGCAACACGCCAAATGCATCGGCTGTCAGGAATACGATCACATTCGGGTGCCCTGCAACACCGGGGATAACCGATCCGTCAATATAATCGATCGGATAGGCAGTTCGCGTGTTTTCAGTTAAAGAGGAATCATGATAATCGGGTTTTCCATCCTGGTCTACGATCACATTTTCCAAGACTGATCCAAAGCGAATGGCACGATAAATCTGTGGTTCTTTTTCTTCGGTCAGGTCGATGCATTTCGCATAACAGCCGCCTTCGATATTGAAAATTCCTTTATCTGACCATCCATGTTCGTCATCTCCAATAAGCGAACGTTCCGGATCGGCAGACAGTGTTGTTTTTCCAGTTCCCGAAAGACCGAAGAAGAGAGCGACATCTCCATCTTTGCCTACATTGGCAGAGCAATGCATAGGCATAACGTTATACTTCGGCAGCAAATAGTTCATGACACTGAAAATCGATTTTTTCATTTCGCCAGCATAGTGGGTTCCACCGATCACAACCATTTTATATTCAAAGCTGACAGCAATGACTGTTTCAGAATTGGTTCCGTCCAATTCCGGATCGGCTACAAAACCAGGGACACAAACAACGGTAAACTCAGCTCGATGGTTTGCCAGTTCTTCTTTTGACGGGCGGATAAACAATTGATGGACAAACAGGTTTTGCCAGGCGTATTCATTGATAACCCGGATCGGCAAACGATAATCCGGGTCGGCTCCCGCATATCCATCAAAAATATAAACTTCTTTTTCAGCAAGATAAGCTCTTAACCGTTTTAATAACTGTTCAAATTTCTCAGGTTGCATTGACTGGTTGACGGTGCCCCAATCGATTTGATCGGAGACAGAAGGTTCTTGAACGATAAATTTATCTTTGGGTGAACGTCCCGTAAATGCACCAGTTGTCGCACGAATTGCACCTGTTTCAGTTAAGATGACTTCTTCCCTTTGGATAGCATGTTCTACCAATCTGCTGACAGGAAGATTCATGTGTTTTTTACCGCCAAGATGAAGATCAACGTCTTTCTTTGTTGGAATTACTATGCTCATTTCTTTACATCCACCTTTTTTAGAAAAGATTCCAAATTGTAATATGTCAAATCAACGAACAGTATATCATAATTGCTTTAAAGGGGTGAATATTAAAAAACCCACTTTTCCTGGAAGTTCCACGAAAAAGGGAAACCTCCAGCCCGGTTTCCCCATTCATCTGCCTGTCAAAGCATGAAAAAAGCAATTTATGAATTTTGGTACCTTGGCCGCTTCCTTGAAAGGTGGAGACAGAGCAATTCCAAAAAAACGTTTTTCTTTCAGGGTGCTATTATATGTTTATAAAGGAGAAACCTATTACGAGGTTTCCCCTTTTTGTTGCTTGTAAAACAGTTTTAAACTCTGATTATTTATTCGAACTATTATTATTTTCATGTTTCAAACTGGTTTTGGTTGCATCCTGTACAACACGTCTTGCTTTTTTTTCTTCAGCCTGTTCTTTTTTGGCTTTTTCCTCAATCATTTTTACGTCGTTTACAGTCTGATACAAGGTAGTGTCCTCCCAGTTTTTGAATTTGTATGATCCAGCCAATCGCAACAAATGTTTGAAGAATCCAGCTGGTCATCTTACATCCTTGGTCACCTCATTTTTTAGTCTAATAATTCTTTGGGGATGATAGAAAAACATCCAAAATCAAGCTCCACAAAAAACTACTTTCTAAATTAGCATATTTCGAGGAATAAAGAAATATATTTTACATTATTGAAGTTTGATTCATGTATAAATGTGGGAATAAATAGACAAAAAGTTGTTTATTGCGTGGGCGCAGGCATAAATACCCATTGACTTTTACAAAAATAAATGATACTTTTGTACAGAATTAATTACACTTCGGGAGTGTTATAATGAGCGAGTTAAAGGAAGGGGCAGTCGTACAGGGAGAAGTGATTACCACCAAACCTTTTGGTGCGTTTGTGAAATTGGAAACGGGAGAAACCGGATTAGTTCACATCTCTCAAATTTCGACAAAGTTTGTAGAAAAAGTTGAAGATGAGTTACAAGTAGGTTCAACCATTAAAGCAAAAGTGCTTTCTATTGATTCTTCAGGGAAAATCTCCTTGTCAATAAAAGCGCTCCAAAATAATCGTCCGCGTGAAAGAAGAGGGGGCGACCGTCGCTCGGGCCGCAGGAATTCGACTGACTTTGAAGACATGATGAAAAAATGGATGAAAAGCAGTGAAGAGCGCTTGAGTGCCCTTGCAGCAAAACAAAGAAAAAACCGATAATAAGTTGATTGCATAGACGGCAAAAAAAGTATGTAAAAACAGCGAAACATCTTCCATAAACGGGGAAGATGTTTTTATTATATACGGGCAGGCCAAATGCTCCCTTTTTTGGTAGTTTTCACCGTTATCGTTTTTCAATAATCAGCAGGGAAGGAGCCTGATTACGATTGATAAACTTTTGCCACATGATTTGATAGTAGCGGGGCGGAAGGCTGGAAGCCCATTCTATTACTTGATTGGCCTCTTTCTGTCCGCCTGGATGGCCGGTATACAAGGCGACTGTGGCGATTCCGCCAGACATCAGGTAGTGGAGCGCTGATTCCAATGCTTTTAATGTGGTATCCGGTCTGGTAATTAACTGGTGGTCTCCCTGAGGGAGATATCCCAGATTGAACATGGCGACATGAACTTTGCCCACAAGTTGATTCGGTAATTTTTCCTGCATTATATGGTGACTGCAATGAAAAAGCTTGACCTGGTGGTGTTGATTGTTTTGTAACAGGCGTTCGTATGTATTGGCGATGGCCAGTTTTTGAATGTCAAACCCAAACACTTGCCCGCCTGGACCCACCTGCCGGGCAAGAAACAAGGTGTCATGGCCGTTTCCAACCGTTGCGTCAATGGCGATTCCGCCAGTGTGCAAGGCAGTGGCTGCCCATTGGTGCGCGCTTTGCAGAATGGAGGGCAGGATCATCATTTATACCTCCTTTGCTGGCAATCATATTTTGGAATGCAACGTTGGGAAAAGAGATATTCAGTTAAAGAAGTACGGCTTCGTTCTAAAGCGGCAACAGATCGTCCTTGGAAATTCACCTGCGGTTTGAAAGACTATTGCCAGCGCGGTTTTGCTTTTTTTCCTTGCCACGAATTTCGCTGCATTAATTCATTGTCGATTGCGTTTAAAACTTCCCATTTTTTTAAACTCCATTTCGGTTCGATTAACAAATCGGGCGGTCCGTCTCCCGTGATGCGGTGAATAATTACATCAGGCGGAAGGAGTTCCAGCGAATCGGCAACGAGACGGACATATTGATCTTTTTCCATCGGCTGGAGCAAACCGGCTTCATATTGTTTCACCATGGGGGTCTTTTTCAAAAGATGCAACAAATGAATTTTAATTCCCTGAATATCCATATTGGCACAGGCAGATACAGTTTTTAGCATCATTTCTTCTGTCTCGCCAGGCAGCCCATGAATAATATGGGCGCAGATACGGATTCCATTCCGTCTCAATTTGCGGGTCGCTTCCAGGAAACAGGCGGTATCATGTCCACGGTTAATTAAAGCGGATGTTTTTTCATGGATGGTTTGCAGTCCCAGTTCGATCCACAAGTAGGTCCGTCTATTCAGTTCAGCCAAATATTCAATAACTTCGTCAGGCAAAGAGTCTGGTCTGGTGGCTATATTTAAGCCGACTACTCCTTCCTGTTCGAGGATCAACTCATACATTTCTCTCAGAACGTCAACCGGGGCATAAGTGTTGGTGAATGCCTGGAAATATCCAAGGTATTTTGCCTCCGGCCATTTTATGTGCATGCGGTTTTTCACTTCATGAAATTGCTTTAACAGTTCATCACGCCGATTCCCGGCAAAATCCCCGGAGCCCCGGGAGCTGCAAAAAGTGCATCCGCCGATGGCCACTTTGCCATCCCGGTTTGGACAGGTGAATCCACCATCCAATGCTACTTTGAATACCTTTTGCCCGAACATTCGGCGTAAATGGTAGTTCCATGTATGATAACGCTTGTCCCCCCAAAGCAGAGGAGTAGCGTCTGTTAAATTCGGTTTCATGGAAATCATCCTTTATTTCAGGTCTTTCCTGATCAGTCTGTCCTTTATTATACATGATTCTCGATAGATAAATCTGATCAAGTTCTGATTATTCCCGGATTGATGGATAATATAAATAAAGGTGACTGTAAACAGGCTTCTGACAAATTTTTCAAACGGCTCGCACTTGTATTTGAAGGAGTGGAACCATGATTCGATTAATTGCAATAGATATGGATGGGACGCTTTTAAATCGCAAAGGGAAAATCAGTGAACGAAACCGGAAAGCATTGCGCCTGGCTCAACAGCGGGGGATAATGGTTGTGGTTGCTACAGGGCGTTCTTACCATGGGGCAACTGATCTTCTTCGCGAAGCGGATCTCCGTGTACCACTCATTTACCTGAACGGAGCATGTATCCGGTCGGACAAGGATGAGTGGATGAGAGGGATTACGTTGGATTCAGACGCAGTTTACCGGATGCATAAAGCGTTTCAGGAAATAGGGATTTATCATGAACTGTATACAGCAGACGGGATTTATTGCAATCGTGATGGGTATAATCACCTGAAAGTTGAAATCGACCGGATCCGAAGCGCCAATCCTTCCATTCAGCCAGACCTGGCCAGGTATGTGGCAAACAGGCATTATCGCAAAACCCGCATTATCGAAAAATATTATGAGGATATCGCAGAGAACCCGGATTCCTCTGTTTATAAAGTGCTTGCGTTTTCAACCATTGATGAAAAGTTGAAGCAGGCACGGCAGAAATTGGGAGCTTTCCGTAAGATAGTTGTTACAAGTTCATCCAAAAGCAATATAGAAGTAAACCATCCGGATGCACAAAAAGGATTGGCTTTGCAATATCTGGCACAAAAATATGGAATAAGTATGAAGCAGACGATGGTGATTGGGGACAATTTCAATGATTTGTCCATGATGAAACTGGCCGGGTTAAGTATTGCGATGGGGAACGCTGAGGAAGATGTGAAAAAGATATGCCAACATGTAACACGCACCAATGATGAGCATGGCGTGGCCTATGCTTTTTCGAGGTGGGCCGGAATCGAGGAGATGGAATAGAAAAGGGAATAAGGGAATGAATGTAAACCAGTTGCAAGGCTGGCAGCTTTCCAGATCCGCCTTGCAACTGGTTTAAACTGTTTTCAAAGGGGGAGATTCAGATCATGATATAATGGTAAAAAAAGGTACTAAGAGAAAAAGTAACTTTGTAAGATGAAGACAGTTGGTTTGTACTCGGGAGGGGTGTTTTGCTGGTGTTTTTAAACAGTTTGTTTACCGCTTTGGAAGTAGTTATTCGATATTCAGGCACCATTAAAACAAAATCGGGAATACCCGGAATGGAAGCGTGCTTCGCTACAATATGCCGAAATAGTTTGAATGCGATTATTCAGAAATCTCCAAAACTGTTTACTTTTATGTACAGAATTAAAAAGTAAAGGTTTATGGAGGTTATTTATTGACAAAGAAGATTTAGCTGATTGGAGGGTCAACTTTTAAATAACCACACATCAAAAGTCACCTCTTTATCCAAATCAAAATAGAACGAATTTTATTATAATAGCAACTATACATATTAATATAGCATTTTTCCGTATTGTAATAAAGAAAATTTATATAGAAAAATTATAAAAATTTATTTTTTAAATTTTATTATTTTATAATTTATATTATAAGAAAATAATTACTGAAAAATATATTTTTGAATGAGTTTGTACCGTGTTTGGGAATAATGAAATATTGCATGTAAAGAAGTGAAACGGCTGAAGTCAATAAAGAAATAAAGATATTAAAAAAGAGGCAAATCAGGAATAAATGTCTATTTGTTGACAAATCTTTTTTTAGTTGTATTATTTAAGTAAGGACTTGTTGTTCTAACAGAGAAAACAAGAAACAATCATGTGTTTAGACGTTTTTTTGTATTGTTATAACACAAAGTTGTTTACTTACTATAACAGAAAAGCGCTTTCGCGATAAATTCTAAAAGAGGTGAATGCACGTGGCAGATACCAAACAAGTTGCTAAAGGGTTTGGCAATTCAGAAATCTGTTTGAAACAGTTTGAGCCATTTTCCATTCTTTCTCCGGAAGGAAAAGTCGTTAATGAAGAGCAAATGCCTGAATTAAGTGACGAACAATTACGGGAATTGATGAAAAGAATGGTCTTTACCCGTGTATGGGATCAACGCGCTGTCGGTCTGGCCCGTCAGGGTCGTCTTGGCTTCTACGCTCCGGTATCCGGACAGGAAGCAGCGATGATTGGAAGCGAATATGCCTTGAACAAAGATGATTTTATCTTGCCTGGTTATCGGGATATTCCGCAACTTTACTGGCATGGTTATCCAATGTACCAAGCTTTTCTGTGGTCTCGTGGCCACCAGCATGGCGGAGAGATTCCGGAAGATGTACATGCACTGATCCCTCAAATTATTATCGGGGCGCAATATGTACAAACGACAGGCGTTGCAATGGCGTTCAAGCGCCGCGGTGAAAAACGTGTGGCTGTTACTTATACAGGAGATGGGGGAAGTTCCCAGGGGGATTTCTATGAAGCAATGAACTTCTGCGGCGTTTTTAACCTGCCTGCCGTATTTGTTGTACAAAACAACGGATATGCGATTTCCACGCCATTCGAAAAGCAAACAGCAGCCGAATCTGTTGCGCAGAAAGGAATTGCTGCAGGTATTCGAAGTGTGCAGGTAGACGGAATGGACGTGCTGGCTGTTTATCGCGTTGTCAAAGATGCTGCTGATCGGGCTCGTAACGGAGAAGGCCCCACCTTGATCGAAGCTATTAATTATCGTCTTGGACCTCACTCCATGTCTGGAGATGATCCTACCCGTTACCGTTCAAAAGAGGAGCCAGACGAACATGAAAAAAGAGAACCGCTTGTACGTTTCCGAAAGTATCTGGAGGCAAAGGGCCTCTGGACGGAAGAAGATGAAGCACAGGTGATTGAGGATGCAAAACAAACGGTTGCCGATGAAATCAAAAAGGCAAATAAACATGAGAAAATGACTATTCCCGGATTGATTGATTCGATGTTTGAGGTAACACCTTCACATTTGGAAAAACAAAAAGCGGAATACAAGAAGGAGGGGAAATAAACCGTGGCGCAAATGACAATGGCGAAAGCTATCAACGATGCATTGCGTGTCGAATTGAAACGGGATCCGAAAGTGATGCTGTTTGGTGAGGACGTGGGGAAAAATGGTGGTGTTTTCCGTGTCAGTGACGGATTGCAAAAAATGTTCGGAGAAGATCGTGTGATCGATACCCCGCTTGCAGAGTCTGGCATTGGAGGTATGGCTGTCGGTCTGGCAAGTCAGGGATTCCGTCCTGTAGCTGAAATACAATTTATAGGGTTTATTTTTGAAGCGATGGATTCGATTTGTGTACAAGGTCCCCGTTTGCGTTATCGTTCAGGAGGACGTTTTACCGCACCGATCGTTTTCAGATCTCCGTTTGGTGGGGGGGTTAAACCTCCTGAACTTCATGGAGACAGTCTGGAAGGATTGTTGGCACAAACCCCGGGATTAAAAGTTGTTATTCCGTCAAACCCTTATGACGCCAAAGGATTGTTAATTTCCTCAATTCGCGACAACGACCCTGTTTTCTTTCTGGAACACTTAAAACTTTATTTTTCCCAAAAAGCAGATGTTCCGGAAGGAGATTATACCGTTCCTCTTGGCAAAGCCAATGTGGTGCGCGAAGGTTCCGATGTAACTGTTATTACTTATGGGGCAATGGTTCATACATCGCTAAAGGCTGCCGAGCAGGCTGAAAAAGAGCGGGGGGCAAAAGTGGAAGTGATTGATCTTCGCACAATCAGCCCATTGGATACGGAAACGATTGTCAAATCAGTTGAAAAAACCGGTCGGGCCATTGTGGTACAAGAAGCGCAAAGAACAGCCGGCATTGCCGCTGAAGTGATTGCCCAAATCAATGAGAATGCGATCCTGAAACTGGAAGCACCGGTTAAACGCGTCACACCACCTGATACGGTAATGGGCTTTCCATTGATTGAAGACGAGTGGATACCGGATGAATCCCGGATTGTCAAAGGAATTAATGAAGTGCTAGATTTTTAATGATGATCTGCGGTTTACTGCAAGTGCTGTTTATATAAACTGTCCGTGCGGTGATCATTGTCACCGCGTCTTTCTTGTCAGGTTAGTAAAAAACAGTTTGAATTGGTTAAGGAGGCTATTCTTGTGGCAAGATATGAATTTAAATTGCCCGACGTGGGGGAAGGAATCCATGAGGGCGAAATTGTAAAGCTGTATGTCCAGGAAGGAGATACCATCCAGGAGTTTGACGTTTTTGCCGAAGTGCAAACGGATAAAGCTGTTGTGGAAGTCCCGTCCCCTGTAACAGGTACTGTAAAAGAAATAAAAGTTAACGAAGGAGACATTGCTCTCGTTCATTCGACGATTGCCGTTCTGGAAGTTGTTGGGGAACTGCCGGATGATGAAGGACAGGCAGAAAAAAGCCAGGAGGAAGAAACGGATACAGAGAAAAACAAAGAAGAGAAAAAAGAATCAGCTTCGGCTGCTTCCAAAAAAGGAAACGTTGCAGCGATGCCATCAGTGCGAAAATTGGCCCGGGAATTGGGAGTTGACATTACACAGGTGGTTGGAAGCGGCAAAAACGGTCGGATTCTGGCTGAAGACATTAAACGTTTTGCAGAAGGCGGACAACCTGAGGCTGAAGAAGTTGAAGTAGCAAAACCGGATGTACAGATACAGCAAATGAGTTTTGAACCTTCAGGAAAGGAAGAACGCATTCCACTTCGCGGTATTCGACGTACGATTGCAAAACGCATGGTGGAGAGCAAACATATCGCTCCCCATGTAAATCTTATGGACGAAGTGGATGTTACAGAATTGATTGAGCTTCGCAAGTGGGGCAAACCGATTGCCCAGGAACGGAATATCAAGCTGACATACTTGCCGTTCATCATAAAAGCGGTCATTGCATCTTTGCGTGAATATCCTGCCTTGAATGCGTCAATTGACGACGAAAATGATGAAATTGTTCTTAAACATTATTATAATATCGGCCTTGCCGCTGCGACCGATAGTGGTTTAATGGTTCCTGTCATCAAGGATGCTGATCGGAAATCAGTCTTTGAACTGGCTGGTGAAGTAACTGAAAAAGCTGCCAAAGCGCGGGATATGAAATTGGATGTAAGCGAAATGAAAGGCAGCACCTTCACGATTTCCAATCTGGGCGGATTTGGAGGACAATTCTTTACTCCGATCATTAACCACCCTGAGGTAGCGATTCTGGGTGTTGGAACCATCAAGGAAAAACCGGTGGTTCATGAAGGGGAAATCGTGATCCGCCCGCAAATGTATGTCACCTTAAGCTTTGATCATCGCCTGGTGGACGGGGATTTGGCAGCAAGGTTTATGAGACGTTTCAAACAGCTGATAGAAAACCCAAAACTTTTGATGATGGAGATGAGTTAATATGGTAGTGGGAGATCTTGCTCAAGAAGTGGATGTTCTTGTAATTGGTGCCGGCCCTGGCGGTTATGTGGCAGCGATTCGGGCCGCTCAGTTGGGACGCAAGGTTACCATTGTGGATAAGGATTCGTTGGGTGGCGTATGTCTTAACCGTGGTTGTATTCCTTCAAAAGCAATCATTTCTGCGGCTGAACGGTATCTGGAAATAAAAGAAGCCGATGAAATGGGAATCGATGTTTCCGGTGATGTAAAGGTAAATATGCCAAACCTGGTAAAATGGAAAAACGGTGTTGTCAAAAAATTGACTGGCGGAGTAAAATCCCTTTTAAAAGGGAACAAAGTTGAAATTGTCAGCGGAGAGGCGTTTTTCAACGGACCTGAATCAGTGCGGATAGTGAATGACGACTCCAGTCAAACCTATAAATTTAACGATTTGATCATTGCAACCGGTTCTCGGCCGGTTGAGTTGAAATCTTTGCCTTTTGACGGGAAACGTATTTTATCCTCTACCGAAGCGTTGGATCTGGAGGAAGTTCCAAACCGTCTGGTTGTTGTTGGCGGTGGCTACATTGGGCTTGAATTGGGAACAGCCTACGCCAAATTGGGTGCCGATGTGACGATTCTGGAAGGAACAAAAACCTTGCTTCCCGCAACTGATCCGGCTTTGACAAAAATGGTGATGCGCAAGCTGAAAAAACTTGGAGTCAAAGTGATTACCGAAGCAATGGTCGAGGGCGGAGAAAACAGAGGAGAAGAAGTAGAGATTAAAGCAACTGTCAAAGGCGAGGAAAAAACATTTACGGCGGATTATTGCCTGGTTGTCGTCGGGCGCAAACCAAATACCGATGAACTTGGATTGGAATATACGGAGATCGAAGTGGATGAGCGTGGATTTATCAAGATTGATGACAAGTGCCGCACCAATGTTGAACATATTTACGCTATTGGAGATTGTGCAGGCGGAGCGTTATTGGCGCACAAGGCCAGCTATGAAGCCAAAGTTGCTGCTGAAGTGATTGCAGGCATGAACAGTGTGATTGATTATCAGGCTATGCCTTTTGTCATATTCAGCGATCCGGAAATTGCTTACACCGGTCTTTCTGAAGAGCAGGCAAAAGAGAAGGGCTATAAACCGGTTGTCAGCCGTTTTGCTTTCCAAGCCAATGGTCGCGCCTTGTCTTTGAACCAGACAGATGGATTTGTTCAAATTGTTGCAGATTCGGAGTCGAAACAGGTATTGGGTATCGAAATTGTCGGTCCTGAAGCAGCAACCTTGATTGGAGAAGCGGTATTGGCAGTGGAAATGGGTTCCAATGCGGAAGATATTGCCATGACCATCCATGCCCATCCTGCATTGCCAGAGGCGATTATGGAAGCGGCAGAAGGTGTGTTGGGGCATGCGATTCATATGATAAACAGATAATCTGTTGCGAAAGCTCTATGTGCCATAAAGCGTATAGAGCTTTTGCCTGGCGGAATTTGACGGAAATTTAAAAATAATTGTAACTCAATTCAGTGTTAGTCTATTTCGTATTATAATAAGGGAGGAGTTGTAGGCAATATAGTAAATATTTTATATGAGCAGTTTGATGAAATTGTTACAGGAAATGGATTGATTCTCAGATGGTTATTAAATGGAAGAATTGGTATCGCAGATGGGTGTATGGCAATGTAGTCTATTTGATTTCGTCAATTCGGGATTGCCTGAGAAAGCCTTATGAGGAGAAGACGGGAGATCTCTTAGTATTGCCTGAACAAAATATATGCATAAGGCATCATAATCCGGAAAAACTATCACATAGCCAAATGAGCACAGTATTCAGCATATTGGATAACATACTGGAAGATCGCAACCAGTTGACTTCGGAGGAGCATGATGCTTTAATAAAATACCAGAACAGCTTTGTGAACAAGCGGCTTTTGCAACAATGGAAAAGAATCCGCTCCAGAATTTATGTTAATCCTGGAATGAAACATCAGAATGGCCAGGTTGAGGATGTTTTTAATGAGATTAAGCCAATCCTGTACAAAAGCTTTTATGAAACATATGAGGATCAGCCGATGGCCATTAACGTCTTCACATTACGGTTTTTTGTCTGGAAACAGGAGTATATGACCCGCAAATTTGGCCTGGAGCAGGACCACAAATGCTGGTTGGAGATCCTGAACATGATTGATAATCTAAAAAAAGGTGTTATTTATACGAAGCAGTAATCTTACTACAAACAGAAAAGGGGAAAAAGTCATGAAAACTTCCATCCAAATTGAGGTGCGTCCGACAGAGATTGATGTTATGGGCCATGTCAACAATGCCAAATATTTAGAGTATATGGAATGGAGCCGGGAAGACTGGTATAACCGAATGCAACTCCCGTTTGATGTATTTACGGAAATGGGGGTTGGAACAGTTACGGTAAATATCAATATCAATTATCGAAAAGAAGCAACACTGGGGCAAATGCTGACTATCTCGACAGAGCCGCTTCGCAAGGGAAGAACAAGTTATGTTTTGAAACATGTGATTTATGATGAAAAAGGTGAAATTGTTGCAGACGCAGAAGTAACAAGTGTTACGATTGATTTGAAAAAGCGCAAATCTGTGGAACTGCCGGAACAGTTGGCCAAAGTTTTTACATAGGACAGTGGAGCAGGGGGCGCTTTCCGGCAAGCCAGCTGGCAAAGTGGGAGTGATATTTTTTATTTCCACTCTACATAAAGCGTATATCTGCAGACTTGTCGCCCCGCTTTGATCAAGGGTAAACACTTTGTTTGTGACATGCTTTCATATTAAAATTGTTTTACATCTTTGTACATGCCAAGGAGCAGGGGTCAGCCCCTGCTTTTTTCTGACTTGAATGAATGCCAGGGAGGAAATGTTGATGGAGTCATATTCTCCTTTGTATGTTTTATTTTTTCACTATTTTAATACAGAACGGGATTATTACCAGTGTCATGATGTTTTGGAAGAATTGTGGCTGGGGGAAGGAAGGGAAGCATATTATCAAGGATTGCTGCAAGTGGCTGTCGGCTTGTACCACCTGCAAAATGATAACAGGAACGGAGCAGTAAAGCTGTTGGCCAGCGCACTGGACAAACTGGAACCTTATTCGGAAAATGTGTGGATGGGACTGGATCTGGCCAGGCTGAAGCAGGATGTGAAACAGTTTTTAATCCGATTGCAGCAGGAACCGTTTATGTCACAGCCGTTTGCTCCAATTGTCATGAAGCTGGCCGATCCTGTACTCAAGGCAAAAGTGGATAAGATGAAACAAGAGTTGACAGATGAAGAGGGGGAGAAGTAATTGTTGCCGGACAATTCTTCTCCCCTTGAAGGCATGGTCAGTTTTTAAATACTTTCTGCTTGATCAGGGCGAGGCATTCCCGTGTCTTGTGATAAGGGAGAAACAGCACTTTTGAATGGACTGGAGATGCCGTTGCATAGATTCCCGCTTGTTTGGCGTAGTTCAGAGCACGTACCATATGGTAATCGTGAGTAATAAGTGTTACCGTCTTCCACTGATGTTTCTCAAGGACTCTTTTGGAATTAAGCAGGTTTTCTTTCGTGTTGTCCGATTGGTCTTCCAGGATAAGGTGAGCTGGCGAAACTTCTCTTTCTATCAGGTAATTTTTCATCCCTTCTGCCTCTGTGATCCCATTATTTCCCAATCCCCCGGACAGGATCAGGTAATCTACCCTATTTGACTGATACAGTTGCAAGGCAAGATTTAACCGTTCTTTCAAAGCGGGACTCGGCTGCTGATCCCATAATGCAGCTCCCAGCACAATTCCAACTTTTGAATGCTCGCAAGGCGGGTTGATATGATCATACCGGGACACCCATTCCCATAAATAAATAAAGACTCCGGCCGAAATTATAGCAAAAAACCATCCAATCCATATCCATTTGTTTGTAAGCATGGTTTTCCTCTCCGTTAATCAAAATGCCAGTTTCTATATGGATATTCATAAAAGGGAAACATCTGTCATGTGCCATGGCTACATCCTGAAAAAGATTTATGCCAGTGTCTAAGGCGGCGTTATTGAAACAGCGGCTGTCAGAGCAGGATATTGTTCAAAAATATCCTTTATCAATATATCAAAGATTTAATAGGGGAGAAAGAAAATCGAATTTCTTCAAATAAGATTGCTTCCTGCTTGTTTTTTAACATGATCAGGTAAATATACAATATAAATTTGATAAGGGCTGCTTAATTCAAAAGTTGTTCCCATTTTATCAGAAGTAGCCATTCCCCATCCATTACGGAGTCAGTCCGGTTGAGCGAGTGATGAAAAAAGGAAACAGGGTTGTTCCGGAAGGAGAATAAAATGGAATTTCGATATGTGGCGCCGCCACCATTTGTGCATCAGCCGGAAGCGGCCGATCCGAATGATATAAAGGTAAGTGAGTGGATTCGCCCCTGGGACGGGAAAGAACAGGCAGATGCGGGAGTGATCGGGATCCCTCTGTCCCGGTCTTCCATCAGTGCTTCTGCCGCCAGTGAATCCCCCTGGGCTATTCGCCAGAGCTGGAGAAATTTTTCTGCTTATGATGTTGACCATAATGTCGACCTGACCAGGCTGAAAGTACGGGATTTTGGGGATATTCGCATGCATGTGACGGATATCCCGCGATGTCACCATCAGATTGAAAAAGGAATGGGAGAAGTCTACCAAGCGACCGCAAGAAATAATTCGTTCTTGCCGGTAATAGTCGGAGGTGACCATTCGGTTACCTGCCCGTCTGTAAAAGCGTTTGTCAAAGCGAATCCCGGCAAGAAAGTTGGCTTGTTCCAGTTTGATACCCACTTTGATGTGCGCAGCCTGGAAAGTGGTGGGCCAAGTAATGGTACACCAATCCGGGGCTTGCTGGAATCGGATACGCTCCATGGAGAACATATTGTTCAGGTCGGGATTCACGGTTTTGCCAATTCCAGGTTATATCGGCAGTATGCCAATGATCAGGGAATTGCTTTTTATACGATTCATCAAATTCGAAATGAAGGATTTGATGCTGTTTTTTATAAATCATTCGCCAAACTGTCCCATAGTGTGGATATCATTTATGTAACCGTTGATCTCGATGTGTTGGACTTGTCCTTTTTGCCCGGATCTCCCGGAGCTTCTCCCGGTGGATTATATTCGTGGGAATTATTTGAAGCCCTGTTTTGCCTGGGGAAGGAAAAACAGGTAAAAGCTTTTGATTTGGTTTGCCTCGATCCAAACCGGGATGTGGGTACACTATCTGTTAAAACAGCAACCCATGCCATTCTGTTTTTTTTGTCGGGTGTATGCGTACGGAAACAACGTTAAAATCCGATAAAAATGATTGAAACCGGAACTTGTGTTTTTCCCGCAAGTTCCGGTTTTGTTGACTTGACTTACACAACTGTTAAGATGGGAAATAAATGCTTATTATGGTGATAGGGGGCTTTAGAATTCACTTCCGGGAGAGGCCTCCCCTGGTTTGCCGCAGCTTTTGCCGGCTAGCGGCATCACTTTGCTTCTGAAATTGTTCTTTTACCTTTTTCGATATACTCAAAGAATGGTTGCATTAAAATCAGGCCCAGTTGGAAACGCTGAGCCTGTAAACACCATAAACAGAGCGGAGGATTTCTATGGAGCAGAAATCGCGTTTGTTTATTGCTTTGGTTCTTCCACATGAGGTCAAACAGTACCTGGCCAATGGCTGTGCAATACTAAAGAAGAAATGGAATTTCTCCCGTTGGGTTCATCCCGATGATTACCACATTACCCTTCATTTTTTGGGGGATGTATCCGAAAACAGGAAAGTACAAATCCTGAGCGCATTACATACATGTTCAGGCAAATCCGGTTCCTTCCCGCTCTGTCTCTCCGGCCTCGGGACTTTTGGCAGGGAGAAACAGCCCCGTGTCCTGTGGGCGGGAGTTTCCGGTGACCTGTCTTCTCTTCATGCGTTACAAAAACAAGTAATCAAAGCAGTAGAACCGCTGGGGTTCCCTCCTGAAAAACGCCTTTACCGCCCTCATATCACACTGGCTCGCCAATACCAGAGCCGGGAATTTTTCATGCCAGCAGAGGTGAATTCCATTTTTTCGGAAATCAAGTGGAAAGCAGATGAAATAGCACTGTATGAAACACAACCAGGACACCGGCCCATGTACAAAACAGTTCAAGCATTTATTTGTTCCACATCAAATTATTGATAGATGGATGCGCCCTTTTTCTTGAATTCAGACGCTTTTTCCTGCATTCCCTTTTGTGCAGCTTCATGCGGGGACAGCCCCTGTTTATCTGCATACTTCCGAATATCCTGCGTAATGCGCATACTGCAAAATTTGGGGCCGCACATGGAGCAGAAATGGGCTGTTTTGGCTGGTTCCGCCGGCAAGGTTTCATCATGAAACTCCCGGGCGCGAACCGGATCCAGGGATAAATTGAACTGATCCTCCCACCGGAATTCAAAGCGTGCCCTGGACAAGGCGTTGTCTCTTTTTTGGGCACCGGGGTGCCCTTTGGCCAAATCAGCTGCGTGGGCTGCAATTTTGTATGTGATAACGCCTTCTTTTACGTCTTGTTTGTTTGGCAGTCCCAAATGTTCTTTGGGCGTAACATAACAAAGCATGGCTGTTCCATACCAGCCGATCATGGCTGCGCCGATAGCCGATGTAATATGGTCGTAGCCGGGCGCTATATCTGTAGTAAGCGGTCCTAGTGTGTAAAAAGGCGCTTCCTGGCAAAGCCGCTGCTGGATTTCTACGTTTTCCCTGATTTTATGCATCGGGATATGTCCAGGCCCTTCAATCATTACTTGCACATCATATTCCCATGCGATTTTTGTCAATTCGGCCAATGTTTCCAATTCTGCAAATTGAGATTCGTCATTTGCGTCAGCGATCGAACCGGGGCGCAAACCGTCACCCAGCGAAACGGAGATATCATAAGCCTGCAGGATTTCACATATTTCGCGGAAGTGTGTGTACAAGAAGTTTTCTTCGTGATGTGCCAGACACCATGCTGCCATGATTGATCCGCCGCGGGAAACAATTCCGGTTGTTCGTTTGGCTGTAAGCGGAACATAGCGCAAGAGTACGCCAGCATGGATGGTAAAGTAATCAACTCCCTGTTCAGCCTGTTCGATAAGAGTGTCGCGATAAACTTCCCACGTCAAGTCTTCAGGAACCCCGTTTACTTTTTCCAACGCCTGGTAAATGGGGACGGTTCCAACCGGAACTGAAGAATTTCGTATAATCCATTCACGTGTGTTATGAATGTTTTTGCCGGTAGATAAATCCATGATCGTATCGGCCCCCCATAAAGTGGCCCAGGTCATTTTTTCGACTTCTTTTTCGATGGAGGAAGTGACGGCTGAATTTCCAATATTGGCATTGATTTTTACATGAAAATTTTTCCCGATAATCATCGGCTCTATTTCCGGGTGATTGATGTTTGCCGGGATGATGGCCCGTCCACTGGCTACTTCACTTCTGACAAATTCCGGCTCCAGATTTTCACGAATGGCGACAAACTCCATTTCGGGAGTAATAATTCCTTTTTTGGCGTAATGCATTTGTGTAACCGATTTGCCGGGTTTTGCCCGTAACGGACGCCGGTTAGGGTTCGGAAAGGATTCAATTTGAGCCGTGTTTTGTGTGGAACGATAGCCATTGTCCAATGGCTGGATCGGTCGGCCTTCTGTTTCTTCCACATCTTTGCGTTCCAGAATCCAGGATTTTCGTAATTTCGGCAAACCTTTTTTCAGGTCAATGGCCGCTTCAGGATCAGTGTAAGGGCCGCTTGTATCATAGATAGAGATTGGTTCATTCCGGGTTTCGCCACGCCAGTCGCGGGTAGGATAAAGTGAAATCTGGCGCATTGGGACACGAAGATCCGGACGGGACCCTTCTATATATATTTTTTTGCTGTTAGGATAAAAATAACGTTCCATGCTTGTTACCCTCCTTTGGTGAGTGCAACTATAGGCGCCAATGACAGAGAGGGCGAACACATGGCATTAAAAAACCATACACCTGATGCGTATGGCTCTGAAAAGCAGTCATAAAAAGATGAGGGGAGAACATATCCTATCATCTTCCCTACGCTGGTATTATCCAGATCAGGTTAACCGGTCGGCGGCAGAGTTCTCCGCCCTCTCAGCCTGGCTGTTTCCAAGCTCCCGTTTTTGACCCTATGTAGTTGCCTGAATTTAAGCTATCATAGATAATAAAGCAGGTCAATGCAAGAACCGGGAATCAAGCTGATCCAGACATGGTTAAATGGCATTTGCAGAAATCTTCCAATAGATAGAAACACATATCCTGCCTGTGTTTTATGATGGTGATAATGTTACACGATTATTTTTGTTAAATCCAAAAGCATATTATGCTAAAATAAGTAAATATATCCTGTAAATAAGGAATTTTCTGAAGCGTTCTCTCGTTTTGCAATTTACTGGTGAAAAGCAGGGAAAGGATGCATGAAAGTTGAGGATAAACTGGCAACATGTACGGAAGATTTTTGAGCAGGAGGAACATATGCCTGAAGCGCAATATTTACGTACAGGTTTTTTGGGTTTATTGGATTTTTCGGCATCTGTCAGAGAAGGAATCACGGCATTGTTGGGCCCAAAGGGTTCAGGAAAAACGACTTTGCTGAAATTGACAGCTTTGCAATTGGTTCCTGACGATGGACGGGTCGCATTTTATTTAAACGGAAAACAACCTTGGGTCTGGTCGAGGAGAAAATTTGAAAAGCCTGAAGCAACCGGGTTTTTTGACCTGAAGCAATGCATCCATTTTACTCCGCATGTAAAACGATTAAATCATACGGCTACAGTGGAAACTGCGCTTTTGAGAAAGGCTCAATTGATGCGCGTTTCATTTCCGAGGAAGAAAAGCGCTGAATTGATTGCCAAATGGGGCTTGGCAGGTTATCGCAAAATGCAGGTGAGCCGACTTTCAGGAGCCGTGTTGAAAAGATATTTACTTGCTTATGGCCTGATTGCACCTGCACCGGTTTGGTTGTTGGATGAACCAACCATTGAATTGGATCCATGGGGACGCCATCTTTTGATTCAGGAATTAAAAAAGCGGGCAAAAGGGCAGATCACTCTGATTGCAGTTGAAAAAGATATGGATCTGGCCGAACATGCCAATGACTTGATCCTGTTGGAATCAGGAGCTTGTAGGAGGATAGGAAATCGCACGATTTTGACATCCAGTGTGCCGGAAGGAACTGTTAAGGCCTGGTATGAAGCGATGCAGGCTTTTTCTTATCTTAGAAAACAGCATCAATTCTGATGTTTTAATATGGTCGTCCATAATTGACTTTGTATCTGTGATGGGAATATAGTGTAAAAACAGGGTTCTTGTCATTTTTTTACACAAACTCTCCGTCAAGGAAAGAAACGGGAAATTGTAAACAGGAAGGGTTAAAAGCAAAGAGGTTGAAAAGTCAAGAAAGACTATTGTATTATCTTGTTTTTTCTCTTTATAATTGAAAGAAAACAGCTGATTGGAGGAAAGAGTAATGAGCATTGATGAACGGATTGATAAATTTTTGAATAGTGAAGAAAAAACTCCGTTGCCATATCGTGCCGGTGATCACGTTCCAATCAGAATTACCCGAATTATGGAATACGGGGCTTTTGTTGTTACCAAGGATCAGCATATGGCACCCGGTTTGATTCATGTTTCCCAGATTCCTGACGGGGTTTCCCTGGAAGTGAATCAGATGATCGATGCAGAAGTAAGACAGGTAAAAGATGACCATAAAGTGGAATTTAGTTTGTTGTTTATGGAAAAAAAAGAATCTCCTTTTCAGTTGCTGGAAGGCATGAAAAAGGAATTGCCCAAAAAAGAAGTGCCGCAAGATGAAGTGGAGCAAATTATACAAGACCTTTCCAGAGAATTCGGAATAGTATCGGAAGACTCAAAAAGGAAAATCGAGGAAATGATCAAGGAAATGGGGGTTTATCGCTTTACCAAAGCCATGATGAAAACACTTCCCCATTTCCAGAGAGATCTGGTGTATCATTTCCTTGAAGAGATGAATCAAGAGAGGGAGTATCTTTAACCCGCGCTCATTTCATTTTTCCTATCATTTAAGGCAACGTCTGGAAGAACGATTGAAAAGGAAAATATCCGGACATGAAATCGATCATTTTATTCGGGAGAGCCAGGTTATTTTGGAAACAGAGCGGCATCTGTATCTGTATCACCGCGGGCAGGATATTCGTTTTCCCTGTATTCGTGACGGAAATGAATGGATTATCAAATCAGCTATCGTAAAAGGAATGTGGATGGAGGCTAAAAACTAACGTATAGGCAAGGGTTTGGTCAACCTCAGCAATTGCTGGGCTTTTTTAATCAATTTCAACGGAAACCCTCAGGGATCCCTGAGGGTTTTGCGTTTTCAGATCCTTGCTCAGTATTGAACTGCTTCTTTATCGTTAAGGATTTGGCGTAATACGGTTTGCAAGATACCGCCATTGCGATAATATTCTACGTCAACTACACTGTCCAAGCGAACAATGACATCAAATTCAACTGTTTCTCCACCTGGTTTGGTTGCGTGTACGTTCAGGGTTTGACCAGGTTGAATGTTGTCATTCAAACCAGGAATATCAAATGTTTCACTGCCGGTCAGGTTAAGGCTTTTCCAGCTTTGTCCGTTGGTAAATTGCAGTGGCAGCACGCCCATGCCAACAAGGTTGCTACGGTGAATCCGTTCAAAGCTTTCTGCGATGACAGCTTTAACCCCCAGCAGGTTGGTTCCTTTTGCTGCCCAGTCACGGGAACTTCCTGTACCATATTCTTTTCCGGCAACGACGATTAACGGTGTGTTTTCTTCTTTGTATTTCATGGCGGCATCATAGATCGACATGACTTGGCCACTCGGGATATGTTTGGTAACTCCGCCTTCTGAGCCAGGAACGATCTGGTTGCGAATCCGGATGTTGGCAAAGGTGCCGCGAGTCATGACCCGGTCGTTTCCGCGGCGGGAACCGTAAGAGTTGAAATCTTTTACGGCGACGCCGTTATCTTGCAGATATTTTCCTGCCGGGCTGTCGGGAACAATGCTCCCGGCGGGTGAAATATGGTCTGTGGTGACAGAATCGTTTAACAGGGCAAGAACACGTGCACCATTGATCGGAGCAATTTTCTCAGCTTCAACAGACATATCAACAAAGAAAGGAGGTTCTTGTATATAGGTCGATTTTTTATCCCATTCGTAAAGTACTCCTTCAGGAGTGGGCAATTGATTCCAACGTTCATTGGCATCAAATACTTTGCTGTATTGTTTGCGGAAATGTTCTGCTTTGAGTGCATCGTTCATTACCCGGTTGACTTCTTGGGAAGTTGGCCAAATATCTTTAAGGTATACAGGCTGGTTGTCAGTACCATACCCGATTGGTTCAGTTTCAAAGTCAATATTGACTGTTCCGGCAAGGGCATAAGCAACTACAAGCGGTGGCGAAGCCAGATAGTTTGCTTTTACAAGCGCATGGATCCGGCCTTCGAAGTTACGGTTTCCGGACAATACCGAGGCGACGGTCAAATCATTTTCTTCAATGGCTTTGCTTACATCATCGGATAATGGTCCGCTGTTTCCAATACATGTAGCGCATCCGTAACCGGCAACGTTAAAGCCAAGTTTGGCGAGAGGATCAAGTAAGCCGGAATGTGTGAGATATTCTGTAACTACTCTGGAACCAGGTGTTAAACTGCTTTTCACATATGTGGGGACTTGCAACCCTTTCTCCACTGCTTTTTTGGCGACAAGTCCAGCTCCCAGCATGACGGAAGGGTTGGAAGTATTTGTACAGCTGGTAATAGCGGCAATTACCACAGAACCTTGTTTCAGCTCGTAACTGGTTCCGTCTTCGCGGGTTACTTTTACCGATTTGCTGATTTCCTGGTCGGACAGACCAAAACCGCGTTCATCAAACGGTTTGCGCAAGGTTTCATTCCATGTTTGTTTCATGTTAGTCAGTTCGATGCGGTCTTGCGGGCGTTTTGGTCCGGACAAGCTGGGAACAACGGTGCCGAGATCCAGTTCAATGGTGTCGCTGAATCTTGGGTCTGGCGTATCATCTGTACGGAATAAACCTTGGGCTTGATAGTATTCTCTGATCAGTTCAATAAGGCTTTCGTCTCGCCCTGTATTTTTAAGATAATTCAGGGACTCTTCATCAACCGGGAAGAATCCGACCGTTGCTCCGTATTCAGGAGCCATATTGGCAACAGTTGCTCGGTCTGCCAGGTTGAGGCTGGATAATCCCGATCCGTAAAATTCAACGAATTTGCCGACGACGCCTTTTTTACGCAGCATTTCTGTTACAGTCAAAGCCAGGTCTGTTGCCGTTGCGCCTTCTGCCAATTTTCCGGTCAATTTGAAACCCACAACCTGAGGTGTAATGAAGTATAAAGGCTGACCCAGCATACATGCTTCCGCCTCGATTCCGCCAACACCCCAGCCAACGACGCCAAGGCCGTTAATCATCGTGGTATGGGAATCTGTTCCTACGAGGGAGTCGGGAAATACGACAGTTTCACCATTTTCTTCACGAGTTTGCGCTACACGTGCCAGGTATTCCAGATTTACCTGGTGTACAATTCCTGTTGCCGGAGGAACTGCACGGAAATTATCCAGTGATTCAGAAGCCCAGCGCAACAAACGGTAACGCTCTTCATTCCGCTTGAATTCCAAATCCATATTATACTTGAGGGCATCTTCCGTACCTGCCCGGTCAACCATGACCGAGTGGTCGATCACCAGATCAACGGGAATGTGCGGATTAATCCGTTCCGGATTGCCGCCAACCCTGTTCATTGCAGAACGAAGGGCTGCCAGATCAACAACAGCCGGCACCCCTGTGAAATCCTGCAAGACAATTCGAGCCGGTTTAAAAGCAATTTCCTTATCCGATTGATTTTTTGTCCATGAAGCCAATTGCTCGATATGTTCGTTGGTTACTGATTTTCCATCATATTGGCGGATCGCAGCTTCCAGCAGAACCTTGATAGAAAAAGGCAGTTTGGAGATTTCGCCTGCTCCCTGTTCTTCAAGACTGTTCAGACGGTAATATACGTATTCTTTGCCGCCCACCTTCAAAGTAGAGCGCACATTGTACAAGTCTTTGGCCATCAGGATACCTCCTTTGAGAATAATGAAAAGTTCAATTAAGATAATTTTTTTGACAAAAGTTCATGTTTGGCTTTGAAAAAATATGGGGTTGCACAAGGCTTGTCGTTTGTTTCATTAGACGAAACCAGGTTTCTAAATCCGCATCCATTATACAATTTTTTTAAATAATTGTATAGGTTATTTGAAAAAAAACGTGAAGAAGGGGCAAAGGTTTTTGAAATTAACTGTGACTATTTCATTATATTTATGGATAACTCTTGATTTGCCTTAAAATATCCGTTTTCTTGGAGAGTTTGGAGGAGTATAATATTTAGAAAACATGTTTCACAGAGTGAAACACGGAGGGTTCAATGTTGAGTGGAGAAAAAAAGTCGACAGTCAGAGCCGCGGAAAGGGCTTTAGATATTTTACTGTGTTTTGTAGATAAAACGCATCTTGGAATGATGGAGATCGTGGAACGTACCGGGCTAAACAAAAGTACCGTTTTTCGGTTGCTGGCAACACTGGAAAGCAAAGGTTTTGTAAAGAGAAATCAGTATACGGAAAAATACGAACTGGGTTTTCGGATTTGGGAACTGGCTGCCCATTTAAACCAGTCAGACGACCCTGCCGTATTGTTTTTACCGGATATGGAGCGGTTACGTGACGAGTTGGATGAAACGGTCAGTTTATACATTCGGGATGGAAAGGAACGGATTCGGATTCAGGCGGTGGAAAGCAACCAGGCGATTCGCCGCGTTGCACCGATCGGAGCGAGGATGCCTCTTACTTTGGGGGCTTCAAGCAAAGTGCTGATGGCATTTTCAGATTCTCAACTGGTGCAGGAAGTGCTGGCTGAGTCAAATTGGCCGGATCACGTAAGCAAGGTAGATTATTTGCAGCAATTAAAAACCATCCGGCAAGATGGTTATGCCATGAGTGTGGAAGAAAGAGAAGCCGGAACTGCCGCAGTGGCTGTACCTGTTTTTTCCCGGCGGGGCCGGTTGGTAGCTGCTTTAGCGGTTTCTGGTCCTGTTTCGCGTATGAATATGGACAAGATGATCAAGTTTGTGCCGAATCTGTTGGAAGTTGCCAGCAAGATGGGAAAAATGGTGAAGGACTAGAACAAGGGAAAATCCTGGTTTCGCCAGCAGGCGTAAAAAATATCGTTGGCCAGGCGGCAGCCAGAATGGCCAAGAACCATGACTATATCATGGTGAATACATCAACAACCGCACAATTTGCTGCAAGTCTGTAGTGGAAAAATAGATGGTTTGTCACCAATCCCGTTGATATTGCCAATATCCTGTCTGGCAAGAAGGTATCAGCCTCCATATGTTGTGTGGACGGGAGGAGGCGGCATTACTGAAGAAGGGATCTTCATGCAGGATCAGGAAGATGGGAAGGTGGTGAAGGAAATGATCGCCAGTTCTGAACAGGTGATTGTACTGGCTGATCATACAAAGCTGGGCAAACAGTATTTTTATAAAGTGTGCGGATTGAATGAAATAAATGTATTGATAACAGACCAACTCCCGTCTCACTGGAAAGATATCCTGAAAAAAGCGGAAGTGAAGTGGATCATCTCTGATTAACCGTTTGTGATGAAAGGCTTGCTATAATATTTTTTTTGCTTCCTGGAGTCTGGTGTTTTTGGATGATACACATTCGGCGTTAAATGTTGTTGTGCATAAATGTTCTTATGCTTGCTGTGAAGTGTTTGTGTCTGATAGTATGACAGAGTAGAATATTGGCTGACCTGAACCAAAAGTTCAGGATGGCCATTGTTGGAAGAGGGAAGGTGCCGCATTTGCAACACGAAGCCGGATTGGCCGAAGATCCGAAATTGCCATTGGTGGAGATATTTGAAACGGTGGAAGGCGAAGGAACCCGCGCCGGATTTCCCACAACGTTTATTCGCCTGTTTCATTGCAATTTGCGATGTACCTGGTGTGATACTCCCTATAGTTATGCTCCTTACAAGCCGGAGTATACGGCCCGGGTTTCGGAAATCGTTGAAAACGTTAAAAAGTATTCTCATCCTTCGATTTGCTTGACCGGCGGAGAGCCCTTGCTGCATGGGCATAGAGCGGAGCGGTTGATAAAAGCGTTAGCCGGAATAGACTATATAGAAGATATCCATATCGAGACAAACGGTTCGATTGATCTGGAACCGTTTGTGAAGTTGCGAAAAAACCATGAAGAGACCTGGAGAAAGGTCCGGTTCATTTTAGATTACAAACTGCCCGCCAGCGGCGAAAACAGGCATATGATCCATAAAAATTTGACCTGTTTGCGGGAAGATGATGAAGTAAAGTTTGTTATTGCAAGTGAGAAAGATTTTCTGCATGCAAAAGAAATTGTCAAAACGGAGCTGATAAAAGGAATTCCTCTTTTCAGTCCTGTATGGGAGCAGATGAAACCTGCGACACTGGTCGATCTGATGCTAAAGCATCAATTGAGCCATGTGAAATTGAATTTGCAGATGCACAAGGTTATTTGGGACCCGAATCTGCGCGGGGTATGATGAGGTGGATGATATGAAAAAAGCGGTAATTGTATTAAGTGGCGGATTGGACAGCACCACATGCATGGGAATTGCAAAATCGGAAGGATATGAACTGTATCCAATTACTTTTTACTATCATCAGCGCCATAACAGGGAAGTGGAGCAAGCAAAGAAAATTGCCGCCCATTATGGGGTCCGGCACAGGCACAAGATCGTGGATGTAAATTTTTTGGGAGATATTGGAGGAAGCGCTCTTACTGATGAGACTTTGGAGGTTCGAACCGACGGTGTGGCCGCAGATATTCCAAACACATATGTACCTGCTAGAAATCTCATTTTTCTTTCGCTGGCAACAGCATATGCGGAGGTTGTTGGCGCCAAACATATTTACACGGGTGTCAGCGCAGTTGACTATAGCGGATATCCGGACTGCCGCCCTGAATTTATCCGCTCTTTGACGCAAACAGTCAATCTGGCGACGAAAATGGGAGTCTCTTCTGAAGAGAAAATTCATATTGAAACCCCTTTGCTCCATTTAAGCAAAGCGGAAACCATCAACCTTGGGTTGGAACTTGGAGTGCCTTACGAATTGACTACCTCCTGCTATCTGGGGGGAGAACTGGCGTGCGGAGAGTGCGATAGTTGTTTGCTTCGCTTAAAAGGGTTCAAGGAAAATAATCAGGCTGATCCTGTTACCTATAAAAAAATCCCGCCCGAATTGAGATGTTAAAATTGATTGGCAGGAAGACAATAAAAGAAATGCTGTAAAGAGTATCAAAGTAAAAACAGGAAGCTCGCTTCCTTTCAAGAAAGCGGGATGAAAGGGGGATCACTTGTGGACAGAACCTTTGAAGACGATTTATCTTTAAAAGCCTTGGGAAAAAAGACCAAATATCAATTTGAATACAATCCCGATTTGCTGGAAAGCTTTGATAATCTTCATCCAGATGTCGATTATTTTGTGAAATTCAATTGTCCTGAGTTTACCAGTTTGTGTCCGATTACAAGCCAGCCTGATTTTGCCACCATTTATATCAGTTATGTTCCCGATCAAAAATTGGTGGAAAGCAAATCGCTGAAGTTGTATTTGTTCAGCTACCGGAATCATGGTGACTTTCATGAAAACTGCATTGTCACAATCATGAAAGATTTGATTCTGAAGCTGGAACCGAAGTATATTGAAGTATTGGGAAAATTTTTGCCAAGGGGCGGAATCAGCATTGATCCCTACGCCAATTATGGGAAACCGGGAACCCAATGGGAAAAGATTGCGCAGGAGCGGTTGGCCCGGCACGACCTAATGCCGGAAAAAGTAGATAACCGGTAAATGGGGATGCGGGTTGAAAGACCCCATCTTTTTTATCCGTTGGTGGCAATTTTTGCTTTTTTGGCCCCCTGGGCTTGAGATAGAATAAAAAAAAGGAGGTTTTTTGATATGTCTGAAAACTCCAGCGTTGATCAAATGCAGCAAATCGTTCAAAGTATGCGTGATGAACTGACAAGTGTCGGAGTGAAAGAGCTCCGGACACCAGAAGAAGTTGATCAGGTATTGCAGGGAGAGGCAAAAAAGGGAACCACACTTTTGGTTATCAATTCGGTTTGTGGTTGTACGGGAGCCTTGGCACGCCCGGCGGTTGCCATGTCCCTGCAGCATGACAGGGTACCGGACCATTTGTATACGGTCTTTGCGGGACAGGACAGGGAGGCAACGAAACGGGCCCGTTCCTATTTCGGAGAGATGCCTCCGTCTTCACCCTCATTTGCGCTGTTAAAAGACGGAAAACTGGTGCACATGTTCCATCGCCATGATATTGAAGATGCATCGTTGGAAGAAATTGCGGCCGCCTTGACTGGGGCCTATGACCGTTATGTAGATTGAATGGGGAAATACGGAAATAAAAAAAGGCAAGGAGACGATTTTTTGTCTTGCTTGCCTTCTTTTTTTACAATAAAGCATGAAGATATTTCTATTTGTCAACAAGAGTCAAGAAGTGATTTTCAGCAATCCCTTTAAAAGGCGGAGAGGGCACGGTGCCTCAAAATCGTTTCTCCTGTAGGTGTTTTTATATTCAAGAGGAATAAAACAGGCTTGCTCCTTTAAATTAATTATTATGAAAATACAAAATTGAAAAAATATTAAATAATTGGTATAGTAAAATTATGGACAATTGAAATCATATCTTGCGATTTTAACTATGCCGGTTAAAAAAGCCGCAAGAGTGAGCCGGAGAACTGAGCGAACAAGCCTTTTTCGCTTGGTAATCCGGCATTATTTATATCTGTAACAATAGGAAAGGGTGATTGCAAATGATTCCTGCCCATTTGAAAAAAATACCTGGTCCGCAATCGATGGAACTTCATGCCCGTCGTCGGGAAGCGGTACCGCCCGGCCCTTATCATGTGGCGCCATTATATGTCAAATCGGCAAATGGCGCGATCATTACAGATGTTGACGGGAATCGAATGATTGATTTTGCCGGCGGTATCGGCATGCAGAATATTGGTCATTGCCACCCCAGAGTGGTAAGTGCTATCAAGGAACAGGCGGCCAAGTCTATTCACAGTTGTTTTCACGTTATGCCCTATGAAAGTTATATCGAACTGGCGGAGAAATTGAATCAGAGAGTGCCGGGAAACTGGAAAAAGAAAACAATGTTTGTCAATAGCGGTGCTGAAGCTGTAGAAAATGCAGTAAAAATTGCCCGCAAAGCGACAGGCCGCAGCGGTGTGATCTCATTTGAACGGGGCTTTCATGGCCGGACGCTGATGACCTTGTCCCTGACCAGCAAAGTAAAGCCCTATAAAGCCGGGTTTGGGCCGTTTGCCCCGGATACTTACAAGTTTCCCTATCCCGACTATTACCGTGCTTCCGCAAATATGTCCCGGAAAGAAGTGGACAGGGAAATACTGAGGCAAATTGAGGATCTTTTTATCAAAGAGGTTTTGCCGGAATCAGTTGCTGCCATCATCCTGGAGCCGGTACAGGGAGAAGGCGGATTTATCATTCCATCATTACAATTTGTGCAGGGAGTTCGCCAAATTTGTAATCGATACGGAATCGCCATGATTGCCGATGAAATTCAGACAGGGTTTGGCCGCACAGGAAAGATGTTTGCCATGGAGCATTACGGGGTGGCGGCGGATATTGTAACCATGTCGAAGTCGATTGCGGCCGGTATGCCGCTCAGTGCAGTAACTGGACGTGCTGACTGGATGGACGCTCCGGAGACTGGCCAACTGGGGGGCACCTTTGCCGGGAGTCCGGTTTCCTGTGCTGCTGCTCTGGCCGTACTGGAAGTATTGGAAGAAGAGAAACTGGCAGAACGCGCACAACTGATTGGAAACCGTATGGTGGAAGCTTTTACCCAAATGCAGGGTCGCTATTCAATCATCGGGGATGTTCGGGGATTAGGTGCCATGACGGCGATTGAACTTGTGGAAGACCGGGCAACCAAAAAACCGGCTACGGAAGCAGCAAGTCAGATCCTGAAAAAATGTTGGGAAAACGGGTTACTGGTACTCAGTGCAGGAATGTACGGCAATGTCGTTCGTTTTCTCCCGCCTCTGGTAATTACGGATTCCCAACTGGAACAGGGACTGCAAATCCTGGAAAAAGCCATATCAGAGGTGGCTGGTGTTACAGAATAAGCATGACTTTTAAATTTAGCCCCGAATAAATATGGAGGGATTCCATGAGCCAATACCGTGTAGCAGTAGATGTTGGAGGAACATTTACGGATGTCTTTGTTTTTAATGAAAAAACAGGGAAGATATCCGTCACAAAAACATCCTCAAAGCCATCACATCCTGAAGAAGGTGTGATAAGAGGGTTAGATCAAGCAAATATTCCAGGGGAACAGATTACTATGCTTTTTCACGGAACGACAGTTGGGACCAATGCATTAATTGAACGGAAATTACCGAAAACGGCTCTTGTCACAACCAAAGGCTTTCGTGATATTCCCGAAATTCGCAGGGGAACTAAACTGGATTTGTGGGATGCATATAAAGATGTAGCACCTCCCTATATTAAAAGGCGAGATCGTTTTGAAATTAGGGAAAGAACTGATTATGCAGGAAACATTCTGGTTGAAGTAAATGAATATGAGGTTAGGTCTTTAGCCCGGAAGCTTTTAAAACGTGGTGTGGAATCTGTTGCATTATGCTTCATAAATTCTTATGTAAACGATACTAATGAACAGATAGTTAAACATATTTTACAGGAAGAGCTGCCAAACGTTTATGTTTGTGCTTCAAGTGAGGTATTGCCGGAAATTTTTGAACATGAGCGAATGAGCACAACTGTCATTAATGCAGTATTAGGTCCCAGGATTAATAGCTACATCAAGGTATTGAAAGACAAGCTAGGAACAAAAGGATATCAGGAAGATATTTTGGTTATCCATTCCGGTGGAGGAGTCATGACTTCAGATACGGTACCAAGATTTGCAGCCAGGTTGGCCAGTTCAGGAATTGCGGCAGGGGCAATTGCAAGCAAACATATCGCTGAATTATGTGGTTATCAGAACGCAATCGGATTGGATATGGGGGGAACCAGTACCGATATTTCCCTGGTGTATAACGGCGAGTTGAGGGTTACGAAGGACTGGTATATCGAATACGGGTACCCGATTGGATTTCCGAGTATTGAAATATTGACGATCGGTGCAGGAGGAGGAAGTTTGAGTTGGATTGATGCAGGTGGATCTCTCCGCAATGGACCTCAGAGTGCCGGAGCGGATCCCGGCCCGGTATGCTATGAGATGGGAGGGGAAGAGCCAACAAATACAGATGCCAATCTGGTATTGGGAAGATTGGGCACGGAATTACTGGGCGGACAGATGAAATTGAACAAAATAGTTGCCGAAGAGGCTATCAAGAAAAAAATTGGCGATAATTTCAACTATTCAACAGAGGAAGCTGCCAATGCCATTTTAAAGGTGGCTAACGCTAATATGTGCGATGCCTTAAAACTGATTTCTGTCCGTCGAGGATATGATCCACGGGAATTTGCCCTCGTTGCTTTTGGAGGAGCAGGAGGACTTCACGGTGCGGAATTGGCAAAGGAAATAGGCATAACCACTGTAATTATTCCTCCTTATCCCGGTGTTGCTGCCGCGATGGGATGCCTGTTGGTCGATGTCAGACATGATATATCAAAAATGTTTATTGTAAATGTAGCAGATGCAAGAACTGATCAATTAGAAAATGAATTTATACAAATGGAAAGAAAAGCGGTAAAGTTGCTGGCTGAAGAAGGAGTTCAACAAGGTAATATGAACCTGTTGCGTTCTATTGATATGAGATATATGGGGCAATGGAGGTCTCTTTCTGTTTCAGTTGGAAGGCCTGTCCAATCATTGGAAAATGCCCTTGCCCAGTTTCATCAGGAACATGAACGTGAATATTCCTTTTCTGATCGGGATCGGAATGTTGAGATTTACGGTTTACGTGTAACGGCAATTGGGACTGTGCCAAAGCCGCAAATTTCGAAAGGAAAGCCGGTGGGTAATCTTGAGCAGGCTTTTAAAGAATATCGTGAGGTCTATTTTGAAGAGTCAGGGGGTTATGTAAAGACACCGGTTTATCAACGTTTTTCCATTCCGATTGGATCCCGGATAAATGGCCCAGCCATTATTGAACAGTTAGATTCTACAATTTTAATCCCTCCTCTGTTTACGGCGAAGGTTGATGCGTACAAAAACCTTATTATGTCTTTAACCTAATGAGAAGGGAGAATCTGTGATGCAAAAGCAAAAAAGAAAATTGGATCCGGTTACATTTGAGGTGCTGAAAAACAGCTTTATTAATCTGGTTGATCAAATGTCCGAACAAATACTAAGAACGTGCTATTCATTTGTAATCTATAACCGTGATTTCAGCTCAGCACTATGTGATGCAGAAGGGAACACAGTGATGCAGGGTTCGCAGGATATCACGGTACATGTTGGTACCTTGCATCTAACCGCAAAAGCTGTAATCAAAGATTTTGGAGAAGATATTCATCCCGGAGACGTGTTCATTGTTAACGATCCTTATCGTGGCGGAACCCATTTCAATGACGTCCGGATAATTCGTCCGGTTTTTTATCGAGAAAAACTGGTTGCTTTTATGCAGTTGAATGGTCATTGGTCCGATATGGGAGGATCAGTTCCCGGCTCTTTTGATGTCAAATCCAAAGATCATTACGGTGAGGGGATACGCATCCCGCCCATGCGAATATGGAACAAAGGAACATATCTGAGAGATGTAGCCAATATGCTTGTTTCTAATATGCGTGTTCCAGAAGAGCGATTGGGGGATTTAAGAGCGCAGGCAGAAGCGACAAAAGCGGGAGAAAAGCAGTTGATTCAATTGATTGAAAAGTATGAACTCGACACGGTGCTGGATGCGTTTAAAGAGGTACAGAAATATGTGGAACGACTTACAAGAGCGAAGGTGCAAGAACTTCCGGACGGAGTTTGGGAAACTGTTGATTATATGGATATGGACCCCGAACAGGGAGATGGGTTAATTCCGATTAAGGTGAGGATGAAGATCGAAGGAGATCAGATTTTTTATGATTTGAATGGTTCCCATACTTATATTGGTTGTTTTCTAAATTCTGCTTTCGGCTCTTCACTATCAGCCCTGTATGCGGGTACCAAGACATTTTTCCCAGAGGTGCCTTTGAACTCGGGATTTTACCGGGTTGTGAATGTAGACTTGCCGGAAAATTCAGTCGTAAATGCCCCTTGGCCTGTTGCTGTTACCGGATTTTGTTCAGGCGCCTACGAAAAAATTATGAATTGCTGTTTCGAGTTGTGGTCTCATATCCTTCCTGAACGGGCGTTGGCTTGTTCGTTTAATCTGGAATACCTGTTAATCGGTGGATGGGATAAACGGCAAGGATATGACAATTATTTTATGTGGTATGACTGGATTGCTGGAGGGCATGGCGCTCGAAATGGTCGTGATGGTGCTAATGCATTGTCACCAGTGTTCGGTGTTGGTCTCAGCCTTCAACCGTGTGAAGGTCAAGAGCGACTGTCGCCAATTGTGACAACCAAACATGAAATCGTTATGGATTCTGGAGGGCCAGGAAAGTATCGTGGCGGTTGCGGAGTAGAAAAAGGTGGTTACCTTACAAATGTTAGTGATGTGGTGATGTCTTACTGCTGTGACCGTTCAAGATCGGTAACTTGGGGAATTTTTGGCGGATTGCCTTCATATCCGCATGGCGTATGGTTAAATCAGGGAACCGATCGGGAGCAATTTCTTGGAGCAATTTTTTCAAATATACAATTGGTCAGTGGAGATTCCTTTACGAGACCGTCTGCCGGTGGTGGCGGATTAGGTGACCCGTTGGAGAGAGAGGTTCAGGCTGTAGTGGAAGATGTTATCGATGGCTATGTGTCGATAGAACGTGCCAAAAAAGATTATGGCGTAATTATTCGTGAAATCGACCGGGAACTGGATCAATACGATGTGGATCTGGAGGCAACAAAGACCGAACGCGATTATATTCGTAGACATCGAAAGCAGTGGTTGCGTGAAGATGCTTGCCGGGCCTATGAATTTTACAAGCAAGGAGAAATCGACCAATTGGATTTGCTTCGGCGTTACGGCGTAATTGTTGATTGGGAAGCAGACCGGGTCCTTGAACAATCGACACGACAATTTCGAGAAATGATGCTGAAGCGTTCTGTTGCCTGTTGGAAATAATACAACCTTTTCAAGGGAGTGGCTAAATGAAGCAGGGACGACAATCAGAAAAGGTGTTGTCACGAATTGACGTGCTGGCGCTGGCATTTGGTGCCATGATTGGATGGGGATGGGTGGTTCTGACGGGTGAATGGATTCTCCAGGCGGGACTTGTTGGATCTGTCCTGGCTTTTGTCGGTGGAGGAGTCATGGTTTTGTTTGTTGGGCTGGTCTATTCCGAATTAACTTCAGCCATGCCACAAACAGGCGGGGTCAGCATTTTTTTGGACAGGGCGTTTGGATCCCGCTGGTCTTTTATTGCATCCTGGTCGATTGCACTGGGCTATATTTCTGTTGTGGCTTTTGAGGCTGTAGCTCTTCCCACTGTAATCGATTATATATTTCCTGAATATCAAACCGGTTTTTTATGGCAAGTGGCCGGTTGGGATGTGTATATGTCCTGGGCTGGAATTGGAATGGCCGGAACGGTGATTGTGACATGGATCAATTACCGCGGGCTTAAACAAGCGGCTGTTTTTCAGGTTATTTGCACAGCTATGCTTACCATAATTGGATTGATTCTGATTATTGGAAGTCCTGTTACGGCAAGCCCGGAGGGTATAGCTGCACCATTCACAGGCATGGCCGGATTGTTCGGGGTTCTGATCATGACACCATTTATGTTTGTCGGATTTGATGTCATTCCCCAAACAGCTGCAGAAATCAATCTTCCCTTCAGACAGATTGGCAAAGTGCTGATCCTGTCGGTGGCCATGGCTGTGACCTGGTATATAGGTATTGTTTATGCAGTGGGGCATATCATGGGCATGGAAGAACTTGGGCAGTCCGTTTTACCAACAGCCGATGCGCTGGCAACATTACTGGGCACTTCATGGGGTGGAACATTGCTGGTTATTGGGGGAATCGGTGGAATTCTTACCAGCTGGAACGCTTTTTTTGTCGGAGGAAGCCGAATTCTGTATGTAATGGCGCAAAAAGGAATGCTGCCTGAATTCTTTGGCCGGCTCCATCCGAAATACAAGACTCCGGTCAACGCGATCCTGCTGGTCGGTGCCATATCATTTATTGCCCCGCTTTTTGGGCGGCAGTCGCTCCTCTGGCTTGCGAATGCAGGGAGTTTTTCCATTATGGTCACTTATATTCTTGTATCTGTTTCGTTTTTGGTATTGAGGAAAAAAGCTCCGGAAATGGGCCGGCCATTTCGGGCGGGCAAATCTTCCTGGATTGGCTATGGTGCACTGCTTTCCAGTCTTTCTCTGGGAGTTTTGTACCTTCCCGGCATGCCTGCCTCCCTTGGGTGGCCCTACGAATGGATACTGTTGATCCTGTGGTGGATAGCAGGTTTATATTATTTCATCAGACTTGGAAAGAAAAAAAGTTTTAACAATCGGCGGATCAATGTTGAACCGCATGATTTTACTTGAGGAGGAGAACGGATGCGCTATGGCAATTACATCGGTGGATGGAGAAAACCAAAGAGTGGAGAGTACAGTTGCAATCGAAATCCCCATGATCCAGGTGAGGTGATCGGCCATTTTCCCGTCAGCACGGCTGAAGATGTGAGAGAGGCGGTTGCCGCGGCCAAAAAAGCCTTTCCGTTATGGAGAAAGCTTTCCTTGCCACAGCGTGGTGCATATTTAAAACGGGCAGCCGGAATCATCAGGGAAAAAGCCGATCAAATCGCACAGGATTTGACGCGGGAAGAAGGAAAAACATTTGCCGAGGCCAAGGGGGAAACTATTCGTGCAATCAGTATTCTGGAGTTTTTTGCAGCAGAAGGCTTCCAACCTGTGGGCGAGGTGCTTCCATCGGTTTCAGAGCAAACCTTTCTGTTTACCAAGCGAATGCCCCTTGGGCCGGTGGGGTTGATTACTCCCTGGAACTTTCCGATTGCCATACCTGTATGGAAAATGGCACCTGCCCTTCTTTATGGCAATACAGTGGTCATCAAACCGGCTGAGTTGACTCCGATGTCGGTCTATCATGTCATCGATGCTTTTCATAAAGCGGGCATTCCAAAGGGAGTAATCAACTGTGTATTTGGAAAGGGGGCAACCGTTGGTGCGGAGATTGTTGAAAACAGTGGTATCAAAGCAATTTCTTTTACTGGCTCCAATTCGGTTGGGCGAAGCATTCAGGAACAGGCTGTGGCACGGGGGAAAAAAGTACAACTGGAGCTTGGTGGCAAAAATCCGTTGCTCGTTCTGGAGGATGCGGACCTGGATAAAGCGGTGGAAATCGCTGTTTCCGGGGCTTTCCGTTCTACTGGACAAAAATGTACAGCAACCAGCCGAATCATGGTGGACATAAAGGTTTATAAAGCATTCAGGGATCGGTTGGTGAAGAGAGTACAAAAGTTAAAGGTGGGCAATCCTCTGGAGAGGAGTACTTTTATGGGACCCTGTGTCAGTGAGAAGCAGCGCGATCGTGTACTGGAACTTATAGAAGCGGGAAAAAAAGAGGCGGATTTGCTGGTTGGCGGGGATATACCAAATGAACCGGAATTGGATCGCGGCTTTTACGTTCAGCCAACTATTTTTGAAAATGTACCGCAAGATTCGCGGATCGCCAGGGAAGAAATCTTTGGGCCGGTAATTGCCCTGTTTCAAGTGGACGGCTATAATGAAGCAATTCAATTGGCAAATGATACATCTTTTGGTTTGAGTGCTTCCATTTGCACTAACAATCTTTCACTGGCCAGCCGGTTTGTGGAAGAAATAGAAGCAGGCATGGTTCATATCAATTCCGAAACAGCCGGAGCAGAACCTCAGGCTCCATTCGGCGGATACAAGGACTCCGGAAACGGGAGCCGGGAGCAGGGGAAGGCCGCTGCGGAATTTTATACCCAGCTAAAAACCGTATATATGGACCCAATGTAAGGGAGGACATAAGTTTTTATTTATATTGACAAAATAGTCTAAATTTAATATAATTATAATTACAATCTAAATCATATCCTGTGAGTTTTAACTATGCCAGTTAAAACAGTCGCAGGAGTGAGCCGGGACCCTGAACGATAAGAAGATTTCGTTTGGTTTCCCGGTTTTTATTTTTCCACGGTGAGGAGGAATGTCTATGAAACGGGATGGTCCTTTGACAGGGATTCAGGTGCTTGATTTATCCCGTGTCCTGGCAGGCCCGTTTTGCACCATGATTTTGGGGGATCTGGGGGCTGATGTAATTAAAATTGAAGCGCCTGGCCAGGGAGATGAGACCCGGGGATGGGGTCCTCCCTATGCCGGAGAGGAAAGTGCCTATTATTTGAGTGTAAACCGCAACAAACGCTCCATGGTTTTGAATTTGAAAACCGAACAGGGTCAAGCCATCCTGCGGGATCTGATCCGGCAATCCGACATATTGGTGGAAAATTTCAAGGTGGGTACGCTCGCCAGATTTGGATTTTCCCCGGAACGCTTGCTGGAGATCAATCCTCGCCTGATTGCTGCTGAGATTTCGGGTTTTGGGCAAAATGGCCCCCATGCCCATAAAGCAGGTTACGATTACATGATTCAGGCTTTGAGTGGTTTGATGAGCATTACAGGAAGTCCAGAGAGCGGCCCGACTAAAGTTGGTGTTGCCATCGTGGATGTTTTGACAGGCCTCTTCACCGCGACAGGAATCCTGGCCGCCTTGCAGGAGCGAAATTGCTCGGGGAAAGGGCAATGTTTGGATGTGGCCCTGTTTGACGCAAGTATTGCTTCGCTGGTCAACGTCGCCAGCAATTATCTTGTTTCGGGGAAAGTCCCGCAATTATCAGGAAATGCCCATCCCAACATTTCGCCTTACCAGCTCTTTCAAACACAGGATCAACCGATCATTATTGCGGTGGGCAATGATGTCCAATTCCGGCGTTTGGCCGAGTGTCTCGGCAGACCCGGATTGGCGGAAGATCCACGTTTTGCCCGCAATTCTGCCCGGGTGGTCAACCGTAAAGAATTGACGCAAATACTGGAGACGATTTTAACCAAGCACTCCAGTACTTATTGGATTTCCCGGTTTGAGAATTTGAATCTCCCTTCTGCACCGATTCAAACCCTGGATCAGGTTTTTACCGGTTCACAGGTGAGACAGAGAAAATTGCTGGTGGAAATGGATCATCCCACAGCAGGGAAAATTCCTTTGGTTGGAAGCCCGCTTCATTTGTCACGAACCCCGGTTACTTATCGAAATCCACCTCCTTTATTGGGCGAACATACAAAGGAAATTTTAAGAGAAATCGGCTATAGCGACAAGAAAATAAGAGAATGGGAGCAGGCGCAGGTTTTCTCTCCCGCTGAAAAAAAGGAGTGAGTGCGATGTTTGATTTTTCGTATTCAGAAGATCAGTTGGCTGTCAAAAAGTTGGTTCGCAAGTTTGTAGACAAGGAAATTATGCCATATATCGGAAAGTGGGATATTGAGCAGCATTTCGAGACATCAATTCTGGATCGCCTGGCCGAACTCGGGCTTATGGGAGTATGTATCCCGGAACAGTACGGCGGCCAAGGAATGGATTACAATACCCTGGCGATTGTTTGTGCCGAACTGGAGCGCGGGGATACGGCTTTCCGTACAGCAGTCTCCGTTCATACGGCTTTAAACAGCATGACGCTTCTGCAGTGGGGAAATGAATTTCAAAAAGAAAAATACCTCAAGCCCCAGGCGGAAGGATTAAAAGTAGGAGCATTTGGATTGACAGAGCCCAATGCGGGATCGGATGTAGCTGCAATTGAGACTCGGGCCGTTCGCGATGGAGATGCCTATATCCTGAACGGCAGCAAAACATGGATTTCCCTGTGTGATGTTGCAGACCACTTTTTGGTTTTTGCCAAAACTTCTCCGGACGAGGGGCACCGTGGTATCTCCTGTTTTATTGTGGAGCGAAATTTTCCCGGAGTCACCACACGAGGTTTCAAGAACAAATTGGGAATCCGTGCAGGAAATACAGGGGAGATTTTTCTGGAAGATGTCCGGATTCCGGCGGAAAATCGGGTTGGGGAAGAAGGAGAAGGCTTTAAAATTGCCATGTCTGCTCTCGACAACGGGCGTTTTAGTGTAGCAGCCGGTGCGGTGGGCTTGATCGATGCCTGTATTGAGGCCAGTGTCAAATATGCTCATGAACGGGAAACTTTCGGGCAGCCAATTGGAAAACATCAATTGGTTCAGCAAATGATTGCCAAAATGGTTGCCGGTTATGAAACTTCCCGGTTACTTGTCTATCGGGTGGGATGGATGAAAAACAGCGGTATCCGCAATACCCGGGAAACTTCTCTGGCCAAATGGTATGCTTGTGATGCCGCTTTTAATGCCGCTGTTGATGCTGTCCAGATTCATGGAGCCAATGGATATTCCCACGAATTTCCCGTAGAGCGGTTTATGCGCAATGCCAAGGCTCCCGTCATCTATGAAGGAACCAGGGAAATCCATCAAATCATGCAGGCAGATTATACACTGGGGTATCGCAAGGATAAAAAATTACGCAAAAAACTGCCTTCCTGGCCGTTTGGAGATGAATGAATAGCTTCTTTATAGATCATACGGTCATCTTTTGATAATCTAAAAGAAAAGCCCGATTACGGGTTTTTTCTTATGGGAGAGATCGTATGGGAAAAAGTGTAATGTTAGCGGGACATGCCAAATTGCCACAGCGAATGGCTGCCAAATCCATGTATGATTCCCTGACCCTCACGGTAGAGATTGATCCGAAATACGGCGTTGTTCTGGACGCCTCCTGTACCCTGGCCACTCGCCATGCCCAAAAGTTTATCGGGCAGATCCTAAAAGGCTACAGCTTGATGGATGGAATCGAACCGATGACAAATGAGATTGAGGGCTTTTACCATGGAAAAGCACAGCAAGCTTTAATTGCAGCGATCCGGGATGTTTACCAGCAGTACTTGAATTACAGCCAGAAAAAGCCATAAGTACACAAGCTTCATTTCTGTTAAAGCTTGTGACGTGACTCCGATTCAGATTCAGATTACAGATGAACCAGACCGGCCGAGCCAGAACAACGGCCGGTTTGGTGTGTCTCGCGCGGGTATTCTGGTTGGCTGAGCTGTTTAACCAACCAGTGTTTCAACAGTTCGTCAACTGTATCGCTTTAGGTGAACTTCAAATACAGAATAATTTTTTTAAATATAAAAATGAGTCTTGGGAAAAATATTCCATTTGGTTTATCTTTTAATTAAAATGAAGGAAGAAAGGATGGTGAAAGGGATGGAACTGGTCGCCTTTTTCCTGTTAGCTTTATTTATCATCATAAGTATTATGGTGAATGTATCCTATCGATCAGCGAAAAAAGGAACCCGTAAACAAAGATATCATTTGCCTGGTTTGGGGATCCGGCCATATCATGAATTGGAACATGGCTTGAAAAAACTGGTTCATCATCTGGAAAATGCTTTAACAGAAAGTTATATTGAGCGGGTAAAAGAGCGGATGATCCGTGAGCATAAGATAAGTATTATTGAATGGGAAAACCGTTTTTTTGAATGGAAACGTTACATGATTATGAAAGCCATTTTGAAAAAGGCCCCGGCATACAGTACCGAAGTGGATCAGTTCTGGCGGGAGATTGAAATGTTTGCCCGGGAATATGATGAATTTTGCAGGCGTTATTTAAAAACTCCCATACCCCGGGAGCAGAAGCCTGCCGGCCGTCCTTTTATTTATAAAGAGCGGGCCTGGTTTGATTTTATCTATATGCATTTGTTCCATCCGACAAAATACAGTAACCAGACTTGGGGAACTTTTTTCAGGCATCCTTTGCCAAAATCCGTATTGGAAGATTTCCGAAGATGTACCAGTCAGGAACTGGCGGATAAATATTTCAACCACTCTTCTGTAAAAAATGAATCAGATGCAGCCTCTGTGATTCTGGGGTTGATCAGGATTATCAGGCAAAAGCTGGAACTGGTTGACCAATATGTCGTTAATTACGGAACCGATACAAAAAAATTCCGTCGCCAATACAGGAAATATGTGGCAAAAGCCGGTAAGGTTACAGAAGATGTGACAAGCGGAGTTATTTTTCTTTCTTTGTATCATCAGGAATCATTTGCAGAAAAATACAGTTACTTATATGACAAGGACACTTCTGTTTCCCATGGCGGTGCCGGCGATTATCCGTTTGCATATCATGGTAATTCAGACAGTGGTGATGGTGGGGGCGGAGATGGTGGCGGTGGTGAATAAAAGAAAAAAGCATGAGATTTTGGCTTCAGGGTGTGTGCCTGGCATGGGCGTAATTTGCAGAGGTAAATTCCCGAAAAGTAAAGGCAGAAATATTGTCAGCTGAAGGTACCGACATAAAATATGAGCCGCAGTACGTACAGCGATATGAGAGGAGGGGGTAATCACCCCTTCCTGCAACATTTCGAAAGACATCAGGTCGAAGAGTACCTGAGCATGCTGTACCGTAGATGAGTTATTACTCTGGAAAGTTTTATAATTCAGAACGTATCAAAAAACAATACCCAACCACCTCGTTACCAAAAAAGAGTATAATTTCCCGATTTTCAATTCAGATATTGAATTTTTGTCCCGGATGCCGAAAATGGATCCGGACAAATCTGCTGGACTTGGGTTTGCCCTCAAGTCTTTTTTTGTCATAAGTATTAAAAAACCGAATCTTGTGCTTTTTCGTACCCTATTTAAAATTTTAAGTTTACCGTTTTAAAACCGGTTTCAAAAAAAACGGGTGAAAAAACAGACCCCGTTTTCTCGGAGTCTTGCAAGAAAATACCCTTCTGCTCCCCCAGAGACAGAAGGGAAGTTCCATTGGGGATTGCATCATAAAAAAATTCATAAAAACCGCTTTTCGATCCTTTCTTCTCAGTGAAAGCATTAGCCAACTCGTCTAAAAAAAACAAAACCGCTGGCTGAGTGATCCCGAAGTAGCGAAGGACATCAAGATTCCTGGTTTACCGGGAAATGTCGGAATGCTATTTCCATTGTCTGTACAATGAATTTGAAGAAACGACGGGGGCATCTCAGCATTTGATTTTCCACTCGCTAATTGGCAAATGGTTTAGCCTGGTTCCTGGAAAATTTGCTTTGGGTGGACTGTTTCTACCCGCAGTATGTTCAATTTTCGAGAGTTTTTTTGCCTAATAATCGTCTAAAGTGTTTGCGCATAGAAATATTAACCTTTGCTCTGATAATTCCTGCAAGAGGAAGCCTGTAAAAATGTTTGCCTCAATCTGCCCCACTTGATATCAATAACTTGTTATTATTGCAAAATCACGGTTGTAGAAGAAATAAAGCGCTTTTTAAAAATCATTTCCTTTTTTTGTTTAAATCAAATTGTTGTTGACAGAGAAAAAAATATTGTTATTATATAGTTAAATGAAAATGATTATCAATTGCGCTGTTGTTAATTAAATCTTGAGGGATTGTAATGAAAAAAAGATATCTGTTTTTTATTTTGTTGTTGTTATCTGTTTTTTCCCTTTTTATTGGTGTCAAGGAGATTTCACCAAGCGGTCTTTTTCGGTTTGACCAGGACGAGATGCATGTTTTTCTGACCAGTCGGATTCCACGGCTGATCAGTATTTTGATTTCCGGGATTAGCATCAGTATTTGCGGGTTAATTATGCAACAAATCAGCCAAAACAAGTTTGTTTCTCCCACAACGGCGGGAACGATGGATTCAGCCCGTTTAGGTATATTGATTTCGATGCTGTTTTTCGGATCTGCCAGTATATTGGTTAAAATCAGTATTGCTTTTGTATTTGCCTTGGCAGGAACACTTCTTTTTATGAGAATACTGGAAAAAGTCAAACTGAAAGATGTGATTTTTGTTCCGTTGGTCGGGTTGATGTTTGGAAATATTATCAGTTCTGTTGCCACTTTTTATTCCTATAAATATGATCTCATCCAGAATATGTCCAGTTGGTTGCAAGGAGATTTCTCCATGATCATGCAAGGGCGCTACGAGATTCTTTATATAAGCGTTCCGTTAATGTTTATTGCTTATTTCTACGCAGACAAATTTACCATTGCCGGAATGGGAGAAGATTTCTCCAAAAATCTGGGTTTAAATTACAGACAGGTAATTTATATCGGGTTGATCATTGTCGCCCTGATCACTTCTTCAGTGGTGTTGACTGTCGGAATGATTCCCTTTTTAGGTTTGATTATTCCAAATCTGGTTTCTATTTATTACGGGGATCATCTCAAAAAAAATCTTCCTTATACCGCTTTGCTTGGGGCTATTTTCGTTCTCTTTTGCGACATCATCGGGCGCCTGGTTATTTATCCATTTGAACTTTCCATCAGCCTTACCGTTGGCATTATTGGCTGTGTGATCTTTTTGTATTTGTTGATGAGGAGCAGAGCGTATGCGAGCTAGAATCAAATTAATTGTTTTGGGAATTTTTGCAGCCCTGTTTATTGTTATTTATTTATTTATTGATCTGGGGAGCAACTGGGATTATGTCCTGCCACGCAGAAGTATGAAAATATTGGCCATTTTGCTGACCGGCGGTTCTATTGCTTTTTCCACAGTTGTATTTCAGACAATTACCAACAATCGCATTTTAACCCCCAGCATCATGGGGTTGGATTCGCTCTACCTGTTTATTCAAACAGTAGTGGTTTACTTTTGGGGTTCCTCAACGTTAACAATGATGGATAACCATGTGAATTTTCTTGTTACGGTTTTAATGATGATGTTGTTTGCGATTTTTCTTTATCAAATCCTGTTCCGGCAGGAAAAGTACCATATTTACTTTTTATTGCTTGCAGGCCTTGTTTTGGGAATCCTGTTTGACAGCCTCTCTTCCTTTATGCAGGTTTTGATCGATCCAAATGAATTTTTGGTTGTACAAGATCGGATGTTTGCCAGTTTTAATAATGTCAATACAGATCTGGTATGGATTTCTCTGGTTCTGATTGTAGTCACATTCGCCTGGTTTTCGCGGTTTTCAAAGTATCTGGATGTCCTTTCGCTGGGAAGAGATCATGCGATCAATCTGGGGGTAAGGTACGATTATACGGTAAAGCGCCTGATGATGGTAGTGGCTATCCTGATTTCGATTTCAACGGCGCTTGTAGGGCCTGTCACTTTCCTGGGGTTGTTGGTAGCCAATATAACTTATGAAATATTCCGGACCTATAAACACAACATCCTGATTGCGGGAGCGATTCTGGTCAGCTTCATTGCGTTGATCGGGGGCCAACTGGCCGTTGAGCGTATCTTCACGTTTGAAACTCCACTGAGTGTGATTATTAATTTTATCGGAGGCATTTATTTCATCTATCTGCTTTTAAAGGAGAGTCGACTATGATTGAGGTGAAAAATATCTCAAAAAATTATGGGTCAAAAATGGTACTGGATCATATTTCTCTTACTATCCCCAAAGGAAAAATGACGTCTTTTATCGGTCCGAACGGAGCCGGGAAGAGCACTCTTCTCTCTGTAATTTGCCGTCTGATTTCCAAAGATGACGGGACTGTTTATGTAGACAATAAAGAAATCAGCCAATACAAAAGTGAGGAATTGGCCAAAAAGATATCGATTCTCAAACAGGACAATCACTTGAATATTCGGTTGACGATCCGGGATCTGGTCTCTTTTGGGCGTTTTCCCTATTCTCAAGGGAAATTGTATAAGGAAGATCAGGATCACATTGATCACGCCCTGGAATATATGAATTTGACAGACATGCAAAACAAGTACCTGGATCAGTTAAGCGGTGGTCAAAGACAACGTGCTTACATAGCCATGACCATTGCCCAGGATACCGAATACATTCTTTTGGATGAACCGTTGAATAATCTCGACATGAAACATTCTGTGCAGATTATGAAAACGCTTGAAAAGCTGGTTGCCGAATTGGGGAAAACCATTTGCATAGTGATACATGATATCAACTTTGCCTCTTGTTATTCCGATTATCTGGTCGCTTTAAAAGATGGAAAAATCATTCGTGCAGGGTCCAGCAAAGAGTTGATCCGTCCTGATGCGTTAAGAGAAATATACGATATGGATATTAAGATAGAAAACATCAATGATCAACAGATCTGTGTTTATTATGCATAAAGCTTGTTGAAGGAAAGGTGGAAAAAATGAAAAAATTATTGGTGCTGTTTGTTGTTTTTTCGTTAGCGGTGATCGGAGTTGCCTGCAAAAATTCACCGCAGGAGCAACAGCAATCTTCAGAAGAAAAAGTCACGGTTGAACATCAATTGGGCAAAACAGAAGTAATCCGGAATCCAAAAAAAGTAGTTGTATTTGACTATGGGATACTGGATAGCCTGGATCAACTTGGAATTGGGGTTGCGGCGCTACCCAAATCACATATCCCGACATATTTGTCAAAATATGAAGATAAAAAATATGAAAATGCGGGGACTTTGCAAGAACCCGACTTTGAAAAAATAAGTGAAATAAATCCTGATCTGATCATTATTTCTGCACGTCAGCAAGAATTGTATCAGGAATTCCAGAAAATTGCTCCCACCATTTTTATGGGGGTCGACTATAATGATTTTATGGGTTCATTCGAAAGAAACATGGAGAAATTGGGGACAATTTTCGGGAAAGAAAAGGAAGTCACCCGAGAAATGGAAGCAATCAGAAGTGCCGTTGAAAATTTAAAACAGAAAGCATCTGCCAAAAAGGAAAATGCATTAGTTGTTCTGTCCAATGATAATAAAGTAAGTGCCTATGGGCCAAGTTCCCGTTTTGGACTGATTCATGATGTGTTTGGCTTGCCAGCTGTTGATCGGCAAATCAACGCATCGACACACGGGCAAAGTATCTCCTTTGAATATATTGTTGAAAAAAATCCGGATTATCTTTATGTGATTGACCGAAGTGCCGTAGTTTCGAAGAAAGCTTCAGCCAAACAAACTATTGAAAACCAATTGGTGAAAAAGACCAAAGCCTATCAAAATGGCAATATCGTTTATTTGGATCCAAATATATGGTATCTTTCCGGTGGCGGACTCCAGTCGGTGAGTGAAATGGTGAGCGAAATAGACAAAAGCATGAAATAGAAAAATATAGTTTCCGCTCTTCCGGTTAAGGCATCTATGATGGAGAAGACGGTTGCAGAAAAATGAAAGAAAGCAAGAATCGGCCCTGGATTACAAATCTGTGGCCGATTCTTCTTTTGCCGGACAAAAGCAATCTATTTATTTTTTTCGATGTTTCAATCCGTCCCTGATTCCAAACCGGACACCCAGGTAAACAGCAACACCCAACAGGGTAATGGGAACCAGCATTCCAAAAAAGCTCATTGCCCAGCCCATTATACCATAGCCATATCCCACCAGCTCATCTCCCTTCATGAATAATATACCCGTAAAATCTATACGAAATTCTTTTTTGGAAGCAGATTATTCCTGTATCTTTTCAAAGCCTTTGCATATGGCCTGGACAGGAAACCTGATTTCTTTACCGGTTATTTTCAACGACTGTTTAAATTAGACCCGAAGAAATACTTCAGGGCATCTGAAAGATCGCGCTGCCAAAAACCCCAGGTGTGGGCTCCGTCTTTCTCAATATAATGAACTTGTGCTTTCTTCTCTATCAGGTTACGACAAATTTCCCGATTGCGGGCAAGAAGATCCAGATATCCCATGTGTGTTGGCACGGCTGTTTCAGAAGTGCCGATGGATTGATAGATCCGCAAATGGGAGAGGGAGTCTTGACGGTTAATTTCTTCGCTGGTTGCTTCAACAAATGCCCCTGACTGGGAGAGAATATTATTTACCTGTTCAGGATATTTTAGCGCAATATGCAAAGAAACTGTTCCACCCAGAGAAGATCCACCAATGACCAGGTCTTCCTTTTCAGGAGAAACAGGGTATTTTTCGCGAACTAGGGGAAGAAGTTCCTCCATAACCATCTGCATATGCTGCGGTTGCCGTTCCCCGGCTGGTGCATACTCCAAAGTGCGTTTTTCTTTATCCACAGGTACCGCAACCATAACAAACGGAACAAGCCGGCCATCATATATCATTTGGACAGCCTGGGTGACGATCCGACCAAGGTTGAAATAATCATTTCCATCATGAAGAACAAGTAACGGATAGTTTTTTTGCAATGAATTCTTATCTCCTGGCAGGAAAATCAGAAATTCTTTTGTTTCATCCAAATAAGCGCTTTTAAATCTCTCTCTTTTGATTGTCCGATTAAGCATCTGTTTCTTGCGTCCCCTTTTTGGATAAAGTTGTATTAATACTATAACCTATTTTTATTATGTTTTCTTGTTGATTATTTATATCATATTTTGTATATTTATAATGAGCAGCTTAATAGTTTTAATAATTTTATTTTATTATCCCAAATCCGAGGAAAATAATCAGGATAGTTTTAATAAATGTAGCAACTACTTTTTCTAATTTTAAAAAATTATGATTTAAATGGCATGTGAATGGAAAATGTTAATTTGTATTAGTTATCTGATATTGAGGTGAAACTGGTAAAATCATGGAAAATATACAAAATCACACGCAATCATTTGGCAGTTACCTGAAATTCATTATCCCTTCGTTAATCGGCGTATTCCTGTTTATGATTCCAATGGAAATCTTTGGTGAAATAACAATCCCGGTTGCCCTGCTTGCCAACTGGAGCCAGGAACTGCTTGCCGACTACTTGCCGGAGTTGGCAACGGGAATGATGGCAATTGCTGTTGCCTGTACGCTCCTTGCTAAACTGGCCAGACCAGCCTGGATGATGAACAGTCCCTTTCTGAAAAATCTGTTTGATGTATCTTTTTTTTGGACAGTAACCCGTGTGCTTGGCCTGTTTTTTGCGGTTATGACTCTGTTTCAGTCGGGTCCGGAATGGATCTGGTCTGAAAATACGGGAGGCTTGCTGCTTTTAAGTCTGATTCCTGTACTGTTTACGGTATTTATCTTTGCCGGTCTTTTTATGCCATTTTTGATGGATTTTGGTTTGCTGGAAATGACCGGGACTTTGCTTACTCCATTAATGAAGCCTCTTTTCAAACTTCCCGGACGGGCTTCCATTGATTGTCTGGCTTCCTGGCTGGGGGACGGGACAATCGGTGTGTTGCTTACCAATAAACAGTATGAAGACGGTTTTTATACAAAGCGGGATGCCGCTATTATTGGAACTACTTTTTCTGTCGTGTCGATTACGTTTACAATCGTAGTATTGCAACAATTGGGGCTGGGACATCTGTTTGGCCCGTATTACCTGACCATTGTTGTTTCCGGATTCGTTGCGGCCATTGTTTTGCCGCGAATCCCTCCGCTTTCCCGCAAGGATAACACGTATTGTGACGGATCGGAAAGAAAATTGAAAGAGACGTTGCCAACAGGTTTTTCTGTATGGAGATGGGGGTTGGTGCAGGCGCTGGCGCGGGCAGATCAGACGCGATTTAAAAATGTTTTACAAAATGGAGTCAAGAATATTCTTGATATGTGGATTGGTGTTTTGCCTATTGTCATGGCATTGGGGACAACAGCTGTCATTATTGCCGAATACACTCCATTTTTCAAGTGGTTAGGCATGCCCTTCATTCCGTTGCTGTCCCTGTTGCAATTACCTGAAGCCGGTGAAGCGGCACAAACGATTATGGTTGGTTTTGCCGATATGTTTTTGCCGTCGGTGATTGCCAGCGGAGTGATTGAAAGTGAACTGACCCGATTTGTCGTTGCCTGCCTTTCAGTGACACAACTGATATATATGTCCGAAGTGGGAGGGCTTTTGCTGGCCTCGAAAATTCCGGTCAAATTCAAGGATCTGGTTATTCTGTTCCTGTTAAGGACCTTGCTGACCCTGCCCGTTATTGCAGGGATGGCCCATCTCATCTTGTAGCAAAAATTGTAGAATATCACTTGAAGGAAAGGCAGTTTTCAGGGCTTCGCTACGTCTAGCCTTGTACAAGAAGCGAATACAGGCTTTCTGCGATAACGCAGGGAGCCTTTTTATTTTACATGCTTAGAGATTTTACTTAACTGTTCAAATATAATTAAAATATAGATAGTTTAATTTATTCTGAATGGAGTGGTATCTCTATGAACAAACCTGCCTGGGTCCCGCATACAGAACAAATGGAAAAAACACGTTTATATCAGTTGATGAGAAAGCTGGGAATGAAAGACTATGACACATTTTATCAGGAAAGCATTAAAAACATTGCGTGGTTCTGGGATGAAGTTACAAAAGATATGAAACTGAACTGGATCGTTCCCTATCGCCAGGTGTTGGATATGAAAGATGGAATTGCCTGGCCACGATGGTTTAAGGGTGGAAAAATCAATGTTGCGGAAAACTGCCTGGATCGATTTGCGAAAGATTCTTTAGCGCGGCACCGCCTGGCTTTAATATGGGAAGGAGATAACGGCGAAAGCCAAAAATATTCATACAGGGATTTGTGGGTCGAAGTAAGCCGGATTGCAGGAGGGTTGACAGAGTTGGGCGTTAAGCCGGGTGACCGCGTGGCTATTTTCTTGCCCATGATTGCGGAAAATGTCATTGCTATGCTTGCTGTAGCCCGCATAGGAGCTATCTTTACGCCATGTTTTTCCGGATATGGCGCAGAAGCGGTAGCGGCAAGAATCAAGGGCTGTCAGGCCAAATGGATGATTACAGCGGACGGTTTTCTGCGCAGGGAGAAAGTTGTAAAGATGAAAGAAGAGGCTGACCGGGCTGCTGACCTGGCGCCATCAATCCAAAAAGTGATTGTTGTCCGGCGGTTAAACCGGGAATGTTCCTGGAATAAGAGAAGAGATATTGAGTGGGATCAATTAAGACAATCGACGAGAACAGTTAACCCTTATCCGTCATCTGCGGAAGATCCGTTCATGATTATTTATACATCGGGTACGACAGGCAAGCCCAAGGGGACTGTTCATGTCCATGCCGGTTTTCCGATCAAGGCGGCATTTGATGCGGGCTATATGTTTGATGTGGGAGTAGGCGATATATTATTCTGGGTTACCGATATGGGGTGGATGATGGGACCATGGATGGTATTTGGGTCTTTGCTCATGGGAAGTACCATGATTGTTTATGAAGGGACTCCGGATCATCCCGCGCCTGACCGCCTGTGGGAAATGGTGGAGAAGTATGGCGTTAGCCATTTGGGGGTTTCTCCAACTTTGATCAGGGCATTGATGAAGCAAGGGGATGAGTGGACGAAAAAAAGGGATTTAAGCAGTTTGCGGGTGTTTGGTTCAACAGGTGAACCGTGGAATCCGGAACCGTGGCACTGGCTGTTTGAGCAGGTAGGCAAAAAGAAAGTGCCAATTTTCAATTATTCAGGCGGTACGGAAACCTCGGGCGGAATTCTGGGCAATCACTTTTTCAAGCCCATTTCTCCATGCGGCTTTGCCGGTCCGATCCCGGGAATGGATGCAGAGGTGTTTGATGATTCAGGCTGCCCCGTCAAGGATCAAGTGGGGGAACTGGTCTTGCGTCAGCCTTGGGTAGGTATGACAAGCAGTTTCTGGCAAGATGATGACCGCTATGAAAAAACCTATTGGAGTCGCTTTTCCAATGTCTGGCTGCATGGAGACTGGGTATATGTTGATGAGCAAAACCAATGGTTTATCACAGGGAGATCTGATGATACATTAAAGATTGCTGGTAAACGGCTGGGCCCTGCGGAAATGGAATCTGTTTTGGTAGATCATCCGCTGGTCGCTGAAGCAGCTACCATTGGCATTCCCGATACGGAGAAAGGAGAAAGTGCCGTTTGTTTTGTTGTTCTGAAAGAAAAGGCGTATGAGGGGTTGGAGGAAGAATTGGTGGGTTTTGTGGCCAAACATATGGGGAAAGCCCTGAAACCGAAACGGGTATATATTCTCGATGAATTGCCCAAAACACGCAATGGAAAAATATTGCGGCGGGTTATTCGTGCCTCCTATCTGGGTGAAGAGACAGGGGATCTTTCGTCTTTGGAGAACAGGGCAGCGGTTGATATGATCAAGTCTTTAGCGAGAAATGTAAAGTAACCCAAATTTCATAAATTTGATAAAAACGGCCGTCTTGAAAACAGGCAATTTCGACTCGCCTTGGAATGAACTGCTTTTAGGTTCATTCTATTTTTTTGTGGGTGTTTAAAATAATTGTTTTTTGATATAACGTTGTCATTTAAGCATGTTACAATGAAGAATAATCCGTTAAAAATGGACAGAAAAACGGAGAAGTCATGCGAATGAATACATAGGGAGAGGTGTCGGTATTGCATGTTCCGGGGAACAGATTTAGAAAGACGTGTGCTTCTGGCGCAGGAAACACACTCTCCAGACAAACGAAACGATCTGCTTAAGGAACTGGAACCAGATGTACGCAGAATCGCTTCAAATGTTTGCAGGAGGGAGATAACAAAACAAGATGATGAGTACATGATTGCTTATAAAGCTTTGGATGAAGCGATAAGCGGGTATTGTTCAGGTTTTCAGGCAACATTTATGTCATTTGCATACAAAGTGATTCATCGGCGATTAATAGATTATTTTCGATATGAGAAAAAACATCGCAGAATTGTACCATTAAATAATCAGGGAGCCAACGAAGAGGAAATGCCCAATCCGGAAGTGGTTGCCAAAGCATTTGAAAATCATAGAAACGAAGAATTAAAATATATGCGCCAGATCGAGATTGACATGTTCAAAAAGTCCCTGGCAAAGCATGAAATTACTTTTGGGGAATTGGTCAAAAAAAGTCCAAAGCATCGTGATACGCGCGAAAATTTGTACAAGGTTGCAGAAAAGATTGTATCTGACCAGGAGCTGTTAAAAAGATTTGTGCATCAGAAGAAATTGGACAAGGAGATTGCCTCGGCTTTGGGAATGCATCGCCGCACTTTGAGTCGGCATAGAAAATACCTGATTGCTCTTATCATTGTAATGACAGAAGATTTAACCCTTATCCGAAGCTATTTGGGTCTTAAAGGGTGAGAAGGGGGGCGAGTTAATTGCGGAAAGGAGTTATTATTGAGGTTCAGCCGCGTCATTGGGTTGTTTTAACATCTGATGGCGAGTTTGTCCGTGTTCCCCGGAGAAATATGGCACTGGAAGTGGGAGAAGAAGTGAAATTGGGTGTTTCGGTCAACACTTTCTCTTCTTTTTCCTCCTCTATAAGAAAACCTTGGGTGGCCGCAGTCAGTGCCGGGGTGGCAGCAATGTTAGGAATGTTTTTTGTTTTACCTCAGATGTCACCTTCTGAACACGGCGATACGCAAGGTTTTGTTTATTTGGATGTGAATCCAAGCGTCGCCATTAATCTGGATAAAGATGAGAACATTATAGAAGTAAAGCCTTTAAACAAATCAGCCTTAAAATTGCTTCGCAATAAAACATACAAGAACAAACAGGTTGATGATTTTGTCGAGCAGTTTTTGCATGAGGCAAAACACAGCGGTTTCTTGCATCCGAAAGATCAGGTGGTCCTGTCTGGATATGATGATGAACAGACAAGTGTAAAGGCCTTGCATAAAATAGAAGCAATGATTGACGAAGAAAGCAAGGAAGAAAAGCTTGACCTGGATGTTCATACTCTGAAAATGCCGAAGGAAGTTAAGGAAAAGGCGGATCAGACAGGTTTATCACCAGCGAAGTATGCGGTATGGAGAATTGCTAACAAAGAAGGTAAAAAACTTGATGTAAAAGATATAGAAGAGATGCCAATAACCAAATTGGCCAAAGACATCAAGCCGGTTTCGGACTTCCTTAATAAACCGCCATCTGAAGAAGAATGGAAAGAAATTATCGAAGAAGATGAACAACAAACGGAAAAAGAGAAGGCCCCCGCACAGGAACCTGATACAGATGGTGACAAATCGACGGATTCTGCCCAAGATCCAGCATCGAAGGATAGGGATGAACAACAAAAAGAAGAATCACCCGGCAAGAAAGAATCGGATGGAACCGGCTCGTCGACTTCCTCCCCTGTTCAGGAAAAAGAAACAGAGACGGGTTCCATCCAGGATTCAAACAGCAAAAAATCCAACTCACCAGCTGTTGAGTAAAGATTGGTCGAATAAAAGGGAAACTGTTTTCATTGTTGCAAGCTGACACCTCCCATCCAGCTTACAACAGAGACGAGAGGGGCTTATTCAATGAAAGGGACTGGGATTGTAAGAAAAGTAGATCATTTGGGACGGATCGTTTTGCCAAAGGGATTGAGGGATTTGTTGGATATTCAGCCAAGCGACGGAGTAGAGGTGTTTGTAGATAATCAGTATATTGTACTGAAAAAGTATGCCCCCAGTTGCATTTTTTGTGGCAGCATGGATGAAGTGATCTACTATCGGGGGAAGACGGTTTGCAAGGAATGTGTTGAGGAAATCACCAAAGAAATCAAGAATGGAAGCGCCTGAAAAAGGCGCTTCTTTTTTGCTTCTGGTTCAAAGAATGTCATCATCCAAACAACGTTTTACTGTACAGAACTGACAAATGTTTGCTTGTTTGATAAAATAAAAACGTATCATTAAAAAAGAGATTTTTATAGAGATGTAATCGCTTTCTCAAGGAGGGAACTTTAATGAATCAAAAGTTACTGATTATCGAAAAAATGGATCATGTTGCCAAAATACGTCTGAATCGCCCGAAAATATTGAATGCATTAAACACGGAAATAATTAAAGAACTGGCTGATGTGCTGGAAGAAATGGACCAGGACAGCCAGATCCGTGCCATCGTGTTAACCGGCAACGACAAAGCCTTTGCGGCAGGCGCAGACATTAAAGAACTGGCTGAAACCAAACCGGTCGAATTTGTGATGAAACAGTTTTTTCGGGATTGGGAACGGATTCGCAAGCTTTCCAAGCCCTTGATCGCAGCTGTTAACGGGTATGCCTTGGGGGGAGGAAATGAACTGGCTATGTGCTGTGACATGATTATTGCTTCTGAAACAGCAAAATTTGGGCAGCCTGAAATCTTGCTAGGAGTCATTCCGGGAGCTGGAGGTACCCAGCGTCTCACCAAAGCTGTTGGTCGGGCCAAAGCCATGGAAATGATATTGACCGGAAAGACTGTTTCGGCAACAGAAGCATTGGAATGGGGATTGGTTAATCGTGTTGTATCTCCGGATGAGGTAGAAAATGAAGCCCTCAAGCTTGCGCTTGAAATTGCCGGCAAGCCCCCGGTTGCTGTACGTTTGGCAAAACAGGCCATCAACAAGGCGCAGGAATTGCCGCTGGATCATGGGCTCAATTTTGAACAAAACGCTTTTTACTTGTTGTTTTCTTCTGAGGATCAGCAAGAGGGGATGCAGGCGTTTTTGGAAAAGAGAAAACCCCAGTTTCGCGGAAAATAAATTATCAGGAGGCAATAAAATGAATGAGATAACGGTAAAACTGACAATAAATGAAAAAGTCGGAATTATTCGATTAAACCGTCCGCAAGTCTTTAATGCGATCAATGATCAAATGAGCAGGGAACTGATCGAAACATTAAAAGAAGCCAGTGAAAATCCGGAGATTCGGGCTGTAATTCTGACGGGGGAAGGCAAAGCATTTTGTTCTGGACAAGACCTGGGTGACCGCACAGTTGTGCAGGAACAGAAAGAACCATTATCACTGGGTGAGAGTGTTCGAACCCGTTATAACCCGTTGATCCTGGCGATTGCCAGGATGAACAAGCCAGTTGTTGCAGCTGTAAATGGTGTGGCAGCGGGAGCCGGTTGCAGTCTGGCACTGGCTTGCGACTTTCGGATTATTACCCCCAAAACCCGTTTTATTGAAGCTTTTGCCCGGATTGGACTTTCTCTGGACAGTGGCTCAAGCTATTTTTTGCCGCGTCTTGTTGGCTTGGGAAAAGCACTTGAAATTGCCATGACGGGTCGGGAGATAGATGCAGAAGAAGCGGTTCATATTGGCCTGGCCAATCAAATCGTTGAACCGGACAAGCTGCGGGAGGAAGCGTTTGCTTTTGCTCACCGCCTGGCAAGCGGTCCTACCATAGGACTTGGATTAATCAAACAGTCAGTATATAAAGGATTGGAAAGCACACTTTCCGAAGCGCTGGAAAATGAGGCGAATGCCCAGGAAGTTGCCGGAAAAACCCGGGATTTTCGGGAAGGAGTGCAAGCTTTTATCGAAAAAAGAAAACCGAACTTTCAGGCAAAATAAGCTCACACTGACGCTGTCAGGCATATGATGAGTTGAGGTGATTTTCAGGCTTGTCAGTCAACGCGGAAGTGGAGATGATATTTATGGGAAGCATGAAAATCGATCAGATGAGAAAGTCTGATGATCAGAAAGATATGCATATGCGTGATGTATTTGAAATGATGGATCAGTATGGGCATGAACAGGTGATTTTTTGCCATGATCCTCAAACCGGTCTGAAAGGGATTATTGCCATTCATGATACGACGATGGGGCCGGCTTTGGGAGGCTGTCGGATGCTTCCCTATTCATCGACAGATGAAGCTTTGGAAGATGCCTTGCGATTGGCGCGAGGCATGACTTACAAAAATACTCTGGCAGATATTGATTTCGGCGGAGGCAAAATGGTTGTAATCGGAGATCCCCAGAAAGACAAATCTCCGGAATTGTTCCGGGTGATTGGCCGGTTTGTGGGTGGATTAAACGGTCGTTTCTATACGGGAACCGATATGGGCACACAACCGGAGGACTTTATCCATTCGGCCCGGGAATCGGATTCTTTTGTCGGTCTGCCCAAATCCCATGGAGGAACCGGGGACACATCCATTCCCACAGCCTTTGGCATATTGCAGGGGATGCGTGCGACCGCGCGTTTTTTGTGGGATACCGATCAGCTTGCCGGGCGTACGGTGGCCATTCAGGGAGTTGGCAAAGTAGGTGAAAGGCTGCTGGGGCTGTTGATTGAAGAAGGTGCTTTTTGTATCATTAGTGATCTCGACAGGGAACGGTGCCAGAAGCTTAAAATGAAATTTGGCGATCAGGTGCAAGTGACCGATGTCGATACCATTTACAAGGAAGACTGTGATATCTTTTCACCGTGTGCCCGCGGTGGTGTAATCAATGATGAAACGGCCGGCGAGTTGAATTGCCTTGCGATTGCCGGTTCGGCCAACAATCAGCTGGCGAATGACCGGCATGGCCAAATGTTGCATGAAAGAGGGATTTTGTATGCTCCCGATTATCTGGTCAATGCGGGAGGAGTTATCCAGGTAGCCGATGAGTTGGAAGGATATCGGGAAGAAAGGGTTCTTGCCAAAACCAGGGCAATTTATGATATGGTTCTGGCGATTTACGAGCGATCGAAGAGAGAGAATATTTCTACTTGTCAGGCAGCAGACAGGCTGGTCATTGAACGGCTGCAAAAAGTGGCTGATCTTCGCCGTATTTTATTGGGGGATGATCATAACAGGCCGAAAAGGCGGTGAAACAGTGATCGAGCAGTTGGAAAAGGACTGTGTCCGCCATCTTTCACCAGATGGCACCCTGACTAATACAGGAAAATCGATATGGAGCCGTTTGGGAAGAGACAGGAAGAAAACCTTTTATCAATGGATGGCCCTCATTCGTTACTTCGACCGGCGGATGATTTTATTGCAAAGACAAGGGAGAATTGGGACTTACGCTCCGCTGGAAGGGCAGGAGGCGGCACAGGTCGGGAGTGCGTTGGCTCTTCAGCCAAAAGACTGGATTTTCCCCAGTTATCGGGAGCATGGAGTGTCCATGATTGCCGGAATGCCTTTATCGCAAATTTTGTTGTATTGGATGGGAAGGGTTGAAGGGGGCAAGGCACCGGAGGGAGTGAGGATATTCCCCCCCTCCGTTCCCATTGCTACCCAGATTCCGCATGCGGTTGGAGCTGCTTGGGGTTTTAAATTGAAAAAAGAAGATGGAGTAGCTGTGGCCTATTTTGGAGATGGGGCTACTTCTGAGGGAGACTTCCATGAAGCTTGCAATTTTGCAGGTGTTTTCCAGGTTCCGGTTATTTTTTTCTGCCAAAATAATGGATATGCCATCAGCGTCCCTTTTTCACGCCAGTCTGCTTCAAAAACTGTGGCCCAAAAGGCAAAAGCATATGATTTCCCAGGGATTCGTGTCGATGGAAATGATGTCCTGGCCGTTTACGATGTGATGCAGCAAGCTGTTGAGCGGGCCCGGGCCGGAGAAGGTCCTGTCCTGATCGAGGCCGTAACCTATCGGAAAGGTTCCCATACGACAGCGGATGATGCTACCCGTTACCGCCCGCAAGTGGAAGTTGACAACTGGGTTCAACAGAAAGACCCGATGCTGCGGTATACCCGCCTTTTGCAAGAAGAGGGATTGCTTGATGAAAAAGAAGAGAAAGATTGGAAACATGCCTGTAAGGAAAAGCTTGACCGTGCCATTTTTGAGGCGGAAAATTCTACCCCTGTCCCTCCGGAACATATATTTGCCCATGTTTACGGGAGTTTGCCGCCTAATGAACAAAGGCAGAGACAAGAACTGGTGCAAAAGAGGGATCGTCTATGAAGGAAATCACGATGGTGCAGGCTATTTGTGACGGTTTGAGACTCGCTTTGGAATCAGATCCCCGTGTCGTTATTCTTGGTGAGGATGTGGGGAAAAATGGCGGTGTTTTCCGAGCGACGGACGGCTTGTGGGAAATGTTCGGTGATGAACGGGTCATTGATACACCGCTTGCTGAAGCGGGAATTATCGGGACTTCGATCGGGCTTGCTGTCAATGGATTTCGTCCAATCGCCGAATTGCAATTTATGGGATTTGTCTACCCGGCCATGGAGCAGATTGTTTCGCATGTCGCCCGTTTGAGAACCCGAACCCAGGGAGCCTGTACGGCTTCTTTGGTTGTGCGAATTCCATATGGTGGAGGCATTCGGGCACCCGAGTTACACTCTGATTCGACGGAAAGCCTGTTTGTCCATATTCCTGGCCTGAAAGTCGTCACTCCTTCCACCCCCAGGGAAGCCAAAGGATTGTTGCTGTCTGCCATACAAGATCCGGACCCGGTTCTTTTTCTTGAACCGATGCAACTTTATCGTTCCAGAAAGGAAGAGGTTCCTGAAGAATGGTTTGAGATTCCTGTTGGCAAGGCCAGGAGAGTGTCTGAAGGAAACGATGTTACCTTGATTTCATGGGGAACCATGGTTCCGGTTGCTGAGAAGGCGGCCTGTGAATGGAAAAAAAAGGGAGTTTCCTGTGATTTGCTTGATTTGCGCACCCTTTCTCCTTTGGATGAGGAGGCTATTGTTGCCTCTGCCAGAAAGACCGGGCGGGTGGTTATTGTTCACGAAGCACCCAGAACATTGGGATTGGGGGCGGAGTTGACATCCCTGATCAATGAACATGCGTTCCTGTATTTGGAAGCACCGGTCATGCGTGTGACCGGATATGATACTCCTGTGCCAATGTTTGCCCTGGAGGATGACTACCGTCCGAATCTGCAAAGGATTTCTGAATCTATTCAACGGGTTGTTTCTTTTTAAGGAGGGAAAACAGGATGGCCGTTGCCTTTCGTTTGCCTGATGTGGGGGAGGGTGTTCATGAAGCTCAAATTGTCCGCTGGCTGGTCAGGGAAGGGGATCAGGTAGAAGAAAATCAGCCGGTGCTTGAAGTGCAAACAGATAAGGCAGTGGTTGAATTGCCTGCCCCTACAGGCGGAACAGTAACCCGACTAAATGTCAAGACGGGAGATATAGTCCCGGTTGGGGAAGTTTTATTTGTGATCGGAAATGAACCGTCAAACCAAATGCCATCATTCCGTAAAGAGACTGGAAAGCGCGTCCTGGCGACCCCTTCTACACGGCGTCTGGCTCGTGAATACGGAGTGGACCTGTCTCTAATCACGGGGACCGGTGCGCATGGACGTGTCACCAAAGAAGATGTACTTCGTTTTGTTGAAGGAAAAAAGGAGATGGAAGAAAACATAATTATGGAAGCGGTGGGGACAAAAGATGTGATCGAGCACGATTTAACACCCATCCGTCGTGTAATTGGAGAACGTCTCCATGATTCTGTGGCCAAAAAGCCGCATGCAACCCACTTCGATGAATTGGCAACAGATGGTCTGGTTCAATGGTACCAGCAACAGAAAAAGCTGTCCGGCACACCCAAATTAACGGTTACAGCCATTTTGGCAAAATTGGTTGCCGTCACACTGCAGCAGCACCCTCTGTTCAATGCACATTTCGACGAGGAAAAGCAAATGATCCGGGCCTTCACCTCTGTTTCATTGGGCATAGCCACAGACACTTCCAAAGGACTGTTGGTTCCTGTACTGCGAAATGTTGAGCAGAAAAACATGAATCAACTCGCTTCAGAAATCCATACTTTGACAAAACTCGCAAGAGAGGGCAAATTGAAATTTGAACAGATGAAAGGCAGTACGTTTACGATTAGCAATGCAGGGGGATTGGGCGGAAAATGGGCAGTTCCCATTATCAATCCGCCGGAAGTGGCAATTCTGGCCTTTCACCCTTTCGAAGAAAGACCGATTATTCAAAATGGCAGAATTACGACAGGATGGCGAATGAATGTTTCACTCAGTTTTGATCACCGGATATTGGATGGGGCTGATGCCATTCGCTTTACACAGAAATTGGGAGAGTATACGAAGGATCCCGGCTTGTTGCTGCGGGAATTGAAATGATTTGAGGGGCCCGGTTGTTTTGGAGTGACAGGATATGATGAACGGTACGATGAAGCATGTTGACAAAATGTGAGGATGCAGTTTTGGAATTGAAAACTTTGTAACATGCTCATGGCAAAAGTTTCCCGGGAGGGGGAAAGACGGAACAGAGTCCCAAAGATTGCCGACAAAAGTCAGCTTTATAAATATGAAGCAGGCTTACAAACCCGGCCTGCTTTTTTGTGTGAATTTCCTTCTTCATCCACAACAATGAGAAAGTATTGCCTGTCAGTCATGGTTTTTCTGAGCGGGAATAATGATAATTTTTGCTTTCTCATCAATTTCTCATACAACTCACCCGATATCTTCATTTTGCCGTCTTAAGATGATACTGACAATGGCCAAGGAGTGAGGAACATGAGTATGGGTGGCAGTGTTGGCGAAAGCCATTGTGATCGCGGGATTGGGATTTGGTGTTAATCAGATGTTTGCCGGTGAAGGAAGTCCGGCCTTGACGGTGAAAGAAGCGGCACAAAAGGCGGAAGAGAGCTATCCGGGAGTGGTCAGGGAAATCGGATTGGATGACAAGGGAAAGAGCAAATGATAATAGTCGCAAAGACGATGACATGGACGATAATAAATATGATAAAAGAGAGCCAAGCTGTTTCGGAATATTCTGCCAAAGAACAGAGCCGTATCAGCAACGAACAAGCTAAAAAAAGTTGCTTTAGGCAAATTTAACGGCAGGATTGAAAAAATCGAACTGGATGAAGCCGGTGGTCGCATTATTTACGAGGTGGAGATTAAAAACGGGAACCGGGAAGCAGAAATGGAAATTGATGCTTATACGGGCAAAATCCTGATTATGTCGGTTGGAAATGATGACGATGATTAATCGTGACAAACCCGTTTAATATGCAGGTTTTCTATTTGGGATGGTTAGACTATGCTATAATTCTAAAATAGTATTATAGAATTGGGTTTGTTGGATTTGCACCATGAGTGGTTTGTTTTTGCATAAAATTTCCTTTTTACCATTTAAACTATAATTGATAATGAAAAAGTGTTCGCAATAGTGAAGTGGCTTCCCTGGTGTTTCGCCTCTTTTGATCGGTCTTTCGACTGATCTTGTTTTGGCCGGGATTTAAGGAGATCGCGGGATAAGTCATTTCTGTTTTGTTTGGGATTGAAATCCTTGCATTCTTGCCGGAAGCACTTACGCTGTCTATCTGGTGAAGTTACTTATAACCCTTATATTGTATATCCCTTATCATTTTATGGTGGGTGAAACATTCGCATATAAACACCTTCTATCATTTATTGAGAGCATTGGTAGTGGAAATTGCAATCTTTCTTATCGGCATCGGTGTTTTCCCCCAAGAAGGATATTTAACAAAACATGAATTGGAATCCGGTTTTTTTAAAAAAAACTCTTGCACAATGAAACTATTTGTGGTAAATTATCTTTTGTCGCCGCGATGAGCGGTTGAAAAAATGCACCTTGAAAATGAGATATGGAAGA
>CBEULT010000002.1:0-272171 GCA_965544045.1 uncultured Thermoactinomyces sp.
TAGAAAACCCCTTCTGTACTCAGTTATTAGAAGGGGTTTATCTACAGTCTGAGAGCACCCGAGTCACGGGTGCTCTGTTTTTTTTCGTTTTATGATCTAAGATAGGAGGCGATTTCTTCCAATTTTTCATGAACTGCAAAAACAACTGAATCAGGAATATCGGAAAAAGATTGGCCTCGATTGGTCGAATCCAGTTCTAAAACAGGTTCATCCAGTTTAAGGTACTCTTCTTGAACCTTTTTTTCTGTAAGGTAAGTTGGGACTTTTAACCGGTACACTTTTCCGGAAGCAATGTCTCGAACTTTTGTATCATATGTTGGAGGATAGTGATGCGTTGATCGAAAACCTTGGGATTTTAACAGACGGTCGATCTGACCATAAGGACGAACCACGCTTGACAACGTTTTCATTCTCAATTTCATGCAGAATCCTCCTTACCATGTATTAATGAATGAATACCCGTTTTGTTAAAAAAACAATCTTGTTTTTACAAAAACATATGGATAATATTTGTCAATTTGTTGAACAAAATTGTAATGATGGTAATAATGGAAGCAAGGTATTCCAACTTGATTGCTTTTTATATTTGAATTATGCTTTTCAAAGAAAGTATATCCAAAAGATAGCGATAGAGGTTATTGATGGAAAAAAGAATGTTTTTTGAAAGAAGTAAACGGAGGTTCTTCTTGGATGAAAAAAGTGGATTTGCATACGCATTCAACTGCTTCTGACGGATTGCTGTCCCCTGCCGATTTGGTAAGATTGGCAGAAGAGGTTGGCTTGAAAGGAATAGCAATTACTGATCATGATAGCGTTGATGGAGTGGAAGAAGCACTCGCAGAAGGAAAGAAAAGAGGCATAGAAGTTGTTCCTGGTGTAGAGATCAGCACTTTATGGCAAGGCAAAGAAATTCATATACTGGGTATGTATGTGGATTACAACAACAATGAATTTCTGGATCTGTTGGTAAAGCAGAGAGATGCTCGGCATAAGCGCGATATTAAAATGATCCGTCGTTTGAATGAACTGGGAATAAGGATCACGATGGAGGAAGTAATGGCTAAAAAACGCAGAGAAAGCCAAAAGAAAAATGTAGGCCGTCCACACATTGCCGAAGTGCTGATTGACAAGGAAATCGTCAACACAATGAATGAGGCTTTTGACCAGTATCTGGGCAAACAGGGAAAAGCATATGTGGCTCCGGATTACATTTCCCCCTTTGATGCCGTTGAGGTCATTCACCAGAGTGGAGGAGCAGCCGTCATTGCCCATCCAGGTCTTTATGAGCAAGACGACTTGATCCCACTCCTAGTGGAGAAAGGATTGGATGGTATTGAAATCGATCATCCGGATCATCCTGCCTTTAAAAAAAGGCACTATCAAAAGATGACCGAATCATTAAAGCTCCTTGCAACAGCCGGATCCGATTTCCATGGTGAGCGACATGGTTCCATGTATCACGCGTTACTGGGTACATGCACCGTCAGTATCCTTGTTTTAAAAGATCTCAGCAGCATTCGTTCCTAACGTAAAGATTTTTCCATTTTCATGTGCAGAATGCCTGCATCATCAAATGGATAACCAAACGGTTCATATCCCAACTTTCTGTAAAAGGGAAGCACAGGAACCTGTGCATGAAGCAATATCTTCCTGGCTCCTTTTTGCCGGGCAAGTTCTTCCAGTGTTTGCATAAGAAGTTTCCCGGCTCCTGTTTTTCTTTTTTCTTTAAGTACTGCTACCCGTTCCGCTTTAGCCGTAAAATGGTCAACAAAACGTAAACGGCATGTACCGATGGGCGATTTGTCATCCCAAGCCAGAAAATGGATGGATTTTTCTTCCCACTCATCGATTTCCAGGTCCTGCGGCACATTTTGCTCCTCCACAAATACTTTTGTTCGAATGGAAAAAACATGTTCTAAATCTGAATCTGTAACCGTTTTCTTTACAATGATCGCCAATCTGAAACTTCCTTTCTAGTCTTTTGCTAGCAAAAAGGATTGGAAGATGGTCCAGGAACCGTTTTCCAATTCGTACAATAAATGAAATCGGTCAATCTTTGTTTCCAGTTTAATGTTTTTCATGCGCAATCTTCCATAGATGTCATGCAGCTCATCTTCCGACAATTCCTGTCCGATTGTAAGATGCGGCACAAATTGATGAACCGGTTTTACTGATTCAAAAAGTTGATTGATCTTGTTGTACAGTTGAGTCAATGGTTCTCCATTTTCAATTGCCAAATAAATCTTATTATTTATGGGATAAAAATGACTGACTTTATTGAACTTGATCTGAAACTCCTTGACTTCTTTGGAAATCCTGCCCAGGTTTTCCACAAAACTTTCAAAGTCCTCATCGGAAAGTTCAAATTTTTCTTTTAACGTGATGTGTGGTGGAAGATAACAATAATGGGGGTCATAACGTTTGCGCAAGGAGTTGGCCCAGTCCTGTACTTTTTTTTGTGGAAAGGCAACGATGCCATAGTTCATAAACATCCCCTCCTTAATACAATTAGAAGCTAATTTTATTATAACTTTTCTATGTGAAAGATAACACCTGCCCATTTTGTGACAGAAAAAAGGTCCGGCAATCCGGACCGCTTCATGAGAGGAGGGAACATATTCATGATTAGGGACTGAACCAAACAAGCACTTTCGCTTGTTTGGTTCATGTTATGCACAAAAAAGGCGTACGTTAGTAATCTGTCGCAAAATGTGCATATACCCGGGATGAAAAACGAGAATATGTGGAAAAATACGAAGGAAAGGATGGGGTTAGCATGTCAAAATGGGTATATTGGGCAAAATTGTACGATAGCCGCTTTCAGGCTAACTGTCTTGCGGCCCGTATGCAGGAAGACTGGTGGCTGTATGGATATGACAGCCCGGAAGAGGTGGAAATTTTCCGTTCCAAAAAAGGCAGATACGGGGTACGATACATTTGGAAAAAAAAATCATAAAAAAACCTTGCATGAACAAAGTATTTATTGTATGATGTTAATTGTCGCTGATAACTTAATGAAATAAAACGACGCGGGGTGGAGCAGTCGGTAGCTCGTCGGGCTCATAACCCGAAGGTCGCAGGTTCAAATCCTGTCCCCGCAACCAACATGGAGCTGTGGTGTAGAGGCCTAACATGCCTGCCTGTCACGCAGGAGATCGCGGGTTCGAATCCCGTCAGCTCCGCCATTCTGGATGGGCCTATAGCTCAGTTGGTAGAGCAGTCGGCTCATAACCGATCGGTCACAGGTTCGAGTCCTGTTGGGCCCACCACTCTGATCCAAATTTTGGGCAGTTAGCTCAGGGGGAGAGCGCTTCCTTGACACGGAAGAGGTCGTTGGTTCGATTCCAATACTGCCCACCAGGTCAGGTCTGAGTTTTATGCTCAGGCTTTTTTTAATTGAACCATTCCATTGCATGAAAACAATCATGTAATGGAATGGTTTTTTCCGGATTTTTGAAGGAGTATTTTTCTGGAGGACAAAAGCAAAAGGATGACCGACAGTTGAAAAGAAATTCCCGCTTTGTTTTGCTTCAGAATGTCAGGAGGGTGAAAAATTCAAATAATCTGGAGCCGGTGGAGAGATCCTGGTACAGAAAAAGAAAAGATTGATCGAATGGTTAAAGAATTGTTGTCGGAAAGGAACACAAGATTAAAAAATGCCTTTCGATTTTTGTGTGATGGTCATGTCTTTTGGTACTTTTTTTGATCATGAAAAATTCCCCATTTCGGATTATTTTTCTCCTCCTTGGGGAGATTGTATAACCTGAGTGGGGAATTTTTAGTTTCTTATTAGGTCATTTAGAATTGTTGAGCTTGTATAAAAGACGATTTCTTATTTCAGAAAAATGAAGAAAAGTCTTCATAGTTTATAAGAATTACACACTGAGACCTATCTTGGATTCACGGATAAGAAAAGTTGGCAATTAGATTGGATGTTGATTTATAAGCAGCGTTACTGTGTTTAGTAAGGCAAAGCAAGCAGCAGGGGATACCAATTTAGAGAGATTCGACCATGAGTTGTCCCAGGTTTGGATTTCTGCGAAAGGGGTTGAACGGTTACCTGTGAAGGTCTTTATTTCTATAACATGAAAGGTAATAAATTATAAAGATATGAGATTGTCGGCTATGTATCCGACGCTAAAAGGATGTTAGTCACTCTCGATTTTATTTTTTAAATATACCAAAAGGTTTTCCTACAGGTAAAAACTGTCTTCCAAAGTGCGGATTTAATACAGAGGCAGCAGAACCATAAAAAGAAAACATGGATATCAAAAATTCTGAAATCGCAGCCATTGTATGGGCAAACTCACTCATAATTCCAAACGAGTCCAGGGCTAATCCCAGCATTAGCAAGTCGATGAGAAAAAAGATTGCAAATAATATCTTGTTGGTTTCCATAGCTCCAATTGTCATGTAAATGGTGAATATCAAGTATCCCAGAAATACAAAACCAAGCTGTTTTGAGTCTGCCGCTGTTGCAAGACTTTGTCCAAATACTCCTGCTTTGATTAACCATGAAGTTGCTATTCCGAACCAAAAAAGCGCAAAAGCACCAAAAGCCGTTGTACCAAAAGTGTTTTGTCTTTTGGAATCATTGATACATGCAAATAGTTGGGCAAATCCGCCTAAAAATATTGCCCAGGGAATAACAAATGAAACTTCGTTTGTTATTCCAAGTTTTTGTGATGATGCAACCAGGGTTACCACAGCCAGTCCAAATAACCCTAAAGCTGATGGATCGCTGTTGGCGATTTTAACATTTTGTGTTTGGCTGGTATTCATTATAAACCTCCCAAAATAGTTTATATATTAAGAATTTTATCTAAATTTATCTTAACTATCAACTGTTTGTTGTTTTTTTAATATATTCAAATGCTTGCTGTGTATAGTTTCCTGATTTGGTAGAATTAAGCTGGAGAAGAAAATCGGTATGAAACGTCTACTCCGTTCAGTATAAAAAATATTTTATTTTCAGATCCATACATGATAAAAAAGCTTGTTGACTCATTGATAAAAAAACTTAGTCAACAAGCTTTTTTGTTTGTTTTATTTTATGGTTTAAAGCTGAGTTCTTCGCTTTTTATTGCTCCTTCTCCAGACCTGGTTAAATTGAAATAACTCTCTGGCCAATGTTTCGATCTCTGTCCGCCTCAGGATTTTTTCTTTCCAACGTTCAGGGATGGCATTATACCCATAATATACGCCAGCCAGACCACCCGCGATAGTGGAGATGGTGTTCGAATCGTCGCCGTTATTGGCCGCCCGGATGATGATATCTTCAAATGATTTTTCTTCCATCATCAGTTTCTGTACCAAACGGAAGGTATGCATGATATTCGCATTGGATGGCGTTGTACCAAAAGTGGCAGGGGCGGGGGATTCATACCCGCTATGGATTCCGGACAGGAAGGCTTCTTTTAAATCAGCACCATCCAGGATGTTCAGAACGATCCGGGTATAAATTTTGCACGCCTCTCCAGCCAACTTGACAGAATGCGTCATTTTTGACTGGAGAGCAGCAATTTCCAGAGCAGTCTTCTCTGTTCCCGCATAAGCGAGCGGCACAGGAACACAACGTTTGGCAGGTGAAAACAAGTCATTGGTTTTGTAGAATTGGCGAATTGATTTGGAAAGGGTTTTCCCCACATCGTTTACATGATCGGATAATATCCATGCGAGAAATTCGTCTCCAATCGCTTCACAAGGTGTTGTCCACTTGCCTGTAGCACCGCTTTTCAAAATACCTTTGGCTACTGCAATCGTCATGTAAGTGTTATCTGTTACTTCGCCTGAATAAAGTCCAAGCGAATCTCCACTGGCAATATCTTTAAGTACTCCGTATTTTTCAGCGATCTCATAATAACACATCAACTCTGTTGACCCACCCAATGCATCTACTGCAGCAACTCCCATCATTCCGCCCAGATAACGATTCAGTATATTTTTGTCTTGCATGATGTTATCTCCTTCTTTTAAAGTGAATATCTTACTTCTTCATCTTCTGTTTTAAATTGATAAATCCTTGTTAAATTGCCAATTTAATTTTTATTTATAATTTTATAACGATTAACCGGAATGGTTATTATAGTTCATCAAAATATAAAACAAAAGTTCATTTTTTCAGCTTGATTAATTGAAATATTATTTTCGAAAGACTTATACTGGTTATTGAAAGCGGTTGCACAATCAATGGACAGACAGGTTGGCAGTTACAAACAAAAACCGGAATCCAACCCTGATCCTGGTTTGTCGTGGTGGAGTACAAATATTTGGGGAGGGAAGTTGTTGTGAGAAGCAGTAAAAAAATTACAATAATTTCTTTGGCCTTATTGCTAGTTTTGAGTATTGGAGTTTCGGGAACGGTTTTTTCAGCTGACAAGCAAAAGGAAGATGTGGCAACGGCAAAGAGTTCAGATGGGATCTGTCAAGTAAAGGTACATGCAAACAAGAAAGTAAGTGAAATAGACAGGAAGATTTATGGTGTTCATGTATCTGCCTGGAATGAAACCATCTATGAACGCGGTGTAATGGATCCTGAGTTTAAAAGGAACATCAGTAAATTGAAACCGGGTTTTCTGGTGTATCCCGGCGGCAATTACGGTTACCACTTCAACTGGAAGAAATTGAATCTGCCGGCTGAAATGAATACAGATCAATTTCTTAAAATGAAAAGAGACCTGAATGCCTCTGCAAAAATCAGTCTGAATCCTGACGAATCACCCCAACTGGCGGCAGATTGGTTGGATTATACAAACAACAAGAAAAAAGCAGGCGTAAAATATTGGGAAGTTGCGGATGAACCCTACTTAACCATGAAAAAGGAAGAATTTATCCAAAAGATGAAAGAATTTGTTCCTGCCTTAAAAAAAGTGGATCCCGGCATTAAGATCATCGCGAATGTTTCAGTAGCCGATCCGGATTTCACCAAAGCTGTTATTCAGGAAGTTGGTGATCTGATCGATGTTTACTCCATTCACTCTTTGCCGCTTCCACCATCAAATAAATTTAACAGCAGTTCTCCTTATACGGAAGATAACAAACAGGCTTTTTATGATGATCTGCTGTATAAAACACCCACCGCAATCAGAAAGGAAATCGGGCAGATAAAATCCTGGGTAAAGGAATCCCAGGGGAATAAAGCGGTTGAGTATCATATCGGCTCATTTAGTCCGGTATGGGCCTATCCGGAGGATTGGACAGTGAATTCTCTGCCTGCCGGATTATGGACGGCGGATGTGTTGGGGACATTTGCCGAAGAAGAAATTGACGCGGCTGCCTATTGGGCATTGATGAATCCCTATCCGCCGGGAAGCGGTGATTACGGATTGCTCAGTCCCGAAATGAAACCATATGTAAACTATTATGCTTTTGAGTTGTTTGGTCAACATTTTGGAGATACATTGGTTGACAAACAGGTTAAGGGAGACCGCAACCTGTCTGTTTATACGAGTACAGGCGAAAACGGGAAAAACCTGTATATCATCGCTATTAACAAGTCTCCCGACCAGGATAGAAAAGTGGAATTTAACTTGTTGAAGTTTAAGCCAAGAGGTGATGCAGCCGCCTGGATTCTGGACGGACCTGCGGTACCGGATCACGTTTATAATTATGGATTGCGGAAAGAATCTTTAAAAGTAGGAAAAAACGGGAAATTTTCCTGGACTGTTCCGTCCTATTCTGCAGTCGCCATCGAAATTCCCGCCAAGGGCAGCGACCTTTCCCTTGAAAAAAGTCCCAATCTGGCAGAAAACAGGACGGCTTCCGCTTCATCTTCCGCATTTGACACGGATTACAAATATGCAAGTACCGGTCAATTTATACCGGGCCGTGCCATAGATGGAGACAGCCAGACCCGATGGGCTTCCAAAATTTTTCAACAGGACCCGGAATATTTTGTAGTGGATCTGGGACAAAAACAGAGGTTTAACCAGATGAAAATCGACTGGGAGTACTGGGCGGATCAATATGATATATGGGTATCCAAAGATAACAAGACTTGGAAAAAAGCAGCTGACCAATCTATGGCAAAAAGGGAAAAAGACATTCCGCAGCCCCGGGACGCGATTTATTTTAATTCCCCTGTTGAGGCGCGCTATGTAAAAATTGCCATGAACAAGAGGCCGTCTGATTCCGGTGCTGCAGCAGGTACTTCGCAATGGACGCCTGGAGCTTTTTCCATCTGGGAAGTGGAGGTCTATCTGAAATAGACGCAAACTTTGCTATCAGGCTGTATGCTGTCCTCCCATCTTTTTGGAAAAGGTGGGGGGCTTTCCTGCAAATGCATTATATCATCAGTATGTAAAACGTATATTCATATTTATGCGCAATCTATTGAAATAATATTTTACATTGTTTATACTATAGGTGAAAGCGGTTACAAACAAGTGTTGGAAAGCTATAAAGGAGGGAGAACGTAAGCATGTCGTTCATCGATAGTTTGACCGATGTGGTTGAAAACAAAATCGCGCCGCCTTTGCTTAAAATCTCAAAAAATCGGTATATTGATTCCATTCAGAAATCGTTTATTGCCTTAATGCCCATCATTATTATCGCTTCTTTCTTTGTCCTGATTGCTTCATTTCCTGTTCCGGCATGGCAAAAACTGATCGAACCGGTCAGTTCCCAATTTTGGGGGGCCAACAGTGCGACGATGGGCTTGCTTTCAATCGGATTAGCGCTTGGAATCGGTTACTTTCTGTCAAGCTATTACAAACAGACGGATAACAAAGTAGATCCATTTTCCGGAGCGATCATCAGCCTGTTCAGTTTTCTCATCTTGTTTCCGGTAGGCATGAATGAAGAGATCGGCGCTTATTTGCCGGCAAATAATCTTGGAAGTACCGGTATGTTCGCCGCTATTATAGTCGGGATTGTCAGTACGGAAATTTACCGGATTATGGTCAAAAAGAACATTACGATCAAGATGCCTGACGGTGTGCCGCCTATGGTAGCCAATGCCTTTTCCTCATTGCTGCCGATTTTTGTCACGATTGTGCTGTGGTGGACGATCCGTTATCCCTTGCAAATTGATCTTGTTGGACTCATCATGAAGGGTTTTGCCCCGATTGTGGCCGGAGGAGCCAGTTTTATCGCCCAGTTTGTTGCCCTGTTTATCGACCGGTTGCTATGGTTTGTCGGGATTCACGGTACTAATGTGGTGACGTCTGTTATGCAGCCGATTTGGCTGGACATGTTGGGAAGCAATATTGCCGCGGCACAAGCGGGCCAGGAGATCCCACATATCGCAAGTGAACAGTTTTTGAACTACTTCGTGAGAATCAGCATGCTGCCACTTGTTATCCTGATGTTGATGTCAGCAGTTAAAAGATATAAGACACTGGGTAAACTGGCCCTGCTTCCATCAATATTCAATATCGCCGAACCAGTGCTGTTCGGTTTTCCGGTTATTTTAAATCCTGTTTTATTTATCCCCTGGATATTCGGCTACCTTTTTATTTTTGCATTCAGTTACGCAGTTATCGCAGCCGGTTTCGCGCCTGCGCCATATATCCTGCTACCGTGGACCATTCCTGGCCCGATCGGGGCGTTTTTGGGAACAGGAGGCAGCCTGGCCGCAGCCGCATTATCCACGTTGAACTATGTACTTATGTTCTTTATCTGGCTTCCCTTCTACAAAATTGTGGAAAGGCAGGCCTTGAAGGAACAGGATACAAATCAATGACGCTGGAGGTGGGAAAATGGGCTACAGTATCAGGCCTTATTATTACCAGGATGAAAGAGAGGTGATTGAGTTATGGAATCGGTGCCTGACCAAAGATCCGGTCAGTAAGGAAATTTTCCATAAGAAAATATTGCTTGATCCCAATTTTGACCCCGGTTTATGTCTGGTTGCCGAGGGAGAAGATCAGTCCGTGTTGGGGTTCTGCCTGGGAATGGTACGTAAATATCCCTATGAAGAAAGAGGTTTGGAGCCGGAACGGGCGTGGATTCCGGTCATGTTTGTGCACCCGGATTACCGGCGCCAGGGGATTGGCAAACATTTGGCAACAGCTCTGGAAGAGCAATTTGTCGAACTCGGGAAAAAGAATATTACCCTTGGAGCTTACAGCCCCAACTATTTTTTTCCCGGACCGGACAAGGAAGCTTACAAAGATTCCATTTCTTTTTTTCAGTCCCTTGGATATGAGGTCTTGGGAGAAGCGGTCGGTATGGACATGGTTTTGTATAATTTCACAATCCCGGAAAAGATCAAACAAACCAAAAGAGATTTAATGAACAATCACAGTATCCAAATTATTCCTTTTTCCGGGATTTATACATTACCCTTGTTGCAGTTCCTGAAGGAAAAGTTCCCGGGTGGATGGGTAAGAAATGTCAGGGAAACATTGGAGAAAGAAAAAGGGGAAGAAAGAATTTGGCTGGCCATCGGACACGATTCTGGGATTATCGGGTATTGCCAACGCGCCATTGATGATCTGGAAGGGCATTTCGGACCATTTGGCGTATCTGAAAACATGCGGGGCAAAAAAATCGGCAGTGTCCTGTTTTATGAAATGTTGATGGACATGTACAAAAGAGGAATATATCATGTATGGCTTGCCTGGACAGACCATGATGCACAGAGATTTTATGAAAGAGCCGGCATGAAAGTTATGAAACGTCACGCGGTAATGAAAAAATTTATGAAATGATCTATAAAACAGGTTTCTGGAAGCGGTTTTTCCAAAAATTGCTTCCCCCGGATTTTATCGATTCTTTACACAGGAGGAAGTTTCATTGAAACAACACCATGTCATGACTATCGGAGCTCACGCATTGGACGCAGAATTAATGGGCGGTCCGGTGGCAATCAAATATACCAGAGAAGGGCACAAGGCAACATTTGTCCATATCACAAGAGGAGAACGGGGCAATAAGAAGAAATCACCGGAAGAGTATGCCAGACAGTTGAACAAGGAAATGCCGAAAGTGGCGGAAGCCATGGGAGCAACTTCCCATTGGATGGGCTATCCTGCGGGAAAACTTCCCTCCAGTGAGCAAATGCAAATGGATCTCTGCAAACTTCTCAGGCAAGAAGAACCGGATATCGTTATTACCCATTGGCGCGGCAGCCTTCATCCCCGGCACGTTTTGACCCATGATATTGTACTGGAAGCGATTAAAATGGCCGCAGATGCCGACGTGGATACAGGCCAGAAAACGCATGCCGTGGAGTATGTATACTTTGGAGAAAACTGTGAGGATTTGGATGGATTTATCCCACAGGTCTATATCGAAATTGAAGATACTTTTCGGCAGTGGTTTGAAGCGATGGCTTACTATGAATTGTTCAGAGCAAATGTTGCCAATGTTCCTTATCAGGATTATTACCGGACAATGGCAACGATCAGAGCTGTTGAAATTGGCAGCCAAAAACTTTCCAAAGCTTATATGGTTGCGAGACGGGCTCAAAATTATCTGCATTTTTGACGGGGGTATTCGATGATTGGGATTTCTGTTTATTTATCAAAGGAAAACAAGTATTTTAACCGCGAATGGATAAAAAAGGCATACCAACATGGATTTACTTCTATATTTACATCGCTGCACATTCCGGAAGAGGAGCCGGATTCCTACAAGGAACTGCTTCTGGATTTGGGCATACAGGCCAAAAATTATCAAATGGATTTGTTTGCCGATATTTCTCCTGAATCGTTCGGCTATCTCAAGATTGGGATCGACCGTGCTGGACTGCTGACAGAGTGGGGAGTAACCGGGTTAAGAGTAGACTATGGGTTTGGCGCAGGGCAAATAGCAGCGCTATCCCGGCAACTCAGGCTGCAGTTAAATGCCAGCACGTTGACGGAAAAACTTATGGAAACCTTGATTAAAGAAGGATTGAACACGAAAAATACCGAGGCTTCCCATAATTATTATCCTCGTCCGGAGACCGGCCTTGCCAGAGAGTATTTCCTTCAGAAAAACAAATTTCTAAAGAGCTGTAACATAGGTATTTCAGCCTTTATTCCTGGGGATGGCAAAAAGCGGCAACCGTTATATGAGGGGCTGACAACTCTGGAAATGCATCGCTATGTTTCTCCAGTCCATGCCTGTCTGGATCTGATGGAAAACTGTCTCGTTGATTCCGTCTATGTGGGAGACCCGTCATTAAACAGTGAAACATTGGCCAGGTTCCCCATGGTAAAGGAGAAAATCATTCCGCTCCGATATCATGCGATAAATAAAGGAGAGTTCACGCAAATCCATGATTATCTTGACGGAATACAGACAAATCGCATCGATTCGGCCAGAGATGTGATCCGTATTGAAGATTCCCGGGCCGCTTTTCATCATAGCCAAATCAAACCAAATAATACTGTCCAGCGTCCCAAAGGTACCGTCACCATTGACAATGAAAGGTATGGCCGCTATTCCGGTGAGATTCAAATCACCCGGACAGATCTGGACCAAAATGACAAGATAAATGTGATTGGCAGGATTATCGACGAAGATATTCCACTCCTTTCATATATTGGCGGAGGACAAAAATTTTCGCTGCAACAGGTAAATTAATAAAAAAGGAGAGAGATAAAATGAATATTTTATTGGTTTGCAGTGCAGGCATGTCCACCAGTTTACTGGTGACGAAAATGGAAAAGGCAGCCAGGGAACAGGGGAAAAATTATAAAATTTGGGCTGTTGCCGAAGCGGAAGCCGGTCTTCACATTCAAAATGCCGATGTTTTGCTGATTGGTCCTCAAATGAGGTTTTGGAAAAAGGATGCGGAAAGAATTGCTGCACCCTACAATATTCCCGTGGCTGTTATAAATACAGTTGATTATGGAATGAACAATGGCGCCGCCGTATTGGAATTTGCAGAAAAACTGTTTTATGAAAAGAAATGAGGGGTTTTCGTGGAAGAAATGGAGTCGGTTTGTTTTGGTATCATTACCCATGCGGGAACTGCAAGATCCCTTTTGCTTGAGGCAATTAATGAGGCCAGAGAAAGAAACTGGCCCGAAGCGGAGAAGAAATTGGTCGAAGCAGATGAGTGCTTTACAAAGGCACATCACATACATGCCCGGTTAATCCAGACAGAAGCACAAAAGGATTCTGTTCCGTTTTCTTTATTGCTCATTCATGCTGAAGATCAGTTAATGAGCGCTGAGACGATTAAACATTTGGCCAAGGAATTAATTTATATGTATAAACGAATAGAAAATTGACAGAGATGGGAAACAGCTCAACTTTCGCATTAAAAAATTTAAACTTCAACCAAATATGCTATGATGCAAATATGACTTTATTCTGCGAAAGTTGAGCTATCGGTAAATCAAAATCTGTTGCTTGACAGAAGCAGATTTAAAACGTGAACATCCAGTAAATAGTAGAGAAAAGAGGTAAGACAATGTCAACGACCGGGGGACTTGAACTGATTAAAGAAATGTTGCCCATGTTGCCTCCTTCCGAAAAAAAAATTGCAGCCTACATCTTGGAAAATCCGCGAGAAGCAATTTCCCTGACATCCATGGAATTGGGGAAAAAAAGCGAGACTAGCAGCGCCGCAGTAATCAGGCTGTGTAAATCCCTGAAATTGCAAGGATTTCAAGATTTGAAAATACGGATTGCCGGTGACCTTCAAAACACAAGGGAGACGCAATTTCGAGAAATCCAGCCCGATGAATCGCCTGTGTCTATCATCGAGAAAACAGTGAACAACAATATACAAACTCTTCGAAAAACTGCCGAATTCATCAATGTGAAAGAGTTGGAAAAAGCGATCCAACTCCTGACCAACGCCAACACCATTCATTTTGTCGGTGTAGGGGCTTCCGGGCTGATTGCCCAGGACGCGCAACAAAAGTTTCTCAGAATTAACAAAACCGCTTTCGCCTTTTCCGATATGCATCTGGCCATAACTCAAGTTGCCAATACCGGAAAAGAAGATGTTGTTGTGGGCATCTCCTTCTCAGGCATGACAAAAGAGGTGGCCAAAATTTTGCAACTGGCCAAAAGAAAAAAGGCCAATACCATTAGCATCACCAAGTATGGTGATTCCCTTATAACTGAACAAGCTGATGTCAAGCTGTATACCTTTGCTCCGAGCGAACCCATTTTCCGCAGCGGAGCCACCTCTTCACGCATAGCCCAGCTGCAACTGATTGATATTCTTTTCATGTCGGTCGTATCCCTGAGATATGACGAAGTAGTCAGGCATCTGGATGAAACAAGAAAGGCTGTTCAAGTCTTTAAGAAGGTTGGAAAAAAGGAGAACTGAAGTTTCTATTATGATTTTTAACAGAGCATTCCGAATGGGGTGCTTTTTTTATGGCAAAAAAGGTTCCGAAATTGGTTATAAAAACTGTAACCACTTCAGAACCATCTAAAAAACTAAGTCTGTCCCATTCAGAGCATATGATTTTTATAAGAAACAGGCCGATGTTATTTCTATATTTTTATAACTCCCGTTCTCTCCCAGGTACCTATATAATATTGGATTACCACAAGCGATAATGATTAATTCAGTGCCAGCTTTGGATATTTGCTTTGCCCTCTGTTTAAAATACAATTCAGTTTCAACATTGCGAGAAAACAATAGTTACCTTAAGAGGAATGACATCAATCGCTGTTGTGTATATACATATTATTAATATTGGTTTATCAACGGCTACTCTACAGTAATACTTCCAGCACCTGTTGCCAGTTTGATCAGGTTTTCGCCGTTGCCAATAGTAGTACTGCCAGTGTACTGATCAAGGATATTAATACTTCCGGTACCTGTATACACGTCAAATTTTACATTGTCAGGTTTCTGTTCAGTTTGGACCAGGATTCTTCCGGAATCTGTTTTCAACTGAACAGACTGATTTAAATTTGCTGTTTTCAAGATGATTTGTCCGGCTTGTGATTCTCCTGATATTTTTCCCTTCACATCATCCAGATTGATTTGTCCGTGAGTTGTTTTCACATTAACATCCGTTGCAGCAATTGAATTCAGTTTTATCCATCCGTTGGTTGTTTTCACATCAACATCTGTTGCGGCAATTAATTTCAGCTTTATCCATCCATTGTTTGTTTTGGTTTTTATATCATTAACATTTACGTTTTCCGCTTTGACAGATCCGTTTTCACTATTTATGCGCATGGTTTCGTACTGCTTTTCAGGCAGATATATTGTTACTGTTAATGCAGTTGGATAAATATTAATCCATGACTGCTGGCTTTTTTCCGCCTCGACAGAAAGTACGGATCCCTTTACATCGGCGGAGAAGTTATAGGCTTCGTTTGATTTATGTCCATGCAATATTACTTTGGCTTTTTTTTCTTTAGCAGGAACAACTTCCACTCCTACATCTTTTGCGTTTACTTGAATAGCTGAAAAGTTGTTGCCAAAACTTTTCTCTTCTGTAACGGTTGTTCCTTTATCGAAGGAAGAAAAGGTAAGCAAACTTCCAATCATACCAATAAGCAGAAGAATAAGGGCAGATATAGATATCTTTTTCAGGTTAATCATATTTGTAACCACCTTTTACAATTTTCATGTTAAATTTCAAGTAGCGAACAAACCCCTTTGCTACTGCTTTTGTTGCGATATACATGCCGATGGTGACAAGGAGCCCAAGTCCACTTAGCATAATTGAAATAAACAGGAAAAAAGGGTGGAATGTTTCCGGATGCATGATGGTGTCGGCTAGAACAATTACAGGAGAAAGAACAAGCGCAATCCCTGCTGTCCAGCCTGCGACCATCACACCTGTCAAAGCAATAAATGGCCCAAGGACAAACACCAGATTTAAAAATCCTAATCCAACTACAGCCCACATGGCACGCAAAATATTCCCCGTTGATGTTGTTGTCTCAACTTTTTCCAAATGATAAGCGGCCAATAATTCTTTTGCGATTTGAGTTGGTGAACCCAGAGAAGCTGCGATCTCTTCCTCACTATTTCCTTTTTCCATGCCAATGACGAAATGCTCCCGGTAATCTTGCAAAATGTCTTGACGCTCATCAGCGGGAAGACTTTTTAATGCTGAATCCAACTGGTTTAAAAATTGTTTTTTAGTCATAACTCTCACCTTCTTTAATTAATTGATCAACACCGCGGGAAAACTCTCGCCACTCAGCAATCAATTGTTGCAGATAATTTCTTCCTTTATCTGTTAATTTGTAGTATTTGCGACTGGGTCCTTCGTTTGATTCTTGCAAGTAGGTGGTGAAGTATTCTTCCTTGGTCAAACGGCGGAGTATTGGATACACGGAGCCTTCAGATATTTCAATTTGATCTGCTATTTTTTTAACCAGTTCGTATCCATAACGGTCCTGTTTATTGAGCAATACGAGTACGCAAAGTTCCAAAACCCCTTTTTTAAACTGAACGTTCAATTGGAACCCCCCTTTTTTGTGCTTAGCTAATATATAATAACAACTAATATGCATTGTATAGTAGCGAGCTGCAATCAACACCTGGCAAACACAATATATCATACGCTACTGTTTATTGCAAGGTACTGTTTTAATAATGGTTACATTGTGCTAAAAAAGTTAAAGCTTATTTTTCCCGTAAAAAGCAAAGACGGTAGAATGCTTGAAAGAGAAATTATCTGTAGTGGCAAAAGAGTTGTGATGACTACCTTTTTGCAGTGAGAGGATCGGAGTTTTCGGTATTATTTTCTAAATGATTTATTTTTTTTATATTAACCGTTATTAAGGAGGTCTTGGTGGCCCTCAGCATTATACAAGGTATTTAATGAGCATGCTTTAGTAAAAAAATTGTCGATATTATTTATAAAAACAATAAATAATTTTTATATAATTAGTTTTAGCGAGTTAATTAAACTAACCCTCTCTTTATAATAAAAATTGCTTATTTTTCTAAAACTGTCTTTTTATGCTAAGACCCTGAAGGAGCAGCTTTGAACGGAAGTTTTTAAACATTGTAAATTAAAATCCCCCTGAGAAAAACTGGAAAAGTGATGAGTGAAGTAAAATGAACGGAGATTAACCTTCCTTGAACAAGGTTTTGATCGGTAATGATGGGAAGGAAAAGGAAATCAGATATGTGAAAAAAGATCAACCATGTTCTGCCGAAAACATGTATTCAGCTTCGACCTTGTTTCGCAAAGCTTTTTCCTGTTGAAAGGAACGTTATGACTAGGTATATATTCTATCAGCAAAATATGGCCTGCTTAATCCGGATGAAGAAATTGAACCGTATGATGTAACGCTTCACAATATGTCACCTGTGCAAAAGAAAAAATGGGCAAAACAGGTGTACGGACAACTTCGGAGTGTGATGGGTGAACATGCCTGGATATGGGAAGAGGTAGAGTGTGTCTTTCATGCAGGAAAGGAATATCGAAAGTTTCTGATTAAATTGTTTCCGGATACGGTTACAGTCATTGTTCCGTTAGAAGTTTCTGGGATTGGAGAACAGCTCAGATTTTACACGGAGGAAGGCTATTAACGAAATGCAGATTAATACGGACAGCAAGAAACGGCAAATGCTTCAGGAATGGTTTAATCCGCTTTTTCAACCATACCATAGCCCTTTTGTCAAATTTGGAGAAAGAGTGAACAGAAGTAAAGTTTTAGATCGAATAAGCACACTGGTTGAAGATTTCAAATGCTATTCTGAATGTATTTATACGTTATTTATTGAACAGAACACAGATAAAATTTCCGTTTACATTGGAAAAGCAATCACCTCTTAAAGCGTTGGGATTCCCATCTCCGATTCTGGTGCAAAGAGAAAGAATCCTATAGAGAATGGAGTTCTTTGCTGTCAGATATAGAAAAAAAGACCAAGTATTCCATGTCATTAATGATTGTACCTGATTATTCGATTCAAAAGCCGGTTATGGCCGGGTTTCCAAAAACAGTTGGTTCTATCTAATACCAGCTGACTGGACTGGATATCCGAATTTTCTCTTAAACTCGAAAGAAAACCGGCGATGACAGATTTGTTAAATTGGATGTCAAGAGTGCCATAACATCGTTTGGTGCCTCTTTTTATAGCAGATGATGACTTGCTGGTCGAACCCGGGTCAATTCCAGTGGAGTAAGCTTCTGAAAAGAAGTCCGGAGATGGAAGATGCGATTATTACGATTGTGGAAAACGGTCTCAGAAACTAGGATGCAAGGATTGTTTTATGTAAAGGGGCAAGGATCAGGGGATAGGTTTCGGATCCTGTATATAGGCAAAGCCGACAGAAAGGTGTCAAAAACCCGGTGAGTGAAAACATCAAGAATATACGGAAAAACAAAGGCAAGTTTGCGAGATGGGGAGACGGAGTGGCTTACCTTATTGGAGATTTAAGCCAGGCTTTGTTTAAATTCAGGGCTTACCAAAAACCGGCCAGGAAGTATAAGAGGTGTCATTTGATCCGCCCATTCTAAAAGAGAAGGCATATTTTTACATCGCTCCATGGTACTCACATTCCGTTGGTCCTTCCGGAATGTCATGTTTTCTGCCGTCAGTGGAAAAAGAGCTAATCAGCTTGGCGTCATTACAGTTTCAATCTACGCTTTTAAATGTGGACGGAATTTGAAATTATAAAGGAAGCAGGAGGAACAAAATGGTTTATGACTATTGTGATAAAATAAGGCAACTTGCGGAACTTTTTGCCAAGTATAAGACATATCCTTATGAACGTTACCAGGATAATTCACCTGTTGTTGTTTTTCAAAAGATGTTTCCAGATAACCATTACAGCAAGGATTTAAATATTTTCTTTCAATATCAGGACTATAGCACCGATCAAATCGGCGCTGACCTGCCCTGGTGGGGGGGAAAGTATTTTGCGAATTGCCCCGGTTTTCGCACCTTGATTGTTTCACAGGACTCCCTGGCAAATGACGTCGGAAGTGTTGTTTTCTTTGCTCACTTGCTGCCCTTCATACAGAACAGCGCCCAATACGCCGAATATAATGAAAGGCTGGATCACAACCAAAGTTACAGATACCGCAGTTGGAAGATGGTAAAAGAATATTTGATGAAATGGGAGCTCAACTTTGACTTTCTGTATATCACAGATGCCCGAAAAGTTTATAAACCGGATTCACTCCAATACAAAAATATCGACCGGCAAAAAAGAAGAAAATATTTTAGCGAATCAAAAAGCAAAAAATTACTGGAAACCGAGATTGATTTTTGTGATCCCGATCTGATTATCCTGCTGGGCGCGCCGCCCTTGAGACTGTTGGACAGAAACAGAAAGTATGCTGCCATTGTAGATAATAATGAACCAATTCTGATCAATCAAAGAAAGGCCATCGTAGCACCTTTTCCCAGCAGCTTAAGCAAAACCCAGCCGCGCTTTTCCGAACGGATGGAAAGCGCAACCAAACTAATATTGGAAAAAGAGTGTCAAAATGAAGCTTCTACAGGTTAACAGAATAATTTGCAGCAAAGTAGTAGAGGGATAGAACCGCTTTCTGATCTGGAGAGCGGATTTTTTGTGTTAAAAGTAAAAAAACAATAGATTTTACAATTTGTCATTAATATATCAAATATGGATTTTTTTATATAGCCCGATTGTATCTGTTTTGAGATAGCCTATCTATATGAAAAGTATTTTTTAGTTATTTTATATAATCTATTATGTAATGCAAGTTTGTCTGTTTGGCGATAAAGCTATGATTTCATTTTTATAGGGTAGCTTTTGTAGGCATTATCGATTTTCAGAAATGCATGTTAAGTTCAGTGGGAGGCTAAGATATGAAAAGGAAGCTGTTATTGATCATGGTGCTTTGTGCTGTCCTGGTATTGGCCGGCTGTATGAAAGCGGATTTCCATGTAAAGGTGAATGAAGACGATTCAGTGGATTTTAACCACGTCATAGCGATTCAAAACGAAATGTTGAATTTGATGGATGGGGAGAACCCGATCAAAAAACAGGACTTCGCTGATATGGGATACAAAGTTGAAGATTACCGCCAAGATGGATATACCGGTATCCGGATCTCCCGACATTTCAAAACGCTTGATGAAATGAATACATTCAATAATAAAGATAAGCAGCAGGGTGAGACGACATTCAATATTACCAGAGAAAATGGATTCTTTAAAGACAAATATGTCTTGAAAGGAAATCTGGATATGACGGATATGGCGGAAGGGAAAACGGGGCAAGATGAAATGGGTATGCAGGAATTTATGTCCCATTTGGATTTCAAGTTTAACCTGACTCTGCCGATGAAGGTTACAAAGCATGATGCTTCCAGCGTTAACGGAAATACATATACCTGGGAACTGATTGCCGGACAGCCGAACAACATGTACCTGGAAGCCGAAAAGACAAACACTGTAAATATCGCTCTGGTTGTCGGCGGTGCTGTGATTCTTCTGACTGGAATTGGTTATCTCTTGTTCTGCAGAAAAAACAGCTAACTGTTTAAAAGAAGGAGAAAGGATACTGAAATGTATCCTTTGAGGCTGAAGATAAACTGATTTTTAGGACTTTGTTCCGTCTCCGCCTTGCAAGAAAGGGGCAGGGACGTTCCAAAGTCACTTCGCTTCTAAAAATCGTATCCCATACCATACTTTATCGACAAGCTGAAAGGACACTGAATTTGTGTCCTTTTTTTCTCACTGATTGCCGGCTATCTCCTCATCCATTTTCCGCTTGTTAATTGGAAAAATAGACGACTCCCGTTCCTGTTCTGGCTTTTTTTTCATAAATTATCAGAGTTCATGAGAAAGGGGGTTGTCGTGTTGTTATCCCAACTGAACCAAAGGGTTGAGACCTCTCAAACGAGAGTGATCTTTTTGCGTCCCGGACAAACGGCGGTTCGTTCCTGCGCGCCATTTCCAGTAAGAACGTTTGTCTTCTTCATTCGCCGGGGGGACGTATTGGTTGTAAATTGCAGGCGCAGCAACCGGAGATTTGTATTTGTTTGTGGACGTCCCAGAAGAGTGAGAGTTGTTTCTGTGCCAAGGAGGACGCGAATTCGGGTTCGATGTGTAAGATAAAGTCTGCTTATGTCGGCTAGTTCTGATAAAGAAGAAAGAGTTATTTTTCAATTGTGTTTAGCCCTCGGGGGGGCTAATTTTTATTATGGGATAAGTTGGTTACAAATGACAAAAACTCTGCGAAAAGTGCCGTTGGTTTATCTTTTCAATACATAAACCGGTTAAAGGACAACTTGACTTCTTCCATGAAATTGAGTACATCCTGTTCAGGAAACAAAATTTATGAATATTGGTATGGAGGATGGGCAAGTGGTAAGCAACTCTCTTGCCAACAGATTCTATGTGTAAAAGCACTTTAGACCGATAACACCCTGTCACAAACAATTTTTCATAAAAAGATCGAAAAGGAGAAGCCCGGAAATTTTATGTAAATGTAACTTTTATATAAATACACAGCAATATTATTCAGATATAAAAATTTTATCTACTTGAAACAGAACTGATTCTTTATTTGTTTTATGAAAAGGATGTTGATGCCTGAAGATACAATGTATCAGTCGTCTGATGGGTTAGATAAGAAATTTACTTGTTCAAGGTTTATACAACATTAATTCACTTGATCTCTATGTGTTTTTATAATTTTATTTTATATACTTTAGATATAAAGTATTAAACAGTAGACTTGGTTTGCAGCAGTTATTAACCAGAGATTTCGCTCATCTTTGGGATGAAACTGGCATGAGGATTTAAAGTGACATCGGACAAATTATTTTGCAAGGTGATAGTGAAACACTGATTGATCTATTTTAACTGCTCAGGGCGTAAATAGCGGTACACAAGTGAGACTGCCCGGACTTGTTACCCCAAAATCGAGTTGGGTTGTTGGAGAAAAGTAGTGGTTCATCTGTTGGCAGGACAGGAAAAGCACTCAATCCAGTTACTCCTGAGGGCGGAATAAAAAGTATCGCCGGCATCGTGTTGTTTATCCTGGTTATCTTTATCAGTATGTTGAAGGTTATCTGAGAAGAACAAGCCAAGAACACTAGTCTGATTCTGGCCACTACTACCAGTACCCAGGACAGCCGATTGCTCGGCGATCTGATTCCCGATTTGAGCGGTTACAAGGTGAAGACCAGTAGCGGTGGGTATCGGCAAGGCCTTGTCCATGGCAGAAAAAGGCAATGCCGATGTGGTTCTTGCACACGCGATGAAGTCAGAAAAGCTCCCGGTAGATAAGCTGCAGGTGGTGGACTACAAACTGTAATGCAAAATGATTTCATAATTGTCGGACCATCTGGCGACCCGGTCGGAATCAAAGTACGGTCAGGCCATGTTCGTTCCTGATGCCGGCAAGACGGTGGAAGAGCTTGAGCAGTAGTTTTCTGGGTTGTAAACGGATCTTTTGGTCGAAGCTTAGGAACGTTGTACACAATTGCTATATTAAGCAGGGATTTCAACGCGAAAAAACAGCTATTTCTACATAAGATGAACATAAGAAGTAGCAGTGAAACTCGTTGGGAATGACATGATATATCAAAAAATCAGGTAGACTTTATGCTATTAAAACAAGTGTCAGGCTAAGCCTGAGAATTACCGTCTGACCTCCGGCGGGACAGTTTAATCAGGGGAGGGAGGGGATCCTCCGTTTGCGCTCCCAATAGAGCAGCGTCCAAATCCGTTGCTGGACGGACGATAAATGACCGGTATTTGAAGATACTTTATGGCAATATTAGCTGCACTAATTTCATGATCAATCGCGACAGGTAAATCAAGTGGAATTCATTCAAGAGAGACTGATTAAGGCAATCAGGATGTTGTTGCACGGTGACCCTGAGGTATTGGAGATTACCCTTCGGAATGGGGATTCCTCCAGCAGTGGTGGGCCTTATTACCTGGCTCTGTCTCACCCGTTAGAGTCCCCTTGGCTATCTTGGCCTTCTTTATACCACTATAGTGATCGCCCAGGCAATCATTGCCATGACCTTGGTGACAGGATTCACCATTGCAGCTATCCAGGCTCTTTATCCAAAGATGCACCTGCAGATCCTTTCAAAAATCGTCTGCAGTCTTCCGGCTGTTGTTGAGTGAGGCTGGTTAGGGCTTCTGGCTGTGGTAATTGCCGGTTTCGGGGGTGTCGTCTCCGGGATAGAGGGCCGCTATCATGTTAGGGGGAACGCAGACCGGGTGCTTACTGCCGCTATCTCTATGGAAGTCTCCAAGGGAAGTTTCGAGTTGGCCACAGCGCTCAGTGTCATCCTGCTTTTCTCTCTCTGGCGAATACTGCGGCACTTACCCAACTTCAGCAGCAGAGGAGTTTGCTTGCTGTAAAAGCCGGCAATTTGCAATTGCTGAAGGACAAGACAAGAAAGAGATCTTCTCCATCGATCGCTTTACTCTGGATGAAGGAGAGGTAGTCGCCCTGGTGGGACAAAAGGAGCAGGTAAAATATCATTAATGCTGATCCTGGCCTTGTTGCAGCCCCCCCGGCCGGGGGTGAATTTCCCTTTATAGAACCATTGCCAACAAAAATAACCTGCTCCCCTTGCGTCGCCAAATGGCTGTGGTGTTTCAGGAGCCCTGCTGATGGATACCACGGTACTGGGTAATATCTTTACTGGTCTCAGGATCAGGGGGATGGTCAGGACTCAGGCAAAAGCTATGGGAAAGAAGTGGCTGAACAGGCTTTCCGGCACCCTGGGAGTGACCAGAAAACAGGAGAAGAGGGAAAATCAATTGGCTCTTGACAGATTAAAAAATGTTCCTCTTATGGAAGGAATAGCAGGGTGGTAGAAACTTTTGGTTTTTTGAAATGTTTGCAGAGAAAGGAGTGGGCGAGTTATCAGGTTTGTTTGTGAATTTTTTAATATGCAAAGATGTCGGATGTGTTGTTTAAAACTGTTTTTTGCTAATATATATATTTTTTATTCTACTCCCATATTTATTTTGTAGATCTTGTATGGTGAAAAAGTGATCATAAAGAGGTGGATACCTTTGGTTACCAGGAATACAGAGAAGGACTCGGTGATCCAAGCCTCATGGGAGAGAAGCAAAACATTCGGTGTTGATCCTGTCCACATCGAAGATAAACTGCTAACAAAAGGTGAGTTGAAAGACCGGATCAACCGACGCAGTGAATTTTTACGCACGTCCACCCCTGTGCTGGACTACCTCTTTTCGTATTTAAAAAAAGGTTCCTTTATGATCCTTGTTGCGGATCCGGATGGGTACATTCTCCGTACATGGGGGGAGTTCCCGTTTGTGGAGAAAGCGAAAAGAGTTTTCCTCGATACAGGGGCGAACTGGCATGAGAAGTTCAAAGGAACCAATGCCATTGGAACGGCTTTGCTTGAGAAAAAGCCGGTAAGCGTAATCGGTCAGCAACATTATTGTCGTGAAAACCACTTTCTCAGTTGTTACGCGACCCCGGTATATTCTCCCCAGGGAGATCTGCTGGGGGTTCTGGATATCAGCGGAGACGTCTTGAACCACCAATCCCATACCCTGGGAATGGCGATCGCCGCTGCCCAAGCGTGTCAGACCCGTCTTCTTCTTGAAAATACGCAGCAGGAATTAACTCTTTCTCTTCGGGAAACAGAAGCCGTTTTTCAAGGATTTAGCCAACCTCTTATTTCCCTGGACGAAAACGGTTTCATCACCCGGATTAACCAGGCAGCGGCAGATATTCTGCAACTGCCTGTAAGGAGCTGTATTGGTCAGCCCCTGGATCGCTGGTTTGATGAATCGGAAGCCATTTTTTCTGCTGGCGGTCCATCACTCAAAAAGATCACCTTGAACCCCAAACTGAAAGGGAAAAAGAGGAGATGGGTGGCGCAGACGATCCAGGATCAACGAAGAAAAAAATTCCGCGTACTTATCAGCCTTGAGGAACCGCGTCATCCAGTCCAGTCCGAAAAAGCAGAGGACAGCGTTGACTTGGTTTATGATTGTCCAAAGGTCAAACAAATGTTGGAAACCGTATTGGCTGTTGCTCCAACGGAAGCCTCGATACTGATTCAGGGAGAGACAGGAACCGGAAAAGAAGGGGTAGCCCGAATGATTCATCGGGCTAGTGGAAGAGATGGTTCGTTAATCACCATTAATTGCGCAGCCATTCCCGAGCAGTTGATTGAATCGGAGTTGTTCGGCTATGTAAAGGGAGCTTTCACTGGCGCACACAATGATGGACAAATCGGAAAATTCGAAGCAGCCAATCGGGGGACCCTTTTCCTTGACGAAATCGGGGAATTGCCTCTGAGCTCTCAAGCAGTCCTGTTACGGGTCTTGGAGGAAAAAACAGTCACTCGAATCGGTTCCTGTAAAACCAAATCGGTTGATGTGCGTATTATTGCAGCCACAAACAGGAAACTGGTTGAGGAAGTGCAAAAAAAGCGGTTTCGGGCTGATCTGTATTATAGGCTTTGTGAATTTGAAATTCCCCTTCCTCCCCTTCGGGAGCGTTCGGATTTATTTTCCCTTGTCGATTTTTTCATGGAGAAGATCGCTCAGGAAATTGGTGCCGACCGACTCACATTGGATCAATTGGCGAAAAAGAAAATTAAACTTTATCATTGGCCGGGAAACATCCGGGAATTACGCCAGGTACTTCGACAAGCGGCATATAAAGCCTATTTCCTCCGCCAATCTACTGCAATCACCGTTGGGGATTTATGGTTCCCACAAGGGAATCATCTTTCGTCTCTGGCGCTTAAAAACATCGAAGAGGAAGCGGTGATCCAGGCAGTACAGGCTGCAAACGGCAATCTGTCCCAAGCGGCCCAGATGCTTGGGATCAGCAGAACAACCTTATATAAAAAGATGGGGCAATACCCACAGATAAAAGAAATCCGGGAACAAGCCAAGCTGATGTAACCAGGACTTTGTTCACTTGCTTCGTTCCTCCGAAGATCCTCATCCCAAACATGGTTTAGCGGAGGGGATCTTCGATATGTTCAAATTTTAAACATTATATGTTCAGGTGAACAGTCCTGCACCTGATTAAGATTCGTTCATTCCATATTCATAGATTGGCATCATAATTGCTTATTAAAATAGTGAGGCGTCTTATTCAACGCATTAACAAGTCTCACACAAAATCAAGAATCGAAAACAGCCAAAAGAGTTGGAAAACCAAAACCAGTAACAAATTAAACCTGAAATTATCACAAATGCAAATTGTTCTTGGAGTGAAATAAAAGCGCCACCACCCAGTCGTAAAGGGATTTTCATTATCTGTAAAAGAATGCACCAATTGTTTTACCCGATGTGTATCAATAACAGGAGGTGAAAATCCGGTTTCAGGCTTTGGACTGAGATCAGCGGTACAATGGCGAACTTCTATTGATCTCACCTGAAAAGTGCTCTGGCTGTCGAATCTGTGAATTGGCTTGTTCCAACATACCTTGCTGGAGGAATATTGCAAGCTGCGCGGGATATAAATGGTGTTTTAGGTTGGGCAAACTGCTGAATGTTTGGCACGAAGGAAGGGATACCAGCTCTGCTTAACATTACCGGGGAGATACAGATGGGAAAATCTGCTTCAGTTACTGTTGAATCGGGGTAAACGGCAACGATACCGACAGAAGGGATGCTGCCTGGGGGAACCGATGCAGTGGTTATGATTATAGCACACCGAGCGGTTTGATGCGGGACCTGTACTAATTGCCCGTAAAGTTGGGCCAGGGGAGAACGTTATTTAAAGAGAGGATATCTGTTCCGGACGGTTTGTCATCCGCGAAGGTCAAGTCATCCGACCACAGGATATCAGACTGCTTTCCGGTTGCGGACATCATCTGTCGCCATTTGAAAGCCGCTTTGCGTTGGTGTTTTATCTACCGGTGGTGAATTTGTGGATATCAGAGCCATACCCAAACCGGGACAGATCCGGGGTATAAATCGATATCTTCTGCAGGCAATGCTGATGAAACTGGGCTGTAAAGTGCAGTTCTATGGTATTGTTGGCGATAATTATGACCAATTGGCATCTTATTCACCTGGCAATGCGAGAACAGGGGCTTATGGTCAAAAGGGGTAATCCCGGGAAAGTTAACGGTATTGGTGATTTGACCAGGAGGGGGGCATGGTTAACAGGCAACGGGGAGCGGGAACACGAATCTTGCTTGACTATAATTAAAGCAACTAAGTATGGACGGGCGAAATATAGTCGGATATTAAAAAGAAGTGGGAACCCATATAGCTGTTGCGGCGACGATTGCAGCCGGTGCAGCTGATGTCGGCCTGGGCATCCGGGCTGTGGATCTTGATTTTATCCCAGTGGCCTTGGAACAATATGATGTTGTCTCCACAATTGAGTCCGATGGGAAAATTTATCAAGTTGCTGATCAGTATTTTACAGTCAGATCCGTTCAGGAAAGAGGTAGAAGGTTTGGGCGGATATAATTTGGGTGCAGCAGGAACCATTATTGCGTAAAGGGGGAGCTGGATTTGGAATTTACACATTTTAATTCCCGCGGGGAAAGCAGAATGGTAGATATTGGTGACAAACCGGTTACAAAGCGACAGGCAACGGCCAAAGGAACCATATATATGACGAGCGATACTTTGGAAAAAGTTTACAACCAAATCCTGCCAAAGGGAAATGTGCTTGAGGTTGCCCGTTTGGCAGGAATCATGGCGGCCAAACGGACTGCCGATCTGATACCGCTTTGCCATCCGCTGGCATTAACAAAAATAGAAGTTAACTTTGAACGAAGCAAAAACAGCATTTTGATTATGGCCACTGTCGGCCTTCAAGGGAAGACGGGCGCCGAAATGGAGGCCCTGACGGCAGTTACCGCAGCTGGTTTGACAATCTATGATATGTGCAAGGCTGTTGATAAAAGTATGATTTTGTCTGATGTGCGCCTTGTCAGCAAAAGTGGCGGTAAAAGCAGCATCTTTATCATGAAGTATTAGCGATACAGGGGAGAATTGTTGCGGTCTGTAAAAGTAGACAAAAGGGAGTAAAGAAGCAAAATGCAGGCCGCGGTCTGTTGATTGCCGGCAAACAGGAGAAGAGGGATGGATGGGAAGATGGTCTTCATTTCTATCCATCCCGTTTGGCAAAGAATGGGTCAATTTGTTAAGTTATAAAATATAATCGTGAAGGATGTTAACCATAGATGTCATCCGGACTGAAGCAGCGGTCAGGCCACTTTTCTTTATCATTGTTAATCACCTCAAACAAAAATTTTAAACAAAATTAGAATTAAATTATTGTCATTATGTCGTAAAATTCCATGAAGACAATTGCCAGCAAATTGAAGCTATAATTTGGTACGTAATCAACCACTTACCAGTCAAAGGAGGTTTATTATGGGCCGGCCTCGCTGTTATTCAGATGAGCAAATTTTTGAGGCGGTTTATCATGCTTTGAGGAAGTTGGGATATGATCAGCTTACATTAGAGAAGATTGCCAAAGAAATATCCATTTCGCCAGCCTCCTTGTCCCAACGATTTGGCTCTAAACAGAATTTGCTTTTGGCATATATTCGCTATACCATCCAGCAAACCAGACGGGCCTTTGAACAGGCTGAGCAAAGCTCGTCATCCTCCCTGGAGGCCTTGAGGAAGTTATTTGTCCAATATTCCCGCATCGGCCCCGGTGACCTTGCCAATATTATGTCACTCTACCTGGCCGGAATGGCTGAACCCGAGATGTACCGGTTATCCCCCCAGTGGCTGCAAATTATCGATGAAGAGATACAAAATCTGCTGGTAAAAGCAATGCAAAACAGGGAACTGAAAAAATGCAATCCGGCACTCATCAGCCGTACACTCATTTCCTCATTGATGGGCAGTATTTTTATCTGGATGAGGGATCAGGAGAGTGATTTGGAAGGATGGGTTGACCACAGTTTTGACATGATTCTGAAACCATACAAGCTGTAAATGAATCACGGAAGTTAACATCCATTTTCTAATTGCCAAGCAGTGAAGAAAATTCAATTGTTATGTGGGAGGAAGGCTTCAGGAAAACACCAGCCATTGAAAAGTGCAGGGTTTCTCCCGATATGCCCGGTTATGGAAAAAACAATTTTTATGTCGAATTTCTGAATGAATTGATAAGCCAGCTGAAAGAAGGAACACTCCTGAGGGGCTGATCTGGCTATCTGCTGATCCTGATGCATGACAAAGTGGATTGCCTGGCATTGGCATCCCTTATGGTATTTTTGGCAAGCTGGTTTTACATAAACTCTCTTGTCTCTATGCAAATGACTTTTCACCAATGAATTATTGCCCCGATTCTTAAGAAGACGGGAATTTACCCGCTGGCGTTTGTTGTCCGGGATGATTTATGATATCCGAAAACTGACAGACGAATTGTTGAAGAAATATGCCATTCCGGACTTGAGCCTTCAGCGGAAAAGAATTCATGCCTTTTCAAGGAAATGGGCTCCCGGCAGGAATCAGTACCAGACATTTGTCTTAAATACAGGGCGCCCCTGATCATTCAAGGAATGGAAGATTCCTGCGTACGGACGGTTTTTCCCCGTTCCAGATGAGCCTGTTTGAGAAATGCCGGCATAGGGGAACATCCGGAAAAGTTTACGCAATCCGTCAAGGAATTTCTGCTGGAAGCAAATCAGTTAAAAGCAGGTGTTGAAATGAAGTACCGCTATGAAACAGAGAAAAAAGATTATACCGACCTGTCAAGCGGGCGGGTTTTGTATCATGCGCCCGGGTCCGCGCCCTTTCCGGTTCGGCTGGCCAGCGAGATCTTTTGCCGGGCTTTGGCGTTTTTAAAACCGGATCAGGAGAAGGAAGGATACAAACTTTATGATCCTTGTTGCGGCTCCGGCTATTTGCTGACTGTACTCGGTTTTTTGCATGCCAGCCAAATCAGGGAAATCTGGGCAAGCGATTATGATGCGACAATTTTGGAAACAGCCGGCAAAAACCTTTCTCTGCTAACTTCGCCGGGCCTTCGGAAAAGGGAAGAAGAGATCAGGGGATACATCGGCATGTATGGAAAACCGTCCCATTTGGACGCCCTGGCCAGTGCGGAAAGGTTAAAGTCCCTGCAAAAGCGGGAACCGGTAAAAATCACTATCCAGCAAAGGGATATTACGAAGCCGGGGGAGAATCCGGTCAAAGATGCCAACATGATCATCACCGATCTTCCCTATGGAAATCTGGTTTCCTGGCAAGGGCATGAGAAAAACCCCACCAACTGTCTTTTTGAAAACATCTATCAGGCGCTTGATCTGGACAATGCCGTCGTCGTGATCGTAACCGACGGACAGAAATTGAAGCATCACCAGTTTCAGCGCGTTCACCAGTTTAAAGCAGGCAAAAGACGCGCCTCTTTTTTTAAACCGCTGGTTTGAGTCGTAACAGACAGTGGAAGGACTTGTCTGGCCGGATTTTAAAACAACAGACACAGAAGGCGGAGAACGAATGGAACAAGTCATAAAAGAAGTATTGTCTCCAAGTAACCAATATAAAGTTCAAATCATAGAACGGGAGGATCATCTTTTTACCACAGAGATATACAAATGGCAGGAAGAGTGTGGATATGAGTATTGGTGTCCTGTGAAGCGGGGTTTATCTCTGATTGATACGAAGGAAAGGGCTTTGACATTAGCAATTGAACAATTAAGAAAGGTTTCCGGTGAGGATATCTGCTTATAGTTGTTTTATCACCAGGGCATTTGAAAAAGAATGCCCTCTTCTTTTTTATGCAAACGAATGTTTTGCTACATGCCAGGAGGAATTATATTAACCATTACAGTAAAAAAAGGAGCCGCTGCTATTGGTTGCAGTAGAATTGAAGATTTTCCAAAATTGCTGTTTAAAGAATACTGGAATTGGTAGAATAGATCACCTGCCCGCCGCTCCAATATAAAAGTTTTTCAACATAGAAGGCTGGAAAAAATATGACCAATTCCTATTTACATTATTGTGAATTTCGTCAAGAAAATTTTTATTGATTTCTCTTTTGCCTATCATCAGTCCACTGACAGTTGCCTATTGCTTAGGTGAAGGACAGGTACAGGACAGGTTTAAAAACCCAGCTTTATCCTGGATGAAGAGAGTTCAGTTTGAAATAATTCCTCATAATTAAATCCATCCAGGAGAAAATGAGACTTATTTCTTCTTTTTTTGATGGTTTTGTACATAAAAATATCGTTATTTTCGAATAGATTTACTAAATAGCAAAAATTAATCAAACCAAAGAATATTGAATCGTCTGTCTGTTTCAATGACAATCAAATTGGAGGAATTGGTTTATGAATCTGGATACGTAGTTTGCCCAGTCGTGTTTTACGCCAAACCCGCAGCAGAGAAAGGCAATTAAACATTTGAGGAAACCACTTTTCCTTATTGCTGGCCCCGGATCGGGTAAAACACGGGTGCTTTTATGGCGAACAGTGAATCTGCTTGTCTTTCAAAAGGTAGACCCAAAACGGATTTTTTTGTCCACTTTTACGGAAAAAGCGGCCAAAACAGCTTAAGGACGGATTGGAAACGATTCTGGGTCAGGTAACCAACCAAACAGGGCAAAGGTTTAATCTCTCCAAAATGTAAATCGGGACGGTGATGATTTACGAGCTTTATCTTAAGAAACTCCGGGGTGGCAAACGCCGGCAGGCGGATTTCTCGCTGTTGCAGCAAGAAGCGCTGCAAATGCTGATGAATAGCGACCATGTTATCCATGAGTTTGAGCATATCATCATTGATGAATACCAGGATACCAACGCCAATCAGGAGAAAATCTTCTTCCGGCTGGCTGATGGGCACAAAAATATTTGTGTCGTTGGAGACGATGACCAGGCCTTGTATCGTTTCCGGGGCGCAACGGTGGAGAATTTGTCCAGTTTCCACAGCGGTGCCGGGTATATCTGCAAGTAAAACCGACAGAAATCAAGTTAGGTTTCAATTATCGTTCGCGCCAGCAGATCGTAGACTTACACAGCTTTTATGGAACAGGTTGACTGGTCAAGGGAAGATGAAAAAGGATGTTACCGGCTGGTGGAAAAAGGAACCGATGAAGGACCGATCTGGAATTTGTCACAAATGACCAAATATCTGGCCCGTTACATGGAACAGAATCAGGTGGTCATCTCCGGAAGGCTGCTCGTGAAAGACCGTTTTACACAAAGCTTCTTCATGGGATATGTGTAGCCTTATACCGATTGAGAGAAACCGAACTGGAAAACACCGATAATCCGTTTCCCAAAGGGCGCATCCCGTTTTTAACAATTCATCAGTCCAAGGGGCTGGAGTTTCCCGTCGTAATCTTAGGGTCGCTTAACTCAAAAAGAAGAATGCAGCGGGTGGAAGAGATCGTCCGGCCCATGCTGAATAGAAATTCAGAACCCCTGGAGAAAGTTCCGGATTTTGACATGATGCGCATGTATTATGTCGCCCTTTCCCGCGCTGAAAATCTGCTGATGATCGCCAACGCGCGCGGACGGGGAATTTCTACTTATAAACCATTTAAAACGATGCTGGATAAAAAGACCCTTCGCATTCTGAATTATGATCCGGCATCGTTGCCCGCCGCCGCCATGAATCAGGATGTTTTGCCCAAGATTTATTCGTATACCTCCGATTTTCTGCTGTTCCAGAAATGCCCGCGCCAGTACATGATCTTCCGCAAATATGGATTTGTGCCTTCGCGCTCGCAGACCATGTTTTTTGGTACGCTGGTGCATAAAACGATTGAGGACTTGCATAACAGGCTGATTTTGCTGAAGCGGGAGGTGAAGTTGTAGATGGATCAGGAGGAGATCAGGCAATTTATCATCGAGGCATTTGAAGAGAATTACGAGCTGATGCGGTTGGAAGGTGGACACGCCATTACCGGGGAAGTGAAGCAACAGGCTTTGGAGCAGGTTCTGCTTTACTGGGAGAAGCTTCATGAGCTTGACGCTCCCGGAACAGCGTACACCTGCAGGAAAGAAATATACGATTCAGGGAGTCGTCGATATTGTCGAGGAAAATGGGAAAACGGTCATATACGATGTGAAGACGCATGGCTCTGACATGTTATTTTTATTATGCAGAGCTTTTAAACTGGACAGGTTTTTTCCTCTATAAAGAAGCAAAGAACCTTTCGGAATAACCGAAGGTTCCAAACAATCCTTTATGTTCGTTAAAATTGGTGGTCGGGTGGTTCTCCTTCAAAAAGTTTTAATGGGCCGTCAGGCGGTTCCCCAATGTGCGCAACTTTGATTGGTTTTTCTGCAATCATGATTTCACCCCTTTCATAATGTATTGTACGTTAAATTGAAACGACTTTTCCATACATTCCTTTAATTTTCCCTTATCTGATTTTTCAAAACAAATTCCTAGTTTTACCCAAAGATCATGTTCATTTTTACTCCATAATCTATGCTTGCCTGACCTGGATTGTAATTGGGTAATTTCCAAGGCTTGGGTAAATGGAGTAATGGCCTCTTGAAATTTATCTTGAATAAGAAAACAATCTCCGAGCGCAACCAAGGCTGTAAAATACCGTAATACTTCTTTGGATTTTGTTTTCCTTCCCAAGACTACTGCATCGGTAAGTACTTTTTGGGCGTCTTCTTTTCGATTCTGCAGGATATAAAGTTGACCAAGTTTCGTTAGAGTAGTTACGAGAAGATATTCTTTTTGATACTTCTTTTTAATAATTGGCCGCATATCTAAGGCCAGTTGCAGATGCTCTTCGGCTTGTGCATAGTCTTTCTTATTCATGCATATTGAGCTGTATGTAGTTAATAGCTCTAATGCTCGATCCAGGTTGTTATTTTTCTTTGCTAAATACATTCCTTCTAAAGCACTCTTCATTGCTTGTTCATAAAGTTCCATTTTATTTAAAATTGTTGCTCTAGCTTCATAAAGACTTATAGTTGCATCAACGCTATCAATTTCATTTTTTTGTTCCCACAGTTCATCAATTGTCTTTTTTACAGTTTCAGTGTCCTGGTTGAGAAGATTTAAATATATAACTTTTCCAATTAATAAGGAAAACTTAATTTGGTTTTCTTCCTCATTGACAATGGAATTCAAACCCAATTTTACGTGTTCCAATGCTTTTAGTAAGTCATTTTCTAAAAAATAATATGTACGTGCCAAATCTTTGTGACATCCAGCTTTCAGGTTAGTATTAAAAAAATCAGGAAAGTGTTTCATTATATTTAAGGCATTTTTAAAGTGTGTACGTGCTTTTCCCCATCTTTTTTTGGATAAGAAACAATGTCCTTTTAAATATTCGATATTCGCATTTATTGGATTACTGGAAACTATGTCTAGCTTCTCCAACTTTTCAAGTGCGTCATCAGGTCCAACTAAATCAATTCTGCTTTCTATGATTTTTAGCTTTTCCAGTAAAAGAAGTTGCCGATCTTCCTCATCTTCCAACAAATTTGGTATTTCCTTATTGGAATATCCAAGTTTCTGTGCGTAAATAACGATTTTTCCCCAAGAAACATTTGTAACGCCGCGCTCTATGTGCTCTATGTTACTCATTGTAGAGGTTGATATTTCTTTATCTTCTAATTGTTCAAGAGTCTTCTTTAGACTTTTTCTCTTCATACGAAGAGTGCTCCCTAATCTTTGGGCTTTTTTTTGGAGGGATCGTGGAGATTAACATATTATCCATTTAACAAACACCCTTCCTGAAGTTGTTTGTTCTCAATTTTATTTTGCGCAAAAAAGCGAATATTTTCAATTATTTATTTTTTGTTGGTTTTCCATAAAAAAACACAAAAAATATCTTAGCTATAATAAAAGGGTAAATTTGAATAGTGTTTTTTTATAGGAAAAATAGGGGAAACATTAATAATTATTAATAGTTGTCAAATAATTTTAAAATATTTAAAATATTAACCATAAACGTCTGTTGTATGATGGTTGTTTTTCCAATTTTACAGAGGAGGCATATTGGAAATGAAATTAGACAAAAAGCACACCTCATCTAAAAAGACTGTTTATTGTAATTACAATAAAAATGGAGAAGATGGGGTGAGTTGGATAAAGATAAGTTTGCAAGATGGAACAGATGTTTTCATTCCGCTTCGGAATGTTATTGATTAAAAATGCTTAATAATACTCGATACATTTTCGGGAAAACATTCTGTGTTTATTCTTGAGACATTATGTTAATTGCCAAAGAGGAGACCAGTACAAAAAACAGTCAGAGAAAAATATGAAAGGAGAAAATTTGTTTGATTTGTTTTTAGCATGACCAGTCAGGATGAAAAATGATTATTATTCATGGAATAAGTGGAAAGAAAAAGGAAATTAGAAATCTAAAAAAGATTGGGTACTTTTTGTCAGATTCAGGGGATTACCATTGAACAATGTAAACAAGTCCAAATCAGTAACGACAAATTGGGATTATTTAAAAAACGTTGGAAGTTGTGGTTATGCTAAGAACCCTTTTGGTTGAAGGGGCAAGTTTAAAAGCAAAGGGTCTTGAGTGAAGATTTTGATGGTGAATCAATTTTCCAAATTAAAAATTAAAAACGGTTGTATACTTGAAAGGAGGCGATTTCCTATCAAAGAATTACGCATTCCTGTACATGTGAAAAGAAGCCATTCTTTACGCTTGAAGATTATTGATTCGTGTGGTATGACATGTGTGTTCTGCCATAATGAGGGGACACCCGTTGCTAGTGACAACCTGGGTCGTGAAGTGAATGGATGGACCAGGGCAGGGCGATCAGGACGGAAGTCAATATATTTAGCAACAAATGGAGCAAAGTTTCTGCCTGCTACGATTTTTCCAGACAAAGAGTTTGCACATGCGCTTAAATTATTGTGTGATGCATTAGAGGTTAAAGAAGTACATCTTACAGGTGGAGAACCAACTTTACATCCACAACTTGCACAAATTATTCGGATGATTCATGAGATGGGATTCCAAGTTTGTATGACATCAAATGGAAAAAATGGCAAGAAGGTTCTTCCAGCTTGTGTGGAAGCAGGACTTAGTCGGGTGAATTTTTCTATATTTGGAACTCTTCCGGAAGAATTGGCACAGATTCAACATGAAAAATTTCAAAATCCACAACTTGCGTCCAGTAAAATTGCTGCTTTAAAAAAGTCGTTAGAGATCGCCGCCAGTCGAGGGATTAAAGTAAGTGCAAATATTGTGGTTCCCAATCACAGCCATGTATTCAGAGTACGTCGGTTATTGGAAGAGTATTCTCCTAAGATTACTGTGCGTCTTCTCAATTCTCTTGATGATGGACAATCTTCGGTTAATGCGATTTATGGTATTCTCACTGATTTGAGGGCCGTTCCAGTAGCGAGATATATTACTGCAGGGGTTTCAGGATTTCGCACAGCTTATCGCTTGCCGTCTGGACGACTTGTCTATTTTAAACAAATCCGTCCGGTACACCTGCCTAAAACCTGTAAAGGATGCCGCTTCAACAATGAAAAAAATTGTCAGGAAGGATACTATGGAGTCCGGCTTTATCGGGATCTGGAGGGAGGATATCAAGTAGGAGTTTGTATTCAACGAATGGACTTGTGTATGCGTGTGGAAGAGTTTGTTCACAGTGATCTTTGTGAGGAAATTATAAGTTTACGTGAAGCGGAGTATGCTTCATGCTTTCATGGTCAGCAGTGATTTGACATAAAATCTGAAAATGGAGGTCAGTCTGGATGTCAATTGAATATGAAGCCAAAGTCATTGAAATTGATCCCGATGTCATTTCCAAACAAATCATGGCCTGCGGGGGAGAACGGCTGGGAAAACGATTGATGCGCCGCTATGTATATGACATTGATCCGGATGACAAAAGCCGGTGGATTCGTCTGCGAGACACAGGCACAGAGGTTACACTGACGGTAAAAGAAATAGTGCACGATGGGATTGACGGAACCAAGGAACTGGAAATTGTGGTGGATAACTTTGAGGCGGCCAATGCGTTATTGGGCAGGCTTGGATTTCATCCGAAGTCGTATCAGGAGAATCGCCGGATTAGCTTTACCTTGAGCGGGGCTCGCCTGGAAATAGATCATTGGCCGATGATTCCGCCTTATCTTGAAATTGAAGGTGATTCTTATGAACATGTTGTTCAAGTAGCAGCGATACTTGGCTTTGAAAAATCACGATTGACAGGGGAAAATACGATCAAGATTTATGACAGGTATGGAATTAATTTAAATGCAATCAAAGAACTTCGTTTTTAGAAGGTACTTCGATATAAAATAAACCCGCCGATTCATTGGCTGTGTATGGAAGGTTTAAGTAGAACGGATCGATTTTACGGATAATAAATGTGATATTTGGAGACATCATAGAATTTGAATAGCACCCCAAAAGAGGAAGCTTAAGCTTGCCGACAAAGTATGAGGATGCGGTTTTTAGAAGCGAAGTGACTTTAGAGCCAACGCAAAGCGATAGCGTTCGCCGGAAGGAAAAGCGGGCAAAACTGTTTGAGCATAGTGAGTGGAGAGTCTCCCTGAAGGAGAAGACAGGAGCGTCTCTGCTCCTTCCTTGCAAGGCGGAGCGAAAAAAATCATCTTCCTATAATTGTTTATCTACAGTCTAAAAGTATATTTTGTACGTTAAGGAAGAAGTTTTAAAGAGTCATTCCAAGATTCTCTAGAACTTCTTTTTTTAAAAAGTCGTGTAGTGTCAGAGCCGTAACGGAGTGGAAGCATTTGAGGTGAAAAAGAATGGGTTCTTTAACCACATTCGATCCGCTATATTTTTACAGTCGGGTACTGCAAAAAACAGGGTGGCCATAATGTAAATAGCACTTGGCCAAGAAAAGAGTTTTTCGCTTCCCTTGCACTCGCGTTTGCCGGAACTGCGATGTCCGTTTCATGTGTTTCTTATAGAATCTATGCGCAAAACCTGACAGGAAATTCTGATTAAAAATGGAAATATTCATGGATGACTATGATGATGATGAAGATCGGCAGGAGTGGCTGGATGGGAATATGGAATTGGATCAATACGCGTTGGGGTGAAGTATTAAAAAATATCTCTTTATGAACTGGTGAGATTTGTTTTACATAAAGCTGTAATCTTTAATTTTTAAACAGGAATCAGTATTCAACTTCACTTTAAACCGGCGGAGATAGGGTTTGCTCGTTCCTCCGCTCAATATCTTTTATACTAATATGTTGTAATATTTACAATATTGAAATAACATAGATAATAATAATTTCATTTGTAAGGATCTGTAAGGTTCACCTAACAATTTCTTGTTTTTTCTCAAGAAATTGCTTTTGATACAAATAAATTATTTGAAACAACATCCTTGTTAAAATTGTTTTCTTTCAGATTTATATATTTGGTCTTAAAGTTTGATTTTTACTCATCAAATTCGAGAGGAGGGTAAAAATGATCAAAGATCTATTTGCTATCCGGTCTTTTAGTGAATTTAAAGAGAAAGACAAAGAATTGACAAAGACTCGTGAACATTACCTGACCCAAAATAAGGTTACCAAAATTCCTCGTCAAACAATTTTTTCCTCCTGGGAGAGGTGTAAGAAGTCAAAAGTTAATCCAAATTGGTTGCAAGCTCAGTTTGTACTCTCAAACAAGAACGAACTGATTGAAAAAAAAGAAGAAAATAAGTTTCTACTGGAACTTGTCGCTCCTTTTGTTGAAGAAATTTTCAAAAAATCATCTGATAAAAATTTATTGGTTGTTTTGTGTGACAAAGAGGGGATTCTAATTGATGGAAGAGGTCACAATAATGCGTGGAAGAAAGTAGAAATTCATCATTTTTTTCCTGGCGCAAATTGGAGTGAAGATTCCGCTGGTACAAATGCGATTGGTACGGCACTAATAACAGAAGGACCCACGCAAGTATTTGCAGCTGAGCATTTTTGTGAGGGCTGGCAATCTTATGTCTGTTCAGCAGCACCAATCAGGGATCCATTAACACGGGAAATACTAGGCATACTTGATATAACAGGAGAAAAAGAGTCGATTGAAGCCCATAATTTAAATCATGTGATTACACAGGTTAAAAGAATCGAATCCTTTTTGAAACAACGATTGGTAAAGGAAAATATAGAAATCTTCCAATCAATTATTGATATTATTGAAGATCCGTTTGTGATTATTGATATTAAGGGTAAAATGAAACTTTGTAATCCATCCGCTAAAAATGTTTTTTCTCTTCATAAGGACGAAAATATATTACACTTTTTCGACGAGTTAAATTCATTTGGTTTGGAAGATTTGTTAACTAGAGAAGCAGAATTAAGTCTTAGAAATTGCTGGATTGTCAAATTTTACCCCTACAAAATAAATGGCGCCTTACAGGGTGGTATGGTTCTATTTAAAAGAGAAAGACAAAAAGGAAAAATCAAAAAATCTAAGAGGTATTCTGCCAGGTATCAGTTTTCAGATATTATTACCCAATATCAGCCTCTGGTCAGATTGGTTGATGATGCCAGAAAAGCATCTTTTAGTGATAAAACTGTTCTTATTACAGGAGAATCGGGTACGGGAAAAGAGATTTTGGCTCAGTCAATTCATTCCCACGGATCATGGAGACATGGGCCTTTTGTAGGGGTGAATTGTGGAGCAGTTCCTAAAGATTTGATTGCAAGTGAACTTTTCGGATATGAAAAAGGAGCCTTTACAGGAGCTCAATCACAAGGGAAGAAAGGTATGTTTTTATTAGCCGATCAAGGTACAATATTGTTGGACGAAATTGGGGATTTGCCTTTGTCTGTTCAAGCCAGTCTTTTAAGAGTATTAGAAGAGCGTCACATTCATCCGGTTGGTGGACAGACCCCCATTCCTATAGATGTACGAGTTATTGCAGCAACAAACAAAGATTTGGAGAAAGAGGTATCACTAGGAAACTTTCGGGAAGATTTATACTTTCGCATCAATGTAATCAATTTTCATCTTCCTCCTCTAAGGGAGCGGATTACGGACATGCCATTACTTGTTGAACAGATAATTTTTAATTCTAATAGAAAAATTTCTATTGATCCTGTCGTGTTTGAGGTTCTAAAAAGATATGATTGGCCCGGAAATATCAGAGAATTGCGCAATGTACTTGATCAGGCACTATTCTATGCAAAAGATAAAATAGGCTTGGAACAATTGCCAAAAAATTTTATCGATAAAATTGAAAATATAGAAAAGAAGCTTGTTACCGACAATATTGATCAGGAGAAAGATTTAGTCGATGATAAAAAGCAGTTATTGAATGCTCTGGAAAAAACAAGATGGAATATAACCCGAACGGCTCGTATCCTGAATATTTCCAGGATGACCGTATATCGTAAAATGAAACGATACGGTTTGTAACAGATTTTTATTACAATCTGTTACTCAGGTGACGTTTTGTCACATGATTTATAAATCAGGTTATAGTCAGAATTGCGGATGATACTTTGTATTATTCGCTCTTTTTATTTTGGCACAATAATTGCTTTATAAAGGTTGACAGTATAAAAAAGGAGGTTATGCAATGTCGCATAAAGCAAAGATTTTGGCAATAGACGCTGGCGGTACTATGACCGATACCTTCATTATTGATAAAAAAGGTGAATTTATTGTTGGTAAAGCTCAAACAACTCCCTATGATGAGTCTATTGGTTTTGCAAATTCTTCTCGCGATGCACTGAAATACTGGAATATGAAACCTGAAGAGGCCTTTTCCACCATCGTTTCCGGAATTTATTCTGGGACAGCTATGTTAAATCGCCTGTTGGAACGTAAAGGTAAAAGGCTGGGATTAATTGTTACTGCAGGCCAGGAGGATTATCTTCGCCTTGAGCGAGCTATTCAAACCTATTTGGGATATTCTTACTCTGACCGTTTGCATGTTGGTACTCATCGTCATAATGTTCCATTGGTTCCCCGCAAGCGAATTCGTGGTGTAAGGGAACGGATAGACCTGTTTGGTAACGTTATTATCCCTCTTTATGAAAATGAAGTCATCGAGGCAGTGGAGGATCTTTTGGATCAACAGGTAGAGGGAATTTGCGTAAACCTCCTTTTTTCCTATTGCAACCCGGTTCATGAAATAAAAGTCAAAGAAATTGCTAATAAGGTGATGGATCAAAAAGGAATTCGGGTTCCACTTTTTCTGGCGTCAGAATTGTATCCTGTACGACGGGATTTTCCACGGCTCAATACTTTGTTGGTGGAGGCTTATGCTGCTGAGCCGTCCCGTGGTCAACTGGAGAAGGTACAGAAGAGAGTTGTAAACTTCGGGGGAAAATTTAATATTCGTGTGATGGCTAGCCATGGAGGCACTATTGGAATTGATGCAAGGGAACTTGCCCCCACATTGGTATCTGGACCGATCGGCGGTGTAATCGGGGGGGAATATTTAGCAGAAAAGCTGGGTACTAAAAACGTAGTTTGCACGGATATTGGCGGAACCAGTTTTGATTTGTCGCTCATTACAGATGGTGAATATCACATCAAAAGTACTCCAGATATCGCTCGATTTATCCTGAATTTGCCTCTGGTACAAATTGACTCAGTCGGGGCGGGAACGGGTACTTTTGTCCGGGTAAACCCTACTTCCAATCGAATCGAACTTGGACCGGACAGTGCTGGATACCGGATTGGAGTTTCCAATGAAAAAGAAAAACTGGATACTCCTACCATCTCTGATTGTAACCTGATCCTTGGTCTCTTGAATCCTGATTACTTTCTTGGTGGAGATGTAAAGCTTAACAAACAGCGGGCTCTTGAGATTATTGACCAAAAAATAGCCGGACCGCTAGGACTTAACGTCTACGATGCTGCCTCAGGAGTGGTACAGCTTTTTGAAGATTCTTTAAAGAATCAAGTGGTGGCCATGGTTCTAGGGAAGGGCTATGCTCCGGTGAATTATACTCTTTTATGCTACGGAGGAGGTGGGCCTTTGCATGTTGGTGGTTATACGGAAGGTCTTGATTTTGAAGATGTGATTATACCGACCTGGGCAGCTGGATTTTCTGCTTTTGGCTGTGCCTGTGCCGACTTTGAGTATCGTTATGACCGAACCGTTGATCTTGCAATTGGTGGAATCACCACAGGTATGGATTCTATGTTGATCACACAGCAGTTAAATGGTGCTTGGGAGGAGCTTGAGAAAAAAGTCGTAAGCCAATTTGAGAAGAGTGGAATTTGCCAACAGAATATTCAATTTCGTCACGCAGTACGCATGCAATACCAAGGACAATTGAACGATTTGGAGTTTTTCACTAAAAAAGGAAGAGTCAGGACAAAAGAGGATTTGGATCAGATTGTTACAAACTTTGAGGATTTATATGGTCGCATCTATGCCCGTTCTGCCAAGTCTCCAGAACTGGGGTATCTTGTCACAACTGCTATTGTAACTGGAACTGTTCCAGTTGAGAAACCTGATTTGCCAAATGAACCAATGATGGGTCAGGAAACGTTTTTAGAAGCTTTTAAAGGTACTCGTGATGTATATTGGCATGGAAAATGGATTACTGCTGAAATTTATGATATGGAAAAGGTCAAGCCTGGAAACATTATATATGGACTCAGTATTGTTGAAGCACCGGCAACCACTTTTGTAATACCTCCATTTCGGAAAGCATATCTGGATCAGTACCGTATTTTCCATTTGCAAAAAAGTGAGAAAGTTTGATATCAGGAGGTGTATTTATGGATACAGAGTTGATGAAAGAAAAAGGCAGGGGTATTGGCTGGGATGGGCGTACCTTGCATGAGATGCTGAGAGAAAGTACTCAATTGTTTAAAACGACAGGACAGTATTACGGGTTAGAGAAACTGATGTTGAAAGAAAAGGACCCGATCCGGTATGAGAGGATTTTTTCCCGTATTCGTGGAGGATTGGTCAACGCCCGGGAAACAGCTTTGAATATCTCCGCCTCACCTATTGTGAAGGAAATCGGGGAGTTATGTTTTGCACTTTATACACCTGAGGGGGATTCGGTTGCCCTGTCTACCGGAATAATTGTTCATGTCCATACCATGAGCGATGCCATTAAGTATATGATTCGCAATAATTATGAGAAAAACCCGCGGATTCGGCCTGGTGATATTTTCGGCAATAATGATGCCATGATTGGTGATGTTCATAATGCTGACTATCATACCCTGATTCCGATTTTTTACAAAGGAGAGTTGCTGGGTTGGGCAGGTGGAGTTACCCATGAGATTGATGTGGGTGCAGTTTACCCTGGCAGCATGTCTTATGGGCAAGCTTCCCGCTTTCCTGAAGACGGTTTTATTGTTCCTTGTGAGAAAATCGGAGAGAATGATGAGCTTTACAAAAGCTATGAACTTAGGGCCCAAATGTCTGTTCGGGCACCTATGTACTGGCTTCTTGACGAAAAGACCCGTCTTGCCGGATGTCAGATGATTCGCGACGCTGTGATTCGGTTAGTTGAGGAAGAAGGAGTAGATGTCTACAAAGATTTTATTAGGGAGGTTATTGAAGAAGGGCGCCGCACTTTTCTCAACCGGGTGAAGGAAATGCTCATTCCCGGTACTTATGAGGCACCAGCTTTCACGGACGTACCTTTTGGGGATGAACCCGTAAATCCTTTGGCAAAAAAAGATTCAATGATGCACTCTCCCTTGCAGCTTACTATCAGTGGAGATGGAGAGTATACATTGAGTTTTGAAGGAGCCAACAAATGGGGCTATCATTCTTTTAACTGTGCTCCCAGTCCGATGCAAGGGGCTTTGTGGGTTTTATTGACGCAAACGCTTATTCCCAACGATAAAGTAAACGATGGGGCATATCTTGCAACTCAGTGTAACTTGCCATATGGTTCCTGGTGTAATCCCGATTATCAAAATGTTTCTACTACTTTATCGTGGCTTTTTTTGATACCAGGGTTTACCGGGATGATTCGAAGCCTTAGCCGGGCTTATTATGCCAGAGGATATGTTGAGGAGGTATCAGCCGGATATCCCTTTACAGGTAACCTTGCCCAAGGAGGCGGTATTAATCAATTTGGCGTTGAATCAGCTTTTACCAATTTTGAGCTTTCCTCACAGGGAACAGGTGCCAGTTGTGTGAAAGATGGTGAGGGGTATTGTGCTGCCATGTGGAATCCTGAAGGAGATATGGGCGACATTGAAGCGTGGGAGTTTATGGAACCTCTGCTTTATTTAGGTCGCAGGGTGAAACCTAACACGGCAGGAGCAGGGAAATACCGTGGAGGATCAGGAATGGAGTCCCTGCGTATGGTATGGAAGACAAAAAATCAGTACATTTATAATGCAGGAGACGGGAATGTCTTGATTGGTCACGGACTTTTCGGGGGATATCCAGGGAATTCCGGTTATCGGCATAATATGCATGGTACGAATATGAAAGAATTGATCATAAACAAGATGCCTTATCCCCTTGCAGATGGTGATCCTGATAACTCGGAGTTAGAAGCAATGGTTAAAGCAAATAAGACAGCATTTGATCGGAAAGCACTCACCTTCATGAGCGAATTTGGGGAATACGATCTTTATCTTTCTGTACAACGGGGCGGCCCGGGACTTGGTGACCCAATCGAACGGGAACTGTCAGCTGTGGAGGAGGATCTTAATGAGGAATTTGTTTCTCCCCGTTTTGCCAAATTGATTTATGGTGTTATAGCTACTCGAAAAGATGATGGGAAATGGGAAGTAGACAACAGAGCTTCAATTGAGTATCGCAAAAAGATAAAAAAACAACGAAGCAAACGAGGTGTCCCTGTAAAAAAATGGATGAAAAAAGAGCAGAAGAGAATTTTGAAACAGGACATGATTGAACCAGTAAGGGAAATGTATAGAAGCAGTATGGAATTGAGTGAATCCTGGGCCGAGAAATTTCGCAAATTCTGGCAATTGCCGGAAGGATTCCAGTTTGATTGAAAGGCGGTGCAAACATGATGAAGTACAACAGAAAAACTCTTGAGGATCTCCTAGATGGTAAATTGCCCTTTTCCCAGGTCAAAACCATAATGAGCTCTTTTAAGGATCCTGCTCGATTTGAGATGATGTTGGAAATACATCAATCAAGGGTATCTTGGACAGAGAAAATTATTTTGCCTTTGGGTTTACACTTGTATATTGTGTTGAAAGAAAACGGGGATCGAGTAGTCAAATGTGATTGTGGACATGAATTTGGCGATTACCATGAAAATTGGAAATTGAATGCAATGATTTATGTCCGGGATACCGAAGAAAAGTTGGGGGAGATATATCCTAAGATGATGGGGCCGGATCCCCGATGGATGGAAGTAAGAGAGTATTATTGTCCAGAATGTTCAGCCCAGCTGGAGGTAGAAGCGGTGCCACCCGGATATCCCGTAGTTTTTGACTTCAAACCGGATATAGACACTTTTTATGAAAAGTGGTTGGGAAAACCAGTTCCTAATAATAGATAGACAAGGGAATCAATGTGATTCCCTTGTCAATTTGAGGTGAAAAAAATGCTTCATTTGGGGATTCTTCCTGAGAAAAATGCCAGAGAGCGCGGTAAAAAGAAAGCACTTTTTTTTGAGGATGAGGTGTATACTTTTCACCGCTTTGATGATATGGTCGGCAAGCTGGCACACGGCTTAAAGAAATTAGGTCTAGAGGCAGGGGATGTAGTGGCACTTCACTTACCGAACGGTCCTGAATTTACTGTAACAATGTTTGCAATATGGCGGATCGGAGCTGTTGTTACACCGATTAACCCTGCTTTAACTCCTGAAGAAATATGTTATCAATTGCAGGATTCTGAAGCAAAAATATGGATATACGATATCCAATTAAGGGATCGGGTGTACAAGGTGCTTGAACAACTTGGGGAGACAACCCCTCTTTGTATTGTTACTGGAGATAAAAAAAGTGAAGGAGCGTTGCTATGGACAGATGTTTTTGCAGATGAGGGAGTTCCTTTTATACGGTTAAAGTCAATGGAAAAAGAAATGAAAGAGATCGCATTGATTATCTATACTTCCGGAACAACGGGAAAACCTAAGGGTGTTATGCTTAGCCATAAAAACATCTATTATATGACCAGGTCTCTGGTAAAAGCAATGGAGCTAACCGATAACGATCGTGCTTTATTGATTCTGCCGCTATTTCACGTGAATGGAATTATGGTGACACTGTTATCTCCTTTTTTTGTTGGAGGAAGTACCGTAATCTGCAGGAAATTTCATCCGGGGAAATTCTTTTCAATCGTAAAAAGGTACAAGCCCACTTATTTCTCTGCTGTGCCGACTATCTACGGTATGTTGCTTGATTTACCTGAGGGAGCTGAAAAGGATATAGATATGAGCTGTTTGCGCTTTGGAATCTGTGGAGCTGCTCCTATGCCAAGGGACTTGTTCCTTCGTTTTGAACAGCGTTATCCAATAAAAATAATAGAAGGATATGGGTTATCAGAAGGAACAGTAGCCTCAACTCTCAACCCTGTTCATGGCCAAAGGAAGATAGGATCAATTGGCCTTCCTTTACCAGATCAAGTGGTTAAAATATTTAATGAGCAGAATCAGGAAGTTCTCCCTGGTGAAATAGGAGAAATCATTATTTCTGGAAAAAACTTAATGCATGGATATCTAAATCGTCCTGAAGCGACCAAAGAGATATTAAAAGGGGGATGGCTACGAAGTGGTGATCTAGGCTATAAAGATGAGGATGGCTATATTTATATCGTAGATCGTAAAAAGGATATAATTATACGTGGTGGACAAAACGTTTATCCTGCAGAAATTGAAAACATACTCTACCAGCATCCTGCGGTTTATGAAGCAGCAGTTATAGGCGTTGAGGATGAAAAGTACGGAGAAGAAGTAAAAGCTTTTGTTTCATTGAAAAAAGAGTATCAAAACCAATTGGACGAGAAAGCAATCATTCAGTTTTGCCAAAAAAAATTGGCCTATTATAAGATACCCAAAACAATTGAATTTTTGGATGAATTACCTAAAAATTCAGTCGGAAAAATTACTAAAGCTTTATTACGAAAAAAAGATTGAAAATATTTTGAATCTAGGATTACAAAGATTGCTTATTGTCACAGGAAAATGTGAGCAATAGAGGTCAGTCTGAATGTCAGTTGAATATGAAGCCAAAGTCATTGATGTTGAAACCGATGCGATTTTTAAACGAATAATGGCTCGTGTGGGAGAACGATTGCTAGGGAGCTATGTATATGATATTAATCCAGATGACAAGAGCCAGTGGATCCGTCTGCAGGACACAGGCACAGAGATAATACTGACGGTGAAAGAAATTGTCCACGATAAGAGAGCTGGAAATTGTGGTGGATGACTTTGAGCTGGCCAATACGTTACTGGACAGGCTTGGATTCATCCAAAAGTTGCATCAGGAAAATCGCCGGATCAGCTTTACATTAATTGGGGCTCAGATTATTGGCCGATGATTCTATCTTATTTTGGAATTGGAGCAGATTCTTGCAATCAGGTTGTTTAAGTGGCAGCGATGCTTTGGTTTGAAGAATCATAATTGACACAGAACTTAAGACTGGTGTGTGGTTTGTTTTAATACAATGAAAGAGCTTTTACTGGAAAGTGAGTGAATCGCTGTCAAAACAAGTCAAGCGCCCCCATCAGGCTGCTTGACTTGTTTTCAGGATTATAAATTTTTTAAATCCGGTTTGTGATTCTTTTTCAACAAAGGTTTGTCCACTTTACCCAATGCATTTCGCGGCAGGTCATCCACAAAAATCACATCAACGAGATTATGCTTGGGCAATTTTGAATAGACATGGGCAAATACCTTTTCCCGTGTGAGATCGTTTTCGGGCTTCGGCATAACAAAAGCACAGGGGACTTCTCCCCATTTTTCATGATGGAGGCCGACCACAGCGGCATCGGCAACTTCCTCCATCTGTTTGATAACTCCTTCCACCTTGCTTGGGAAGATGGCTCCCACTCCGCCAAAGAAAATCACATCCTTGTAGCGGTCGACAATATAGACATACTCATTTTCATCTATATAGCCGGCATCTCCGGTGAGAAACCATTCCTGATGTTTGGCTCTTTTTGTTTCTTCGGGATCATGCCAGTATTCCTTGAATACCATGGGGCCCTTAAAGGCAATTTCCCCTATTTCCCCGGTGGGAAGCTTCTCTTTTGTCTCGCGGTCTAAAATGGCGATTTCAAAAAGAAACGACTTTCCAGCAGAGTTAGCGTACTCCATGCCCATTATTGGATTCCAGTAACTGCCGGCTCCTGCATTTTCTGTGGCGCCATAGATGATTGAAATGCGGAAGCCCAGCTTTTCGTAATCTTCAATCAGTGAACGGGGAACCAGCGAACCGCCGGTCTGGATTTCTGTCAGGGAAGTTAAAACATTATCAGCTTTATAAATCAGTGGCAGAATAAGTCTCAAGAATTGCGGAGGAACAAACATGATATTGATTTTTTCCCGTTCAGTTGTGTCAAGCAGGATGTGAGGAGTCAAGTCGGGCATGAAAACTACGGTAAACCCGATCGTGCTTTGGAAGGTCAGAATAGAAATGGATGAAATATGGCCCAGCATGGTCGGGATCAATACGCGTTGAGCAAACCGGTAACAACCGGCCAGGCCATTATTAAGCCCGGACGCGTACAAATTGGCATGGGTCAACACGGCACCCTTTGGCCGTCCCGTAGTCCCCGAGGTGTAAGCGATCACGGCATGATCTTCTGAAGTCACTTCTGTATGGGGATATGTATTGGGCAGAGCAGCCAGTTGTTTGGCAAACTCCGGCTCAAGATCAACCTGATGTGAAGATTGCACCAAGCGGGTTTGTGCCGGTACTTGCAGCGAATAAACCAGGCCGGCAAAATTTTCATCATAAAATATGATTTTTGGTTCTACGTCCTGGATGATGTCATTCAGCAAATCTTGCGTCCAACGCCAGTTCATCGTAACAGCCACAGCGCCAATTTTCAGTGTGCCCATCAGAATCAGCGGATATGTGATGTTCGTTTCCGGAATTATGGCTATCCGGTCGCCCTTTCGGATCCCCAAAGACAAAAGATAGTGGGCAACCTGGTTGGAAAACTCATCATATTCTTTGTACGTTAATCTCCGCTTGGGTCCGACAAGGGCTTCCAATTGTGTGTACTGCTTGGCTCGCTTATGCAGGATTTGCCCCAGAGGCAGATCTAAAGAATTCATTACTGTTGACCTCCTAAAAAAATGGATGGATCAGAATTGTATTATATATCAATAAATTACAATATTAAAAGAAAAACATGTTAATTTTTTATAAATTATGTGGATTGTCAGCGGTGTTATTAAGTAGGATTAATTATTTAAAAAGAAGAACTATCATGGCTTTTCGGCCTGTGTGTATTAGGTTGTTTATTGTTTAAAGCAATAAAAAAAGAGGTTAAGTTTAATAGAGAAGTGAAGACAGGAAAAAGGGTTGTTTGCTGGAAGAAAAATTAAAAGTCCTTGTTTTATGCCGGCTGGTTACAATTTGTCCCGTTTTTACATTTTTTATCAGGTGGTTTACAATATATTTATGGACAACCATTTGATTTTTCAGGATGGAATCGTTGTCAATGGTAGAATCAAGTTTTTTTCTAACATACATAAATGTAGCGATGTATTTTTTTATGTTTTTACGATCAGGTTTAAAGGAGGCAATGAAGATGCGGATGGTTGATCTGATAGAAAAGAAAAGAGACGGACAATCTCTGGCCAAAGAAGAGATTCATTATTTAATTAAAGGTTACACAGAAGGAGAACTTCCTGATTATCAAATGGCATCTTTTTTAATGGCTGTTTACTTTCAAGGGATGACCCCGGAGGAAACAGCTCAATTAACAATGGAAATGGCCAAATCCGGAGAGCAGATTGATTTGTCATCCATTACCGGGATTAAAGTGGATAAACACAGTACCGGAGGTGTGGGCGATACGACAACACTGGTGTTGGCACCGCTTGTTGCGGCAGTCGGTGTTCCGGTTGCCAAAATGTCCGGGCGGGGTCTGGGGCATACTGGAGGAACAATTGATAAACTGGAGTCCATTCCTGGCTTCCATGTGGAAGTGGACAATGAAGAATTTATTCGACTGGTAAATGAAAACAGGATTGCAGTGATTGGCCAATCCGGAAATCTGACTCCCGCCGATAAAAAGCTGTATGCCTTGCGCGATGTGACCGGGACGGTAAATTCAATTCCGCTTATTGCCAGTTCCATAATGAGCAAGAAGATCGCTTCGGGTTCTGATGCAATTGTACTGGATGTGAAGGCAGGCGCTGGAGCGTTCATGAAAAAAATTGATGATGCGCGCAGACTTGCTGAAGAGATGGTAGAGATCGGTGAACATGTGGGAAGAAAGGTGATGGCCGTTATTTCCGATATGAGCCAGCCGCTGGGCTACGCCGTTGGCAATGCGCTGGAAGTGAAAGAGGCAATTGATACCTTGAAAGGGAAGGGGCCAAAAGATTTAAAAGAACTTTGCCTCACACTTGGCAGTCACATGATCTGTCTGGCCGGGAAAGCAGATACCCCAAAGGAAGCGAGGAACATGTTGGAAGAAGTCATTAAAAACGGTAAAGCGCTCGAGAAATTCAAGCAGTTTTTGCGTGCCCAGGGCGGTGACGATTCCTATGCTGATCATCCGGAAAAACTGTTAACGGCCAAGTTTGTGTCGGAATTGGAAGCCAAGGAAGATGGCACCGTGTCGGCAATTACTGCCAATCAGATTGGAACGGCTGCAATGATGCTGGGTGCGGGACGTGCGACTAAAGAGTCGGAGATTGACCTTGCGGTCGGTTTGGTATTAAACAAAAAAATCGGCGATCCGGTGAAAAAAGGTGAATCTCTGGTGACGATTTACAGCAATCGGGAATCGGTGCCTGATGTAGCTGGAAAAATTTACGATGCATTCACTTTTTCCAAAGAACCGGTGCAAGCGCCTGTTTTGATTTATGATGTAATTACTGCCAGCCACAAGTAACTTTTTTAGCAGGAGGAAGAGAGAATGGAAAAAGCGGAACTAGCGAAAATGATTGATCATACATTGTTAAAGCCGGATGCGACCAGGGAAAGGATTGTGAAATTGGCTGAGGAAGCCAGGAAATACGAATTTGCGTCTGTTTGTGTTAACCCGGCCTGGGTCGCTCAAGCTTATAAGATTTTAAAAGATACCAAGGTCAAGGTATGTACAGTTATCGGCTTTCCGTTAGGGGCGTCCACACCGGAGACCAAGGCAGCGGAGACAAGAAACTCGATAGAAAACGGGGCTGCGGAAGTCGATATGGTGATCAATATCGGTGCCTTGAAAGACCGGCAGGAAGAGTTGGTTGAACGGGATATCCGGGCTGTTGTGGATGCCGCAAAGGGAAAAGCATTAATCAAAGTTATTATTGAAACCTGTTTGCTTACTGATGAGGAAAAAGTTCGGGCTTGCGAAATCGCAGCCAGGGCTGGAGCAGACTTTGTCAAAACTTCAACCGGATTTTCCACGGGCGGAGCCACTGTGGAAGATGTGGCTCTGATGCGTAAAACAGTTGGAGACAAATTGGGAGTAAAAGCATCGGGTGGCGTTCGCAGCCTTGAAGATATGATGAAAATGATCGAGGCCGGAGCGACCCGAATCGGGACAAGCTCAGGTGTCAAGATCATGGAAGCAAAATAGCAAGGCATCCTGTCAGAGAAAGGGTGGGGTGAATGGATCGCAACAAGCTGATCATGGAAGCAAAAAAAGGGCGGGAACATGCCTATGTTCCCTATTCCAAATTCAAAGTTGGCGCCGCGCTTCTGACCGAAGATGGGAAAATATTTCACGGAGCCAATATTGAAAATGCGTCATACGGTTTGACCAACTGTGCTGAACGGACGGCAATCTTCAAGGCGGTATCAGAAAATGAATATTCATTTTCCGCAATTGCCATTGTTGCGGATACGGAAAGGCCTGTTTCACCTTGCGGGGCATGCCGGCAAGTACTTGCTGAATTTTGCGATTCCGACATGCCGGTTTATCTGTCCAACCTTAAAGGGGACGTGCAGGAAACCACTGTCGGGCAACTGTTGCCCTATGCTTTCAGTGACAAAGATTTATAGACAGACTTAGTAGATTCATAAACAGAACCATGACATTAAAAGGCGATTTCAGGGAGTAGAAGAAGCTCCGGGAATCGCCTTCTTACAGATCACAATTCAAGTCGTTAATATGTGAATTAAGTATAAGATTATACAATATTTTTATATATTTATTGACACAAAATTTTGTTTTTTCTAATATTAAAGAGAACACTTTATTACAGGTGTTTTATTTTTTGAGATCCTCTATGGTGATCCTCTGTTGCCTTAGCATGTCCTTCCCGAAATTGTTTGTTTTGGCAGAAAAGGGGGAAGCATATTTGAGCATTTTGATTTTTAACCGGCTGCCCGACTATGATGCGCCCTACGATGAATGGCTGGAGGAATTGAACGAGGATCTTTACCTGATGACAAACATCGCTTATTGCAATGATTTTACAAACTACAGGATGACCTGTTGTTTTGAAAATTATGATTTTAATCAAGCCGTTGAATTTACTGCTTTAAAACTGTATCAGCAAAATCCATATCGAATGATTGTGGCAACAGCGGAAAGGGATATTTTGAGGGCAGCCAGATTGCGTGAGTTTTTGGGGTTGGAAGGGCAGTCATTGGACAGCGCACTCGCATTTCGGGACAAAGTGAAAATGAAATCGATCCTGAAAAATGCCGGGATTCGTGTTCCTGATTATGCTCGCCTGGACTCGGCGATTGATTTGTACCAGTTTGTGAGATCCCATGGCTATCCGGCAGTTGTGAAACCTGTTGATGGAATGGGTTCACGAAATACAACTGTGTTGGAAAATGATGAGGACACCTTGGCATATTTGGCTAAAGGGTTGGATCATAACCTGGAAGTGGAAGAATTTATCGAAGGAGAAATGTATCATATTGACGGATTGATTTTAAACGGACAGATTGTATTATGCTGGCCGTCCAAATATCTGAACCATTGTCTGGCGTTTCACGAAGGGAAATATTTGGGCAGTTATCTGCTATCCCCGCAAAACCCGCTTACTCCCCGATTGCAAATTTATGTCCAATCCATTCTTGCCATCTTGCCCTCACCATTAAATACAACCTTCCATGCTGAAGTTTTCCATACTCCCGATGATGAACTCATTTTGTGCGAAGTGGCATGCCGTACAGGCGGATCGCGGATTTGTGAAGAGTATCGGCAAGCCTTTGAAATCGATTTGACGAAATTGTCTGTACAGGCCCAGTGCGGAATCTCCGTCCAGCTTCCGAACCGGGTTAAGGAAAAGTCAGGCCCAAAGTCGCAATTTGGTTTTGTCGGGATTCCACCAAAGAGCGGAACGTTTGTAAAAGGGCCGGCAGCTGAGGAATTGCCCGCATGGGTGACGGAATACCGTTTACTCGCCCAGCCCGGGCAAATTTATAAGGGCGCACATACCAGCGTGGATTATACAGTAACCCTGGTAGTGACTGGTCGATCTGAACAGGAGGTTTTTGACCGGATTGTGGAGGTAGCTGATTTTTTTGACAAAAGATTGGTATGGGCCTAAACTCTTAAAATAAATCCTGGATGATCCAATCCAGGATTTATTTTATTATCAAAGGTATAAAGGCAGAGGAGGGGAAATGCCTCTATCAGGAAGCCTTCGTAACAAGCCCGTTGAGTGGAAGAGCCCATACTTTTGCGGACGTTTTTTCTCTTGTATGGGAACGGCTATATGTGATTATAAGAGGCGCGGTGTTTTAAATCTTTCTATTGGCTCAGATTGACTCCTGTATATCAGTTTCCCTATCGCATTTGGATTGTTATTGTATCTTGCAGATTTCCGAAATTTGAGCCTGAGTATTTATTATTGGCGATAGCCGGTAGTTTGCGTTAATGTTTGTGAGGCATTTTGACTGCCGGCAGACGGGAGAAGACGCCAGGAATATTGCCGGGATTATATTGGTGAAGGAGTTAATTATGCGGTGTCGGAAAATGCCTTTCAGACAGCGGAATCCAGGTATGCCACCGGCGCGCCGCAGAATGGCCATCTGCCGCACTGGCCCTGGCAACTAAATATGGTTTTTGGATACGCCGTTAGTAATTACAGGTTCTTGTTGGAACCTTAAAGCGATCTTGTAGAGGGCGGAGAAAATTTTCCCTTCTTTTATTTTCCGGAAGTCAGGTCTTTCTGAACAGGTAAAGCAGGGCTTTCGATCTGCGGCAAGTTTTCCACCTTGTGCAATTTCTTTTTCATAGTTTCAGTTTGCTGGGATGCCTGGCCGATTGTTTTCCCGGCTTCTTCTATTTTCTTTTGCGCCTTGGCCAGGTATTCTCCAAATTTGTACAAGTCATTCTTGACTATACTTAGCCATTGCCAGGCTTCATGAGTATGTTTTTCAATTGCAAGAGTTCGGAATCCCATCTGTAGACTGTTTAAAAAAGCGGATAATGTGGTCGGCCCCACAATTGCCACACGGTATTTGCGCTGCACAAATTCCCACAGACCTGGGCGACGCAGTACTTCCGCATAGAGGCCTTCAAGTGGCAAAAACAGGATGGCAAAGTCAGTAGTCACTGGAGGTGAAATATATTTATCACTGATCTTTTTGGCTTCCTGTTTGATCCGGTTCTCCAGATTTTTGCCGGCTTCGTTCATCCTGTTCAAATCTCCGCCGTCTTGTGCTTCCAACAGCCGTTGGTAATCATCGAGCGGAAACTTGGAATCGATTGGAAGCAATACATCATTCCCGGCTTCATGCTTTGAAGGCAATTTGATGGCAAACTCTACATTTTCTTTGCTGTTTTTCTTGACATGTACATTTTTTTCGTACTGTTCAATCGACATCATTTGTTCCAAAATATTTTCCAGCTGAATTTCTCCCAGAACGCCCCGGTTTTTTACGTTGGACAATACTTTCCGCAAATGATCCACGCCAGAGGCAAGGGATTGCATTCTTCCCAAGCTTTTATGTACCAGTTCCAGACGCTCACTAACCAATTGGAAAGATTCACCAAGCCGTTTCTCCAGTGTGTCATGCAGCTTTTCATCAACAGTTTTTCGCATTTCTTCCAGCTTTTTTTCGTTATCAGACTGAATGGCTGTCAGTTTTTTCTCAACGATGGTTCTGAGGCTGTCAAATTTTTTTTCGTTCATCTGTGTCAGGTCGCTAAGTTGTCTGGCGAAACTGTCCAGCAAATATTTTTGCTGGGTGGCTGTATCCCGAAGAGTGGATAAAGTGGTTTTGGTCAGTGTGGTAAAGGATTGCTGGAGTTCTTTCCGGTTTTCAAGAGCGGAAAGATTCCATTCCTGCCGGTTTTGGCTCAGTTCATTCCGCAGGCTTTTTTCCATTTTTTCCAGTGACGAATAAATGATTTGAAGTTGATGGGAAAAGTCTTGATCCCGGTTTGTTTGCAGCCTGGTGAACAGGATAAAGAGGATTGCTGCATTAAGCAGAAGGGATAAAATTGCTATTGTTGTACCCATGTTGATCCCACCTTTGACAGTTTGAAAGTTCCTTTGTGTTTATCATAAAGCTTTTTTCGTTTCGTCTCCCTAATCGACAGAAATACTTTATTTCTGTAAAATGGTATATTAATATATTGAAAGGAGGCAGGTATTTAAGCATTTAAAGAAAAATAGAAAAAATATGTAAATACAGAATAAAAATATGAAAATAATATAATCTTTTGTAAAATAATTTTGTAAGATACCTTGGTAATTAGAAAACAAAACAGGTTATCCCGTTGGATGTTCATCAAATCGATAGAATCAGGATCGGCGTTATCTTGACCCTCCCCGCATTCCTTTTTAAAATGTAAACACAGGACAAACGGGGGAGTTGTTCTAATCAGGAGCTTGGCAATCTTATCCAGCAAACAGGCCAGTTTGGTTCCCGACAAATAATGGCAAAGTTCCATACATCTTTAGAATATGATTGTCTGGCTGGGCAAACAGATTTTATTCCCATGAAGAGGCCGAATCGTTTTTTACATATTTTATAATATGGAAAATGGATTTGGAAGAACTGCCCCCCATACAATTTGGACAAGGTATTTGATAGCTATGTGTCCTGGGTGTTAATCTTCGCCTAAAGATTAACACCTCATTTACTTTTACTTTAAATTACAAAGCTATAATGGGATTGTAAAACAGTTCCTATTTTTAATGGATATTGGATATTGGGCGGAGGTGAGGTCTCATGAAAGGCTTGGTGACCTGGTTGGCCCGGTCGGATCAGTTTTTGATTCAACTTGTAAATTGTCATTGGAAATGTCGTATCCTGGATTGGTTAATGCCTCGGGTAACTCATTTGGGGGGAGCGAGAGCGACGATTGGCATTTTGTCTGCCTGGCTGATTTTCATGCCACGGAATGTAAAAATATGGGCAGTTGAAGCATTGATCGCCCTTGCAACGAGTCATTTGGCAGTCATGTTTTTGAAAAAGTTTTTACCAAGAATCCGTCCTTATCTTAAATTAACGCACTTGCATACATTTCCGAATCCATTGACTGATTATTCTTTTCCTTCCGGACATACAACGGCTGCGTTCTCGATTGCGTTCACATTTTCTCTTCATTCTTCTTTACTTATGATTATCATGATTCCTTATGCCATGATTATCGGTTTTTCCAGAATGTATCTGGCACTCCACTATCCGACAGATGTTTTGATCGGTGTTTTTCTGGGCAGCAGTTTTGCCCTGTCAACCGTATATTTATTTGACATATGGTATTAGCTCCGGATTGAGCGCCCAACCGCAAGAGGCAACCCCTTTTGTCGAGTCGGCGCTTTTTTTGCGGACCCTGGAAAATAAGACATATGTTGCAAAAATATTATTTTTTGTTCTTAAAACTGTGATAAAATGATAATACTTTTAATCTTCTCACTTGAAGTTGGGGATTTTTTTGTCTAAACTTACAATAAGATTGGGAATGTTTTGTATAGAAAAGCCATTTACCGAAAATTTTATAAAGTGCCACTAAATGTAAAGGGAGTCGGAGCGAGGTGAAGAAAGTGGACTATATTCATCCTATTCAAATTGGAGAGCTATTGCGCAAGAGAAGAAAAGAACTGGGATTAAGACTGGAAGACCTGGCAGATGATTTCATTTCTCCGTCTACTATCAGTAATATTGAACGGGGAATAACCTATGTGAATGAAGAAAAAGTTCGCTATGTTGCTGATAAATTGGAAGTCAACCTGGAACGCATTCATGATTTGTTGGCCAAGGAAAAACAGGAAGAAGAGCAAATTGTTTTGAAACTGGCTGCGATTGAAAATATGGTTGATTTGATGAATCCGGATAAAGGATTGGAACATCTTCGAAAATTGGAGATTCCCGGGAATCATAAGTTGACAGGGATCGTCCATTTTTTAAGGGGTAAAGTTTACCTGAAAAAGAAAAATTGGATCAAAGCGCAAAATCACTTTTTGGAAGCCATTCGTATTATGGAACAGAAGGAAGAACGTTCCCTGACCAATATCAAAGCAGCCAGTTACCACGAATTGAGCAGGATTGCATATATAAACAATGACTTGAGCCAGGCTCTGAAATATATTGAAGAAGGAATCGAATATTTCTGCGAAGATGGGGAGCGTCTCTACTATAAATACATTTTACATATATCAAGAATTATCTATCTGAATAAAGCAGAGCGGTTGGAAGAGGCTCTGCGTAAAATAGAATCTTTGTGGCAGGAAATGAAAGAGATTGAAAGTATGGACATGGTTTTGGAATTGTATAAAGTCCGCATTTCCATATTAATAAAGTTGAAACTTTTTGATGAAGCTATCGGATATGGCAAACAAGGAATCGAAGCAGCCCGAATCAACGGGAAAACAGAACAGGCTTGTGAATTATGGCTGCTAAACGGTCAGATCTATTTGGCGATGAAAAAATGGGAAGAGGCTGAAAATTGCTTTTTGACTGTACTCAATTTGCAGGAAAAGTCAAAGACGGCCCCCTTGAAAATGTGTGCGAAGACAAATCTCGGCCTTGCCTACCTGGAACAGAAGAGATGGTCTGAGGCAGAACAGATATTGCAAGAGGCAATTCAGTTATGCCAGAAATCAAGTGGACAGTCTGACCTGGAAACATTTATGGCACTGGGAGAATGTTATTTTCGCCAGTCCAGATACAAAGAATCTATTCCATACTTCGAAAAAGCGCAGGATCTTGCCAAAAAGGGAGCCGATCGCGAAAGAGAGCACAAAATTATCCTGAAACTGGCGCGGTGTTATGAACGGGGGAATTCTGAAAAGTTCCGGCAGTATGTAACCAAATTGTATGAAATCGAGATCGCAGCTGAAGAAGAGTGGGAGTTTTCCGCCCGACTGTAAAAAGAACGGGTTATATAATGCAAAAAATCCTCCACCTTCCAGATCACTGGAGGTAGAGGATTTTTTTATTTCCGGTTGTTATAGTACATAATCCGGCCATTAAACAAATGAAGTTCTCCTTTCAGCTGTTGGGCAAAAAACCTGGAGAACTCGTTTCCTTTGGCCAAATCTCCTTCTGTAGCGTTTTTTGGCACAACAATCTGGATATAAGGGATGCCTGTAGCTTCTTCCTGGCTTACCCCAATAATTAAATAATTATATTGTTCCGGTTTTCTTCCTTTCAGCAACAGATAAGGAACACCATCTTGTTCCTGTTTTTTTACTTCATAGGGAAAAGAAGCTTCTTCGTAATCCCAGCCCAGTTGTTGTCCGGTCTTGCTCTTGATCTGACGGTAAGAAACAAGCAGTTCTTTAACCCCGTCCAATGTAATGGTCTCCTGTTTGGAGCCTGGAACCAATTTTATAAAGGCGCTTTTACTCAAGATTATCTCTCCTTAAAGTAGTCATATGTAGTTTTTTGGCATGAGAAGAAAAGAATAATTATTCAATGATTTTATAATAGCATGTATTTGAATGTTTGTTCAAATCTTGACAAATTTGATTGCTCCAAAAGAGTGCCCGGCAAAGGTTGGAAAAAGTGACCTTTGAGGCTTGAGAACCGTTGCAAAGTTTTGTCGGGTTTGGAAAGTTTGCCAAGCCAGTCTTTGGTCTTTTCCTCTGGCTGTATAGTTTTTTCTGCTTCCTGAACAGCAAATAAATCTGTTTTCGTGATAAATTATATTTTTGAAAATTCTAATTAGTTCTTGCCTAGATTGTTTGGCTGTGTTAAACTTTTGGTTACCGTGATGAGTTTGGGGGAGTTCTGATGCGTAAAGCGGATTTATTCGATGAATTACGTGCGGAAATTGGCTCCATATCAGATCGATGCAACAATCAGATTGAGACATTGTACCACTTCGTTTGCGAAATTCTGGTGCAAAGAGTAAATGACTACAACTGGTCTGCAATCTATTTGACTGACAAATATTCATTTTATCTCTGCTCCGTTTATGGCAATACCAATTTGCCGGAAATGATTCCGTTTGGAGAAGATCATTTGAGTATGGTGGCCGCGCGTGGAGAGGTAGTGATAAAACACGGGAATGGAAAAACTGGAGTTTATGTTCCATTTTACCGCGGCCACCATTTAGTGGGTGTGCTGGTGGTTGAAGGATCCCATCTGGAAGATGAAGATGTCGCCCTATTGGAAGAAATTGGACTATTATTTCAAACAAAAGTAACATAATACGATCCTTAACTAAGTAAACATCTGTTTTTTTATGATAAAATAGGGATAGAGAATAATAACATCTACTCATCAGCGGTAGTACCAAATCCCGGTGAGATCTGTTATTCTTCTAAAAAATCAAAACGAGGAGGAGATATAAGTGAGTTTTTATGAACGTTTGTATGACGAGTCGGAAAAGGCCAAAACCCGTTTCGTTGGATTCATATCAGAATATGGCCGCTATGATTTCGGCATCGTCTATACCAACATGTTCTTTGGGAAACCGTTAGTTGTTTGCATGCAGACTGGACGCTCCTCGTTGCTTTCTTTAGAAGATGCCGAGAATCTGAGATACTTGCAAAAGATTTTCAACCTTCGCTCAAAGGAAGAAGCAGAGGAAGTATCAACCTTCTTCAAAAGTTGCCTGCCTGCACTATCCCACGAGGCTGAAGCCGAATATTGACAGGAAAGAGCAAGTCTTCGGATTTGCTCTTTTTTAATGGGAAAAATCGCATTGTGTTTTCACTAACCCCTCCTTTGACAAGATTATTATAGCATAATATACTATTAATGACATATTAATTGGGCAGTTTTTTTGAAATGTAAGTGATAATTGCCAATTAACTACATGGAGGGGATTGTATGGAAGCGATTGTATGTCAATCGTGTGATAAAGTAATTGCTTATGTGGAGTCAGAAAAAACAGGCACTTTGTATGGGACCTGCCGGGATTGCCTGAAAGATAAGTCTGAACAGGTTGAAAAAGCAGAAAGTGTAGCATAAACAACCTTTGATATTTTTGATATAAATATTATTTGTGAAAAAAGCGGTCGTTGATTACGCCGCTTTTTTCATTCATCGAATAACCCGGATCATTTTAACGTTGGGATCTTCTGTTCCCAGTACTGGCAAACCGGCAAGGATATGTTTTTTGATATAATCGATATTTTCTTCTGTAATACGTTCGCCGGGTGCCAGCACCGGGATTCCTGGCGGATAAATCATGATAAATTCCGCACTGATTTCACCTGCCGCTTCTTGAAGTGGGATGGATATAGTCTGGCTGTAGAAAGCTTCACGGGGCGACAAAACCAGTTCTGGAATTTCTGGTGTCCGTATTTGGACACGAGTCTTTTTTTCGGGTTTGTAAAAGCAGTTGGACAAATCCTGAAGTGCTGTTACTAAGGGAAGAATTGTATTTTCCGTGTCACCTGTCGTAATCAGGCACAAAATGTTATACAGATCGCTTAATTCCACTTCAATATTATACTTTTCACGTAACCACTTTTCTGCGTCATACCCGGTGATACCCATATTTTCCAGGTGAATCAGCAATTTGGTCTCATCCAGATCGTACAAGGCATCGCTTCCCAACCACTCCCTCCCGATACAATGCAGTCCGGGAATCTCATTGATCCGTTTCCGGGCCAAATCTGCCAAAGCCAATGTCTGTTCAATAATGCGGTGTCCATTAACTGCCAAATAGCGGCGGGCAGCATCCAAAGAGGCCAGCAGCAGATAAGAGGTGGACGTGGTCGTTAACATACTGATCATGGTCTGTATTCGATGGGGATTAACCAGCCCTTCACGGACATTGAGAACAGAGCTTTGCGTCAAGGAGCCGCCTAGTTTGTGTACGCTGGTGGCCGCCATATCAGCACCGGCATCCATTGCTGATATAGGCAACCGTTCATGAAAATGCGTCAGCACACCGTGAGCTTCATCAACCAGCACGGGAATTCCGTAGGTGTGGACTAGTTCCACAATTTCGCGTATGTTTCCGGCAATTCCGTAATAAGTCGGATTGATGACAAGTACCGCTTTGGCGTCAGGGTGCTGAGCCAAGGCTTTTTTTACCTGACAGGCGGTAATTCCGTGTGCAATTCCCAGCTGTTTGTCCATTTCAGGGTGAACAAAAACAGGACGGGCTCCAGCCAGTATAATGGCCGAAATTACTGACTTATGCACATTGCGCGGAACAATGATTTTTTCCCCCGGCTGAACAGCAGACATGACCATGGTCATAATTGCTCCGCTTGTTCCCTGGATGGAGAAAAAGGTATGGTCTGCACCAAATGCTTCAGACGCCAACTCCTGAGCCTCTTTGATCACACTGTGGGGATGGTGCAAATCGTCCAGTGGTTCTATATTGATTAAGTCAATTGATAAGGCATTTAGACCGATAAAATCGCGAAACTCAGGATCCATCCCCTGCCCCTTTTTGTGCCCCGGAATATGGAACTGAAGCGGGTTTTGCAGGGCATGATTTTTTAATTTTGAAAAAAGCGGTGTACGTTTTTGTCTTTCATTCATAGCCGTTTCCTGCCTTTATAATTAATCTTGCACGACGGATAGTATAACAAAAAGCATTCTTAAACAAAAGAAAGAATCTTTGCCAATTATTCAATAAAAATACCCGCAACAGGTTTATGCCTGATTGCGGGCAATGTGAAAAGTTCAGGGGGAAACAGCCAGTCTGTATAAAGGAAAAAGTGTTTGAAACGAAAATTCCATTCGCTTTACAAGTTCTTTGCCGCTTAACTGAACGGCTTCGTGGCGCGGAATCAGCATACCGCACAGAAATTCCGATTTTTTTACTTTTTCCAGCCGATCCAGTCCTTTTTTGACGTCCCATTCCTTTTTGAGCGTGGCTGTTGGAACGGTATGATCTTCAGAAATATGGAAGTGATCCGGTATAGCAGGCCATATTTCCCCCAACTGTTGACGCAGTTTCCGCGCAAAAGCCGGTTTTTCCCTGTTTTCATAAATCAGGGCAAACCAGATAAAAAGATGGGTGTCGCGAATTCCAAGCTGGAGATGGGGATGGGCTTTATAACCTCTTTTATTTGTTGACCATGCCACCCAGGTTTCTTCTGGCGGATTCACGGTTCTGCGGGCATGTTTGGCAATGTGCATAGCCACAGGCTCTTTCAGTAACAGGTCTAGAAAAGGAGTAATTTGAGCACCGATCAGTTCAAACTTGGGACGGATCTGTTTCCTGATTTCTTCCATGCGAGCTTCCAATCCATCGATACGAAACACATCAAAATCCTGATTCGTAAAAGAAGGAATCAGCATTATTGCTTCACCATCCATTCATTCATTTGTCCATTATATTATCATAGTTTGAGCAGCTCCAAATAAAGGAAAGCAAAAATATGGCAAATTATGCAATATATCAACAAATGAAAGACTGGCGCAGAAAAACGTTATACTTAGGAAGAAAATAGTTGCCAAGCTGAATGACCGATTTGCTGCAAAGCGGAACAAGTCCTGAAAATTGCCTTCGGGAAGTTTTTTTCGAAGACATACTATAAAACATGAGGACAGGATAATTTTACAGCGGTATTGGCTCTTGTGCCTGGCTTAAAATACTGAAGAAGGTGATCTGTGTTGAATAAAAGAACAGCATTATCCTGGAGCGGCGGCAAGGATTCCTGTCTTGCTTTGGATGCCCTGGTGAAGCAGGGGTTTGAAGTTGCCTGTCTGGTCACAACAGTACCGGAGGAAATAGGGCGGACATTTGGGCACGGGGAGAAGGTTGACTTTATAAAACTGCAGGCAGAGTCATTATCCATTCCTGCCCGATTCATCACATGTTCTTTTGAAAATTATACCGAACGGTACGTGGCGGAATTGAAGAAATTAAAAGATCAGTTTCAGATCGGGGGTATTGCCTTTGGCGACCTGTATCTTGATGGTCATCGCGAGTGGGGAGAAAAGGTGGCTGCCGAAGCAGGACTGGAAGCTTATTATCCCCTGTGGATGAAGAAAAAAGACAGGCTCAGGGCGTTGGAAACTTTTGTTGCATCAGGCTACAAAGCCAAACTCATCTCTGTAAATGAAGCTGTACTGGATGAAAGTTGGCTGGGCAGGGAAATTGATCTTTCATTTTTGCAGCAGATCCAGCAGGAACCGGTTTGTCCACTGGGGGAATCAGGAGAGTACCATACATACGTCTATGACGGACCTTTGTTCTCACAAAAAATTTTGCTTGAGGCCCCAACAATCACCCAGCGTGAAACCACCAAAAAGTTGGAATTTGAAGTGTTTAAGCTAGATTGAAATAGAATTTTCTGCAAATACGGTTATATGTCCAATTGTTTTCCCTGGCTGAATTCATAACTCCTCCCAATCCCGGTTCAGTCAGAAAGAATTTGTTGCCAAAAAAATGGTTTGCTAGAATGAATGCTGTTCCGTTTGTCAGTTTATTAGCATAAATTATAGCAGACTGCAAGAACGGCATTATGCACGTTTTTCGTCTTTTACGGTACTGAAACAGTCGTTCATTGAGATATATGAGTTTTTTTTGAGAAAAGTGTGATTTTGCCCTTCAGGTTTATTTGAATTCGTTCGAGGCAATGCTGTATCCAAGCAACCCATTTTTGGTTGGTACCCAACAACCCGAATTAAAAACAAGGGGTGCAGGAACCATGGAGGAGTTAATGAAGGCTTACAGTTGTCGGGATGCAGAGAAGAGAATTCCGGTTTTGAGGATGGAATTGGACTACGAGTTGGCAAAACTTTATGAGGCTCTGAAAGAAAATCATCCTCATAAAGTTGATCAGTGCAAGGCACGTTTGGAAGAAATCAGAAAAGAGATGATCATGTTAGAAGCTTTATAAGCCTGTCCAGAAAAAGACCCGCAAAAATGTGGGTCTATTATTTATGAATTTATGTTCTTAAACTTCAGTATTTATAAAATATACAATATTGAATAAAATGGCTCCAGGCATTGTTATTAAACAATTTCGTCTATTTTAATTGGACAGGAATTGACTTTAATTTTGTCGAAAGTGTTACACGAAAGAATCATTATCGTTATCGTACACTCCTTTTTATGGAAGGACACAAAACCAAATCGGGGAGGCGTAACCATGGAATGGAAATTGACTAGAGAACCGTTAGCTTCATTGGCTACAGACGCAATTGTTGTTTTTCATTATCAGGAACGTGAATCGGTGCTGGGGGTTGCCCGGGAAATTGATGAGGCTCTCGGTTACAGAATTTCCAATCTCATTTCGCTGGGTGAAATTTCTGGAGAACGAAATGAGGTAACTGCTCTTCACAACTGGGGAAAGATTCCCTCCGGACGCGTTTTTGTCATTGGTTTGGGCAAGGAAAATCAGTTGGATTTGAATAAATTCAAAAATGCTGTTGCCGCTGTGGCACGTACTGCAAAAAACAAGGGAGTCAAAAGTTTGGGGATTGGTTGTCCTTCTTTTATCATTGAAAGGTATAATGCTGTGGATGTAGTTCAATCTATTGTGGAGGGCATTGAGTTTGGTGCCTATGAACATCATTCATATAAAAAGGAACAAAAGAATAATCAAATCGAATCCGTATGGATTTCCAACCATATTTTGAGAGAGACCGCGTTTGAAGCCGGTACGGAACGAGGTCAAATTTTTGCCAGAGCGACAAATTATGCCCGTTATCTGGTCAATGAGCCGGGCAATCGCCTGACGCCAGCAAAGTTGGCGGAGGAAGCCAGACAGATTGCAGAAAAACGCAATTTAAAAGCAGATATTCTGGACCTAAATCGGCTCAAAGAATTGGGTATGCATGCTTTGTTAAGTGTGGCGCAAGCAGCGGCCTACGACCCTTTTATGATTGTTTTGTCCTACCAGGGAGCTCCTGACAGCAAAGAGGTGCTTGGGCTGATCGGCAAGGGAGTAACTTTTGATGCCGGGGGATTGCAAATCAAACCGGCCAAGGGAATGGATGAAATGAAAGATGACATGGCAGGTGCTGCCGCAGTGCTGGCAGCGTTAGACGCTATTGGTGAATTGCAGCCACATTGCAATGTGCTGGCTGTCATTCCGGCTTGTGAAAATGGTGTGGGCCATCAGGCGTATCGTCCTGGTGATGTTATCCCTACCTTTAGCGGGAAAACAATCGAAGTTCATCATACCGATGCGGAAGGCAGGGTTATTCTGGCGGATGCCATCAGTTATGCCAAACAGCTGGGTGTAACCAAAATGGTGGATGTTGCCACATTGACCGGAGCAATCAGCATTGCTTTGGGGCATGAAGCAACCGGCCTGATGTCAAATAATGAAGAATGGGCAAAAGAAGTGAAATCTTCAGCGCGCATTGCTGGCGAACGGGTATGGGAACTTCCGATGTATGAGGAATACGAAGAGTATTTGAAAAGTGACATAGCAGATCTGAAAAATGAGGGAGGCCATCCCGCCGGCGCCATCCAGGGAGGATTGTTTTTAAAGGCTTTTGCTGAAGAAACCCCTTTTGTGCATCTGGATATCGGCGGAACTGTGCAGGTTCCGGAGGAAAAAGGGATTTATGTGAAGGGAGCTACCGGGGTCATGGCCCGAACTCTGATTCAACTTGCCATGAGATGTTAAGTATAAATGAATACGAAAATAAAGGGTCAATCCGGGAAGTGATTGGCTCTTTTTTTGGGATTATGGATATCACTGTCTGGTTTCGTGAATATAAAAGGATAGAGAAGACAGCGAATGCTTTTCATCAGAAATGTGAATGGAGAGATTGGGATGAATCGAACAAAAGTTGTTGCCCATCGTGGTTTTTCGGGTAAGGCCCCGGAAAATACAATGGCCGCTTTTGAGAAAGCTTTGAAAGTACAGGCTGACGGAATTGAACTTGATGTCCACTTAAGTCGTGATGGCAAGTTGGTTGTAATGCATGATGAAAAAGTGGACCGTACTACAAACGGAACCGGGTGGATCAAGGATTTGACATTGGCTGAACTGAAAAGACTCGATAATGGCAGTTGGTTTGGTGAATATTATAAAAATGAAACCATTCCGACACTGGCCGAAGTACTGGATCGAGTTGCTGATAGCAATATGATTGTCAACATTGAATTGAAAAATGCCATTATCCAATATCCCAATCTGGAACAAAAAGTAATTGAGGAAGTAGAACGATTTCAAATGGAAGGGCGTATAATTCTCTCATCTTTTCGGCATGACTCGCTGCAATTGGCTAAAAAGATCAATCCCTCAATACAGGTGGGAGCTCTCTATGCCTGCGGTATGGTGGATCCCTGGGTATATGCCGGGTATTTGGGAGTTGATGCCATTCATCCCCATTATTTGGCGGCTACGCCTGAAGTTGTTGCCGGATGCCATCGCCATGGAATCAAGGTTCATCCTTATACAGTTAATGAAGCAAAAGAGTGGAAACGTCTGATTCGTGCCGGAGCAGATGCGATTATCACCAATTTTCCGGATCGCCTGAGGCAGTTGCTGTCGGGTGAAGGAAAATGATAAAATGATAACGGGTACAGCGCCTGGCAATGAGGCGCTTTTTGTCTTTTACAGGAGGAGAATTTCAATGAAAATCGGTTGTCATATCAGTGTATCAAAAGGACTTTTCAAGGCGGCGACAAGAGCACATGAATTGGGTGCTGATGCTTTTCAGGTATTTACCAAAAACCCGCGTGCTTTACGTCCGAAAAAGCTAGACCGGGCTGATGCGGAAAAAGGTAAAAAATATTGTGAGGAACAAGGGATTACGCTTGTTTGCCATACACCGTATATCACCAATTTGTCCACGCCAAAACCGGATCTGCATGAAGTAACAATTCGTTCTATCAAAGAAGATTTAGTTATTGCTGACGCGTTTGGAGCCGTTGGAGCCGTTGTGCATTGCGGAAAACATGTCGGGGAAGGGGAAGAATACGGGCGTAGCAGAATGGTGGAAACGTTGAATCTGATTTTGGATGAATATGAAGGAGATACGAAGCTGCTGCTGGAAAACACAGCGGGGCAAGGTAGTGAACTGGGGTTGTCGATCAGCGAACTGGTTGAAATACGTGCGGCTGTCAACAAACCGGAAAAAATCGGGTTCTGCTTTGATACCTGCCACGCCTTTGCGGCCGGAATCTGGAATGAGGAGATGTTTTCCGATTTGGTAAATGAAATGGAAGAGACCGGATATCTTGAAAATCTTGTGGCGATCCATTTTAATGATAGCAAAGTTTCTTGGGGAACGCGGAAGGATCGTCATGAGAAGATTGGAAAAGGGAAAATCGGAGCAAAAGCCTTGTCCTTGTTCTTAAAGGAGCGTCGGTTTGAAGGGTTGCCGGTTGTGCTGGAAACTCCGGTTGCCGATGAACAGGAGTATGCAGAGGAAATCAGGTATCTCCATGAACTGAAAGGATAAAGAGGTGGAGGATGTTTGGTGTGGCTTAATGATTGGCTTCATTCTTTATCGTTTGCCGGTGTGTTTTCGATTATTTTTGGATTGACTGTGATTGTGTTTAAAGCGGTGTTTGCAGTTCGGCTTCCGTTTTTTAAGACGATGCTTGCTTATTTGTCATTAGCGGCTGGCTGCTTGTTTCTCGTGTTGTTTCATTATATGAGCTTACCTATTATTCCGGCTCTGCTGGTTATCGTGCTTATCATTGCTTTGGCCAGAACCAGGCACTGTTTGGTCAGAAAAAAGGAAAAAACAGAACCAGGATGCGTACAAAATAAAGGATTATAAAATCACAGACATGAATCGAGGCGAGTTTTGGAAATGCAATTGAAAGATGCTCTCTTTAATTGGCTGCAAATCCAGGTTGTGCAGGATGCCAGGCCGAGTGACCGATCCGCACGTGATACCGCACAGTTTTTTGAGGAAATGTTGCATGATGATCATGGTGTGGAGCAATTGGAGAAACAGAAAGAAGGGAATCAATACGTAGTTCGTTATCAGCAGTCAGGTGAGAAAAAGGAAGAAAAATTTCCGAAGGAGATCGCAGAGAAATTGCTCCAGGATATTCTAGCCGAACCAAAATATAATCAAACCTTTGACGAGTGATTCTTTTCAAATCTTGTCAACGCCTTGTTTTTAATGCGTTCATAGCATTCAGGACAGAGTTGGATCCGGTGGGGATATTTTTTTATTTTTTTCTCTGTAAGCGGATCCGGCTGAAAAACCTTGTCGCATAAAATACAGACTACTTTCATTGGGCATCTTCCTTTATTGATCAATGGTTCATCTGTAGTATACTATATCTCAATTCTATAAGAAACAAACGGCAGGTGCTTCATAAAAAAGTTAAAAACAGAAAAAGCAAACTCGGAAGGAACCGATGTTTGCTTTTTCCTTATTTTAAACGTTCCTGATCAGTCCTGGTGGGTTTCCGTTCCTTCTTTTCGGTTTCCCGGGATGGCTGTGGTACAATGCGGGCGGCGATTTCAGCCAATTCATCCATAATTCCCTTTACGGGTTTTCCATTTTGCAGGTCTTCATTCAATTCACGGACTCGTTGGACCAGATCCGGATCTGCTGTTACAAATGCATGGGCGCCCTGCGGATCTTCATGAAGGGCTTGTGCAACGGTATATTTAATGGTGCCGGTTCGTCCGCGGTCAAGCGTAGGATCAAGATTGATGCCAACAATTGTATAAGGTCCCAGAACAATTGCCGAGGCATCTTTTACGTTTGGAACATTTTTTGCTATTTGCACAAGACGGTTTGCAACGGCTTGTGCTGACTGGTTTTTCCTCTGCTCGGGAGCTGTCTGTTTTACCCGTACTGTTTGTGGCGTGTCTTTTGGTGAAGCTTTGTCAGCAGGCGGTTCGTTTTGTTGCGAACAGGCGCCAAGAAACAAAATAATGGAGATCAAACCGCAAATTCCTTTAATCCATGTTTTCAACCGTTCCACTTCCTTTCCGTTCTTTTGCGCTTATTTTGTCCGCAAATAGATGTTTACATGTATATTTTGCTGAAAATAATCTTTTCAGTGTAGAATGAGCTTAAATGAGTTGAATAAGATGGGATGTGAAAATATGATTGTTGAATCTTTGGTGTTAGGTCCGGTAATGACCAATACGTACCTGTTATATAATCCTGATGAAAAACACGGTGTTGTCATTGATCCGGGAATGGAACCGTCTCCTCTTCTCAGTAGGATCCGTGAAAAGGAGCTTGAGATTGAAGCGATTCTTTTAACGCATGCTCATTTCGACCATATCGGTGGAGTCCGGGAGGTTCGGGCTTTGACCAATGCCCCTGTCTATGTGCATGAACTGGAGGCAGACTGGTTAAGGGATCCCAGGAAAAACGGCTCGGCTCTTTTCCCCGGGATGCCGCTGATTAATTGTGAAGCGGCTGATTATCAGTTGCAAGGCGGTGAACAGCTTTCTCTGCTTGGGCATAATTGGCAAGTGGTACATACACCGGGACATTCGCCAGGCAGTATCACTTATGTGTTGGAGTCCGTGATTTTTTGTGGAGATGTCCTGTTCAAAGACTCAATTGGACGTACCGATTTGCCGGGAGGCGACCATGACACGTTAATACGGACACTGCATGATTGTATCTTGGAACTGCCTGAAGATACCCGCGTGTTATGTGGGCATGGTCCTGAAACAACGATTGGTCGGGAACAGACTTATAATCCGTTTGTTACCGGAATGCTGTAAAAGACAGAGAACCAGGTGAGAGCTGGTCTTTTGGCAGACAAACGCTTTCCCGGCAACAAGTTCAATTAATCATTAAATATTTTCCCATGAGGAAGAATAAAAGAAGTTTCGTAAAGGAGCCTTAACAGATGCGTAAACGTCAAATTGCCATCTTGGGAATTTTAGTAGCGGCCGTCATGGGGGCGATTGTTATGACAGTTCGTGATGCCAGTGAAAATCCGGCTGCATTCATGAAACGGGCTGAGTGTGAAGGTGAAACCAAGCCATTGGAAGGCCACTGTGCTCCTAATTTCAAGTTGCCAACTATGTCGGGAGAAGAACTGGAGCTTTATGAAAACCATGGCAAGCCAACAGTTGTCAATTTCTGGGCAACCTGGTGTCCGCCTTGCAAACATGAAATGCCATATTTTCAAAAGCTGTATAAGCAGTATGATAATGAGATCAATGTAATTATGGTGAATCAGACAGCTATGGAAAGAAAAGAAGAGGATGTCGGGGCATATCTGAAAACAAACAAATTTACCTTTCCGGTGGTTCTGGACCGCTTGCAAAATGGAACTGTTGTTGGCATTGATCAATACCGTTTGTTCAGTATTCCGGCTACATTTATCGTGGATGAAAATGGGAAAATTGTTCGGCAATTTATGGGTGCTATTTCAGAAGAACAACTTTTTTCTGCTGTAAAAGAAGTGACCAACTGACTGTTTACGGAAATACACGGTCTTTAAAACAGAATTACACATGAAAAATGTTTTTTGGCTACACGGCAAACCAAAGAAAAACAGATAAACCGGCGGGTTGCGTCATGCTGCCGGGTAGCCAAAAGGACATCAAATATCTTGAACAAATAGAAAACTGTTTATAGTACAATGGCTCTGCTTATTTTTCCAATACAAAAACAGGATAAAAATCACTTCAAATTTGATATAATATTTTTCAAATTGCTAATGTGTCAAAACCGGGACGACCTTCCCAATATCTGAAAATATTGCACCTTAAATAAAATTAAAAACTTTGAAGGAGAACCCTGTGCTTTATAATGACCCCTTGAGATTGATGACAAATCATGGGCCAAACTGCTTGCAGAAGAATTAAGAAATCTCATATAGAAATTTTCAAAATTGTATATAAGAGCAATTATTCCGGGATATGCCCTTCTGATATTCAAACAAAACTGAAAGCGGACAAGCCGTTTCAAAATGTTGACAGCAGGTCGCAGACTTTGACAGCTCATGATCAAAAAAACAGGAGCTCAAATGTCGGTAGACAAACAGGAATTAAGTGGTGGTGCATTCCTTTTCCGGGATACCAAAAGAAAATTTCTATTGGCTAATGCGACCGGAACTTGCCCTTAATTTTGAAGAAGTTTTCGATCGAGATCAATGATGACCGGGAGATTGATAAAAAGAAAAAGATTCGGTTAAAAAAACAGGAAGGGGAAAATTATGGTTGAACAGGTTTCCTGGTGGCTGGCATTCGGAGCAGGGGTGCTTTCGTTTGTTTCTCCCTGTTGCTTGCCGTTATATCCTTCTTATCTCTCCTATATTACAGGGGTATCCGTCAGCCAGCTGAAAGAAAAGCGGCGTTCCAAAGAAGTGGTCAAACTGAGCGTGTTACATACTCTTTTTTTTCTGGCCGGTTTTTCCGCCGTATTTTATGCTATTGGGTTTAGTGCAAGTTGGTTTGGTGCGTTTTTTCGGGAATATCAAGACCTTATCCGCATGTTGGGGGCTGTTTTGATTGCCGCAATGGGATTGGTCATGCTGGGGATATTCCGGCCTTCATTCCTGATGCGGGAGTATAAATGGCAGACTTCAAAAAAAGGGGTCAGCTATTTGGGTTCCATGTTGGTCGGAATAGGCTTTTCGGCAGGATGGACTCCTTGTATCGGGCCCATTTTTGCGGCAATTATAACACTGACGGCTGTTCATCCGGAAATGAGATTTTTTTATGTGACCGCATATATTCTCGGCTTTGCCATCCCTTTTTTTGTTATGGCATTTTTTATCGGCAAAACACGCTTTATTCTAAAGTATTCAGAGCGGTTGATGAAGTGGGGCGGAGCAATGATGATTTTGCTTGGAATATTGCTGTATACTGACCAGATGACTGCTCTTACAGCTTGGTTATCCAAGATTACCGGTTTTCAAGGATTTTGATCTGGGGTACACTTTGTAAGGAAAGCAGGTGAGGGAATGAATCGGTCTGCCAGATATTGGGTGCGGCGTATTTTGTTCCTTGTTATGGTTGTGTTAATCGGGTATGCTTTATATCATACTGTGATCCAGGATGGGAAAAGCCAAATGGCGGCAGGAGAAAAGGCGCCCAATTTTGAACTTTCGACGTTGGATGGAAAAACAGTACAACTGAGTGACTATAAGGGCAAAGCAATATTATTAAATTTTTGGGGAACATGGTGTGAACCTTGCCGGACGGAAATGCCGGCGCTTCAGAAAGCATATGAAAAATATCATAAAGATAGCTTTGTCGTACTATCTGTCAATATTGCCGAAACCGATGTGGCGGTTTCATCTTTTGCCAATCAATATGGACTGGATTTTCCGATATTGATGGACAGGAATCGGGATATTACCAGGCTTTATCAGGTGGGATCGATTCCAAGTACATTTTTCATTGACAAAGATGGGAAGATCAGCAAGAAAGTAGAAGGGTCACTTCATCTCAACCAATTGCATGAGTACATTCTTCCAATGTTATAAAAATCATTTCACAGGAGTGGCTGTTAAGATGAGTTTTTTTCAGGATATTGCAGCAAATGAATTCGAACGTTCTTTTTTCGGGAAAACAAATCGATTTACGGTCGTGGATGTTCGTACAGAAAAAGAGTATAACGAAGGACATATTCCAGGAAGTATAAATATTCCGGTAGATGAACTAGAGAACAGAATACATGAACTTGAACATGCTAAAGGCAAACCGCTGTTGCTTGTTTGCAGAAGCGGCAACCGAAGCATGTTTGCGGTAATGATTCTGGCTGATAAAGGCTTTGAAAATCTGTATAATCTGTCGGGCGGAATGATGACTTGGACAGGTCAGCTTGCATGATTATAATATCCTGGGGGAAGTGCTTTATATAGCGAGAGAAAGGATAAACTGCATTATAGTTGAATTAGGATATGGAAGAATTGGCCTGCCCTGAAGTTGGGAGAACACGGAAGCCGGACAAGGAGAGACCATCGCAAAAACTTTCCTGATAAAAGTATTGTCGGCATTACTACTGAAACTCTTAATCTGCAAGTACCAGGAATCTCACTGAAATCACAGGAAAGTACGAGGTTTTTTCCCTCCCGTCTTTTTACATGATGATGAAAAAATGACAAGAGCTCAGGAATGAGAGTATTCATGGCTGGAGGAGTTTGAAATGAGTGGTTCTTTACGCGATGAGTTGATCCGGGTTATCCAGTCAACTCCAAAGCAGGCAATCAGTTTTCGTCAATATATGGAAAAGGCATTGTATCATCCCAAGTGGGGTTACTATCAAAGAGAGAAAAACAAATTGGGCAAAAGCGGCGATTTTTTTACCAATGCCCATGCCGGCCAGCTGTTTGGCCAGGTTCTCAGTCGCTTTTTCGGGAATTGGCTGGATAAAAACGGTTCTTTGTCGGATTGGACGATTGTGGAACTGGGTGCGGGAGACGGTCGGATTGCTGAACAATTCGGACAGGGTCTGATTGCGATGGGACTTCCGCCGAACAAAATTTCTTTTTATCTGGCAGAAACCAGTTCTTATCATCAGCGCTTGCAAAAAGAAAGGCTATCGGCATGTCCTATCAAATATCATCTGGTTAATCGCCTGAGTGATGTTCCGGCAGCTCCATTCTCATTTATTTACAGCAATGAACTGGTTGACGCATTCCCGGTATATCGGATAAAAAAAGAGCATGGCGAGTTTTTGGAGGCACATGTGACGGTCACGGAGAACAACCCCTGTTTGAAAGAAATATGGTTACCTTTGTCTGAAGACAAATGGGGCAGCAAACATGTTGGCAGATGGCTGACGGAACTGGAAGAAGGCAGAGAGATGGCACTCTGTCTGGCTGCGTGTGACTGGATGCGAGAAATCGCAGACTGGATGAATCAAGGTATTCTGCTCACCATTGATTATGGGGGGCTTCGTGAACAATTGTTGCAGAAACAGAAAACTGTTCGCGGTTTTCGCGGGCATCAGGTGGTTGATGAACTGTACGATGCCCCGGGCGAAATGGATATTACATATGATGTCAATTTTTCGCATTTGATTGAATGGGGAATGGATGCCGGGTTTGGATCTTATCAGTTTTTGTCCCAGTCAAGGTTTTTAATGGACAACGGCATTTTGCAATTTTTGCCCACAGAACCGGTCAAAGATCCGTTTGGTAAAGAAGCGAAGCGGGTACGGGCCATTAAACAGTTGATTCATCCGGAAACGATGGGAGAAGTATTTCACGTTCTAATCCAGATGAAAAACTTGCCACCTACAAAAATAAATGAAAGAGGTTGAAAGATGATTATTAAACCGAAATTTCGAGGCTTTATATGTACAACCGCCCATCCGGTTGGATGTGCCAGGCAGGTCGAGAGGCAGATTGGGTATGTGAAAAGCCAGCCCAAGGTGAATGGACCCAAAAAGGTGCTGGTTATTGGATCATCGACCGGTTATGGACTGGCATCAAGAATTACCGCTGCCTTTGGTGCCGGAGCAGACACTCTGGGAGTTTTCTTTGAAAAACCGAGTATGAAAAACCGGACAGCAACTGCAGGTTGGTATAATACAGCCGCGTTTGAAAAGGAAGCCAGAAAAGCGGGCTTGGTAGCAGAAAGCATCAATGGCGATGCATTTTCGGATGAAATCAAGCAAGAAACCATTCATCGGATCAAACAGGATCTGGGTGGAAAAGTGGATCTGGTCATTTATAGCCTGGCGGCACCAAAGCGCTTGCATCCTGTAACAGGAGAGCTGTTTTCATCAGTATTAAAACCGATTGGCAAACCTTTCAGCAATAAAACTGTTGACTTCCATACCAGAGAGGTATCTGAAGTATCAATTGAACCGGCGACGGAAGAAGAGATCCGCCATACGATAATGGTTATGGGTGGGGAAGATTGGCAAATGTGGATCGATGCCCTGAAGGAAGCCGACGTCCTGACTGACGGAGTAAAAACGCTTGCCTATTCCTATATTGGTTCGGAACTGACATGGCCGGTATATCGCGAAGGAACCGTGGGCAAAGCAAAAGATCACCTGGAAAAAACAGCCCGGGAATTGGATGAAAAATTGAAACAGTTGAATGGACAGGCTTTTGTATCTGTAAACAAAGGGCTTGTTACCCAGTCCAGTGCAGCGATTCCTGTTGTTCCCCTGTATATTTCACTCCTGTACAAGGTCATGAAAGAAAAAGGCTTGCATGAAGGTTGCATTGAGCAAATGTATCGTTTATTTGCGGATCGTCTTTATCATTCGGGTTCGGTGCCTGTGGACGAACAGGGGCGCATCCGTATCGATGAATTGGAAATGAAACCGGAAGTACAGGAAGCCATCATGAAAAACTGGAACCAGGTTGAATCAGACACACTGGATGAAATCACAGATATTGCAGGCTATCGGCGTGAGTTTTTTCAACTGTTTGGTTTTGAAACGGACGGAGTAGATTATGATGCCGATGTTGATCCGAATGTGGAAATTCCGAGTATAAAACAAACATAAAACCGGCAAAAAAAGGAGCCGCATCCTGGCTCCCTTTTTCTTGGCATCGTCTAAATATTCCGCAAGTTATTTTTGCAATTCTGCCTTTTTTAGTGCATCATGAAAGTGGAATACCCCACCATCCCAATGAAAGAGATAAACATATATCCGCCAAACAGATACATATATGTTCTTTCGGCAAGTCGCATGTAACCCAAACCGACAAAGATAATCGTTTGCAGGGCAAAAAGGGCCGCTGGAACAAGCATTTCACCCGCCAGGAACATTGTGGCAATCACAAAAGTCCAGAACCCCAGAACCCGAAACATACGGTCCATTGTTTCTCTCCTTTCCGGATAACCCTTTTTGTAATGATCGAAATTTATGACAATTTCATTATACCTTCAGAACATTCTGCTAGCAAGCAACAAAGAAAGGATGACGAAGATGCAGACACTCATTGTCCGCAAGAGCGGAAAGACAGGCTGGATCCGTTTTAACCGGCCAGAAGTAAGAAATGCGGTAAATTTAAGAATGATTCAGGAACTGGAAGAAATCTGGGCGAAATGGGAAAAAGACCCACAATTGCAGACGGTCATTTTTTATGGAGACCAGCGGGCGTTTCTTTCAGGAGGAGATATTGCAGAGTTTCACCAACGAACCAGAAAGGATGAAATTCAGCCGATTATGGAACGGATGGGAAAACTGCTGGAAAAGATCCATACATCCCGATTGGTTACGATTGCAGCAGTCGAAGGGACTGCGGTAGGCGGAGGCTGCGAGTTTGTGGCCAGCTGTGATTTTTGTTTCGCCTCGAAATTGGCGAGGTTTGGGATGATTCAGGTTAATTTGCACATAACGGCTGGATGGGGAGGAGCGAGTCGATTGATGCAAAAAATTGGCCCTTCCCGGGCATTATCCATGCTGCTGAGCGGGAGAATACTGGATGCCGGTGAAGCATATGAAAAAGGGCTGGTAGACGAGCTGCTGGAAAGCCAATCGTTTTGGGAAGAAACAGAAAAGTTTGCGCAATTGATTGTCAAGGCTTCTCCGGAAGTTACCCACAGTTATAAATCACTGGCAAATGCCGTCAGACAAGGGAAACGTTCTTCTGAACTTTTATGGCAGGAGGCCGATTATTGTACTACATTGTGGGAAACGGACATTCATCGGGAGGCTGTGGAAGCATTTTTGGAGCGCACCCGAAAGAAGTAACGGACCGGCTGGTTTAGCGCAAGCCGATCTTCCAGCATCCATAGTGTTTTTTAATCGGCGTCCGGCAAAATGTATACTTCTACATTTGGCTGGTAATAAAAAATAGTAGATCCATATACTATGATTTATACCAATTGCATACAGTAAAGCAAAAGGAAGTTTAACCACTGAGAGCATGGGTTTTATAGGATAGGAGGTACATTTTATGGCTGTTAAACGCCAGGATGCCTGGACTCCCGATGATGACATGATTTTGGCTGAAGTAACCCTGAGGCATATTCGTGAAGGAGGAACTCAATTATCCGCCTTTGAGGAAGTTGCGGAAAAGCTTGGGAGAACGCCGGCTGCTTGCGGATTCCGCTGGAACAGTACGGTGCGCAAAAAGTATGAACCTGCAATCCAGATTGCCAAACAGCAACGGCAAAAGAAATTGCAGGAACGGGGTAAATTGGCGGCACATCGTTCGAGACGGGAATCCTTTTCTTCTGATGATATGGTTCATTCCATTGAAAATATTATTCGCTTTTTACGGCAATATAAAAATGAAATCAATGATTTGCGAAGGCAGCAGAAGGAACTGGAAAAGGAACTGCAGGAACGGGAGCGGGAAATGGAAAAATTGGAGCAGCAAAATCAGGAAATGAAAGACCAGTTAAGTCATGTCAAGAGTGATTATCGTCTTGTGAACGATGATTACCGCACACTGGTGCAAATCATGGAAAGAGCACGCAAACTGGCCGTATTGGAAGATGAAACATCAAACAGCCAGGTCAAGCTGAAAAAAGAAGAGGAAAGACTTGAACAGATCGACAAATGAAAAAAAGACCCGCATCTTTTCATGTGGGTCTTTCAGTTTGAAATTGCATGCCCTATTCTTGTAATGAAACACCTTTTGGCAACCAAACATAGGGGCTTTCCCCACGATCCCGTTCAGGATTGTATTGGACAGGGATAAAGCCCATTTTTTCCCAAAAAGGATCAGACCGATGACGGGCATTTGTTTTGACAGGCAACCCCAAGCTTTTGGCAAAAGAGACCAAAGCCGTACCCATTCCCTGATGGCGAAAGGGTTCAAGCACTTCCAGTTTCCAGATTTCATAATAATCCTGGGGAGGTAAAAAATAACGGTCATATTTGGCATCCACCCGATACAAGCTGATTCGCGCAGCCAACTTTCCATCACGGTATATGCCGTAAAAAGGGGAGTGACTATCGTTCTCCACCATATTCATTTTTAAATCTTCTAGCATGGACAATTCCGGAAGTCCGACCTCGTGAAATTGTTGGAATTCCTCAAGTGTTTTGTAATTAATTTTCAACCTTTCAACTTTTAAGGTCTTCACCCAGAGACCCCCCTATATTTATGGTTCAGAATGCAATCCTGCAATCTTATTTTACCATAAAACATTACTCTATAGAGAAGGACAAAATTCAGCTTTTGTAGAACTTTTTAAAATAGATCCACATTTTATGCTTATAATACTTTTCAGAATTGAGGTGGACTATGCGAATTCAAAAAGTATTGATTGCAAATCGTGGAGAAATAGCTTGTCGTATTATTCGTACCTGTCAGGAAAAAGGACTGCAAACGGTTGCGGTATACTCAAAAGCCGATCAGGAATTGCCATTTGTAAAGATGGCTGATGAAGCGGTTTGCATAGGTCCTCCGCCAGTGACAAAAAGTTATTTAAATATGGAACTGATTTTGCAAGCAGCAAAAAAAACGGAAGCCGACGCTATCCATCCCGGTTACGGTTTCCTGTCGGAAAACAGCACTTTTGCTGAAAAAGTGTTGCAAAGTGGCTTGAAGTGGATTGGTCCCAGATCAGCGGTAATTGCCCGAATGGGAAACAAAGTCGCAGCCAGACAAACCATGGAGAAAGCCGGTGTTCCCGTCGTGCCGGGTTCCGGGCGAATGGATCGGCTGGAGGATATGCTGAAAACAGCGGATGCCCTGGGTTATCCTGTTATGGTGAAAGCCAGCGCTGGTGGCGGAGGTATTGGCATGCAGATTTGTGATTCTGAACAGGATTTGAAAAAACAATTTCGTGCTTTAAAACAGCGGGCACAAGCCTATTTTGGCGATGATGGCCTGTTTATGGAAAAAGCGGTTACCGATGCACGACATGTGGAAGTTCAGATTGCCGCCGATGAACAGGGGAATGTAATCCATCTGTTTGAGCGGGAATGCTCGATCCAAAGGAGAAACCAAAAAGTGATTGAAGAAAGTCTTTCTCCTTCCATTTGCGAATCGACACGGAAAAAATTATGCGAGGCTGCGATCCAGGCGACAAAAGCGGTTCGCTACACTGGAGTGGGTACTGTAGAATTTTTGGTCGATAAGTCAGAACAGTTCTATTTTTTGGAAATGAATACGCGATTGCAAGTGGAACACCCCGTTACCGAAAAGATTGCCGGGGTGGATCTGGTTGATTGGCAAATTGCAGTGGCCGAAGGAAAACCACTTCCTTCAAGACAAGAGGAGGTTACTTGTCGCGGCCATGCGATGGAATTTCGCATCTATGCCGAAGATCCGGAGCGTTTTTTGCCTTCACCCGGAAAAGTGACACAGTTGCTTTTTCCTGAAGGAGATGGAATTCGTGTAGATACCGGCATTGAGAAAGGTAATACGGTAACGCCGTTTTATGATCCGATGATTGCCAAACTGATTGTAAGTGGCAGCGATCGGAAAGAGGTTTTAAAGCGGGCGGAAAAAGCACTTAAGGCATGTCGTGTGTCAGGAATCAGGACCAATCTGCCTCTGTTGACAAAAATACTCGAAACAGAGGAATTTCAGAGAGGCAAATACCATACAAAATTAATCAGCGAAATTTAAAACCGAGGTGATGAACGATGGCTAAAGTAGAGGCAAGTATGGCAGGGACTGTAATGCAGGTATTAGTCTCAGTTGGAGAACAGATAGAAGCCGGTCAGGATGTGATAATTCTGGAATCAATGAAAATGGAAGTGCCACTTCAGGCGGACCAGTCGGGAACCGTAAAGGAAGTCAAAGTGGAAGCCGGTTCGTTTGTCAGCGATGGAGACTGTTTGCTTGAGCTTGAATAGATCCTGAAGCAGGGGTGGGGTGAAAGTGGCAGATGTAAAGATCGTAGAAGTAGGCTTGAGGGATGGATTGCAGAATGAACCGGCAATACTTTCTGCCGAAGTCAAGCAAGAACTGATCAAGCGCTTGGTTGAGGCGGGATTGGAACATCTGGAGGTTACTTCTTTTGTCCATCCCAAATGGATTCCGCAGTTGTCAGATGCCGAGCTTGTGGCTTCTAACCTTCCGGATTTGCCTGTGACCTATCGAGCGCTCGTTCCGAATCGTCGTGGGCTGGAACGGGCCCTGAAAACCAAAATAGACGAATATGCCGTATTCATGTCAGCCAGTGATACGCATAATCGCCGCAATATAAACAAGAGTATGGCGGAAACACTCCCTGTCCTGAAAGAAGTGGTTGACTTGGCTCGCCAACAAGGGAAGCGGGTTCGGGGATATGTCTCCACAGTGTTTGGCTGTCCCTATGAAGGAAGTGTGCCTGTAAAAACAGTGGCCTGGCTGTGCGAACAGTTGCTGGCAATAGGTGTCTATGAAATTTCGCTTGGAGATACGATCGGGGTGGCGGCACCACAGGAGGTAAAACATAGACTGGATGAATTGCTGGCTGCTTTGCCCGCTTCCCGATTGGCGGGACATTTTCATGATACCCGGGGAACTGGCCTGGCTAATGCCTATGCTTGCCTGGAAGCAGGGATTCATACCTTGGACACGTCGTTTGGCGGTTTGGGTGGTTGCCCTTATGCTCCGGGAGCAGCGGGCAACCTTGCCACCGAGGACCTGGTTTATATGCTGGAGCGTAGCGGGATAAAAACAGGTATTGATTTGGACCGTTTATGTGAGACCAGTTTGTATGCGCAAAAACAATTGAATAAGCCTCTGGCTTCCAAATTTCTGAAAAGTTATGCTGCTGAAAGAAAAAATATGAAGGAGGGAAAATAAATGGATTCCGTTTTGACGGAATACAAAGGCCATATCGCTATCATAACCATTAATCGTCCTGAAGTTTATAATGCGTTAAACATGCCGGCATTGGAAGCTTTGTCCGATCTGGTTAATGATTTGACAGACCGGCCAGAGATACGGGCGCTGGTCATAACGGGTGCCGGCGAAAAAGCTTTTTGTGCAGGTGCTGACCTGAAAGAGCGCCGTACAATGGAACAAAAGAAAGTCCGACGCTATATCCGTTTGATTCGTGATACGTTTACACGCATTGAGCAACTGCGAAAACCGGTAATTGCCGCTTTAAACGGCGTTGCTCTGGGGGGCGGAACAGAACTTGCTCTCGCCTGTGATTTACGTGTAGCAGAGTCAACGGCCACACTCGGCCTTACTGAAACCTCTCTGGGAATTATTCCCGGTGCCGGGGGCACCCAGCGCCTGCCCAGATTGATTGGAAAGGCCAAAGCAAAGGAACTGATCTTTACTGCACAAAAGCTGACAGCGCCGGATGCGGAAAAATTGGGGTTGGTCAATAAGGTTGTTTCCAGGGGAAAAGGATTGGAAACAGCTCTTGAGCTGGCGGAACAAATCGGGGAAAATGCCCCGCTTGCCGTGGAACAGGCGAAATTTGCCATTAACTACGGAATGGAGACCGATTTGGCTACAGGACTGGCCCTGGAAACCAAAGCGTATGAAACCTTGATTCCCACGAAAGACCGGCTGGAAGGACTGGCTGCATTCAAGGAAAAGAGAAAACCCCGTTATGCGGGAGAATAACAATACTGGGAGGGAAACCTTGATGAAGGAATCATTGACAGAACAATTGCGTGAAAATATAGAAAAAACACTTTCCGGCGGTGATCCAAAATATCATGATAAATTAAAGCAGCAAAAGAAACTTTTTGTAAGGGATCGCCTGGAACTGTTGTTTGATGATGATTTTCAACTGGAAGACGGGCTTTTTGCCAATTTCCAGGATGGAAACCTCCCCGCAGACGGGGTGGTGACAGCGATTGGAAAAGTAGGTGGGCAACTTGTTTGCGTGATGGCCAATGATTCAACAGTAAAGGCCGGTTCCTGGGGAAAACGGACGGTAGAAAAAATTATTCGTATCCAGGAAACCGCCATGAAAATGAAAGTACCGCTTATTTATCTGGTTGATTCGGCCGGGGCAAGGATTACCGATCAGATTGAAATGTTTCCTGGAAGACGGGGGGCGGGGCGCATTTTTTACAATCAGGTAAAGATGTCAGGAATGGTTCCGCAGGTCTGTCTGCTGTTTGGGCCGTCAGCTGCCGGAGGAGCTTATATCCCAGCCTTTTGCGACATTGTCATCATGGTAGACAAAAATGCCAGCATGTATCTCGGTTCTCCCAGGATGGCCGAAATGGTGATCGGGGAGAAAGTAACCCTGGAAGAAATGGGCGGTGCACGGATGCATTGTACCGTAAGCGGATGCGGTGATGTGCTGGCTGCCTCAGAGGAGGAAGCGATTCAATCGGCCCGACGCTATTTAAGCTACTTTCCTTCTAACTACCAGACAAGCCCGGGCAAAGTGGACGCCAGGCCGCCAGCCAAAGGTGCGCGCCCCATTTCCAAAATTGTGCCGGACCATCAAAATACCCCGTTTGACATGTTGCAACTGATTGAAAGCCTGGTGGATGAAGGTTCTTTCTATGAAATAAAAGAATTGTTTGCCAAGGAGTTGATCACTGGTTTTGCCCGGATTGACGGGCGGGCGGTTGGAATTCTTGCCAACCAGTCAAAAGTAAAAGGTGGCGTCCTGTTTGTTGACTCAGCGGATAAGGCAGCGCGTTTTATTACCCTGTGCGATGCCTATCATATTCCGCTTATATTCCTGGCAGATGTTCCCGGATTTATGATCGGTACGCAGGTAGAACGCGCAGGCATTATTCGCCATGGCGCCAAACTTATCTCTGCCGTTTCCGAAGCAAGTGTTCCCAAACTTTCTGTTGTTGTTCGAAAAGCGTATGGCGCGGGATTGTATGCGATGGCGGGACCCGCATTCGAACCGGATTGCTGTCTGGCATTGCCTACGGCACAAATTGCCGTGATGGGGCCGGAAGCAGCCGTGAACGCTGTATACAGCAATAAAATCCAGGAATTGGAAGAGCCGGAACGCTCCCGCTTCATTATGGAAAAACGGGAGGAATATAAACGGGATATTGATATTTACCGCTTGGCAAGCGAACTGGTAATAGACGGTATTGTACAACCCGATGAATTGCGGAGCGAATTAAGCCGGCGCTTGTGTGCTTATGAAAGCAAGCGGCTTCAATTTAGCGAGCGGAAACATCCCGTTTATCCGGTTTAACAAGATATTGATATAAAACGATGAAAATAAAACCATATAACGTTATGATATAAGATGATAGAGCCATGATTTAAACAAGATGGCTCTATTTTTTGCTAGGCAAGATTTGAAGATCGATGAAGAAATCTTTATTCAAAACGGCAGGTACAGTGGTGGAGATGGCGATTTTTGTTGCCTTCTCCCTTCCATGAGAGGTGAAAAATATGAGAATTGCCGTATGGGGAGGCGGGGCGCTTGGCCTGTTATGGTCTGCACGCCTGGCAGACAAATTTGACCGATTTCTTGTTGTCACCCGTACTGAAAAGCAGGCAAGTGAAATCAACTATTCCGGAATTGATCTTACGACACTGAGCGGAGAAGTAAAAAATATAAAGGTGCACGCAAATCAAGCAGATTTGATCATTGAGGATGCTCCTTTTGATGTTATTCTGGTAATGGTAAAACAGGTTCATTTGCAAGGGGTTTTTCCTCTTTTGCAAAAAGCGGTTCATCCGGATAGCCAGGTGTTGTTTTTCCAGAATGGCTGGGGGCATCAAACATTGCTTGAAGAATTGTCTTCTGTGTGCCGGACTTATCTGGTCGTTACGACCGAAGGCGCATTAAAGCGTGGGAATCATCAGGTGGTTCATACGGGAAAAGGGATCAGCCGGATCGGAGCTTACCCCGGGAAACAGCCGGAACCATCCCCCATGTTGCATGAATTGTTTGTAAAAGCGGGTCATGGGCTTTTCCAATATGACCAAGGTGTATTGCAAAGGGTCTGGGAAAAATTATCCGTTAATTGTGTAGTTAATCCTATGACTGCCTGGTATGAAATCCGAAACGGCGATTTGATAAATCCGGAATATGACAATGAAAAGAGGGCAATTTTGAGAGAAGTGCTTCATGTTGCTTCTCACGAAGAAATACGATTATCCGATCAGCAAATGTGGAAACAAATTCATCAGGTATGCCTTCATACTGCGATGAATTTTTCTTCCATGCTGCAGGACATTAAGAACAAGCGGCCAACAGAGATTGATTTTATGAATGGCGCTATTGTCCGGTTAGGAAAGAAACACAATATTGATACACCTGCCAACCTGCTTTGGGTGTCCCGAATTCGGGAAAAAGAAAAGTTCATGCTATAATGTGAAGAATAATTAATGTACAGGCTGTAAATAGTGGAGGGAGAATGTTGTCTCGTTCCAAGCGGTTTTCAATTGAAACTTATATCATTGGACTTGTTTTAAGCACACTGGATTTATTAATGGTTGTGCCGATTTTGTCTTTTGCAATGCAAGAATATTATTTGTCTATGGACTGGACAGTGTGGATTGTTTCACTTCATCTTGCTTTCTTCTCTTTTTCTTTGCCAGTAATGGATAATTGGGCTGCTTCGAGAGGGAAAATGGAAGTATTGTGGATGTCTCTTTCCCTGTTTGTTTTGGGGACAGTTGTTGCCGGACTGGCTGCTGAATGGGTATGGTTTATGTGCGGAAGAGTGCTTCAGGCAATAGGAATGGGCGGAATGGTCCCCTTTCTGTCTTCGCAGACACGCCGGGAACTGAGCAAAATGACAAAGAGAAACAGGATTTTGGTACTTTCTGCAGCTGTATTAATGTTGTGCGCAATCCCCCTTTGGTCATCATGGCTTGCCCATATGCTGGGCTGGAGAGCGGTTCTTGTCCTGCACATACTGTATGCTATTGTTGTGTCGGTGTTGGCGGAAAAATGGAAAGTGGTTGATCAGCCCAGTCGTACCGGTGTAGGTGGAGAATCAATTATTTTCTTTGGCCTGATCGTATTGTTTTTGATGTTGGCCATTACGATTACCGATTTTTCTCAAGGCTGGTCTGCCTTGCTGGCAAAGGAAGTTTTGCCGTTATGGATTGTGGCGGTCGGGATGGTGGTCCCTTTATTGATGGTGGAACGGCAAGGGCGCTATCCATTTTTTGAACCGCATCTGTTTGCCAATTGGCGGCTGTGGATTTTATATCTGTATGTTACTCTGCAAGGATTTCTATGGACAACCCTAACCCTCCTCCCGTACTGGTTTACCCAGGCTTATGATTTGGGGGAATACGGAACAGGGATTCTTTTAAGTTTGATTGCCGCCAGTGCCGCATTGATGTTGCCAATCATAGCTTCCTTGTCGCAAGGGAACTATTTGCACTGGCTTTCGTGTATAGCGTTTTTACTGACATCACTTATTTACCTGGTGTTGATTTGGCTGAACGATCGGCATTTAATTCTGTTGGCTGTTTCTTTTTTGGGATTTAATCTGAGCTTTTCCCTCGCGGATCCTGTACATCGCTACATGTTCCAATGGGTTTCGCCGCGAAGGATTCGTTCGGGACTAATGGCTGTGGGAATGTTTCGTGCGGCGGGCGGAGCGATTGGCCTGGTAGCGGCAGCACGGCTGTTCAGTTTGATCGATCCGTTATTGCCATTTGGGTTTATAAACGAGGAAATGAAATATTTGGTTACGTCAATCGAGATACGTGTCTTTACTTTTATTGCGGGCGTTTCCCTGCTCAGTTTTCTGCTCAGTTTCCTGCTCGGAATAAAAAGCGTTAGTCACTTCAGTAAATAAAGTGTATACTTTATAAAGGTTTGGGAGATTGCTGGCTGAATCATAACAGGCAAGAGACTTTTTTCTTTCTACGGGATTGAAGATTGGCTGTAAAGAGGAGTTATGTATGAAGTTACAGGAAATTGCACTTGCACAGAAATCAAACTTTCTTGATATGTATCTTCATTGCCATGATTTTGTACATTCTTTTTATGAGTACAATCCCTGGCATGAAGAGAGTGTACAAAAACGGGCCAAGTATCTGGAACAAAGAGGACAGGTGATCAAACGGACATTCTTGGTGAAAGCGCTGCGGGCATTTCACCGGCCGGAGTTGATGCATCCCGAAGTTGAGCGCAATCTGGACCGGTTGGAAGAAGATGAGAGTATGGTGGTGATCGGTGGCCAGCAAGCAGGATTGTTAGGCGGACCGTTATATACCTTTTATAAGGCGATCACGATTATACGTTTGGCAAGACAGGCGGAAGAACAGTTGGGCAAACCGGTAATTCCCGTATTTTGGATTGCCGGAGAAGATCACGATGTTCAAGAAGTTGATCATGTATGGGTGCAAACCGGAGACGGTGAACCGTGCAAACACCGGTTTTGTGTCCAGGATCAGCGGAAAATTCCGGTTTCGGACCGGGTCATCAACCAAAAAATTTACGATCACTGGCTGGATGAACTGGCAAAAATCATGCCGGACAGTGAATTTAAGCAAACTTGGCTGAAAGAATGCAAAACATGGGGAGAATCCTCGCTTTCCTGGACGCGCTTATTTGCCAGAGTTTTGCATTATTTTTTCGGCAAATACGGCTTGCTGTTCGTTGATTCCAATGCCGATAATTTGCGCCAGATTGAAATTCCCTTTTTGAGCAAGTTGATCCAAAACAGCGAATCGATTGGGAAAAAAACAGAACAAGCTTCCCTCCAGTTACAGAAATGGGGTCTGAATATACCCGTTGATTTGAAAAAGAATCAGGGAAACCTCTTTATTCTGGCTGATGGCGAACGCCAGCATTTGTTCCGGGAAAATGACCGTTGGGTTGCGAAAAAGTACTACTGGTCTGAAAGAGAGCTTCTGGATTTGCTTCAGAAAGATCCGGCCAGGTTCAGCAATAACGTCATTACGCGTCCGCTTATGCAGGAAGCTCTGTTTCCCGTTCTTTTTTTTGTGGGAGGTCCTGGCGAGATTGCTTACTGGTCCCTGTTAAAAGAAGCATTTCTTGAAGTAAACCTGCAAATGCCGGTTATCGTTCCGCGCATGAGGGTAACGGTAATTGACAGCAGGCAGGAAAAGCGGATCGATGAATTTTCCTTAAATTGGAGGGAACTGGATTCTTCCCTGAAACAGAAAAAAGAGATATGGTTAAATTTACAAGAGCCCCTGGATCTGCCCCGTGTTTTTGCTGAAGCAGAGAAACGGATCATCTCAGCCCACCGGCAGCTGGTTGATTATCTGGATAAGGAAATTGGCATGAATATGAAGGAATTTGGGGATAAAAACCTGGCAAAGATCCAGGCACAAGTCGATTATTATCATCAGTTTGCATGGAGAAGCCTGAAGGAAAAGCACCGCGCTTCATTGCGGAAATGGGATCAATTAATCAACTTTATCCAACCGAATGATAGGCCGCAAGAAAGGGTTTACAATATGGTCTGGTTGTGGAATCAACATAATATGGAATGGATTGATTTCCTGATAAACCAGCCAAACATGCCTGTCAAAGGATATGGCATGCCATATCTGCTTTCCATTTAATTTTTTTGTGGTTGTTTAGTTATAATAATCACGAATCCTTTGAAGTAGAAATGGGATAGGGGGATTAGGATGAACACAGCAGAAAACAGTATTGTTCGTGACATGAGTCTTGCACCGCAGGGACGGTTGAAAATGGATTGGGCCCGTGATCATATGCCTGTTCTGGCTCGTTTGCGGGAAAGACTTTCGGCAGAAAAGCCGCTGGCTGGAAAAAAAGTTGCGATTTGTTTGCATCTTGAAGCCAAAACGGCTTGTTTGGCAGAACTGATCCGTGATGCAGGTGCAGAAGTGGCAATTACCGGGAGCAATCCGCTTTCCACCCAGGATGATATTGCGGCTGCACTTGCCCGGTCCGGAATTACTGTCTTCGCCAAATATGATCCATCGCCGGAAGAATATAAGGAACACATGATGAAAACCCTTGAAACAAGACCTGACCTGATTATCGATGACGGTGGTGATCTTGTCAGCATCCTGCATTCAGAGCGCCCGGATCTCTTGGAAAGTGTCGAAGGTGGCTGCGAAGAAACAACTACTGGAATCTTGCGTTTACGTTCATTGGAGAAAGAGGGCAAATTGCGGTTCCCTATGGTGGCGGTTAATGATGCCTATTCAAAATTTCTGTTTGACAACCGTTATGGAACAGGCCAATCGGTGTGGGACGGAATTAACCGAACCACCAATCTGGTTGTGGCAGGGAAAACAGTTGTTGTGGTAGGATATGGCTGGTGTGGACGCGGGGTTGCCATGCGCGCAAAAGGACTTGGCGCCAAAGTGATTGTCACGGAAGTAGATGCCATCAAGGCGACTGAAGCATACATGGACGGTTTTACCGTCATGCCAATGGTTGAAGCCGCCAAATATGGGGATTTGTTTGTTACGTTGACGGGGAACAAAGGAGTCATTGCAGCGGAACATTTCCAAGTGATGAAGCATGGAGCCATTCTGTCCAATGCAGGTCACTTCAATGTAGAAATAGATATTGATGCGCTGGAACAAATTGCTGTCAACCGTCGGATGGTACGGAAAGACATTACCGAATACACCATGCCCAACGGACGCAAATTACATTTACTGGCAGAGGGAAGACTGGTAAATCTGGCTGCTGGAGATGGTCATCCTGCGGAAATTATGGATATGACATTTGCGCTTCAAGCACTTTGCCTGTTATACGTTCATGAAAATCATGACAAACTTGGTGGAAACGTTCTGGATGTTCCTTACCAGATTGATGAACGGGTCTCCCGCTATTTTTTGGAAGTGAACGGCATGTATATCGACGATCTCACTGAAGAACAGCAGAAGTATCTGGCCAGTTGGCAATTGGACTGATTTTCGGCAAAAGGAAATAAACGGTTAAATCCTGCACCCGTCGTGCAGGATTTTTTAATTGCCGTGTGGTATAATTACCAGTGTGGTGGAAAGTGGGGGGAAGTGGTGAGGAAGGGGAGGACGAGGGGAGGAAAAGTGGTATGTTCATGGGTGAGTACCAGCATAACATCGATGATAAGGGAAGATTGATTATTCCGGCAAAGTTCAGGGAACGGCTCGGAAACGCTTTTGTAATCACCCGTGGACTGGATCGCTGTTTGTTTGCATACCCTCGTTCAGAATGGACACAATTAGAGCAGAAATTAAAAACTCTTCCTTTTACCAAAGCAGATGCACGTAAATTTACGCGCTTCTTTTTTTCTGGAGCTTGTGAGGCGGAATTGGACAAGCAGGGAAGGATCCATATTGCATCCAACTTGCGGGAATATGCCCGTTTGAAAAAAGAATGCGTAATCATTGGTGTCTCCACCCGGGTTGAGATTTGGTGCAAAGAACAATGGGAAGAGTATTATTCAAACTCTGAAGAATCATTTAATGAAATAGCAGAAAGTATTGTAGACCTGGATTTGTGAGCAAAGGATGAAGCAATGTGTTTGAACACGCAACAGTTTTGAGAGAAGAAGCAGTCAACGGGCTTTGTGTCAAATCAGACGGTGTTTATGTTGATTGTACTTTGGGTGGAGGAGGACATAGCCGATATATTGCGGAAAAATTGTCTCCGGCCGGAGTTTTGATCGGGTTGGACCAGGATCAGAAAGCTTTGAATCATGCCAGAGACAAATTAAAGGATATTAATTGCACCCTCCATTTGGTAAAAAATAACTTTCGGTATGTCCGGCAAGCCGTTAATAAGCTGGGTTTCAGCAAGGTTGATGGCTTGTTGTTTGATCTGGGTGTATCATCCCCCCAATTAGACCAAGGGGTTCGGGGCTTCAGTTATCACCAGGAAGCTCCATTGGATATGAGAATGGACCAATCACAGGAACTGAGTGCATTTCATGTGGTGAATGAGTGGCCTGAGGAAGAGTTGGTTCGTATTTTGTTTGAATATGGAGAGGAAAAGTTTTCTCGGCGAATTGCCGCAGAAATTGGTAAAGCAAGGGAAAAAGCACCGATTCATACAACACTGGAGCTGGTTGAGTTGATCAAACAGGCTATTCCGGCTCCTGCACGCAGGAAAGGACCCCATCCGGCACGCCGTTCATTTCAGGCAATTCGGATTGCAGTGAACGATGAACTGAATGCTTTGCGCGAAGCGCTTGAAGAAGGAGTTAAATTGCTGCGGCCCAGAGGACGCATTAGTGTCATAACATTTCATTCATTGGAAGACCGGATTTGCAAACGATTTTTCCTGGAGCGGGCTCGAGGGTGTATTTGTCCTCCTGACTTTCCTGTATGTACCTGTGGAAAAAAACCGGAATTAAGGGTGGTTACCAAAAAGCCGGTTTTACCCGACCAAAAAGAAATAGAGACAAATCAGCGGGCGCGTTCCGCAAAATTGAGGGTTGCAGAAAAAATATAACAAGAGACAAGAAGCCGGTAGTGTAAGGAGGATTTATATAATGAGAGAGGATCGTTTTAATACGGCTGTAGCGAGGCCGCTCAACAAGCCTTACACCAAGAAGCGCAAGAAAAGGTTGGCCCCTTTAAAAGCACTCCCGATGGGAGAAAAGTTACTTTATCTGTTTACCGTGATTGTCTGTGTCACTCTGGCAGTTATTGTCCTGTCCCGGTTTGCTAAAGTTTCGGAGTTGAATGTAGCGATTCAAAATACAGAACTGGAAATAAAAAAAGTGGAAAAACAAAACCAGCAACTGGAAACTGAGTCGAACAATCTGAAAAGCGTGGAGCGTATTCGGAAATTTGCAGAACAAAAAGGACTAGAGCTGACAGCACCAAAATATTTGCCTTCTATTCGCCCCTGAATGGCCAATTCTTTAAAGAACAAACGATAGAAGAAAATGTACAGAAAAAGATGGGAGAGGCTGAATCATGGGTTCGATGTTTAAGAAGAGCAAGCAGCGTTCTCTTCTGATCGGGCTCGTTTGGATGGGTTGTTTCATCATGGTTATTGGCAGATTGTTTTGGCTGCAAGCCGTAGATTATAACGAGTTGTTGGCAGCAGCCAAAGAAACATGGATCAAGGAAGATGTTCTTCGCCCCAAACGAGGTACAATCTATGACCGGACAAAACAGCAGCAGCTAGCTTGGGAAGTGGACGCTTATTATTTTATTGCAGATACCCGCCAGGTGAAAAATCCGCAAAAGACCGCAAATTTATTAGCGCCTATATTAAAAATTGATGCAGATGTGCTGGCAAAAAAACTATCAAAAAAGTCGGATTCCGTAGAATTAAGATTTGAAGGTAAGTATAAATATTCGGAAGAGGTATTGAAAAAGATCACAGCTCTGGATGAAAAAGGGTTGATTGATGGTATTTATGCCTTTCCCACTTTTATGAGACAATATAATGGAACATTGGCCGCCCATGTTTTAGGATTCTTACGGTATGATGATACAGCAGTTGGCGGTGTAGAGCAGTATTATGACAATTGGCTCAGGGGAAAAGAAGGTTATGTGAAATATTTAAAAGCCAGAAATGGGATGATGGTAAGCGATCAACCTGAAAAGAACCGTCCGCCGAAACCCAGCAAGGACCTGGTTTTAACCATTGACTCTCGCATCCAGCATCAGTTGGAACTGGAATTGGAGGAAGCGATTGGCAACTATCAGGCGAAAGGCGGAACAGCCATTGTCGCTGATCCCAGGACGGGGGAAATCCTGGCGATGGCCAGCCGTCCGACCTTCAATCCTGGAAACTACTCGGAAACCTTAACAGAAGACAATGCCAGAAACCAGGCTGTACAAAGCCAGTTTGAACCAGGATCCACTTTCAAGATAGTTACATTGGCTGCTGCGATTGAAGAGGGAGTGTTTCATCCTGAAGCAATTTTCCAGTCCGGATCGGTCAAGGCAGGCGATCGGATTATTCATGATTGGAACGGATCAGGTTGGGGGAAAATTACATTTCGTGACGGGATCAAGCTGTCAAGCAATGTTGCATTTGTTTTACTGGGTCAAAAATTGGGGGAACATAAATTAATCGATTATATTAACCGTTTCGGGTTTGGAGATGTTACCAAACAACTCGGCAAAAAAACGGGAATTGATCTGCCTGCTGAAGGAAAGGGGTACTTTTTTGGCCGCGATCTTTATTCCTCAGAATTGGCTACCGTTTCTTTCGGACAGGGGATTTCGGTAACCCCTATTCAGCAAGTGGCGTCTTTGTGTGCCATTGCCAACGGGGGAACATGGCATAAACCGCATATTCTCGATTCAGTCTGGGAAACCGGTCTGGAAAAGAAAGTCCAGTCATATGAGCCGGAAAGCCGCCGCATTATCAAAGAATCTACCGCAAAGCAAGTGAGGGAATTATTGCGTGAAGTCGTCAGGAACGGAACTGGCGTGGAAGCAGAACTCCCAGGGTATGGAGTGGCCGGAAAAACGGGAACGGCGCAAAAGCCGGATCCGGACGGCACAGGTTATCTGGAAAACAAGTTTATTGTTTCGTTTACAGGTTTTGCGCCATTTAATAATCCGGAAATTGTGGTTTATGTTGCCATTGATGAACCCTCTTCGGCTGAGGGAAATGCATCAGGCGGAACAGTAGCAGCCCCCGTAGCCAGGGAGATTTTGAAAAAATCGTTGCAAATCAGGCATATAGAGCCCAATGACGAGTTCGCAAAGTCCGTTAAATAACCTGTGTTGGAAGTACCTGACCTGGAAGAGATCCGGTCAGGCTTTTTTACATGGACAGGCAATTTCATTTTGCTGGACGGGCCGTGTCATTTTTTGAATCTCTCAATCATAATTTCTAAAGTAAGAGATATGATGGGAGGAAAGGAAATGCGCGGCCAAAAGATCCAGGTAAGGAAAAGACTTTTTTCATTGTTACTAATCGCATTGTTTGTGTTGCTAGCTCTTATGGGACGGCTCGCATATGTTCAGTTGATCGCAGGCGGGGAATTGACGGAAAAAGCAAAAGAATTATGGAACAGGAATATTCCTTTTGAAGCCAAAAGAGGGAAAATATTGGATCGCAATCATAAAAATCTGGCTTATAACGTCAGCTCTCCTTCCGTAATGGCCATTCCCGCCCAGATCAAAAACCCGGCTGAGACAGCAAAGAAACTGGCTCGCATTCTCCAGGCTCCTGAGCAAAAGATTTATGAAAAAATCACCGAGCGACAGTTGATTGTACGTCTGCATCCATGGGGAAGGAAAATTTCAGAAGATAAAGCAAGGCAGATCCAGGGACTGCGATTGCCGGGAATCGCAGTTACGGAAGACAGCAAGCGGTATTATCCCAATGGCAGTCTGGGAGCACACGTGCTGGGATTTACCGGAATTGACAACCAGGGGCTGGCTGGATTGGAACTCATTTATGATGAGAAGCTGAAAGGAGAAAAAGGGTATGTTTCTTTCAGCGCTACCAACAGGGGAGAAAAATTGCCCGGAGGGGAGGACCGGTATATTCCTCCCAGGGATGGCCTGGATCTGGTGCTTACTTTGGACTATCAGATCCAGGCTGTAATTGAGCGGGAACTGGACCAGGCCATGGCTCAGTACCAACCGGAAAATGCTTTGGCCATTGCCATGGATCCAAATACGGGCGAAATATTGGGGATGAGCAGCCGTCCTACATTTCGACCAGACCAATATCGCATGACGGATCCTCTGGTTTATAACCGGAATTTGCCCATCTGGAAAACATACGAACCGGGTTCTACGTTTAAAATTATTACACTGGCCGCTGCTCTGGAAGAGAACAAGGTGAATTTGAACGATTATTTTCATGACCCTGGTTATATTACGGTGGGCGGGGCCAGGCTGCGCTGTTGGAAATCGGGAGGACATGGTCACCAGAGTTTCCTGGAAGTTGTGGAAAACTCGTGCAACCCGGGTTTTGTCACATTAGGCCAGCGACTGGGAAAAGAAACGCTGTTCTCCTATATTAAAAAATTTGGTTTCGGACAAAAAACAGGTATTGATTTGAATGGGGAAGCAAGAGGGATTTTGTTCAAGGAAAGCCAGGTCGGACCGGTTGAATTGGCCACGACTGCATTTGGGCAGGGTGTTTCGGTCACGCCCATTCAGCAGATTGCGGCCGTGTCGGCAGCCGTGAATGGAGGCAAGCTGATGACCCCACATTTGGCAAGAGCGTGGATTGACCCGGAAAGCGGAGAAACGGTGCAAAAGATTGAACCGCAAATGAAAAGGCAAGTCATTTCCGAAGAAACTTCTCACAAAGTCCGTCACGCCCTGGAGAGTGTGGTGGCAAAAGGAACAGGCAGAAAAGCTTTTGTTGATGGCTACCGGGTGGGAGGAAAAACAGGAACAGCACAAAAAGTGGGCCCGGATGGCAGATATATGAAAAACAACCACATTGTTTCTTTTGTGGGTTTTGCTCCCGCTGATGATCCACGGCTTGTTGTATATGTAGCGCTTGACAATCCTAAAGGGGTTCAGTTCGGAGGTGTCGTGGCCGCTCCGATTGTGGGTAATATTATGGATGACAGTTTGCGTTATCTCAAGGAGCCCAAGCGCCAGAAGCAGATTTCTCCGGAAAACAGCCCGACTGTTACGCCGATTGTCGCCACCCCAAATCTGATTAACCAGGATATCGATCAGATCCGTGCGAGTCTGTACTCCTTTCCCCTGAAGGTATATGGCAAAGGGGATAAAGTAATTGACCAAATGCCCAAGCCGGGGCAACGCGTCAAAAAGGGTACGATGATCAAGATTTATTTGGGAAAATAGATCCTGTTATCCAGTCATGGCTGTTAAAAGACGGATTGACTGGTTGAATTGTAAACAGACTGTCGACATTTAAATGGATATTCTGCCTGACATACCTGGCTCCCTGTACTTCTTTAATGCTATGAAAAGGAATGAAAAGTGCATACTTATTCTGACAAGTGACAAATGATAGAAAGGAGATTAAAATAGGGTATGTGTGAATAAATTATGCCAGGAATATCCCCTGGCATTTTCTGTTGTCTTTCTGTCTTTAAAAAGGAGGAAGAACATGCAAGTATGTGAGTTAATCCAGCCATTATTGTTGAACAAGGCAACAGGGGATTTAACAACTGAAATAACAGGAATTCAACTGGATTCCCGCCAGGTACTGCCGGGAGACCTGTTTATAGCACTCAGGGGAACAAAGGTGGATGCCCACCGTTTTGTAAAACAGGCTGTGGCAAGTGGAGCCGCTGCCGTAATGGTAGAGGAATCAGTCGATTTGCCGGAAGTCCCCGTAATCCAGGTTCCTGATACGCGCAGGGCAATGGCAGTGGTAGCAGCAAATTTCTATGGCTGTCCGACGAAAGAGTTAAAATTGATTGGTGTTACAGGAACAAATGGAAAGACAACAACTACTTACCTGATTGAACAGCTTCTTCAGTATAAAGGTGCGTCTGCTGGTGTGATCGGAACCATTCAGACGAAAATCAAAGGGAAAACGATTCCAGCAAAAAATACCACTCCCGAAGCGGTTGAATTGCAAAAAACATTTCGGATGATGCAGGATGAGGGTTGTGAGTATTCAGTTATTGAAGTTTCTTCCCACGCACTGGACATGGGGAGAACCAGAGGATGTCAATTTCATATTGGTGTTTTTACCAATTTGACACAAGATCATTTAGATTATCATGGTACGATGGAAAAATACCGAGAGGCAAAAAGCCTGTTATTCAGCCAATTGGGAAATGCATATGACGGAGAGTTGCAAAACAATCCGTTTGCCATTTTTAATGCAGACGATAAAGCATCCGGTTATTTTATGAAACGGACTGCTGCCCAGGTTTTGACATACGGGATCGATCAACCGGCAGATGTAAGGGCGGAAAACATCAAGTTTTCCTCTTCCGGGACTTCCTTTATGCTGAAAACATTTTGGGGAAAAGTGCCGGTTAAGACCAGGCTGGTTGGAAAATTTAACGTTTATAATGTCCTGGCTGCCGTGTCTGTTGCTCTTGTCGAAGGGATGGATCTTCATCAGATTCGTTCCGGATTGGCTGAACTCAAAGGTGTTGCCGGAAGGTTTGAACCAGTGGAGATGGGGCAGTCCTTTAATGTTCTCGTCGATTATGCCCATACCCCCGATAGCCTGGAAAACGTACTTAAGACGATTCGCGAATTTGCCAAAAGACGTGTTATTTGCCTTGTGGGGTGCGGGGGTGACCGGGACCGGAGCAAACGGCCGATTATGGCAGATATTGCGGTTAAATACAGCGATCATGCCATATTCACATCAGATAATCCGCGTACCGAAGATCCAATGGAAATTTTAGAGGATATGCTGACCGGAGTTGCATCCTGCCGGCAGGAACGATATACCGTGATTTGCAATCGCCGGCAGGCAATCCATGAAGCCGTAAAAAAAGCGGAGCCGGAAGATGTGATCCTGATTGCAGGCAAAGGTCATGAAACATACCAGGAGATCAATGGAGTCCGCCATCATTTTGATGATCGCGAAGCGGCTCGTGATGCGATCGCATCACGCCTGGAAAAGTGAGGTTGATGAGATGGAGCGCACATGCAATTGGATTTTAAAATCAACTTATGGAGAATGGATTGGAAGTCCTGTTGATATTTACCGGTTGGTGAAGGGAGTATCGACAGATACTCGGAAACTGTATCCCAATCAGCTTTATATTCCCTTGATCGGCGAACGTTTTGACGGACATCAGTTCGTAGATCAAGCGGTAGAGCGTGGAGCTGCGGCCGTCTTGTGGCAAAAAGGCAAGCCTCTACCGGGATCACTCGATATTCCGGTCATTGTTGTGAGCGATCCGCTCAAGGCTTTGCACCAACTGGCTGCCAGGTATCGCAGTGAAAACAGGGCAAAAGTCGTTGCCGTGACCGGAAGCAATGGAAAAACCACGACCAAGGATTTAATCGCCTCTGTGTTATCTGAAAGATACTCCGTGCATAAAACAATGGGCAACCTGAACAACCACATTGGTGTGCCGCTAACCTTGTTATCGATGCCGGAGCAAACAGATCTGGCTGTCGTGGAAATGGGCATGAGCCATCCTGGCGAAATTTCCGTTCTCTCCCAAATTGCCCGTCCTGATATAGTTGTGATTACCAATATTGGGGAATCGCATATTGAACATCTGGGCAGCAGGGAAGGAATAGCCCGGGCAAAATTGGAAATAAAAGAGGGGCTTTCTTCTTCTGGCACCATCATCTTTGACGGGGATGAACCACTGCTTCGCCAGTATCTAAAGAGTGAAACCAGACCGCAAATCAGTGTGGGATGGCAGGATGATGCCGATGAAGCACCCGAACAGGCTGAAGTTCGGGGGGCTGAAGGGATCGTGTTTCGGTCCCGCAAAAAAGGGACCTTGTTTAACTTGCCGTTGCTGGGCAGGCACAATATGAAAAATGCGTTATATGCTGTTGAAGTTGCCCGGCGTTTCTCATTGACTGAACAGGAAATCGCTACTGGTTTGGCTAACACATCCTTGACAGGAATGCGGCTTGAGTTGAAAGCAGCCGGAAACGGCATGCTGATTATTAATGATGCTTATAATGCAAGTCCTACATCTATGAAAGCTGCTTTGGACTTGCTTGCTGAGATGGAACCGGAGCGAGAAAAATGGGCCCTTTTGGGTGACATTCTCGAAATTGGGGAACAAGAGGAAAGCTATCATAGAGAAATAGGGGTTTATGCGATGAAAAAAGACATAAACCGGTTATATACGATTGGCGAACGAGGTCGTTGGATTTATGAAGGAGCTATGGAAGCAAAAAATTCTGCCCAAACCCTCGTTCATTTCCATACGCTGAACGATGCAGCAAATACATTGACCCGGGAAGGCAATCACAAGTCTGTTCTCCTGGTCAAAGCTTCACGCGCAGCTCAACTAGACCAAATCGTAAATAAAATGACCGAAGGAGCGTAAGGGAAGAACAATGGGGAACCTAGAACTTCGATTCATATTAATTCCACTTGCTGTTGCTTTTGGTATAGCCGTCATACTCGGACCGATGGTTATTCCGGTTTTGAGACGTTTGAAATTTGGCCAGAGCATTCGCCAGGATGGGCCGCAGGCCCACTTGAAAAAGGCAGGAACGCCGACGATGGGCGGGGTAATCATACTTACGGCCATAGTGTTGACAGCTGTTCCACTTAGCAGCTTGACATTGCTCAATAACAATGACCGAATCATAAACGCAGACCTGTTCTTTCTGGTCTTTGCAACACTGGGATACGGAATTCTCGGTTTTTTGGATGACTATATCAAAGTGGTAATGAAACGCAGCCTTGGCCTGACGGCAAATCAAAAATTGCTGGGACAGTTGTTTATCGGACTTGTACTTTTTTGGGTTTTGCTTGTTGTCCGGACCGGGGAACCAAATAACTATATTTTCAGCCTGGATATACCATTTACCGATTTGACGATTCAACTCAACTGGCTGTACCTTCCGCTTTTGCTCCTGATGATGATTGGTGCTTCCAACGCCGTCAATCTCACGGACGGTCTGGATGGGCTGTTGTCCGGAACCGCGGTTAGTGCATATGGCGCTTACGCCATTATCGGGATTTTGCAAAGCAACCCGACCGTTACTATCTTTTCGGTTGCTGTTGTAGGAGCCCTGTTGGGATTTTTGGTCTTTAATGCCAATCCGGCCAAGGTGTTTATGGGGGATACAGGATCACTTGCGCTGGGCGGGGGAATTGCCGCTTTGGCAGTCATTACGAAAACGGAATTATTGTTACCGATTATTGGTGGTATTTTTGTTATTGAAACATTATCTGTCATGATTCAAGTAACATCTTTTAAAATTCGTGGCAAGCGCGTATTTCGAATGAGTCCCTTGCATCACCATTTTGAATTGTGTGGCTGGTCGGAATGGCGGGTTGTTACGACATTTTGGTTTGCAGGCTTCCTGTTTGCAATTATTGGTGTATTAATGGAGATGTGGCTCAGATGAGAAAAACAGACGAATGGGCAGGCCGTCACGTGATCGTATTGGGACTGGCCCGCAGCGGAGTAGCAGTAGCCAAACTGTTAAACGATTTAGAGGCCAAAGTGTTGGTCAATGATTATAAACCCCGGAAACAATGCCCGGAAGCAGAGGAACTGGACAAGTTGGGAATTCCGGTTCTTTGCGGAAGCCATCCTGAAGACCTGATCAGCGACGAGGTAGACTTGATCGTCAAAAATCCGGGAATTCCCTATGAGGCAAAGCCGGTTGTTCAGGCAATGGAAAAGGGAATTCCTGTCATCACTGAAGTGGAAATTGCCGGAGCATTGTCGGAAGGACCGGTTATCGGAATAACCGGATCTAACGGTAAGACGACCACCACAACGCTTGTGGGGGAAATGCTGGCCAAAAGCGGAGTAAAAAACAAGGTGGCCGGAAATATCGGACAGGCACTTGCAGAAGTTGTCAGGAACAGCACGGAAGAAGAGTGGCTGGTTGCTGAATTAAGCAGTTTCCAGCTAAAAGGAACGAGTTCGTTTAAACCAAAAGCTGCAGCTTTACTGAATGTTTATCCGGCACATCTGGATTATCATCATGATATGGAGGATTATTTTTCCTCAAAAATGAAGTTGTTTCAAAACCAGACACAAGAAGATGTAGCCGTGCTGAACAGGGATCAACTCTATGGCCGGAAAGCAGCTGAACAGATCCAAAGCGACATCTGGTGGTTTAGCCGGCTGGAGGAAGTTCCGAAAGGGGTTTTCGTTCGTGATGGATTGGTGATAGCAAAATATTCGAATTGCGAAGAAGAACCCGTTGTTCCGGTCAGTGAAATTGCTCTGCGAGGCGATTTCAACTTGGAAAATGTGCTGGCAGCGATTGCGTTAAGTTTGGTGGCAGGTGCAAATGTTGCAGGAATTTGCGAGGTGCTGAAAACTTTCCCCGGGGTGGAACATCGCCTGGAATATGTAATGACGGTGAACGATGTCCGTTATTACAATGATTCCAAAGCGACCAATCCTCAGGCAGCGACCAAAGCCTTGGAATCTTTTGACGAACCTGTTATCTGGATTGGCGGAGGGCTCGACCGGGGAATCGATTTTAAAGAGATGGTTCCTGTGTTTGAAAAGAAAGTCAAAGCCATGGTTGTTTATGGGCAAACCAGGGATGTTTTGGTTAAGCGGGGCAAGGAAGCTGGACTGGAAGAAATCCATGCGACGAATGACTTGAGAAACGCGGTAAAGATTGCCTCCCGTCTGGCTGTGCCGGGGGATGCGGTATTATTGTCTCCGGCATGCGCAAGTTGGGATCAATACACTTCTTTTGAAGAACGGGGAAGCATATTTAAAGAGACTGTGCATAGTCTTCAAATATAAGCTTGCCCAAATTTTCAAGAGGTGAAAACGCCCATGAAAACAAAGAATAACACACCTGATTTTGTGATTGTTATTACTATTGTTCTGTTGTTGGCAATAGGTGTTTTAATGGTATACAGTGCAAGTGCCGCTTTTTCTTATCACAAATATGGTGATGCCTTCTTTTTTGCCAAACGGCAGTTATTGTTTGCAGCTTTGGGTGTTTTCCTGATGTTTTGGATTACGCGGCTGGATCCCGGTCAATTTTATAAGTGGGCAAAACCAGGCCTTATCCTATGTTTTATATTATTATTGGTTGTCTTGATTCCGGGAGTCGGGATTCTGCGCAATGGCGCGAGAAGCTGGTTGGGAATCGGAGCTTTTAGCATCCAGCCTTCGGAATTTATGAAATTGGCGATGATTATTTTTTTGGCACGCATCTTTTCAAATCCTGACTATGATATCAAACGATTTGCCCGGGGATTTTTACCAGGTCTGCTTTTATTGGGCGCGGCGTTTGGTTTTATTATGTTGCAACCGGATTTGGGAACAGGAACTGTTTTGATGGGAACTGGTGTCGTGCTGATTTTTGCAGCCGGAGCAAAAATGAAACATTTGGCCTTCCTCTGTTTCCTTGGCATGGCCGGATTTGCCGGGCTGGTTCTGGCTGCTCCCTATCGGATTCAGCGTATTGTAGCTTTCTTTAATCCCTGGCAAGACCCGCTGGGGGCTGGATATCACTTGATTCAGTCGTTATATGCCATAGGTCCTGGAGGTCTGATGGGACTCGGATTGGGGATGAGCAAACAAAAGCATCTCTATCTCCCCGAGCCCCATACAGACTTCGTTTTTTCCATTCTGGCCGAAGAGTTGGGATTTTTGGGAGCAGCAACCGTAATTGTACTGTTTGCTGTGCTTGTATGGCGAGGGATTCGTGTAGCAATCGGAGTTCCGGATTTGTTTTTCAGTCTGGTGGCAACGGGGATTACAGCGATGATCATGATCCAGTCCGTGATCAATATCGGAGTGGTTTCGGGAGCGTTTCCAGTAACGGGAATCACTTTGCCTTTCTTAAGCTATGGAGGTTCTTCCCTGACTTTGACGTTGGCGGCAGTGGGAATTTTGTTGAATTTATCAAGATTTGTCCGTAAAACTGTATAACCGGGGAGGAAAAAGCATGAAACGAATTCTGTTGTCCGGGGGCGGAACCGGGGGGCATATTTATCCGGCTTTGGCAATTGCGCGGGCGGTGCGAAAAAGATTTCCTGATGTAGAGATAGCTTATATCGGTACGGAAAATGGTTTGGAATCACGTATTGTGCCAAAAGAAGGAAATGTTCGGTTTTATACGGTGGAAATTCAAGGCTTCAGACGCAGATTTTCGTGGGAGAATGTGAGGACAATCCGTAAATTTGTACAGGCTGTCCGCAAGGCAAAAGAGCATCTGCGGGAATTCAAACCGGATGTTGTTGTCGGTACGGGAGGCTATGTGAGCGCTTCTGCCGTGTATGCCGCACACCAGATGGGTATCCCCACATTAATCCATGAACAAAATGTTATGCTTGGTTTGACCACCAAGTTTTTATCGCGTTTTGTTGATGTGATTGCGATCAGTCTGGAAGAGTCCCAGAAATATCTGACCCGCGCCAATCGCATTGTGTTTACGGGAAATCCCAGGGCGACCGAAGTCATTCAGGCAAACGCCGTATTGGGTAGAAAATCTCTGGGAATCAATGATTCGCATAAGCCGATTATTTTGTTTTGCGGGGGAAGTCGTGGAGCAATGTCCATTAACAAAGCTGTGCTGGAAATGATCCCGCAAATGAAAGAAATGCCGGATGTTCATTTTGTTTATGTCACTGGAGAAGCGCACTTCAAAAAAATCTCTTCAGAGCTTCCAGCGGATATGATTCCCAATTTGGATGTCAAGTCTTTTATATACAATATGCCGGATGTGTTGGCAGCCACTTACCTGCTTGTGGGACGAGCCGGGGCTTCCACGCTGGCGGAGTTGACAGCATTGGGCTTACCGTCCATTCTTATTCCATCCCCGTATGTGACAAATAACCATCAGGAAGCAAATGCAAAATGGTTAGAGGAACAAGGCGCTACCAAAATGCTTCTTGAAAGTGAATGTACTGCAGAAAATCTGTGGCGTGAAGTCAAACACCTGGTAGAGAACAAAGAGGAACACCACGCAATGAGTGAGGCAGCCAGCCGTTTGGGGCGCTCTCACGCAGCAGAGGTATTGGTGAACGAACTGGAAAAGATAGCCTTTATCCAGATCTGACCATGCAATTGATGTCAGGTGGGCATTTGTCACATTCGTTTTTTAATGGCATAAACTATGTTAAGCCAGGTTGGGGTGGACTTTACCGTGTTTTTTGACTAGGAGGAGCGACAAAGTGAAACTGATCATAGAAGAATTAAAAAATATTGGTATTGAAGATGTGCGAGTCAATGAACCATTATCCCGTCATACAACATGGAAAGTGGGAGGTCCAGCCGACCTTTTAATATATCCACGCAACAAGGAGGAACTTGAGCGTGCGATGCGGGTGGTTTACCATTACAGACTGCCTTGGCTGACAATTGGCAGAGGATCAAATTTGTTGGTTCGTGATGGAGGGATACGGGGCGTTATTTTCAAGTTGGATGAAGGATTTAATCATTTGAATATCGATGGAACCCGAGCCGTTGCCGGAGCAGGCGCTTCGACCATTCTGCTGGCAACGATGACGGCAAAACAGGGATTGACTGGCTTGGAATTTGCTGGAGGGATTCCCGGAAATGTGGGTGGTGCCATCTATATGAACGCGGGTGCTCACGGGTCAGATATTTCTAAAGTTCTTCATTCAGCCACCGTACTTTTGGAAACAGGAGAATGGGTGACATTGTCCAATGACGAGATGGAGTTTCGCTATCGTACTTCGGTGCTTCAAAACAAATTGAAGGGAATACTCACCGAAGCCACATTTATTTTGGAGTATGGCGAGCGGGAAGAGATTGTGTCACGACTGACTTCTTACAAGGAACACCGGAAAAAGACACAGCCATTACAGTACCCTTGCGCTGGTAGTGTCTTCAGGAATCCGCCAGGGGATTTTGCCGGCCGTTTAATCCAGGAAGCCGGGTTAAAAGGTTATCGAATTGGCGGGGCTGAGGTTTCTGCCATACACGCAAATTTTATTATTAATCGTGGCAATGCAACGGCACAAAATGTGATTCAGCTCATTCAGCACATCAGAGATACGATTGAAGAAAAGTACGGTGTGCGTCTGGAACCGGAAGTGCAGGTGGTGGGTGAAGAATAAACGGAGGTGACACATTGGAACAGTTTGTGATTGAAGGTGGAAAACCTTTGTCAGGATCTGTTCGTGTCCAGGGTTCCAAAAATGCAGCCTTACCCATCATCGCAGCTACCGTATTGGCTGAAGGAATTCACAAAATCGAGAATGTCCCCAATCTGACAGATATACAGGCAATGTGTGAGATTTTGAAAGTGCTGGGGGCAGAAATTACTTTTCAACAATCGGCACTATGGATCGATACAACTGGAATCAGAGGGTATTGCATTCCTGAACATTTGATGAGGCAGATACGGTCTTCCGTTTTTCTGATGGGGCCTTTACTGGCACGCCTGCAAAAGGTAAGTGTAACCAAACCGGGAGGTTGCAATATTGGCAAGCGTCCTATTGATCTGCACCTCAGGGGATTAGCCCAAATAGGCACAGAAATCAGGGAAACAGAGGGGAAGATTTACTGTGAAGCTCCCCAATTGAAAGGAAACAACATCTGTCTTGATTTTCCAAGTGTGGGCGCAACAGAAAATATTCTGATGGCTGCAGTGTTAGCTAAAGGAACAACCGTTATCCAGAATGCAGCGCGTGAACCGGAGATCGTGGATTTGGCCGTGTTCTTGTCCAAAATGGGAGCTGAAATTGAGGGGGCGGGAACTCCAATCATACGTATTACAGGGGTTGAGCGGTTACAGGCTGCTTCCTGCAGGATCATGTCAGACCGGATTGTTGCGGGTTCGTTGGCAATTGCGGCTATGGTAACTAACGGTGAGATTGTGCTGGCGCAGGTCAAGGATAATGAGTTTGACGGAGTTGCCCGACATCTGGAGCCGATGGGTTTGCAGTTTTACACCGTTTCGGAAGGAATCAGGGTGCGGTGCAATTCAGTGATCCGACCGGTCCGACACCTGGTAACAGAGCCGTTTCCCGGATTCCCCACGGACTTGCAGCCGCAAACAACCGTTTTGCTCGCTTTGGCGGACGGGGAGAGCAGACTGACAGAAAGCATTTTTGAATCGCGGCTCAAGCATGTGGAGGAATTGAAGAAAATGGGGGCTGTTATGGATTTGGATGGGAATACTGTTGAGGTCAGCGGGGTGAACCAGCTGACAGGGGCTCATGTCTATGCCTCGGATTTGCGTGCCGGTGCCGCCCTGATTATTGCCGGTCTGGCTGCATCCGGCCAGACGGTGGTTTATGGAGTGAACCATATTGATCGGGGATATGAGTCGCTGGAAAATGTTTTTCAACAATTGGGCGGAAATATAAAAAGGATCAATACAGAAAAACAGTAGCACATCGGTGCCGCTGTTTTTTTGTGTAAACCCTTTAAACATTGTATATTTGTGGTAATATATAGGGAAGATTAAGTATTTTTACACCTTGGTACAGTCAGGCGAAGAGAGGAAAGGAGAACCCAGTTATGGTGGACGAGCATGTTCCTCCCTTTCGCAACCGGGTTGGTAAGAAACGGTCCCCATCACCATGGATATTCGCATTTATTTTTTTGTTTTTTACGGGAGCGTTATTTGCCATATTTTTGCGATCTCCATTAAGCAAAATCGAAAAAATCGAAGTGACCGGAAACCGGTTGGTGCCGACAGAAAGAATCCTGTCCAAGGCTCAGTTAAGAAAAGGTGTTTCTTTTTTTGGTGTTCAAACAGAAGAAGTGGTTGAGCGGCTTTCAGCATTGCCTGAGATTGAACAGGTCAAGGCAGACAAATCATTTCCGGACAAAGTCACGATTTCCATCAAGGAAAAGAAGCTGGCTGCATGGTTTGAAACCAACGAGCAGAAACGCTTTCCTATTCTCTCGGACGGTACCATACTATCTCACCGTTTGTTATCTTCAAAACAGAGCCAGATAGTTTTTACAGGCTGGACACGTTCAGATCCCATCCTGAAATCTGCCGTACAGGAAATTGCAAAATTGCCGGAATCCGTCAAGCGTACGGTTATAAAAGTGAAACCTGTCTCCGATCACAGGGATCAAGTGGAGATCTGGACCGACCGTCACCATCATATTTTTGTGAGAGTTGAAGATCTTTCACAAAAAATGATTTATTATCCCTCGTTTTTTAATCATCCAAGAGGTACACTGTTTTTGTTGGAAAGTATTTGGTTTATTCCTGATATGTCAAAGAGAGCATCCTGATTAATGGTGGAAAGTTATCAAAACGGAAAAACATGGAAAAGGAAATAACTAAAAATGGGTGTCTTTTAAAAGGGGAAAGCTCAGCCATTGTTGAATAAGGTTTGTAAGTGTTTTATTTCCTCCCTTTTCCTTAATATATTCAAATGCCTGCCTTAAGTTTGACTCTCGGGCAAGGAGGTGCCCAGGATTTGAGCAATCAAGATTTCGTTATAACTTTGGATATTGGATCTTCACAGGTACGGGTTATCGTAGCTGAAGTAAATGCAGATGGAACACCACATATTGTGGGCGTAGGAACTGCGGAATCACAAGGGATGAAAAAGGGAGCTATTATTAATATTGATCAGGCTGTACAATCGATACGTGAAGCGGTAGATCATGCTGAACGCATGGTTGGTATAGAGATTTCAGAAGTATATGTTGGAATATCGGGTCATCATATTTCTCTGCAACCGAGTCATGGAGTTGTAGCTGTTTCCAGTGAAGACAGAGAGATCGGATATCACGACATCGACCGTGTGTTGCAAGCATCAAGAGTGATTGCATTACCGCCGGAACGGGCTATTATTGAAGTGGTTCCCAAACAGTTTATCGTGGATGGTCTCGATGATATCAAGGATCCAAACGGAATGATTGGCGTCAGGCTGGAAGTTGATGCGATCATTGTCACCGGGACAAAAACAATTATGACAAACCTGCTTCGCTGTGTAGAGCGGGCTGGCCTGAATATACTTGGCATGGTCTTTTTGCCTTTGGCGGTAAGTGAACTTTGCTTGTCCAATGATGAAAAAAACCTGGGAGTGGTCATGGTTGATATTGGCGGGGGTACCACCACTCTGACGGTCTACCGGCAGGGTTATCTTGCAGGAACTTCGGTCATCCCGATTGGCGGAGAATATATAACCAACGACATTGCAATAGGACTTCGCACACAGACCAGCAGAGCCGAAGAGGTAAAATGCCAGTATGGAGTAGCAAGCAAGGAATTTGCGCAAACCGATGAAACATTCAAAGTGCAGACAATTGGGACGAGCAGGGAACGGATTGTTACACAACTGGAACTTGCGCAAATCATTGAGCCGCGTTTGGAAGAAATGTTTCAATTAATCCGTCAGCAAGTGAAAGCCATAGGCTTTTCTGATGAGCCTGCCGGCGGTTATGTATTGACGGGGGGAGTCATGGCTACCCGAAATATCCTGGAAGTTGCGCGGAACCAGTTGGGAGCAGCCGTGCGAATAGCCACTCCTCAAAATATTGGTGTCAAGGAGCCATCATACACGGGTGGAGTTGGTATGATTCATTATTTGCATCAACGCGGAGCTTTCCAAGTTGAATCTAATCGTTCAACTCATCACCCTCCTCGACAGAAAAAAAAGCAACGTGGACAATCTGCTTTTGAAAAAATGAAAAACTGGTTAAGTGAATTTATCTAATCAAGATTTGGTAAGTTTTATTATTGGAGGGACAAGACTATGTTGGATTTTGATCTGGAAATGGAGCAAATTGCCCAGATAAAGGTCATAGGTGTCGGCGGCGGCGGAAGCAATGCAGTAAACCGAATGATCGAAGCGGGAGTACAGGGAGTTGAATTTATCGCGGTCAATACTGATTCGCAGGCCTTAAACCGTTCAAAGGCACCTTATCGCTTGCAAATTGGAGAAAAACTTACCAGAGGGCTGGGCGCCGGAGCCAAACCGGAAATTGGAAAAAAGGCAGCGGAAGAGAGCCATGAACAAATTGAAAATGTTCTAAAAGGTGCGGATATGGTGTTTGTTACAGCCGGTATGGGAGGTGGCACAGGAACGGGAGCGGCGCCGGAAATTGCATCCATTGCCCGCGATTTGGGAGCCCTTACCGTAGGTGTGGTCACCAAGCCTTTTACCTTTGAGGGCAGAAGAAGAACCAGCCAGGCGGAAGAGGGAGTCGCTGCGCTCAAGGAGAACGTTGATACATTGATTGTAATTCCTAACGATCGCCTGCTGGAAATTGTTGATAAAAACACACCGATGATCGAGGCATTTAAAGAAGCAGACAATGTGTTGCGCCAAGGGGTTCAGGGGATTTCAGACTTGATTGCCGTACCGGGACTGATAAATCTCGATTTTGCCGATGTGCGTACCATTATGACTGAGCGTGGATCGGCCCTGATGGGAATCGGTTCGGCAAACGGGGATAACCGGGCATCAGATGCGGCGAAAAAGGCCATTTGCAGTCCGCTTTTGGAAACTTCAATTGAAGGTGCACGCGGTGTCCTGATGAATATTACCGGTGGTTCCAACCTGAGCTTGTATGAAGTATATGAAGCGGCAGATATTGTGACGCAGGCTTCCCACTCGGAAGTAAATATGATATTTGGAGCGGTAATCAATGAAGAACTGAAGGATGAAATTTTTGTGACAGTGATTGCAACCGGCTTTGATCATGAAGAACAACAGAAAAAAGGGTCCAAACTGCGTCCACATCAACAGACTGGTCAAGGCAAACCTTTATTCGGAAATACCAATCCCGATTTTAACCCTTATAAACAGACCAAAGAAGTAAAACCACGGCCTGATGAAGACAATATTCTAAATCCATACGGCAATCTTGAAGTGCCGACTTTTTTGAGGACCCGAAAAAATAACAAACCAAATAAATAAATGCGTGACACAAGCATGCGATCGTTTCCCAATACGGGGGAGGCGGTCGCCATGTTGTTTGGGGGACAATGGCTCCATGGCCTTTGGGAAGTCTTGCTGATCTTTCTTAACGGGTACTGGCTTGAAATGAAGTGAGGTTGAAATGGCGGATATAAATTCTCAATATACTTATAATTTTCATAATTATAAAAGTGGCTTGATATAAGAATTGGCTGATTAACCTTCGACAGGCGAAGCGGCAAGGACTTTTGGGGGCAGGATTACTGAATCAAAAGGGGGATGGAGTGTGAAGAACGCTTTGAGCATGATCGTTTCTCTCCTTTTTCTCTGTTCATGCACGGCTGGTAAAATGGACTGCAAAAAGCAAACATGGGGGTTATCTATACAGATTCTTTGAGAGAGGACAGCCAGCTTGTCTTGCTGGACGATAAGGGTCAAATGATCGATTCTTATAAAATAAAGGAATCAGGAATCTTTCAGATTGCTGAAAAGGAAAATTTTCTTTTACCTGTCAGCTTTGGCGAGAGGTTTGCTCATATTTCTGCTGATGGAGATATTTCCAAGGAGAAAACCTCTGTATTCCCGTTATACACTTGAGAAAAAAACCAGATTCGAACGACCACATACATCACACATTTGGACTATGGAACGTTGGAAATCAAATACCGAGAGCAAAAAAAGTCGATGAAACCGGATGGGTTTCTGCGCATCGTTGATTTTGATTCCAGGTATGTCTATGTCTTTCCAGCGTGATTCAGGAAAGGCGACCTGTTCTTTATGTGATGGATCTGGAAACAGGCAAGCTGTTCAGGGAAATCAATCTGGAAATTGACTGGCCAATGATCCGGAAATTACGGAGGATGAAATTATTGTCTCTTCCATTGAAGTGGAAAATAACAGAATTGCAGTTATCAGCAAGAAGAACTGGCAACAGCGAACCATATCCCTGCCCTATTTGCAGCCGGAGTTCGTGTATCCGGCCGGCGGAAAAATTTTTATTATCCATCGGATGCAGGGAAGGATTACGGTACTCGATGGGAACACCTTACAGGTTTTGCAGATGTCCAGATTGACCCAACCCGTTTTTAAAGCAAGACTGTTTAAGGATAAACTGTCCCAGACGGATCATGAGAATGTCGCCGGCATAATCGGAGTTAACAATATCCATACATGGAAACAGGAAAAAAAGATCTTGCTGCCAAAGATCCGGAATACACTGGTTCAGGATCTAACAGTCATCCGGTAAATGTGACATTTTACCAAGTTTAAAGATCTTTCCCCTTTTTGCCCGGATAGAAAGTTTGTATGATCCTGTTGCATTCTTCAACAAAAACTGTTGAACTTTCAGTAATCAACTGGTTCTAACTTTAACTCCATAAATCGGGCTCCTTTAATGGGATTGAATATATAAGGTTCAATATCATAAAATCCGAATGACTTATATAATGCTTGTGCTTTTTTCATTGTAGGCAGGGTATCCAAACGAACAGAACGGTAATCAAGTTTTGAGGCCTCCTCAATAATTATGACTATAAGACTTCTGCCAATTCCCAGTCCCCGATATTCCTCACGAACATACAACCTCTTCAGTTCACAGATGTTTTCTTCAATCTTGCGAAGAGCAACACATCCGCCTGCCTGGTTGTCGATTAATGCTATGATTAAAATTCCAGATGGCGGCGCATATTTTCCCGGTAATGTCTCAAGTTCAGATTCAAAATCCTGGAAACCAAGGTCTATGGGCAGCGATTGAGCATATTCCAGGAAAAGCTGTCGAACTTCTCCAATCATGTCTCGAGTGACATGCCTGAATTCAATATTGTACTTCTCCTTAACCATAATATTAATCTCCATGTTTGTATTTTATTAATAGTTTAATGAGCAAACAGTATATTTAATTATAGCAAACTAATTTCACAGTAAGCATCCCGATTAAATACATTCGTCCATGATCAAGAAAATATCGTCAGTCTATGTCGATATAAGGCAGGGATGATTTCGACGAAAAAAGTCAAACAAGATTGGCAAGTTTAGACAGACTTTGAAATATACATTAAGATATACTGTCTTCATTACGGTTTGGAGAGGGAGTTTTATGACCGTTTATGCTGATGTGATTTTCTTCCTCAACAGCGCGATTGATTTTCTGCTGTTATGGTTGACATCGGGAATTCGCAAACAGCGGACAACCTGGTGGCGTCTGGTGCTTTCCGGTATGGCTGGAGGCCTGTATTCGATGTTGCATTTATGGCCCCGGTTTTCGATCGCTTATTTCTTTCCGGTTAAGATCATTGTTTCGGTGTTTATGGTGCTGATTGCGTTTGGCTGGAAGCATCCGCTCGCCTTTTTGCGTAATTTGGGAATGTTTTATCTTGTCTGTTTCATTACAGGCGGGGCTATGATTGCATTCCATTATGTGATGACAGGGGATAGCCAGGTGGCTGGCGGCATTTTCTATACCCAATCAGATCATGGGTGGGGTTCGCCTGTCTCATGGGCTCTCATCATTTTCGGATTTCCCCTGGTTTGGATGTATACACGCTTTTCCTTACGATCGCTGGATGAGCGGCAGTTGTTCGGCCAATTTATTGCCAATGTGTGCATCCGGGTGCTGGATCAGGAATTGACCTGTGCTGGCCTGGTTGATACTGGAAACCAGTTGCGTGATCCCATTTCCCGGTCACCAGTGATCATCGTTGAACTGGACTCGCTTAAACCGATGATCCCGGAGACATTGTGGCTAATGGCACAAAACCAGGAGCTGGAGAAAGGATGGGACCAATTACCAGCCGAATGGATGAATCGGGTCCGTATGGTTCCTTATCGGGCGGCGGGAAAAGGGAATAATCTGCTTTTGGCAATTAGGCCGGATTACGTAATTGTTTCACAAGGAAAAAAACAGAATAAAATCAGGAAAATTCTCATAGGAATAGATGTCGGACGTCTATCATCCGATGGGGCTTATCAAGCGATTATTCATCCATCTTGTCTTTCTGCAGCTATATCCTGAATTCAAGCTAAAAAGGGAGGCATGGGCATGTTTGCCAAATGGAAAATTGTTTTTCAGATTTTTTGGTATCGTCTTTTATTTCATTTTGGGGTAAAAGGAGAAGAAATTTACTATATTGGAGGAAGCGAAGCTTTGCCGCCTCCACTTTCCCGGGAAGAAGAAGCACACTTGCTGAAGCGTCTGCCAAATGGGGACTCAGCAGTTCGGGCAATTCTGATCGAGCGCAATTTGCGGCTGGTGGTATATATTGCCAGAAAGTTTGAAAATACCGGTATCCATATCGAAGACCTTGTGTCTATCGGGACAATCGGTCTGATTAAAGCGGTCAACACCTTTGATCCGACAAAAAAAATCAAGTTGGCCACCTATGCATCCCGATGCATTGAAAATGAAATTTTGATGTTTTTGCGCCGTAACAACAAAATTCGGTCAGAAGTTTCTTTTGACGAACCGCTCAATACAGACTGGGATGGAAATGAATTGCTCCTGTCCGATGTATTGGGGACGGAAAATGATACCATTTACCGGGATATCGAAGATGAGGTGGATAAAAAAATCCTGCGTACTGCTTTGTCAAATCTATCAGATCGGGAACGAAAAATCATGGTTTTGCGGTTCGGGCTGGATGGGGGAGAAGAAAAAACACAGAAGGATGTGGCTGATCTGTTGGGAATCTCCCAGTCTTATATTTCTCGTCTTGAGAAAAGAATTATTAAGAGATTGCGTAAAGAATTCAATAAAATGGTTTAATTTCATTCTTATTATAAATTCTCCTTCGCAGGACATACTGTAATTTAGTTCCATCCTGAGGAGGAGAATTCTTCATGGCACGAAACAAAGTGGAAATTTGCGGTGTAGACACATCAAAACTTCCAGTACTTAAAAACAAGGAAATGCGTGTATTATTTCAGAAGTTTCAGGCTGGAGATTATCAAGTGCGCCAGAAACTGGTAAACGGGAATCTGCGCTTGGTTTTAAGCGTAATTCAAAGGTTTAACAATCGGGGGGAATGCGTGGACGATTTGTTTCAGGTTGGCTGCATTGGCCTGATGAAAGCCATTGATAACTTTGACCTTGGTCAAAACGTAAAATTTTCCACCTATGCAGTGCCAATGATAATAGGTGAGATCAGACGGTACTTGCGTGATAACAACCCTATTCGGGTATCACGTTCTTTGCGGGACATTGCCTACAAAGCACTCCAGATTCGCGATCAACTGACAAACCGGCATTCACGCGAACCCACAATATATGAGATTGCAGAAGTGTTAAATGTTCCGAAAGAAGATGTTGTCTTTGCGCTCGATGCCATCCAGGACCCTGTTTCATTGTTTGAACCCGTTTATCAGGATGGCGGTGATCCCATTTTTGTCATGGATCAGCTAAGTGACGACAAAACGAAAGATATGCAATGGATTGAAGAAATCGCTTTGAAAGAAGCGATGAACAAGTTGAATGACCGGGAAAAAATGATCTTATCGATGCGCTTTTTCGAAGGGAAAACTCAAATGGAAGTAGCTGAAGAAATCGGTATTTCCCAGGCACAGGTTTCACGTCTGGAAAAAGCGGCGATTCAACAAATGAATAAATTTATCAATTGAAATAAATTTGAGGCTTGCCAATCGAAATTAGCGGATGGCAAGCTTTTTTATGGACAAAACAAAACACAATTATGAACGGTGATTGTTTTACTGCCAGATCGCCCTGTTTTGAAAATCCGTTTTTTATGTGGAGAATTTTATGCTTGTTGACAAAATGCCATGCACTTTTGTTTTTTTTATATAATAATAAAAGTGTGGCATTTACGGAAAAATACCTTGTAGATTTTGAAGCGCATAAAGGGAGTCTGTAATAGATCGATACCACAAGACAAGGTTATAATTTGCCGACTTGCTGTGGGTTGATCTTTTCCAACTGCTCGGATGGCGTTTTCCGGATGCGTAAAATGTGGTCTGTGTTGAACGACGGGATTGAAAGCTCCGTAATCGATTTGGGCAGTGAAGCCAAACAATTATATATATTTTCAATTTTTAAGCTGTAATCAATATTTGATCCGGATTCGAATGAAAAATGAACTGGATGCTCGTGATCAGTCCAATGGGTGAGTAACTATTTCTTATACATTTTCGACTTGCCTGACATATATATAAAATAAATCAAAAATGGACGGAGGCATCCTCATATGAAAATTTCGGAGTTGCAGGCTAAAGATGTCGTAAATATCGCGGATGGTCGCAAATTGGGGCAGATATATGATTTGGAACTGGATTTGCGCCGGGGAGTGATTAGGGCCATCGTGATTCCGGGGGAAAGCAAATGGTTTGGACTTGTTTCCGGAGGGCATGAATGGGTGATACCATGGCGGCAAATCGTGAAGATTGGTTCCGATGTAATCCTGGTACGGCTGGATGGCCGCGAGCAAACTCCGTTGTCAGAAGCTGGTCCGGTATATATGTTTCCTGATGAACAGGAGCATCGCTAACCTATTTGTTCCGGTAGAAGATTGTGGTAATATGATACGAAGGGAGGGGAGGGAGTGCATGGAACCGTTTAAATTTCAAGCCAAAAATGGCGTTCCTTATTTTGTGATTGAAGAATGGGAAAATGCGTTTCCCCATCTTACAGTGGGTTTTAGCGCTAGAAATAAAAGGGAAGATATGAATTGCAGGAATTATGCTCTCCATGTAGGCGACCAGCCTGAGCAGGTCCTTTCCAATCGAAAGGAACTGGTATCCATGCTGGAAATGCCCTTTTCTGCCTGGACAAGCAGTGAGCAGGTGCACGGGGTTTACGTTCAGTCTGTAAACGACGGGCACAGGGGGAATGGAAGAGATTCGCGCGAAACGGCCTTTCGTGATACGGATGGAATGGTTACAAGCGAACCGGATCTTTTGTTGACTGCCTACTTTGCCGACTGTGTCCCTCTATATTTTTATGCTCCCGATATTGACTGGATTGGAATTGCCCATGCCGGCTGGAAAGGAACCGTGGGGGGGATTGGCCAAAATGTGGTTGCCCGTTTGCGGGAAGTGGGAGCCAATGTTGAAGAAATTCGAGCCGCCATCGGGCCTTCCATCGGATCCTGCTGTTATGAGGTGGATGGGCGTGTCATACGACCATTGGGAAAAAAACTGTCTGATGCAAAAGCTTTGGATGAAGTTGCCAAAGGTCATGTAGCCGGCCGCTGGCAACTGGATTTGAAAAAAGCAAATGCCAGGATATTGGAGAAAGCAGGTGTGAAAGCGAAGCACATTCTTATATCCAAATTGTGTACAAGTTGTGACGACAGCTACTTTTATTCCCATCGCCGAGATCAAGGAGTAACAGGAAGGATGGTTGCATGGATCGGAAAGAAGGAATAATGACAGGAATGAACGAATTTGCTTATCGATGGGAAAATGTAAAACAGCGGATTGAACAGGCATGCAAACGGTCTGGCCGGGTTCCGGAAGAGGTTAATGTCCTTGCCGTCACGAAGTACCTGGATATTGAAGATACCAGGCATGTTCTCGATTTTGGTTTGAACCATGTTGGTGAAAACAGGGTACAGAATGCCCTGCCCAAATGGAAAGAACTGGGTGATCGTGGAACATGGCATTTCATTGGACATTTGCAGCGAAGAAAGGTGAAACAGATCGTTGGGCGTTTTGCCTTTATCCACTCGCTGGACCGGTTTTCGCTGGCTGAAGAGATAGACCGCCGCATATCGGCGGGCGGATATCCGCCACAGCGTTGTTTTTTGCAAGTAAATGTTTCTGGAGAAGAATCAAAATATGGAATTTCTCCACAGGAATTAGAAGAGTTTGCCTGTGAAGTGGCGAATTTATCTACAATTGAGATAGTAGGCCTGATGACGATGGCACCTATTGCGAACAACCCTGAAGAAGTGAGGCCTGTCTTTCGAGAATTGAAACGATTGCAAGGAAAATTACAACGGTTAAAACCCCGTTTACAAATTCCTCATTTATCAATGGGCATGTCCCAGGATTTTGAGATTGCCATTGAAGAAGGGGCAACATGGGTTCGCTTGGGTTCTGTTTTGGTGGGAGGTGGCAAACGGGGTAGGTAGCCTTGGATCAGGAGGCGATTTCCTATGACATTGATGGATCGAATCATGGGTTTTTTCGGTGTGAATGATGATGAGTTGTATGATGAGGAAGTGGAGGAAGAAAATGAATCCGCCTCGTCGCAAAAAGGACGCAGCAACATTGTTTCTTTGCATACGCAAAAAAATATCCGCATGGTGCTGTTTGAACCGCGTACTTATGAAGAATCCCCAGAAATCGCTGATCATCTTAAAAGCCACCGTCCTGTTGTTGTAAATCTCCAATTGGTCCGTCGCGACCAAGGGTTAAGAATTATCGACTTTTTGAGCGGAACAGTATATGCTTTAGGAGGGAACATTCAAAAGCTGGGTAACAACATTTTTATCTGCACACCTGCTAACGTGGATATTCAAGGAAATATCACAGATATTCTGAATGAAGAAGAGGCTAAAGATTTGAGGTGAAGAGACACGAATGATTATTTATACAATACTTGACAAATTATTTATGGTCTATTATATTGTGCTGATTATATACATTCTGTCATCATGGTTTCCCAATTTCAGAGGCACACCGGTCGGCACCCTGTTAGAGAAGTTGTCCGAGCCTTATTTGAGTGTATTTCGGCGTTTTATACCCCCAATAGGCGGATTGGATTTGTCTCCGATCCTGGCCCTGTTTGTTCTCCATTATGTCGAAATGGGACTGTTTACTGTAATAAGCTGGATCTTGTAGACAGATGATGGGCAAAAAGAACATACTTATGCACTTTCGTCCGGAAGAACATCTTTTTGTGGAACGCTCATTGGACTATGTGGAGCATGCATCTCTGAAAAACAGGTTGGTAGTAACGTCTTTTCTTGATCCAAGAGAAGTTGCAATTCTTGCCTCCATTGTTCAGCGTGATCCCAATCTGGTTTTCTTGACGGATGGGGGGTATGAACAGGCTGAGCGGAAACGTGCCCTGATCGCACCGGACTATTATGTCGAAAATCCAGGACTATTTAATTTTAATATAAGCTTTTTACGACTGGAATCAGCTGAAGTGAAAGGTCTGGAACACCGTGATGTGCTTGGGGCAGTGCTGGGACTGGGAATCAAAAGGAATAAATTGGGAGATATTATTCCGCACAATAAGGGTAGTGATATGATTGTCGCCAGTGAGCTGGAAGATTACTTGTATTTCAATATTGGACAAGTCGGACGCCATCGTGTTAGTATAAGAAAGATTACTCGCCCTGAGCTGGCTCTTCCCAAACAGAACATAAAGATCCGAACAGCTTCTGTGGCCTCGATGCGGGTAGATGCGGTATTGGCAGAAGGTTATCGGGTCTCTAGAACAAAGGCATCGTCTCTGATAAAAAACGGCAAGTGCAAAGTGAACTGGAAATTAGTGGATAGACCGGATTACCTGGTTGCACCTGGTGACTTGATCTCCCTTAGAGGATTTGGACGTATGGTTGTAGAAGGTATTGAAGGACATAGTAAAAAAGGAAGAATATGGATTAAACTAATTACTTGCATTTGAGAGAAAGTTCTATTTATATAGTGCTTATAGTAATCCGGGAGGATATCTGGTAATATTGTCGAATAGAAAAGAATGCAATTTTTCTAGGAGGTGCGAATGATGCCGTTAACACCTTTAGATATACACAATAAAGAGTTTAAAAGGTCCTTTCGTGGATATGATGTTGATGAAGTAAATGATTTTCTTGATCAGATTATCAAGGATTTTGAATTGCTCACCCGGGAAAAGCTGGAGCTTGAGCAACAAGTGGAAGAGCTGCAGGCGGAAGTAGAACGGTTGATGGAAAGCGAGACGATGTTTCAAAGTGGTCCGCAGGAAATCCAGCAACCTCCGACCACTGCTCCGCAACCTATGCAACGCTATCCAGAGCCGATGCAGCAATTGCAACCTTCTCCACAGGCATTGTCGTCCATGGAGCAAAGCATCCACAAGTCGATTCGTGTGGCTCAGGAAGTGGCAGAAGAAGTTCGCTTGAATGCGAAAAAGGAAGCCGAGTTGATTGTTCAGGAAGCAGAAAAAAATGCCGACCGGATTATCAACGATGCTTTGCAAAAGGCACGTGCTGTACACAGCGAGTTGCTTGATCTGAAACAGAAAGCAACTGTATACCGTGCACGCTTTCGTACATTGGTACAATCCCATCTGGATATTCTGGAAAACTCTGATTGGGAATCCCTGGAAGAGCTGGAAGCTGGTCTTGAGGAACAAGGGAAAAAACTTGAAAAACATGCAGATCATAACCAATCTGATATGATGATGGATCAGGCCACACAAGAGTATCAGGATTTCAATCCGCAGGAATATCAAGACTTTGCTACCCAGGAATATCAAGATTTTAGCAGCATGAACAAGATGGAAGATACTTCAGTAATGGACGAAGTGGCTGCATCTTCCTATTTTGAAGAAGATGAACCGCGCCGCGAATTGCGCAGAACTTCGAGAAAACTGAAGAAAAAAGCGATGTTTTAATGGACGTGCCTATGTTCTGGATGATCAGCAGAAGGAAATTATGGCTAAAGGTTAGGAAAGGGAAGAGTAGATAGATAAACTCGTGCTCAGCGAATTAGGGATGGTGTAAGCCTAATCCGAGTTTCTGTCGAATATCACCCTGGAACTGTCACCTGAAACAGAGTAAGGTCGACCGCGTCATCCACGTTAAGGATGGTTGAGTGGTTTTGTTTCCAATAAAGTACAGGATACGAAGCCAGTAGGGTGGTACCGCGGGATACCTTCTCGTCCCTAGAGGATGAAGAAGGTTTTTTTATGTTTAAAAAAGCTTTGGGTTTTGTTTTACATAAAGGAGTGTTTATAAATGCCAAATTACGGGAAAACATTGAATCTCCCCAAGACCTCTTTTCCCATGCGCGGAAATTTGCCAAACCGTGAACCGGAAATGCAAAAATGGTGGGACGAAATTGATATTTATAGGCAGGTACTGGAAAAACGGAAGGGAGCTCCTGCTTTTGTCTTGCATGATGGTCCTCCTTATGCCAACGGTGATCTTCATATTGGCCATGCCTTGAATAAATCACTGAAAGATTTCATTGTCAGATATAAATCACTGAAAGGTTATTTTGCTCCCTATGTTCCCGGTTGGGATACCCACGGCTTGCCGATTGAACACGCCGTTGTCAGCAAAAAGAAAGTTGATCGCAAGAATGCAGACCCTGTAAAATTTCGCGAAATGTGTAAAGACTATGCTTTGTCGTTTATCAATAAGCAAAAAGAACAATTTAAACGGTTGGGTGTTCGCGGTGACTGGAATGATCCTTACCTTACCCTGAAACCGGAATATGAAGCGGAACAGATTCGTGTGTTTGGCGAAATGGTTAAAAAAGGACATATTTATCGGGGAATGAAATCCATTTATTGGTCTCCTTCTTCGGAAACGGCACTGGCTGAAGCGGAAATTGAATACCATGACAAGCGTTCCGCATCGATTTATGTTTCTTTCCCTGTTAAAAAAGGGAACGGGGTTATTCCGGAAGAAAATACGTATTTTGTGATCTGGACAACAACACCTTGGACCATTCCGGCCAATCTGGGCATTTCCTTGAATGAAGACTTTGAATACTGCCTTGTGGAGGCAGACGGACGTAAATTCCTGTTAGCAAAAGAACTTCTCTCACAAGTGATGGAAACCATTGGAATTTCCGATTATCAAATCGTTTCCGTTATGAAAGGAAATGAATTGTCTGGCGTCGTTTGCCGCCATCCGTTTTATAATCGGGAAAGTCCCGTTGTTTTTGGCGACCATGTCACTCTGGATGCCGGAACCGGTTGTGTTCATACCGCTCCTGGACATGGCGAAGAAGACTTTTATATTGGACAGAAATATAATTTGGGTGTGCTTTGCCCGGTGGATGAAAAAGGTCGGATGACTGAACAGGTCCCTGGGTTTGAAGGATTATTTTATGATCATGCCAACAAAAAAGTGACAGAAAAGTTGGAGGAGGTCGGGTGTTTATTAAAATTAACATTTATTACTCACCAGTATCCTCACGATTGGCGTACAAAAAAACCGGTAATCTTCCGTGCTACAGAACAATGGTTTGCCTCGATTGACGGTTTCCGCAAGCAAATGCTGGAAGAAATAAAACGTGTCAAATGGACGCCATCCTGGGGTGAACTCAGAATTCACAACATGATTGCCGACCGTGGTGACTGGTGTATTTCCCGGCAACGGATCTGGGGTGTTCCCCTGCCTATTTTCTATTGTAAAAAATGCGGTCATCCGCATATCACGGAAGAGACAATTGATCATATTGCCAACCTGTTCGCCAAACACGGCTCATCGGTCTGGTATGCGAAACAGGCTGAAGAACTGATGCCTCCGAACCAGTCCTGTTCCGAGTGTGGACATCAGGATTTCCGTAAAGAGACCGATACGATGGATGTCTGGTTTGATTCCGGGAGCAGCCACCGTGCCGTGTTAGCCCAAAGAGAGGAGCTAACCTGGCCTGCAAGTATGTATCTGGAAGGATCGGATCAGTATCGAGGATGGTTTAACTCTTCATTGTCTACTGCGGTAGCAACAAAGGGTACCGCGCCTTATAATGAAGTACTGAGCCATGGCTTTACCCTCGATGGAGAAGGGCGCAAAATGTCGAAATCCTTGGGAAATGTGATTGCTCCTGCCAAAGTGATCAAACAATATGGTGCCGACATTTTACGACTGTGGGTCGCATCTTCTGATTATCAGGCCGATGTGCGTATTTCTGATGACATTCTGAAACAAACGGCAGAAGCTTATCGGAAAATAAGAAACACATTTCGGTTCCTGTTGGGGAATTTGAAAGATTTTCAACCGGAGTCAGATCGGGTTAATATTGATGAACTGACAGAACTGGACCGTTTTGCCTTGATCAAACTGCAACATTTGGTAAAACGTGTTACCAAAGCTTATGATGAATATGATTTTCACCATGTTTACTATAACGTGCATCATTTCTGCACTGTGTTTTTAAGCCAGTTTTATCTGGATGTGTTAAAAGACCGATTGTATGTGTTGCCAACAGATGCAAAAGTTCGCCGTTCTGCGCAAACGATTTTGCATGAAACATTGCTGGCGCTGGTAAAAATCATCAGTCCGATTTTGCCGCATACAGCGGATGAAGTATGGAAATACATTCCGGGCGTGGAAGAGGTTAGTGTACAGCTATGCGACTTCCCTTCGGTTTGTGAAGAATGGCTGGATGACGTTCTGGAGCAAAAATGGGATCTGTTGCTTTCCATTCGTGATACGGTATTGAAAAATCTGGAAGAAGCCCGGGCAGCAAAGCTGATTGGCAATTCGCTAGGCGCTGAGGTTGAATTGACCCCGAGTCCTGCGACAGGACAACTTCTTGAGTCCGTCAATGATTTGGATCAATTTTTCATTGTGTCAAGTGTCATCCTCAATGAACCTTCTTCCCATGTTTCAGATGAGGAAAAAGTGAACGTAACCATCCATGCGGCAGAAGGTGAAAAATGCGAGCGTTGCTGGATGATTTCACCATCAGTAGGCCAAACGGCAAATCACCCTACTCTTTGCGATCGCTGTGCTGCCATTGTAGAGGAAAATTATGCGGATGTTTTGAATGTGGAAGGTTAAGGTTTATACTAAAGAAAAGGCTGATGCTTACTTACTGGCATCAGCCTTCAGTTTGCCAACAGAGTGTCGTTTTGGCCTCATTACAGAGTCTCTACTAAAAAATTTTATGGAAAAATATCTGTTAAAAATGAGAAAGGAAGATTGAAGCATGTATGGGTCGACCGACAAATCGCTGCCGCAAAGGATACTTATTTTTGGTTTGCAATGTCTTTTTTTGGCGTTTGTTGCCTGGTTCCTGTTTTTCAAAGGCTATGAGGCATTGGGTTTTTCACAGGGGAATGATGAGCGGAAAATCCTGTTGTTTGCATTTTGTCTGGTCGTTTTCTTGCGCATGAATTACATGATGTTCTTTTTATTGAAAAGGGGGATCACATGGGAAGAGGCAGTTAGTGTGCCGTTTGCTTTTGCCATTTACTATATTGGATTTACCCTGTTAGGCAGTACAAGCAAATTGGCAATTGATTGGATCGATTACCTGGCCATTTCTGTCTTTGTCATTGGCTCTCTTATCAATACCATTTCTGAAGTGATGCGGGAAAGGTGGAAAAAAGATCCGAGGAACAAGGGACATTTGTATACCAAGGGTTTATTTAAATATGCTCTTCATATAAACTATTTTGGAGATTTCGTGTGGGTATCCGGCTTTGCCTTGCTTACGAGAAACAGTTGGTCTATACTGATTCCGGCCATGTTGTTCGTGTTTTTTGTTTTTTACAATATTCCTTTGCATGACAAGTACCTCAAGAACAAATACGGAGAGGAATTTGAACAATATAAGCACAAGACGAAAAAACTGATTCCCTTTATTTACTAGGCAGAAAATGCAAAATCGGATCGGAAAACGACAAGTGAACGATTTAACTGTAAGTGTTTTTGAAGTTTGCTAAAACAAATGCGCTTGGACGGAAAAAAACAGTCAGGAGAATTGTAATGATGACGAACCACAAAATTTTGTTGAGCTTGTCCAAGAAACTGATTGTGTCATGTCAGGCATTAGAGCATGAACCGTTATATGGATCGGACATCATGGGCAAGATGGCGCTGGCGGCGCAGCAGGGGGGCGCCTCTGGAATTCGGGCTAATACGCGGAAAGATATTGTGGCTATCAAGGAAAACGTCAAATTGCCGGTGATTGGAATTATAAAACGAAATTATCCTGATTCATTGATCTATATTACCCCAACGATATTGGAAATTGAAGAATTGGTGTCTGTAGGGACTGAAATAATTGCAATGGATGCAACAAACCGGTTGCGTCCCGGATCGCTAACTTTGGAAAAATTGATAGGGCAAATAAAGGGTCGATATCCCGAGCAAATGTTAATGGCAGATGTTTCAACGGTAGAAGAAGCGATTGAGGCCGAGAAACTGGGTTTTGATGTGGTATCTTCTACCTTGGTAGGATATACGAAGGAGACAGAGGGGGAAAAGATTTACGATAATGACTATGCAATTCTGAAACAGATGTTGCAACATGTTCATATCCCGGTGTTTGCGGAAGGAAATATCTATAAGCCTGAAGTGGCAAAACGCTGCCTGGAACTGGGATGTTACGCGGTTGTTGTTGGAGGTGCCATTACTCGCCCTCAACAGATTACCCGGCGTTTTGTTGAAGGGATTTCTTTTTTACGAGATGAGTAGTCACAAGTAAGGGGGCAACTGCATTTCTTTCCTGACCGTAAACTGGTGAGATTATTCAGGGGACAGCCAGGGCATCCGGATTGGTTACACCTGCTTGGGGGGGTTAGCTTTTACAGAGAGAATTTTCTCCCGGCAATTCTTTTCTTTTAAATAATAATTGATGCGGATTCACTCTTGGATAAATTGGGCTTACAGCTTTGACGCCTGCCATGAATAAAAATCGGGACTCTTCTTTATTTCAGCGGGACAGATGAAAGGAAGTATAGTTGGTATTGCCCTGAGCGGACTTTTTGGATTACATTTTGGTATAAATCTGGTATTGAAGTACCGGGCTATGGCAAAAACGCCATAAACATACCAGACTCTCAGATGAATTGCGATTTCTTGAAGAATCAACTTTGGTCATTCAATAAAGTGAGGAAAAATACAGTTTACGAATAACCTTGACAGGTGGTAGCTCTGAAGCCACCTCTTTTCTTTGATTTGGACTTCTTTTTAATTAATTGAAAGGTGTGTTCATTGTGGGTATAAATAATAGCTCAAAAAAGGACATAAGGCTTATTGCATTGGATATCGATGGAACAATTTTAGATGAGAAAGGGGAAATTTCCAGTGCGAATCGTCAAGCGATTGCTGAGGCTCGTAAAAAGGGGGTTGATGTTGTTTTAAGTACCGGAAGATCGATCTTCACTTGTTCACCAATTTTTGAGTCTCTTAAACTTGATTCGTATCTTGTCACTTTAAACGGAAGTGAGGTATGGGACGGATCGGGAAACTTGTTGGAAAGAAATGTACTTGAAGTTTCCTCGATTCAGAAAATGTGGGAGTTAACGAAAAAATACAGGACCCGTTTCTGGGCTGTTACCACTGAAAGAATGTGGCGTGGAGAATTCCCGGATGATATCTTTTCACACCAGTGGCTGAAATTTGGCTTTAATATAGAGGATGATCTGGTGAGAAAAAAAGTTATAGAGGAACTCTCTCAAGATCACCAGCTTGAGATAAGCAATTCCAGTCCGATCAACATTGAAGTAAATGCAGCAGGAGTTAACAAGGCAAGAGGGCTTGTTAATGTTTGCAGTAGACTCGGCATATCGATGGATGAGGTTATGGCAATAGGTGATAGCCTGAATGATGTTGCCATGATTGAGCAGGCAGGTTGTGGTGTAGCAATGGGAAATGCTCAAGATACGGTAAAAGAGGTTGCTGACTGGGTAACGGGAACAAATAGGGAAGATGGGGTGGCCCGTGCAATTTGGCATTGGATATTACAGAAATAGGTTGGCTGGGGACTGTTGAGTCAAACAGCAGCCCGGTTAAATACATCTCCGGACATTATATGATAAATTATTACAGAATGCATGTATACGAATAAAGTATTGGTTCGCCCGGGAAATGTCAGAACCAGAAAAATTGTGTTTTCGTTTTTAGAGCGAAGTGCAAATTCAAGTAAAGTAAAAGCGGTTATAGCATGTCTTTGCTACGACCGCTTTATCTTATCTATTTTATGCTGGTTTCAAGGAGTCAGATCAAATCTAAATGCAAGCTTTTTTATTACGAGGTGGATGTTGGCGTGTCCGGCAAAGGGTTGCCGGAGAGTTGGGAAGATTTCATTTTGGCTGTAATGATTAATGTGATCATCAGCGATACATAAACAATACTGTTGACCAAATTGTCCGGGTTTAACAGCAAAGTGACAAAAATCAAGCCTAATATTCCAAAGGTGATCATGGTCAGATACGGATAAAGAGCTACTTTGAAAAAGGGCATCTTCTGATAATGCTTGCGTAATTTCAATTGTGCCAGACAGATCATCATCCAAAGCAAGATTGTTGAGTATCCGGGAATTCCCATCAGATACTGGAAAACTTTTTCCTGGGCAAACAAGGCAACAATTGATCCCAGAAACAGGCTGACTCCGGAAACCATCAGGCTGTTAACCGGAACGCCATTTTTATTCAGGCTGGCAAAGACGGCAGGAGCTTCCTTTTGCTTGGCCAATGAATAAAGAATCCGGGAGCTCGAGTAAATGCCGGTATTGGCAGCCGACGTAACGGCGATTAACAGGATGAAGTTCATGATATGGGCTACCCCTTTGAAACCGACGGCCGAGAATACCTGAACAAACGGGCTGCCCGCTCTTCCAACTTCGTTCCATGGAATAAGTGCCATAATGACGAACATAGGAAGTACGTAAAACATGCAAATGCGAAGAATAACACTTTTAATGATTTTTGGAAGCGATTTTTCGGGATTCTTCATTTCCGTGATCGTCAGTCCGATCATTTCCGTTCCGCCATAAGAAAAAATAACGATCAAAAGGGAAGAGACAAGTCCCATCCAACCGAGCGGCAAAAAGCCGCCGTGTGCTGTCAGATTAGACAACAATGGAGGATTCTCCGCAGGGATCCACCCAAACATTAATCCCGCCCCTAAAAGAATAAAAGCCAGCAGAGTAAAAATCTTTATTCCTGTAAGCCAGAATTCCACTTCACCAAACAGCCCTACACTCATCAGGTTGAGTCCGATCAGAATTACAGCGATTAAAAAACTGAGCAGCCAAAGTGGCTGATCTGGAAACCAGAATTTCAGGAAGCTGCCTGCAGCCGTAATTTCTACAGCCATGACAAGAATCCACGTGATAAAGTAAAACCATCCTATAACAAATGAAACCTGATATCCCAATGCTTTATAAAGTAGTCCACGTAAATCCAATCCTTTATTGGCAAGTGCCATTTCAGCAAGAGCACTCATTACGACAAACAGCAACAAACCTGCAAAAAAATAAGAGATTAACACACCAGGGCCGGCAGCGTGAATCGTTTCGGCACTTCCCTGGAATATTCCCGCACCGATTGCGCCACCTAATGCAATCATCTGAACATGCCGGGGGCGCAGTTTTTGTCTCAATTGTCCCATCCGATTCACCCCTCACTTTATTACAAAAAAGCATAACAGTATAAAAGAAAAGAAGGAAGGGGTTTAATAAATTTATATTAATTCAAAATTATTCGGCGAAAGTGATTTCCAATTTATTGGCAGGCACGATAAGACATGAAATGTTTTTGAAACGGAGAAGATAGAAAAAGTGACAGGCATGCAAAAAAGTTGAAGAAGCGGTTTTTTAGAGGACTTGTCACTGAAACCGGTGCGTTTAGTGAAGGGAAATCGGACAGATGTTCTGGACAAAAGTTTATTTGAATTGGTCTGATAGTACGATAGTCAATGAAAAAGCAAAAACCCCAAAATCGCATGACTGTGGAGTTAACCCAACGCCAGACAGGAAGACAGGAGGAGGAGTATATGAACGAATTTGATCAACACCAATTACAGGAAAAATTGGAACAGGAAAAGGCCGAAATTGAGCATCGGCTGCAGCAAACTAACAATTATGGAATGGATACAAGCATGAACTCATCCACGGGTGAATTGTCGGGATATGATAATCACCCGGCTGATTTGGGTACCGAGCTTTTTGAACGGGGCAAGGATCTGGCACTCAATGAAAATGACGAACGTCACTTGGCAGAAATCAAAGCGGCTTTAGAACGAATGAACAGTGGGACCTATGGTTATTGCGAGGTTTGCGGTCAGGAAATTGCTTTTGAACGGTTGGAAGCGGTTCCGGCCACAAAATATTGCATGGCCCATCAACCGAATCAGCATTCTTCGATCCGGCGACCTGTTGAAGAAAAAATATTAGGTCATAATTATTACAATTATGATAAAAATGATGCGAACTTTTTCGATGAAGAAGATGCATGGCAGGAAGTGGAGCAGTATGGAACTTCCAATCCCCCTGATTTTTTTGTGGAAGGGCGCAATTATAACGAATTGACAATTGATCACAGTGAGAATCGGGGTTATGTCGATCTGGTGGAAGGATTTTCGATTACCGATTTGTCCGGGCAATCTGAGGAGACTAACGAGATTACGCATAATGATGCCTTTCGTCAGAAAGAACAGGAAGAAATTGCGGAGGAACAGGGCGGCGACGAGCTTTTGTAAACTTGAGGGAAGGAATGAGCCTGTGCTACAATCGGATAGATAAAAGGATATTCGACTGTGGGAGACAGGAGGAAGCCCCTTGAGATATTTTATTTTTGCCCTAATGGTGCTGCTATTGGATCAATCAACCAAATGGCTGATTGTACACAAAATGGATTTATATGAATCGGTTCCTGTCATACATGGCTTTTTTTACTTAACCTCACATCGGAATCGCGGTGCGGCGTTTGGGATTTTGCAAGATAAAATATGGTTGTTTGTACTGATCACAATAATTGTGGTGGCGTTCATCATTTATTATTTGTGGCAATTGAAAAATGAGAGTACGGGAATGTCGCTTGCCTTTTCTTTGATCCTGGGGGGAGCGATCGGCAATTTGATTGACCGCATCCTGAAAGGGGAAGTGGTTGATTTCTTGCATTTTCAGTTTGGATCTTACCAATTTCCAATCTTTAATATTGCCGATTCATCGATTGTCATCGGTGTGGCTCTTTTACTCATACTAACTTTTTTTACAGCTGAACAAAAGGAGTCGTTTTCTGAAATGAGGGACACACGTTGAGCGGACAATCGGAAGAAATGGAATGCTATGAATGGATAGTAGATTCAACTTGTGAAGGTGAGCGTTTGGATAAATTTATTACGGAAATGAATGAGAAGTGGTCACGCGCACGGGTTCAGGAGTGGATTCGTGCGCAATTCGCATGGGTGAACGGGCATACAAGAAAAGGGAATTATCGATTGAAAGCTGGAGATACTGTCTCATTACAGGTTCCGCCGGTTACCCCCCTGGAGATTTGTCCTGAAGCTGTTCCCCTGGATATTCGGTTTGAAGACCAGGATATTCTGGTTGTGAACAAACCGTCCGGCATGGTGGTCCATCCGGGGCCAGGCAATCATACAGGTACGTTGGTTCATGCCTTGTTGGCCCATTGCAAGGGAGAATTGTCGGGAATTGGCGGCGTGGCGCGGCCGGGAATTGTGCATCGCATTGACAAGGATACATCCGGTTTATTGATGGTAGCCAAAAATGATTTTGCTCACCAGTCACTGGCGGAACAATTGAAGGAACATAAGATCGAACGCATGTATACGGCTTTTGTCCATGGAGTAATTCCCCACGATCACGGGACGGTGGATGCACCGATTGGCCGGGATATAAAAAATCGCCAGCGTATGGCGGTTACCTGGCAAAACAGCAAGCCGGCCGTTACCCATTTTTCTGTGCGGGAGCGGTTCCGGGAAGCGACACTTGTTGAGTGCCGGCTGGAAACAGGGCGTACACATCAGATCCGCGTCCATATGAAACATATTGGGTATCCGTTAATAGGCGACCCCGTTTATGGCCATAAAAAAAACCCATACACTATTGAAGGCCAGGCGCTTCATGCACAGGTTCTTGGATTTACCCATCCGAGAACCTGTGAGCGGATTGTACTGGAAGCAGAATGGCCGGAAGATATGGAGAAACTGTATCAGACATTGCAAAAAGCTGGAAAATAAAAAGTTTTATTTGACAAACAGAGGAGTTTTCGGCATAATTTTCTTTAAAGGGTAAAGGGATAGAACCTTTAAATCCAGTCCCGTGAGGCTGGCAAGGGCACGGAAAAATTGTGGGCAAAGTCTGCCCATTTTTTAAAAAAGCCTTTTGTCTGCCAACCAGCCGGACGAAAGGCTTTTTTGTGCCGACAACAAAAGGAGGGACCTCTCATCATCATGGAAAAAGAAAAAGTCATTCTCGACGAAGCTAGTATTCGGCGGGCATTGACCAGAATTGCACATGAAATATTGGAGCGAAACAAAGGTGTTGATGATTGCGTCATTGTTGGCATCAAGACAAGAGGAATTCATCTGGCAGATCGTCTCAAGAAACGGATTTTTCAAATTGAGGGTAAATCTCTTCCCGGCGGGGAACTGGATATTACGCTGTATCGGGACGATTTGACGGAGAAAAGCGATCAGCCCAAGGTGAGGGATACTGATGTTCCCGACATTACCGGAAAAAAAGTTATATTGGTTGATGATGTCCTGTTTACTGGAAGAACGGTAAGGGCTGCGATGGATGCGTTAATCGATCTGGGGCGACCGCAAATGATTCAATTGGCGGTTCTGATTGACCGGGGGCATCGGGAATTGCCGATCCGTCCCGACTATGTTGGTAAAAATGTTCCAACCTCCAGGTCGGAATTGGTATCGGTACAACTGAAAGAAATTGATCCGGGTGAAGACCGGGTAAGTATTCAACAAGCTCATAAGGAATAAATGGTTGTCCCTTTTAAATCGGTCCAGAGAGGCTGGCAAAGGGAACGCGGATAACTAGCGCTGTACAAGGTTTACTGCGTCTCTTTGCGTGCGGGCAAAGAGACTTTTTTTATTCTGTTCAACCGTCGGTAAGACTCCCGGTGAGAGTCAACCGACGCTAAGAACCCGAATAAGGGCGACTAACCAGCAGTTGGAGCCAAAACTCCATCTGCCGGAAGTCTGCTGTATCTCAATTAAAGGAGCCAAAAAAGATGAATCAGCAAAAGATCATCATGGATGTGCACGAAAAGCCAGAGGCATTGAAATGGCTGCTCCTCAGTTTCCAGCATTTGTTTGCCATGTTTGGCGCAACGATTCTCGTGCCGCTTTTGACCGGGTTAAGTCCGGCGATAGCACTTCTGTCAAGTGGGGTAGGAACACTTGCTTATCTGATTGTCACAAGAGGGAAAATTCCGGCATACTTGGGTTCTTCCTTTGCATTTATTGTTCCAATTATTACTGTATCCCAAGGTGGAGAACATGTTGGTGAAGCATTGTTTGGCTGTTTGCTGGTAGGACTGGCCTATGGTGTGGTAGCCCTGATCGTGTACCGTTACGGAATCAAATGGCTTGACAAATTGCTCCCGCCAATTGTTATCGGTTCGGTGGTGATCGTAATCGGACTTGCTCTGGCAGGAACTGCCGTGGATCTGGCCAGCAAAACAGATGTGACGATGTCGATGCCCCAAACGGCTGAAGAGTGGGCTGCAGTCGAGGGTACGATTAAAGAGGTTGACCCGGAAAACAGTACCGTTACAGTGCATGTCTATTCACTGAAAAATTTCGTTATTGCTCTTGTGACACTGGGAATAGCCATTGTTGCCAATCTGTTTTTCCGCGGATTCTTGCGGATCATTCCCATATTGATTGGAATGGTTGGCGGTTATCTGACGGCTTTGATGTTGGGAATGATCGATTTTACCGCTGTTCACCGTGCAGAGTGGTTTGAGGTTCCCGAGATAACGATGCCGGTTGTTTCGTGGAACGCGGCGATGGTCATGCTGCCTGTCACGCTGGTTGTACTGGCTGAACACATTGGTCACTTGCTCGTTCAGGGAGATATTATGGGGAGAAATCTGGCGGAAGATCCAGGATTGCACCGCTCCTTGCTGGGAGATGGGATTGCTACAAGTATCGCATCTATGCTCGGTGGCCCTCCCGCTACCACTTATGGAGAAAATATTGGCGTGATGGCCATGACCCGTATCTTCAGCGTCTGGGTGATTGGCGGAACCGCTGTTCTGGCTGTGCTGTTCAGCTTTGTCGGCAAGATCTCCGCTCTCATTCAAACAATTCCTGCTCCGGTAATGGGCGGAGTATCGATTCTTCTGTTTGGCATTATCGCTTCCGCAGGTTTGAGAATGCTGATTGAAAATCAGATTGACTTGAATGAACGCCGCAATCTGGTAATCGCTGCTGTCATTCTGGTGATTGGAGTTGGCGGTGCATTGCTCCGGCTGGCAAATATTCACCTGGAATTGGAAGGAATGGCTTTAGCTACTGTCATTGGGGTTTTATTGAACCTGGTTCTGCCTGAACAAGATCACAAGACCCGGGAAGCAGCAAAAGCTGCGTAAAGGACAAAAGGGGGAGGTTTCGTGGCGATGCGATTAAAATCTGCAACGGGAAATCTGTTGGATACGAAACAGCTGAGCAAACTGGAATTGATGTCCATTTTGGAAAGGGCCCGTTACTGGGAAGAACATTGGCATCCCGGCTGCAAAAAATTTCAGGGCAGGTTTGCGGCAAATCTGTTTTTTGAACCGAGCACAAGGACTCGCTTTTCTTTTGAAGTGGCCGAAAAAAGATTGGGCATGGAAGTTGTCAATTTTACTCCGGAAGTCTCCAGTACGGCTAAAGGCGAGACTCTCTATGACACAGTGAGGACGCTTGCTTCGGTAGGTGTGGAAGTGGCAGTAATCCGGCACTCTGACCCTGAATCGTTTCTGAAACTGGCTGATCAGGAGACAGGATGTGTATTGATCAATGCGGGAGTCGGATGCTTCGCCCATCCGACACAGGCATTGCTTGACCTGTATACGATGGTGAAACAATTTGGAGATCTGACGGGAAAAAAAGTGGCGCTTGTAGGGGATATTAAGCATAGCCGGGTCGTCCGGTCCAATATTTGGACATTACAACAGTTTGGTGCGGAAATGATGGTGAGCGGTCCGGAATCCATGCGTGATGAAGAAGTGGAGAAAATGGCTCCTTATGTCCCGTTTGATAAAGTGCTTGAGACTGCTGATGTTGTCATGATGCTGCGTGTTCAACTGGAACGCCACCATAAAAAGCTGTTTTCTTCTGTAGCCGATTATCATCAGCAGCATGGTTTAACACGGGAAAAAGCAGCTATGCTCAAGCCGGGAGCGATTATCATGCATCCGGGCCCCGTTAACCGAGGGGTTGAGATAGCAGATGAAGTGGTGGAACATCCCTGTTCCAGGATATTTGACCAGATGGCAAATGGCGTGTGGATACGTATGGCAGTGATCGAAAGAGCATTGGGAGGGGAGTAAATTGAAAATACTCATAAAAAGCGGAATGCTCATTCATCCCGTAACCAAAAAACTTGTAAAAAGAGATATTATGATAGAAGAGCAAAGAATCAAACAAATCCTGCCCGAAATAAAAGCCGGGAAAAATGTCAATGTTGTCAATGCGGAAGGCAAATTTGTCTCTCCCGGACTGATCGACATGCATGTGCATTTGCGCGAACCCGGATTTGTGCATAAGGAAACAATTGAAACCGGATGCCGGGCGGCAGCGCGCGGAGGATTTACAACGATAGCTCCCATGCCTAATACTCGCCCGGTAACTGATTCCCCGGATATTGTGAAAGAAGTTGTTTATCGGGCGGATAAACTGGGAATTGCCCGGGTGGTTCCTTTTGGAGCGATCACTCTTTGCGAAGAAGGACAAGAACTGGCAGATATGGCCGGGATGAAAGAAGCCGGGATTATTGGCGTATCTGATGACGGTGTTGGTATACAAAGCAGCAAAATTATGAAACAGGCGATGAACCTGGCCTGTTTATTGAAACTGCCGGTTGTTGCGCACTGCGAAGACAATTCGCTTGCCAAAGGCGGGTGTGTCCATGAGGGGATTTTTGCGGAGAAGTTCGGATTGCCGGGAATTCCCGCATCTGCAGAATCGGTTCAGGTAGGTCGGGATATTTTGCTGGCAGAAGAGACTGGTGCTCACTATCATGTGTGCCACATCAGTACGGAACAGTCTGTTCGTCTTGTCCGGGCAGCCAAATCGCGAGGACAGAAAGTGACAGCGGAAGTAACGCCTCACCATCTGCTTTTATGTGATGAGGATATCCCTGGCCCTGATGCAAATTGGAAAATGAATCCGCCTCTTCGTTCGAGACGGGATCAGGCCGCTTTGCTTGAAGGATTACAGGATGGAACCATCGATATAATCGTAACGGATCATGCTCCACATACGGAAGAAGAGAAAAAAAAGAGAATGGAATCGGCACCGTTTGGAATTGTTGGATTGGAAACCGCATTTCCTTTGCTTTTTACCCACCTCGTGTTAAAGGGAGTACTTACGTTAGCCGAATTGATTGAAAAGATGACGGAAAGACCAGCCAGACTTTTTCAATTGCCTTATGGGTCTCTGGCGGAAGAGAGGATGGCAGACTTGACAATCATCGATCTGGAGCAGGAAAAAGAAATCATACCGGAAGAATTTGCATCCAAGGGGCGCAATACACCATTTACCGGTTGGAAAGTGAAAGGCTGGCCCGTCATGACGATCATGAATGGCCAAATCACATGGAGGGAATCGAGCTTTAATATGCAGTAAAAAAGGAGGATGGCCTATGAAAGCCAGAGTGTTACTGGAGGATGGTTCGCTATTCTATGGGAAATCGTTTGGAGCGGAAGGCGCTTCGATGGGAGAAGTTGTATTTAACACGAGTATGACAGGCTATCAGGAGATTTTGACAGATCCGTCTTATTGTGGGCAGATCATTACAATGACTTATCCCTTGATCGGAAACTACGGAATTACCCGGGATGATTTTGAATCAATGCGGCCGCACGCGCAAGGACTACTGGTCAGAGAATATGCGGAATATGCCAGCAATTGGCGTAATGAAATGACATTGGGCAGATTTTTGAAGGAGTATGGCATCATCGGGATTTCGGGAATCGATACACGAATGCTGACCAGGAAAATTCGTTTGCACGGAACGATGAAAGCTGTGTTAACAACGGGTGACGAAGGTATGGAGGAATTAAAAGACCGGTTGGGCGCTTCGATCATGAGGGATCAGGCAGCGCGGGTCAGTACAAAAAGCATTCATGTTTCCCCAAATATCGGAAAACGGGTAGTATTGATGGACTTTGGCGTAAAACACAGTATTATGCGTGGCTTGATTGAGAGAAATTATGAAGTGATTACCGTGCCTTATCAAACCCCGGCCAAAGAGATATTGCGGTTCCGACCTGATGGGATCATGCTTTCAAACGGCCCTGGAGATCCCAAAGATGTGCCCGAGTCGATTTATACCATCAGGCAATTGATGGGGAAAGCCCCCATTTTTGGAGTCTGCCTGGGCCATCAATTACTGGCACTGGCCTGTGGGGCAGATACGGAAAAAATGAAATTTGGACATCGTGGAGGAAACCAGCCAGTAAAAGAGTTAAAGAGCGGAAATACGGTGGTTACTTCCCAAAACCATGGTTATGTTGTTACGGAAGAGTCGCTCCGGGGAACAGAACTGGAGGTTACCCATATCGCCTTGAATGATGGGTCGATCGAAGGGCTTTCCCACAAAAGCATACCATGCTTTTCAGTACAGTATCATCCTGAGTCTGCCCCTGGTCCCCGCGACTCAGAAAGTCTGTTTGACCGGTTTGATAAAATGATGGAATCATTTGCCGAAAAAGGAGAGTCTGTCCATGCCTAAAGATCCAACACTGAAGAAAATACTGGTGATCGGGTCTGGCCCTATTGTGATTGGTCAGGCCGCAGAGTTTGATTACGCGGGAACACAAGCTTGTGAAGCCTTGAAAGAAGAAGGGATGGAAGTAGTTCTGGTCAACAGCAATCCCGCTACGATTATGACGGATACCCACATTGCTGATAAAGTTTACATTGAACCTTTGACGGCTGATTTCCTTACCCAGGTGATCCGCAAAGAGCGCCCTGATGGCCTGCTTCCGACATTGGGCGGGCAAACCGGGTTAAACATGGCAGTGGAATTGGCCAAACAAGGTGTGCTGGAGCGGGAAGGCGTCCGTTTGTTGGGAACCGATTTGCGAGCCATCACAGGCGCGGAGGATCGTGACCTTTTTCGGGAGTTGATGAATGAACTGAATGAGCCGATTCCAGAGAGTGCGATTGTGCAGGATATAGAACAGGCCGTCCAGTTTGCAGAAAAAAACGGTTATCCTGTCATTGTGCGGCCGGCCTATACATTGGGAGGAACAGGAGGCGGCATTGCAAACAGTGAACAGGAGTTAAAAGAGATCGTTGAAAACGGACTGCGTTACAGTCCCATCAACCAGTGCCTGATTGAACAAAGCATTTCCGGGTTTAAAGAAATTGAATATGAAGTGATGCGGGATGCCGCGGACAGCTGCATCGTGGTATGCAATATGGAAAACTTTGATCCGGTTGGAGTGCACACCGGGGACAGTATCGTGTTTGCGCCCAGTCAAACCTTGTCAGACCGTGAATATCACATGCTCAGAAATTCCGCGCTAAAAATCATACGTGCTTTGGATATCCGTGGAGGGTGCAATATCCAGTTTGCGCTGGATCCGCACAGTTTCCGCTATTATGTGATCGAGGTGAATCCACGGGTCAGCCGTTCAAGCGCTCTGGCCTCCAAGGCTACCGGCTATCCGATTGCCCGCATTGCTGCCAAAATTGCCCTGGGATATACACTGACCGAATTGAAAAATCCGGTTACCGGACAATCATTTGCTTGTTTTGAACCGGCCATTGATTATGTTGTCAGCAAAATTCCGCGTTGGCCATTTGACAAGTTTGTCTCGGCAAATCGGAAATTGGGCACCCAGATGAAAGCGACCGGAGAAGTGATGGCCATTGGCCGCACCTTGGAGGAATCTCTTTTAAAAGCGGTGCGTTCTTTGGAAATAGGCCTTGATTATCTGCAATTTCCTGAAGCCGCGGAAATTTCAGATGACGAATTGGCAGACCGGATTGAAAAGGCAGACGATGAAAGGCTGTTCTTGCTTGCTGAATGGTTCCGGCGCGGGCATAGCCTGGAAAAAGTTTATAACCTGACGAAAATAGACAGGCTGTTCCTGTATAAAATCAGGCATCTGATAAAATTCGAACAGGAACTGGAAGCATCCCCGGTGCTTTCCAGGGAACTGTTGCTTAAAGCCAAGCGACTTGGCCTGGTCGATCGTACCATTGGGGCGCTTGTTAACAAAACGGAAAAAGAGGTTCGATCTTTACGCAAGGAATCAGGTCTCTTACCCGTTTATAAAATGGTGGATACCTGCGCAGCTGAGTTTGCCGCCGAAACTCCTTACTATTACTCCACTTATGAAACCGAAGATGAAGTGGCAAAAGGGGACAAAAAAAGCATTATCGTGCTTGGATCGGGGCCGATTCGGATTGGGCAGGGGGTCGAATTTGACTATGCCACCGTCCACGCAATCTGGGCTATCCGGGAAGCCGGTTATGAGGCCGTTATTATCAATAACAATCCAGAGACCGTATCAACCGATTTTAACACTTCTGACCGGCTGTATTTTGAACCATTATACAAAGAAGATGTTTTGAATATCATAGAAAAGGAAAATCCGCTTGGAGTGATTGTGCAATTTGGCGGACAAACAGCATTAAACCTGGCGCGGGATTTGAGTGAAGAAGGAATCCGGATTCTGGGAACTTCCCTGGAGGAAATTGATCGTGCTGAAGATCGGAAGAAATTTGAGCAATTGCTGAGGGATCACCATATTGCCCAGCCTCCGGGAACGGCAGTCACTTCTGTGGATGAAGCTGTTTTTGCTGCCGCAAAACTGGGCTATCCTGTCCTTGTGCGTCCTTCTTATGTTTTGGGGGGGCGAGCGATGGAAATTGTTTATAACGAAGCAGAATTGCGTTCCTATATGGATCAGGCGGTAAAAATCAATCCGAAGCATCCGGTTTTGATTGACCGTTATCTGCTCGGAAAAGAACTGGAAGTGGATGCGATTTGTGATGGGGAAGATGTATTGATTCCGGGCATTATGGAACATATTGAACGAGCTGGTGTCCACTCGGGAGACTCGATTGCCGTATATCCCCCGCAATCCGTAGCGCCAGAGCATAAAAAGCGGATCATTGAGATTACGGAGAATATCGCCAAGGCCCTGAAAACAATAGGCTTGATCAATATTCAATTTGTTCTTTACAAAAACGAGATGTATGTACTTGAAGTAAATCCTCGCGCCTCGCGGACGGTACCATTTTTGAGCAAGGTAACCGGAATTCAGATGGCCCGGGTGGCAACCCGAATCATGTTGGGGCAAAGTTTGAAAGAACAGGGATATACAGGCGGGCTGTGGCCGGAAAACGATATGGTGTCTGTCAAAGTGCCGGTCTTCTCTTTTGCCAAGTTGCGCCGCGTAGATATCACACTCGGGCCTGAAATGAAGTCAACTGGAGAAGTAATGGGACGCGACCGGGATTATGCCAGAGCCGTATACAAAGGAATGGTAGCCGCCGGAATTGAAATGCCCCGCTTTGGAACAGTGATCGCCACGGTGGGTGACAAGGAAAAAGAAGAAGCGGTTCCGCTTATGCAACGCTTCTATCAGTTAGGCTATAAAATTATGGCTACCAGCGGTACCGCCAAAGTTCTTGAACAGGCCGGCCTGCCTGTGGAACGGGTGAAAAAGCTGAAAGAAGGCTCTCCTCATATCCTGGATCTGATCCGGCAGGGAAAGGCTGATTTTGTTGTAAATACCTGGACCCGCGGACGAACTCCTGAACGGGACGGTTTCCGGATTCGCCGGGAATCTGTCGAGCATGGGGTAGCCTGTTTAACCTCGCTGGATACCGTAAACGCCCTGCTTGAAACATTGGAATCCATCTACCTTAATGCCGAACCGATCAGAGAACCCGATTATGCTGAAAGAGTGAACAGTTAGGGAGGGTGGAACATGCAAAATCCAGCACATCGCATTATTCTTGCGCTTGATGTTCCGGACAGAAAGCAGGCGGAACGCCTGCTTTCTGTTTGGGATGATGACTTCCGTCCGTTTATCAAGGTGGGTTACCAGTTGTTTTTCCGAGTCGGACCAGAATGGGTTGCGAAAAGAAAAGAAGAAGGATATCCGGTTTTTCTCGATCTGAAATTGCATGATATCCCCAACACGGTAGCTAAAGGCATTGAGTCCCTTTGCCGCCTGGGAGTTGACTTTGTTACACTTCATGCCAGCGGAGGCAGAACGATGATGGAGAAAGCACGGGAAGCTGCGGAAAAAGGGGCAGCCGGCTCCCGCCGCATGAAGCTGTTGGCGGTAACGCAACTGACAAGTACGGATCAGCAGATGTTACATGAAGAATTGGGGATTGGCGAGCCATTGGGCAAGTCTGTGCAAAGGTTGGCGGAACTGGCTTGTTGCTCCGGCATAGATGGCGTCATATGTTCGGGACTGGAAGTGAAAAAGGTTAAAAAGGCCACTTCTCCGGAATTTTTGGCGGTAACCCCGGGTATTCGTCCGGCTGGTTCTTCTGCCCATGACCAGAAACGGATGGTTACTCCGAGAGAAGCGATGAAAAACGGGGCTGATTATCTGGTAATTGGTCGGCCAATTACACAAGCTCCTGATCCGAAACAGGCATTCAAGGAACTGATTGCAAGTATTCATCAAGAAGGAGTGATCTGATTATGGCATGGTCATTGGAAGAAGCGATCAAGCGGACGGGTGTACTGAAGGAAGGTCATTTCCTGTTATCCTCCGGCCGCCACAGTGACCGGTACATACAGTGTGCGCAGCTTTTGATGTATCCGGAGGAAGCGGAAAAAGCAGGACAGGCACTGGCGGATCTGTTTGAATCGGAACCGGTTGATCTGGTGGTCGGCCCAGCGCTGGGCGGAGTGATTATTGCCCATGAGGTAGCCCGTTCCCTGGGAGTACCCTGTATTTTTAGCGAACGGAAAGAGGGCGAGATGCAACTTCGGCGCGGGTTTGCTGTCTCTCCGGGGCAAAAGGTTCTGGTGGTAGAGGATGTGGTTACGACTGGCGGATCTGTGAAAGAAGTGATCCGACTGCTTGAGGAGAGGGAGGCCAATATCGTTGCGATAGGTTCGCTTGTGGACCGAAGCGGAGAAATCAATCCTTTCAAGTATCCTTACCGGGCACTGATGAAAATCGATATTCAAAGTTATTCACCTGATGAATGCGCATTATGCAAGCAGGGAATTCCGGCAGTCAAACCGGGTAGCCGCACGCAAAAATAAACATGAAGAAATATTTATAGATTCCTCGGGCGGGCAGCCTGAGGAATCATTTTTGATAATGCAAAGATTTCAGGATCTGATTTTAAGGACTTATCCCGCCACTTTTACAAGAAGAAGCTGAAATCCCCCGGCAAAATAAAATCCGGGAGATTCCAATCAAGATCAGCTTATGAAGATGGATTTAACAGGCGCATGATTGCTTCTTTTCGAGGAGTCACGTAAATGGTTTGCTGATGGTCATAAGTGACAAAGCCGGGTCTGGCTCCTGATGGTTTTTTTACATGTTTGATCAGTGTGTAATCAACGGGCACCTGGGAAGATTCACGTGCTTTGCTGAAATAGGCTGCCAGCATTGCCGCTTCCATCAAGGTTTGATCATTTGCTGTATTTGAACGGATGACGACATGGGAACCGGGAATCTCTTTGGCATGAAGCCATATATTGGAAGCTGACGCCAATCTGTGGGTCAGATAATCGTTTTGTTTGTTGTTTTTCCCGATCAGGATCGCAGTTCCATCTGTTGCGGTCGCTTTAAAAGGCACTGGTTCTTCTTTTTTGCGTGGTTTCTTTTTCCTGGCAGGGTTCTTGAGCCAGCCTTCTTCAATCAGTTCATCCCGAATCTGTTCAATATCCCGTAAGCTGGCGTTTTCCACCTGGACCATCACAGATTCAAGATATTTGTTTTCTTCGTGTGCTTTTTCGATCTGATCCTGGTTCCACTGCCGGGAAGCTTTCAATTTGTTATATTTCTTGAAGTATCGCTGGGCGTTTTTGGCCGGGCTTAAGGTGGGATCAAGTTCAATCGTTACTTTCGGGGCATCCGGCTCATAAAAGTTGACCAGTTTTGCCTTTTTGTCCCCACGTTTGATCATGTGAAGATGTGCTGTAATCAATTCTCCGTAAATCCGGTACCTGTCAGCTTTTTCCGCCTGCTCAAGTTCTTTTTCCAGGATCTTGATTTTTTTCTTGTTCTTTTCCAGTTCATTTTTCAGTTTTCGCAACAAGTCATGTGTTTGCTGCCGGATTCGGTTACGCTCTGCTTTGCCATAATAAAAATGCTCGAGGCATTCACTGATCGAGTCATAGACAGTGGTTTTGCCTGAGACATGTGCAAGTGGCCAGACAGAAAACACTATTTTTCTGTCGGTTTGCATGATGGAGGGCTGGTAATCATGTTTTTTTACTTTCTCCATCAATTGTTGAAAGGATTCCCATAATTGGTTTCGTTCACCCGGTCCTGCCTGATGGACAATTTCTTTGGCCAGCAGGGGACTGATACCAGTAAAGCGATCCACAATCTGCTTGTCCAGCCTGCCGCCGTTATAATCAAATCCGGCGATAAACCGCTCTTTGTCGATTTCAAGTGGGTTGGCCTTATTTTGTGCCGGCGGCAAAATATAGGAAACTCCCGGATAAATTTGCCGATATTGGCTCATCGCATGACTGACGCGGCGAATTCCGTCAAATACCGTGTTTGTTTCGGGATCAATGAATATAATATTGCTGTGTCTGCCCATGATTTCAACAATCAGCCTGCGTGGTACTTCGTCTCCCAAATCGTTGCGGGCGCGAAAGTTGATATGAACAACGCGTTCCAGTCCAACCTGCCTGATTGAATCAATAAGTGCGCCATCCAAATGTTTCCGCAGCACGCGGCAGAACATGGGCGGTTCCTTCGGATTGTCCGGGGAGGAAGTGGTCAACTGCAAACGTGGGAAAGCCGGATGTGCGGATAGTAGCAGTTTGTGATTCTTCCCTTGAGACCGGATCTGCATGAGTAATTCAGATTCCCCAGGCTGATGGATTTTTACTATCCTGCCTCCGGGCAAAGTCTGGTTCAGTTCCCGGCAGACAGCCCGAGTCACAATTCCATCAAAAGACATATAAATTCATCCTTTGCTTCTCAACCTCATCATACTTTTTACTTTTTTATTTTACACCAATGAAGGCCCCCGATAAATGATATCAAACAGAAAAGCAGTATCGCATCCGAGTCGTTCGTTCTTTACCAAAATCTTTTTTAACAAACTGGCGAAAGAGATTTCCCGCTTCTAAAAGCGGTGATATAAGTTGTGAGAGGGTGTGTTATCCCCTTTTCAGGCCGCCTTATTCAACAAGAATTCATGGGTGATATAAAAGGTATTGGATAAACCAATAATTGTCCAAAAGGTCTGTTTTGAATCCCGCTTGCCTGTTTAAGCAGGTGACGGAATTTTTGCATAACCCTGGAAAGCGCTTTCTGTTGCAGGGCGTAATATCTCTGCAATGAACCGGTCAGCCAAATCTTCTCCAGGATAAAGGAAACCCGGGATTTCTCTTCTCCTGGCATGTTTGCGAGCTTGTCTGAATACATTGAAAGTGATAGCCCGGACAAAGGAGGTAGGATTTTGACAGAGAAAGTACGTTGGGTTGACTGGGAGAAGGAAGAGGTAGCCGGTTATTTTGAAGTGGATTCGTCTGTTGGGCTCAGTGAAAAGGAAGCGAAAAAAAGACTGGATCAGGTCGGGGCAAATCAGTTGTCGGAAGGGAAGAAATCGTCTCTTTTGCTTCTTTTTATTGATCAGTTTAAAGATTTTATGGTTCTTGTCCTGTTGGCGGCTACCCTGCTTTCCGGACTGCTCGGAGAATATACGGATGCGATTGCCATTATTGCGATCGTTTTTTTAAATGCCGGACTAGGATTTTTTCAGGAAGTGCGTGCGGAAAAATCTCTTCAGGCCCTGAAGAAGTTGTCAGCGCCGACAGCGAGGGTGAAACGGGATGGAAAGTGGATTAAAATTGAGGCGCAGCAACTGGTACCCGGAGATATTGTGGCTTTGGAAAGCGGTGACCGCATTCCCGCTGATGTCCGGTTGATTGAAACAGAAAGCTTGTATGTTGAGGAATCGGCTTTAACAGGAGAATCGGTTCCGGTAACCAAACACAGCGCTGCATTGCCGCATGCCGATGTTTCGCTGGGAGACCGAAAGAATATGGGTTATATGGGAACAATGGTTGTTCGGGGAAATGGAACCGGTATTGTTGTTCATACCGGTATGGGAACGGAAATGGGGAGAATTGCCCATCTTATCGAGAACACGGAAACGACAGACACGCCACTCAAGCGCCGGCTGGAACAGCTGGGCAAAGTATTGATTCTGGTTGCTTTCTTTTTGACGGCCCTGGTGGTTTTGACCGGAATCTATCACGGACATGATGCCTACAAGATGTTTTTGGCCGGAGTGTCCCTCGCAGTAGCCGCGATTCCTGAAGGATTGCCGGCGATTGTCACAATTGCCCTGGCTTTGGGTGTACAGCGGATGATTAGACGACGCGCCATTGTCCGCAAGCTTCCTTCCGTAGAAACGTTGGGCTGCGCGACTGTGATCTGTTCTGACAAGACCGGAACCCTGACCCAGAATAAAATGACGGTAACACACATCTGGGCAGATCAGGTTCTCTTTCAGGTGAAAGGAAGCGGCTACGATCCAAAAGGAGATATTGTTTTAGAGAAGAAGAAGGTGAATATACAAAAGTGGGCTTCTCTGGAGCGCCTGGTGGAAATCGCTGCATTATGCAACAACGCCAGCTTGCTCCGAAAAGAGAAAAAAGGGATGCTCAAAAATGGCGGCTGGGAAATAGACGGTGACCCCACCGAAGGGGCTCTAATGGTTGTTGCCCGTAAAGCGGGGTTAAAGCACGAGCGGTTGGATGCTGAGTGGAGTCGGCTGAAAGAATACCCTTTTGATTCAGAAAGAAAAATGATGTCCGTGCTGCTCCAGCATTCATCAGGAAAGCATTTCCTTTATGCCAAGGGAGCGCCTGATGTTCTTTTAAACAAATGCAGCCATATGTTTGTGGATGGTAAATTGGTGCCGCTTACGGAAGTGCAGCGCAAGAAAATTATGCAAATGAATGAACAGTTGGCAGCCAAAGCGCTGAGAAACCTGGCATTTGCCTATCGGGAAATCAAGCCGTCGGCAAAAACGATGCAGGATTGGCAGGCAGAACAACAGCTGGTTTTTGTTGGTTTGGCCGGCATGATCGATCCGCCTCGCCAGGAAGTGAAGAAAGCAATCTGGCAAAGCAAAAAATCGGGCATCAAAACCGTTATGATTACCGGAGATCATCAGAATACGGCTGTTGCCATTGCTTCTGAGTTGGGAATCAAACGGGCAGGTGGTTTGACACTGACTGGACAAGATCTTTACAATATGAAAGATGAAGAGTTTTTGAAAATCGTGAATGATGTGGATGTCTATGCTCGCGTGTCTCCCGAACATAAACTGCGGATCGTCAAGGCGTTGCAGAAGAAGGGCCATGTCGTGGCCATGACAGGAGACGGTGTCAATGACGCTCCTGCCATTAAGGCGGCTGATATCGGCATTGCCATGGGAATAGCCGGCACTGACGTTTCAAAGGAAGCCTCATCATTAATATTGGCTGATGATAATTTTGCCACTATCGTATCGGCAATTGAAGAAGGACGAAATATTTACGAAAATATTCGTAAATTTATCAGTTATTTGCTGGCTAGCAATGTGGGGGAAATCCTGATCATGTTTTTGGCCATGCTGGCCAGTTTGCCCCTGCCACTGGTGCCGATTCAGATTTTGTGGGTTAATCTGGTAACTGATGGCCTGCCGGCAATGGCTTTGGGGGTGGATCCGGCTGAGGAAAATACTATGGCCCGTCCGCCGCGCAACAACCGGGAGAGTATCTTTGCGCGGGGAGTTGGCTGGAAAATCGTAACACGTGGTCTGTTGATCGGGCTATGCTCCTTGGCCGCCTTTTGGATCACTTATATGGAAACCCCGGAAAATCTGGTGCGCGCCCAGACAGTCGCCTTTGCCACCCTGGTGCTGGCACAATTGGTTTATGTTTATGACTGTCGCTCACAAGGGACAATCTTTCAGCGCAATCCCTTTGACAACCTGATGTTGGCATTGGCTGTCATGTCATCGGTTATTTTGCTGGTAGGCGTCATTTACTACCCGCCGCTCGGTCCTGTTTTCCATACTGTTCCGCTGGGACTCAGGGAATGGGTGTTGGTAATCGTTACCTCCACATTACCCGTGATTATTGCAGGATTAATTGATCTCCTGCGTCCGTCAGCTTTTCATAAAAAAACAGCAAGGACTGTTGTTGAAGGATGATTGGAAGGAGAAAAGGAAAACATCATGAATTTCACCAAAATGCATGGACTTGGAAATGACTTTGTTCTGGTTTACTTGACGCAAGCCCCAACCCTTCCGGAAATGTCAATATTGGCGCAAAGGATGTGTGACCGCCATTTTGGCATAGGAGCCGACGGGCTGGTGGCGGTTTATCCATCTGCTGGCGCCGATGTGGCCATGCAAATTTTCAATAATGATGGAACACAAGCCGAACAATGCGGAAATGCCATGCGTTGTGTGGCTAAATACTATTATGAAAGAATTTCAGGAGTAAAGACGGAGTTTACGATTGAAACGAAAGTTGGAATCCAGCCGGTATGGATTAATCAAGACAGACGAGAGGTTAAAGAGATCCGGGTGGATATGGGAAAACCTGTATTTGAACCAGAACAGGTGCCCGTTTTGGTTCCAGGCGAATCAACAGTTAACAAGGAAATCAGGGTGGATGACAAGGTATTTCAGTTTACGGCAGTATCGATGGGCAATCCGCATGCGGTTATTGAGGTAAGCGGAGTGGAGAATTTCCCGGTTGATGTGTGGGGACCTTTGCTGGAAACCCATGAAATATTTCCGCGGAAAGCAAATATTGAATTTGTTACGGTCCACTCCCCGCAGGAAGTAACCATGCGCGTATGGGAACGCGGAGTCGGCCAGACTATGGCGTGTGGATCCGGAGCCTGCGCGACGCTGGTTGCCGGAGTTCTTTCCGGACGGTGTGAGCGGAAAGCAAAAGTTCATTTGCTTGGCGGTGATTTATTGGTGGAATGGGATAATGAGGATCAGCATGTATATATGACTGGCCCCGCGGAGTTTGTTTTTGACGGGGTATGGCTTTTATAGCAAGGCCATACCCGCAAATGGCTATTTTTTGTCATCCCAACGAAATGAGACAGGTGGTTCGACTGGTGAATCACCTGTTCTTTTTTTTCGTTTACGCCGACGAAACCGGAAAATGATGGTCACAATCAGACTGATAGCAGTAATCAGCAGGATGATACTCCATGTAATGGGGTTGGGAATGCGGTACACGACCTGAATCGGAGTCGGCTTCATCGGGTCAATATTCCATGTCAAAGTCTTGCCGTCATCCCTAATGCTTGTTGCATTATGCTCCCTGGCTCTGATCGGGGTTGTCAGATGGAATTGCAAATCAACCTGCTCCAAAAACCATTGGCTGGTCTGGTTTTGGGGGAGTTGATCAGTCAGGTCAATTACATTCCGGTAAGCGATTGTTGTTGTAAACAAACGGCTTTTAACCTCAAATCCGTTTGTAAACCGACCTTTTTCCATAGCCAGGGAAGAAGCGGAAGCCCGGCTGACTGCTTTAAAGAATTTTCCGGGAGGATCATTCAAAACACTGGCAACCCGTTTGGTGGCAATCCAGCCCTGTTCAGACGGATCTGAAATCTCACTGATTTGAAAGCCTTGTTCCCGCAATCGATTTTTCGTTTTTGCAAGGCGGGATAACATCCATTCATTGGACAATACTTTGATTTGATAAATGCCGGAACCATCTTTCTGAATGGTGATATGTACGTCAGCGTTAACACAGCCAGTTAAAAAAAAGAAAAAAGCCATACAAAGAATCCATACAAAGTATTTTTTTTGATTTTCCATAAACCTCTCCTTTAATAATTTTTCAAGAAGACAGATTGTGCTAACAAAAGATTATACACCGGATCAAAAACGGGATCAATTTGTATAATGCCGGACAAATGTAATAGAAATAAGTTTATAGAAGACGACGTTCAGTTCTGTCTCAGCCTTGCAAGGAAGCAGTAGTGGCTGTAAAGTCTTTACTTCAATGCGTACTTCACTGGCAGTGCTCAAACAGTTTTGCCCGTTTTTCTTTTTCTGTATGTGAATGTCGGTTTTGCTGTCGCTTTGAAGTCAATTTGCTTCTGAGATCGTTTCTTTTACCTTTGTCAATACGCTTAAATAGAAATAAGACTATTTTTTATTTATTGTTTTTTGAAATGTGTATTTGGTTAAATTAGAATGAAGGAAAGCTTAATGCAAGTATTTACTATTTCAGGAATTAAAGAGAGAGGGAAAATAGATGAAAAACATTATCTCATTTGATTACACAAGTGCAAATGCTTTTTTGGGCGATCGTGAAGTAAAGCAGATGGCTCCGTTCGTCAATATGGCTCACGATTTATTAATAAACCGGACGGGAGCCGGTTCTGATTTTCTGGGCTGGGTGGAACTGCCACAAAAATATCACCTGGAAGAATATAAACGGATTAAAGAAGCCGCCCGTAAAATTGGGTCGGACTCAGACGCCCTGGTTGTCATCGGGATTGGAGGATCTTATCTGGGAGCTCGCGCAGCGATTGAAATGTTGACACACACCTTTTACAACCAAATGCCCAAATCATCACGTAAAACTCCGGAAATTTATTTTGTAGGGAATCATATTGCTTCTACATATATGGTCGATCTGTTGGAGTTGCTGGAAGGCAAGGAGATCAGCGTCAATGTGATTTCGAAGTCGGGAACAACAACAGAACCAGCTATTGCCTTCCGGATTTTCCGTGAATATATGGAAAAGCGGTATGGCAAGCAAGAAGCGCAGAAAAGAATTTACGCCACTACAGATCAGGCCAAAGGCGCTTTGAAAAAGCTGGCTGATGAAGAAGGGTATCAAACCTTTGTCATTCCTGATAATGTTGGCGGACGTTATTCAGTATTGACTGCTGTCGGCCTGTTGCCGATTGCGGCAGCCGGCATCGACATTGATGAAATAATGGCTGGTGCACAGGCAGGAATGGCTCTGTACGGATCTTCCCGGCTGGAAGAAAACGAAAGCTACCAATATGCAGCGGTCAGGAATGCTCTTTACCGCAAAGGGAAAACGACGGAAATCCTTGTCAATTATGATCCGGCCCTGCAATATTTCAATGAGTGGTGGAAACAGTTGTACGGAGAAAGTGAAGGAAAAGACGAAAAAGGAATTTTCCCGGCATCTGTCAATTTTACAACAGATCTTCATTCCATGGGACAGTACATTCAGGAAGGGTTGCGCAATATATTTGAAACTGTGGTTTTCATCGACAAATCTTCAAAATCAGTCAGCTTGCCGGGGGATGATAATAATCTGGATGGCCTTAACTACCTGGCTGGCAAAGACCTGGACTTTGTAAATCATAAAGCGTTTGAAGGAACGATGCTTGCCCATTCGGATGGCGGTGTTCCCAACCTGGTTGTCAAGGTGAGCGAAAACAGTCCGTATGCTTTTGGGCAACTGGTTTACTTCTTTGAAAGAGCTTGTGGAATCAGCGGATATTTGCTGGGAGTCAATCCTTTTGACCAACCGGGAGTAGAAGCATACAAAAAGAACATGTTTGCATTGCTGGGGAAACCTGGCTTTGAAAAGGAAAGAGAACAATTGTTAAAACGCCTTTATTCTTAAGTCAGCCAATGCAAGGCAGTGAATGAAATCTTTCGTTCACTGCTTTTTTTATATATTTATTGTGATCAATTTCCAGATATTTTGACAGAGCCGGACCGCGTATGATTCCTTACGGGCGGGTGTTTCATGAAATATTTCCGCATGATACAAGTGACAAAGCGGTTCTTGTCAGTTTTTCCCGTCCGGGTCAGATCAGGCTGACAATTGTTTTGTATAAAGCAGAACCCCGGTACATAAAAATTGATTATTGGATCTATTTTAAATTTCATGTGATAATGAAGAATAGTTCCTTTTATAGCAATATATTAAAGAACGATTCGTTATATAGGGGAGAGTTTAAAGAAACAGGAGGATTGGCTATGGATTATTTGCAAAAACTGATGGAAGAATTGGTAAATGCAAATGGTATACCAGGATATGAGCAAGGAGTTAAACAAATTGTCAAAAAACAGCTTGACCCCTTGTCTGAAGAAATTATGACTGACCGCCTGGGCGGGGTGGTTGGCAAAAAGGCGGGTGATGCAAACGGCCCGAGGATTTTGCTGGCCGGACATTTGGATGAAATCGGATTTATGGTCACGCAGATTACCGACAGCGGCTTTTTGCGGTTTCAACCGCTCGGAGGCTGGTGGTCCCATAATATATTGTCGCACCGGGTTGTTGTACAGTCCCGCAAGGGAGAACACCCTGGTATAATTGGTTCGAAACCTCCTCATGCACTGAGGCTGGAGGAACGAAGAAAAGTGATGGATATCAAGGATATATTTATCGATATCGGGGCAAAAAGCCGTACCGAAGCGGAACAGATGGGAATTCGCCCGGGAGATGGCATCGTGCCTGTATCCGATTTCTTTACCATGCAGAACGGCAAGATCTGGGGAGGGAAGGCTCTGGATAATCGTGCCGGCTGTGCCCTGGCTGTGGAAGTGCTGCGGCAATTGCAGGATGAGGCACATCCCAATGTGGTATATGGCGGAGCAACAGTTCAGGAAGAAGTTGGTGTTCGGGGCGCCGGCACCCTGTCGGAACTGGTGCGTCCAGATGTGGCTTTTGCCCTGGATGTTGGTGTTTCTTATGATATTCCAGGTTTTGAGGGTCATTCCGGGGAAGCTGCCATGGGTGAGGGACCTTTGATGTTTATTCTGGATCATACAATGATTCCCCATAGGGATTTGCGCAATCTGGTGATGGATACTGCCGAAGAGTTGGGCATCTCTCTACAGTTGGACGCGTTGATGGGCGGGGGGACAGATGGTGCGAAATTTCACTTGCACGGGATCGGATGTCCTACCGTCGTGATCGGGTTTGCCACCCGGTATGTGCATAGCCACAATTCGCTAATGGCCAGAAGTGATTTTGAAGAGGCTGCCCGGTTGTTGGTAGCTGTGATCAAGAAAATAGACAATGCCATGTTGGACAGCTGGTTCAGACAGGATTTGTCGGAGAAATAACACCTGTATTCTGGCTGGATTGCCTGACAGCCTGTGGATCTGATCTGGTTTGCAACTCGATCAGGATAAATGCGTCTGGCAAATAAAGACAGAGTGGCAATATCGTTCTTCCGGCCAAAACTGCAAAGTGAACGGGTTCCCGTATAGAAAGTCCCGTCTCCCTGGCTTTTCATTGATCCGGGTAATGATGGGGATCAATCGTTATGTTGGTCATGCTGTCAGGACAAACTTCTGCCGTTCCTGATTTCCCGTGGAGATCAACCGGATTGGATCAGGGTGGTTCGCAATTTGATTAAGAGATTAACTTTTGTATTCCCAAAATATTTCCTGATCAATGAATTGCCATAATCAAAAAGGCACTTCTTCCGCTAGAAGAAGTGCCTTTTTTCATTTCAATTCAAGTGGTTATTTCCTGTTCGGACGGCTTGATCAGTCCCGCTTTTTTCAGAACTGCCAAAAGCCGGGTTCCTTTTGGCAGCAGCCGAATTTCGTTTTCACCAATTGTTTTAGTCAACAGTAACACAACACTGTATACAATTATGGCGAGTAAAACCAGGCTGATACTTAAGATCCCGTTGCTGACGCGGGATATATGTAAAGGATTAAACCACTGTGAGATAAACAGATAAGCGGCCATTAAAATCATTCCCATAAGGCTGACAGAGATTGCGGGTTTGGTGAACTGCCGGTTGATATCCAGCCGAAGCCCGGTTTTTTTAATGACCATCCACATATTTAAAGAACAGACAACAATATAGGCTGTTACCATGGATATGGCTGATCCGGTGATTCCAAACCAGGGAATAAACAGAAAATTGCCGGTCAGTTTCACAGCGGCTCCAATCATCAAGTGCCGCACAGGCAGTTTATTGTATCCCATTCCTTGAAGGATTCCTGAACTGGTTACGGCCAGTGTGCTGAAAATAGAGGAACATGCGAGAACTGACAAAGTGAGAGTTCCGTAATCATTTTCAAACATCAGTATGTTCAGGGGACGGGCCAAAATGACCAATCCCATAACGGATGGCATACTTACTACAAGAGTCATCAGCCAGGCCTGTTTGATTTTGTGTTCCACTGCTGCCATCTCCTGCCGGGCAATGTGTGCTGAGATAGTAGGAATCAGGGCAAGAGTCAAGGCAGAGGAAAACGTGGAAATGACATTAACAAACGGTTCTCCCCGGCCATATATTCCAAACAGGGTATTGGCCATGCTTTCCGTATTTCCCAAGTTCATTAACAGACGGGGGACGGTGAATGAATCGATCAGGCTGATTAGCGGCAAAATCATGGTACCGAGTGAAATTGGCAAGGCATAAACAATGATTTGCCAGGCCAGTTTGGATAGGGATTCCCGTTTCCTAAATTCTTTTTGGGTTGGCGGGATAATATTTTTCAGCAGTTTCAAATCCTTTTTATTGTACCACAGGACAACCAAAAGTCCGCCAAGCGCTCCGGCAAAGGCTCCTGAAGTTGCACCGGCAGCAACAAGTTCCCGTGAAAAATGGGATTCAACCATCCAGTATGTAAGGCCAATCACCACACTGATACGAAGAATCTGTTCCACAACCTGTGATATTCCTGTCGGCATCATTTGCTGGTGTCCCTGAAAATATCCCCGGTAAACGGCCATGATCGGAACGATTAATATCGCAAAAGCCAATACTTTCAAGGAAGATTCGGTTGGTGGGTTATCCAGTAATACATGTGAGATAAACCTGGCTCCAAAGAAAAGAATGGAGAAAGCAACCAGTCCGCTTAATGTTAAAATAATTAAAGCGGCTTTTAAAACTCGCCGCGCTCCATATCGGTCGTCTCTGGCAAGCCGCTCGGCAACGAATTTGGAAACAGTGATTGGAATCCCTGCTGAGGCCACCATCAGCAATATTGTGTAAAAAGGGAATGATATGCGATACAGACCTACTGTTTCGTCGCCGGCGATATTTTGAAAGGGAGCCCAAAATAAAGCGCCGATTATTTTTGTAAATAGAGTTGCAATGCTTAGAATGACTGTGCCTTTTACCAATTTGTTTGCCATTTTGCCTTCTTCCTTTAATAAAATTTATACGGATTTATTCTATCAATAATATGGCAAGAAGCATACCAAACGTTTTTGCTAGAATCGTAAAATATGATGAATTTCCGTAAAGCCGGTTTTCAAAGAGAAAAGGATTCACATGATTTTTACTGGATAGGGCAGGTCAGGTTGATTATGATAGAAAGGGATTAAGATAAGGAGAGGCTAGGATTATGGATAACAATATCAATGTGGTTAGTATGACCGGTTATGGCCGGGGAGAGATTGAAAGTTGCGGAATCCGTATTGTGACAGAAATCCGCACGATGAATCACCGGTTTCTGGACATGGTTATTCGCTTGCCTCACGGATGGATGTCGATCGAGGAATCGATTCGCAAACGCGTGCAAGGCGTGATACGCCGGGGACGGGCAGATATTTTTGTAACCATGGAAGGACTGTTTCCCCCTGAACGTAAAGTGGAAGTAGATTGGAGCCTGTTGGAAAGTTTTATTCAGGCTGGAAAAATCTTAAATAAAAAATGGGGAATAGAAGCCAATTTAACGATGGCTGATCTGCTTAACAAGCCGGAATTATGGCTGATTGAAGAGGAGAAACAGGCCGTGGAAGGGCATCATGAGGCCATTTTACGGGCGGTTGAAACAGCCTGCCAGGAGTTGAAGCAGATGAGAGAGCATGAGGGGAAGCTGCTGGGGATTGATTTGGTAAAAAGATTGGAGCGGTTGGCCAAACATGTGAAAGAAATGAAAGAACTGGCTCCGAAAGTATCCGATCATGTTGGAAATAAATTGCGGAAACGGCTGGAGGAGTGGCTGGCTGGTGCAGATATGGACGAGGAAAGAATATTGACTGAAACAGCTGTGTGGGTGGAAAAAGCAGACATCACTGAAGAGTTGATCCGCCTCTACAGCCATATTGCGCAGTTTCGTCAAACCTTGCAGAAAGATGAACCGATTGGCCGCAAGCTGGATTTTCTCATCCAGGAAATGAATCGGGAAGTGAATACCATTGGCTCCAAAGCCAACATGCAGGCCATCAGTACATATGTTGTTGAATGTAAAAGTGAACTGGAAAAAATGAAAGAACAGGTGCAAAATATTGAGTAGAACATTGATTCTTGAGAGAAAACGGTCTAAAATAGCGTAGTAGGAAACAAGGTAAATCAGGCTCTTTCCCAAAAAACAATTCAGAAAATGGGCGAGGAGGCACCTCATTTTGGGTATTAAATTAATTAACATTGGATTTGGCAATATCGTTTCAGCGAACCGAATTGTTTCAATCGTCAGTCCGGATTCTGCACCGATCAAGCGTATTATTCAGGAAGCCCGGGAACGGGGAGTTTTGATTGATGCTACATACGGGCGGAGAACAAGAGCAGTGATTATCACAGACAGCGACCATGTCATTTTATCAGCTGTCCAGCCGGAGACGGTTGCGCATCGTTTGGAAAGCAAGGAGCAACATGAAGATATTGTGGAGTAGGAAGGGCTTATGATGAAAGTAAATACAGTAAACGAAGGTCTGTTAATTGTCATTTCCGGGCCTTCAGGAGTTGGAAAGGGGACCGTATGTTCCAGATTGCGCCAGAAAATGCCGGAATTGACATATTCTATTTCGGCGACGACCCGGGCTCCGCGTGAAGGGGAAGTGGATGGGGTCAATTATTTTTTTAAGACGGTTCCCGAGTTTAAAAAAATGATTGAAGAAGATGAATTGATTGAATGGGCACAGTATGTGGGAAACTATTACGGAACGCCCCGCCGTTTTGTAGAGAATACTTTGGCTTCGGGGCAAGATATTGTCCTGGAAATTGAAGTTCAGGGTGCTATGCAGGTGAAAGAAAAATTCCCGCAAGGGATCTTTGTCTTTTTGGTTCCCCCTTCATTTGAAGAGTTGCGCCAGCGCATTACAAACCGGGGGACGGAGACAGAAGCATTATTAAGCAAACGCCTCGAGGCGGCAAATGATGAATTGAACCAAATCAAAAATTACAACTATGTTGTGATCAATGATGAAGTGGATAAAGCTTGCGAATGTATTCGCGCCATTGTCATGGCCGAACACTGCCGGGCCGATCGCTTGAAGTTAAGCAAGGATGCTTAGGAAAAGATGGAGGTTTTGATCATGTTATATCCCTCAATCGATTTGCTAATGACAAAATCTGACAGTAAATATTCGATTGTGGTACTGGCTGCAAAACGGGCACGGAAATTATTGGATGGCCAAAGCCCGCAACTTAAACCCAAATCGCAAAAGTATGTGGGAATCGCACTGGAAGAGATTGAAGCGGACATTTTAATTCCAACAACCAGGTAAGGGGTTTGCTCCAACAGAGTTTGAGGAATGATTTTCCGGGATTTCCTCAAACGCTTTTACGCATAAAAATCGACTCCAAGAACAAGTTGCTCTATAGTCTGAAATAACAACCTCAAAAGGTTGTTATTTTTCTATGTCGGCCAATGTGGAGGTTTTCTTCCGAATAGAAGTAAACGGCGAATTCGTGTCTGTAACCGCAGTTTATTATAAAGGAAGTGTTTTCCCGGCTGTTTGCACTGTGTATATTGGGTAAACAATAATGAATTAACAAAGAATGACGCTTCACGATACGGTAAAATAAGCTAAAGAATTCTCATATAAGGAGAGAAAAGATTGTGAACAGCAAACGAATTGTTTTGGGGATTACGGGCGGAATAGCAGCATTCAAGGCAGCGTCAGTAGCTAGCCAACTTTCACAACGGGGAGCCGATGTGCGCGTAATTATGACAAATTCGGCGACCAGGTTTATCACACCGCTTACACTGCAAATTTTGTCACGCAATCATGTTGCCGTGGATACTTTTGACGAACATAATCCCGAAGTGGTCAATCATATTGACCTGGCTGACTATGCAGACCTGTTTATCATTGCGCCGGCAACGGCCAACGTAATCGCCAAACTGGCCCATGGGCTGGCTGATGAAATGTTGTCAACCACAGTACTGGCAACAAGGGCTCCAATTGTTTTGGCCCCCGCGATGAATGTTCATATGTACCAGAATCCTGCCTTGCAGGAAAACATGGCAATTTTGAAGAAAAGAGGCTTGTATTTTATTGATCCGGATGAAGGGCAACTGGCCTGTGGTTATGTGGGCAAGGGACGTATGGCTGAACCGGAGCAGATTGTAGCGTGGACAGAAGCGTTTTTTGCCAGGCAGCACCGGCTGGCCGGCAAAAAAGTACTGATTACGGCTGGTCCAACGCTGGAACCAATTGACCCGGTCCGCTATATTTCCAACCATTCATCGGGGAAAATGGGATTTGCGTTGGCAGAAGCAGCGCGCGAGGCAGGAGCTGAGGTGATTCTGGTGAGTGGGCCTGTATCCCTGGATACACCAGGCGGTGTGAAACGGATTAATGTCACTCGGACAAAGGATATGAAAGAGGCTGTGCTGAAATATCTTCCCGGTGCTGACGTTATCTTTAAGGCCGCTGCCGTTTCCGATTACATGCCTGTGGAAGTGTTGGATCACAAGATGAAAAAAAGCAAGGATGAGATTGCTCTGCGTCTGGTAAAAACAGACGATATTGCCAGCCTGGTGGGCGAATTGAAAGAGCCACGCCAATTGTTTATAGGATTTGCGGCGGAAACGGATCATGTTGAAGAGTATGCTTATGACAAACTGAAACGGAAAGGAATGGATTACATCGTTGCCAATAACGTTAGCTTGCCCGGATCAGGCTTCGGAAGTGATACCAATATCATTACCGTATTTGATCGCGATGGACAAGTCTTTTCACTTCCACAAATGAATAAACTGGATGTGGCAAGAAGATTAATGACATTGGTTGGGGATTGGTTCTCAGATGATTGCTGAAGTAATTGTGGATGTACCGGCACGGGCTACCGATCGCCCGTATGATTACCTGGTTCCGGAAGAATTCGTATCGGAAGTCCAGGTTGGGAGCCGTGTTCAAGTGCCGTTTGGGCACCGGAAATTGATCGGGTATGTCGTTCGGATCAAGGAACAGGCAGAAACCGGAAAGTTAAAGCCAATCAGTGAAGTGATGGATATCCATCCCCCGCTTACACCGGAACTGGTCAAACTTGGATTCATGATGGCTGATGAATATCTGTGCCACACCATTACTGCCCTGCAATCGATGGTGCCTTCGGTTCTTAAAGGCAAATATCAGAAAATCGTTCGTTATCTGGGGGAGCAGAAGGAAACGGCCGCTTCTCTTAAGGATCTTGTATATGAACCTTTTTTGGCCTATCTTAAAAAAGCAAAAGAGTGTACCTGGGAAGAAGCACTGAAATTTGGAATGACTGCTTCAATGCTCAGGCAATTGGCTGAAAGCGGGCAGATTGGGCTGGAAGAGCGCGTAGGGGATCGGGTTACCAGACAGAAAGTCACATTTGTTAGACCCATGCATGCCGATGAACTGAAAGAGGCAATTGATTTGTTATCAGGGCGGGCAAAACGACAAAAGGAAGTATTGCAATTTTTTTTGTCAAATCCGCATGAAATTAGCATGCCTTGCCTGTTGGCGAGGCTTCAGGTATCGCGCAGCACGGTACAAAGTCTTGTGGATAAAAAAATACTGGCTGTGGAAGAGCGGGAGGAATTGCGTGATCCATACAGAGACCGGAACTTCCAGAAAACAGAACCGCTCTCTTTGACCACAGAACAAAAAAAGGCAATTGCTCCCATAATCGATTCTGTTCGGAAACGGCAGGCAGATGCATTTCTTTTGCAAGGCGTGACGGGAAGCGGGAAAACGGAGATCTATTTGCAATCCATTGCTGAAGTTTTAAAGCAAGGCCAGGAAGCCATTGTGCTGGTGCCTGAAATATCGCTTACCCCCCAGATGGTTCATCGTTTCAAAGGCCGCTTTGGAGAACAGGTGGCTGTCTTGCACAGCGGATTGTCCCGCGGCGAACGGTATGATGAATGGCGCAAAATTCACCGCAGAGAAGTAAAAGTCGCGATCGGCGCACGATCTGCCATTTTTGCTCCTTTTAGACGGATTGGTTTGATTATTATTGATGAGGAACACGAGTCTTCCTATAAACAAGAAGAGAATCCCAAATACCATGCACGGCAAATCGCCTGGTGGCGGGCACAGGAGCATCAGGCTACATTGGTTTTGGGATCGGCTACTCCGTCTTTGGAAACCTATAAGCATGCACAAAAAGGTTTTTACCGGAGAGTTGAATTGAAAGAACGCGTACATGGGCGCCCGTTTCCGGAAGTGAACGTTGTCGATATGCGAAATGAATTGCTTGCCGGCAACCGGTCCATGTTTAGCCAAAGCCTGCGAGACGAGTTAACCCGGTGTGTCAGCCGCGGTGAACAGGCTGTTCTGTTTTTGAACCGGCGCGGATTTTCTACTTTTGTCATGTGCCGGGAGTGCGGGGAGACTCTGACTTGCCCCCACTGTGATATTTCATTGACGTTTCACCAGACCAATCGGACAGTTCGTTGCCATTATTGCGGGTACACCGAACGCGTCCCGGAGATATGTCCATCATGCGGGAGCAAGCATATTCGACATTTTGGCGTTGGCACCCAACGGGTCGAGCAGGAGCTCACACGGCAATTCCCCGGGATTCGCGTCATTCGCATGGATGTGGATACAACAGGCCGCAAGGGAGCGCATGAACGGCTATTAAAGTCGTTTGGGGCAGGAAAGGCTGATGTGCTGTTAGGCACACAGATGATTGCCAAAGGCCTTGATTTTCCCAAAGTGACTCTGGTTGGTGTCATCGCTGCGGACACTATGCTTCATCTGCCGGATTTTCGATCCGCCGAGCGCACGTTTCAACTGTTGACGCAAGTGAGCGGCCGGGCGGGCAGGCATGAGAAACCGGGAAAAGTTGTGATTCAAACCTACAATGCAGACCATTATAGTATCAGTATGGCTGCAAGCCGCCAAACCTTATCTTTTTACCAGCAGGAAGCCCGATTGAGAAAACTTCATGATTATCCGCCGTATAGCGGGTTGTTTTCTGTGCTGGTCAGTCACCCGGATCGGGTAAAGGTAATGCGTGCCGGACAGGAATTTGCCCGCCAGATTGAAAAAAAACTGCCTCCGGATTGCCAAATGCTTGGGCCGGTACCGGCTCCTGTTCCGCGGATCAAGGATCGATATCGCTTGCAAATATTGATTAAGTATTCTTTGGATAGCAAACTCATTCAACAGGTCAAAGATGACCTGAGAGAAATTTTTTATATCATTGATGACCCTGATTTGAAAATAAATCTGGATCGGGATGGAATGGAACCCGTGATCTTGTCTACAGCATTAAAATGAGGGGATAGAAGGGAGTTTTCTGTAATATGGCAATTCGTAATATCGTGTTGTATCCGGACCCGGCTCTCAAGAAAAAGGCACGGACGGTAACCAAGTTTAACGAACGCCTTCACAAGCTGCTGAATGATATGGCCGAAACCATGTATGATGCGCCAGGTGTCGGACTGGCTGCTCCGCAGGTCGGTATTTTGAAGCGGGCCATTGTTGTGGATATCGGTGAAGGATTGGTCGAAATGGTAAATCCCGAAATTGTCGAGCAAAAGGGAGAGCAGCTTTCCCCGCCGGAAGGATGTTTGAGCATTCCCAATCTGTTGGGAGAGGTTAGTCGTTACCAGTGGGTGAAAGTGGCTGCACAGGACAGGGATGGCAATCCGTTTGAATTGGAAGCAGAAGATTTTCTTGCCCGTGCATTGCAACATGAAATTGATCATTTAAATGGAATTTTGTTTATTGATGTGGCCACAAGGGTATTTCGTCCTGAGGAGGAGGAGAGAGCTTGAGCAGAGTAAAAGTCTTGTTTATGGGTACCCCGGATTTTGCGGTGCCCTCTTTGCGCGCATTACTGGAGCAAACAGATCAGGTTGAGGTAATCGGGGTTGTTACCCAGCCGGATCGGCCCAAAGGCAGAAAAAAAGAATTGACACCACCTCCGGTTAAGGTGGAAGCCTTAAAGCACGAACTAAGTGTATTTCAACCGCAAAAGCTTCGATCAGAAGAAGCAACCAGGCAGATTCTGGAGTTGAATCCGGAGTTGATTGTTACAGCAGCCTATGGACAGATTTTGCCAGAGGCAATTCTGAAAGCGCCAGTATACGGATGCATTAATGTACACGCCTCTTTGTTGCCCAGATATCGGGGGGGTGCGCCGATTCACCATGCCATTATCAACGGAGAGAAGGAAACCGGAGTTACGGTCATGTATATGGTGAAAGCGCTGGATGCCGGAGACATGCTTCTTCAGCGGGCGATCCCGATTACCAGACAGGATAACGTTGGAACAATGCATGACAAACTGGCAAATCTGGGAGCGGAACTGCTGCTGGAGGTTCTTCCGTCACTGCTGGATGGAACAATAGAGGCCATTCCCCAGGATGAATCACTCGTCACATACGCCCCCAATATCACGAGGGAGGACGAAAAACTGGATTGGTCGCGTCCAGCCAGGCATCTTGAATGGCAGGTGCGCGGACTTAGTCCGTGGCCGGGTGCTTATACCATTTGGAAAAAAAAGCCGTTTAAAGTATGGGGTGCGGTTTGTGATCATCATGAAGCCGATCGGGAGCCAGGGACGGTGATTCAATTGGATGCAGAAGGAATTTCTGTTGCAACTGGACAAGGAATCTTGCGGTTGACTGAAGTGCAGCCGGCCGGGAAAAAAAGAATGACTGCCGCACAGTTCAGGAGTGGACGGCAAATGAAGGCAGGAGATCAGCTTGGGATCTGACAGGCGAGATGCCAATGCCCGCGAGACGGCGCTAAATATATTGGTTCGGCTGGAAACCAAACAGGCATACAGCAATCTTTTTCTAAATCAGGTTTTGGCACAGTCCAGGCTGGACCGCCGGGACAAAGCTTTGGTAACCGAGTTGGTTTATGGCACGATCCAGCGGATGAACACGTTGGACTGGATCCTGGACCAGTTGCTCAAAAAGGGAATCGGCTCACTGGAACCGTGGGTTCGCCAATTGTTGAGGCTTGGAATTTACCAATTGCTCTATCTTGATCGCATTCCGGAGCGGGCAGCCATTTATGAAACAGTCCAAATCAGCAAGAAAAGAGGGCATAAAGGAATCGCCAGTCTGGTCAATGGCGTGTTGCGTTCTTTTTTGAGAAAAAAAAGGCAATTGACGCCGAAGCATAAACCCCGAACACTCAGGGAAAAAGCGATAACCTATTCACATCCGGAGTGGATGATTGAACGTATGGAAGAGGTCTACGGCGTGGAGGAAACAAAAGCGGCACTCATTTCCAATCAAAAACCGCCTAAAGTAAGCATCCGTGTCAACCAACTGAAGATCAGCCGGGATGAATTCGTCAACCAGTGGAATGAAGCTGAAAAAGGGAAGGCTGAAGCTTCCAGGGTTGTCCCTGAAGGAGTCTTGATTCATGGTGGCGGAAATCCAGCCTATACTTCCTGGTTTCAAAAAGGATATTGCACAATTCAGGATGAAAGTTCAATGCTGGTGGCACACGCCCTGGCTCCCCGGCCAGGGATGAAGGTTCTGGATGTTTGTGCCGCTCCCGGAGGCAAAACTTCTCATATGGCGGAAATGATGCAAAATCAGGGGGAAATCTTTGCCTGTGATATCCATGAACATAAATTGTCCCTGATCTTGTCCAATGTGGCGCGTTTGGGCATTAACACGGTCTCTGCCATTTTGCAGGACGGGACTATGCTTGCCAAGCGGTTTGCTCCTGAAACATTTGATGCCATCTTGCTGGATGCCCCTTGCTCAGGATTGGGAGTTATTCGCCGCAAACCGGACCTGAAGTGGAGTAAAGTTGCCCAAAATATCGATTCGCTGGTCCGATTGCAAAAATCCTTGCTTGATTCCGCCGCTCCCCTGTTAAAACCGGGAGGTGTGCTTGTGTACAGTACTTGTACTTGGGAACCTCGCGAGAATGAGGAACAGGTTACCTCATTTTTAAAGCGCCATCCGGACTTTGAAATGGACAGCCGGTTTACAGAGCAGCTTCCGCCAGTTGTAAAAAGTGCAGCTAAAACAGAAGAAGCCTGGATTCAATTATTGCCGCACCATTTGATGAGTGACGGGTTTTTTATTTCACGGCTGGTAAAAAAACATTGATTCACATGCTGCCGGGAGTCGAACGAGTCCTGAAAAAAGTCTCTGAAAAACAGTTACAGTCTGAGCATCAGCAAATATGTGCTGATGCTTTTTTGTGCTTGAATGTATGATTTTCTGGTATTGGTGACAAGTTATGGATGGTGATAAATGATGAAAAAATCAGTTCGTATACGCAGGGAAAGAAAAAAGAAACAAAAATTGGAAGTGCACAGCCAGCAGCAATTGGATCGGGCGGTCAGTGACGAAGTTCCAATTTTTAAGGAAACCGAACAGAATATCAAATACATTAAAGAAATTTTAGGCGATTCTTCGGATTTGGTGGTACGCCAGTTTAGGATAAGCAATTCCCAAACCAAAGCGGTTGTTATTTACTTCGACGATCTTGTCAACAAGAATATTGTGCAAGATCACCTGATTCGACCACTTATAAAATTCAGGGAAAAAGAAGCGAAAGACGTATCATGGGAGGCTGTTGTCAACACTGTACAAGCAGGGGAGACCAAAGAGCTGGAGCAGATGAAGAAGACGATAGAAGGCTTGTTAAGCGGAGACACTGTCCTGATGGCTGAAGGATCGGAGAAAGCGCTGGTAGTTGGAACAAAGGATTGGGCGACCAGAAGCGTCAGTGATCCGCGGGCAGAATCAGTGGTGCGGGGCCCGAGTGAAGGATTGAATGAGACGCTGGTATCCAGTCTGGGCATGATCCGGCACCGCTTGCGAGATCCTTCCCTGCGCGTGAAATATCATACGCTTGGCAAACGGACCAAAACAACCGTTGCTGTATTGTACATTGAAGAAATCAGTGAGGAAGACATTGTCAAAGAGATTGAGAAACGCATCGATGATATCGAGATAGACGGAATTCTGGAAACGGGCTACATCGAGGAAATGATCCAGGACCAGATCTGGTCGCCGTTTCCTTTACTGCAAAACACAGAGCGTCCGGATTCCGTTGTGGCCCACCTTCTGGAAGGAAAGGTGGCGATTCTGGTAGACGGGACACCGCACGCCCTGATTGCTCCGGCTGTATTCAGCCAATTCTACAACAGCCCCGAAGATTATTATGAACGGTATTTGATTTCCACTTTCTTGCGGTTTATCCGTTTGATCAGTCTGTTTATTGCTTTATTACTGCCAGCATTGTATATCGCTTTTATTTCGTTTCATCCGGAAATGATTCCGTTCCAATTGGCTATTGCGATGGCAGCGGGGCGGTCGACGGTTCCTTTTTCTCCCATCGTCGAGGCATTGCTTATGGAATTTAGCGTAGAGATTCTGCGGGAGGCCAGTATTCGGCTGCCGGGGCCGATCGGGCCCACAATCGGGATCGTTGGCGCACTTGTGATCGGGGACGCTGCCGTTTCGGCAGGTCTGGTTTCACCGGCTTTTGTGATTGTTGTTGCTCTGACAACGATCAGTTCCTATGCCAATCCCAATTACAATGCTGCCATTTCGGTCAGGTTAATTCGATTCCCGCTGATGATTCTTGCGTCCATGTTTGGATTGATTGGCATTATGTGCGGTCTGATGCTGCTATTACTTCATCTTGTACAGCTTCGTTCTTTCGGAATTCCATATATGACCCCGTTTTCGCCTTTGAATTTGCAGGCTCTTAAAGATTCCTTTATCCGCATTCCATGGCCATGGATGAAAAAGCGTCCCGTGATCTACAGAACCCATAATCAAATCAGGCTACAAGAAGAGGAGAAAAGCAAATGAGTTATAAAACAGCATCCAAAGATAAAATTACTTCCTATCAGGCTTTTACCTTGCTCTACTCTACTTTGTTTGGAGTGGGTGTGCTTACTCTGCCCCGGGATGTGGGAGAGTTGGCCGGAAATGACTTGGTGTGGGTAATTCTTTTATCAGGATTGCTGGTTTTGGCATTGGTATATCTGATCAGCTTGCTTTGCCAGCGCTTTCCCGGCATGACCCTGATTCAGTTTTCCGCTGAAATTTTTGGGGGCGGCAAACGAAAATGGATCGGAAAGATTCTGTGCATCCCGTTTATTCTTTTGGTAGTCGTTTTTTTTATCATTGGTGTTGCTACCGTTTTGCGTATCTTTGGGGAAACGATTGCCACTGCCATGCTGCGGCATACGCCGCTTGAGGCGATTTTGCTGATCTTCATCTTGACTGCTGCCTTTGGCGCCGGTTCCAAACTTGAAGTGATAGCCAAATTGAATGAATTTCTGTTCCCCATTATTCTGGCTCCATTTCTGCTGATGCTTTTTGCGTCATTCCAGCGCGGAGATATTACCAATATCCTCCCCTTGTTTCAAATAGATCTTTCCAGGCTGTTTTCTGTAATAATGAAAGGAGCCTTTTCCTATGCGGGATACCTGGTCATTATGATTTTTGCCGGTTTTTACGAGAAGCCTGGACAGATGAAAAAAATTCACTCGATCTCTCTTCTGACGGTAGCTGCCTCTTACTGGTATATATGTGTAATTTCCCTGGGGGTACTGGGGATTGATGAGATTAACAAAATTATGTTCCCTGTGGTGGAGGTAGTCAAGTCGGTGCAGTTGGAGAATCTGTTTTTTGAACGGATCGAAGCGGTTATTTTATCAATCTGGCTGGTGGCAGCCTTTACATCGATTTTGAATCTGTATTCTGCATTTGTCCAGGTGATTATCGAGTGTTTTCGGTTATCCGAGAAGTATCGCCGCTGGGTCGCTTTTCTGACAATGCCCGGTTTTTTACTGCTTGCCATGATTCCCAAAAATGTTCCGCAAATAGGGAAATATGAAGAATTTGTCGGTGTATATGAAATAGCTGTTTCCTTGTTTATTCCTCTTTTTCTTTTGCTGGTTTCCGTAATTCGAAGAAAGAAAGGGGAAAAGTCTCGTGAAATTGCTTCTTCGTCGGAGTAAAAAGTGGATTGCCACAGTTACCGTACTATCCTTGTTCTCCCTTTTGCTTTATGGCTGCTGGGACAACCGGGAACTTGACAGGCGCGCTACGGTTACTGTATTGGCTGTTGATAAAAGCTCTTCGGGATATGAAATATCCGTACAGATACCAAGCCCGAGCAAAACTGCCGGTGGTGGCGGTGGCGGAAGTGATGGAGGCGGAGGAGGTGACGAAGCAGTCGAAATATTTTCCGGAGAAGGCCGGTCTCTTCAGGAAGCGTTTGAACAAGTTGAATCCAAGGTTAACTTTCCCTTGTTTATCGGACATATGCAATTGTTGCTGGTCAGTGACGAGGTGGCAAGAGAAGGGATATTTCCAGTTGTGGACGGCCTGAGAAGAAGCCTGGAAATAAGGCGCCATTTGTGGCCTGTAGTCATCCTCGGAAAAGCAGGGGATGCACTTAAGGTAAAAGTTCCCCTGGCAGATATCCCGATAGAGTATTTGCGTACCTTGATGTCAACCGGAATTAAAAGCGGGCGTTTTGCCTGGCAAGGGTTGGGAGAGGTTTCTGAAAACCTGTCGGATCCGGTGAGACAGTCACCTGTTCTCAACGCATTTACTGTTACGGAAAAGCGTTTTATTTGGGAGGGAATTGCTGTTTTTAAACATGACCGGATGATTGGTCTTGTTCGGCGATCATTCGTCAGCCCGCTGTTGCAGATCCGCAGGCAAATGATTGGCTGGCCTGTCACAGTGTCTTGTCCTAAAAACCAGGGCCGGATTGTGTTTGTTCCCCGCAATGTGGAAAGAATAATTGATGTGTCTGAAAAGCCGCAGATCGATGTAACCGTGAAGGTAGAAGGAGAAGTTTCCCTGAAAGAATGTGCATCGTTTCAAATGAATGAACAGGGACAATATCAAAAGGTTAATCAGTTAATAAAAAAAGAGTACGAACAATCAGCAAAGGCGCTTTTGGTTCAAGCGCAGAAAGAATACAAAACCGATATTTTCACATTCGGCAAACACATTAACGCTTATTACCCCAAGCTTTTTAAGCGTATTGATTGGGTGCAGAATTCCCCCCGGGTCCCTGTAAACATCCAGTATGAGGTGGAAGTGCGAAGGATTGGACTGGAATCAGGTTAAACCTGACTGAACAGCTGAAGTTTCAAAAAAGAGACAGTTTGCCGATTTTCTGCCAGCCGATCTGGTTGTGACAGAAGACAAAAATGTTCATCGGCTGTCTCTTTTCTTTCATTGGTACTGTGATATAATAAGAAAAGTTTTGAACAGGCGTTCTCTGTTCAAATATGGATAGCAGCAAAGGAATTGGTGAGACGTTGCATGAAACCTTTTGCATATGATTTGGTTTATGAAGATTGGAAAGAATGGATGAAAGAGCAGAATCAACCGGAGTTTCGAGCCAAACAGGTTATGGACTGGCTATATATCAAGCGGGTTGTTTCCTTTCAAGAGATGACAAATCTTCCAAAAATATTGCGGCAAACACTGGAGGAAGCATTTTATCTGAAACCGCTCAAAATTATCACCCAACAGGTCTCCCAGGATGGAACCGTGAAATTCTTGTTCGCCCTGAACGACCAGCATGCTATTGAAACGGTTGTCATGCGGCATGATTACGGGATCAGTGTTTGTGTTACCACTCAGGTCGGGTGCCGCATGGGATGTACATTTTGTGCATCAACATTGGGCGGTTTGAAACGGAATTTAACCAGCGGCGAGATTGTTGCCCAGGTTTTGATGGCTCAAATGCATTTGGATCAATCCGATGAACGGGTTAAATCCGTTGTTGTAATGGGAACTGGCGAGCCATTTGAAAATTACGGGCCAACCATGCGCTTTGTGCGGATTATAAACGACCCTCACGGTTTAAATATCGGACAAAGACATATTACCGTTTCCACCAGTGGCGTGGTGCCCAATATCTATCGATTTGCCGATGAGAACTGGCAAGTCCGGTTGGCTGTGTCTTTACACGCGCCCAATCAGGAACTGCGGTCTGAGTTGATGCCGGTCAGCCGCAGGTATCCGCTCTTTCAATTATTGGACGCATGCAGGTACTATTTGGAGAAAACCGGGCGTAGAATCACTTTTGAGTACGCCTTGATCGGCGGAAAAAATGATCAAAAGGAACATGCCCGTGAATTGGGGCGTCTACTGCAAGATATAAATTGCCTGGTAAATCTTATTCCGGTAAACTATGTTCCAGAACGCAATTTCAAGCGGACGCTGCGGAGCCAAATCTTTGATTTCAAGCGGATTTTGGACTCATATAATGTAAATTCAACCATCCGCAGGGAACATGGTCATGATATTGACGCGGCATGCGGACAATTGCGCGCAAAACATGAACAGTAAATGAAAAATTGGGCAACATGCAAATGGGAACATCGTTTCCAGGAAAAACGCAAAGGTTGAGATAACGGTATTTCCTCTTTTTGAATGTTCAACCAAGGGAATACATGAAAGGGAAAGGGGTAACCGGAATGGAGCTAGCACAGCGCACAGACAAAGGCCGTGTGCGTGATCTCAATGAAGACAGCACGGGCCTGATTGTGACCAAATCCGGGGCTGTGATTGCTATTGTTGCGGATGGAATGGGGGGGCATCTGGCGGGAGATGTGGCAAGCCGAAAAACCGTTGATACAATCGAAAAAGTAATTGATGCCCAACACTTGGATATTTCAACAGAAGAAAAAAGCAATTTACTCCTTCAAGCAGTGGGTAAAGCCAATGAATCAGTATATAAAATGGCATCTGAGAATAACCAGTATAAAGGAATGGGGACAACCGTCATCGCGTCAATAGTTGATACCAAAGAGGTTGTACTGGCCCATGTAGGGGACAGCCGTGCATATATACTGCATAAGGACGGACTTTATCAATTGACTGAAGATCATTCTTACGTGAATCTCCTGCGAAAACATGGGCAGATTACAGCGGAAGAAGCAAAAAACCATCCGCAGCGCAATATGATTGTGCGAGCCGTCGGGACAAGTGAAGAAGTAGAGGTGGATTTAATCAATACTCCATGGAAGCAGGGAGATACGTTGCTCCTTTGCTCAGACGGACTGACTACTATGATTAACGAGAGGGAAATCGGGCTTGTTTTATCTTCCACGACCATGTCTTTGGATGAAAAAGCGGATCAACTGATCAAAATGGCGTTGGACGCCGGCGGAACAGATAATATTTCCCTTATTCTTCTAAGGCATACAGGAAGGTCAGCGACATCTTAATTGGGTTCAAGGAGGAACAAAGTGACCATGCAGATGGAAGGGAAGAAGCTGGGGGGACGTTATGAAATAGTCAGCCGCGTTGGCGGCGGGGGAATGGCAGTCGTATATAAAGCAAAAGATTTGCTGCTCCACCGCTTTGTGGCGATTAAAGTCCTTAGTGAATCCCTCAGTAATGATTCGGAGTTTATACGTCGTTTTAGCCGGGAAGCCCAAGCTGCTGCCAGCTTGTCTCACCCGAACATTGTCAACGTATATGATGTGGGGCGTGACAATTACACCCATTATATCGTGATGGAATTAGTCGAAGGACCAACTTTGAAACAGTATATTCAGGAGCGGGGAGCGCTTCCCGTACAGGAAGCAGCGACAATTGCCATCCAGATCTGCGACGGATTGGCGCACGCTCATGAAAACCAGATTGTACACCGGGATATCAAACCTCATAATATATTGCTCGGAGCAAACGGGCGTGCCAAAGTGACGGATTTCGGGATTGCCCGTGCAGCCAGTTCGTCTACAATTACCCAGCAAGGCTCGGTAATGGGCTCGGTTCATTATTTTTCTCCGGAACAGGCACGTGGAGGAGTTATAGGGCAAAAATCAGACCTCTATTCGTTGGGGGTCGTCATGTATGAGATGTTAACGGGACAATTGCCGTTTGACGGAGATTCGGCGATCAGCATCGCACTGAAACATTTGCAGGAAACGCCTGAGGACCCGCGCAATTATAACAGTCAGATTCCAGATGCTTTTGCTGAACTGGTCATGCGCGCCCTGAACAAGGATCCCGATCAAAGATTCGCCTCGGCACGCGAAATGATGAAAGAAATTCAGTATACGATGCAGATACCCCACCATATGGAACTGGAACACAATTGGGTTAATCAGCAAAATAACCGCCGGAAAGAGATGTACCAGACAATTCCGCTGACCGATAATGATCCGCCCGTGGCAACCGGAGGCTACGAGGAAGAAGAGTATGAGTCACCGGTACAGCGTCCTGAAATTCGATCAGGGCAAAAGCACAGACCCCAGCCTGGTTCCAAAAAATCGCTTGGCGACCGGACACTTGCCAACCTGGAACGATTGAAGAGTGTTCCCAATGAGGAAAAAACCGTCTTTCAACGGACAGTTGTCTGGCTGGAAAATGTGCAGGCCAACCTTCCATGGTGGCAAAAAATGCTGTTTGGTTTGTTTACCATTGCCATTATCGTTATGTTAAGCGTCTGGGGCTTTACCACCGTCTGGGGATTGTTTACCGGTGATGGCGGTGAGCAGGCAGGCAACCCAACTGGGCTCGTTGCTGAGAATTTTCAAACACTGCAAGATTTGGAAAGATTTATCAAGGAACATCATTTGGAAGAAGCAGACGTTGCTTATGTATCAGGTGAACTTGACAAGATTATTGAACAGGAACCCAAACCAGGTGAACCTGTTAACTCTTCAACCAAGTTTAAGGTCAAGGTTGGTGCTGGCGATACTACAGCTCCCAATTTTATAGGGGAATATGAATCGGGACTTCGTGATGATCGTAATAATCCTGATTTTAAATTAGAACTATGGAGATGTCCTGATTCTGATGGCAAATCTGTTGACCATGCACAAATATTTAAGCAAGAGCCGGCCCCTGGTACACCGATAAAAAAAGGAAGTATAATTAAAGCTTACAGTTATATCAATACAATGCCGGAATGTAGGAAAGCAGAAGGCAATTGGTGAAACTATTATAATAAGGAGGTCTCCCATGCCAACTGGACAAATCGTGAAAGCAATCAGCGGGTTTTACTACGTGCGCACGGAAGATGGCAAACTGTTCAAATGCCGTGCCCGCGGAGTTTTCAAGTTTGAAAAAAAGAAGTTGACCCCGTTGGTTGGCGATTTGGTAGAGATGGAACAAACGGGGTTGAACGAGGGCGTGGTGACCTCTGTTCAACCCCGTTCCTCTGAATTGGTCCGTCCGCCAATTGCCAATGCCGATCAGGCGGTGGTAGTCTGTTCCTTGCGGCATCCGCGTTTTCAACAGATGCCACTCGACCGGTTTCTGGTTCATGGCGAGCGCGAGGGATTAAAGATCGTGATTGTACTTACGAAAAAAGACCTTGTCAAAGAGCGGGCTGAAGAGGAAATAGAGCGGATTCGGTCGGTTTACCAACCGGCCGGTTATCCCGTTCTTGCCACAAGCATTCGCACACAGGAAGGGATCGGGGAACTGGAACAATGCCTGAAAGGGAAGATTTCCGTTTTTGCCGGCCAATCAGGTGTAGGAAAAAGTTCTCTCCTGAATCAATTGTTGCCCGATCGGGAACTTAAAACCGGTAAAGTCAGCGCTAGAATCGGGCGTGGCCGTCATACAACGCGGCAAGTGGAACTACTTTCTCTTGCCGGAGGAGGACAGGTGGCAGATACGCCTGGTTTTAGCCAGCTTCAGTTTAAAGGACTGGAACCGGCTGAGCTGGGGCAATACTTTCCGGAAATTCATGAACTGTCTTCCGAATGCCGGTTTCGCGGATGCTTGCATATCAATGAACCGGACTGTGCGGTGAAAGATGCGCGTGCCCGAGGAGCGATTGATATGAGCCGTTATCAACATTACAAACAGTTCTTGTCAGAAATCAAAGAAGAGATGGTCAGGAGGTACTAATAATGATTAAAATTGCTCCCTCCATTTTGTCGGCGGATTTCGCCAACCTAGGAGCTGAAATAAAAGATGTGGAACAGGCCGGGGCCGACTGGATTCATGTAGATGTCATGGACGGGCATTTTGTTCCCAACATCACGCTGGGGCCGTTGGTGGTAAAAGCGATTCGCCCCTATACGGACTTGCCGCTCGATGTGCATCTGATGATTGAGAAACCGGATCGCTATATTGCTGATTTTGCCGGAGCTGGCGCCGATATTATTTCCGTCCATCATGAAGCGTGTCCCCATTTGCACCGTACGATTTCGTTAATCAGGGAACATGGTGCCAAAGCAGGAGTTGTAATTAATCCGGCAACACCGGTACATGTGTTGGAACCGATCCTGCCGGAAGTGGATATGGTACTGCTGATGACAGTAAATCCGGGATTTGGAGGGCAAAAGTTTATAGAAAATGTATTGACGAAGATCAAAGCTGTGCGCAATCAGTTGGATGAACAGAATCTTTCCCATGTCCAGATCGAAGTGGATGGCGGCATCCATTCCGGAACTGCCCGTTCAGTTGTGGAAAACGGGGCCAACGTGCTGGTTGCCGGCTCCGCGGTCTTTGGACAGGAGGACCGTGCGAAAGCTGTCCGGAAAATCCGGGAAGCGGCAGGAAAATCATAGGTTCACTGTTAAACACAAAAATTGCAGGTGAAAGAAAAAATGAACAGCAAGAGACTTGTTACAATGGTAGAAGTAGCTTTAATGGCAGCGATTGCCGTTGTTTTAAATAAAATAACCCCATTCCAGATGTGGCCCAATGGCGGATCGGTTACGTTGTCGATGATTCCTGTTGCTGCTGTTGGTCTGCGCCGTGGAACCAAAGCCGGAGTTGTTTGCGGAGGGATTACAGGTTTGATTCTTCTCTTGATGGGTGGATATGTCATTCATCCGGTGCAGGCGGTTCTGGATTACCCGGTTGCTTTTGCCGTACTTGGATTTGCCGGTTTGGCTGTTTTAAAGGACAAGGCGACCAGGAAGCGGCAGCTCACATGGATGTGCTTAAGTGTGTTTTTGGGCGGCAGTTTACGCTTTCTTGCCCATTTTTTGTCTGGTATCATTTTTTTTAAAGCATATACCCCTGTCGGCCAATCGCTTTATCTCTACTCGTTCATTTATAATTTGTCCTATATCCTGCCAGAAGTGATCCTCACCATTGTTATGATGGGCTTCATCTATTGGTCAGCACCGCAATTGCTGATGCGCCGGCAAACGAAAAGGTGAGCAGCGATGGCGAAAAACAGGGTGGCAGTTATTGCAGGCGGGGATTTGACCAATACAGAGCTTGACTTCATTCACCCCGAGACAGATTTTATTATTACTGCAGATGCAGGCGCCATGCTGTTGGAGAAGGCGGGAATTGTTCCCGATTTGGCAGTAGGCGATTTTGATACAGCCGGAATCTCTTATATGGAGAGATTGCAAAAAAAAGGCGTAAAAGTGCGTTCACTTCCAGAAGAAAAAGCGGTTACCGATATGCACTTTGCCTTAAGTTGCGCGGTACAGCAGAAACCGAAGGAAATTCTGATTCTGGGTGCTCTGGGAGGAGCGCGCATTGATCATACATTAGCTAATGTTGGCCTGTTGGAATGGCTGGGCGAGCAGGGAATCAAGGCTGTGATTGTTCATCAGACGAACCGTCTCCGTCTGATGACAGGTCCGGGGAAAACGATATTTTCTGCCATCGATTTTAAATATGTATCGCTCATTCCTGTGTCCAAAACCGTGTCGGGAATCAGGACGGACGGGTTTAAATACAAACTTGCCAACGAAGTGCTATATCGGGGCGATACAAGAGGAATCAGCAATGAACTGGTGAAGGTGCCTGCCGTTGTGACCATTCAGGACGGCAATTGCCTGGTCGTGGAAAGCAGGGATCGGTTTGGTAAAAAAAATTAGAAACATATTTTGTTAATGTATATAATACAGTATAAGTCTGTGACAACTGGTTGCAGGCTTTTTGTTTCAAGCCCTGAAAATGGGCTTGCTTATTGGTGGATTTTTCTTTATGTTCTAGGGACACATTGAAATCTATAGAATATAAATAAGTTGAATATATGGTCTTCTGCTATTTTCTTGTTCCTTTTGAAAAGCAGAATAAGGGGTGAACAGGGGTGAAATTCTATACCATCAAACTGCCCAAGTTCCTGGGTGGTGTTGTCAAAGTGATCTTGTCAGCGTTTAAAAAAGACCAGTGATCAATATAAAAAAAGCACCTCCTTTGGTGCTTTTTTCTTGCAGTTAAACGCGGGTCACCTTGCCGGATTTCAGTGCACGGGCACTTACATATACACGTTTCGGTTTTCCATCGACAAGAATACGAACTTTTTGAACGTTAGCACCCCATTTTCTTCGCGTTTTGCGGTGGGAGTGGCTGACTTTATTTCCAGCATGACCTTGTTTTCCGGTAATAAAACAACGACGAGCCATATTGACACCTCCTGTTTATCACTCGTTCCAACCGAATCAACCATGTGAGTCAACGGAATAAGGACTAAATACTTGGACATTTTAGCATACCTCATGATTACTTGCAAGGAGTGAACAGGTTCAGTATCATGATTATTGTTGAGCTTTAATTCATTATGTTATTATTGTACAATTGTCCTAGTTAGCGAAAAGCCTCACTGCAGGAGGGATAGTAATGAGCGTAGAAGTGTCAACACAACTTGGACAGATCGAAGTGGCAAATGATGTTATTGCAACTGTTGCCGGAATTGCGGCCATGGACTGTTATGGTTTGGTCGGGATGGCGTCTCGCAGTCAGTTGAAAGATGGAATCACCGAACTGTTGCGCAAGGAAAACCTGAGCAAGGGAATTGAGGTTCGCGAGGAAAATGGCGAGATTGTGATTGATTTGTATATCATTGTTGGTTATGGCACAAAGATTTCTGAAGTCGCCAACAATGTACAATCTAAAGTAAGATACACACTGGATCAGATTATTGGCTTGAAAGTGAATAAAGTGAACATCTTCGTTCAAGGTGTTCGACTGGTGAATGAAGAGTAAGGGGGAGCACTGTGGCACAGCAACAAATATATGCAGCACAGTTTTTACAGATGATGCGGGCGGGTGCTAATACACTTAACAAAAACGGAGAAAAAGTAAATGCTTTAAACGTTTTCCCCGTCCCTGACGGCGATACGGGAACCAATATGAGCCTGACGATTTCGTCCGGTGTCAAAGAGATGGAAAAAGTTTCAAACGCACAGACGGTTGGTGAATTGGCGCAAGCACTTGCAAAGGGCTTGTTAATGGGGGCCAGGGGCAACTCCGGTGTGATTTTGTCCCAACTGTTCCGCGGTTTTGCCAAAGCGGTGGATGATAAGGAAACCATTAACACGCACCAGTTTGCTGACGCCTTTAGGCAGGGTGTGGAGACCGCTTACAAGGCAGTTATCAAGCCTGTTGAAGGGACAATTCTGACGGTTGCCCGCGAAGCGGCAGAAGCGGGAATGAAGCGTTCATTGACCACTCATGACCCCGGGGAAGTTATGGAAACTGTTTTGACAGAAGCACAAAAGTCTTTGTCAAGAACCCCGGAGCTATTGCCGGTGTTAAAACAGGCAAACGTAGTGGATGCCGGAGGGCAAGGGCTGGTTTATATCTATGAAGGAATGCTTGCTTTGCTTTCCAGTGATGACAGCATTCCAATGGAGATTGAATCATCCCCTTCCGAATCGCAATCGATTGCAGATTTGGCACATGAAAGCGCCCAGTCAAAAATAGATCCTTCGGAGATTAAATATGGCTATTGTACCGAATTTATGATTGTTTTAACAACCGATCGCCGGGAGACGAAACCTTTTGATGAAGAGGAATTTCGCAAGGATCTGGAGCAATTTGGCGATTCGGTCCTGGTTGTGGCTGATGAAGAACTGGTCAAGGTTCATATTCATGCCGAATATCCCGGAAATGTGCTGAACTATGCCATGAAGTTTGGTGACTTGACCAAACTCAAAATTGAAAATATGCGTGAGCAATACGCCAATGTTACGGAAGGAAATACTTCACCAAAGAAAAAGACAAACAAGAGGCCGCCTGCAGATAAAAAATACGGAATAGTTGCCGTTGCTGCCGGGAAAGGAATCGCTGATATTTTCCGTTCCATGGGCGTGGATGAAGTGATTGAGGGTGGACAAACGATGAATCCAAGTACCGAAGAAATGGTTAAGTCTGTTGAGCGGCTTAATACTGAACATGTTTTAATCCTTCCAAACAATAAAAATATCATTCTAACTGCTGAACAAGTGGAAGAAGTGGTTGAGCAGTCAGTAAAGGTATTGCCTACACGTACAATTCCGCAAGGATTGGCTGCACTCTTGAATTTTGATCCGGAGGCTTCGCCTGAAGAAAATATGGAAAATATGACAGAAGGTCTTCAGGAAGTGAAGTCCGGTGAAGTAACCATGGCCATTCGTGACTCAAAAATGAACGGACACCGTATTAAAGAGGGCAATTTCCTTGGCATCCGGGAAGGAAAAATTGATATTGTCGGGGAAAATTTGGAAAATACTTCTCTTGAATTATTGGATAAAATGATAGATGAAGCTTCCGATATCATTACGATTATTTACGGGGAACAAATTAATGAGCAACAGGCGAATGAACTGGCAGAAGCATTGGAAACCCGTTATCCAGAGATAGAAATAGAAGTGCACAATGGCGGACAACCGGTTTATCATTACTTGTTTTCCGTTGAGTAAGGGGGGGAGCCTGGATGGGAAAGGTGAAAGTTATTACAGACAGTACCGCGGATATTCCCAAACAGTTGGCAAAAGATCTGGATATTTCTGTAATACCGATCAATGTTCATGTGGCAGGAAAATGTTATCAGGATGGAATTACCATATCTCCTAATGAATTTTACCGAAAAATGCTGTCCATTGAAGAGCTCCCTACGACTTCACAACCATCTCCGCTTGATATTGTAGGAGCCTACAAGAAAGCTATTTATGACGGGGCCAAACAGATTGTTTCATTGCACATATCATCCAAGATGAGTGGTACTTATCAGTCCTGTGTACTGGCCAAGTCGATGGTGGAAGAGGAATTTCCTGACGTTAAAATTGAAGTGATTGACTGCAAAACTGTTACCTATGCGTTAGGGATCATTGCTGTAATGGTTGCGCGGGCTGCCAAAGAGGGAAAACCATTTTCCAAACTGGTTTCACTGGCTTTAAGAATCCGCGAGGTTGAGTTGTTGCTTGCAACCGTTGACACCCTGGATTATTTGCATAAAGGCGGACGGATTGGTAAAGCCAAGGCACTGGTTGGTTCGCTCTTGAATATCAAGCCCATTATCAGCATCAGTGACGACGGAGAAATTGTAGCCATTGACAAGGCTCGGGGTATGAAAAAGGCAAACCAGAAAATATTCCAGGTGCTGAAGAAAAGATTTTCGGCCAGCCCCGTTGCTGTTGCGTCCTTGCATGCTGACAATAAAAAGCTGGCAGATTTGTGGATGGATAAAATTGAAGAGTTGCTGGATGTAAAGGAAAAAGTGATGGTAGACATCGGACCTGCCGTCGGCACCCATGCTGGTCCTGGAACTGTAGCCTGTGTCGTGGTCCCACTAAACGAACTTTAATCGAAGCAAGGCTTGGTTAGGAGGAGCTTATGAAATATCGTACAGTTTTTGATATCATCGGCCCGGTCATGATTGGACCATCCAGTTCCCATACCGCTGGTGCCGTTCGTATTGGCAAGGCGGCACGGTCCATATTTGGCACAAAGCCATGCCGTGCGGATATTACGTTATATGGTTCCTTTGCCAAAACATATCGCGGGCATGGAACTGATGTTGCCCTGGCTGGCGGGCTGCTGGACTTTGATACTTTTGACAAGCGCATGATTCATGCTTTGGAAATCGCAAAGCGGGAAGGAATCGAGATTTTCTTTCATGAGTCAAAAGAAATAGCAAACCATCCAAACACCGCCCGCATTCGCCTGGAAGACGAGAACGGACGGATCATGGAGATTGTGGGTGTCTCCATTGGCGGTGGAAAAATGGAAATTGTGGAGTTGAACGGATTTAAGCTCAGTTTGACAGGAGTGAATCCCGTATTGCTTGTCTTGCATCAGGATCAATATGGAGTCATTGCACAAGTAGCAAGCATCCTGGCAAAAAATGAAATCAATATTGGATTTATGCATGTATCTCGCAAGGAAAAAGGTTCCCAGGCATTGATGTCAATTGAAACTGATCAACCCATTGACAAGCATGTAGAATCTGAAGTAAAAGCTTTGGAAAAAATCCAGGCTGTAGCGGTTTTATAGACAGACCACCGCCGTTTCAGAAGATAACGGCGGTTTTCTATGAAAAGGAGCTGAAAACATGAAGTTTCATACAATTGCTGAATTGGTTGAACTAGCGGAAACAAACGGTCTGCCGATCTCGGAAGTGATGATTCGTCAAGAAGCAGAAATGACGAATCGTCCACGGGAAGAAATTTTTGCTGAAATGGGAAACAGTCTTGATGTGATGGTTGAGGCGGTGGAGCGGGGTTTGTCTGAAGACATCCGATCCCACAGCGGCTTGACCGGGGGTGATGCCAAAAAAATACAGGCATACAAGGAAAATGCCAGCATTTTATTGTCAGGAGAGACTGTTTTGAATGCGGTTTCAAGAGCGACAGCTGTTTCAGAGGTGAACGCAGCGATGGGAACGATTGTTGCTACTCCCACTGCAGGAGCATCGGGAATTTTGCCTGGTGCTATTCACACAGCTGCAGAAAAGCTGAATTCCGACCGGGAAACGATGACAAGAGCTTTGTTTGCCGGCGGAGCAATCGGGTTTTGCATTGCCAATAATGCGTTTATCTCCGGAGCAGCAGGCGGCTGCCAGGCAGAGGTAGGCTCTGCGACAGCAATGGCAGCAGCGGCTGTGGTAGAGATGGCAGGCGGTACCCCCTCTGAGTCAGCGGAGGCTGTCTCGATTGCCATGAAAAATATGCTGGGACTGGTTTGTGATCCGGTTGCCGGACTGGTAGAAGCGCCATGTATTAAAAGAAATGCGATGGGGGCTGCAATTGCCATGGTTGCTGCGGACATGGCTATGGCAGGGGTAAAAAGCATCATTCCAACTGATCAGGTAATCGAAGCAATGTACAGGATTGGACAATCGATGCCAAATACTTTAAAGGAAACAGCATTGGGCGGTTTGGCCGCAACTCCGATGGGAAAGGCTCTGGAACAGAAAATTTTTGGCAATGAAGAGATAAAATAATGAAACTTGAGGAGATTCCGGTTGAAGTCCTTCCCGGAGTTGGGGAACAGAAAAAAGAAGCCCTTGCTGAACTTGGAATTGCTTCCATTGCTGATTTGATTGGATATTTCCCTTATCGCTATCAGGATTACCGTTTGAGTGACTTGACCGAAGCGCCACACGAGGAACGGGTGACGATTGAGGCCCGGGTTTATGGCTTGCCAAGCGTGCGCTGGTATGGAAAGAAAAAGTCCAGAATGACGTTAAGAGCTCAAGTAGAAAATATGCCGATTCAGATTATATGGTTTAACCAGGCGTTTCTGAAAAACAGGTTTCGGACAGGGCAAACGATTGTTGTTTCGGGGAAATGGGATCGCCATCGCATGCAGTTGATTGCAGAACGTACTTTTTTGAGCGAAAGAGAGAGAGAAAAGATTGTGGGGCGGTTGGAGCCGGTGTATTCGGTCAACAATAAAATCAGGGTGAACTGGCTCAGAAAATTGATCCGGACTGCTTTTACCCGATATGGGCGCCAAATCGAAGAAATATTGCCGGAGGAATTGCGAAAAAAATACAAACTGATATCACGGGCAAGTGCCATGTATTATCTTCATTTTCCCAAAGGGCTTCAGGAAGGGCGGCAAGCTCGCCGGCGCATGGTTTTTGAAGAACTGTTTTTGTACGAATTGAAAATTATGTGGCTGCGCCGGTTTCATCGGCGGGAAGTCAAAGGATTGGCCCATCAGTTTGCGGATGAACAAGTCCAGGCATTTATTAATCAGCTGGATTTCCCCTTAACGGGAGCACAAAAGAGGGTAACTGGCGAGATATTGTCTGATCTGCGCGAACCGATCCAGATGAATCGGTTGCTTCAGGGCGATGTTGGTTCAGGCAAAACGGTCGTCGCTGCGATTGCCCTGTATGCAAATTATTTGAGTGGTTATCAGGGCGCATTGATGGTGCCAACAGAAATTCTTGCGGAACAGCATGCCTCCTCATTGAAGGAGCTATTATCCGGTTGGGATTTGCAAGTGGTTACTTTAACCGGAAGGATGACCGCCAGGGAGAAAAAGGATACCCTTGGCCAAATTCAGATGGGAATGGCAGATGTCGTCGTTGGAACCCATGCCTTGATTCAGGAAACAGTTGTGTTCAGAAAACTGGGATTGGTCATTGCAGACGAGCAGCACCGTTTTGGAGTAAAACAGCGTGCACTGCTGAGGGAAAAAGGAGAGGTGCCGGATGTTCTTAGTATGACGGCTACTCCAATTCCGCGAACCTTGTCTATTACGGTGTTTGGAGAAATGGATGTTTCAACGATTGATGAGATGCCTGCTGGCCGACAGCCGGTAGATACGTATTGGGTCAAGAAAGATTTATGGCCCCGGATTATCAACTTTGTACAAAAAGAATGTACCAGAGGACGCCAGGCATATGTCATTTGTCCTTTGATTGAGGAATCCGAAAAGCTGGATCTGCAAAACGCGCAGGAAGTATTTGAACAACTGGCAATGGAATTGACCCCGATTCGTGTCGGTCTGCTGCACGGGCGGATGTCTTCAGAAGAAAAAGATGAAGTGATGCAATCCTTTGCAAGCAATGAAGTGCAAGTTCTTGTCTCCACAACGGTTGTGGAAGTAGGAGTCAATGTTCCCAATGCTACAGTAATGGTTATTTATGACGCGGATCGTTTTGGTTTGGCCCAGCTGCACCAGTTGCGCGGGCGCGTTGGCCGGGGCGGCGGAGCGTCAACCTGTGTACTTGTTGCCAATCCCAAATCGGAAACAGGGATTGAGCGGATGCGGATCATGAGCGAGACAACGGACGGTTTTGAAATTTCCAGACGGGATCTTGAATTAAGAGGGCCGGGTGACTTTCTGGGAGTCAAACAAAGTGGACTACCTGATTTTAAGGTTGCTGATTTAAACCACGACTTGCGAATCCTGGAGATAGCGCGTACGGATGCGGCAGATTACGTAAACCGCAAAGATTTTGAAACATCTCCGGATACAAAACTGCTGTTTGAATATCTATGTTCACAAAATCTGACGCAAACCAGCTTTGATTAAACACATATGGAACTCATCATATAATCTTCTTGATTGTAACCCCTTCTATAGAAGGGGTTACAGACTGTAAATAAACATATATAGGAAGACGACTTTTAGGTTCCGTCCCCGCCTTGCAAAGTAGCGGTCATGATACTCAGCATTCCCTTCCAGGCGGGCTCTTCACTTGCAACTCCTGATCGAGGATGGGATCCGTCCGGTTATGCCTTATACAAGACCCCAAACAGAAAAGGATTTTTCGAAAGAAACGTCAACTTGCCGGATAACGACTCGGGAAGGCAGCACCTCTCTGATCCAAAAGCCAAAATTGTCCCTTTCTTTCTCAATGTTTAAACAGTCGGAATCATACCAGGTTAATTCATCACCATATCTGGCAGGGCTATTTAGATGAAGTTGAACATCTTTTGCATATGGAACAGAATAAACAAATTTATAAGCAGCAAAAGAAACTATTTAGTTTTGCCGATATGAAAGAAAAGCACGGAATGCGTTGGACGACGCTTTATGGAAACGCGCATTCAGATGCAGGTGATGCTTCTTTTTGCTGCAATGAATTTAAAGAAACTGGCCAGTTGGCGATGGCGGAACCGTCTTTGTCGATTTTCTAATAAACAGACAAAATTTGGCGAGGCGGAGATAGTGCGGAGCCCTGAAAGTTGCCATGGAGGAGTCTTTTTTCTACAGTTTTGGCTTTATATAAGATACTAACTTTTGCCGTTTTTGTAGCATAAGATGAACTATTCATTGCAACAGGAGGTTTTTTTATGAATCAGCGTGATGCTTTTTATCGGGATCTGGCAGACGAGATTAATCGTACAGTCGGCAGAAAAGCAATCTCGGCCAGCAAAATCAGATCAATCATTCGCCAGGCAAAACAAATCCGCGCCGCTTACGGTACGGCAGGGCTTATGTCTTTTGCACGTGAGCTGCCGTATCGGTTGTTTACCCCTCAGGAGATGGAACGGTTACAGCGACACCCACGCTGGCGGGAACTGTCTCAAAAGTTTGTCGATGCCATGGTGATGGAAGGAGTCATTACTCCCTTTGAGGCCAACATGATTCGTCGTTCCCTGTAACAGTTTTGGGCATACCCTGATAGGCCATTCAACAAACCAAATCAATCCTGCAAACATAAAGTATATTACGTTTAAAAATGTTCAATAGATAGAAGGAGAGGAGAGTACAATGATGCGCAGGAGAAAACGGGCGGCTAAAAAAAGAACCATTAAAAAAGCACAAACCATATCCAAAAAGATGAATGAATTGCAACTGGAAGATTGGAATCAAGTTGAATCAAAATTATTTGATTCCATTTCCGAAAAAGAAGTTGAAACCAACAAAGATACAAGTTTGGATATGTCAGAGCCAGCCCCATGGAATGAATGGCAGGAGGACTGGTTATTTGGAGATATAGACAGAGCCCCGCGAGTAAATGACATTAATCCGGATAAAAAAAATTCTTACTAACAAAACGTGAACCATAAATTTTAAAATAAAAAAATGGCTCGCTAAAAAAGCGAGCCCCAAGTATCTTTTACACAAGATTGTGCAAGATACTTCAATGGGAGAGGAGAAACCGGAGGAAGAGCTTATTGGGGAAACGTAAGTCTTCTCCGCGGTTTGACAGCATCAATGATGCTGTCACTATCTATATTTACCTTTTGGCTGAATGTTATACATATTGATTGTTAATTTTTGTTGGTTTTCTTTTGGCTTTTCTTTATGTTAGGATAAAATGTGTTGTATTTATGGAATACTTATAAAGATGGGTGTCAAAAATATGCGAATCATAGCAGGATCGGCCAAAGGAGTACGGTTGAAAATGGTTGCCGGCAAGCATGTGCGTCCAACAGCGGACCGTGTAAAGGAATCATTGTTTCAAGTGATTGGCCCTTTTTTTGACGGGGGGTTGGTTTTGGATCTGTTTTGTGGAACCGGTGCCTTGGGCTTGGAAGCGGTAAGCCGCGGTGCAGACAGGGCAATTTTAATTGACTCCTCGCGTGCCAGCTGTGAGGTAGCCAGAGCCAATGCGCAGGCAACCAGGCTAAGTGAGCATGTGGAAGTTTATCGGCGTGATGTGATGGCGGGGATCCAGCAGTTATACAAACGGCATTTGAAATTTGATTTTATTTTTATGGACCCTCCTTATATGAAAGATTTGTTAACGCCTGTGCTCAGAAAGATCTCCCGATTCGATCTGTTAAGCGATAAAGGAATCATTATTGCAGAACGTTCGTCAAAAAGTAACGCGCCTGAAAAAATAGAGAGTTTTAAATGCTATCGTCAGCTGAATTACAGAGATACAACCATAATGCTATTTATAAAAGCAGAATGAATGGAAGTGATGTCAGATGAAAGTTGCCGTATACCCGGGAAGCTTTGATCCGATTACTTATGGACATTTGGATATTATCAGGCGGGGTAGCAAAGTGTTTGACAAAATTATAGTGGCAATTCTGGTCAATTCGTCCAAAGAACCTCTGTTTACCGTGGAAGAAAGAATTAAACTGATCGAAAAAGCAACAGCACATATGCCTTTTACCGAAGTGGATAGCTTCGATGGTTTGCTGGTTGATTATTTGAATAAGAAGAACCCCCATGCCATTTTACGCGGTCTACGGGCAATCTCAGACTTTGAATACGAGCTGCAGGTCGCCTCCATAAACAGGAAACTGAATGATAAAGTGGAAACTTTTTTCCTGATGACCAGTAACGAGTACTCATTCATCAGTTCAACCATGGTTAAAGAAGTTGCCAGGTATGGAGCCAATGTTAAAGATCTTGTACCGGAACTTGTAGAACGGGAACTCAGGAAAAAATTTAATCTGGAATGATTCGCAGTACAGTTTTAACCGTTTTCAGATCAAGCAATTTATCCCGCTGATTTTTCGTCAGCGGGTTTTGTTATAACGATATGAATGGGCTATCTCTCTGCCTTCCTGGCAGATGAGGGTGATAAACCAGATCAGGCTAACAACGATGGCAAATCCTTGCAAAATGTCCCATAATGATAAAAACCAGGCAGAATAGGGCTGAAAGACATAAACAGCTTCTTTCGTTTGCTGCAAGTAATGTTCAAAAAACGGAAATATCAATATGGTGATGAAGGCTGCCAAAAAACCGTGCAGGATTCTTGCTGCAAAATAAGGATAGTAACGAATATCGGTCCGGCTGATCATACTGGCAACCTGTGCGTGTACGGAAAGCCCGTTCCAACCGATAACCAGGCTGACAATCGCCAGCTTGAATAACAGGGGGATCGACGGATCCGTTGCACTGGCAACCTGGGAGCCGACTGTCATCTCAAACAAACCGACCAGGATCGACTCCGACAATTCAGCCGGAAAGGAGAAGTAGGCCAGCACTTGGGCGATTCCGTGAATGAAAGGATCGGTAACTCCCACATAACTGATCAAATGAGTCAATACTGAAAACATCATGACAAAGCCGCCGATCAGAAGAAGTGTCTGAATGGCAGAGGTTACCGACTGACCAATTAACTGCCCAAGAGTTCGGCCATCCTGGATTCGGGCGCGATGCATTGCCGAAATGGCCCGAGACAAAATAAAACCCGTTTTCTTGGCTGGCGGAGGTGTTGGAGGAGCTTGCGATTCATAAAAACGCATGACAAATCCGACAATAATGGCGCTGATGTAGTGAGCAACGGCCAACAGAAGTCCAGTCGATTTGTTTTCAAAGAAACCAACCGCCACCGCCCCGAAAATAAATAAAGGACCAGCAGTACTTGTAAAGCAGATGAGACGTTCTCCTTCTTCTCTGGAGATCAATTTTTGTTCCCTTAAGCGGGCAGTCAGCTTGGCACCCATAGGATTTCCGGAAATCAGTCCGACAGACATTACAAAAGCTCCGGCACCAGGCACACGAAATAACGGGCGCATCAATGGTTCCAACAACACTCCTAGAAAATGGACCACTCCGAAGCCCATCATCATTTCTGCGGTGATGAAAAATGGCAATAATGCCGGAAATACAACGTCCCACCAAATATGTAATCCTCTGAGAGAAGACTTGACGGCTTGCTCGGGATACAGTACCAGGATAACGGCAATAAAAAAAGTAATTGACGCCAGAAAAATGGTTTTTATTTGACTTCGGAGAAGGCTAGGGATCATATGCATTCTCTCCTCGTGGAAGCTACATCAATAAATATTTACGCAAACAGATACTTGTTTAGACCGTTTTGTCCAAATGTGAACTATAATCGGCTGAATGTATGCCATATTTGGAAGAAAGGATGAATCAGGATGGGGAAACCCAGGATTGGATTGGCTTTAAGCTCTGGAGGGGCAAGAGGGTTTGCTCATTTGGGAGTGTTAAAGGTTTTTAAAGAGGAAGGAATACCAGTTGATTGTATAGCTGGAAGCAGTATGGGGAGTATTATTGCCGTTCTTCTGGCAAATGACCTTGATCTTGAAATGTGTGAACAGGTTGCGTGTACACTGAAGCGAAAGCATTGGCTGGATTTCACGGTTCCCAAAAAGGGATTTGTAGTAGGGAAAAAAGTAGAGGAACTGGTTCGCCTGTTTTCCCATAACAAAAAACTGGAAGAATTAAATATTCCAACGGCGATTGTGGCAACTGATCTTGTAAAAGGGGAACCGGTCATTTTTACCGAAGGGCCTGTAGATCAGGCGGTTCGAGCCAGTATTTCCATTCCGGGCATTTTTGAACCGGTTGTAATGGGAGACAAAGTACTGGTCGATGGTGGTGTGATTGACCGGCTACCTGTTTCCACCGTGCGGGAATTAGGAGCCGATCTGGTAATAGGGGTTGATGTTATTCCCAAAAATCCGCAAGCAAATATCGAAAATATTTTTGATGTAATTACACAAACTCTAACTATTATGGAAAAAGAAATTACGAGCCGGATTTTAACGATGGCAGACTTTTTGATTCATCCGGATGTAGGAGATATCCAGGTAAGCTCTTTTTCCCGGGCCGAAGAATGTATTAAGCGCGGGGAAGAAGAGGCCAGGGCGCATATAGACAAATTGAAAGAACTGATTCAAAACTGGCAAGGAGAGAAATCATCCAATGGAGTCCAATCAACTGAATAAACGGCAGATCCTGAGTACGGTTGTCTTCTGCCTTGTATTGATCATTGTCGGCTCCATGTTTCTCATCCCGATTCCGTATTATGTGATTTCACCAGGATCGGCAGAAGATGTAAGCCCGTTTGTAAAAGTGAGCGGGGGGAATTCCCGGGAAGCAGGAGACTTTTACCTGACTACTGTCTCTATGAAGGAGGGCAGTCTGTTCGATTATTTCTACAGCAAATGGTCGGAATATGTGCAGTTGATCCCGGAGGGGACAGTACTGGCCAAAAATGAATCGGAAGAAGATTATGAGCGCAGGCAGGCGGAAAGCATGTCTTCATCACAAAATCATGCGATTATCGCTGCCTATCGTTACGCAAACAGGCCGGTAAAAGTGGATGTGAAGGGTGTGGAAGTATTAGGTTTGGCGTCTGAACAGCCAAGCGCGCTCAAAGAAGGAGATCTCATTACCCAAATTGATCACCGGTCTGTCCAATCGATTGAACAACTGGCCGGCTATCTTGGCAAGAAAAAAGTTGGGGAAACTGTGCAGGTTCTGGTTCGGCGGAACCAGGCGCAAGAAAGGCTGACCGTAAGATTGTATCCATTGCCCGGGCAAAAAGGCGGACCACCTAAGGCGGGACTCGGGATTGTTCCTGTGCTGAAAGCGGAAATAAATGCCAATCCTCCGGTGGACATTGACAGTAATGAAATAGGGGGGCCTTCAGCCGGCCTGATGTTCTCCCTGGAGATTTTAAACCGTCTGCAACAGCAAGACTTGACACGTGGATATCACATCGCAGGGACAGGAACTATTACCGAGGATGGCAAGGTGGGGCAAATCGGTGGCATCCAGTTTAAAATTGTAGCTGCAGCCAAAAAAGGAGTTGATATATTCTTCTGTCCGGCAGATACGCGACCTTATGACCAAAACGAAAAAACGGCAAGGGAAACCGTAAAAAAATTTAATTACAACATGGACATTATTCCTGTCCATTCATTGGGAGAAGCAGTTCAGTATTTAAAACGATTGCCAAGTCAAAAACATTGACAGCAGTTGCTTCAGTATCTTATAATAACTCTGTTTTTACACAAGGAGTGAAATCATGCAGATTTCCCTGCACAAATTAAAACAAGCAAATGACGGCCTGTTATTGGAACATGAAAAGATTCATCTCGACTTGGTTGGGGAAGTGCCTGAACTGACAGAACTGGAGCCTGTTCATGTGAAAGCACGTGCAGAGCTCGTCGAACCTGATTTGTTTGTTGTGGAAGCTGTGATCAAGGCGGAAGCCAGATTTTCCTGTGTAAAATGTCTGACAGAGTTCAGGCAGGATCTGGAGGCGGCTTTGCAGGAATATTTTACCGATGAACCGCATCGAGCTGTAGAATCAGAGGAGAAGGAAATTCATCTCGTTTATGAAAATAAACTGGATTTAACCCCGTTTGTTCGAGAAGCGCTGCTGCTCCAATTTCCTTCGATTCCGGTTTGCCGGGAAGATTGCAAGGGGCTTTGCCCCGAATGCGGGAAAAACCAAAATACTGATCCTTGCAATTGTCAGGTCAAATCTGTCGATCCAAGGCTTGCGGCGCTTGAGAAATGGCATGAATCAGACGAATAGAAGGCATATGAAACTTCCCGTACTTGTGTTACATTTTTAGAGGGGGTGAAACTGATGGCAGTACCTTTCAGACGTACTTCAAAAACACGTAAACGCAAACGTCGTACTCACTACAAACTTTCTGTGCCGGGTATGGTGAAATGCCCGCAATGCGGAGCGCCGAAATTGTCCCACCGTGTATGTAAAGAGTGTGGGTACTATAAAGGTTCAGAAGTTGAAGGAGTAGTAAATGATTAATAGTTTGCTGGAGCAAAGCAAGAGCCGGCAGTTTATTTGACCGGGCTCTTGTTTTTTGTTGCAGAAGGCAGGGTTTTTTTTATATACTGGTTTTAGCATCAGCTACAAATAATATTTAGTACCAGGTATTAATAGTAGATTATAAAATTCATAAAATCCGCAAAAGGTGGTGACTCCGATATGCGTTTATCCAAAAAAGAGCGGCAATGCCAGGTGGCCCGGAACTTCAAGGAAGAGCCGTTTCTAACTGATGAAGAATTGGCGAAACGGTTTGGTGTCAGTATCCAAACCATTCGTTTGGATCGGTTGGAACTGGGGATTCCGGAATTGCGTGAACGGATCAAGCTGATGGCAGAAAACCATTTTGATCATGTCCGGTCCTTGACATTGGAAGAAGTGATCGGAGAAGTGATCGATTTGCAGCTCGATCATAGCGGAGTTTCCATCCTCGAAATTAAAAAAGAATATGTGTTTGCCCGCAATGGAATAGCTCGCGGCCATATTTTGTTTGCCCAGGCAAACTCGCTTGCGGTTGCGATAATCGATGCAGAAGTCGCTTTGACAGTTGCAGCCGGTATTCGTTTTATACGTCCGGTTTATTTGGGGGAAAAATGTATTGCAAAAGCAATGGTGGTAAAAAAATTGTCTTCCAGACTGCAAGTGGACGTGATCACCAAGGTCAATGGCGAAACAGTTTTCCAGGGAACATTTGACGTATATTGTTTGGAAGACAAGGGGTTTGTTAAGGAGGAGCAATAATGCGGATTGCAATCGATGCACATGGGGGAGATTACGCTCCGGACGCGGTAATAAATGGGATGAAACTTGCCAAGGAAAAATGGCCGGATATGGAGATTGTTTTGATTGGAACCCGGGAGATCGCCGAAAAATTTGACCTGTCCAACGTTAAATTTCAGCCTGTAACGGAAATAATTGAACCAGATGATAAACCGGCAATCGCTGTACGCCGCAAAAAAGATTCATCGATGGTTGTCGGGTGCAAAATGGTCCGAAAAGGAGAGGCCGATGCCTTTATCAGCGGAGGGAATACCGGTGCCCTGATGGCATCCGGATTCTTTCACGTAGGCAGGATGAGAGGTGTAGACCGCCCTGCACTCGCTCCGGTGTTTCCGACTCTGACCGGAAAAGGGATTCTTGTATTGGATGTTGGTGCAAATCCGGAAGCAAAGCCGGAACATCTGAGCCAATACGCAACGATGGGCAGCATCTATGCAGAAAAAGTGCTGGGATTTGATTCTCCGCGTGTTGGCCTGCTGAACATCGGGACAGAATCGGGAAAAGGCACGGAATTTACCAAAGAAGCTTTTTCAAGGCTGGAAAAAGATCACTCCATTCAGTTTATTGGCAATGTAGAGGCACGCGATATTTTGGAAGGGCCATGTGAGGTTCTTGTTTGTGACGGGTTTAGTGGAAACATTTTGCTAAAAAATACGGAAGGTGTGGCGAAGGCCATTTTTGACCGTCTTAAACAGGAACTTACGGCAAGCTTTTTTACAAAACTGGCGGCCGCTATCCTGAAGCCACACCTGAAAAAATTCGCGCAGGAATTGGATTATAAGGAGCATGGGGGCGCTCCGCTCCTGGGCTTGAGGGGGCTTGTGATCAAGGCGCACGGTTCTTCTGATGCGAAGGCATTTTCCAGTGCGATTCGCCAGGCTCGCCGATTTTTGGAGAAAGAAGTGATATCACAAATCGAAGAGGAATTGTCCCGTTAAAAAGAGGAGTGGGAAAATGAGATCGGTAGGGATTTTGGGTACAGGTTCTTATGTGCCTGAGAAAGTGTTGACCAACAAAGACCTTGAAGAAATAGTGGATACCAATGACGAATGGATTGTAAGCAGAACTGGCATCCGCGAACGGCGAATTGCTGCTCCGGAGGAAGCGTCGTCGGATCTTTCCGTCAAAGCGGCGGAGAAAGCTTTAAAGTCGGCAGGATTAAATGCCAAGGATATTGATCTGATCATTATAACCACTGTGACGCCTGATACGAACTTCCCCGCAACAGCATGTCTCGTACAGGAACGTCTGGGTGCCAAAAAGGCGGCAACCTTTGACCTGTCTGCTGCATGCACCGGCTTTATTTACGGGATTTCCACAGCGGCCCAGTTTATTGCAACCGGCGTGTACAACCATGTGCTGGTGGTGGGCGTGGAGTGTCTGTCCCGCATTACAGACTGGACTGATCGAAATACTTGCGTCTTATTTGGCGATGGGGCTGGTGCAGCGGTGTTGGGTCCGGTTGAGGAAGGATACGGATTTCAATCATTTGTGCTGGGAGGAGACGGTTCCGGCGGTGAATTGTTGAAACTCGAAGCTGGGGGATCCCGTCTTCCTGCCACTGAGGAAACCGTCAAAAAGCGTCAGCATTTTATCTATATGGCGGGCAGGGAAGTCTTCAAGTTCGCCGTACGCGTCATGGGAAACGCCACAGATGAAGCACTTGCCAAAGCAGGATTAACCAAAGAGGATATTGACTTTCTGGTTCCCCACCAGGCTAATATTCGCATTATTGATTCAGCCGTGAAACGCCTTGGGTTGACTGAGGATAAAGTGATTGTCAATCTGGATCGCTATGGAAACATGTCTTCCGCTTCAATTCCGATCGCGCTTGATGAGGCGACTCGGGCCGGAAAGATCAAAAAGGGGGATACGGTTGTACTGTGCGGTTTTGGTGGTGGATTAACCTGGGGAGCTACGGTAATCAAGTGGACCTGATATCAACGTAAGGAGGGATGACATTGGGCAAGATTGCATTTATTTTTCCAGGACAGGGGTCACAAAAAGCGGGAATGGGTTTGAAAATTACTACAGCAAACGAACGAGCCAGACAAATTTATTCCATGGCTGATCAAACATTGGGCTATCCATTATCAGGTCTTTGTTTTAATGGCCCGGAAGAACAGCTTCGCCTTACGGCAAATACACAACCGGCTATTTTGACGACAAGCATTGCCCTGCTGGAGGCATTTAACGAGCAGTCTGATCTTGAACCGGATTTTGTAGCCGGCCACAGTCTGGGAGAATATTCAGCATTGGTTGCAGCTGGCTCTCTTTCATTTGCCGATGCAGTTCTGGCTGTACACAAAAGAGGAATATTCATGGAAGAAGCTGTTCCGGCAGGCGTCGGAGCCATGTCCGCAGTAATGAATCTGGACAGGGAGAAGCTGGTGGAATTATGTAAACAGGTATCCAGAGAAAAGTATATAGTAGAGCCTGCCAATTACAATTCTCCCGGTCAGATTGCGATTTCAGGGCACAAGGAGGCCGTGGGGGAGGTGGGAGAAAAAGCTGTTGATGCGGGAGCGCGCCGTGTTATTCCTCTTTCAGTGAGCGGACCATTCCATTCTTCGCTAATGAAGCCGGCGGCTGAGCGTTTGGCGGAACATCTGGCAAGCATTTCTATCAATAAGGCAGCTGTGCCGGTTGTGGCAAATGCCACAGCTGAAGCTGTCACAAAGGCGGAAGAGATCAGCCGGATGTTGATCAAACAGGTGGCTTCGCCCGTCTTGTGGGAAGACAGTGTTCGGTTCATGCTTGATCAGGGAGTGGATACCTTTGTCGAGTTTGGAGCTGGCAATGTGCTGTCCGGACTGGTTAAAAAGGTGAATCGCAAGGTTAAAACAATATCCATTCAGGATCCTGAAACACTGAACCAGGCCATCGAAACACTTCAATCCTTACATCAAGTGGAAGGAGAGTCAGTCAATGTTAACGGATAAAGTAGCGGTTGTAACCGGCGGTTCCCGCGGCATTGGAAGGGCAATTGCCCTTTTGCTGGCAGAAGCTGGAGCGGATGTGGCCATATTCTATGCCGGCAACCATTCTGCCGCCGAAGAGACAGTTGCTGCTATCAGGGAAAAAGGCCGCGAGGCTGTGGCATTCCAGGTGGACGTTTCCCGGAGTGATCAGGTGGAACAATCTTTTAAGAAAGTACAATCTTCACTTGGCCAGGTAAACATTTTGGTCAACAATGCGGGAATTACCCGTGACAATTTACTGATGCGAATGAAAGAATCCGAATGGGATCAAGTGATCGATACCAATCTGAAGGGCGTTTTCCTGTGTACCAAAGCGGTAACCCGGTCAATGATGAAACAGCGGAGCGGTCGAATCATTAATATCAGCTCTGTGGTGGGCGTGGCCGGAAACCCGGGACAGGCCAACTATGTGGCGGCCAAAGCTGGCATCATCGGTCTGACCAAAACAAGTGCCAGGGAACTGGCCAGCCGCGGCATTACGGTGAACGCAATTGCGCCAGGATATATCGAGACCGACATGACTTCGAAATTGGATGAGCAGATCAAACAGCAGATGTTGTCTGCTATTCCGCTTGGCACATTTGGAAAACCGGAAGATATTGCAGAACTGGTGAAGTTTTTGGCTTCTGATTCTGCCCGCTACATTACCGGACAAACCATTCATGTTGACGGCGGAATTGCCATGTAAGCTTTTGATTGCTTGTACCAGATCGTTTTCGTATAATACGAAAGGGAGGTGAAAGAAATGGCTGCAGAAGCGTTAGAGCGTGTGAAAAAAATCATTGTTGAGAGCTTGAATGTAGATCCGGGTGAAGTAACCATGGAAGCAAACATCAAAGAAGACCTCGGAGCCGACTCTCTCGATGTGGTTGACCTCATCATGGAACTTGAAGATGAATTCGATATGGAGATTTCTGATGAGGATGCTGAAAAGATCACCACTGTTGGTGATGTGATTGGATACATTGAAAAAAACAAATAAGTATAAACTTTGTACTTGTTTAAATAAAGTCCCGTGTGTGTGCGGGACTTTAACACACATTCTACGTATGAACGAGGAAAGGCGGTGGGCCAGATGAATAGAGTAGTCATCACTGGTCTTGGAGTCATTTCTCCTCTTGGCAATGATATCAATACTTTTTGGAACAATATAATCCGGGGTAAATCCGGAGTTGGCCCGATTACGCAGTTCGATACCACAGAATTTGCTGTAAAAATCGCGGCTGAAGTAAAAGATTTCAATCCCGCGGATTTTATGAATAAAAAAGATGCGAGACGAATGGATCGTTTTGTACAATTTGCTGTAGCTGCCTCAAAAATGGCTCTTGAAAATGCAGACCTGGATATGGACAAAGTGAATGCCGAACGGGTTGGTACTTACGTAGGATCCGGAATAGGTGGGCTGGCAACCCTTGAAGAACAGCACAAGGTATTGCTTAAACGTGGTCCGCGCCGGGTAAGTCCCTTTTTTGTCCCGATGATGATTGCCAACATGGCATCCGGAATTGTTTCCATTCAGATTGGTGCGAAAGGGCCGAGCAGTGCGGCGATTTCGGCCTGTGCCACCGGAGCCAACAGTGTCGGTGATGCATTTAAAATATTGCAGCGCGGCGATGCAGATGTCATGATTGCTGGAGGAACTGAAGCATCTATTTTGCCAATGGCGGTGGCTGGTTTTTCAGCGATGGGTGCTTTATCCACACGCAATGATGAACCGGAAAAAGCAAGCCGTCCATTTGATAAGGACCGCAATGGTTTTGTCATGGGTGAAGGCGCGGGTGTTCTGGTGATGGAAACACTGGAACATGCACAAAAACGTGGAGCAAATATCATTGCTGAAGTGGCAGGATATGGAATGACAGCAGATGCTTATCATTTAACAAGCCCGGCTCCGGAAGGCGAAGGAGCAAGACGTTGCATGGAGCAAGCAATCCGGGATGCAGGCATGAAAGCGGAGGATTTTGATTATATCAATGCTCATGGCACATCCACTGACTATAACGACAAATTTGAAACGATAGCAATTAAAGGAGTCTTCAAAGAACACGCATATAAACTGGCAGTCAGTTCAACCAAATCGATGACTGGCCACCTGCTCGGAGCAGCTGGCGGAGTTGAAGCAATTGTGTCGGCGCTCAGCATTAAAAACCAAATCGTTCCGCCAACCATTAACCTGGAAACTCCCGATCCGGATTGCGATCTGGATTATGTTCCGAATGAAGCGCGGCAAATGCGGGTTCGGGCGGCTTTGTCAAATTCACTTGGCTTTGGCGGACATAATGCAACGATTGCTCTCAAAGAGTACCCTGAAGCATAACGAAAAGAGGTGAATGGGATGAATCTGTCGCGATTGGAACAAAGTACGGGACTAAAGTTTCATAACCGTAAACTATTCCAGCAAGCGTTCACCCACACTTCATACACACATGAGAAAAAAAACAACGGGATCCACCCGGATAATGAGCGGCTTGAGTTTTTAGGGGATGCCGTACTGGAACTGGCGGTTTCCGAGTATTTATTTTATCGTTATCCTAAAATGAGCGAAGGTGAACTAACACGTACTCGAGCACGCGTAGTGTGCGAGCCTTCGCTCGCATCTTTTGCCAAAGAGCTGGGATTTGGCCAGTATCTGCGGTTGGGAAAAGGAGAGGAGATGACGGGAGGACGTACACGCCCGTCACTTCTGGCCGATGTCTTTGAAGCGTTTATCGGTGCCTTGTATCTTGATCTTGGACTGGAGCAGGTGAAAAAGTTTTTGGAACGTGTTGTTTTTCCAAAGATCAATGAAGAATGGCTGGCAACCATCATGGATGCAAAAAGCCAATTACAGGAAGTCGTGCAACAGGAACGGCTGGGGGCATTGGAATACCGGATTGTTGATATGCAAGGGCCTGCTCATAACCGCCATTTTGTGGCAGAAGTGTATTTGGAGAATAAACCGCTTGGCCGGGGGGCGGGACATTCAAAGAAAGAGGCGGAACAGAAGGCTGCATTAAAAGCGCTGCAAGGCTGGAAGAAATAATGTGAGAACCACCGCACAAGATCGTTAACGGTGGTTTTTGTTTTGAAAGCGGGGGGAAATTGTGGAAGCGATTGCGCCATATCTTTTTCAACTGTTTTCGATCATGGCAATTGTATTGCCGGTCTCAGGTGTGATATTCGCCTTGATTCTGCTGTGGCGGGCTGTTAAGGCGCTGGAGGGGATTCATAAAACATTGGAGAAACTGGCAAAAGGGAAGGAGAAGTAAAAAGCAGCTGAACCATCAGCTGCTTATATTATTGATAATAACTCTCGTTATCAAACAAAATGAAAATGGAAAATTATCCACCCCTTCATGCCTGCAATAAAAGTTTCTCCGGCCAGCTGTTAAAGTGGTCGGAACAGATGAAACCAAACTACTGTGGATGTTTTCCGAATAGCCAGCCTACAGCTTGTCAGCCGTAGAGTTGTTACTACCGCATTAAAGGAACGGATCAGAGAAGGAAGTTTGAGATGCAGGTGCGCAACTGGGAACCGATTTCCCGGTGAAGTGACCGCGCTGTTGAGCGTGAGCAATTATTGATAACATTATTTGCCTATCATATTTCCCTGCTCTGGAATCACTTGTAACAGTCTGTAAAGATTATCCCAAAGCAGAGATGCACATTGGCCAGATTGTCCGCATTAAAGCCTTTGCCTTTTCATAAAGTTTCTGATACATGTGAGTTAAAGGCTCATCCTCAGTGGTTAGTTTTGATATCCATTGTCGATTTATTCCTGGAAACGATAAATTTCTTGATTAATGAATCTATTAAATGTTTCAATTTGGGTTCCAGGTACCTGGCAATGATAAATGCGGTGAAAACCACGGTAGCAATTGGGAGAATTGGCAATAGCAATGGTGGTATTCCTTGAAATTGGTCATGTAATTTGACTGTTAATGAAATCATTGCATTGGAATGTATCAGATACAGTGGGTAACTGACAAAACCGATAAAATATAAAAATTTATTACTGAATATCCATCGGCTCTTTCTTATGCAAACGGGGATCAGGAACATGGTGACTAAAGCAGGTCCAATCAATAACTCTAAACGATCTCCAAAAACAGGTACTATCATAGCAATGATTGTTACGACTACTACGGTGCTTATTGCAAACCACAAATATTTTATTTTCTTATCCTTATAATATAGATACGCCCACGCTCCCATAGCGAACCAGCCAAAAGCCAATAAACTCAGTTGATTTGAGATAAGTGCCAATCCGTTAAAGATACTTGTGAGCCAATCGATCTTGAATAGATCTGCTGATAACCCGCTCATGATCTGAACGAATATTGCAGAAAAAAATATAATCGTAATGGTACTTACCGCTCGAATTCTGCCAAGTAGAAAGAAGAGTGCACCAAATATAATATAGAATTTAAATTCGACGTATAATGTCCAGAAGACTGTTTCCAGTGGCGTGATATCGATATTAAATACAAATCCCAGCCACTCCGGTTCGATAAACAATAAACCAGGCAATATGGATGTTAATGTTGGTTGACCCAACGGACGCTCATGTAGAAAGCCCGCAGTAATGCAGATGAGAATTGTAGCAATTAACATTGCTGGAAATAATCTTAACCATCTTCGATAAATAAAGTACAGAAAAGACCTTTTATTTTCTAATGACATGAGAATAACAAAACCGGAAATCAGGAAAAATAGTTGCACACCCCAGAATCCAAATTTAAAAAGTGGAAATTCGCCGAAATTGTTTGTGAGATACGGAACAACTTCCGGATATCTTGAGTATGCATGGTACAATATGACAAGCAATATGGCTATCCCCCTAAAACCATCCAAAAATTTAATTCTTTGTGTATCCATTTTTTATGCTCCTTTACAGTAAAATGATGTTTTAAAGCTGGTTGTCATTTTTGGCCAGGCTTTCGTTTACTTTTATAACGGCCGCTACTATACAATGTATAATAGTGTTTCGTCGACTGTAATATACCATCTACTATTATATATTGCAAGGTATTAAAGATAAAAACCTATATTTGCAAAACAATCCCCCCTCGGAAAATTGATTTGAGAGGGATTATATAATGAGAGCGTATCGACTGGTATTCTTGTTACAAGTGTATAGACAGATAATGGTAAAAGGATTGGCGAAAAGCCGGAAATTTCCCATCGAATCATTTATTGACCAGCCAATAAGCCATTTTGAAAAAATCGGAGTTGGCTTTTTTAAAAACAGGAAATTGGTGTTGCAAATAAAATCAAATAATAAAGGACCAGAAAGGAGATGTATTTAAATGACCGCATGTTCCTATCAGGATTTTCAAAAAGTAGAAATGCACATTGGCCAGATTGTCCGCGTTGAACCCTTTCCTAAAGCCAGGAAGCCGGCCTATAAATTATGGATTGATTTTGGGCCGGAATTGGGCATAAAAAAAAGCAGTGCACAGGTGACCACACGATATGAACCTGAAGAACTGGAAGGGAGAAAAATTGTCGCTGTCACGAATCTGCCACCTAAAAAAATTGCTGATGTGGAGTCTGAAGTACTGGTGTTGGGAGTAGATTCTTCCCGGGGCGGAGTTACATTGCTTGGGATTGATCATGATGCCCCTCTTGGAAGCCGGGTATATTAATGAAATAACAGCCTTGAATTTGCGTTTTATGCTAAAATATATCAGTTGCTTTTTATGAGTTTGCAAGGAGAGGAGGGTTGTTTTTGTATTTAAAACGACTGGAAATGAGTGGTTTCAAATCATTTGCTGACCGGACCGAACTGGAGTTTGTTCCGGGAATTACGGCAGTTGTCGGCCCAAATGGCAGCGGCAAAAGCAATGTATCAGATGGAATCCGGTGGGTGCTGGGCGAACAAAGCGCGAAATCGCTAAGAGGCAATAAAATGGAAGATGTTATATTTGCCGGAAGCGATACCCGCAAACCGGTTGGTTATTGTGAAGTATCCATGACATTTGATAATACAGATCGCCGCTTGCCGCTTGATTATGCGGAAGTCACGGTAGCCAGGCGCGTTTACCGCTCCGGGGAAAGCGAATATTTGCTGAACAAACAATCCTGCCGTCTGAGGGATATTCATGAATTGTTTATGGATACGGGAATCGGGAAAGATGCTTACTCGATGATCGGGCAAGGCAAGATCGACGAGATTCTCAGCTCCAAGTCGGAAGACCGCCGCGTTATTTTTGAAGAAGCGGCAGGGATTGTCAAATACAAAGCACGAAAAAAGGAAGCTGAAAAAAAACTGGATGTGACAGAACAAAATCTTGCCCGCATTCACGACCTGATTCATGAAATAGAAATGCAGATCGAGCCGCTCCGTGACCAGGCGGAAAAAGCCAGGCGATACAAAGAATTGAGAGATAAATTGAAACATGTGGAAGTCGGTCTGTATGTACATAAAATTGAAAGCTTGCATGCGGAATGGAAAAAAACAACCTTTGAAGCGGAAAAATTAAAAGAAACACTGATATCGCTGGCTACTGAGGCAACCAAAAAAGAGACCGCCCTGGAAGAGTTGAAAGGACAGCTGCATGAGCAGGAGAAAAATTGGGAGCAGGTACAAACTGATTTGCTTACAATCAGCAAGGAACTGGAGAAAAGTGAGGGCCAAAAGGAAGTACATATGGAGCGGGTTAAAAACCGTGAGCAAAATGCCCGCCAATTGACAGAACAGATAGCCCGGCTCGAAAGGGATCGGCTTCGCCTGTGTGAGGAAGAAAAACGGATTTCCGAACAGTTGAAGCTTAACAGAGAGGCTTATAAGGAAAAGGAGAACAAACTGTCCGTGTTTCAACAGCAACTGTCTGAAGCTGAGGAGAGCGGCGAACAGCATTTACAGCAGCTGACTGAAAAATGGCAGGCCCGGGAAAAAAAGCTGGTGCAATTAGCCAGTGAAAAGCAATATACCCGGGGAAATCTGGAGAAGATCGGGGAACAGATGGTTTCCATGACCGAATCCCAAAAACAGTTGGGTAAAGAAAAAGAACAATATAAACAGCAAGCCGCCCAGCTGGCGGATGAACTGGAATCGGTCGAACAGGAATTGAAACTTGCCACTGAGCGGGTTCAGTCATTGGCCGAAAAGCGGACAGGGCTGGAGCAGGAAGAAAGAAAGTTGGCCGGAAAAGCCCGCAAGGTTGAACAGGAATTAAACAGGCTGCGGTCGAAGCTTGACTGGATGAAAGAGGTCGAAGCAGAACATCAGGGTTTTATGCAAGGGGTCAAGGAAGTGCTACGTGCCCGGGATCGGAATGAGTCTCGTTTGCAAGGAATTCATGGTGCTGTGGCAGAGCTGGTTCAGGTCCCCCGGGAATACGAAGCGGCTATCGAAACGGCATTGGGAGGAGCCCTGCAGCATGTCGTTGTTGAGGATGAGGCAACAGGGCGAAATGGTATTTGTTATCTGAAAGAGAAGAGATTGGGACGCGCAACTTTTTTGCCGCTTGATGTAATCAGGCCGCGTTTCCTTAAGGAACGGGAACTGGCACAGTGCCAAAAGATGGAGGGTTTTGTGGGAATTGCCGCAGACCTTGTGCAAAGCGCAGAGCGTTATCGGCCGTTAATCAATTCCCTGTTGGGACTTGTGGCGGTGACACGCACCTTGGAGCAAGCAAACGCCTTGGCCAAGACCATGTCTTACCGTTTTCGGGTAGTTACATTGGATGGTGATGTTGTCAATCCGGGCGGATCGATGACAGGCGGCAGCCGTAAACAGAGCAAAAGCAATCTGTTGGGCCGTTCTCGCCAGATTGAGGAATTGGAAAAGAAAATATGTGAGCATGAAGAAGAAGCCAGGCAGATCGGACAGGCTTTGGCTGATGTTGACAAGCATATGCAGCAGTTGAAGAATGAATGGGAACAGGTGCGGAAGCAAGGAGAAGAACGGAGGCTCAAAGAACAGGATCTCAGGGCCCGGGAACGGGAACTGGTTCTGGTCCGGAAGACACTGGCCGAAAAAGAAGAGACATTGCTGGTGGAGATGGAACAGGCCAACCGGCACAAAGAGCAACTCCTGGCACAAATGGAAGAGATTGGGCAAAAGGCCGATGCCTTGGAGTCGGACCAGGAAGTTCTTGAACAGCAGTTGCGTGATTCCCGCGCCAGATTGAAAGAACAGACGGAGGCGAGGGAAGAGGTTCATGAGCAAGTGACCCAACTGCGAATCCAGGCTGCCGCCATACGTCAGGAAATCTCCAATTTAACAGAAAATCAAGAGCGGTTCCGGGATGAAATACAGCGTGTAACAGAGCAAAAACAAAAAGCAGTCACCGAATTGGAGGAGTTGAAAAATTGGCGGGACAGCGGGCAGTCAGAGATGATCCGATTGGAAGAAGCGATTGCCGGGCTCAAGCAAGGGAAAGAAAAAATTCAGGCAGAATTGAACAAAATTCGTCGGCAGAGAGAACAGCTGCAGCTTGAGCGGGAAGGCAAAGAAAAAGAAGCCCGGCAGCTTGAGCAGGAACATCGCAAACAGGATCGCCGATTGCACGAGCGTGAAGTCCAAGCCAACCGCCTGGATGTGGAACTGAATCACCTCCTGGGCAAATTGGCGGAAGAATACGAGATCAGTTTTGATCGTGCCAAACAGTTGTATGCCGTTCCGGATGAACCCAAACAGGCCGAAAAAGAGGTGCGTTCCCTGAAAGGACAAATTGCCGCTCTTGGAGAGGTCAACCTTGGCGCGATTGAGGAATATACACGTCTAAAAGAACGCTACGATTTTCTCAAGGTTCAGGAAGCCGATTTGCTGGAAGCCAAGGAAAAGTTGTTTGAGATTATCCATCAATTGGTGGATGAGATGAGCCGAAGGTTTGAAGAAAGTTTTCAACTGATTCGGGTGGAATTCCAGGATGTATTTGTCAGGATGTTTGGCGGTGGGCGTGCCGATCTCAAACTAGATGACCCTGAAAATCTGTTGGAAACGGGGATTGATATTGTTGCCCAGCCTCCTGGCAAAAAACTGCAAAACCTGAATCTGCTCTCAGGTGGAGAACGTGCGCTGACGGCGCTGGCACTGCTGTTTGCCGTTCTGCAAATCAGGCCGGTACCGTTTTGTGTTCTCGATGAGGTAGATGCAGCACTGGATGAAGCCAATTTAACCCGCTATACTGAGTACATGAAAGTTTTTTCCGGCAAAACGCAGTTTATTATCATTACCCATCGCAAACATACCATGGAAGGTGCCGATGTATTGTATGGAATTACAATGCAGGAATCCGGAGTTTCCAAACTGGTATCTGTGAAGTTGGAAGAGTATGATAAAGAGGGAAAAGAGGCAGTATCAAAGATTGGGAAAATAGGAGGCAGAGCATGAGTTTTTTCCGGAAGTTGAAAGAGAGTGTTCAGCAAAAAACTGAAACGGTCACACAAAAATTTATGACCGGTTTGAGCAAAACCAGTAACAATTTTGTAGGTGCGATTTCTGATCTGTTCAGCAGAAGCAGCAGGATTGATGAAGATTTGTATGAAGAACTGGAAGAGATTCTGATTGGTGCCGATGTCGGTGTCAAAACCACTATGGATCTGGTCGAACGCCTGCGGGAAGAAGTAAAGGCAAGAAAAATAAAAGACCCGGTCGAGTTGAAATCGCTGTTATCCGAAGTGATCAGCGAAATTTTGAACCAAAATGAACAGGATCAGCGACTCACTTTAAATGAAGAAGGGTTGTCGGTGATTCTGTTTGTCGGAGTAAACGGAGTTGGCAAAACGACCACGATCGGAAAACTGGCTCACCGCTTTAAAAACGAAGGAAAAAAAGTGGTTCTGGCCGCCGGGGATACATTTCGCGCCGGAGCGATTGAACAGCTTGAAACATGGGGCAAGAGGACTGGCGTGGACGTGATTCGGCACCAGGCCGGTTCGGATCCGGCTGCGGTTATTTACGACAGCATCCATGCCGCCAGATCCCGGAAAGCAGAAATTTTGCTGTGTGATACGGCGGGCCGTTTGCAAAACAAGGTAAATCTGATGGAAGAACTGAAGAAAGTCCATCGTGTTGTACAGCGGGAAGTGCCTGGAGCACCGCATGAAGTTTTGTTGGTACTGGACGCGACAACTGGCCAGAATGCCCTGATTCAGGCCAAACAGTTTGGTCAGGCCGTCAATGTGTCGGGAATCGTATTGACTAAGCTGGATGGAACCGCCAAAGGGGGCATGGTGATTGCCATAAACCATGAGCTGAACTTGCCTGTGAAATTGGTCGGCCTCGGCGAAAAAGCCGATGACTTGCAGGATTTTGATCCTGATCAGTTTTTACATGCACTGTTCAGGGATATGATTGAAGCGGAAGAAGGGAATGCATAAAAAAATAAATATGGCGGGGTTCAAGGGAAAAACCTTGACATCCTGTCTGGTCTCCGTTATATTATACACCTGTAAAGGTTTTTGCCTTGACGGTATGTGTGGGGTGTGACTCCCGTGTTGGATCAGACAACAAAAATGAACTTATTATACGATTTTTACGGTTCATTACTGACAGAGAAACAGCGTTCATTGCTTGAGTTATATTATTCTGAAGACTGGTCGCTCGGCGAGATTGCTGAACATCAGGAAGTCTCCCGCCAGGCAGTTTATGAGGCGATTAAGCGGGCCCAATTACGGATGCTGGATCTGGAAGAAAAATTGGGGCTTGCAAGCCAGTATCTGAAACGACAACAAATCACGGAAAAGATCAGGGATCAATTACGCCAAATGCCGGAAGCATACGAATGTATCAGGGAGTTGTTGGAAGAACTGGCCGAGCTTGACTAATCAGCCATGTGAGGAGGGGTCATCATGGCGTTTGAAGGATTGTCGGAAAGACTGCAATCGGTAATGCGCAAACTTCGCGGCAAAGGGAAAGTGACCGAGGCTGACGTGAAGGAAGCGATGCGTGAGGTTCGTCTGGCTTTGCTGGAAGCGGATGTCAACTTCAAGGTTGTCAAGGAATTTATCAGCCGGGTGAAAGAACGTGTCGTTGGGCAGGAAGTAATGAAAAGCCTAACCCCTGGTCAACAGGTAATCAAGGTGGTAAACGAAGAATTGACCGAACTGATGGGGGGAGAGCAAAGCAAACTGAAGCAGGCCCCAAAGTCGCCAACCGTGGTTATGATGGTTGGATTGCAGGGGGCCGGTAAAACAACAACTTCCGGCAAATTGACCCGTTACTTGCAAAAGCAAAATCGCCGCACCCTGCTGGTGGCAGGAGACGTTTATCGGCCGGCGGCGATCAGGCAGCTGGAGGTTTTGGGGGCAAGTCTTGATACACCCGTATTTTCCCTGGGAGATCAGGAAAGTCCTGTTGTGATTGCCAAACGCGGGGTACAGAAAGCAAAGGAAGAAGGCTTCGATTATGTCATCATCGATACGGCTGGACGTTTACATATCGATGAGGAGATGATGGGCGAGCTGCGAGAAATCCGCGAGCAGGTATCGCCAGACGAAATCCTGCTGGTCGTGGACGCGATGACCGGACAGGATGCTGTAAATGTAGCAGAAAGTTTTAACAAGCAATTAGGATTGACCGGCGTTATCTTGACTAAACTTGATGGAGATACCAGGGGCGGAGCCGCCTTGTCGGTTAAAGCAGTCACGGATTGCCCGATCAAGTTTGTGGGGATGGGGGAAAAAACAGACGCCCTTGAACCATTCTTTCCAGACCGAATGGCATCCAGGATTTTGGGCATGGGAGATGTACTCACACTGATTGAAAAAGCCCAATCAGCGGTGGATGAAGAGAAAGCCAAAGATCTGGAACGAAAGATGCGCACATTGTCCTTTACGTTTGATGATTTTTTGGATCAGCTGCAACAGGTGCGCAATATGGGACCTCTTGAGGATATGCTTTCGATGCTGCCTGGCACAGGGCAGATGAAAGGCCTTAAAAACGCCCAGGTAGACGAAAAACAGCTGGTACGCGTTGAGGCGATTATTCGTTCCATGACACCGCAGGAAAAATCCCATCCGGAGATTTTGAATGCAAGCAGGCGCAAACGGATTGCCAAGGGCAGCGGTACCAGCGTCCAGGATGTGAATCGCCTGATTAAACAGTTTGGCGATATGAAAAAAATGATGAAGCAATTTACACAAATGTCAAAGGGCAAGAAAAAGAAAAAACGCGGCGGTTTCCGCTTTCCGTTTATGTCGTAAACCATCAATTGATCATGACGAGGAGGTGAAAGACATGGCAGTGAAAATTCGACTGAGACGCATGGGGGCTAAAAAAGCTCCGTTTTATCGTGTAGTTGTGGCAGATTCCCGTGCTCCGCGTGATGGACGCACAATTGACGAAATTGGCTACTACAATCCGATCACCGATCCGGCCACTGTTAAAATCGATGAAGAGAAAGCTCTCTCCTGGTTGGCTAACGGTGCGCAACCTTCTGATACGGTCCGCAATCTGTTCCGTAAAGAAGGAATCCTGAAAAAAGTGCATGAACAAAAAAGTGTCAAGAAATAACGTCTTCTTGATGGACAGGAGGACAAACCATGAAAGAACTGATTGAATACATCGTAAAGGCGCTTGTCGATCATCCGGAGCAAATTCATGTTGATGAATATGAAAAGGATGGGGTAACCGTCTACAGGTTGTCCGTTGCCGAAGAAGATACAGGCAAAGTAATCGGTAAACAGGGACGGATTATCCAATCGATCCGCACCGTGGCAAAAGTGGCTGCCTGGAAGGAGAATAAACGGATATGGGTGGAAATCTCTTGAACAGTGAGTATTTGATTGTCGGCCGAATTGTTGGCACTCATGGTATTCGCGGAGAGGTTCGCGTTCAGTTAAGCACCGATTTTCCGGAGGTCCGTTTTGCCCCCGGAAGCAGGCTGATTCTTCTCTTGCCCGGGAAGCAGATGCCTGTCGAGGTGACGGTGGAGAAAAGCCGCCCGCACAAATCCGTTTACTTGCTCAAATTTCAGGAATGGGACAACATTAATCAGGCTGAGCCTTTCAAAAAGGGGCTGCTGGCAGTTACAAAGGAAAACAGGGTACCTGTTGACGAAGAAGAAGGGGAATATTACTTTTATCAGATTGTCGGGTTAACCGTTATGACGACCGATGGGAAAGAAATCGGACAGGTAAAAGAAATTTTAACTTTGCCGGCCAATGATGTTTGGGTCGTCCGATCTGCTGAGACGGGGAAAGAGGTCTTGATACCTTATATTTCTGAGATTGTCAAAAATGTGGATCTCAGTCAGAAGCGCGTCACGATTGAATGGATGGAAGGACTGGCTTAGTATTGGCACATATTCGCTTTGATGTACTGACTCTTTTTCCCGAGATGTTTGAAGGGTTTTTGCATTCAAGTATAATTCATAGAGCTCGCGAAAAAGGGCTGATTGCCACCAATATTGTTAATTTTCGCGACTATGCAACGGACCGTCACCGAACGGTAGATGATGTGCCGTATGGCGGTGGAGGCGGAATGGTATTAAAGCCGGAACCGTTGTTTCGTGCAGTAGATGATTTGACACAAGACTTACCACGTCCCCCCATTTTGTTGATGTCGCCGCAAGGTGAAACGTTCACACAGAAAAAAGCAGAGCAATTGGCCGGAAATTCCCGGTTGATTATCCTTTGTGGACATTATGAAGGGTTTGATGAGCGGATCAGGGAGCACCTGGTGACAGAGGAAATCTCTATCGGCGATTTCGTTCTGACAGGCGGTGAATTGCCGGCGATGATACTGATTGACAGTATCAGCCGCCTGGTGCCGGGAGTGCTCGGCAATAAAACGTCCGCTGTATCTGATTCTTTCTCAACAGGGCTTCTTGAATATCCCCACTATACACGGCCAGCTGATTTTCGCGGGTTGAAGGTGCCGGAGATCCTTTTGTCCGGTCATCATGCCAGGATCGAAAAATGGCGGCGGGAGCAGTCCCTGCTAAGAACCTGGCAGAGGAGGCCGGATCTGCTGAAGGCTGCAACATTAACAGAAGAGGATTTCCTCTTCTTAAGGAAGCTGTCTGAAGAGGCAGATCCGGATGAGTAAAATTGTATTTGATCAGGTACTTATGGTAAAATAACTCCGTTCCAGTCGGGAAAACGGATATTCATAGCAGTGAAACCCGGAAGAAGGAAGGAGGTTGGATGGCTATGCGTCCGATTATTCGTGAATTGACAGAAGAACAGCTTCGTAAAGATTTTCCCCGGTTCCGTGCGGGTGATACACTTCGTGTCCATGTGCGTGTTAAAGAGGGGCAACGCGAACGGATTCAGGTTTTTGAGGGAGTTGTGATCCAACGTCGCGGTGGTGGTATTTCCGAAACATTTACCGTCCGCAAAATTTCTTATGGTGTTGGTGTGGAACGTACTTTCCCGCTGCATTCCCCGCGTATTGAAAAAATCGAAGTGACTCGCCGCGGTAAAGTGCGCCGTGCGAAATTGTATTACTTGCGGAAACTCCGCGGTAAAGCCGCCCGCATTAAAGAAATACATCAAAAATAATAAGAAGTGCAGAAAAAAGGGCTGGGAGTGCTTTCTCAAGCCCTTTTTCTCGCATCCTGATGGAATAAGCCAATTGGGGGAAAGACGATGAACTCATATATCCCTCGTACAGACAGAATTAAACAGGAGAGTACGGAAACAAAAGTGAGCAGAGCGTTAGATTGGTTTCAGGCACTTTCGATAGCTGTGATTTTGGCGATAGTGATTCGCTTGTTTGTATTTGAGCCTTTTTCGGTATCAGGCCCATCCATGCAGGAAACGATGCATACCGGTGATTTGGTGTTGGTCAACAAATTGGTCTATAAATTCACGGAGCCCAAACGGGGAGAGATTGTTGTTTTTCATGCGAGCGAAGAAAAGGATTTTATAAAACGGGTAATCGCCTTGCCTGGCGAAACGGTTGAGGCCAAAAACAATGAAATTCTGGTCAATGGAAAAGTCGTGGAGGAATCATATATCGCCGATCATATTCGGACTGTGGATTTTGATGAAATCAGGGTGCCGCAAGGGCAGGTGTTCGTGCTGGGAGACAATCGGCTTAACAGTACGGACAGCCGGGTCATCGGATCCATCTCTGTCTCCGAACTGGTTGGACGAGCCGAGTTCGTTTACTGGCCAATTCCTGATTTTAAAGAATTGTAGGTTAGGAGAGAAGGAGTGGGACTATGGCTCCTTCCTCAATTTGTGATGAATTGGAAAAAATCCCCTTACTAAAGAAATGAAGAAGGTGATGCATATGGCCATTCAATGGTTTCCGGGACATATGGCAAAGGCGCGCAGGCAAGTGGAGGAAAAGCTGAAACTGGTAGATATTGTGTTTGAACTTTTGGATGCGCGGTTGCCGATGTCCAGCAGAAACCCTATGATGGATGATATCGTCAAAGAAAAGTCGCGAATCATCCTGTTGACGAAATGCGATTTGGCTGATGAGCGGGCAAATCAGGCCTGGATCAGCCATTTTCAGGCTAAGGGAGACGTTATCCTGCCCATAGATGCCCAAACTGGCAAAGGGGTAAACCAGATCATTCCTTCTTGTGAAAAGCTGTTGGCGCCCTTGTTTGTGAAAAGAGAAAAAAAGGGGATCAAGTCACGAAAGTTTCGCGCCCTGGTTTTGGGTATTCCCAATGTGGGCAAATCATCACTGATCAATCGGTTGGCCAAAAGATCGGCAACCGTTACGGGAGACAGGCCTGGAGTCACCAAAGCACAACAATGGATTCGTGTTGGCAAAAACATGGAACTGTTGGATACCCCGGGAATTTTATGGCCAAAATTTGATGACCCGGCTATAGGTCTGCGCCTGGCGGCAAGTGGGGCTATCAAGGAAGAAATTCTCCCGGCGGATGAGGTGGCCATGTATATATTGGGTTATTTAAAGGAGAGGTATCCCAAAGCCTTGCTGAATCGGTATAAACTGGAACAGATCGGGGATCTGGACGGTATTGGTCTCATGGAAGTGATCGGAAAAAAGCGGGGCTGCCTTTTGCGTGGCGGATACATAGATTTCGACAAAACCGCCGATCTCATCATCTATGAGCTGAGATCAGGCCAGTTAGGAAGAGTTTCCTTGGAATTTCCGGAAGATTGGAGAAAAGAAGAGGAGATGAAGGATGAAAGGAACCATCTCGGAAATTAAAAGATGGCTGCAGACAAAGGAGATGCTGACGGAAGAGGAACTGGCCTGGCTGCAAAATGATTCAAGAGCAGGTGTGAAAAAATTGGCTGCCCGTTATGTCAGGGAACAACAGCTTCGTCAGAAAGAGCAGGCACGGCTGGAACAAATGTGGCATTATGAAAAACAATGCCGCAAGCAGGGCTTGAAGCGGATTGCCGGGATTGATGAGGCAGGAAGAGGGCCTTTGGCCGGTCCTGTGGTAGCGGCGGCTGTCATTTTGCCGGAGCAGTTTCAGGCGAAAGGATTAAACGATTCCAAGCAATTGACAGTGCAAGAACGGCAAAAGTTAAAGGAGCATATCGAGGCCGAAGCGCTGGCGATCGGAATCGGGATGGTGCATGCGGACGAAATCGACAGTTGCAATATTCTCCAGGCTACTTACCAGGCAATGCGGATTGCGGTCAGCCAACTGGTCCCCACCCCGGAAATCGTGCTGGTCGATGCGGTTACGATTCCCAATCTGACCATTCCCCAACAGGGGATTATCAAGGGGGATTCCCTCAGCCATTCCATCGCGGCCGCATCAGTGATTGCCAAAACCACCCGGGACGAGTGGATGGGCAATATTGCGAGAAAGTACCCCATGTATGGGTTTGATCGGAACATGGGATATGGTACGCCCGAGCATCTCAAGGCACTTAATGAATACGGTCCGTCACCGATTCACCGCCACAGTTTTGCACCGGTTCGTTCTGTTCAAAATGGGCAACAGCTTTCTTTATTGGGGGAGAAAACATGACTGGCGATATAAGAAAAAGGGTGGGCCGGCAGGGTGAGGAACTGGCTGCGCGGCATCTGAAAGAAAACGGCTATGAAATCATAGATCGAAACTGGGCAACCCGCCAGGGCGAATTGGATATCATTGCCTTGAAAGACGGACAACTGGTGTTTGTTGAAGTAAGAACCACGCAAAGCGGCAAATACGGGTACGGCCTGGAGTCCGTCGGTTATCGGAAGCAGCAGAAAGTGAGGCAGCTGGCCTTGCAATATTTGCAGGAACATCCTGCATATTACGGAGTGTTTCGCTTTGATGTGATCTCTGTCTTATGGGACAGTCAGGGAGAGCGAACCGATGTTCAGCACATTGAAGGAGCGTTTTAATACATAAACTGCCTTTATCTTTCCAAGACATGCCTGAAATCACCCCAAATTGACAAAGTGTGTTGTGGTAAGCATGGACGTGTATTGTTACCCTCAGTGCCAATCACGTCTTTTTGCTTTTCTGCAGCACTCTGCCTTTTTACTTATCGGTAAAGAAGCAATTGCCTGGCTGTTCTGTATTTGGGAATTTAAATAAAAGTCTGCCCATGACGCTATGTTACGTATTAGACTAGAGTTAAATAAAGATACGGAGGTGAATTTTCAAAATGATAAATGAAACAACTGTATCCGTCAAAGGGCTTGTCAAACGATATGGTTCCTTTACGGTGATAGACGGCCTTGACATGGAAGTACGACGTGGCGAGGTGTTTGGCCTGCTTGGTGCCAACGGTGCAGGAAAAACCACTATCTTTGAATGCCTGGAAGGTCTGAGGGCGATAAACGGCGGCACTATTCGCGTAGCCGGCTGTACCCCGGAAGATGGACGTAAACTACGTCGCAAACTTGGCGTGCAACTCCAATCTTCATCCCTGCCTGACAGCATCCGGGTGGATGAGGCGATTGGGCTTGTCTGTGCATGGCAGAAAGTACCATTCCGTCTGAATTGATAAAAAAATTTGAAATGGAAGGGTTACTCAAAAAGCAGTACCATCAGCTTTCTACCGGACAAAAACGGCGAGTGCATCTGGTGCTTGCATTAGTGAATAGTCCCGAAGTGCTGGTACTGGACGAACCCACTTCGGGACTCGACGTGCAGAGTCGGGCGAGGTTGCACGACGAAATCCGCGCCATCAAGGCACAGGGCATTACAGTATTATTAGCCACCCACGATATGGCGGAGGCCGAGGGACTATGCGACCGAATTGCTATTCTCGTTCATGGAAAAATTGTTTTCTGCGGTACGTCGGAACAGATAACGGCGGTCGGTAGCCAAAATACAAAAATTCGGTTACGCACGGCCCGCGGTTCCCTGTTACCCGGTTGTGATGTCGGAAGCGCTCGTTTTGTCAGCGAAAGAGACGGCTATCTCGAATGGAATTGTCAAGATGTTGCGCTGTCGGTCATCGAAATACTCAGGCGGGTGCAGAATGCCGGCGACGTGGTGGAGGATCTCCGGGTTGAGCGGCCATCACTGGAAGAACGGTTTCTGGATCTTGTGGAAGGGGCGGAAAGAAAATGAAGGCGTTTTTTAAATATCTTGAGATTCAGTTTAAGATGGACTTGCGTGACAGGGGCACACTTATGACTTATTACCTCGTACCGCTTTTGTTTTTTCTTGTCATTGGTTTGGTGTTTTCTTCTGTCAACCCTCTGATCAAGCCGACCTTGGCCGCCTCCATGACCATCTTTGCCATTACAATGGGCGCAGTGATGGGGACGCCGGTTCCTATCGTAAAAGCGCGGGAATCGGGGACGTTACGCGCGTTCAAAGTCAATGGTATACCAAACACGGCGGTGCTTGCTATTCAGGCACTCAGCGCGTTCATTCACCTATTCATCGTGTCCGTTCTTATTTATTTGATCTCACCGCCTCTGCTGCATTCAACGGTGCCGAAATCACCTACGCTCTATTTCGCGATACTGGCTGTTTTCTTGATCGCAAGCATTGGAATTGGCCTTGCTATAGGAGCTTTTGCACGCAACCAGTCGATGGCAAGCATGCTTTCCATGATCGTTTTTTTCCCCGCGGTTATGCTCAGCGGTATCATGTTTCCGACATCCATGTTGCCGGAGGGATTCCGATGGCTTGGACGGGTTTTTCCAGCCACCCACGCGATGCAAGCGTTTACCGGGTTTGCCTACAGGATAAAAACGGATTTCAGTCCAAACATTGCTCTTGGCGTCCTTGCCGGGATGGCTTTGCTGGTGATTGCCCTTGCCGTCTGGCGCTTTGACAGTATACGACAGAGTGAACGGCTGTGACTTAAAGTTAAGGCCGCCTGTTTTATAGGCGGCCAGGACTTTGAAAATATGAATCATATTAATAAATGGAAAAGATGCGGATCATTGTTGATTTCAGTATAGGCGAATCCCTTTTTGTCCATCCGTTCGATCAAGGAAGGATAATCTTCCCTGTATTTCAGTTCGATTCCGACCAGGGCCGGGCCGTTGTCCTTGTTATTTTTCTTCGTGTATTCAAACCGGGTGATATCATCGTTTTCGCCCAGCACATCATCAAGAAATTCACGCAACGCACCGGCCCGTTGCGGGAAATTGATTATGAAATAATGCTTCAGTCCTTCATAGATCAGGGAGCGTTCTTTCATCTCCTGCATTCGGTCGATATCGTTGTTGCCGCCGCTGATAATGCAGACCACGTTTTTTCCCTTGATTTGCTCCCGGTAAAAATCAAGTGCTGACACAGCCAGCGCACCGGCTGGTTCAACAACGATAGCGTTCTGGTTATACAGGTTTAAAATAGTGCTGCATACTTTGCCTTCCGGTACCGCAATCACTTCATCTACATTTTCCTGGCAGATTTTATAGGTCAGGTCTCCCACCCGTTTGACAGCTGCTCCGTCAACAAATGGCTCAATTTGTTCCAATTCCACAACATGGCCTGTTTTTAGCGATTCTCTCATGCTTTGTGCCCCAGCCGGTTCAACGCCGATCACCCTGGTCTGGGGGTATACGCTTTTGATATAAGAACTGACACCGGAGATCAGGCCGCCTCCTCCAATCGTTACAAAAACATAATCCGGAGGCTGCTTCAGGTCATTGAGAATTTCGATTCCAATCGTGCCCTGCCCGACGATCGTCCGGTAATCGTCAAACGGATGGATAAAAGCCATTTCATGTTCCTTGACATAGGCCATTGCCTGGTAAAACGAGTCATCAAATGTGTCGCCAGTCAGGATCACTTCGACAAATTTGCCTCCATAATGCTTAACCTGGTTTATTTTTTGGCGCGGCGTCGTGGTTGGCATGAAAATTTTCCCGGGGATTGCGAGGTGGTGGCAGGAATAGGCGACCCCCTGCGCGTGATTTCCCGCACTGGCGCAAACAACTCCCCGCTTTCTTTCTTCATCGGTAAGGCTGCAAATCGTGTTAAAAGCGCCCCGAATCTTGAATGAACGAACAATTTGCAAATCTTCCCGTTTTAAATGAATGTCACAACCATATTGATCAGACAGGAGACGGTTATGTTCAAGCGGTGTGTGGGCACATACTTTTTTCAATTTTTGGCTGGCGATCAAAATATCCTCAACTTTGATCTGTTCGGCATTAACTTGATCTAACACTTTGCTCATCTCAATTCATCCTTTGGCTTTAGGTATTTAATAGATTATTTTAGCACAGCCCTTTAAATTTTGGGAATATTGATTGCAAAACATTAATAAAGAATCATCGAAATTGAGAAACAGCTTGCGCCCGCATCCGGGAAGCAAAAAAAAAGCGCCAACAATTTGGCGCACATACTCTGGAGAGGCGTATCCCCGAGGAAATTCCGGCCCCGGATTCGTCCGTTTCCACAGGGAATTGGCCAGGGTTTTCGGACAGGCTCACTCCGCCGCCCGTCTTTTCCAAAAACCGCTCTCCATTAAATCTTCACCATGGCATTTAATACTGACATCCTGTTAACAATGCCGGCAACGGAACAAAACCGCTTCTCCCGGTTTCAGGCAAATATGGTTCCAGCGACTGATGCAATGTCCACACTTGACAATTGCTTTACTCCTGCCGCAACGGACTTTTACCGCTTCGCCCGGATCCAGAAAACAGGTTTTCGTGTGCTCCGCATCAGGGCAACACTTGACAAGCACCGATTCACCCCGTCTTAAACGGATCACTTTTCTTCTTCTGCTACACGGATCCAATACAACTCGCCTGCGTCTTTCTCTGCAACCACAAGAATGGCCCATTATCCGTCTCCTCCTGATTATTGGTAGGATCATTTATGATCCACTATTAATCTATGAAAAAACGGAATTGCCTGTTTGTATGAAAGTCTAATAAACAATAAAAAGGCTTACGGTTGAAGTGAGACGTCACCAATTATTGTTAACAGGATGGTTGTGATTATAGGAAGTAATCCCGAAGCTTACGGTTTTTTGGAAAAATTGCAATATAGTTCAGAGAAAAATTTATTGATTCGTTAGACTTTGTTTACTATACTGAATTTGTGAATAAAATCACTTTGGAAATATAGAAAGGATCTGCAATGCGCTTAACGGTTCATATTCGGTTTGAAGCGCCGTTGGTTTTACCGCTCAATTATCAGGAAGTGTTGGAAGATTTTATTTATGACCAAATTCCTGACAAGCTATATACCTGTTCTCTTCATGATCCGGCTTATAAACGAAAGTTTAAACTATTTACATTTAGCCGGTTGCTGGGAAGGGGGAAGGTGAGTCTCAGGCAGAAAAAGTTCCGCTTTGAAAGGCACCTTAGTTGGCAAGTCAGTTCCTGTTTGCCGGGGTTTATCAAAGAATTTGGTCAAAGTCTGCTATTGAAGGATAATTATTACCTTTACGGGCAGCCTTTCAGAGTTGACGGGCTTCACTATGAAACGGTTACTGTAAACCAATCGGCGTGTGTTGTCAGGATGTTATCGCCCATTACCGTACATAACACGTTTGTATCCAACACCGGCCATAAAACCACACAATATTTCTCGCCCTGCGATCCAGCATTTGTCCACTTGATCAATCAAAACCTCGCCCAAAAATATTTCGCCTGCTATGGAAAACCAATCCACAAAAAAATCCGGCTCACACCGCTTTACGTAAGTTGCCGGGACAGAGTAATTACCCGCTTAAAAGGTTTTAGAATCGAAGCGTGGAATGGGCTGTATTTACTTGAAGGAGATCCAAAAACACTTACATTTGCCTGTGCCGCAGGCCTTGGCGGGAGAAATTCCAGTGGATTCGGCCTGCCGCAGAAGATCACAGCTTTTGCCGGACCAAAGCGAAAACCACGAATATTTGCCCCCGATCTGAACCTGTACAAGGGAAGACAAAGTTTCAGATATCAGCCTCAACCGCTTTATTCTGAAAAGTTGATTAAAGAGAGAGGTCACTCCAGGGAGAATCCATTGTTATTCAAATAAATGAAACAACAAAAGCGGGCTTGGAAAAGTTGGTAACAAACATATTTTATAGCCGGGTGTTGGAAGCAAATTGTCGTCGACCTCCAGTAGAGGAGTAAATCCCGGGGATCGACGACACGAAATATTCCGATATATATTTTGAAAGTCAGCATAGTCACTGGATTCTTTGTTTTTGCGCCAAAAAACAGGCAAGTAAATAGGAATTTCGGATGATTTATAGAATGGCTTAATAACGGCACTTTTTGGGGTTTGGATCGTACCTGTAAGGAATTGAAACCCAGTCTGGAACAGATCGATATTCTTGAAAAAGTTCATCACGTTTGGATCGTACCTGTAAGGAATTGAAACCTGCTTTTACGCGTGACATAGCGCCGATATAATTAGTTTGGATCGTACCTGTAAGGAATTGAAACTGAAAGAAACAGAACAAATTGAAACAGGTGAAGTAAAAGTTTGGATCGTACCTGTAAGGAATTGAAACCTCTCTCACGTGCTATATTCACATATTCATCTTCCATTTCTAGTTTGGATCGTACCTGTAAGGAATTGAAACTCGAAGAAGCCAAGCAGGCCATAACCTGCGATATCTTGCGTTTGGATCGTACCTGTAAGGAATTGAAACATGTCGTTTTCAAATTTTGCAACGTAACGTCTTTCGCGCAGGTTTGGATCGTACCTGTAAGGAATTGAAACCTTTTGGCCTCTAAAAAACCTTTTTCAATTAAAAAGTTTGGATCGTACCTGTAAGGAATTGAAACAATTCAATCCGCCGCGCGTGCTTGCTGGCGCATGAAATGGTTTGGATCGTACCTGTAAGGAATTGAAACCGATGCGGGATCGGTACAATGGGAATCATACGTAGTTGTTTGGATCGTACCTGTAAGGAATTGAAACTATGGGGAACCGGATAAGTTTTTATTTTCCGGTCGAGTTTAGATCGTACCTGTAAGGATTTGAAGATGTTGTTTAACGTCTGTTAAGATCGTCCTTCTTTAGTATTTATTGATAAAAAGAGAGCCGTCCTTTTGAATTTCCGCATAAAATACTTCTTCTACAGACTGAATTCCGTTTTTGCTTAACTCCTCTTGAACCCACGCTTCATTCAGATCCAGTTCCTTTAAATTCTTCTTTACGATTTTCCCGTCTGAAATGATTTTTGAAGGAAAATAAATAAAAGACGGGACAGAAACATTCAGGTCTTGCTTCGTAACGGTTTGTTGGGGCTCTTTTTTAAGCAAACTCAATTCTCCATTTGGTTCCAGGATGGCATAATGCACATCCTGAACACTGAATACTTGCTGTTCTCTCAGCATCATACTTAAATCATCCATATTCAGGCGAACGGCTTTAAGAGCGTCTTTCAGGATTTTGCCTTTCTTGATAACAATCGTCGGCTGGCCATCCAGCAGAATCCGGGCTTTGTTTGATTTAAGCCCAATATACCCCACAAAGATGGTTAGAACTACCCACCAGACCAAACTGACAAGTCCGTTGAAAAACGGAGTTTTGGTCTCCCCCGCAATATCTGCGGCGATCGAACCGATGGTAATCCCTGTAATATAGTTAAAAAAAGTCAGGTGACTCAGTTGCTTTTTTCCCAGGAATCTTGCCAGAACCAGCATTACAAGAAAAGTGATGAATGTCCTAAGCGTCATTTCCCAAAAATCGATTACCAAAAACTCATCCACGGTCGTTCCTCCTGTTTGGTTTTGCTTTCCCGGATACAAACTTTCCGGATCATTGTTTATGAAAGTATCGGCAGGACTTGGTTTATTTTAAACAAAAATCCTCCTTTTTTATACAAAAAGGAGGATGCACCCATGTATGTAAAACCCCAAAAAAATCCGCCCCCAAATCTGAAAGTAGCCAAAAATAACAAGGAAAAGTTGATACGCCGGAACTGAAACCGACGAACATTAATATTTCAAATTCCCAAATCCAAACAACATTGGCAAATTTCGAATAAAATTTATTGAACAAAGGAGAAAATATTAACCGTTTTGCCGCTGATCACATACACCCCTTTGTCCAATTCGATAACCGTGCTGTTTAAAAAATCGATATTGATTTTCTCTCCGTTTTTGGCGCACAGAGAGACAGTGACGGGTTTAATGGGTTGGATCTCTACGCTTAAAACTACTTTTCCTCTTTTTTGTTCCGCGTCATAATGCTGCTTTGTTTCCAAAGCGATGTTTTATCTTGGATTGGATTTTAATTCATCCAAAAAAATATTCAACTGCTCAGAATCTCCTGATGCATATATTTTGAACATACACATCTTGCCTTACATCAATTTTTGAAAAAAATAATGCCTGAAGTACCTAATTCGTTGTGTGTATATTTTAATCTTTTTATATGAAACCTAGTCAGCAATTCTCAAAAAGCAAAAAAGATATACGGAAGCGATTGAAAATGCCCTGGAGGAATTGAATGGGCCAGAGTTAATCGAGTGTATGAACGGTCGTTTAAACTGTGGACAACACTGGGCAGCATTTATTTGCAGCTGAATGAACTGGAAGAAGCGGAGAACTGCGTAAAAACGGCCCTCAGCCTGAAAAAAATTGGCCAATGAATACGTTTTTGTAAACAGCTATACGCAACTGGGTTTGCTCAAAATAAAACAAGCGCAGTGGGAAGAAGCCTATGCCACCCTGCAGGAAGCTGTCCGGCTTGGGGAAAAGACCAAAGATGCGCAAAAATATACGAATGCGCTGATTGTGCTCGGTGACTGGTACCAGCTGAGACAGAGGTGCGCACTTAATCAGGAACAAATTACAGCGGTAGAAAGGAAACCGGATCTGTTTGTACTGCAATTGGTGTGAAATCAAACATTGCAGGAGGAATTGGCAGTGACCAAACTCTTCGTTAGCGATTCTCTACAACAGTGATAAAAACAGAAAAGCGAAGCATTGACCGGTCTGGTTAACGTAAACGGAAGCTTCCAAGCGTTCCTGAGTCGATTTTGGCAATATAACTTTGTGAAAGGGACGCGAATACATATTCTGGAGTGAAATGCAGCGGGGAAAGCAGGATCCAATGAGCCTGCCGGCAAAGCAAATGGTTGGCACGATCTTTTACCATAAGGATTGCATAATGATTCATTCAGCTTATTTCCGACTCCGGATCGTGGAGCTGCAAATTGTCGTCGACCGTGAGTAAAGGAGTAAACCCCGGGGATCGACGACACCGAATATTCTGATAAATACCATGGAAACCAGCATGACTGCTGGATTTTTTGTTTCTTAAGAACAAAACGGAATAAGTGAAGAGGAATTTTGGGCAAATTGTCGAATGGCTTAATAGCGACACTTTTTGGGGTTTAGATCGTACCTATGAGGAATTGAAACCTTTTGCTAAGTTCCGAAGTGGCAGCCGCTTCCTGTTGTTTAGATCGTACCTATGAGGAATTGAAACTTGTTTTTTGGGGGTATTGGCTCTCTGGTGGTGTGTCCAAACGTTTAGATCGTACCTATGAGGAATTGAAACTTCGACTACACAATCAATACGGACTTAATTTTTACAGTTTAGATCGTACCTATGAGGAATTGAAACCGACAATTCCCGATCCGGTTTTTGAAAGCTATATTTTGGAGGTTTAGATCGTACCTATGAGGAATTGAAACTCTCCAGGGTGTCGCCGGTAGTCGCCCCATATTCAGTTTAGATCGTACCTATGAGGAATTGAAACCAATGTCGCTTTTATATATATCCCCTTTCCAAACATAAAAGTTTAGATCGTACCTATGAGGAATTGAAACCCTGTATCGTGCTCGCGATCAGTTCCCGCGGTATTAATCGTTTAGATCGTACCTATGAGGAATTGAAACTTGTTAGGGTCTATTTCAATGACCACTTTGTTATTGTTTAGATCGTACCTATGAGGAATTGAAACAGTCTAGCTTTTTGCAATCGACTAGTTCAGCCGTCGTTTAGATCGTACCTATGAGGAATTGAAACGAAAAAATTCTTAGGTGAGGATCAGGAGGGAGTTAAAATGTTTAGATCGTACCTATGAGGAATTGAAACTTATTATCTTGATCAAAAGGCACAAGAAACCCCTCCCGTTTAGATCGTACCTATGAGGAATTGAAACCACCCAAAGCGAACTTTATTTGCGCTACGCCCGCTTGTTTAGATCGTACCTATGAGGAATTGAAACAGAAAATACTGCCTGATCCTCGAAAAGAACGGGTATAACTGTTTAGATCGTACCTACGAGGAATCGCAATAGCTATAGAGCCAGTGTAAAGTCGTCAGGATGGAATTCGTATATAGTGGATATTCCTTGTAAAATGAAATAAAAAATGAAAGTTTTATTTGGAAAATTGTAATATTTTTTACGAAAAGATAATTGATTTGTCCGATTTTATTCACTATACTGAACAGGTAAATCCAGACGAAAAGTACAGAAAGGATACGCGATGCGTTTAAATATTCATATTCGACTTGAATCTCCATTGGTTTTGCCGCTTAATTATCAGGAAGTGTTGCAAGGCTTTATTTATAATCAGATCCCTGACAAGGCGTATTCCGGGTTTCTTCATGACCATGGTTATCTGTATGGGAAGCGGAAGTTTAAACTGTTTACGTTCAGCCGGTTGATGGGGGAGGCAAAGGTTGATCCGAGGCGGAAAGTGATCCGCTTTGAAGAGAAGTTGAACTGGCAGGTCAGTTCCAGTTTGCCAAAATTCATCCAGGAATTTGGCCAGAGCCTGCTGACGAAAGATTCTTTCCATCTGAACGGGCAACCCATCATCATTGATGAACTTCATTACGAAAGCGTTTCTGTGAATGAGCCCGTTTGTACGGTTCGGATGCTGTCCCCCATCACTGTACACAGTACGTTTGTATCGGAAACCGGCCGAAAAACCACGCAGTATTTCTCACCGCACGATCCGGCGTTTGCCCACCTGATCCATGAAAACCTTGCCAAAAAATATGTTGCCCATCATGGAGAACCCATCAAGGGCATTATCCGAATTGCACCGGTTCGCGTAAGCCAACGGGACAAAGTCGTTACCCGCTTTAAAGGTTTTATCATTGAAGCATGGAATGGATTGTACCAGCTGGAGGGAGATCCGAAAGCGCTCACATTTGCCTGTGCCGTGGGTCTGGGCGGAAGAAATTCGAGTGGATTTGGCATGCCGGAACTCAGGAGGTGATGTTTGTGAATTTGCCGCAGCTAACGGCACAAATCGGTAAGGCGGCCAAGGAAGAGATTGGTGATTCAAGTGAACTGGCAATGCTGGTCAAGCCGGTCAATATCGAGGCGGAGCAAAAGATGATCCTGTTTATGACGATAGACCTCGACCAACAGGAAATCCGCTTTGAAGAACCCGTGCCCTATTCCAGGCAGGCACCTTACCAATATAACTATTTTGGCAATAACTCCAGGGCGGGCATGCAGTATTATGTCACCCGGGAAGGTTCTTCTTCACACTATTTGCTGAAATCGGCATTCAGTGATTTATATCTCGTTTTGAAAAAGCATGGATTCCATAACGGGAACCTGGGTAAATTGCTGATGGATTTGCATGAGCGCCAATTCATTCAGCTTGGCAGCAAAAAAGGGGAAGGAACCGTCAATCTGGACTTGATCAAAGGGATTTCAAATGTTGCGCTGGATGATAAAAACCATATTGTTGTTGATGGAACCGCTAAAAAAGCGGAAGATTTTCTTCGCCATGTATTGGAGTGGGACAATAAAGACACTCGTTTCGCTCTGGTGATCCCCAGAGTGGTTCACCAGCAGGAAATACTGATTCTGTCGCAGTATCCGGATTATCTGGCCGTTGTCAAAAAGGAACAGAATCTGGAGGGATCGAGCAGGAAAGACTCCGGGAAATACTGCTATGTTTGCCATAAGAAGGGTACGGATGTTTCCAGTGGATTTACTACCCGTTTCAGTGGCTCAGGAATCAACAAGATTTTTGTGACAACGACATTCAACTATGCCAGGAATATTGACAAAAAATATTATGACGACAGTTATGCCATTTGCAGTTCGTGCTTTCAGGATCTGCTGTTTGGAGAAAAAAAGGTGAAAGAAAGTTTTTTTTCCCGGATTGCCGGGGAGAGGGCTTTTATTCTTCCTGAAGGGATTCTGGATGATTTTCAATATAATCGGTTGACCGTTTTAAAACATGGAACGGATCTGTTCTTTCAAAAAGGCTTTGCGCAGGACTTTGATGAAGAACTGGAGACGGCAAGAGAAGACTTTGTGAATGCGGAAAATTATGTCGTCCATTTCCTGATTTACCGGACAGATGGAAATTCGGTCACGGTGTTAAAGACAATTGAAGATGTACCAACCCTACATCTGGTCCAAATTGTGGACATGTTGGGCGAACAGGCAAACCGGCTGCATCCGTATCTTCAATCGATGTCTCTGGGGTCAATCTACCGCATGATTCCTGTCCGAACCAATAAATCCGGGGATCAACTGGATATTCAGCGGGTACTTTCTATCTATCAGGCGTTATTTACACAAACGGCGATTGAAGCCGATGTGTTATTCACCTATGCGACGGAAGCGCTGGAGAAAGGCTTCAGGGAAATACGAAAGAAACAGGGCAGGCAGTTTGCCAATCTTGGCTGGGAAGCCTTTGCTCCCGATCAGGAAGATTTCTATTTTAAACAACTGACCATGAGATATCTTTGTTTGCTTCAGACATTTCAGAAGTTAGGGCTTCTGGATCGGAACATTTTTGATAAACGGGGAGTGACGCCAGTGCATGTATCAGAAATGACGGGCGACGTTCAGGAGGCGGAAGCGTTTCTGGAAGAGCAGTCTTTTGGAAGGATGGAACGGGCCCTGTTTTACGTTGGATTGTTGCTGAGAAGTGTCGCCCGTGCGCAATATGAAAAAAATCACAAGAGTAAGCCGATCTTGAACAAAATAGCGTTTCAGGGGATGAACCAGCGGGAAGTACTTCGGCTTTACCAGGAAATACTGGAGAAGTTGAATCAATATGACAGAATGACATTGGTAAATGAACAATATATCAGTCTTTTTCACCGTTACTATGGCACAGTCAAGGATGAGGAAGCATTAACCGATCAGGAACATGTATTTTATATCATGGCCGGTTATGCCTTTTTCCCGGCAAAGATGAAGAATCAGGTAGCAGAAACAGGTGATCTGGCTGTCCAGGAGTGAGGGGCACAGGGGCTGTACCCTGTGATGGTTATATATGACATCTGTACATAATAAAGGGGCGAATGCCATGACAATTCAAAGAAACTGTGATTTTCTGTTTGCTTTTGAAGCATCCATGACCAATCCGAATGGTGATCCCGACCAGGAAAATAAACCGCGCATGGATTATGAGACCAAAACGGCTTTGGTCAGCGATGCCCGGCGCAAAAGAGACTGCCGTGAGTTTTTTAAAGCCAAAGAGATGCCGATTTTTGTAGATACATTAAATGAACAGAAGGTACCTATGGATAAAATGCTGGAATATTACCGTGATCAATGGCTTAAGGACGATCACAGGATGCAGGAACTCTTTGATGAATATCCTGATCTGAAAGAAGACTGGAGCCTGTTATCCAGGCAAAGCAAAAAAAGCTCCTGTTTGGAGATTTACAAAGATAAAGCGTTTAGAAAAGATAAGAAACAATTTGGTCATTTCAACAATCTGTTTACAACCGCACTGATTCAAAAAGAACTGATAGATATTCGTCTGTTTGGAAGCGCCATGGCGGTAGACGGTGTATCCCGTACATTTACGGGGCCGGTACAAATTACATGGGGATATAGCATGCATCCGGTCGACCTGGTGAAATCCAATACCATCACTTCAATCATGAACGACGATAACTCCACTTTCGGGAAAAAGCACAAACTCCATTACGGTCTGTTCATGCATTCGGGAACGATTAATAAATTTAGTGCGAAATTGACAAGGATGACGGATCGGGATCAGGAACTGTTCCGTGCAGCTTTGGTTCAGGGGATGCTCATGAATCAGACCGACAGCAAGCAGGGGCAAACCCCTCTGTTTTATCTGGAAATTCAATACACTCCTTCTTTTGACGGATTCCTGGGTGATTTGCGTCGTTTTGTAAAAGTGGAATTTGATGATAAGAAACCGATTCGTTCTCTCGCCGATTTGACGCTTAAGGGCGATGAACTGGCAGAAGCGGTTAATTATATGAAAGAAGCCGGTTATATTGACCAAATTATTGCATGGTTTCATCCCGTCTTGAAAACAAAAGACATCCTTCACATCGATATCGATCAAGTGGTTGATTTATGGGCACCGGTGGAACCTGCCAAGATCGGCCGATGAAGATCCTCAATTTCCATATCCGGGGGAAGATGGCGCATTTCCGCAGGTATTACTCCAACTCGTCTGCCCTGTCCTATTCTGTGCCACCGCGGACGACCCTGATCGGGTTGCTGGCCGGACTTATGGGGTATGAGAGAGACAGTTATTATGAAGATTTTTCCCCTGAAGAATGCCGGGTTGCAGTCGGAGTTCGCAGTCCGCAAAAGAAACTGGTGCAAACATTAAATCTGCTTATGATTAAAAGCAGTAACGATTTAAACGGTTCCCGGCAGCACCACAGCCAGACGCCTACGGAATTAATCATGCCGGCAAATATTCGCGCCGGTTTTCTGGATTATGAGGTCTGGTTTGTCCATAAAAACAGTTCTGTTATGAACGCCTTGTATACCGGGTTGAATCAAAAATACGGGTACTTGACGCAAGGCGTGTCTGCTGCGCTGGGAACGGCACAACACCTGGGGTGGGCGGAAAATGCCAGGATATTGGATGGGGAAAAGACAGGTGAGACACAAGCCGATATTTCCTCCATTATCCCTGTTGCAAATATGATAAGGCTCAATCTCTCTGAATCGAAGCATAGACTCCGTTTGCAAAAAGAGGATATGCCAATCCATTTCCACCCTGACCGATCTATCGCCAGCAAAGGCAACTTTGTGATCAATACATCAGGGGCATCTGTCAACGCACTTGTGAAAACAGCTGTCCGTTTGTCCGATAAGCGATTAATTACGTGGATGGAGGATTAGATGGATGTCCGATTCAAAAGAATATTATTCCCATTACGATCAAATCACGAAAAAAGGCAAGAAACTGGAACAGCACTTGCGGGAAGTGGCAGAGGCGGCGCGGAAAAGTGTGCCGCCTTTCCTGAATTTTGACGGGATCGATCACCTTCAGGTGAAAACATTGCTGGTTTGGCAGGCCTGGTTCCATGACCTGGGTAAATACACCGATTTTTTTCAAAATTATCTGCTTGAAGGCCGGCGTTCCAACTTTCAAAATCACGCGCACATTTCAGCGCTGGCACTCTATCGTTATATGAAAGAAAAAATTGCTTCTCTAGGCATTGACAGAAAGACCAGTGCGATTCTCTGTTTTCTGTTTTATGTGATGGTACGCAGGCATCACAGCCGTTTGGCAACAGACAGGCTGCTTCCTCGTGAAGATCTGCCGCGAATGCAAAGGGAATGCCATGTTCAGGCGAATAACCTGCTGGAAAAAAAGCAGGCATTGTCCGGCATAGTTCACCTTACCGAAAAGGAGACGGAACTGCTTTTGCTGGACTTGCCGGATCTTCTCAAAGATGAAAAGTTTGCCCGCAGCATGAGAAGAATCCAAATGAAGCACGCTCACGAGCGTTGGTACTTCTTTATGATTTACTGTTTTTCCCAGCTCGTCGACAAGGATAAATCGAGCGCCGCCGATCTGCGGGAAAGAAACCGATCGGCTTTGCGCTCTGAACTCGTATCCAATTATATTTTTTTAAAAAGCAAAGGCCAACATTCGAATATCAAACAAAAAAGAGAGCAGGTACGCCAGACAGTATTGCGGCAAATCGAGGGCATGAGCGACCGGGAGATAGAAGATATACACATCTTTACCCTGACGGCACCGACAGGGATCGGGAAAACCCTGACTTCCATGCAGGCGGCTTTCCGGCTAAGTGAACGGTTGCAGAACATCTATGCCTGCACGCCCAAAATCATTACAGCGATCCCGTTTATCAATATTATTGAGCAGACCAAAAAAGATTACACCGAGGTATTGAAAAACAAGGGCGTCTTGAACATCCACCACCGTTTGGCGGATAAACGTCTGGAGGAAGGCAAGGGCAGAAACCGGGAGATTCCGATTGAAAAGGCGATGCTGGAAGTGGAGTCGTGGGAGGGCGATATCATTCTGACCACGTTCGTTCAGTTCTTTCAGTCCCTGTTTACGGGAAACAATGCCCGCTTGCTCAAGATCAACAAACTGGCAGGAAGCATTGTTATTTTGGATGAAGTCCAATCCATTCCCGAGAAATATATGCCTCTGGCGGGGGCTGTGTTGATAAAACTGTCGCAGTATTTGGGCACCCGTTTTATTTTGATGTCGGCAACCCAGCCATATCTGCTCGATATGGGACAAAAGCTGCTTGCATACTGCGGCTCTGGATCAAACAGTGTTGCAAATGGCCATGAAGCCAAAGCTTTGTCCCTGCTGCCGGATTATAAGGATTACTATAAGCTTCAGACCCGGACGAAACTGATTCCTTCTTTCCAACAAGTTTTGGATACGGAATTGTTTATCGATTTTTTTGAACAGACCTGGACCGGCAGATCGGCGGTGGTTGTGGTCAATACAATTCAGCGTTGCATCGATATCTACTCCTTGATGAAAGACAGGCTGGGTGAAGAGGCGCTTGTCTGTCACCTCTCGACAAACCTGATACCTAAAGAGCGCAAGCGTGTTATAGATGAAGTAAAAACGGCATTGAACAGTGGAGAAACCGTCATTCTGGTTTCGACACAGACGATCGAAGCCGGAGTTGATCTCGATTTTGAGGTAGGCTACAGGGATTTGGCTCCGCTGGAATCGATTGTGCAAACGGCAGGGCGGGTAAATCGCAACGGCAATCTGAAAGGGGAGAATGGCGAAACCGAGGCATGTCCCGTGTATATTGTCCAGCTGGAAAAGGATCATCAATGGATCTACCAGTTGCATCATATGGAACGTACCAAAAAACTGCTGCAACAGTACCAGGAGATCACCGAACCGCATTATTTGCAAATTATCGATAGCTATTATCGCCAGATGGCTGACCATTTGTCCCAGGAATCGATCGATATCTGGAAAGAAGGTATCATGAAACTGGATTTTGGCAAGGTGCAACAATTCCGGTTGATCCCTGATGACCAGCAGGTGGTGGATGTCTTTGTCGAATTGGACGAGGAAGCGGAAAAGCTGGCAGATGCCTATGAAATGATACGTTCCAGCGCCGCTGGTATCGATCATGAGTTGTTGGAGGAGGTTACGGGTGAGAAGGTTGCGCTTGATCATTTGTCTCCGTTTCAGCGGAAAGCGTTAATTCGTCTGATTTTAAGCAGGTTGGGTGAATATATGATTCAGGTTCGCTACCGGCGATTCCAGAAAACAAAACCACTTCCTTTTTCGGAACGAGGAGGAGTGGAAACCTCTTTTTACTGGGTACCGATGGATCAGTCAAGTGACTTTTATGATACCGAAACGGGCTACGGAGAGACAGAAGAAGCGCGGATCTGGTAGAGACGCAAGCAGGAGGGTGGAGGAAATGATGGAAGTGACCGGAACACATATTTGGTATTATTTTATCTGCCAGCGGGAATTGTGGCTGATATCTCACCAGATTGCTGCTGACCAGGATGATGAAAACCTGGACCTTGGGCGCTTTATTAACGAAATCACTTATCAGAAAAACAAACGGGAAATACTGATTGGAAACATTAAGGTGGACCGGATTCGAAGAGAAGGCGGGACACTTGTGATTGGCGAGGTGAAAAAATCCTCCCGTTTCATGGAAAGTTCCCGTTATCAACTGCTTTATTATCTGGATGTACTGCGGAAAATGGGTATTGAAGCAAGGGGAGAACTGCTTTTTCCAGAAGAAAAAAATAAGGAAATCATAGAATGGACTCTGGAAGCAAAACAAAGGCTTGACCAGGCCATTGCAGATATTCGCCGGATCGCGCTGCGGCCTGTTCCCCCGAAACCGGAAAAAATCAAATATTGCCGTAAGTGCGCATATCGGGAATACTGCTGGGCGGAGGGATAAAATGAAAAAGACATTGTATATTTTCAATCATGGCGAGTTGCGCCGAAAAGACAATAGCCTGTTCTTTGAGTCATCTGAAGGGTCGCGCAAATTCATCCCGGTTGAAGACACAAATGACATTTATATTTTTGGCGAGGTTGATGTATCCAAACGCTTTTTGGAGTTTGCATCGCAAAAGGAAATTTGTCTCCACTACTTTAATCATCATGGTTATTATGTAGGGACATTTTATCCGCGTGAACATCTGAATGCCGGCCATGTGATAGTCAAGCAAACGGAACATTACATAGATGGAGTGAAAAGGTCCGTACTGGCTTACAAGTTCATTCAGGGTGCGATCAAACAGATGGTACGGGTATTGAAGTATTATCAGTCCAGATCGAATAACGGTAAAGAGAGAATCAGCGAAATCATGCAGCAATTGGAAACGGAGGCTAACCGCCTGCCCGAAAACGGGAAAGTAGAGGAAATGATGGCGGTGGAAGGGCATGCCCGGGAACTGTACTACAGTGCTTTTGATGCAATTATTAACCATCCCGACTTTCCGTTTGAAAAACGTTCCAGACGTCCGCCGTTAAACCGGCTGAATGCGTTGATCAGCTTTGGAAACATGATTTGCTATACGATCGTTTTAAGTGAAATTTACAAAACCTATCTTGATCCGCGAATTGGTTTTCTGCATACCACCAACTTCAGGCGTTTTTCTTTAAATCTGGATGTGGCGGAAATATTTAAACCGATCATAGTAGATCGATTAATCTTTTCGCTTTTGAATAAAAAAATGATCCAGAAGAAGGACTTCGATAAACATTTAGATGGAATTCTGTTGTCAGACACAGGGAAAAGATCATTTATTTCCGAAATGGATAAACGCTTGAAAACAACAGTCAATCATCGTCATCTGGGCAGATCTGTTTCCTATCGCAGGCTGATTCGCTTGGAAATTTACAAGATCCAGAAACACATTCTGGAAGAAAAAGAATATGAACCCTACCAATCCATGTGGTAAAACCGATGATATCCGGATCACAACAAGGCAGGTGGAAATGGATTGTTTGTGATACTTGTATATGATTTTGCGCAAAAGCGGGTAAACAAGGCGCTGAAAATCAGCCGTAAATATTTGCACTGGGTGCAAAATTCCGTATTGGAAGGTGAAATTTCTAACGTCAACTATATCAAGCTGAAAACCGAATTGGAGATGTTAATGAATCCTGAGGAAGACTCCGTTATTTTATACACCTTTCGATCAAACAAATATTCCAAACGGGAAGAGATTGGCTTAAAAAAAGGTGGAGATGAAAACATTCTGTAGCCGGATATTTGGAAACAAATTGTCGTCGACCGTGAGTAGAGGAGTAAGCCCGGGGGATCGACGACACCGAATATTCTGATAAAACCCCCGGGAACCAGCCTCATGGCTGGATTTTTCATTTTTTAGAGCAAAAATGAATCAGTAAAGAGGAAAATTGGATAATTTGTAGAATGGCTTAGTAGCGATACTTTTTGGGTTTGGATCGTACCTGTGAGGAATTGAAACCTATAACTCTTTTCGTAATCTGTCCACTGCTCATCTGTTTGGATCGTACCTGTGAGGAATTGAAACAATTGAGAAAGAGATTGGAAGATAAGACACACAGAGAGTTTGGATCGTACCTGTGAGGAATTGAAACTACGGAACCTCTTCTGCGTTCACCTGAGTATGATTTAGTTTGGATCGTACCTGTGAGGAATTGAATTTTGTACCCTTTTGAGAATGATGACAGATGCCATTCAATCAATTACAATAAGAATACAAGAATTTGCGGGAGGAATCTCTGTTGGAAAAATTGCTCAGGGAAATTTTGCAGAACCAAAAAGAAATGCAGCAGGCACAGGCTGATCTGGAAAAGAAATTTGATCACTCCATTGCAGACTTGAAAAGCAAAGTCTCCAAACTGGAATCAGATCTAACTTCCTTGTCCTCGAATTTGGACAATGCCATTTTTGATGTCAAAGCGGAAATCAATAAAAAGTCCAAAGAATTGATCCAAGCTATTAAAGAAATAGATACGGAACTGGCTGATACTTCCGCAGCAACAAAAATTCTTTCCAGGGAATATCTGCTGATCAAAAACAAAATCTGATGTTAAAGGATACTGGTCGGTAACAGTATCTTTTTTATTTTAAGCTTGTATTATAACTCTTTTCATGACAGGATAATCTGTGTGATGCGGGAGGAAGTTTAATAACGTAAAGCCGGTTACCAGGACGGAGGAAGGTTGGCCGCAATTGTCGTCGACCGTGAGTAGAGGAGTAAACCCGGGGGATCGACGACACCGAATATTCTGGCAAAACCTCTGAAAACCGGCATTATAGCCGGCTTTTTCATTTTTTATATTAAAAATGAATCCGTGAAGAGGAAAATTGGATAATTTGTAGAATGGCTTAATAGCAACATTTTTTGGGGTTTGGATCGTACCTATAAGGAATTGAAACTTTTCACGCTGCTGTCTACCGGGTTGCGCCGATCCGGTTTGGATCGTACCTATAAGGAATTGAAACCCTTGTCGGAAATACGGGCAAACGCACGCAAAGTAAAGGTTTGGATCGTACCTATAAGGAATTGAAACTTTACATTAGGAATAACCTGAAACCAATTTCTATCGTTTGGATCGTACCTATAAGGAATTGAAACTGCTCCTTTCTCTTCGCGCTTTTTAGCGTATTGTTCGGTTTGGATCGTACCTATAAGGAATTGAAACATAATTTTAAACATGCAATTGCTAAATCTGTAACTGGTTTGGATCGTACCTATAAGGAATTGAAACTGGACTTGAAACATTCAATGGTCCGCGAAATTTTCGTTTGGATCGTACCTATAAGGAATTGAAACAAGGAGGCTTTTTCCATGAGTGAGTTAAACGGTTCCAGTTTGGATCGTACCTATAAGGAATTGAAATTTGTCTTTCCAATAGTAGGCGATTTCTTGGGGCTGATCTGGTTTGGATCGTACCTATAAGGAATTGAAATTCACTCCTTTGAAGGGTGGGGGTCATGGAAAATCAAGAGTTTGGATCGTACCTATAAGGAATTGAAATGAATACTTGCACGCAGTAAGAGACCAGATCAACAATCCGAGTTTGGATCGTACCTATAAGGAATTGAAACTATGCATAGACCGCCTGTTCAACTTTCCCGTCAGCGGGATCGTACCTATAAAGAATCAATTTATACATATACCTTGAAGCCCAAAGTAGATTTGGGCTTTTATTTTTGACGTTACCAGGATTGCGGAGATCAGTTTTCCAGTTTCCCCATAATACTTGCCGGAAAAAATTGGTGTTTGTTGGGATCAGCGAGTTGTCATAACTTGCCATGGTACCCTTTGGACAAGGGACCTCCCTTGGTGTTTATTTTTTGCCGGATCAATTGGACAATCTGTGTTATTTAACTGTATTGTAAGCGCTTTTATGCAGTGATAGATTGAAGTTATGGAGGGAGCGAAAGCAGATGCTGAATCTCAGGGCCTCCAAAATATTAAACAGGCTATATTCGGAGAAGGACTATATTTCTGTAAGTGAGTTGGCCGAGTTCACGAAATCCTCTAACCGGTCTGTCCGATACAATTTGCGAAAAATTGACGAGTTTTTGATGAAACATCGGCTTTCCTTGCTGCAAAGACATCATATGAAGGGGGTCAGTCTGGAAAAAGACCGGAAAACTTTGCAGTTTTTAGCGGATTATTTCAGCAAAGAAAGCCCGTACCAAAGAATTTATTCCAGAGAAGAGATCCGTCTGTTTATTGTGTTGCATCTCTTGATCCATCAGAAGGAATTCCCCATTTCTTTTTTTGAGATGTCGCTAAATGTGTCCAGAACGGCAATCATCAATTTCTTGACGGAACTGAAGGCCGAACTGGCAGAGAAGGGGATGTATCTGAATTGGGAAAAAAGGAAAGGTATCTTTGTAACCGGCAATGAAAATTCAATCATTCTGGAGTTTGTGACTCTCTTTTGCAAGAGAGTAAGCATGAATGAGTTCTACAGTTATATCGAGTTGGGGAAAACGCCTTCCGGTTTTAACGGTTTACTGTTCAGGTATATCTTTGCCAAAGAAGATTTGCAATACATCAGGGACCTGATTCTGTTTTTGGAAAAGGAACTGAACTGTACCTACGATGACAAGTCGTTTTTGATTCTGTCCATCTATTTCATGCGTTTGTTCAGCCAGGCAAAAAACAAAACGGACGTAACTGAAAAAAACATTCCGGATCAGCCAGCCGACAGGCGAATCTGCCAGATTTCCGAAACCTTGTTAAAGAAAATGAGCGAAAGATATCCGCAAATTCCGGCGGATGAAAAGGAAACTGCCTATCTGATGTCCATTATTTCAAGTATGAAGATGGTAAAAACACATCAAAATTGGCCGGAGAATAATGTGGAATTCGCCGACAGGCTGATCGGCAGCATTGAAAGGATTTACGGGATCAGTTTTCTGGAACACACCTGGGAATTGAAGAAAATGCTGGTGCAACATATTGCGCCCATGATGAACCGGATTCGGTTCCATATTACCCTGGAAAATCCGCTTTTTGACGAAATTGTCCGGAAACATGGGCAGCTTTTTGCCAACGTAAAAACAGTTTGCATGGATATTGGAAAAGAATATGGCATTACTGTCAACGATCAGGAGATCTCCTATTTAACCATTTATTTTGCAACCATGCTGAAGAAAATAGCAAAAAATGAAAAGTTACCCGGAATATTGGTGGTTTGCGTTGAAGGGGTGGCCATTTCCAAATATTTGGCTGCATCCATTATGAAACTGTTTCATATCAAACAGGTTGACACCATGCCCATTAGAGAAATCAATGATTTTACCATTAAAAACTATGATTTGGTTATCACCACCGTGGACTTGCCAAATCTGGTGGAAAGCAAGAAAGTCGTCCGGGTCAACAGCATCCTTACCCGGAAGGATATGGAAAAATTAACCGGCAGGCTCAATCTGAACTTTGGCAAACAGACGCAAAATCAAGTGGCCAAAGTGGAAAGGCTCGTGAAAGCAATACGGAAATCCTGCGAAATCAAGGATTTGCACAAACTTCAATATGATCTTCTGCTTGAGCTGTTGAATGAGCAGGAAAAGGAAGTTTTTCAACCGGAGTCAACCTTGCGCATTAATTTTTCCAGTGAAGAGATCAGAATCCGCGAACAGGCAGCGGATTGGAAGGAGGCAGTTACCATTGGAGCCAGGCCCCTTTTGCAGAAAGGATACATCAAGGAATCCTACAGAGACAAAATTATCCGGAACCTGGAAGAATACGACCCATATATGTCCATCGCTCCCAGAGTGGTATTAGCCCATGCTGGTCCGGGAGATGGAGTGGTGGAAAATTCGATGAGCATAGTTACCTTGGAAAAAGGGGTTGACTTTCATGACCGTTTTTCCTTACCGGTTTCGATCATCATTACATTGGCATTGAAGGAAACTCATGGCCATTTGAACATCACAGAGGAATTAATCAAACTGGCAAACAAGCAACGATTTGTTGATCGAATGATCCAACTATCAAGCAGAAATGAAGTCCATGACCTGGTCATGAAGGCTCTGCATATTCCTGGGGAGGAATAGTCTATGAAACTGGTTGTATTGGGAGGAGGCGGTGTCCGGTCTCCGCTTTTGGCAAAATCATTGACTTTGCGTGCCAAAGAGTTAAATATAAATGAAATTGTTTTTATGGATAATGACCCGGAAAAACTGAGGATTTTTGGTGGCATCTCTCACTGTGTGGCCAATGCCATTGATCCCGGTATTTATTTCTGGACCACAACCCATGCAGAAACAGCGTTCAGGGATGCCCACTATGTGATTACCACTCTAAGGGTGGGGCAGGATGAAGGCAGATATATGGATGAAAAACTGGCGCAAAAGTATGGGCTAATTGGCCAGGAAACGACAGGGGTCGGCGGATTTGCCATGTCGCTCCGTTCCATCCCGGTGCTTTTGGATTACTGTTGGCTCATCAATCAATGGGCTGACCCGAATGTGATCATTTTCAATTTTACCAATCCGTCAGGCCTGGTCACCCAGGCATTGCGTACAGCCGGATATGACAATGTGTATGGCATCTGCGATGGTCCGACCCATTTTATCCGGACACTTGGACAACTGTTTAATGTATGTCATGGGGAACTGGATGTTACTTGTTATGGATTGAACCATTTGTCCTTTTTCAGGGATGCCAGGCTGCACGGCAAACCGGTCATGGATGAACTGCTGAACCATCCCGGACTGTATACGGAGACTGATATGCGTCTTTTTGACAAGGAGTTAATTTCCATCCTGCACAATGAATTGCCAAATGAATATCTGTATTTCTATTTCTATCGGGATAAGGTTGTTCGCTCCATCAAGGCACATGGCGGCGCCAGGGGGGAATTGATCAGGGATATCAACAGACGGATGATTGCGGAAATCAATCAGGTGTCGGATCAGGATCCGGATAAAATTTTCGATATTTATATCAGGCATATGGTGGAACGGGAAACAAGCTATTTTGCCATAGAATCCGGAAAAACAAGACCGGAACAATTTTCGGTGCCCACTTTGCAGGATTTTATCCAGTTACCGGATGAAGGCGGATATTCAGCTATTGCTCTCGATTTCATCAAGGCGTATCACGGCGGGCAAAAAACGGTGATGCCGCTCATGGTTCCCAACAACGGGGCAATTCCGGAATTAAAAGATGACGATATTGTTGAAATTACATGTGAAATTGAAAAAGGCACCTGCAGACCAAGAAGCGTTGAAAACATTCCTGAATTGCAAATGCACTTTATCAGAACCATAAAAAGATTTGAAAGACTGACCATGGAAGCGATTCATGAAAAAAACCGGTTGAAAGCCATTGAAGCCTTGCTGCTTCATCCCCTCGTCGAATCCTATCCCATTGCAGTAAAACTGGTTGACGAACTCCTGGAAATGTACAGCGAATATGTCGGGCATTGGAGCTGATTCATGGTGGATATCGTGAGAGTTGCCGATTACGGGGCTTTGTCGGAACGTTTGGCTGCTGAGGTTTTAAGCTGTATGTCCGATACCGGAGAAAAATTCATTTGTCTGCCATCCGGGGACACCCCATTGGGGGCTTTTAAAATCATTGCATCGAAACTTTCCGGAAACAATGCCAATCACCTGAATTTCAAATTTGTCGGATTGGACGAGTGGGTTGGGATGGGCAGGGATACAAAAGGGAGTTGCCAATCTTGTATGTTTGAACATTTATACAATCCAGCAGCCATCAGTAATGATCAGATCATCGAATTCAATGCCCAAAGCACTGATCTGGAGATGGAATGCATGAAGATGGACCGTTTTATCGAAGAAAAAGGCCCGCTTGACCTGGTTGTGCTGGGTATCGGCATGAATGGCCATTTGGGACTGAATGAACCCGGGGCAAGTTTCAGCCAGTATTCTCATATTGTCTCTTTAACAGAAACAACTAGAAAAGTGGCACAAAAGTATTTCCCCCAACCGGTGGAACTGGAAAAAGGGATTACTTTGGGGATCAGGCACTTCCTGGAAGCAAAACGATTGATCCTGATTGCATCTGGTAAACAGAAAGCGACTATTGTCAGGAGAATCATGGAGGAAGAAGTTTCGGAAGACATTCCTGCCACTATCGTAAAAATTCATCCAAACAGCACTTTGCTGATCGATTATCAAGCCGCTTCAGAGTTACAGGAGGAATCACCATGAATACAGAAGAAACGGGAGCAACCGGCAGTGAGATGAAACTTGAAGAAATCTGTTTCCAGATTATTGCTTATTCGGGAGAGGCCTTTTCCCTGTTGATGGAAGCATTGAAAAAATGCCGGAAGAGTGACCATGCGGGAGCACAGAAAAAAATTGATGAAGCTTCGGAGTTGTTAAACCATGCCCATCATGTGCATACCCAAGTGCTGGCAAAAGAAGCAGGTGGGGAAAAGATCGGGTATTCTGTCCTGTTGACCCATGCCCAGGATAATATGATGAACACCCTTTTGGCCAAAACGTTTACGGTAGAAATGATTGAAATGTATAAAGCATTTAAGGAATGTAACGGGTGAATCCAATTGCCTGACCGGGGTATTTAAAGGAGGAATAATAAATGGATTTGACAAGGCTGCATGTGTTACTGGTTTGCAATTTGGGTGCTTCTACCGGCATTATGGTTGCGAAAATGCGGGAAATTGCGCAAAACAGCAAAGCGCTTGCCAATATAGATGTTAAAATTGATGCCAGGCCGGCGGGAGAATTGCGGGACTATGTGGCAGATGTGGATGTGGTATTGATTGGGCCGCAAATCAAGCATCTGTATGAAAATCTCAAAGAGATTTGTGATCAGTATGAAATACCGATAGGTGTGATCAGTACCCAGGATTACGGGATGATTCATGGAGGAAATATTCTCAAACAGGCTCTCCGTCTGGTATTGAGCCAGCGTTCCTGAACAGATAAACGATGTCAATCAGGATATGTAAAGGATGAGGAATACCTTGAGCTAATTCATTCTACTTGTGATGGGGGAGGACCAGATGAGCGAAAAAGCCGATGGATTCATCAAATTTTTGGAGAAACATTTGATGCCGATCGCTACAAAAATTGAAAACCAGCGCCATATTGCCACAATTAAAGACGGCATGATCAGCCTGATGGCGATCCTGATGGTTGGATCTGTTTCATTGATTATCGCCGGATTGGGCAATTTTTTCCCCGCAGACAGCACCGTTCGCAATTTTTTTATGGATCATTCGGCGCTGTTTAACTTGCCGTTTAATTTTACCTTTGGCCTGTTGGCCATTTACAGTGCCATATCTATCTCTTATACCCATGCGCGAAGATTGGACATTCCTCCGCTTCATGCGATCATCGGGGGTGTCCTGGCTACTCTTGTTTTATGTGGCAGGGTTGTGGATGGGCGGTTTGATTTTGCCTTTCTTGATTCCAGAGGACTTTTTGTGTCGATCTTTGCTTCCATGTTGGCCGTTGAAGCGATGAAATTGCTGGTTGAAAAGAAAGTTACCATCCGAATCAAAGGCATGCCGGATATGATCGGGAAAACGTTTGAGGCGATCCTTCCGTTACTGATCATTATAATTGCGAGCGTCACCATCAATCAAACAGTGATCTATCTGTCAGGCGGTCAAATTCTGCCGGAGGCTTTCACTACCATGTTTGCTCCCGCGGTAGACGGAATTGACAGCTATCTTGGTGTATTCCTGATTTCCCTGTTTGAAATGCTGTTCTGGTTTTTGGGTTTGAACGGCTATGCCATTATTGTTGGTTTCACACTTCCGTTTATGACCCATTATCTGGCAGAAAACGCGGCCATCTTTATGGCCGGCGGTGTACCGCAATTCATTTTTACGGAAAACTGGTGGGGTTACTTCCTGGCCTGTACAGGGTCCGGTTTGACCGGTGCCATCGCGATACTGGCCATGTTCAGCAAGTCCAAAACCCTGAAAGCTACCGGCAAGGCGACCATCGTACCAGCATTTTTCAACATATCTGAACCGGTTGTCTATGGCCTGCCGGTTGTATACAATCCTTATCTGTTTATTCCGTTTGTATTTGGCACGCCTCTGTTGGGACTGTTCACATACTTCATATTTGATGTGGGCTGGGTGAGGGCGCCGATTGCCAGTGTGGGGGGCATGCCGACACCTTTTGCCCAATATCTGGTGACACTGGATTGGAAAGCTGTCTTGCTTGTCCCGCTTATTCTCGGACTAGCCATCCTGATGTACTATCCTTTCTTCAAAATCTATGAAAAATCCGTGTTGAAGAAAGACCGGGAAGAAGCGGAGAGCCAAGTCAAAAAAGAGGATGTGCTGGAAGATTTGGATCTGGATTTTTGATTTATTTAACATAATCAGGCAAAAAACTGTTGAACACAGATTTGCCTGGTTTTTTTGTTCCAGGAAGAACTCCGCCATCAGGAGAAGAAGTAATAATCATATTGTCAAAATCTATCAAAATATGAAAAAATAGATAAATAAGTTGAATGGGCGGAGGAGAGAAGAATGTACAGCAAATTATACAGCGCCAGTCTTATGGGGATTGACGGGTTTATCGTGGAAGTAGAAGTGGACATCAGTAACGGGTTGCCCGTCTTTGATATCGTTGGTTTGCCGGATTCTTCGGTTCGCGAGGCAAAAGACCGGGTGCGGGCCGCTCTCAGGAACAGTGGCGTTTCCTTTCCTTTGCAGCGTATAACCACCAATTTGGCTCCTGCCGATGTGAAGAAAGAAGGGGCCGGTTTTGATCTGGCAATAGCGATAGGCCTGCTGATTGCAAGTGGCCAGCTGGAGTCCGAAGAAATCAATCGCGTTTTATTTATCGGGGAATTGTCACTGGACGGAAGCTTGCGGCCATTGAGAGGGGTATTGTCCATGGTGATGGCAGCCAGGGAAGCGGGTTTTGCGGAAGTGATCCTGCCGCGGAAGAATGCCGGCGAAGGGGCGCTGGTGGATGGCGTGCGTGTTATTCCTGTGGAATCGTTAAGCCAAACGATTGCCTATTTTCGCAAGGAATGGATACCGGATGAAGTTAAGGGTCAAACTGAGTCGGAACCGGAAACATTTCCAATTGATTTTTCTGATGTGCAAGGGCAGGCCCATGTAAAAAGAGCGATGGAGGTGGCCGCAGCGGGTGGGCATAACCTGATGCTGATCGGCCCTCCCGGTTCAGGAAAAACGATGTTGGCGAAGAGAATCCCCACCATCCTGCCAACCATGAACTTGAAGGAATCCCTGGAGGTCACCAAAATTTGCAGCATTGCGGGAATGATCAAGGAAATGGGGAGGCTGGTCCGCCTGCGTCCTTTTCGCTCTCCCCATCATACCATTTCATCCGCAGGCCTGATTGGGGGAGGCTCTATCCCAAAACCGGGAGAGATCAGCCTTTCCCATCGGGGAGTTCTTTTCCTGGATGAACTGCCGGAATTTTCGAAAACCGTACTGGAAGTGCTCCGGCAGCCGCTGGAAGACGGGGAAGTGACACTTGGAAGAGCGAGGGCGGTTTATACCTACCCTGCTGAGTTTATGCTTGTCGCTTCGATGAATCCGTGCCCGTGCGGGTTTTTTGGGTATGAGGAAGACCGCAGCTGTACATGCACGCCACACCAGGTGCAAAAATACCGATCCAGGATCTCCGGTCCCTTGCTGGATCGGATCGACATTCATATTGAGGTGCCCAAAGTAGATTTCAAAACTTTAAGTGAAGGGAAAACCGGCGAATCGTCAGCAACCATTCGCCAGCGGGTCAATCAGGGGCGAAAAAGGCAGCGCGAGCGTTACGAAGGTAAAGAAACCCTGACCAACAGTACGATGAGCACTGCCGATATTCGCAAATATTGCACGCTGGACAAGGAATCGCGCCAAATGATGAAGCAGGCTTTCGATCTGCTTGGTTTAAGCGCCCGCGCCCATGACCGAATCCTGAAGGTGGCTCGCACCATTGCCGACCTCGCCGGAGAAGACCGGATTCAGGCCAGCCATATCGCCGAAGCGATCCAGTACCGCAGTCTGGACAGGAAGTTTTGGGAGTGAGTGGATATAGCGATAGATATCCGAACAAATTTTTATCTATTTCTTTATCTATTTAACTATTTTATAAAATTTTATATATGGTGATAGGGATCTCGTTTAGTGTACAGAAGATAATATACGTAGGAGAGGAGGGACGAAGTTGGATCCAGACAAAAAGTTATTGCGTTATTATTTGCGCAGTCATATTGATAATCGCCATAAATTGACTGCGAATCAAGGAGTGAATCTTTCTGTTGAGGAAGTAAAAGGTGGGAAGCTGACGGAAGAGTCATTGGAAATAATTCAGGCAAAAACAAAAACGTCAGAGTTAAAGTTAAAAGGGAAGTTGGAATATCATATTTGTCCGGTTGTCCTGTCTGAATCAGATGGGCAAACGGTAATTTTGCCCTTTTTTATCGTTGCCAAATTGAGCGAGGAGAGATTGGTGCCTGTTTCGCAACGACCTCCTTATTTTGTTCGCCGCTATCTGGAACCATCGTTCGAAAAAAATGAAGTAACGATTGGTACTATTGGAAAAATAGATGATTATGTTGAAGACCACCCGTATGTAGTAGAGGAAAATTGGGGAGCGGCTTGGAAATATGCTGAAAATATGTTTCGCCAGGTGACCGGCAAAAGTTTCCAATCTTTAAAGGTACCAGGTTTTCAGGTTAGTGATCAGGTGTGTGTAATACCAAAAGAATTGGAGAATAAATCATTTGATATTCCATCTCTTTATGAAGATGTACTGAAGCTGAATAAACGCCCCAAGCTTTTAAGTGAGTTTTTGTCTTTAGAAAACAAGGAAAAGCTGCCGATTCAGTCTGAAACGGTTGGAGCTGAAACTCATTTGGGACAAATGAACTTTCAATATCCACTGTCAGAAAGACAAAGGGAATCTCTTCAACATTTGTTTTCTTTAAAAGAGGGGGAACTATTGGCGGTTAACGGACCGCCAGGTACCGGAAAAACGACCCTGATTCAAAACGTAGTCGCTTCATTGTGGGTAGAGAAGGCGATAGCAGGAAAAGAACCGCCGATTATCTTTGCAACTTCTACCAATAATCAGGCAATTATTAATGTGATTGACTCATTTGGAAAAATGGATCAAGGTGTGCCTGATTCTGATCATAAATGGGCAAAATGGGTAAAACAGTTACAAGGCCGCTGGATTAGACCACTCAAGAGTTATGGACTTTATTTTCCGTCTGGAGATTGGCTGAAAAAAAACAAAGACAAGGTGGATAATTACCAAATTGTCACACAAAGTGGCATAAACACTATGAAAGACTTGGAAGAAACGCACTTTCCCATGCTGAAGAAAGCTTTTTTGAATTGCTGTGGGGAAGTAGCAGGACGCAAATTTCGGGGACTGAATGAGGCTTGCGAGTGGCTGCACCAAGAGTTGGTCAAATGGCATCATATTTTACTGACAGGAATTCAATATGCAAAAAGCCGGGCATCTTATCAGGATGAATTGAATCAATTATATCAAGGTTCCTTGGCTGAATTAGAAAAAGTTCGCTTTGAGTATAGGGAACAAACAAAGAGATGGAAGGAAAAAGTGGAGCAGTTTAAGGGAGGGAAACAGAAATGGAATCGGCACTGTAGTGAAGAGCCGTTTCTGTGGTCCTTTTTAGCATTTCTTCCTGCAATCAAGGAACGACAAGAGCGAAGGAATGAAAATTTCATTCTGAAATGGCAAGAAGAACTTCCCTTTAAAGTGAATTCTTTCTCCAAAAAGAATATCCAGCAGCAATTTGATAATTACTTTTTGCAATTAGAGCAGCAGTATAGAGAGGCGAAGGATAAGGAAGCATCCCTTATTGAATGGAAAAATGGATATAAGGATACAGAAGATTCTTTGACAAGATGGCGTGAGCAATATGGGATTGGCAAGAATCCCGGGAATTCGCCTGATAGTTTTGGCATGATCATGGAGGAGCTTGATGTCAGTTTACGGCATCTTTTGTTTTGTTTGGCAACCCATTATTGGGAAGCACGCTGGCTCTTGGAACTGGAAAATGATACAGGAAAAATGGCAGGTCGTCTGAAAGTGGAATCGGCAGAGCAAAAAGCCAGGCGTTTACGTCGTTATGCCATGTTAACTCCTTGTTTTGTAGCCACATTTTATATGATTGCCCGGCATTTGAAGATAGATAAAAAGTGGGGCAAATTATCTACAAAAGAAGGAGAGCAAAATTATCTTTATGAGTTTGCAGATCTCCTTATTATTGACGAGGCAGGCCAAGTAACTCCGCCATTAGCAGCTCCTGTTTTTTCATTGGCTAAAAAAGCATTTATTGTTGGCGATACCATGCAAATTGAGCCAATCAGTAATATTACTACTCCAGTTGATATTGGGAATTTGTTAGGGGCTAAAATTATCAAAGATTGGGGAAAAACCGCAGAGCTGGAGGAAAAGGGGCTTTTGGCCACAAGTGGAAGTGCAATGAGAATTGCACAACGCCGTAGCAAATATCAAAAGGATGATATGTTTGGGGGAATGTTTCTCAATGAGCATCGGCGTTGTGTTGAGGAGATTATCCAATATTGCAATGACTTGGCATATGGTGGTTCTCTTAAGCCTATGAGAGGGAATCTATACAAATACCAGGATATTCCGCATATGGGTTATGCTCATATAGAAGGAGAAACACAAGAAATTGGCGGAAGCAAGTTTAATGTGATGGAAGCTGCTGCCGTGGCCGAATGGATTGCAGAGCAAAAGGACTCGATTCTCAAACAGGCTGAACAAACTGAGGGAAAAAAGAAAGAACTGAAAGATCTGGTGGCAGTTATTACGCCTTTTCGATATCAATGTACTTTGATTCAGGAATTCCTAAAAGAATTGGGTGTAAAAAATATAACTGCAGGAACGGTTCATGCATTGCAAGGTGCGGAAAGGGATATTATCCTGTTTTCACCAGCAGATTACCAATCATCTCGTCCTTTTTATGATAATGGGGTAAATATGCTTAACGTAGCTGTATCCCGTGCCCGAGAAAGCTTTCTTTTATTCACCGATTGGGAGAAATTTGGCAATGTGAAGCAGTTACCATCCGGGAAGTTAAAGCAGTATATTCCCCACAACAATAAAATATTTGAAAGAAAACGGGAAGCACAGAAAGAAGTTAATGCATTGCTGGAACAGGTTGCCCGTAAGAACAGCAAAAGGAAAAGCCGAGACAAGCAAACCATCATTCAACAAATTATTAAGATCCAACATAATACGGGCCAAGTAAATATATCTCATGATGGAAAATTACGGGCTACACAATTCGCAAACCCAAAATAGGAGCTGGAGCCGGGAGGGAATATGATGAGTAAAGATAGCTTGAATATCGATAAAAATATTGGACAGATAAATATAAGTCATGGAGGGGTACAAAATGTTTCGCAAACCGTAAACCTGGGACAGCCAATTGAAGATAATCCGGAGCATCAATTGGTGGAAGCACTGCAAAGATTAGTGGAAGAGTTGGAAAAACTGGATGATTTATTAACACAGGAGAAAAAAGAAGAAGTAATCTATGATTTTCAAGAAGCAGTTGATAAAGTGTCTAATGATAAATTGTCCCCTGGTTTTCTTTCGATTTTAAATACAAAGTTACAAAACCTAAGTGGTCTGGTAGCAGGAAGTGCTACAGTATGTCAATTAATAAGTACAACGATAGAGATTATACAGAAAATCAAAGGATAATGAATTTGTCCCCTTATTTGGTAGCTATATTCTGCCGGGTGAGGGGATTTTAATAATATCTTGTCTTGAATCGCATCCTGAAGGTGGCTCGCCCCATTGCCGACCTCGCCGGGGAAGAGCGCATTCAGGCCAGCCATATCGCCGAAGCGATCCAGTACCGCAGTCTGGACAGGAAGTTTTGGGAGTGAAGGGGCATTTAAAAAACTGCGTTTCATAGTGCGAAGTTTTAAATGAGAAAAAAGCTTTGTTTTATCAGTAAACAGGGCTCCGTAACATTTAGTTGGTACATTTGATCAGATCTTTTCATATGATAAATCAGCCTATTAGGCCCTGGAGATTGGGGAAATATAGTCCTGGAAAGGAATGAGTTAAGTGTATTATATGTACAATATGTATCCATATCCTTATTACTCTCCGAAGCATTATCCAAACGCCATGATAAGAAGACATTGCAGGATTCCATTAAAAGATTACGGCAAAAAGCCTTTTGTTGTTAATATCGATCAGGCAGCCAGACAGAATAATACGTATCGTACTGCCATATGGACAGGAGAACATTTGCAAGTAACCTTGATGAGTATCAATGTCGGGGATGATATCGGTTTGGAAGTCCATCCTGACGTCGATCAATTCTTGCGTATTGAAGAAGGGCAAGGACTGGTACAGATGGGTGACCGGAAAGATCAGCTGGACTTTAGGGCTGAAGTATATGATGATTATGCGATCATGGTACCTGCTGGTAAATGGCACAATTTAACCAATACAGGAAATAAGCCGTTAAAGCTTTATACAATATATGCGCCACCTGAACATCCCTTCGGAACTGTTGATAAAACGAAGGAAGATGCATTGCGCCGAGAATCAGAAAGGTGATTTTCGATAACTTTATCAGGGGATAAAAATCAAGCTTGCTCACGTCTGCTTTTGAAAAAACATTGTACCTTCCAAAACGATATAGTATACTGTCATTAATAAATAATAGAAGTATGTAATATTATTCCTGTTGCAATGCAACTTTTTCAAAAAATTAATATTTATACCCAAAAAAGGTATTAGATGTTAAGGGGTTACCTTATTCAAGGTGCCCCTTTTATGTTTATAATCGGCTATTTTTTTGAAAATACAGGAAGTGATAATCAATCTTTCGGGCAAAACAGCGGTTATCAGTTGCTTCAGAGCGAGTATTCAGGTGTGTTTCCCAATCCTGAGAGATGGAAACTGTAGGACAGGCAGGGTTCCTGCCAATAGCCTTCTCAATGGGATGCCGTTAATGATGGGAGGTGAATTCTGTGGAAATGCTTTTCGTGTCTTAACCGCATGGCAGGCCAGAAAGGTATATGGTGCCTGTAGCCTGGATCCGGGATTGGTATGGGAAAGCAGATGTGCTTTTGTAACGGCCGCAAATGCAAATCTTCTTCATTAATAGGAAAAAGAGTATCAAAGGACTTGATGCTGATCAGTTGGGAGGAGTACCGGGAGTAGACATTTAGACAGGGATAAGGAGGAATAAAATGAGTGGAAAACAAGGTAAAATGACTTTTGGATTGGCGTTGATTCCTGTTTTAGGTACAGCTTTACTGTTGTTCTGGGGAATTATTTTTGCAGATCTGGATGCACATATTCCATTGCTTCTGGGAACTGTTATTGCCGCTGTGGTTGGCATGATAAGTGGATACAGCTGGAAGGAAATGCAGGAGGGAATCGTAAAGGGTATAAACCATGCCATCGTTCCGATTCTCATTCTTTCACTTGTGGGTATAATCATAGGAAGCTGGATTTTGGCAGGAACTGTTCCCGCGCTGATCTATTATGGATTGCAGATTTTATCACCTGTTTATTTTCTCTTTACGGCATGCATTATATGTTGTATCGTATCGCTGGCTACCGGTAGTTCCTGGACTACTGCAGGTACCATAGGTATTGCTTTGATAGGTATCGGGCATGGATTGGGACTTCCTCTTCCTATGGTGGCAGGTGCGATTGTTTCCGGTGCATATTTTGGAGACAAATTGTCTCCCTTATCCGATACAACAGTTCTGGCCCCTGCCATGACCGGCAGTGATCTTTTCGACCACATAAGGCACATGTTATGGACCACGATTCCGGGTCTTGTCATAGCACTGGTGTTGTACTTGATTCTGGGATTCAAGCATGGCACAGGTACACTTAATTTCGCTCAAATTGATGAAATTCTGAATGCATTGAGCAGTAACTTTGAAATTAATGTTATTTTACTGTTACCTGCGCTTTATATTATCATTATGGCGGCAATGAAAAAGCCACCGCTACCCACGTTATTCGGTGGAGCTTTGCTGGGGGCACTTTTTGCTCTGATCTTCCAGGGAGCTTCCATAGCGGAAATACTGGAAGCAATGCATTATGGATATAAAGCAGACACGGGATTGGAAATAGTTGACAATCTTCTTGCCCGGGGCGGACTTGACAGTATGATGTGGACTATCTCCTTGATTATTATTGCACTGTCCTACGGAGGAATACTGGAAAAGATCAATGCCCTGGAAGTAATTATTGAAAAAGTACTTAGTGTTGTGCAGAGAGTGGGAAGTCTTATTGCAAGTAATGTAGTTGCGTGTATACTCTCAAATGCACTTCTCGGAGACCAGTTCCTGGGAATTATCATTCCGGGCAGGATGTACAAGAACGCATACGAGAAGAAGGGGATACATCCCAAGACACGTTCCAGGATACTTGAGGATGCGGGAACATTGACCGCAGCGTTGATACCCTGGACTGCATGTGGAGCATATATGGCAGCAACACTCGGTGTGCCAACGCTGGAATACGCCAAATTTGCGTTCCTGAATCTTTTTATACCTATCATCTCTATTATCTTCGGATTTGCCGGAATAGCAGTAGCAAAAATGAATGAGGATCAAATTCAATAAAATAATTTTTGTAATCAGGTGCCAGTTGTCAGGGGTAATATATTCTTTTTAATGGAATATATATGCCCTTTTTATTTTTCGAAAGGGAGATGGTATCAATGTCTGAAGTTTTAATCAATGGTTCCCTGGAAGTCGAAGATATAATCAAGGTAGCCAGGGGAAACAAGAAGGTGAGCCTCGCCCCCGGAGCGGTGGAAAGAATCAGGAAGTCGAGGGAACTTGTTGACCATGCCATAAAAGAGAGTAAGGTGGTTTATGGAGTTACCACCGGGTTTGGCCAGTTCAGCAATGTGCTTATTTCCAATGAGGAAACCAGGATGCTTCAGGAAAACCTGATAATGAGCCATTCCACCGGAGTAGGAGAAGCCCTGCCCGAAGAAATTGTCAGGGCTGTAATTCTTTTGAGGGCAAATACCCTTTCCAGGGGTTATTCAGGAGTGCGTGTCTGCATAGTAGAAAAGCTTCTGGAACTTTTAAACAAAGAGGTTTACCCTGTAATTCCCTGCAAGGGATCTCTTGGAGCCAGTGGAGATCTGGTTCCCCTTGCGCACATGGCCCTGGTATTGATTGGAAAGGGAGAAGCAGTCTATAAGGGCACGAGGATGGCAGGCGAAAAGGCACTTGAAAAGGCGAAAATAGAACCGGTACAACTTCAGGAAAAGGAAGGTCTGGCACTTATCAATGGTACTCCGGTAATGACCGCTATTGCCGCCCTTGCGGTTCACGACGCCGAAATACTTGCCAAAACGGCAGATATTTCCGCAGCGCTGACTCTGGAAGCTTTGGAAGGAATTATCTCTGCTTATAATCACAAGATTCATGACGCAAGACCCCATAAGGGACAAATTGCTGTTGCCAACAATATTCTCAGGCTCGTACAAGGAAGTGAGTATTTAACCAGGCAGGGTGAAGTGAGGGTTCAGGATGCTTATTCACTGCGCTGTGTTCCCCAGGTTCATGGAGCATCCAAAGATGCGGTGAAGCATGTCAAAGCGATTGTGGAAACTGAGGTTAACTCTGTAACAGATAATCCGCTGATTTTCCCCGAAGAGGGAGAAATAATTTCCGGTGGAAATTTCCACGGTCAGCCCATTGCAATTAATCTGGATTACCTGAAGATCGCAGTATCCGAGTTGGCGAGTATTTCTGAAAGACGTATAGAAAGAATGGTTAATCCCCAGCTTAGCAACGGGCTTCCCGCTTTTTTGATCAAAAAGGGAGGCCTTAATTCGGGAATGATGATCACGCAGTATGTAGCCGCAGCGCTGGTTTCTGAAAATAAAAGTATAAGCCACCCGGCCAGTGTGGACTCCATACCATCTTCCGCCAACCAGGAAGATCATGTAAGTATGGGTACGATTGCATCCAGACAGGCCATGGAAATAGTGGGTAACGTACGCAATGTACTGGCTATTGAACTGATGTGTGCTGCCCAGGGCCTTGATATGAGAGAGGGAAGGAAACTTGGTAAGGGTACGCGTATTGCTTACGACTTGATACGCTCCGGGGTGAAACCGCTGAATGACGACAGAATACTGTATGGAGACATCAAAAATATATATGACATGATTAAGGATGGCACATTGGTAAATATGGTGGAAAAAGCTGTAGGTAATTTATAAATAATTGTATTTTATATTACAATGAGTATGGAGGATATATTCCAACTCCTGCCTCAAAGCGCTGGCGAAGGTGGGACTTGTCAATCAGGTGGAGTAGAGCTTCCGGCTGATTACCAGATGTTTCAGTTTTACTGAAACGAAGTCTGCTTCAGGGAGGGGTGCTTTTGTATAAAATAGGAAAGACTGCGATAATGGTGGCTATTTCAAATGATGAAGAGGAAGAGGTGCTTTTTTCCAGAGCCAGGAAAAACGGATATCTGTTATGTAAGGGACGGGTTGGTTCCATGAAAGCTGAAAAGGTGATAGCATCCATTGAAACCGCGGGGATTCGCGAGGGAATGCTGGATGGAAGCTACAGGCAGGAACACGCTCTTTATCATGCAGTTCTGGAAGCTCTCAGGGGGATCTGCCGTGGAGATATCGGGCTGGGAGATTACAACCGTACTGTGGGGCTGACCTTTTCCATAGTGATAGGTCTTAAGGACGAAAGGTCAGTAAGTGAAGAAAACTGGATAGCCGTCGGCTTGTACGGTACAATCGGTGCCCCGAAGAAGGGGCACGAACATGAAGTGATGGGGCTGGGAATAAGCCATATTTAATGATTGAAAGCGAATGCAAGGCTGTTTATTTGAAAGCCCTGATTGCTTTCTGCTATATTCCTGCTTTTTCAGGCTTATGTATCTTCCATAAGATAGTTGTACTTCCTTATCCGGTAAAGTGACGTCTCTTGTGATTGTGTAGTATCAATGTCAAGGCAAAGGTGATATGAAGATTTTGGGTTTGAAAAGTAAATTTTCAATCATGAAGCCTTCATCCTTGTTTAAATAATCGGTTGACAAGGTTGTTAAGTCATTGAATCATTTCGCAGGGATCTCATGGGATCAATTCAAACAGATCATCAGTAGCCTGATTTTTTTCAGTTTTTTTCTTTCCAGATTTTTGACAAAGTATCAGAAAGCAAAAGAACAATGAAAAATGTGTCTTTAAAATTTTAACAGTTATTGAACCTTCTCTGAATGAATTTGCAAATGTTGTGTAGCAGAAAAAAAGAGATGTAAAACTCAATTTCAAGGAAACCGGTTGATTCTGAGCAGGGCGTAACCATTGTTTTGAAGAGCACAGCAGCGATGGGAATTTTCAGGAGGTGTAGAAAAATGGAAAGCAAGTTGGTAGAATTTGTACCGAATTTCAGTGAAGGAAGAGATCAAGAAGTAATTCAGAAGCTTGTTGACACAGCAAAGAATATCCCGGGGATTACGTTGTTGGACGCTGAGTGGGATCGAGACCACAATCGTTCTGTCTTTACAATGGTTGGTTCTCCAGAAGGAGCAGAAGAAGCCGCTGTTCAGCTTTGCAAGTGTGCGATGAAAAATATCGATATGACAAAGCATCAGGGTTCGCATCCGCGCATGGGAGCAACAGACGTCATACCATTTGTTCCAGTAAAAAATATTACGATTGACGAATGTGTCGAACTATCGAAGCGTGTTGCGCAGCGAATATGGGACGAGTTGAAGATCCCTTCTTTCCTCTATGGGGACTCTGCTTCGAGTCCAAAACGCCGAAATCTTGCCAAAGTGCGTAAGGGGCAGTTTGAAGGAATGCCGGAGAAGCTCCTGCAGGATGAGTGGGCACCGGATTACGGTGAAAGAAAGATCCATTCGACCGCAGGTATTGTCGCGATCGGTGCACGCAAACCACTTGTTGCTTTTAATGTGATTCTCGGGACGGACAATCTTGAGATTGCCAACAAGATTGCCCGTATTGTACGTGCATCTAACGGTGGATTTCGGTCGTGTAAGGGAATTGGTGTCAAGATGGAGGAAAGAGGCGTCGTTCAGGTTTCCATGAACATGGTAGATTACGAGGATACACCGCTGTACCGTGCCTTTGAAACAATTCGTTTTGAGGCAGAGCGTTATGGTGTTCCCATTATCGGATCTGAGATCATTGGCCTTACACCTGCAAAAGCCCTCATAGATGCAGCGGAATACTATCTCAAAATCGAGAATTTCGACTATAGCAAGCAAGTTCTCGAGAACCATCTTATTTAATATACGAAATTGTGCATCGTAAAAAGGAGTGATTGTATGTTATTGAAGGAACATACCGTAACTGACTTTGTCGATATCACAGCATCCAGAGAACCTGCTCCGGGGGGTGGTTCAATCGCTGCCCTGTCGGGTGCACTTTCCTCTGCTTTGACAGCTATGGTCAGTGAGTTGACGAAAGGGAAAAAAAAGTACGCAAAGAATCAGGAACTGGTGGAAAAACTCTGCAAGGACGCTAATGCAATTCGCGAACAGTTTATTGATGTGATGGACCGCGATACGGAAGCGTACAACAAGCTGTCATTAGCGTTTTCACTCCCGAAGGAGACAGATGAAGAGAAGAAGGCACGAAGTGCAGAGATTCAAGAGGGGCTGGTAGCTTGCATTGATACGCCCATGGAGATGATGGAGCTCAGCGCCAAGGCTTGTTCGCTTGTGGAGCAGTCGGTTGGACACACAAATTCGAACTGTGCCAGCGATCTGGGTGTAGCAGCTCTTACGCTGAATGCGGCTGTCAATGGTGCGTGGCTCAATGTTCTGATCAACCTTGGCAGTCTGAAGAATCGCAAGTTGTTGGAGGAGTACTATGACAGGGGAAATTCGATACTTGAAAAAGTAAACGGTGCAGTAACAAAAATATACCAGGATATCGAAGCAGAGCTGAACCACCAGGTTACTGAAAAGCTCAACTGAACGGAAAGATTTACAGGCTCTTATCCCCTGGAGGATTCAATCGTAATCGAGTGGAAGAAGGGGGATCAGTGACCTGGAGTGCGATCAGTGGAGTTTTGTGGCAGCGCTTACTATCTGGCGGAAGTTCACAGACGAACAGGAAATCGCGTTATTTCAAATTTGCTTAAAGATTTTCTGCTTATACCGTACTCCGGAATTAAAGAAGTTCTTTCTGCGAATTCGATGTTTATTTTGTAATACTGGCTGGATGAAGGTATTTATAACATGTTTAAGGTATTGTAAAGCTCATCAAAGATAGACGATTAATTGTCATACAGTAGGAGTGTACAGTTTCTGAATATTTTACTGGGGGTATTTGCTCAATGAATAACAGGATTGTAGAAAAGGCCATGACGGTCAAACTTGATCCCGTGCTTCCAAAGTATCCCGAATTTGTCCGGGGAATTCGCAGAGCACCAAAACGACATGCGAATCTAAGTCAATCAGACATTCGCCTGGCGATTAAGAATGCGCTACGGTATATTCCTGAGCAATTTCATGAGGAAATGGCCAAAGAATTTTATGAAGAATTAATGACGCACGGAAAAATCTATGGTTACCGTTTCCGTCCGGAAGGAAAAATCTACGGAAAGCCGATTGAAGAATACAAGGGAAATTGTGTTGAAGGTAAAGCGATTCAGGTGATGATTGACAATAATTTGGATTTTGACGTTGCGCTGTATCCATATGAGTTGGTTACCTATGGAGAGACCGGCTCGGTTTGTCAGAATTGGATGCAGTATCAGCTCATTAAAAAGTACCTGGAAGTTATTACCGAGGAGCAGACACTTGTCATTCTGTCGGGGCACCCATTGGGCCTGTTCCACAGCAAGCCGGATGCACCCCGTGTGATAATTAACAATGGCCTCATGGTTGGCGAATTTGACAACATGGAAGATTTCAACCGTGCACGCGCAATTGGTGTTACCAGCTATGGTCAGATGACGGCTGGCGGATGGATGTACATCGGGCCACAGGGTATCGTACATGGTACCTACAATACGTTGCTGAACGCCGGCCGTTTGAAACTGGGAATCCCAAATGAAGGCAATTTAAAGGGGCATCTGTTCGTGAGTTCCGGACTCGGTGGAATGAGTGGAGCACAAGGGAAAGCTTGCGAAATCGCTGGTGGTACAAGTATCATTGCCGAAGTGGATGTGTCAAGAATCAATACACGTAGGAAACAGGGATGGATTACTGATGTTGTAAAAAGTCCGGCGGAAGCATTTGATCTGGCCTCCAGGAAGAAAGAAGAAGGAAAGGCATCTGCGATTGCATACCATGGAAATATAGTTGATCTGCTTCAGTATGCAGTCAGGAACAATATTCATATCGATCTTCTGAGCGATCAGACCTCTTGTCACGAACCTTACACTGGCGGATACTGTCCGCAGGGACTGAGCTTTGAGGAGCGTACAGAAATGCTTGAGAAAGACCCGAAGGAGTTCCGCCGTCGCGTGGACAAGTCGCTGGAAGTTCACTTTGAAGCGATCAGGACGCTGGTCGAGCATGGGACCTACTTTTTTGACTACGGTAATAGCTTTATGAAGGCCGTTTACGATGCCGGCGTCAGGGAGATCTGTCGCAATGGTGTTGATGACAAGGACGGATTCATCTGGCCTTCCTACGTCGAGGATATCATGGGACCACTATTGTTTGACTATGGCTACGGTCCGTTCCGTTGGGTCTGTCTGAGTGGTAAGGATGAGGATCTCCGGAAAACAGATGAGGCAGCGATGAGCTGCATCGATCCGAATCGTCGCTATCAGGATCGCGACAATTATAACTGGATCCGCGATGCGGAAAAGAACAAAATGGTTGTCGGAACAAAGGCGCGTATTCTGTACCAGGATGCCTTCGGTCGCATGAACATCGCACTGAAGTTCAATGAGATGGTTCGCAATGGTGAAATTGGGCCCGTTATGTTGGGGAGGGATCATCATGATTGTGGCGGCACGGATTCCCCTTTTCGCGAAACATCGAACATCTACGATGGCTCAAACATCACGGCCGACATGGCGACGGCAGTCTACGCCGGCAATGCTGCGCGTGGCATGAGCTATGTGGCGCTGCATAACGGTGGCGGCGTTGGCATTGGCAAGGCGATCAACGGTGGTTACGGCTTGGTGCTGGATGGTTCGGAGCGTGTGGATGCTATTATCAAGAGCGCAATGCCTTGGGATGTGATGTGTGGTGTGGCTCGCCGCTCCTGGGCGACCAATGAACCAGCTATGAAGACTGCCGCGGAATATAACGATGTAATGAAGGGACAGGATCATATCACTCTGCCATATGTCGTGGATGATTCCCTTATTGATGCAGTTTGCAGAGAGAAAAACAATTGATCATTGGGAGCTGGAGCATATGTCAAACTATTTGATTGTCAATGCGAAGGAACTCGTTACAGTATCCGGTTTTGCCGGGAAATGTGGTGAAGAAATGCAGGATATCGGCGTCATTTTAAATGGCGCCCTCTATCTTGCGGATGGAAAAATCATGGACGTAGGCACCTCTGAAGAAGTTCAGAATCGGTTATTGGATCAGGGAATTACGCCGAAGGACTATATTCTTGTTGATGCTGAAAACAAGGTTGTGATGCCGGGATTCATCGATTCACACACACATTTTGTCTTTGGTGGCTATCGGGATGATGAGTATGTGTTACGGCTTCAGGGCGTAAAATACTCGGAATTGATGGATGAAGGCGGGATTCGGCGGACTGTATCTTCAACTCGCAAAGCAAGTTTCGAGGAGTTGTACGATTCAGGTTACAAACGTCTTCAGCAAATGCTGATGATGGGCATCACAACTGTCGAAGGAAAAAGTGGCTATGGTCTGGATCTGGAAACCGAATTGAAGCAACTTGATGTGATGGAGAAGTTAAATCAAATGCATCCGATACAGATCGTTAAAACATATATGGGTGCACACGAATTGGCTCCTGAATTCGAGGGGTGTCCAGATCAATATATTGACTTTTTAATCAAAAAAGGCTTGCCTTTGGCTAAAGGGAAGGCAAAGTTTTGCGATATCTTCACAGAAGTGGGGGTTTTTGATCACAATCAAACCAGACGTTTGTTGCACAAAGCCGAAGAAATGGGATTTCAGCTCAAAATGCATGCTGATGAAATGGTGCCATATGGTGGAGCGGAACTGGCGGCTGAATTAAAGACTGTCAGTGTAGATCATTTGTTAAATATATCGGATAATGGAATTCAAAAGCTGAAACAGTCAGGAACGATAGCGACACTTTTACCAAATACAGCATTCAGCTTGAGGGAGAAATATGCACCGGCACGTCGGATGATTGATGCAGGACTTCCTGTAGCTTTAGCATCGGATATGAATCCGGGCAGTTGTTACAGCCAAAGCATTCCTCTGATTATTGCCTTAGCGACGATTGAGATGAAAATGACAATCGAAGAGACTATCACGGCGCTAACTTTAAATGGTGCCGCTGCGCTTGACCTGGCGGATGTGACAGGAAGCCTGGATATAGGAAAAAAAGCAGATGTCATTATTATTGACGCACCATCATATAAGCATCTGGCATATCATTTCACCATGAATCTTGTTGAGAGTGTATTTATTCAAGGAAATCTCAAATATACCAGAAAAATTGGCCCTTGAGAAATTTCAAGCGTTGGTCAATAAGGGGGCTTCATATGGATACAAAAAACTATACGACAGCGGATCTGGTAAAGTTTGTATTGTTTGCGGCGCTTGGTATTTTCATGTTTTTTGTCCCCGTTACAATTAATGGGGTGAATAGTATACCATTAGATCACGTGGTCAACGTTATCAAAAAAATTCCAAACTACTTCACGATTTTTGGTGTATCCATTTTCATGGGAGGGATTGCATACTCCTTCTTCTCAGGCACATGGAAAAAAACAACGTCCTCAAAAGTGTTTTTTATATTGAAACTAACAGGAATCATCTTCATGATGATGTATCTTACAGGAACAGGCCCTGATCGCTTAATGGAAGATGACATGCTTCCATTTATATGGGATAAGATCATGGTTCCTGTTGCGACGATTGTACCTGTTGGTTCGATTTTCCTTGCATTTATAACAAATTTTGGTCTGATGGAGCTTTTTGGAGTGTTGATGGAAAAGATAATGCGTCCAATCTGGAAAACACCGGGACGTTCTGCTGTAGATGCAGTTGCATCATTTGTAGGAAGCTATTCAATTGCACTTCTGATTACCAACCGTGTTTATCTGGAGAAGAAATACACTACAAAAGAGGCAGCTGTTATTGCTACCGGTTTTTCAACAGTTTCAGCTACCTTTATGGTGATCGTTGCAAATGCTTTGGAAATAATGGATCAGTGGCTACTGTATTTCACTATAACAGCAGTTGTCACATTCATTGTCACGGCAATTACAGCAAGAATATATCCGCTCAGCAAGATGCCGGACAGGTATGTTGATGAAACTCCAAGATTGGTAGAAGAGCAGAAACCAGTAACACTAAGCCGTGCACTGTTTGAGGGAATGGAAGCTTTCCATGCTGCACCGGGTGTCGGAAAGGTGGTTTTCGACAACTTTATCAATGGATTCAAGATGTCACTCAATATTGCCCCGTCCATCCTGGCAATCGGTATGCTTGGGCTGATTATAGCTGAATTTACTCCAGTATTCTCAGTCATCGGATATATTTTCTATCCTTTCACAGTACTGACTCAAACACCAGATGCACTGCTTTCTGCCAAAGCCGTATCGACCAGTATTGCTGAAATGATGCTTCCAGCGGCGTTTGTTGCCGACACACCGGTTATCACCCGTTTCTTGGTGGGTATCGTCAGTGTTTCAGAGATTTTGTTCTTTTCCGCATCGATACCTTGTATAATGGCAACAGCTATTCCTCTTACGATGAAAGATTATATAATCATCTGGATTGAGCGTGTGATACTGTCCATACTTATTACAATGCCCATCTTGCATTTGATATTCTAGTTTATGCATTGTAGAATGGTAATTCCCTGTACAAAGCAGAAGTCGCCTTCATATCGAGGCGACTTCTGCTTTGTCAGCTTTTTAAGAAGAAAAGATAACTTCTTTTGTTTTTGACTGGATGATCGCACTGTCACGGAGAAACCATCTTCCACAGCCTGTGGACGTTTTACTGCAAATTAACAGATTATTCCTTTTCAGGTATCAGGATTCGGTTTTATAGCCAAGATATTCCGATAGTTCCATGGTAGCCAGAGCCAGGTCTTCTTTTATCTCGATTATTTTACTGAAATTCAATCTGACCGAAGGGCCTGTAACGCTGATGGCAGCAACGATCTCTTTCTTGATATTACGTACAGGCATGGCAATGCAAGATACTCCCAAACAGAATTCCTCCTCGTCAATCGCATATCCCTCTTCTCTTACTTTTTTCAATTCTGCAACAAGTTCCTCATAGGAACCAATCGTTTTCGGTGTAAACTTCTTGAATTCCATATCCCGGCATATTTCAGCCAACTTGTCATCTTCCAGTTCTGAAGTCAAAACTTTACCCAATGCTGTTGCGTAAAAAGGTTCACGAGAACCAATTCGAAGATTGGCTATTAATGTTGTGGAAGGTTCTGCTTTATTAAGTATTACCACATGCTTGTTGGCCAAAATACCGATATTCACAGTTTCCTTATGCTTATCGCATATTCTTTGCAAGATTGATAAATCGAAATTGTTCAGGTCACGCTGTTGCAGCACAATAGTACCGATCTCATATAACTTCCAGTCAAGACGATAATTGGTTGTATTAGGCACTTTACCCGCATAACCGTAAGCCATTAATGTTGTCAGGATACGATGTACTGTACTTTTACCGAGGTTTAAATTGCGACTTAATTCACTAATCCCCATCCCACTACCGTCAGTTTTTTTTGATAATAATTCAATGACCTCCAGTGATTTTTCAAGTGTGTGAACAGGGTATTTTAATCGATTCCCGGAATTTTTACCCACCAGTATAATCCTCCCCAATAATGGAATCATTTGATCCAAGCATTAAAACAGACAATATATTCCTGCTGTTATGAATAACGCCTCTTATAAAAACACTGTTGTATTATACAGAACTTTATATTTTATAGATATTCCAATTTACTAATAATTTTAGCGCAGTAATATTTATTATACCATTATTGCCAAAGACAATTACTCCTATTATGTATTATTCTGCACATTTTCTCAAGTTAATTGTATTTTTGCGTAAACTAAAATACCCTCCTGTTAGTTAAGAGTGCAGTTAAACAAAGATAAACCAGAACGGCTTTCCAATAATATGAACAGATACAGTTGTTCGAAACAGCATATTAATGCCCCAAATTGGAGTCTAAAACAGGAAACGGGAACTTGGCGTTATTGGCTACTTTATTTTTCTGCTCCATGGTTTCCTTCAAAATCCTCATTCAATAACCCCGGCAATATTCAGACAATAATAATTTGTAAAACAGTTTTCAAGTCGATAATCCCCTCTTTTGTTCCGATTTAAAACAGAAACAGACATTAATAAGAACTCCAGGCTTACAGAACGTAAATTTATGGTTGTGTCAGGCATTATGTTTCTATTATAGGAACACGGTGAATGAAATTTCATTACTGTTCGTACACTCGAAAATGTTTATTGATAATGATACTATGTCATTTCATTGTAGTTTCAAGTGTTGTTGGAGTTTTTATTCTTAATGTCAGAAATAAAAAATATAAAAACATACGTTGACAATATAGGAACGCCGTTTTAAAATGCAAGTGACGGCCCTGTTATATACCTGTAAATATTTTGGTGAATCTGTTTGAAATACATCCAATTTAAGAACCGGTATTTTTCAGGTGGGGGTAAGAGAAATTTTGATTTTGCTTTTTGGAAACACAGGTTAATCAAAGGAGGTTTTTAATTGTGGCTCGCAAAAAATCTGTTATCGATTTTAGGCGAATGAAAAAAGAGGGAGATAAAGTTGCGTGGGTCACGGCTTATGATTACCCAATGGCTTCTTTTGCTGAACAGGCTGGTTTAGACATGATTCTGGTGGGTGACTCACTGGGAATGGTTGTACTTGGGTATGAAGGTACTGTTCCGGTAACCATGGACGATTGTATCTCCCATTGCAAAGCTGTTCGCCGAGGGGCTCCAAATACGTGGGTTATTGGGGACATGCCTTTTGGCTCATACCAGGTATCAGATGAGGATGCCGTGGCCAATGCTGCCAGATTTTTCAAAGAAGCCCATGTCGACAGCATCAAATTGGAAGGTGGCAGAAGGGTTTGTAGCCGTATCAAGGCGATAACTGATGCTGGAATGTTAGTCATGGGGCATATTGGTTTAACTCCCCAAAGTTCGGGTCAATTGGGTGGCTTTAAAGCCCAGGGCAGAAATGTGAACAGTGCCAGGGAACTGATCAGGGATGCCATAGCCATTCAGGAGGCAGGAGCTTACGCATTGCTAGTGGAAGCCGTCCCCCCGGAAGTGACGGATTTTATTGCCAAAAAACTGGAAATACCCGTTTATTCAATAGGTGCCGGTTGGCCTTGTGATGGACAGTTACTGATCTGTGGAGATATGCTTGGAATGTTTCAGGCATTTACCCCCAAATTCGTTAAAAAGTATGCCAACGTAGCAGATGTGATAATTAATGCCTTTAAGGAATACACGGAAGATGTTAAAAATACAGGCTTTCCGGATGATGATTATGTTTATCATATAACCGACAGCAAAGAGGAGTTCGAGAAATTATTTAAGGAATTCGAGTAAAATCACTATTTAATAGATTAAGAACAATATCAGAGTTAAAGGAGAATAGTCATGGCCTTTTGGAAATACGAAAAATACTTGAAAGAAAATACTAAATATCCTTTAAGGGACAGGTATGACCTTCCTTCGTCCCCTTTAACTTTTGAGGGCGGCGCTCACTACCGTATGGAAATTGCCGGTGTGGAAAATGTATCTACCTTTGAAGCTATGCTTCAGGAATCTGAGAGAAGAAATACACCAATACACAGAATTATTGCTACGGTAAAGGGCGCCACGTTACTGGATAATCAGGAACTGAAATATTTTGCTCAAATGGCAGCTGACAATAAAATCGAAGTTGTGATTAATCCGGTTCCCAGCAGGGCTTGGGATACAGGCAGGCAGTACACTACCAAAGAAGGCTATGTCTGTGGGATGAGGCTGCGGGGACAAGACGCTGTAAACGCTTACCTGAGAGAATTGGACAGATGCATTGAGGCTGGTATCAAGGGATTTTTAATTCCAGATGAAGGCTTGCTATATCTTTTAAATAATATGAGACAGGCTGGAGTTATTCCCCCTGATGTAAAATTCAAAGTATCTGTCTTTGCCGGGCATGGCACTGCAGTAAACGGAGAGTTATTGGAAAATATGGGTGCGGACAGCTTCAATCCCCTGGCTGATTTGACTTTGCCTATGCTGGCTTCAATCAGAAGTGTCGTCAAGATTCCGCTGGATGTATACGTAAGCCTCGTTGATTCAATGGGTGGTTTCCAGAGGTATCATGAAGCACCTGAACTGGCCAGGATATGTGCTCCAATCTATTTCAAAATCGAGCCTGGCCGATCAGAAGGAGAAATGTATAATTCTTGGGCTGATAGGAACTATCTTGATTTCCTGGTTCGCGAAAAAGTGAAGTTCGCCCAAATTGCAAAAGAATGGGTTGAACGCAGTGGTTACAATTTGGTGTTTAATGATCACAGGGATGACTTGTCTATTCCCAAACCATAATCCGATAAAAAATATTAAGCCGACAAATTTGTAAACGTTTGCAATTTGAAGGAAGATCTGTCAGTACTCCAACAAACTTATTTCTTGCGTACCAGGTTGCCCTATGGGGGAACCTGGTTATGGATTCTCCCTTCCTGGTGTCGGAATTTTTCTTTGTATTTTTCCTTTCATGCAATAAGATGATGAAGCGACAGATGAGAATTCAGGTTTTTAATTCTTGAAAATGATGACAGTATTGGCAAAAATCCTTTGAAGGAGGGTAGTCTTGACTATGAATGATGAGTTTATGGTTTTTCCGATGAGCGAGCTTGACCGGCGTGTTAGGAAAGTTCGTCAAAAGATGGATGAAAATAACCTGGATGCGTGTATTGTAACCAGCCCGGAAAATATCTATTACCTTACCGGACTTGACCATTTTGGCTATTTTGCTCCGCATATCCTGATTGTTCCTCGGGAAAATGAAATGCGTCTGGTTGTACGTAAGATGGAAAGCGCAACAGTTGAAGAGATGGTGAAAAATGCCCGGTTCGTTGGTTATCTCGATCATGAAAACGCAGCAGACCATGTAGTACGTGAAATCAAGGAGATGGGATTGGCCAATGGGCGGTTGGGGATGGAAAAACGTACCTTGTTTGCCCCCCTTGAAAACAGCGAAAGAATATATTCCGGACTTGACCAGGCTGTCTGGAGTGATTTTTCAGATGTAATTGACGAATTGCGAATGGTTAAATCCCCTTTGGAAATGGAGTATATAAGAAAGGCGGCCAGGGTTTCCTCAAAGATGATGGCCGCCGCCGAAGAAACGTTTGCAGCTGGAGTACGCGAAAACGAGATAGCTGCCGAAATACTTAAGGCTATGGCTCTAGCGGGAGGTGATCCTCCGGGATTTTGGCCATTTGTTCGCGGTACGAAAACAATGGCAATGGAACATGTAACGTGGAGTGACAGAAAGTTGCAGAATGGGGACTGTCTGTTTATCGAAATGGCCGGTGCTGTAAAACATTATCATGCTCCAATGGGACGTCTGTTCTTTGCAGGAGATATTCCTTCAGATTCATTGGAAATTTCAAAGGTTACTATTGATGCTTTTAACAATGTGATTAGTCACCTTAAAGAAGGCGAAAAAGCAGCAGATGTATATGAAAAATGGCAAGCAGTCGTGGATGCAGCGGGACTTGCTCATTATACCCGCCATCATTGTGGCTACATGGTTGGTGTCGGATTTCCTCCGGGATGGACCGGTGGCAGCATGGTAGTAGGACTAAAACGATACAGTGATCTTGTACTTAAGGAAGGAATGACATTTCATATCCTTTCCTGGCTTGTTGGTAGCGGGAAAGGCGATTATCTGGTAACCAATACTGCCGCCGTCGGAAAAGACCATGGTGAAGTGTTGACAGATTTCCCAATGGAGCCAAAAGGATAGCAGGTTAACTAAAAATTTAAAGGGATGATTTATATTGGAGAAGGTAAAGAAAAAACTTACCATTGATTATAAAATATTTTGGCCGTCAGTCATCCTTATTATTGCTATGGTTATACCGTTAGCTATGTATGAGAAGCGCTCGTTAGCCACTTTGAACAGTATATTTGAGGGCATTGTTGGAAATTTTGGCTGGTTGTATATCTGGTATTCCATTCTTATGGTTTTTTTCGGGTTTTATTTATCATTTTCAAAGTATGGAAATGTCGTGCTGGGAGATCCGGGGGAGAAACCACGCTTCACCATGTTTCAGTTTTTCTCGATTATTGTTGCCATGGGGATCGGATCTACCATCATGAGAACGGGAACCATTCAGTGGGCACTGGTTGCAATGGATCCACCTTTTGGAGTGGAACCGCTATCGGCAGAAGCCCTTATGTGGGGGAATCCCTATTCCATGTTCTTGTGGAGTCTTCAAACCTTCGCAATTTTTTCCCTTTCAGCACCAGCTTTTGGATATATTTTGCATGTAAGAAAGAAACCTGTAGTCAGGGTGTCTGAGGTTTGTCGTTGTGTGTTTGGTGATCGATTTACCGATGGTTTGGGTGGAAAGGTACTGGACGTTCTCTTCTTGATAGCTATTGTAGCGGGTAGCGCAACTTTCCTTGGCTTGGGGACACCGATTGTGAGTGCCATTGTATCCAAATTGTTTCATATTGAGATGAATTTCCTGTTAACCTTTGTAATCACTATTATTTGGATTGCGCTCTTTACCACAAGTGTGTACCTGGGGCTTGAAAAAGGAATCAAGAATTTAAGTGTATTCAATATGTATCTTGCTGCATTTTTTGCTCTTTTTTTAATAGTTCTCGGGCCAACCCTTTTTATCATAAACTATTTCACTGAAAGTGTCGGCTTTCTGTTTAGCCATTACATTGATTTATCGTTTTATACTGATTCACTAAAGACTGACGGTTCCAGCCACATTCAAAGGTATTCAGTCTTCTGGTGGGCTTATGATGCCACCTGGGCTTTGTTGCATGGTATTTTTGCCGCTGCGGTTGCGAAGGGACGCACTATACGCCAGGTATTAATGACTTATTTCTTTGCGCCTCTGACATTGGCCTGGTTAGCCACAGGTATTCTTGGCGGGACTGCGATGAACCAGTATCTTACTGGTAAAGTACCAGTTATGAAGATCATTGAAAACAGCGCAGATGGTGTTACAGTAGCAATAGCAGAAATATTGGGTTCTCTGCCGGCTCCAACCATCATGATGGTCATTTTTTCGATACTCACAATGGTTTTTTTCGGAACTACACTCGATTCAACCACTTTCTCAATTTCTGCCTATACCGATACCCAGGATATGAGTAAAGTGGATCCGAACCGTTCAACCAGAATTATATGGGCTGGACTTATTGCAATTCTGGCGCTTGTAATGTTACGTATTGGTGGCTTGGTACCGCTTGAGGTTGTTTCGGGTCTGATAGGGTTTCCGATTATGTTCATCCAATTTGTTACAATTTATGCGGTTAAGAAAATGATGGATGAAGACAAAGCCTGGCTCAATAATGTTCAAAACAGAAAGCGGAAAGTAAAGGAAGCCTGATGAAATGGATGCTATAAAAGAACGGGTTTTGAAAAAGGTCGAAAACAACAAAAATGAACTTGTAAAGAACCTGCAAGAAATAATAAGGTTTCCCAGCGTAACAGGTGAAGAAAAGAATGCACAAATTTATTACTCTAAAATTCTTGAAAAGTTATCTTTTAACGTTGATATATGGGAACCGACTATCGAAGATACAAAAATAAATCCATACTTTTTGACAACGAGAGACAATTTCCGGGGAAGTCCAAATGTTGTAGGGGTACTGAAAGGAAAAAGTGGTGGAAGATCGATAATATTGAACGGGCATATTGATGTAGTGCCCGCAGGTGACAAGGACTGGTCTGATGCTCCTTGGAGTGGAAAATTTGAGGATGGAAGAGTATACGGACGCGGCGCCACTGATATGAAAGGCGGTTTGATCGCCAATATCATGGCGGTAAAAGCAATCATGGATGCGGGAATAACTTTGAAAGGCAATGTGATTGTTGAAAGTGTCATAGGTGAAGAAACAGGAGGGGCCGGGACTTTATCAGCAATCAGCAGGGGTTATAAAGCGGATGGAGCTATTGTTTCGGAGCCGACCGATTTGCGTGTATGCCCTGTATCCATTGGAGTCATGTGGTTCAGGATAACGATCAGGGGACTGGCAGCACATGCCGGAAGCGCACATCTTGGAGTCAATGCCATAAGCAAAGCCAGCATGATTATTCAAGGACTGGATCAATTTGACAAAAAAAGAGCCCAAATGAAAAGGCATGAGTTGTACAAGCATGCACCTGCTCCATTCAACATAAATATCGGGACTTTAAAGGGCGGTATTTTTCCGACAAGCGTGCCAGACGAAGCGGTAATAGAAGGAAGAATGGCTTTTTCTCCAGATGAGGATATCAGTGAAGCGCGTCAGGCGTTGGAAAAAGCAGTTTATGAAGTTGCTGAAAAAGATGATTGGTTAAAAGAGCATGTGCCTGAAGTGGAATGGTTCGGCTTCTGTTTGAATTCTGGCAAAATCGATAAGGATCATATTTTGACAAGAACAATAGCCGAAAATTATTCATATGTCAAAGGCGATGATCCGAGTATAATTGGAACTCCATGGGGGACAGATGCAGGTGCTTTGATCAGATACGGCAACATACCTACCGTCGTATTCGGTCCAGGACCCGGAAGCACAGCTCATAAAGCAAATGAATACGTAGAGGTAGAAAAACTGCTTGAGGCCACAAAGGTTATTGCTTGCGCGGTGCTGGACTGGTGTGGTTATGAAGAAAATTAATTTCGTTAGTAACTATGGTTGATAAACAAGACGCAGTAATTGTTAATGTATGTATCGCTAATGAGGTGAGGTAATGAAACCGTGCAGCATTTTTAATGAGATTTACGGGCCAATCATGATTGGCCCGTCCAGCTCTCACACGGCGGGACCGGCACGGATAGGAAAAGTTGTTAATATGTTGCTGGATGACGAAATACAAGAAATTGAAATCATTTTCGATTGTAATGGGTCATTTGCTGCAACCTATCGGTCGCAAGGATCAGATTTCGGGTTTGTCGGTGGAATATTGGGTATTGACATTTCCGATGAAAACATAAAAAACTCTCTTGAGATCGCAGCAGAAAAAAAGATAAAGATTAAATTCAGGAAAGACAAACTGGGTGATGATATTCATCCGAACTTTGCCATTGTCAACGTTAAGGGCAAAAGTGGCAAACGAATTAAAGTGGAAGCCAAATCTACCGGTGGAGGTATGTTTGAGGTAACCAAATATGGGCAATACCCGGTATCTTTAAAAGGTGATTGCTATGATCTTATAGTCATTTCAAAAAAAGATTTATCGGATCAAATAGAAGCATTGCTTTTACAATGTAATCTGGCATTGGATGCCAAATCAGAAAATGTAGAAAATGATTATGTCACCACTGTCAAATTTGATCATGAAATTCCTGGCGGGATTATTGGTAAATTAAAGGCTATCCCCGGAGTTATGGAAGTTAAATATGTAAAGCCGATCTTGCCCGTGGTAAAACTGAACGACTGCCATGTACCATTTACGAATGCAAAAGAAGCAATTGAATATGCCAAAGCCAACGATAGTACTGTTTGGGAGATTGCCTCAGAATATGAAGAAGCCGTAAGTGGAAAAAGCAGGGCGGAAATAATTGAAATGATGATTGAAATTGTAAAAATTATGAGGCAGTCAGCACTTAAAGGAATTGAAGGCAAATTCAGTAAGAGGGGATTCTTGACTTCCAAAGCCGGGATGATTGCTAGAAATATAAACAAAAATGCCAGGCTCATCGATATGGGAATATTGAACAAGGTGATGGTTTGGGCCACTGCAGCCATGGAGTACGACATCTGTATGGGGAAAGTTGTTGCAGCGCCAACAGGTGGTTCCTGTGGCGTACTGCCTGGTGCCATAGTTGCGGTTGGAGATGAGTTGAAACTGTCTGATGAAGAGATTGCCAAAGGTCTTCTAGCTGCTGGAACTGTTGGAGTTTTTATTGATCATCAGGCAACTTTCGCGGCCGAAGTTTGTGGTTGCCAGGCGGAAAATGGTTCAGCAAGTGGCATGGCCGCTGCTGGAATCGTTCAATTGTTGGGCGGGAGTGTTGAAGAAGCGTTTGCTGCTGCTTCATTGGCCTTGCAGAATATTATGGGATTAATCTGTGATCCTGTAGCCGGTGTGGGCAATGTGCCTTGTGTGGGCAGAAATTCGATGGCAGCTGTTAATGGTATTGTTTCTGCAAATATGGTGTTAAACGGGTTTGACCCGTTTATACCACTGGATGAAGTGGTCAATGCCATGTGGGAAACAGGTCTTTTAATGCCAAAAGAATTCAGATGTACCGGCTTGGGGGGATTATGCGTTACAAAATCCGCAGAGAGAGCAAAAGTAGAATTTGAGAAGAGCTGTATGAGATGTGAAAAGTGAATATAGATTTATGTTTGCGGCCGTTTTGGAAGCGCTGTCACATATTTTAAGCTTTTGGTCTATGAAAGATTATATTCTCGGTTGAAGGAAGGTAGTAATCGATGCCAGCGTTTAATGTACTGGAATATAAAGAGCGGGTCAGAAAAACGAAAGAGCAGATGAATAATAAAGGCATTGATGTATTGTTGGTAACAGATCCGGCTAACATGAATTACTTGAGTGGTTATGATGGATGGTCCTTTTATGTACACCAGATTCTCATATTGAATATTAATGAACCGGAACCGGTTTGGGTTGGCAGAGAGCAGGATTCCAATGGTGCAAGAATGACAACATGGTTAAGTGAGAAAAATATTGTCCCGTATCCGGATGATTATATTCAATCAGTAACAAAACACACAATGGATTTTGTAGCAGATCTCTTAAAAGAAAAGCATTGGGACAAAAAGACTATTGGTGTTGAAATGGATGCCTATTACTTTACCGGGCAATGCTACAATCAGCTTTTGAAAAATTTACCTGATGCTCAATTCAAGGATATTACCGGCCTTGTTAATTGGGTTCGAATCATTAAATCAAAACAAGAAATTGAATATATGAGGAAGGCATCGGAAATAGTCAGGAAAGCAATGCAAACAGCTGTGGATTCTATTGCAGAAGGAGCTCGGGAAAGTCTGGTTGCGGGCAAGGTTTTTTATGATCTTATTAATGGTACAGAAGAATTCGGAGGAGACTACCCGGCAATCGTACCTTTAATTCCGGCAGGTAAAAGAGCTACAACTGCCCATCTGTCTTGGAGATGTGATGGTATATACAAAAAAGGGGACCAGGTGAACATAGAAATTGCCGGATGTTACAAAAGATACCATTCACCACTATCAAGAACTGTGATAGTTGGCACACCTCCAGCCAAGCTCCAAAAGTTGGCAGATACTGTTGTGGAAGGACTTAATACCGCAATAGATGCAGTGAAGCCTGGAGTTACTTGTGAGGAAATAGAGAAAGTATGGAATACGACCATATCAAAAAGTGGATTTGAAAAGAATTCACGCATTGGATATTCAACAGGTTTGAATTATCCACCTGATTGGGGCGAGCATACAGCCAGTTTTAGGCCGGGCGATCATACAGTATTGCAGCCCGATATGACTTTTCATCTGATGCCGGGAATTTGGATGGATGATTTTGGCTTTGAAGCAAGTCAGACATTGCGAGTTACTGAACAGGGATGCGAAGTGTTTGTAGATTTCCCAAGAAAATTATTTGTGAAGTAATTGGTTAAATAAAATAGGGATGAGACTGTAGATAAACTGCGATTTTTGGGGCTTCGTTTTATCTCCGCCTTGCAAGGAAGAGGAAGGGGCGCTCCAGCGTTCACCTTCAGACGGGCTGCAAAACTCTCTTGCCAAACAGCTTCGCCCGTTTTTCTTTCCTGCAAACGCTGTCACTTTGCGGCGGCTTCGAAGTTACTCGCTTCTGAAAATCGCATTCTCATACTTTGTAAACAAGCTGAAATAGGGATATATATCGATATATATCCCTATTAACCTGAGCAAGAGGCTGAATGATTTGTCGAATATCTGCATTTACATATAGTTTTTAGCCATAGCTTCCAATTTTTTGGGGAGGTATTATTATGGACGCTATTAAGCGGGAAATAGTGTCACTTCACGATGAAGTGATTGCGTTGCGACGGGATTTTCATATGCATCCTGAATTGGGATTTGAGGAGTTCAGAACTTCAGATATTATATGCAATTATCTTGAAAAATCGGGTTTTGATGTTTATAAAATTGCAAAGACTGGTGTGGTCGCGCTATTAAAAGGGAATCAACCTGGCCCCACTGTGATGCTCCGGGCAGATATGGATTGTCTACCTATACAGGAAATGAATGATATTCCATGTAAATCGGCTGTTGCCGGGAAAATGCATGCTTGCGGACATGATGGGCATATAGCCATGTTATTGGTTGCAGGGAAAGTCTTGGCCAATCACAGAGATCAAATAGCTGGAAATATTAAGCTGGTTTTCCAGCCAAATGAGGAAACAGCAGGAGCACCGCAAAGTGGCGCTGTTGAAATGATCAAAGCCGGGGTATTGAATCAACCGGATGTCGATGTGGCATTAGGGTTGCATTTATGGACACCGATTGATAGTGGGAAAATTGGAATTGTGAACGGGCCGGTAATGGCCGGAAATGAAGAATTTGAACTGATTATTTACGGCAAAGGAGGTCATACGGCCTCACCATATACAGCCATTGATCCTATTGCTGCAGCATCCAAAATAGTTGAAGCTATACAAACCTTTCAAACCAGAGAAATAGATTCACCAGTTATAATCATGTTTGGAAAATTTAAAGGTGGCAGTTGCAGAAACGCTATTCCTGAACAAGTTCAACTGGGTGGTACAATACGTTATTTACTCGAAAATGAGAACGAAGAGAAAGAAAAATTAAAGAGAAATTTTGAAAGAACCATTAAAGGAATATGTATGGCAACAAGAACTGAATATGAGCTCAAGTATATACCCAGTAATCCCTGCGCTGTTAACCATGCAAAAGTAGTAGATATGGTGATCAATGCTGCAAAAGAAGTAGTAGGCAAAGAGAATATAGTGGAACACAGGTCAATGGCTGGCGAAGATTTCGCCGAATATACACATAGGGTTCCAGGCGCCTTTTATTTTGTTGGTACCGGAAATAAAAACAAGGATTCAAAATATCCGCATCATCACCCGAAATTCAATATTGATGAAGATTCTCTTTTAATTGGAGCAGAGATGCACGTTAGAACAGCTATGGGATTATTAAAAAATATAAAAGGTGGGTCGGTTAAATGATAAAAAAAACTGAGGTTAATCCTGCAAGTGCACCACTTCCGGCTGGTTCTTATTCGCCGGCTATTATATCAGAAGGCTTTGTGTTTGTAAGTGGTCAAACACCCGAAAAACCAGGAACTGATGAAACTGTTGAGGGCGATATCAATATACAGACCAGACAGGTCATGGAGAATATTAAAGGCATTCTCGAAGCTGCTGGGTGCACCATGGATCATGTGGTGAAGGTAACTGTTCATCTTGCCGATATTAACGATTTTGACGGATTTAATAATGTGTATCAGGAATATTTCACCAAACCTTACCCGACGCGTACTACTGTACAAAGTGTTCTTTTGGGTAATGCATTAGTAGAAATGGATGTTATTGCATTACTACCATGATTACCATGTTTATCAGCGAACAAATATGTAATAGCAGAAAGGAGTTATACTGATTTTGATTAGCAACAAATGCTCTCGTGATAACCAGGCAGAATATCCAACTATTCAAGATATATGGATGGCTAAGAAAAATATATCCGGCATTGTAAAAAAAACTCCGTTGATCAAATCCAATATATTATCAGAGCAATTAGATGCGTCTGTTTGTATAAAACTTGAATCTATGCACGAAATCGGTTCTTTTAAAGTCAGGGGTGCAACCAACAAAATTCTGAATCTCACTCCTGAAGAAAGAAAGCGCGGTGTTATAACTTTTTCGACAGGCAACCATGGTTTGGCGGTGGCGCATGTAGCCAGGAAAATAGGCGTCCCTGCTACAGTATGTATTTCTGGCCGTGTTCCCGAAAATAAAGTTGATGCTTTAAAGCGTGAAGATGCTTCGGTTGTTATTTATGGTGACAGCCAGGATGATGCGGAAGAGTATTGTTACAGATTGGCAAAAGAAAAAGGTTTGGTGGTAATCAAGGCTTTTGACGATCCGCATGTAGTCACTGGCCAAGGAACAATCGGTCTTGAGCTGTTAGAAGATTTTCCGGAAATTGATACGGTCATTGTTCCTTTGTCAGGTGGAGGTTTAATTTCTGGAATTGCCTGTGCCATGAAATCTACGAATCCCAGTATCAGGACAATTGGAGTTACTATGGAACGAAGTGCAGCAATGTACCAAAGCCTCAGGGCTGGTAAACCGGTTGCTGTAAAGGAAGAAGATACACTTGCTGACAGCTTGCTGGGTGGAATTGGACAGAATAATCGATATACTTTCAATATGGTAAAACAGTATGTGGATGACACAGTATTGGTTTCAGAAGAGGACATTGCAAAAGCTATGGCTTTTCTTTTCAGATATCATAAGCTTGCAGTTGAAGGAGCAGCGGCGGTAGGTATAGCCTTTCTCTTGAAAAGAGATATTAATATTGCTAAAAATGTGGCAGTAATTATATCAGGCAATAATATTGATGCTTCCAGGTTTATAGAGGTAACACAAAAATATCTGTAAAGAAGCAGGGGATGTTTATCATGGAAAAATTCATGGAAAATAGCGTTGTCAGAGCAGTAGAACTGATGGGTATATCCGCTAAAACGGCCCCGAAAGCAAATGGTAAGGATTTTATTGGCATTAAGGTGGTAAGCGGTAAAGATTTGGATATTTTAGCCGATGCCATGGTGGGATATGGAGAAAAATCCGGTAAGAAAAATTTCGATCGGGATGGAGAAAATGTAAGGAACTCGACAGCGGTGTTACTTTTATCCCTGGATGATACGTTTAAAGCTGCCGGCCTGAATTGCGGTGCCTGCGGCAAGGAACATTGTAATGAGTTGGAACCAAAAGAAATGGCGGAGTTTGCAGGTCCCTTGTGTGCCTGGCGGCTGCTTGATTTGGGCATAGCCATCGGTTCGGCAGTTAAGACCGCCAGTATGTTCAATCTGGATAATCGTGTTATGTATCGAATAGGAGCAGCCGCTAAAAAAAGCGGTATGATGATGGGAAAGATTGTTGTGGGAATAGCCATATCTGCCAGCGGGAAAAATATTTATTTCGATCGGAATTAATAATCACAGGGTTTCCAACGTTCTGAGATGTTCGTACCATCACTGCCATGCTGAAGCAATCCGGGTTTTGACCCGATATCCCACTTCCGAAAATCGCATTAACACACATATTTTCAGCCGGAAAACTCCGTGTCTTTATGACCGGAGTTTTCTGCTAACTATTTGATATATTTGTCGGATGCTGTTTTTATTGGAGCTGGTGGCTTGGGATACATATGCCCCTTTTTCTGCCAGATTGGTCTTTAGCCAATATTTTGACCAGTGATTTGACGGGAAGTACTGTTGGTGAAAGGCTTTGGTAATTTTATGGCGCTTTTTGATGAAGTTTACAGCCAAAAGCAGAGATTCGTATGAAAAGAAGGGCTTAATTAAAAATAAAGCATTCAGATTTAATTAATTGGTTTGTGACTTGCATAACAAAAATATTTAAAGTTTTAAATTATATATAAGACATGAAGAAAATCAGTATAAAAAGATAATCACAATAATGCCCTCAGGCCAGGTTGAAGTTCAAATCTTGGAGGGATTTTTATTATATTTTAGTATATTTTTATTGTTTTTTCAATATATTATATTATGATATAAATGTAAGCGCTTTCCAGAAAGATTGTCTGACAGATCTGCTTTTTTCCCGGTTGGAAAAGGAAGTCAAAGCAATTATAAAAATGCAGTCGCTTCCAACGGGCAGAAGATTACCATCCCGAAAGGATATGACCGTGTATACTTCTTGGCTGCTTCTACCAAAGGCGATGTGTCAGAAACATTTAAAGTAAACGGCAAGAAAGTAAAAATGGAAATTCAGGATTACAAAGAGCATATCGGAGATTGGGACCATCTGGCGGCTGGCTACCAGTGATACTGCGGCAAGAATTTATGAGTTTGAAATTTATGGTTCATTAAATGAGTCTGAATGAGGATCTTTTGCAAGGATTTTTTAGATCTGGAAAACGATGCAGATTGTCAGCATGATTCAGAATCCGGCATGAGCAAAAAACGAAAGGGAAGGATAAACCATGCTTCGTAAACACATAAGGGCCATGTCCCTTGTGATGATGATGGTAATGGCTATCATGATGTTTCCTGGGGCATCTCTCGGTTATGCTGATGAGAAACATGTCTATTTGGAAGATGAGTCATCTATTCCCAAACTGCTTGAAGTAATGACATTGGAGGAAAAGGCTGCTCTTCTTGCAGGAGACCGGGATTCGCAAAAATTGAAAGGTGCAGCTGGTAGTACATCAGGTGATCTATATGAAAAATATGGCATACCAGCGACATCCCTTCCAGATGGCCCGGCTGGGGTTCGGATTGATCCGCTGCCGGGAGGGACAGCACCAGACGGGACTCCGCTGACCAGATACGCAACCCAGTTTCCCAATGCTTCAGCGAGGGCATCTACCTGGAACCTGGATTTGTTAAGCAAAATGGGTGAGTCTTTTGGAAAAGAGTTATATTATTTTGGAGCAGATCTGTTACTCGCACCCGGCATGAATATTCACAGACATCCGCTTAACGGGCGAAACTTTGAATACTATTCCGAAGATCCATTGCTGTCAGGAAAAGCATCTGCGGCTGAAATAAAAGGGATACAATCCCGGGGTGTAGGTACAACCATCAAGCACTTTGCAGCCAATAATCAGGAAAAATCACGTCACAATTTGCCTACCAATGTAAGCCAAAGAGCTCTTCGCGAGATTTATCTGAAAGGTTTTGAGCTTGCTGTAAAAGAAGCCTCTCCCTGGGCAATTATGACTGCTTACAATCAGATTAATGGTACAAGCCCTTCACAAAATCCTGAGCTTTTACAAAAGGTTGCCCGCGAAGAGTGGGGGTTTGACGGCATTTTTATGACAGACTGGGGTGGGCAGGGGAATGCTTCCTACTGGAAAGAGCAGCCTGGAAATAACACCTATTCCTCCATGGTAAAGGCAGGGTTGGATCTCAGTATGCCCGAAGGCAATGCGAATCAGATCATAAGTGGTTATCAGGCAGGCTTCCTGACCATGGGAGAAATTGATGCTGCAGTGACCAGAGTTCTTCAATATATCCTGAAGACACCCGCCTTTAATGGAGTTGAACCGAGCACCGATCACAACAAATATGCTGAAGAAAGTGAACAGGCTGCCTTTAATACAGCCATTGAAGGAATGGTGCTTCTCAAAAATGAAAAAGTAAAGGGCAAAGAATCTCTTCCAATAACTGGCGGAACCATTGGAACCATTGGCAATGCCACCAATAATCTGGTACGCGGTGGTGCCGGCAGCGGTAATGTAAATGTAGATACCTCAAAACTGGTACATCTGGCCCAGTCTCTTCGGGATACAGGGGCAACAGTTATTGATGCGACAGAAAACAATTATCCGCAGGTAGACAGCATCCTTCCGGTAGGCGGATTTGGCGGTGATCCTGCTTATAAGGAAATGAAGCCGACAAAAGAACAGTTGGCCAAAGACATTGTCAATAAATCAGACAGTGTCATCATGACGATCCGCAGAGGCTCATCAGAAAGTGTTGATGTTGCGGCCAAAAAAGGTGCTTATTATCTTAGCGATGCTGAACAATACCTGATTGAGACAACTTCCGAATTGTGTCGTGAAGCAAAAAAACCCTTTATTGTGGTACTCAGCACAGGAGCACCCATCGAAATGGAAAGCTGGAAGAATAAAACTGATGCCATTCTGCTTTCCTGGGAAACTGGTACGGTTCTGGGTGAACCGATTGCAGCGGTATTGACCGGAAAAGAAAATCCATCAGGCAAGTTATCGACAACGTTCCCAATCGATGTAAAAGGTGTTGCAAAGAATGGTTATTCCTATGTTCCCTCAACAACGTTTGGAGAAAATCCCGTAACTTATAACGAAGGGATCTATGTAGGTTATCGGTATTTTGATACCTTCGATGTTCCGGTATCCTATGAATTTGGTTATGGGATGAACTATTCGGATTTCCATTACAGCCACCCCAGGCTGAGCGCAAAAAAATTCGATGGATCCATAAAGGTGAGCATAGATATTAAAAATACCGGCAACGTAACAGGTAAAGAAGTTGTTCAGGTTTATGCAGGGGCACCTGGCAAAACCATGCACAAACCGGTCAAGGAGTTGAAAGCTTTTGGTAAAACCAGGGAACTTGGCAAGAATGAAAAACAAACATTAACATTTACTATTGATGCAAGATCCCTTGCCTCTTTTGATGAAGACCGTTCGGCATGGGTAGTGGAACCAGGTAAATATACCGTTTATATTGGAGCGTCGTCGAAAGATATAAAACATACACTCAACTTTAGAGTAGACAGGGAAATCATCTTTGAAAAAGTCAATAATGTGATGAAACCCGTTGTTGAGATCGATGAACTGGTTCCCGGTCGCACCAGGTAATCAATTACAGCAATGCAAGATGTCCGGGTTTATTCCGCTCCATCGTACACAAGTAGCGACGGACAAGCCAGCAATTTCTTGCAGTCCTGTCCGTTTTTCCGCACGAGTGACACTGATTCCGAATTTCTTCCTCCAAACCCTTGTCTGGCTGTGCTATTTCATGAAATAGCACAGTTTTTTTATTTAACCCTTCAATAAGTATTTTTGATAGCAGTCAAGGCGTTTCTGTAATCATTGGCAGAAAGCCGATTCAAGTCACAGGATGGATATAAATACAGCATGTAATAATAAACAACACCATGCTGTCTGACGGTTTTTACCAACTGTCTGGCAGAATTTCTCTTAAGGAAGGCTTTGCCGTTTTCGTAGTCGTGATCTCATTAATTTCCGGCATAAAATGCCGTTTCATCGGGCAACCCGAACCCTGGCGAACATGGTTAGAAGTGAAGCGTTTCTTTCAGGAGTCGAATAGAAAAGGCACACAATTTTCTCAGTCTTGGCTCTCAGACCTTCTTTTGAAATGTTATCGATCTATACATGTCCAACGTGATTGTTCATACTTATCCAATCTGTCAAGTGGTCTGTGTTATTTGTACAATGACAGAAAACATTGACGATATCATGAATCAAGAGAGGAACATGGTTCACTTTTAATGGAAAGGTGGTAATTTCTTAACAGAGAGCCAATATTGATATGCCATAATAAATGGTATTCACTATCCAAGTAGTGATAATCAGGCATAGAGGAATAACTTGATAAAGAAATAATTTTTCTTTGTGTAGGCTGACGCTTGTAACAGCTGTATAATAATATTTGCAAATTTGCCCGCAAAATACCAGGATGCACCAAGTATACCAGAGAACTAAATGGTTTGTTTTTGCAGCTTGGAGATCGATGGACCGGATTAAAAGTGAGGCTGTCATGATTTATCACAGGAATAATGCTGTTTATATTCGGAATCTTGTTAATAAGTGTTCCGAAGGAAAAAGAGATAATTGTATGTCTTCTTTGACTAAAGGAGGAGGTGAAAGGAATGGATACAAAATGGATCAAAATTTTGACACACGCCAGTATCTGGTTTGCCCCGATCCTGGTTCCGATTATCGTCTATCTGCTGGCCGGGGATCGCGAACTGAAGCGACTCTCATTGCAAGCAATGATCTTTCATATAGTGATGGCTTGTTTGATTTGGATTTCTTCCATTTTCGTCTGGATTTTGATCGGGATTCCGTTTGTAGTTGTTTTTGGCCTGATTGCTTTAATCGTACCAGTGATGGGAATTGCACGGGCACTGCAGGAACGCCCGTTTAATTATCCGGTAATAAAAAGATGGGTCTGATTTTCTTTACCGAATTTGATTTTTTTGTGTGAATGTGCTAAATTGGCAAAGAAAACAAAATTGGAAACATTTATATGTTGACATGCAGCAAGAGGGGGAAGTGGAGCGAGTTGAGAAAATTAGCCGTATGGGGCTTGTTGCTGGCCATCTTCATTGTTGCTGGTTGCGGCAATGGAGAAAAAACCGAAGTTCCAAAGAAATCAGTAACGGTAGTGGACGGGGATACGCTTAAAATCCAGTTGAAAGGAAAAACAGAGACCGTCCGACTGCTGTTGGTGGATACACCGGAAACCAATCATCCGGAAATCGGTAAACAGCCCCTTGGAGAAGAAGCCAAAGCATTCACACAAAAACTTGTTCATGAAGCGGAAAAAATTGAGTTGGAAAAAGAAAAGACAAAAAGGGATAAGTATGGCAGGTTCCTGGCTTATGTGCTCGTAGATGGCAAATTGTTGCAGGAAGAGTTGATAAAGGGTGGGTTTGCCCGTGTCGCTTATGTGGAAGATGATGATGCCAAATACCTGGACCGGCTGAAAAAAGCTGAACAGGAAGTAAAGCAAAAAAAAGTCGGGATTTGGCAATGGGATAATTACAGCAGGAAAGACGGCTTTCAAATGGAGTCTTTGAAAAGAGAAAAGAATATCTTCATTGCCAGCAAGAATAGCGATGTTTATCATCCGGTTGGATGTCATGTTGCCGAGGACATTAAGCCTGAAAACCTTATTTATTACTACTCGGAACAGGAAGCGATCAAGGATCACCGGCATCGCAGCCAGGTGAAAGAATGCTGGGATGTTTATTAATTACGGGGAAGGTGAAAACATTGTTTAAAAAGTTGATGGCCCGTTTTGGCAAAGGGGCAGCAAAGGTGGATCTGGTCCTGGATAAAAATCAATTCCGGCTTGGGGAAAGCGTTGAAGGAAAATTGGTGATCGAAGGCGGAGAAGCAGAACAAAAAATCAATAAAATAGATATTCTGCTGCAGGTAGCCATTCGCCATGATGAAACTGAATCTGTCCATACTGTTGCTACTATCCCGGTAAACGAATCCTTCACAATTCATCCCGGGGAACATAAAGAGTTTCCTTTCAAATATTTATTGCCATATGATCTCCTGATTTCCGGAAACCATGTCACCTATTTTTTCAGTACGAACCTGGATATTGCCAGCGGTGTGGATCAAAAAGACCGTGATTATATAGAAATTGTCTGTCCTCATCCTTTGCAGATGATACTTGATGCATTAACCCGTCTGGGATTCAGGGAGAAGCATGAATCCCGCAAGTTTAACGGGCGCGGGCAAGAGTTTGAATTATTCCCAACGGATTTCTTGCAAGGTCGTGCAGAAGAGCTGGAATTTATTGCTGCCGTTCATCCTGATGGCGTCCATATGCTGGTTGAGTTGGATCTCTACTCTTTTGGTGATGAGAAAGAATTGAAGCGGGAAGTGTTTATTCCCAAGCATTTGCTTGAATCAGAAGAGGAATTGGTCAAGGAGATAAAAGCAATCCTGGAGGAAATGGCCAATTACGGTACAGGTGGTTATTATCATGATACACATTATCAATATGGTCATGGCCATCATGGACACAGTTCTTCCGGATTGAAAGGAGCCGTTGGTGGATTTGCTGCCGGAGTGATCGGGGCAATGGTGGTGGATGAAGTGGTTGACGAATTGTTTGAGGATGATGAAGAAGAACTGGAAGAATTCTTTGAAGATGAAGATTGATGCCAGAACCTGGTATTTTTTAAATAATATCTGTGGAGAATAACCTTTCAAGGTTATTCTTTTTTTTTTACTGTTTTTAGTCTGATGTCTTGCAAATAATGGAAAAAATTTAATATAATAATAGAAGAATAGAATTCAATTTTCTAAATATATCATATTAAATAACAAGGGTTTTATATAATATATCTAGGATTTGCTATATATTAATGATTGAATCCTTCAATTTTTCTGCCGGGATAAAAAAGCAGAGGAGTGCCGAAGAATGGGCGTTTATATTGTGATTGACCCGGGTCATGGCGGAAAAGATCAAGGAGCGTCAGGATTTGGACTGGCAGAAAAAAACGTGGTATTAGACATTTCCAAAAGGATCAACAAGTATTTGGGGCTGTATGATGGTGTTTCCGTTTCCTTGACCCGATGGGATGACCGTTTTCTGGAGTTGAGTGAAAGAGCTGACTTTGCAAACGCACGAAAATGCGACTTGTTTTTATCCATTCATAATAATGCAGCAAGCCAAACAGCCGTTGGCTTTGAAACATTTATCCATCCAAAAGCAGCTTCCCGAACTGCTGGTTATCAAAATATTCTGCACAACACTGTTATAAAATATTTGAAGCAATATAACATAAAAGATCGGGGAAAAAAACGGGCCAATTTTGCCGTGCTGCGGAAAACTTCCATGCCGGCGGTGCTGATTGAAAATCTGTTTATTTCCAATCAAAGAGAAAATCAATTGCTTAGAGATCCACAATTTCTTGATGGGCTGGCGGAAGCTATTGCTGAAGGCGTTGCAGGTATATTCGGATTAAAGAAAAAACAGCCAAAACCGATGTACCGAATTATTGTTGATGGGAAAATTATTTATGACACAGCCTATGAATCGAAGATAATTGAAGCAGTACTGGAAGCAGTACGGGCAGGTGCCCAGAAAATTTCGATGGAAAAAATAAAGTAATTAATTTTTTTAACGGCAAAGGCAGATTTATATTCTGCTTTTGCCGCTATTTTTGTGTGAAATAAAGTCAGGTTGTTGGATGGATACAAACTGGAGGTTAAAATAAGCATTTTCAGATATTCCATGCCTGAGGGAAATGGTTTTTATTTTTCAAGGAGATTACAACCAATGATCTGGAAAATATTAAAAAAGCACTTCCTTTAAAGTGCTCAGACTGTAGATAAACCCCTTCTAATAACTGAGTACAGAAGGGGTTTTCTAA
>CBEULT010000003.1:0-240282 GCA_965544045.1 uncultured Thermoactinomyces sp.
TACCACAGTCAATTTACCATATACATAAAGATGAAAAATATTTTTATATTTTATCCCAGGAGAACTCAAACAAAATCTCAGCAACAATTGGAGTTTATGATAAAAGTAAATTAAAACAAGCGGGAAAAATTAATCTACCTGTCAGAGGAAGTATGCGGGTCCAAAACTTTGTTTTATTGGAGAATTAAAAATACTGTCTAATATCAATCCGTTTGAACTTGTCTTTTACTATCTTCTACTGCTTTCGATCATAATCGGGATTGTGGCACAATTAATTTTCAGAAAGATAAGGCAGGGCCTCCTATTCTCTTTTTCTCTGGGGGAATAAGGTCCCGCGCCTCTCTTACTCTGTCATCCGGAAAAAAGGACAAGCAGAGTGTAGATTGAAACGAATCAGTCGAAATGTGCCTTCTCAGCACCGCTGCTGAATCCTTGTCAAATTGCTTACTAGCAGGAGAAATCGCCTCTATGTTTTTTATTTTAAATATTAGGATTATCATGTGGGAATTCTTGATAGGATTTGATTTGTCTTTAAGCCCGTTTTTTGGCTATTCCGCCTTTGGTTTTTGAATACTCTTTTTTTGCGCTATTTTCCGGCAACCCTTTAGTCCAAATCAAAAAGAGGCTGTTGACCTTCTTTTGTCAACAGTCTCAGAATGGAGAAGATACCTTTTTAATTTTCTTTTCCAGTCCATCAAATTAACAGGTATTTAGCTTAAGGATCTGAACTTCATAACGTTTAACCAGTTCATACACCACTTCATCCCTTTTTCCAGTATCAAACTCCTGAACCAGTGCGGGATCTTTGATTCGTTTGGAATACATTTTATTTCTTTTGGGATCCGTAATTTTGGCTTGCATGAAAGGAGAGCCAAAGGTTCGCATTCTTTCAATATAGATTTTGTATTCTCCGTTTTCTGTTGTCCACTCGGATTCATGCTTTCCTTTGATGAATAATTTATCAATCACTGGATAAAGAATAACGGCAATCAGTCCCCATACAATTGCTTTAAGCACAATCATCAGCTTTGTCCTCCTTATTTATTTTTTTGCAGCAATTTTTTGCCAATGGTGTTTTCATACAACTGTACGATTTCACGAACTACTTCGTCTATGTTTTCCACATCATATTGTTGAATCAGATCTTTCTTTCTTAATGTCCTGGAGTAGTTCCGGTTTCTTGTTTTATCCTGGATTTTCACTTTTAAGTAGGGGCGCCGTGTTGACATTCTGGTGATATGTACATGGTAATCTCCTTGTTCGGTGGTTGTATCCGATTCATACTCGCCCAAGGTGAATAACTTGACAGTAAAGGAACTTATTGCAATAGCCAGCAATGCGCCAATTCCCGGTCCAAACAAATCACTCATTTTTTCAACTTCCTTTCATCCACTCAACTTAGTCCCAAAAGTGCAAGAGGTCCGATGACACATGCGATTGTAAAAAAGCTTTTCCATTTGGAAAACGCATGAATCTCACTAAGAGCCATAATGAGATAAACGATAGACCAAAAGTATGCGACTGTCCCCAACAAAGATATACAGAATTCGAAAAACGTTGCGTAAACACCTGCATTCATATCAAAAAAAACATTTCCCATGCACATGATCAATATGAAATACACAAAAAGATTCACAGAATCAAAAACAGCTGTCCATACATATACTTTTTTGACATCCTGGACATCGCCGATTCCTCCGAACCACTTTCCAATCCATGTTAACAAATAGCTCCAAACTCCGACCAGAATCGGTCCTGAGACTACAGCCAGGAAAAATGACCACCCTAAAATTGATAAGAGGCTATACTCTTTTCCAAAAGACTGGAAGGCAGAAAAATTCAGATTAAAAACCAACCCTTTGACGATGATCAGAAGAATGGGAATTTGATCCGTTTTCATGATTGTATCTATGGTTTTTCGGGGACTGAACCAGATCGAAAACCAAAGTTTGGTCATGGATATACAAAAACTCCTTCCACTATAGAATTACAGTAACAATATTGAATTTTACTATACGTACCAACTGGCATTTTTGACAATTTAAGGGCAAATAAAAAAAGCTACTGCTTTGTCATCTCAATTGTTTTTGAAAATTTAAGGAGTAGAATAAAAAATAAGATTAATAGAGTCTGAAAATTTATCGTACCTTTTATAAACCATTCCATTCTTGTGTTGATCCTTATGATTTTTTGATCCTTTTGGTGACTGTTGATCTTAACAGTGGGAATCCGTGGGAGCAGTAGTCATGGATTATAACTGCATGATTGCAAGGCAGGATCAGGGTGATAGACGGTCCTGATTTTTCTCTGGTTAGAGCCAGAAAACCGGCATGTGTTAAAGTAAAAGAAGAAACAATTGATACTCCACAATTTTTATCCCTTGCGAGGAAAATCTCCAAAAGAGAATGGCATCTTTTTTTACCCTGTAACAGAATCCATGACGGTTTTGGCAAAGATTTTCCCGAATGTATAATGTCTGACGTTGGCAAATGAATCATATATTATCCTTTGAAAGGGGAAGAACTCTGATGAACGAGTTGATTATTCTGATCCCCAGTATATTTTTGCTCCTTTTGGGAATCGTGTTGATCGTAACCTTGGTGTGACAACGGGTGCAGAATCCATGGCTGTTTTATTAGCAAAACGGCATGTGTTAAAGTAAAAGAAGAATCAAGTGACTACTTCACAAATTATCTCTTGCGAGGCTGATGCGGAAATCTCCAAAAGAGAATGGCATCTTTTTTTACCCTGTAACAGAATCCATGACGGTTTTGGCAAGGCTTGTCCCGAATGTATAATGTCTGGCGTTGGCAAATGGAGCATATATCAAATCTTTGAAAGGGGAAGGACTTTGATGAACGAGTTGATTCAGCTGATCCAGGACTCCAAATATCTTGTTGCTCTGACGGGAGCGGGAATGTCGACAGAGAGCGGGCTTCCCGATTTTCGTTCCCAGGGAGGGCTTTGGTGCGGAAAAGATCCGAACGAAATTGCCACTCCCAAAGCGATCGGGACGGAAGACTTTTTTGAGTTCTATCAGATGCGTATTGAAGAATTATTTAAATATCATCCCAATATTGGCCATTATGTACTTGCCGAACTGGAGAAAGAAGGCATCCTGAAAGCGGTTCTTACCCAAAACATCGACGGTTTTCACCAACAGGCGGGAAACCGGAAAGTGGTTGAGATCCACGGGCACATGCGCTATCTGGTTTGTTCCCGCTGCGACAAAGAATACCCGGCCTTTTCTTATTGCGAAGGGACTTACTATTGTACCGATGATACTTGTAAAGCGCCTTTGCGTCCCCCCATTGTTCTGTTCGGGGAACCGCTTGATTCATTTTCCTGGCATTCAGCTATCCAGGAAGTGGAACGGGCAGATACAGTAGTTGTATTGGGCACTTCGCTGCAAGTTTATCCCTTTGCCGGGCTGGTGGAAATCGCCCATGAAACGGGGGCAAAAGTGATAATAATCAACAGGACTACCACTCCCCTGGATTATTTGGCTGAGGTTACCATCCATGAAAGCATCGGAAAGGTATTAAGCGAAGTGGTAAAAACTGTTTTGGGAAGCGAACGGATTCAGATCCTGAAGGAAAAGACAAGTGCAGCTCGTCAGAAATAGAGCTGTATATATTGTAAAAAATGGATTTGCGGGCATCTCTGTTGAAAGACGGGGCACTGTTCGCAAATCGTTTTTCATGGTCTGAAAGGGAGTTTATTTGACGGAATATTTTAAATATTTGAAAGAGAGATTCAAGTACCGGTTGACGATGTTTGTAAATATGGAAGAAAGCCATATGAATCGGGGAATCATGGGGCGAAGGTTGCATGCCTTTGTCATGAAGGCGATTCAGGCAACGGACGAAATTCTGGCACAAATGATTCAAGAGAGACAGGTTTTTTCTATACATCCGATTGCGGATCCGGGGGAAATTCGGGTTTAAAGCCCAAGCAGAGCTATGATCCAATGTTTGCAGGAATATCTGATGAAGCACCGGAAGGTCGAATTGGGTGAGTGGAAAGGGATTATTTCAGAAGTGGAAACAGCCCTTTTTGTGAAGAGAAAGCAATTGAGCAATTCTCAAAAAGATTTATGCTGTGCTTTTTGTCTCCGACAACTTTTTTTCAGCAAGGAAATTATTATCCTTTGCCTGACCTATCCTTACTGTTTTTAAGCACATTGGAGATAAAGCAGACCGGAAACATAGAGTTTCCCTATGCAACTATCAGAAAAATCATTATTTCCAATGTAAAAATAAAAAGCGAGTATATTGATTTTGGCAAGTTTAAAGCGACTGGCTTCACCGGAAGCATATCATTAAACACTCGAAGGCTGTTCGGACGAGGATCAGATATGGGTTTGGAAACTGGCTTCTATGGGGCATTCATAGGATTTGGATACAAGACGGATCTGACCCCCATCCGCAAATAGTTACTCAGCGTCTAGAGCAAAAGCAGCCCATCGATATCCAATACTTCAATTTTTTTATGTGGCTTCTGCCGGATATATCCCTGTTTTTCCAGATCGGTCAACTTGCGACTCAGGGTTTCAGGCGTTGTTCCCAAATAGGAGGCCAGGTCTTTTTTACTCATAGGCAGGACAAATTGATTTTGTCCTTCGTTTTCAAAACACTCCACTAAAAAAAGGGCAAGCCGGGTTTCCACTTTCTCTGTGACTAGCCGGGCAAACTGTTTTTCGGATTGTTCCAGTCTGTTGGTAAACTCGGCGAGAAGTTTCAGTGAAATGGAAGGATATTTTAAGAGAAACTTTTGCAAATTGGAGCGTTTGATAAGGCAAACCCTGGTTTTTTCCATTGCTTCAGCAAAACTTTCGTGCGTCGTTTCTTTGAATAATGCCAGTTCGCCCGTAAAATCACCCGGTTTTAAGATCCGTACCAGTTGTTCTTTGCCAGACTCAGACAAACGGTAAATTTTAATTTTACCCTTATTTACAATATAAAGCGAGTCTGACCGCTGGCCGGCACGGTATATCATTTCTCCTCTATGAAAAGAAATTGACCGGGCGACTCCCATAATCTCGTCCATTTGATCTTTTTCCAAATGATTAAATATGGGAACAACAGAAATACATGATGCCGGATGCGGGCCGATGGAACAGTCATGTTGATCAATAGAAGTTTTGTCTTTTTTACTCATTTTGGTCTCCTGATCTGGTTTGGTCATTGGATCGATCGCAGACAAAATCAACCTTCACTCTGATTATACATGTTGACTTGCAAGTAGGCTTTTTGTTTCTCTCCATGATTAAACCGGATTAATCTCATTGCATTCAGGATGACAAGCAATATACTTGCTTCATGAATAAACATGCCGGATGCCAAATGAACCGATCCGGCCAGGACCCCGATTAATAATACTAACACGATGGATATGGCGAAATAGGTATTTTGTTTCGTATTACGCACGGTTGCCTTTGCCAGGGAATATGCATGTGATAATTGTGCCAGCTTGTCAGCCATCAGGACAACATCAGCTGTTTCCATCGAAATATCGGTACCGCTTTTGCCCATTGCCAGGCCAATATCAGCTGTGGCAATCGCCGGCGCGTCGTTAATCCCATCCCCCGTCATTGCCACAATACGTCCTTTTTCTTTCAATTTTTTTATAACATCCACTTTATCTGCTGGCAACAATTCAGCCTTATATCCATCCAGGTCCAGTTTGTTGGCTACCAATGCGGCTGTATATTTATTATCTCCGGTCAGCATAATGATTTTCCTGATTCCGTTTTTTCTCAGTAACGGCAACACTCTTGCCGCATCTTCACGGATTTGGTCGGCGATGGAGATTACTCCTGCAACCTGGTCGTCAACAGCTGTAAAAACAGTGCTGTTCCCGGCTTTTTCCTTGCCAATTGCGTACTGGATAATTTCATTTGTAATGGGAATTTGTTCAGCTTCCAGGAATCCTCGATTTCCTATGATCAGCCTGTTGCCGTCAACATTGGCTGAAATTCCTTGACCCTTGATAATTTTCCCATTTTCCGGATCGCTGCTCAAATCCAGATTTCTTCTTTCGGCTTCTCTCACGATGGCCAGTCCCAGATGATGTTCAGAAATGGTTTCTGCCAGGGCAGTGAGTCTTAACAGTTCGTTTGCATCAAATTGGTTGAACGGCTGCACGTCCGTTACTTCAGGTTTTCCTTTGGTCAGGGTTCCGGTTTTGTCAAAGACAAGTGTATCCACTTTGGAAAGTCGATCCATTACTTCCCCGCCTTTAATCAGAACACCGTTTTTTGCCCCATTGCCAATGCCGGCAACATTGGATACCGGTGCTCCGATTACTAATGCCCCTGGACAGGCAATGACCAGGAAGGTGATCGCCAAATGGAGATCTCTTGTTATCACATATACGAGGATCGACAGGAATACAACAGCCGGAGTATAGATCCGGGAGAATCTGTCAAAGAATTTTTCTGTTTTTGATTTTGTCTCTTGTGCCTCCTCGACCAGCTCGATGATCCTGGCAAAAGTGGTTTCATCCCCGACCCGTTCCGCTTCCATTTCAATATATCCGCTGTCAACCACTGTGCCGCTGAAAACCGGATCATTCTCCTTCTTCAATACCGGAACCGATTCACCGGTAACTGCTGCTTCATTTAAATGGGCCTGGCCTGATACAACTCTTCCATCAACCGGAACCTTTCCGCCTGAGCGGATGATAACCCGGTCACCCTTTACAACGTCAGCGACGGGAACCGTTATATGGTTTCCATTGCGGAGAACTACTGCTTTTTGAGGAGCCAGATCCATTAATTCTTTCAAGGAGGAACGTGTTTTTTCCAGGGTACGTGCTTCCAGGAGAGCTCCGAACAGGAACAGAAAGGTAACTGCGGCCGATTCCATATATTCTTCGATCACAAGTGCGCCAATTACTGCGATGGTTACCAGTAATTCAATGCTGAAAACTTTCATGCGAAGTGCTTGCAAGGCTTTGATCAAAACAGGCAGGCCGGCTGTGAATGTGGCGGTTACCAGAGCGAGGTCCTGGAGCAGGATATTACCAAAACGGTTAAATATAAAGGCGGCGATAAGCAAGATTCCAGATATTAATGTAATCATATTTTTGTATTTATGAATCATACCGGCCATGTTGTTTTTCTCCTTTGCAATTTTAAACTGTAAATCAAATTGTCACAGTGAAACAAGAATTATGATTGGGATACTTTCGCTGATTTTACAGGGTAACCCAATTTCGTGACTGTTTTTTCCAATTCAGCCGCCGAAATGGTGGAATCGTCAAATTCCGCCCTTACCTTGCTGGAGTTAAAAAATACTTTGGCGGAACAGACACCTTCCGTTTTCATCAGGGAGGTTTCAATTTTTTGCATACATGAAGGGCAGGTTAACGGTTCCAGTTGAAAAACAGCTTTTGCCATAATCAGGAACCTCCTTTCTCTTGTATACCTAAATCCTAGTTTATCCGGCTCGCAAATAAATTGATCAAGATCAAGTTTTGTATTTTATGCACTTTCAGTACCCTGGAATAAAAGTGGCCAGAACTTTAATAAGCAGACTTCAAGTGCAGAAAAAGAAAAAAGCCGGGGAGAGCCCAAACTTTTTTGATTGATTCAGGTTATAAAAGATTGTCCATTTCGACCTGGGTTTTATTTTGAAAGTTTTAATACCAAACCAACATCATGCAATTCAAACAAGATTATATTAAGTTCCTTGAAAATAGATATATCCTTTTCAAAGGATGCTGTGATAAGGATTATTCGCTTTATGCGGAAGTTTAATTCTTCTTAATCGGATATGTGATTAAAGAAATAACAAGGTAAAGGGAAACAACATATATGATAAGGTAATCAACAGGAATAGCGTTTACTTTAAAGACATACTGCAGAACAATCAATGTAAAAAAAACAATACATTGGCGACATTCAAGGTGATATATGCATATTTGTCATATAGCTGAATGATCCGTTCACCTTTATCCGGAGTTCCTGTTTCTTTCAATTTCATTCTTCGAATCAATTCTGCTCCTGTTGACACAATAGCCATTGCCAAAAAAGGTTTCCAATCAAAATTTCCGGTTGTTAACCCAAATATGATATAAGCAATTAATACACCGAACAGCATAGAACCAATATTTAATTTATACATTCTTCTTCTCCTCTATTAAAAAATTTTTTCCTCTTATTCTTCTGAAAATATTTAGTAATTGGGGGCACCAACTCTTGACGAAAATCCTCGATTCGATATTAAACAACTGGAGAAATTTAATGAAGAGGAACTCTGTTGCTTGGTCAAAAGGAGAGCAATAATTAATAGTTGTTTATAACAAAAATTACCGTAATAATAATTATTATCAGCATTGCTAATATGAAAACAATTTTTTGTAAAGTGGAATAATGTGAGATTCTATCAGAAAAAAAACAGGCTATTGCAGACCAAGCTACAACCGCAAGGATCACTCCCAGTGCATGTACAGTTGTATCTTTTTCGAAATATAATGCGGCAATTAGTGCTAGAGATACTAAAAAAACAAGCCCTATTCTAATCCATGAGCGATTAACATGTTTCGCCAAAGTTTGTTATCTCCTTTGGGGCACAAACCGAATCCGCCTAAATATGATAAACAACCTCCGCAAAATGCGTTGACTCCTCAAATAACACCTACGGCAAGCACTTATTACACCATTTATATTTATTATACATTTCAGCAGTTTTCTTTTCATAAGATCAAAATAAACCCGACAAGGGAACTTTGAAAAAGCCAACTTTAACAATCATTCATTGTAAAGTTTCCGAGGTATTGATGGAAACATTCAGGATTCGACCGTATATAATGAAATTCGCTTCTTACAGACTGGATCTTACAGTTACTTCGTCGTCACATTCAGTGAAAAATGATATTTTTTAATGACCAGATTGATTTGGTAACCACAGGTTTATGATCCATTTTTTCCTTATACCCTTTGCCCTCAATGCATCATATAATTTTTTTCGAAAAGGCTACAACACTGCTGAGTTTTTACTTCTTCCTATTCCACTGCCTCTTTTTTTGTTGCAGTCACTGATGACAGGAACCTCTGTTGCGTCATCCTGACGGATGCAGGAGTGTCCAGGAAATTCGCTGTAATTATAGACCCGTATATAAAAGTAAACGAAAAGGCATTGGGTTCTGGAAACTCATGGGTCAAAGGTTTGGTTGCCTGTTTACAGTGAAAGACCGGGTAATCGAGCGAATACAGGATGATTATGCTAAATGAAAACCGTCCATTAATCTATTAAAAAACTCATCCCCAGTCATTGGACTGAGGATGAGTTTAAAATTACAAACGGTTTACGTATTGGGGGGGTTCCCGGCAGCACGAATGTTTACCGGCATCTCTTCATCACCTCCTTCAAAAGTTTTCACATAGGAGTGAAGAAAGTCGAGCACAAAAGTATGCGCATGGGGGTCCCCCAGTTTGTTCAGGCGGGTGCCGATGATTAAATTGAGTTTGTTGCGCAAGTCCGTAAATGCGTGCTTTTTGGCGATTTCCAATGCAGTCTTCATGGTCTGGAAAGCTTGATCGTTCCGGTTTTGTTGGAAATAACAATTGCCAAGCAGGATCAGGGCTTCACACTCGCGATAGGCATTATTGGAGTTTTTGCTGAATTTGATCGCTTCCAAAGCCAATTGATGTGCTTTGCCAGTCTGATTCTGTTTTTCGTGCAAAATTCCCAATTGTATGTATACATATGCTAACAGTGCGTGGCTGCTTATTTTCTTTTCCAGCTTGAGTGCTGTATCCAGGCAGATAAAAGCCAGATCCATTTGGTCATTCTCCATATAGATGCTGCCCAGAGTTACCCAGAGTTCAAACAGACGGTCTGTCATTTTGTCAATCCGGGCCAGTTCGATCCCTTTAAGCGCATATTTGATTGCCTGGGAGTGCATTTTGGTTTTGGCCAGGATAGAGGAACGAATATCATACATATTAAGGCTGGCTTCTTTGCTGATATAACTGGCACCCAGATTCGAGGTCTTGCAGGTATGGATATTTTCCAACTGATGCAGGGTGTTTTGCGCATCTTCAAGGCGGTTCAATTTTTCCAAATAGATAGCCTTGCTCACAAGAATAATTTCTTTGCAATATTTCCTTTTTCCATCTTCCAGAAAGCATTCCAGTGCTTGCTGGGCGTATCTCAGTGCCTGAACATAATGATTCTGGGCATATTCAATAAAACTAAGTTCACTGTAACTGGCTGATTTCAAATTGGTAACCGCCATGTCCGGATACTTTTGTTCGATGAGGTAAATTACATCAAATAAATGCTTGTGAGCTTTTTTCCATTTCCTTTTCCTGATGTAGCTTTTACCTTTCAGGTAGTGGATCGGGACGGAGAGGGGGTGGCCCTCCGCAATACCCAATTCCCGAAGCTGCTCCAGTCCGAGATCAGGACTGACAAGATCAATAATGTTTTCGATCGCGATTAATCTCAACTTCAATTTCTCATTTTTTTCCTCTTCATCTTCTTCCTCATCCCTGGTGTAAAAGTGAGACAAATCTTTCTCTATCCCAAGCTTCCTGAGCACATAAATCAATTTCTTTTCGCTCACCTGTCCTTTGCCGTTTTCAATGGTACTTAATACTGGCTGCGTAAGAAATTCGTCAACCAGGTCTTTTTGGCGAAGATTCTTTTTCTTTCTTTGTTGGCGAATAAATTTGCCCAATGCTACACGATCAACTCTGACATCACTCATCAGGTTCACCTCAAAAATTTTTTCTAGGTCATTTGCAAATTTTTTGGGGGTTTTTTCATTTATTTTGTTTCACATACCAAATATTGAGGAGTTTTATATAGATATTTAGTACTTGGCCGGGAATATTACAAATAAAGCACAAAATATAAAGATTATTTTTAAATTTGCAACTATTTGCTCTAGATTATATACTATTTTCAAACAAAACATCAACCTTTCGTTTTTATTTTTCAAGATTGCACTTGAGAAACATGGAATAACAGAAAAAGGAGGAAACCATGATGGTCAAAGTATGCATTGAAGGAACAAAGCCCGAAGTTGAGGAGTTTTTGGAAGGTTTGCAAAAAAGATATTTGTATATGGTGTATGAACGGACAGAGCAAGGGGAGGTGATCCGGATATCTTTTGATGCAAAAAGGATTCAGCACCGGTGGATTCACATTGAGACAGGAGACGGCCAAACGGTAAAGATTCCGTGTTGGGATCTGGAGGTGTCCAGAGATAACGAAAAAAGCCAGTGGAAATTTCATTCATATGATATTTTTACATAAAAAAATCCGGGATAATATCGATTATTGTATAAAAATCACAAAAGTTTGGCTCTGTCACGAAGGCTGTACAGGATGTGACAGAATTGCTTTAACATATAAAGGAGCGGTTCATGTGGAAAAGATGCCTTTGCAAATCCTTGATGGACAAACTGAGATCAGGGAAAGACTGGATCAAGTGGGGAATCGGTTGACCAGAGTGGATGCTCGTCATGGATCCCCTGTTGAATAAAGTGGATACCCGACTGAACAAAGTGGAAATGCGACTGGATCAAGTCGATATCCGTCTGGACAAAGTAGACACACGACTGGACAAAGTGGATGCACGGCTGGATCAAGTCGATATCCGTCTGGACAAAGTAGATTCCAGGTTGTATCGGATTGAACAAAGCCAGGTCGAAGAGGTAAAAATATTGCATCAAAAAGTAAGGCGAGTAGAACAGGTTTTCAGTTCCGAAGTACTGGATGTCGTGTGAAGTTTCCTGAACCCTTTCTTTAACAGAAAGGGTTCTATTTTATATTCGGAAACAGAATGGAAACAAAAAGCTGAATGGGATGGCAAAACCGCTTGGGAAAGCGGCTCATGGCTTTTAGCCTGTTATTAGAATATGAAACGAATGAAGTGTCATTTGTTTCCGGTATAATAAATGCTGTTAAAGTTTGATCCAGTACTTGTTACCATCCGGAGTTCGATCCATAAAGCCGTATTCAATCAGATATCGCCGCAAGGTGACATAATCAGGGTACACCTTTTTCAAAATGGTATTGATTTCCGCTTCCGTATACCTTCGGTTAGGCTCGAACTTCTTGGCCAAATGGTTTAAAATTGCTATTTTCCGTTTTTCTTTTTTGGGAAATTCGGTTATTGGCCCATCCAAGCCATCTTTGAAATAAGCATCCAGGATTTCCCGGTTTTCTTTTTCGGTGATGGCGTAGCGCTGGTCAAGCTGGGTAACTGAGCGCGGGACATGGATAAACCTGGACGGAAGCTTTGTCTTTTCTTCTGACAACTCCATCAAGGCCAGAAAGACTTTGGCCTGCTTCATTTTCTCCCTCAAGGTAAACCGGTGGTTCCTGATCGTTGAGGTGCTGCCGCCATCCAGTTCTTTCACAATCTCTTTATCACTGTAGCCCAGATAAAAATAGTGTAACAGTTTCTTTTGCAAGTCAGTCAGACCCGTCCATTTTTTATCCAGACTTATTAAATACGCAAACATCGAAGAATGCCGGTCAATGATGTGAAGGCTGGTAAATTTTTCAGCTTCATAATAAGTTTGATCTCTTTTGTAGATTACTCCTTTTTGAAAACGTTCGCCGCAAATCAGGCAAACAAATTCTTCGCTATCGGATTCATAGATATATCCTCGCTTCAGCTCTTCCACAGAAGCTGTCCAGAACAGTTCCATCAAATCTTTCATGCAAACATACCCCTTAACTGTTGGGTTTATTAATAAACATAATATAATTTTGTTTGTGTATATGCAACTTATACTGGTGAATTTTGATAAACATTTTTATCATGTTGGAAATAAACAGACAAATAAGCAAAAACGTTTTTGTTGCGAAATTTGGGGTCGTATGGTGGACAGCCGGTATTGGAAAGGATAACTATGGTGTGGGAGAGAGGGAGGAATCAGATTCCAGTATTTCCGGGTCATTTGAAGCAGCGTCCGCTTTGGACACGTTTGCCTGGGAAGTAGTCTGTGCATGAATTGATCTTCTGTCTTTTTTATAGGCCATGATGCGACGGTACATCGTTTTGTCCTTCAGTTTGCGAAAATGGGACAATATTGGAAACAAATTTGCTTCAATGATCCATACGTGACCTTTTTTATCCAGTGCGATATCCAATCCGTAAATTCGATGCCCTTTGAAATAAGGTTCCAGTTTTCTGGCTGTTTGTATTGCGACCCTGTTCAATTTGGATACCAAAGGTTTTATGGAAGAATTTTTAAGGGAAGATTTTCTGATGGCTTTTTTTACGGGCATCACTGTACCCTTGCTTCTGGAAATATTTGAAACGATGTATCCTTTGCCTGCAACTTTGGCAATTTTCCCGGTAACGGTCCATGCTTTGGATGATTTTGGACGCTGTACGATGGCACGGATATCAAAAGGGTGGCCGTTAATGGTAGGACGGGAAATTTTGCGTTGAACAATATACTTGGATGGGGTTCGATACTTGCTGGCTTTGATCTTTCTTTTTAGATATCGATGAATTTTTCTTTTTCCTCGAATGATAATTTTTCTATTCTCAAAACGTACTCCATATTTCTTTTTTCCAATTGCCGAAACTTGAATGATTCCTTTTCCACGGCTGCCTCGTATTGGTTTGATGAGGATATGGCGATATCTTTTGATAAGCTTCCAAAAAGATTTTCGCGTCAAAATTCTCGTTTCCGGAAGATGAGGCAATAACTTCCTGGTTTTCATAAACTTGTATTTCAACCATTTGTTTCGGGTAGCTTTTTGATTTTTCATCAGCTTTCCACCTTTCTTTGAGGATCGCCAATACTTTGAAGATAGCAGTCCAGCAATTCCAAAAACGTTTCGATATCCTTACAGGTGATATCCCCGATATTTGCGATTCTGAAAGTCTTCAGCTGATCGAGTTTGCCCGGATAAATGGTAATGCCTCTTGCGTAAAAATAATTATGCATTTCCTGAAAATCATACTGCTCATGATCCGGTTCGACAATGGCAGTAACCAGTTTGGAATGACAGGATTCGGGGACAATATGTGTCAGTCCGAGACGGGCAACTCCCGCAACCAAAGTTTCCCAGGATTTGATATATCTTTTGTATCGTTTGTTTACCCCTTCCTGTTTTAGCTCTGCAATAGCCTGATTAAGAGCATACAGGGTTTGGACGGGAGGCGTAAACCGCATCTGTCGCTTTTCTGAAAAAAAATGGTATTGGGCATACAGATTGAGATAATAATTTCTAGCTGCCTTGTATTTTAAGCTGTCCAACTTGTTTTTTTCCGCTATAACAAAAGCAACTCCAGCCATTCCCTGAAGATTTTTGTTTGAACTGGATGCGAGATAACTGATATTCATCTCCTTCATATCAATTGGAATGGCTGCAAACGAACTCATGGCGTCTACAATCATGTTGATCTGGTATTGCTTGCATAATTCTCCAATCGCCTTGATATCGTTTAACAGTCCGGTCGTCGTTTCGTGATGTACGACGGCAAGGTGGGAGACAGGCTGGTTCGAACTTTTGATCAATCTTTCCAAAGCGTCCAAATCAATGCTGTTATCGGGCGGGCTGACAAATTCCAGGTAATTCAGCCCGTAAGCTTTAGCGATCTCACACATTCGTTTGCCATATGCTCCGTTATTAACTATGATCACCCCATGATCCAGAACCGAACTGATCATGGATTCAACAGCAGCGGTGCCGGATCCGCCAAACAAAACCGTTGTGTAATGTACAGGATCAGCAACAAGACGGGTGAGCTCTATGGAGATATTCTCCAGCAGATCACCAAATTCCGGTTCCCGGGGGCAAATATCAGGAACAACCTGAGCCAGTTTAACACTGTTTGTCGTAGTCGCCGGGCCCGGATTGAGCAAAATCCTCCTTTTTATGGTCTGCATCAGGTTCCCCTTCCTTGTTCTTCATTAAAAAACATTGCAGTCGCCTTTTCACTTCATGGGGTTTGATTTTTGGACGGCCAAGCCCGTTTTTGGACTTTTTGGATATTTTCATATACAAAAAAGTTAGACCGCCTGTTTTCTTCCATTCTTTCAGGGAAGTTTCCAATTCCTTTAAATGGTGAATGTAAATGGATTTTGTGTAACCACAGGAAGCTGCAATATCCACCAAGTTGGTATTATGGGAAACGGTTGATTGTCCTCCGGTTGAATCATAGGAATTGTTGTCAAGCAGAATATGAATCATATTGGGCGGATTATAAAAACCGTTTGTCGCCAGGCTTCCCATACGCATAAGCAAGGACCCGTCCCCGTCAATCACAACAATGTCTTTGTTCTTTTGAGTGATTGACAGGCCAAGTCCCAAGGAGCTGATACATCCCATTGAACCAACCATGTATAAATTGTTGCGGGAATCATCAATTTCGTATAATTCTCGTCCTGTTTTTCCGGTTGTGGCAAGCTGAACCGTTTGGCTGTTTTTTAAAGAATCAATAACCGTCAAAGCTTCAAGACGTGAAGGAAACTGATCTTCCGTACTGCACCGGACTTTGACCTGGTTCTGATCAATACCCGGTGCCTGTTTTTGCAAAAGCACTTGATCGAAAGTTCCTTTTTTGACGATGAAGAAAAAGGAACGGTTTTGTTCAATATGCTGATTGGCCAGAATCAGTTTTTGCTTGTTTTCCTCCATATCATCTGATAAATAATCCCAGGAAATTTGCATCAAATCCAGCAGATCGGTGGTGATTCTGCCCATCAGTTCATGTTGTGGTTCATCGGAAATTCCGGGTTCGCCCCGCAGGCTTACAAAGCCAAGCAGTGGGATTTGAAATGGAGCGTTAAGAGATGTGAGTGGTGATATGGCATTGGCAAGCCCTGAATTTTGCATGAGAACAACTGATTTTTCTCCTCCCAAACAGGCGCCGGACGAAATGGCAATCGCATCCCCTTCATTTACTGCTGCAACGTAATTACATTCGTTGATTGCATAGTTGATTAAACTTTTCAAAAAGGAGCACGGAACGCCGCTATAAAACCGAAATCCCAGTTTTTTCAATTCATCTCCAAATATTCTGGTGTTGATCATTTGGGATCATCCAAATCTGTTCCGGACAAAGAAAGATACTTTCGCTCTGCTTCCTGCAACTCATCGACACCTTGGAGTCGGAATACCTCTTCAAGAGCAGCAATTTTGCCTTCTGCCCGGATAAGGCTTTTCTCCCGAAAAATTTGTCCGGATATTTTTTTCATGGCGTCAATGGAGGCCCTTAGATTATGGTTTGCCCAGATAACGAGATTAATCCCCAGTTCCCGAAAGCGGTTTGTAGGAATGGAGTAGTATTTAGTAGGCACGATCACAACAGGTAATCTTTGTCCCCATTCTTTGATAAACGATTCGATTTCTACGATATCTGATCGTTTGCTGTGAATGAGAATGGCGTCAGCTCCCGCCTGGCGATAAGCTTCTGCACGCCGCAAAGCTTCCTTAAGGCCCAAGCCGGCAATAAATGCTTCCACTCTTGCCACAACAACAAAGTCTTGATCTGTCTGCGTATCTTTCATGGCTTTGATTTTCCCGCAAAATTCGCCGAGATCGGCTAGTTGCTGAACGTTGGAATTCAGGAAAGAGTTGGTTTTCGGAAATACCTTATCTTCAATACATACTCCTGCAATTTGTCGCTGCTCCAATTTTTTTACCAACCGCCGGGCATTGTTGAAGTTCCAAAACCGGTATCCCCATCGAGAAAAATTGGGATGGATGTAGCGTCGCTCATAAATTCCAAAATATCCAAGACCTGTGTCCAGGAAGCTTCGTTGTTATCCCTCACACCCATGGATGCCGATATAGATAACCCGCTGGCCCAAATTCCTTTAAATCCGGTTTCTTCAACAATTTTTGCCGACAGGCCATTATGGGCTTCCATTAAAAACTCCAAACTTTGTGTGTTTATGAGTTGTTTCAATTGACTGGTTTTCTTCATGGAACCCTCCTTCCGCTGGGGTAGCAGAAATAAGCAACAATTTGACCGCTTGTTTTTTGACCTTCTTTCATCTGTAATCAGGCATGCCTTTTTCGAATCAGGCGCTTGTATTTTCTGATTTTACGGAACATTGTCCGGCCGGGGAGATGGGAGAACAACTTGTATCCGGGTCTTGTATTGGCTTCAAGAATCCATATCCGACCGTTTTTCTCTATGACAAAATCAATCCCCAGTTCCCGAATATGAGAATGTCGTTTATTAAGAGTTTTAGCTATCATATATGATAATTTTTTTATTATATTCAGACGGGTCTTTACTTTTCTTCGTTTATTCTTTAAGAGGTATGCAAGCGCCTTGTCTAACGGTTCTCCATGTCCTCCTTTATGGTAATTGGTTACATAGCGCCTTGGAGCGGCTACACGGGCAACCATGCCGGAGATAACCCATTTTGCAGGCCATTTCTGCATATACACACGGATATCAAAAATACGTCCGTGGTATTTGGCCAATCGAAGTCCCCGCTGCACAAGATAACGCTGGGATGGTTTTTGGCAGGACCGAATTGCTTTGCACAAGCTGTTATAACGAACATATTTGCTCGTTTGATTGTAACGAACCTTATACCCCTTGGAAGTCCTTTTGACCCGGATGATTCCGGATCCGCCAGTGCCGTGATTAGGTTTGATGAAGACAGACGAATAGGATTTGAGCATACGGAAAAGCCTTCGAGAAGTAAGCCAGCAGGTTTCGGGAATATATCTGCGCAATACAGGGTGCCCCGACATTTGATGGTGCTTAATCATTTTGCCTATCGCCATCTCTGTCATGCACTTCCTTTTTGTTAATATTCATATGACAATAGTTTAATATGGTAAGGGCTATTAACAGATGGAAAGAAAAATAGATATTTGGTATTGATTGTCAAACTGTAATTATTCAATCTGAAATGTTATATCTCACTTGCAGGAAAATATTTTTCAACTTATGGGGAAGAGAACTAATAAAAATGAAGAAAGATACTAAATCAAGGAGATTATGAGGAGGAAAGCGTATAAAGCCCAGGAAGCCTGGTGACAAATAAAGGAGTCAAAAGTTGCCAGGTTCTATGTGTTTTTTAGATGGGGGTTTGTGAAAACGCCTGTAGACAGTTGAGAGAAAAACGGCAAATTTTATTTTTGTTTTGTCTCTTCTTGCAATGAGGCAGTCAAACAGCTTCAGCGTTCGCTGGCAGGCCAATCGCCTGTTTTGCATCCGGCGAACGCTTTGCTTTGAGATTTCCTGTCTGAAAATTGCTCTCTCAGGCTTCATTGAATACCGTGGATTTACAAAGTAACACAACAGGTATTTGTTTATGAAATGCTGATGGTGCGGTGGCTTATTTTCTGTAGCAGATGCTGGTTGTGGCTGATTGCAAGAATACCTGTATTTCGTTGTTTAACAAGTGTTAACAGGGCATGCCAGATTTGTGCCTGTGTGATCGCATCCAGCATCGTTGTTATTTCATCAGCAATTAAGTATTTCGTGTTTTTTCCAAGTGTTCTTGCCAGGCAAAAACGTTGCAGTTCGCCTCCTGAAAGCTCACTCGGCCAGCGGTTCAGCCAGTCGCTTTTGATCCCGAGCAAAAAGAGAAGCTCTTCATCCAAATCGGGCGATTCAGCAAGAACCTTTTGCATTTTCCACTTTGGATTTATGGATTTCTCCGGATGCTGCCAAACCAATTGAACAGGTTTGGCACCTGTAAAAGAGGACAAAGGCTGTCCATCCACCAAAACATCACCCTCGAGAGGTTTGTGATAGCCGGCTATAATTTTGGCCAGCGTCGTTTTGCCTGAACCGTTGTAACCGCATAAACCAACAATCTCGCCTGGATTGACAGAAAGATGCAACTTCCTGAAAACCCATGGACCATTTTGATAACGATAACTGATTCCATTAACTTCAAGCATAAAAACACCTGACCATTTCACCATTCATCCTTTGTGATTCTGGTTGTTTATTTTTACAGATTTCTGTTCCGATCGGGCATCTTGCATAAAAAATACATCCTTCCGATATTTCGTTCAAAAGGGGCTGGGAGCCGGAAAGAGGAGTAAATCCGTTCTGTGGCAATGCGTTCCATAAAGCTTTTGTATAGGGATGCCGCAATTTCTCTCCCTCGTTGCAAAAATTCTCTGCACTTGCAATCTCAATTGTTTGGCCGGCGTAAAAGACCGCAACCCTGTCAGCAATCTTCAGTGCTGTTTCAATATCGTGCGTAATAAAGATGACTCCCTTTCCATCTTCAGCCAGTTGTTTGATATATTTCACCGTCTCTTTCAGAGCGAAGGGATCGAGGCCGGGTGTCGGTTCATCTGCGATGATCAGATCAGCCGAACTTGCCAATGAACTGGCTGCCAATACTCTTCTGACCATTCCTCCGGATAATTCAAACGGATAACTGTTTGATGCCTTGGGAGGCAGGCCGACTTTATCGAAGATATCCTGTTGGACAGCTTTCTTGTTTTTTTCCTTGATTACAGCTTGTACCTGTTTGCCTGTTTTCATCAGCGGGTCAAGAGCATTGACTGATTGGGGGATAAGAGAAATCTCTTTTCCGCGAAGATGATTTTGGCGGTCTGGTGTAAGGGGATTTCCTTTAAAAGTTATCGTTCCGTGAAGTTCCGCGTTTGCAGGAAGCAAACCCAGGATCGCACTTGCCAGCAGGCTTTTTCCGGATCCGCTTGCTCCTACGATAGCCACAATTTCATTGCTGTGAATAGAGATATCCAATTTGCTGATGACTTGAATGCGAGTTTCCCGGAGCCCCGCGTGGTATTGGCGAAACGAAAGGGAAAGATCCCTGACTTCAAGTAAAGGCTGCCCATTTTCAAGCGAATCTGTCAATTGGCCTTTATTTTGTTCCAATTTCAGCATGATGTTCACCCCTTCTTAAAAGAAATTAACAATACATTTCTCTTTAAACTTTGCTTGCCGATTCCCTTAACCAGATCTATTTTTGTGCGTGGAAAGGATCAATCAATTTGCGGAGGCTGTTGCCCAAGAGATCAAAGATCCCGACCATGATCACAAGGGAAAGACCCGGGAAGAAGGCGAGCCACCACATTCCGGTTGATAAATAACGCATGGATTCCGACAATATAATGCCGATTGCAGGTTGTTCCGGTGATAAACCGAATCCCAGGAAAGTGATTGCGGCCTCATGTAATATGGTATGGGGAAAAAGCAAAACAAAGCCGATCATCACTTGCGGCAGCAAATGAGGAAGGTAATGGTTCCAGGCAATCCACCATCGGGATTTCCCCAGTTGGCGGGATACGCCAATATACTGTTCCGTTTTTGCTTTCATTACCTCTGCGCGAAGCACTCGGGTTAAACTTGGCCAATGGGTCAAAGCGATTCCGATAACGACTCCCTTGAATCCTCCGCCAATAGCAAAAGAAATGAGTAACAATGTTACGATATGGGGCATGCTGATAAAAAGATCAATTAACCAGGTTACACCATAATCAATTTTTCTGCTCCAGGAGGACAAGAGACTGAGAGACAATGCGATAATTGTGCTTAAAAAGGCAGTTAACAAACCTACTCCAAAACTTAATGTTAAACCTTTTAAAGTCCGCGCCAGCATGTCCCTTCCCAGCCAATCGGTGCCAAACAGATGTTCAAAAGAAGGGCTGCTGTTTCTCACTTCCAAATTTACAGCAAGCTTTTCATTTCCAATTAAAAATCCACTAACAATCATGGTCGCCAGAAGGAAAATCGCAGTTGCGATGACAGTCAATGTCTGTCGCCGCACATTCCATTTGCTGTTAATAGAGATCTTTGTCTCAATCATTTCCTGACCACTCACTGGATCCATTCCTTTCTGATTCGCGGATCAATAACTCTATACAGGACGTCTGCCATTAGGTTACCCACATAAACAAACATGGTACTAAATAAAACAATTCCTAATAAAAGGGGAACATCTCCGCCCAGTCCCGCTTCGACGATTGCCTGTCCTAGTCCGGGATATGAGAAAACCTGCTCAGTCAGCACCGCACCTCCAAAAAGCTCTCCAAATGAAGCAAACTGCAAGGAGATGGCGGGCAACGATATATTTCGTATCCCATGGCGCCATAACAGTTTCAGTCCTTTTTCCCCTTTGGCTTTTGCAAACCAGATAAACTCACTGTTAAGTATTTCGATGAGCTTTGTTCTTGTATGCAGTGCTATATTGGCTACGCCGATAATACTTAATGTTAATGCAGGTAAAAGCAAATGCCTGAAGTAATCCAGCAGAGACACATCATGCTCCAAAACGCCGGCCGGTGTTCCCAGGCCGATCGGGAACCATCCAAGCCATACGGAAAATACGATAACTACCACCAAGCCTAACCAGAAAGTTGGAGTGGCTGAGAGAACGAAACAATATCCTTTTATCAGCCGATCAATCCAGGTCCCTTCTTTCATTCCTGCAATGATACCCAGAATAAAGCCGAATATCCCGGATAACATCCACGCAATAGCCATCAATGCAAGGGAAGCGACAAATCGTTCAGCAATCACCTGGGCAACCGGGCTACGATATAACACAGAAGTTCCCAAATCACCGCGCAAGATGGAATTGGCCCAGTTCAAGTATTGTGATACCCCTGGTTCATTCAGGCCCCAATACTCTTCAATATTGGCTCGCTGTTCGGGGCTTACCCGTAACATGTCTCCCCCGATATACGCCTGAATCGGGTCAATCGGAGAGTAACTTACAAGCATGAAAGACAGAATGCTTATGGCTATTAATAATGTCAACAGTTTGGCTGCCTGGTTCAAAATGTATAAAGAAATACGTTTGTATCGCAACAACTTCACTTCTTTCTGACAGATTGTCGGTAATCCCTTAAAGAAGAACTGGAGGAATCAAGAAGAAAAGAAGATAAAAACTCCTTTTTATTCAAAACTGTGAGTGAGGGAGAAGCCCTCACTCACAAAATATATTTTTTACTTCCATTTCCAGTCTGTGATGGTGTCTGTGATCGGCCATGCATGGCCGTGTGGATGAATCTTCTGCTTTCCAATATCCAGATTGTCGCGGACATAGTACAAATGCTGTACATTCACCAGCCAGGCCCAGGGGGCATCCCCTTTGGCGGAAAAACCGGTTTCTCCGTCCCATTGCGCCTTTTTCCAGTACTTGTAGGATTCTTCTACGGAAGATGCCCGCAATGCCTGATTCATGTAATTGTCCACTTTTGGATTTGAATAGAAATTGGGGTTGTAATACCCTTCTCCTTTGGTATTGCTGCTGTACAAATTGTACATTTCAATGGGATCATGGTTTCCCCAGCCCATCAGAACAGGATTTGAAAACATTAATCTCTCAAGTTCATTCCAACTCTTACCTTCTGTTTTTACTTTGATTCCCAGTGGTTTGATCATTTCTGCAACAGTGATCGACAGTGACTGGCGTATTTGGTCATCAGAAGGATAATAAAGGGTGAAGGCTGCTTCCAATCCGTTTTTTTCACGAATTCCATTTGCGTTTTCCTTCCATCCAGCCTCTTCCAGTATTTTTTTGGCTTCTTCAATATTGTTATCTTTTATTAACGTATCGGCATTCCACCATGGCAAGTGATCAGCCACACTGTATGCTGGAGTGCCAAAACCTTCCAATACGCCATCTACTAATGCTTGCCGGTCAACAGCAATATTGATTGCCTTACGGATGGCTATGTCGCTTGTTACATCATTGCCGACCGGTATTCCTTCTTCCGTTTTTTGGCCTGCAGATACAGTGGGGAACGAAATTCCGCGATTGTCAACACTATCTAATGTTACAAGCTTCATTCCCGCAATCTTTTCTTTGGCAAAGGTTGCGGGGACTGACACAATATCGGCTTGTCCTGCTTTTGCTGCTGCAAATGCCGCATCTTCAGCCAAAAATAAAAATGTTATTTTCTTGAAAAAAGGTTCTTTTCCGTAATAATAGGGATTTGCTTCGACAATTAATTGTTGTCCTTTGTTCCATTGCACAAATTTATATGGTCCGGATCCGATCGGTTTTTCCTTGTATTCGTCTCCATAAGCGTGCTCTGGAACAATCCCTGTTGTTATCAGCAGAAAAATAAAGTTGGATTGAGGTTTTTTCAATTTGAACGTTACCGAGTAAGGACCTGTTTTTTCCGCTTTGTCCAGATTTGTCAGATCCATCACGGATCCGCTTGTTTTCGCTTTGTTGTATGTAAAAGCAACATCGTCAGCGGTTACATTTTCGCCATCAGAAAACTTGGCATCCTCACGGATTTTTACAGTCCAGGTTAAACCGTCGCTGCTTATTTCATAATGTTCCGCCAAATCGTTCACAACTTTAAAATTATTATCGTATTTGAACAGTGTACTTTGAAAGAGCGGAGAGCCATTTCTGCCCCAACCTGTTGTTGGATCAAAACCTTCTTTAGGCTCGCCGCCAATAGCCAACACCAGATCATCCTTTTGCGTTTTTCCGGTTTGATTTGCATCTGATCGGGAGCAACCTGCCAATATCATCGAAAAGGTCAGGATAGCGACCGCGATCAATCCCAACAATCTCTTTGCCACTTTTGCCCACTCCTTTTATTAATTCGCTTTTAATCAGACTGATCAACTTTCAGGTTAATCCAATGCCCGGTTTTCTGTTAGCGCCTCCTTTAAATGGTGAATTTTCATATTTGAATCTTTTAGACTGATTGGCATGGGGGAGGGGGGAATAGATAAAATTAAAATGCGATTTCAGAGAAAGAAAACAGTCAAAAAAACGTTTTTTGCGCTCTATAGCGGGAGTGCTACATAGACAGGTATATTCCTGGCAATCTTTTTTCCTTTTTGTCATTAATCGGTTTTCAATAAATGTGTACAACTTCATTCGTTGCCTGCGGCAAGCACCTCCTTGAAATGGTTACACCCGTTTGACAGGAGCTACGGTAAACTTCGCGTATTCGACACCTTTCAAGCTCATCAACTTGTCGCTGAATTGCCGGATTCTTTTTACTTTTCCCTTCACAACGATCAACTCGAGGCAACTGTCGTGATCCAAATGAAAGTGTGTTGTGGAAAGGACCAGATCGTGCATGCTATGTTGAAGCTCCGTCATCTCTTCAAGCAGATTTCGCTGGTGATGGTTATAAAACAGGAGAATGCTTCCAATAACAATTTCGTCACGATCTTCCCACGCTTCCTGAACAAGGGCGTCACGAACAAGATCACGAATAGCTTCAGAACGAGTCTGATAGCCTTTCAATTTAACCAGGTAATCAAATTTTTCCAGCAAACTGCTTTCCATGGAAACTCCAAATCTCTTTAATGTTGAATCCTGCATTTTGCAACCACCTTTAACTTGATAAATTAGTAACACGTTTCCATAAAAACGTAGCACGCATGTGCAAAATAATAGCCATAAATATGGCTGAAACTGTAGAAAAACCAATTTAAAAAAATTTCCCGATCCAGCAGCGCATTGGCATTAAAAGCGTATCCACAGACTTTGACAATGTCCTCGGTCGTAAATAGGTTTTATGCTGCTTTTCAAAAAGTTGCATTGAGTAACACGGGGTTGGTATGGAACGCTTAAATCAACAAAAAGAAACAAACAGATCGTGAAAAGTAAAAACAGATTTTTTTATAATACTATATTCGCTTGCTGCAATGTATTCTTGCCAGAATTATATTTGAAAATTTCCATTGTGACAACTATCACTTTGACTTATTAAAAAAATAATATTCTGCAAGTTATTGACGTTTTTTTATTCTTTAGAAGGTAGACAAGGCTTTTGGGTAGAAGTATATAATAGAAAAATTATAAAAAAGTTATTTTTTATATTATCTGAACATTGGATGGATGGTGATGTTAAAAAACAAAATTCATAGCACAGAATAATTTTCATAATATGATACTGGCGCCGGTTGGTAGCGGATGTTTGTTGTTGATGTGGCGGGAATTCAGGGCGGTGTCAACTCAGTGATAATTCGCAAAATAAACACGATTGGGCAAAATAACAAATAATGTAACAGGACAAATATTATGAATATAACTTTTTAAATTAAAATATTTACTATATTGTATATATAAACAATCACATTTCAAACCCATAAGTTTAACTATTTTGTGAACTAAGTTTGAATATTGTGCCAATGTTTTTAAAATCATGGTATTGTTTATAGGGTATAGGGGGGCTTATGGGAAGTTTGAAGTATTCAAGCCGAAATGCGATTTGAGAGAAAAGAAAACTGTTCAAAAGAATGTTTTAGGGAGGAGAGGTGGGTTATATGTTAAAAACAGAGAAAAAAACAATTTATGAAGAAGCACTCTCAAGAGGGGTTTCACGCAGGGATTTTCTGAAAATGTGTACAGCTTTAGCAGCGACGATGGGTATCAGCTTTACTGATTCTGACAAAGTTGTGCATGCCATGGAAACGAATCATCGTGTTCCGGTCATTTGGCTTGAATTCCAAAGTTGTTCAGGCTGTTCAGAGTCTTTTATCCGGTCTACCCATCCAAAAGCTGAAAGCGTTTTGCTTGAAATGATTTCTCTTGAATATAGCGAGGTACTTTCCGCTGCAGCGGGCCATCAACTCGAGCAGGCAATGCAGCAAACAATCAAAAAGTATCCGGGAGGATATGTACTTGTAGTAGAAGGTTCTATTCCTGATGATAACTTTACAACAGTGGGTGGAAAATCGGCAAAAGCGTCCCTGGAGGAAGCTGCAAAACATGCCCAATTTGTAATCACTTATGGCAGTTGTTCTTCATGGGGAGGTATTTCCGCCGCTAAACCCAACCCGACAGGTGCTGTGCCGGTAACTGATATCGTCAAGGATAAACCGGTTGTGCTCGTACCTGGTTGTCCTCCGATTGCCGAGGTTATGACCGGGGTTATTGCCCATGTTCTTACATTCGGGGCAGTACCGGAACTGGATCGTTTCGGTAGACCGAAAGCATTCTTCAGACATCGGATTCACGACAAATGCAACCGCCGTGCTTATTTTGATGCAGGTCTTTTTGCCGAATCGTTCGATGATGTTGGAGCAAAACAAGGATATTGCTTGTATAAGCTTGGATGCAAGGGGCCGACAACATACAGCTCTTGTGCAGAAATGCGTTGGAATGGCGGAACAAGCTATCCAATTCAATCGGGTAATCCCTGTATTGGCTGTACTGAGAAAGATTTTTGGGATAATGGGCCATTCTTTGAACGCCGTGCCAAGGTGGTTGGAACCCAAACCACGATTAATCCTGATAAAGTTGGCCTGGCACTAACGGGTGCAGCCGTTGCAGGCGCCGCAGCCCACGCCGGGATTACCGCTTATGTAAAGAAAAAAAATGAAAAAAACGCATCGGAAGAACGAGGTGAATAGTCATGGCAAATCGGATTGTAGTGGACCCGGTTTCAAGGATTGAAGGACATCTGCGTATTGAAGCAGACATTCAAGATGGAAAAATAGCGAAGGCTTACAGTTCAGGAACGGCCGTACGCGGGATTGAACTGATTGTTCAGGATCGTGATCCAAGAGATGTGTGGGCATATGTGCAACGGATCTGCGGTGTATGTACCAGCTCGCATGCTTTGGCATCCATCCGGACCGTGGAAGATGCACTTGATATCAGAGTTCCTAAAAATGCCAACCTGATTCGCAATATCATGAATGAAACATTATTTATGCATGACCATGTTGTTCATTTTTATCATTTGCACGCATTTGATTGGGTTGATGTTGTGGACGCGTTAAATGCCGATCCGAAAGAAACAAGCAAAATTGCCCAATCCATTTCAGACTGGCCAAACTCCTCCCCGGGATATTTTACCGCAGTTCAAAACAAGGTAAAGAAAGTAGTTGAAAGCGGACAGCTTGGAATCTTTGCAAACGGTTACTGGGGCCATAAAGAATACAAATTGCCTCCGGAAGTTAATCTGCTTGCTGTGGCTCATTACCTTGAAGCGCTTGACTGGCAAAAGGAAATCGTCAAGATTCAAACGATCTTTGGCGGTAAAAACCCGCATCCCCACTATGTTGTCGGCGGAATGGCCACACCTCTGGATATCAACAGTGATAACGGGATTCATGCAGAAAGGCTGATGCATGTATCGCAACTGATTGACCAGGCAAGAGATTTTGTTAACAAAGTGTATATTCCTGATTTGTTGGCCATCGGCTCTTATTACAAAGGATGGCTTCATGGTGGCGGACTGAACAATTATCTTGTCTATGGAGATTTTCCGACAGGCGATATTCGTGATGTCAATACTTACCGCATGCCTCGCGGAGTTATCTTGAATGGTGATCTGAAAAAAGTTCATGACATCGATCTGAAAGATCCCAATCAGATCCAGGAGTTTATCGATCATTCCTATTATACTTACGACGGAAAGGCAACAGGCGGGAAACATCCGTCAAAAGGTGAAACGAGCCTGAATTATACAGGGCCGAAACCTCCATATAACCAACTGAATGTGAATGACAAATACAGTTGGATTAAAGCACCGCGCTGGAAAGAACAACCAATGGAAACAGGGCCGCTTGCCCGCATCATGGTTGGTTATGCTTCTGGCAAAAAGGAAATTGTCGATCTTGTCAATGATACATTGAAAAAACTGAACGTCCCGGTAGAAGCCCTCCATTCTGCATTAGGACGGACAGTTGCCCGCGGGCTTGAAACTGTTCTGGCTTCGAACTGGGCGCGCGCCGATATGGATCAGTTGCTGGCTAACGTGAAAAGCGGCGACTCAAATACTTTCGACCGTTCCAAATGGGAGCCTGAAAGCTGGCCGAAAAGTGCTGAAGGTGTGGGCTGGATGGAAGCACCACGCGGTTCGCTTGCCCACTGGGTCGAAATTGAAGATAAAAAGGTTAAAAATTATCAGGCTGTTGTGCCGACAACCTGGAATGCTTCTCCGTTGGATCACAAGGGAAAAGGCGGAGCTTATGAGGCATCACTCCAAAACACTCCGATTGCCGATGCGAAACAGCCACTGGAAATTTTGCGGATCGTGCACTCTTTTGATCCCTGCCTGGCATGTGCTGTTCATTTGACTGATTTGGAAGATCAAGAGTCAACGGAAATTAAAATAGGATAGGAGGTGTGGGAAAAGATGGATAAGCCTAACACCGGCAATCCTACTTTTGACCTGTCGGAAGTAAATACTGGCAAGAACAAGGATTTACGAAAAGTTTATGTTTGGGAAGCTCCTGTTCGGATTTTCCACTGGATCAATGCGCTTTCTATCGTTGTTTTGATGATAACCGGTATCTATATCGGCAACCCGTTCTTCAGTTCGACGGTACCGGAAGAAGCTTATTATTCCACCGTTATGTTCTGGGTGCGATACATTCACTTTTTCGCAGCGTTTTTATTTACCGCCAACCTGATTTTCCGGCTCTACTGGGCATACAAGGGGAACAAGTACGCCAAAACCAACCCCTTGAAGAAGAATTTTTGGAAACAGGTGTTTGAGGTAATGAAATTTTATCTTTTCCTGCCGAACAAGAAAGAACATACTCCCGGTCATAACAAGTTGGCAGAGTTAAGTTATTTGATCTTTATTGGGCTCGGATCGATAATTATGGTGCTGACAGGCTTTTACATGTATCTTGAACCGCAATTTGAATCAATTCCTGTTGATGGTATCGCCTTTTTGTTTGGCGGAGACAGTTTTTCTGTCCGTTCTCTTCATCATGTCGCTGCCTGGTTCTTCATGATCTTCATCGTGATCCATGTTTATATGTCGATCCGTGATGACTGGTTGAGCCGAAATGGGACATTGTCATCAATCTTTACAGGATATAAAATGGAAGAGAACCATGGCGATAAAACAGAAAAAAAGCCTGAAGGTGACAAAAGTGCCTAATCGGACAGCAACTGATCAAAAAAATATTAAAATTATTGGAATCGGCAACACCCTCTATTCAGATGAGGGTGTTGGCGTCCACCTTCTTCCATATCTGGAAGAAGCACTGGCCGGGTATGACAATGTTGAAATTATTGAAGGCGCAACGGATGGGATGAAATTGCTTGAACCCGTAGAAGCAGCAGACTATTTGATTATTATTGATGCCATTAACGCAGGCAAGCCTGGGGGAGAACTCATTACGATACGCAACAGGGAGATCCCTAAATATTATGGAATCAAGATGTCTATTCATCAGGTCGGGTTTCAGGAAGTGCTGTTTGCTGCTGATTTACTGGAGCGTCTTCCGGAAGAAATGATCATGTTCGGAATCCAGCCGGCTTCACTAGAGCTCGGTATAGAACTTTCTGATACGGTAAAAAGGAAATTACCTGAATTAGCAGCAAATGTTGTAAACCAGGTTCAGCAATGGAGTGAATAAAATTGAAGCGGTCAGAATTTTTTTCTGAAATGGGCAAGGGTTTTCTTCATACAGTCAAGGAAGTGACGTCTCCATTTGTCTCTGATTATTTGGAGAAGCTCGATTCCGTTGTTGATGAGCTGGCAGGTGTAAAAAAATGGTGTGAAGTTGGTTCGGTGGAATCGTTGGCAGTTGATGGAATCCATGACAAATATATAGAGGAAACCCCTGTCATTATTGTTTATGAAAAGGAACGATTTGCCGCTTTTCAGAAGGTATGCCCAACTTGCAAAACGATGCTCCAGTGGATTTCTTATGAGAAAAAATTCAAATGCTTTATTTGTGATGATGAATTTCAAATGAATACCGACGACAGTCATTCAAAGCTGAAAAAATACCCGCTAAAGGTAGAGAACGGGAAATTATATATAGGATTAAATTAGGCGGGTATTCATAACTACTATCACATAAGGAAGATCATTATGCATGAGATGGCATTGATGGGGGACATTCTCCAGCTGGTTGAAAAGGATGCAAGGGCAAGGAATATCAAACAAATCGATAAAATTGAACTGGTTGTTGGTGAACTAAGCAATGCGCTTCCCGACGCACTTGAAATGGCATTCGAAACCTTTCGGGCCAGAGAACTCGCCATGTTATCAAAACAATCAAGATTAATCATCGTAAATGAAGAGGCCAGGGCAAAATGTACTGTCTGTGGACATGAATATCGTCCAGAGAGGCGACTCAGCGTTTGCCCTGAATGCGGTTTGCCAAGTGGCGAACTGACTGCAGGAGAAACATTTCAAGTAAAGTCTTACGAAGGGAATAGGTAATCATGAAAATCAATTTGGAAGCAGAAGTGCTATCGGATAATAATACTGCGGCGAAGTTCAACCGCGATCTGTTTGGCAAGAGCAAGACCCTCGTCATTAATATGATGAGCTCACCTGGTGCCGGGAAGACAACATTACTGGAAAAAACTGTTGCGGCTTTGGGAAATGAATATAGAATTGGTGTTATTGAGGGGGATTTGGCCACAGAAAAGGATGCTGCCCGGATCAGGGAGTTAGGTGCCAAGGCCGTTCAAATCAATACGAATGGCGGTTGCCATTTGGATGCCAGAATGATTGCCAAGGTGCTTCCCGAGTTCAATTTTGATGAAATCGATATCCTGTTTATCGAAAACGTAGGCAATCTTGTTTGCCCTTCCGGCTATGATCTTGGGCAGAATCATAAAGTAGCTGTTTTAAGTGTTCCTGAAGGAAATGACAAAATCCCGAAATATCCGGTCATGTTTCGTCGGACAGAACTGGTTGTTTTGAACAAAATTGATCTGTTGCCCTATTTGGATTTTGATGTGGATACGGCTATTGAAGACTTGAAGGGGATCAACCCGGATTCCAGACTGATCAAGGTATCATCCAGAACAGAAGAAGGGTTGGATGAGTGGTATTCATGGATAAAACAGGCGTACCTGCAAAGTCAAAATCAATAAAAGTGACTGTGAAGGGGCGTGTTCAAGGCGTTGGATTTCGCCCTTTTATTTTCCAAATAGCTGACCGGTATCGAATTAGGGGAACAGTTCAAAACAACATGGATGGTGTGAAAATTTTTGCGGAGGGCAGCAGGGAAGATCTTGATGCGTTTGCCGAAGCGATCCGGACGGAATCACCAAGGCTTTCGCGGATTGATGAAGTGATTGTGGAAAAGAGGCAACTGACGGGATTTGACAGGTTTGAAATCATTCCCAGTGAGCGGGATGGGAAATCGTCGCTTGTTATTCCTGTTGATTCAGCAACATGTAAAGATTGTCTGGAGGAAATGAGGAATCCGGGAAATTTCCGTTATCGTTATCCATTCATCAATTGCACTCAATGCGGCCCAAGATATACGATTATCGATGCCTTGCCTTATGACCGGCCGTATACTGTCATGAAGGATTTCCAAATGTGCGATCAATGTGAAAGCGAATACAATGATCCGATGAACAGAAGGCATCATGCCCAACCGATCGCTTGTGATGCATGTGGTCCGGAGGTAACCTTGACCTCCATTGCCGGAGAACAGGTCGCCAGGAAAGATGAAGCCATTCGTGCAACTTCCCGGCTTTTGAGAGAAGGAAAAATTGTTGCCATTAAGGGATTGGGAGGATACCATCTTGCCTGTGATGCGTATAACGAAGAAACGGTCCGCTTGCTCAGGCAGAGAAAGAACCGTCCAAATCGCCCGCTTGCTGTGATGGCAGCAACATTGGATGTAGTGAAGACAATTTGTGACGTTTCTGAACAAGAGGAGAAGATTTTGCTCTCCCCGGAAGCGCCAATCGTAATTCTGAAAAAGCGTGAGAACCGGTTGGCAGAAAGTCTGGCTCCCGGAATGAATACGTTAGGCGTCATGATTCCCTATACTCCGTTGCACCATTTGCTGTTTGATGAAAAAGAAGTTTCCGTTCTGGTCATGACAAGTGCCAATCCTTCCGGATTGCCTCTTGTCTACAAAGATGATGAAGCCCATGAGTATTTGACCGAAATAGCCGATTATATCCTGTCCCACAACCGCAGGATTTTGCGCCCTATTGATGACTCGGTCGTACGCGTTCTGGACGGAAAATTGACCTTTCATCGAAGAGCGCGGGGTTATGTTCCTGACCCAATGGTGACTAATCAACGGGTTCATGAAGTGGTGGCACTTGGTTCACAACAGAAAAATACCTTTGCCATTGGACGGAACAGGCAAATCTTTATGGGGCCGCATATCGGGGAAATGGAAAACCTGGAGGTAGTCGATCATTTCAAAAATGAATTTGCTTATTTGATGAAGTGGATGGGTACTGAAGCCAAAACGGTTGCCACTGATCTGCATCCTGAATTTATGACAACGAGAATAGCTGAAGAAATGGAAGCCCGCGTCATACCTGTACAGCACCATCATGCCCATCTTGTATCCTGCATGGAGGATAACCAATTAACCGATCCTGTATTCGGGATTATCCTGGATGGAACGGGCTATGGCGAAGACGGGAATATATGGGGATTTGAAATTTTATACGGTAATGCGCAAGTTTACAAACGAATGGCACATCTTGCATATACCCATTTGCCTGGTGGTGAAAAGGCGATCAAAGAGCCATGGCGAAACGCCACCGCCATGCTGATTGATTACTTTGGGGAACAAGGAAAAGAGTTTGCTGAAAAGTTGTTTCCGGACAAACTGTATGAAATCCGGATTTTAAACAAAATGATTGAAGGGAAAATTAACAGTCCGCTTGCAGGAACATGCGGACGGGTGTTTGATGCAGTCAGCGCTATCCTGGGTCTATGTAAGGTATCTACATATGACGGGGAGGCGGCGATCAGGCTTTCTGAACAGATGAAAGCGGATAAATTGAAAAAATCGTATCCTTATAAAATTACTAAAAATGAAGAAGAGGCGGCAACGATTGATTTTGGAGATGCCCTTTGGGGGATTGTTCAAGATCGTCTGCAAAACAAGCCTGTTTCAACCATTATACAAAAGTTTCATGAAACCATTGTTACAATTTGCGTGGAGACCGTAGTATCATTAAGCAGGGAAAACCCGGATCTGAACAAAAGTGTTGTATTATCCGGAGGAAGCTTCCATAATCCCTATTTATTGGGTGAAATCAGGAAACGGCTACAGGAGAAACAGTTTCATGTTTATACCCATGGACGGGTTCCATGCAACGATGGAGGACTTTCGCTTGGCCAGTTGATCGTTGCTTCCAATAAAAAAGAAACAATTGACAATTGATAATTATCCTGAAAAGGAGGAGAAGAGAAAATGTGTGTTGGAGTTCCGGCAAAAGTTATTGAAAAACATGAATACTCGGCTGTTGTAGATGTAATGGGGTCCACGATGACAGTTGGCATAATTTTTGTCCCTGAAGTGGAAATAGGAGAATACGTAATAGTCCATGCAGGACAAGCAATGACCATTATTGATGAAGAAAATGCGTTACTTAGTATAGAAGGATGGAGGCAAGTCGCTGATGCAAACACTGCTGAGTGAATTTTCCGATTCGACCTTGAGTCGCAAGCTGTTGGAGAGAGTAAAAGAAACAGCTGAAGAATTTATTCGTAAAAACGGCAGAAAGCCTGCATTTATGGAAGTATGCGGATCCCATACAATGGCTCTTGCCGAAAAGGGGGTTAAAAAGGCCTTACAGGATCATGTACAGTTAATTTCCGGACCGGGTTGCCCGGTTTGTGTTACTGACCAAAAGTCCATCGACGCCATGATCAAACTGGCTGACGGGGAAGACCGAATCATTTGCACATTTGGTGATATGGTTCGCGTACCGGGTACTGAATTCACCCTGCAGGAAGCAAAGTTGGAAGGAAAGGATATCCGGGTGGTTTATGCGCCGCCTGACGCTGTCAAAATTGCTGAAGAGAATCCGGATAAAGAAGTTATTTTCCTGGGAATCGGTTTTGAAACGACGATTCCGGTGCTGGGGGTTGCTCTGAAAGAAGCGATGGATCGGGAAGTCCATAACTTTTCCATGTGGATGACCACAAAGCTGGTTGAGCCCATATTGAGAAAATTGCTTGAAACCAAAGAGCTGAATATCGATGGATTCATACTTCCGGGGCATGTCTCAATTGTTCTGGGGAAAAATGATTATCAATATTTGGTAGATGAATACCAGGTTCCCGGAGTGATCAGCAGTTTTGAAACGATCGGCATGTTGGGATCTATTTACCAATTGATCCGCCAGCTCCTGGAAGGGCGGGTTGAAATTGAAAACAACTATCCGGCGGTTGTCACGGATGAGGGTAACAAAGAGACAAAAAAATTGATCAATACTCTTTTCAAGCCAGTCGATGAAGCATGGAGAGGAATCGGGATTATTCCAAATAGCGGGATGGACATTCGTGAAGAGTACGACCGTTATAATGCCAAGAAACGCTTCAATATTACCGTGGGAGAACCAAGAAGAACAAAATGCCGCTGCGGTGAAATCATTCGTGGCCTGGTAACCCCTGAAGAATGCCCGTTGTTTGCAAAAGCATGTACTCCGTCAAAACCGATTGGGCCTTGTATGGTATCAAGAGAAGGAACGTGTGCAGCCCATTATCTGTATATGAGGGAGGATTAATAACATGAAGATTCAGAGAATCAGTCTGGCCCACGGTGACGGAGGGGAACAGGCCCACAATTTAATCCAGAGTGTGTTTGTGCAATCATTTGGACATAATGACCATGCCCGATTTGATGCGGCAATGATTACGGCTCCATCTTCCCGTCTGGCAGTGACTACAGACAGCTTTGTCGTAAAACCAATCTTCTTTCCGGGCGGAAATATCGGGAAGATTGCCGTTGCAGGAACCGTCAATGATTTGGCCGTCAGCGGCGCGGTTCCCATGTATTTGACAGCCGCCTTCATTATTGAGGAAGGTTTCAGGATGAAAGATTTGAAAGAAATTGTCGGTACAATGGCTTACGAGGCTGAAAAAGCAAACGTTCATATTGTTGCCGGAGATACAAAGGTTGTAGAACGGGGGAGTATCGATGGCTTGTATATCAATACGACTGGCGTCGGATTTGTTGATCCGGACAAGGCGTTAAATCCGGAACAAATGGAAATAGGAGATTCAATTATTGTAAATGGCACGATTGGCGACCATGGAGTAGCAATCCTGGGAGCGCGAGGCGAGCTTGGCATTAAAACGGATGTAAACAGTGATTGTGCTGCACTGAATGGTTTAATTGCAAACGTTTTGACTAATGTTGATGGAGTTCGCATCATGAGAGATCCCACAAGAGGTGGCCTGGCCACAACACTGGTGGAAATAGCGGAAGATTTTCAAATGACAATGGAAATCGTGGAAGCGCAGATTCCATTTAAAAAACAGGTTCAGGGAGCATGTGACATACTTGGATACGATCCTCTCTACCTTGCCAATGAAGGAAAAGTTATTATCATTGTGAAAAAGGAAAATGAAAAAAAAGTATTGGATCTGCTAAGACAGCATGAACTGGGGCGAGAGGCAAAAGTGATCGGCCATATTACCGGAAAGGGGAAAGGCCATCTCAACATGAGGACAGGTCTTGGAAGCACAAGAAGATTAAACAGGCTTTCCGGAGTGATGTTGCCCAGAATTTGCTGAATCAGACGTTGAGAGGAAATCGGTGGGTGAGCCGGTTTCTCTTTTTATTTTCCTGAAACGCATATCTGAATCAATGACAACTGGAACAAAGTCCAAATGAGTGGTAGAGTGAGATTATTGGATCTTTGCTGTTATTTGAAAGGATGTTAGGATGAGCAAATCAGTTGTATTGGCAGAAAAACCTTCTGTGGGCAGAGATATTGCGAAAGTGCTTGGTTGCCGGAAGCAGGGAAATGGATATATGGAAGGAAACAAACATGTCGTTACCTGGGCGTTTGGCCATTTGGTTACCCTGGCCGAGCCGGAAGCATATGGCAAAGAATACAAGGTGTGGCGGATGGAAGACCTCCCGATCCTGCCCAAACCTCTTAAGCAGGTGGTCATTCGCAAAACAAGCAAGCAATTTCATGTGGTCAGGAAATTAATGGCACGTCCGGATGTAAAAAATATTGTGATTGCAACAGACGCCGGGAGGGAGGGCGAGCTGGTCGCCCGCTGGATTATTGAAAAAGCCCGTGTCAAAAAACCGGTCAAGCGGTTGTGGATCTCTTCGGTAACCGATAAAGCGATTAAAGAAGGCTTTGCACGGTTAAAGGATGGCAAATTATACGAAAACCTGTATCGTTCTGCCGTTGCCAGAGCGGAGGCAGACTGGATTGTCGGCATCAATGCCACCAGGGCACTAACCTGCAAGCATAATGCCTCCCTTTCGTGCGGACGGGTGCAGACGCCCACTTTGGCCATGATTTCCCTGCGGGAAGCGGAAATCAAGAATTTCAAGCCCAAAACATTTTATGGCATTGACGCGATTATGGAAAACGGGTTGAAATTTACCTGGCAGGATCAAAAAACAAAAGAGAACCGAAGTTTCCGGAAAGAAGTTTGTGAACGGGTGATCGGCAAATGCCAGAATCAGGCAGCAACCGTCACGCAGGTGACCAAAAAGAGGAAAAAGCAGTGGGCTCCGTCCCTGTACGACTTGACAGAATTGCAACGGGAAGCAAACCAGCGTTATGGATTTTCCGCCAAAGAAACATTGTCGACCTTGCAGGGATTGTATGAAACCCACAAAGTCGTCACCTATCCGCGAACTGATTCCAAATATCTGTCATCCGATATTGTCGATACATTAAAAGACCGAATCGATGCGTGCCGGATCGGGCCTTATCGGGAACTGGCACAACAGGCCAAAAAACAGGTGAAACCGAATCCACATTTTGTTGACGACCGCAAGGTTTCCGATCACCATGCCATTATCCCTACCGAAGAACCGGTTCATCTGGAGCGGCTGAGTGCGAGGGAAGAAAAGATTTATGACCTGATTGCCAGACGGTTCCTGGCAGTCATGTTTCCACCCTATGAATATGAACAGACCACGCTTCAGGCGGAGATCGGGGGCGAAACGTTTGTGGCCCGCGGAAAAAACGTTCTTTCCCTTGGCTGGAAACAGGTTCTGGGCCATGATGAAGAAAAAGAATATGAACCGGCTTTCTCCAAAGTCAAAGAAGGGGACCGGCTTGCCCCCGGATCCCTTGATCTGACACAAGGCGAGACACAGCCTCCTGAACGGTTTACCGAAGGCACACTGATTGCGGCGATGGAAAACCCGGTCAAGTATATGGGAAATGAGAGAAAAGACCTGATCAAAACAATCGGGGAAACTGGCGGTCTTGGAACCGTGGCGACCCGGGCTGACATTATTGAAAAACTGTTTGACAGCTTTTTGATTGAAAAGAAAGGGAAATATATTCACCTCACTTCCAAAGGCAAACAGTTGCTTGACCTGGTTCCCGAAGAGTTGAAATCGCCGGCGCTGACCGCCAAATGGGAGCAGAAACTGCAGGCGATCGCCAAAGGAAAACTGAAAAAAGAAGCCTTTCTGAAAGAGATGACCGGCTATACCAGGCGTATCGTCCATGAAATCAAAGAGAGCAGACAGACCTTCCGCCATGACAACCTGACGGCAAGCAAATGCCCGGATTGCGGAAAGCGCCTGCTGGAAGTGAAAACCAAAAAAGGGCGCATGCAGGTGTGCCAGGACCGGGCTTGCGGTTACCGCAAAAACATCGCCCGTCACACAAACGCCCGCTGTCCGGAATGCCGCAAAAAAATGGAATTGCGCGGTGAAGGGGAAGGACGAATCTTTGTGTGTGCCTGCGGCTACCGCGAAAAATACCATTCATTCCAGGAACGGATGGAAAAAGAGAAAAAAGGCAAAGTATCCCGTAAAGAAATCAACAAATACCTCAAACAAAACCAGGAACAGGAGCTGGGCAATCCCGCCCTGAAGGACGCATTGTCCAAACTGTTCCCGCAGAATAAATAAACCAGATCCCCGTCTTTATTAAAAGGCGGGGATTTATATGTGTTTCACTTCAGAAAAACAGAAAAGAAAATAAAATAGCAAAAAGCGATTTCAAAGAGTGGATATTAACAATTTTAACTTGGATCAGTGTAAAACCGTAATCAAACATTAGTAGAATATAATGATGGGCAGGAGTTAATATCATCCCATTATTATGCGTGTGTCTGAATTAGCAGAGTTTAGACAGTAATTGGAAACTGAAAAAGAAGGTGATCTGGTTGCATCGCCGAACTATTTTGATTGCTGTAATTGCGGCTGTTTTAATCTTTATTGTTTTGGAACTGACCGGGGTTATCTGGCATAATAACTGGTTTGCAGCGGATTATGAAGTGAAGGGTCTGGATGTCTCCCATCATCAGGGGGCGATTGACTGGAAAACGGTTCAGGAAAAAAATAATTTTGCGTTTATTTATATGAAAGCAACAGAGGGGCATGATTTTATTGACCCCCGATTTAAAACCAATTGGGGAGAAGCGCAAAATCAGGGTTTTCGGGCAGGGGCCTATCATTTCTTTTCCATGAGAAGCCCGGGTAAAGAGCAGGCAAAGAACTTTATTCAAACAGTCCCTGTAAAACCGGAAGCATTACCGCCGATGATAGATATTGAAATCCATTTGAAGCATGATCCGGAAAAAGTCCGACAGGAATTGCAGAGCCTGGCCGGTGAATTGGAAAAACATTATAAAAAGAAACCAATCTTTTATGTTACATATGATACCTATGAGCAGTATATAGTAGGCCATTTTAAAGGTTATGATCTTTGGATCAGGGATATCTTTAAACATCCTGCCCTGGAAGATCGAAACTGGTTGATTTGGCAATACAGCAGCAGGGAAAGAGTTGATGGCATTGATGGCTTTGTGGATATAAACGCATTTTATGGAAATCAGGAAGCGTTCAAAAAGAGATTCCTTATCCATGAATGATGGCCGCGGCTTGAGAAACGAAGTTTGAAATCTGACCCCAAGGATACAGAGGCGAGTACTTCGGTGACATTTATAAAGTGGCCCTGTATAAAACATCAATCAAATGTTAACAAGTAACTGACAGACTGTGGCTCCTTTTTCATAAAATATCCGACAATACAAGATGTATTTTATCTTCCGGATTCCGTTCCGTCACCGCCTTGCAAAGAAGCAATCATGATATTTCGCTTTCCCTTCCAGGCGGGCTCTTTAGTCGCTTGTGCCCAAAAGCCCGTTTTCTCTCAGAGTGAGTGCTTTCGCTTTTTGTAGCGGCTCCGAATCGCATCTGCATACTTTGTCAACATACTAAAATCCCTGTCTTATTAAAAGGACGGGGATTTTTTATAGTAATTTGTTTTCGGAAAACAGAGAAGAAACTTAGAATAGTATAACAACTCAAGTCATACAGGTGATTCAGTGATGACTTGTACATATTTATCCTGAACATCGGTACTAGCCAACTTAAATTACACTTCAAGGGATTTACGGCTAGCCGGTCAGTTTGGGGTGACCATGAAATGATCAGTGATCATTTCATGGGAAAAAGTTATCCACCGACCGAAAAAATATTCTTGTTAGCTTGGCTTCCTGGTGAAAAAGCATGAACCCTGTATTATTGAAAACTAAAAAGTAAAAGACATTCGCCGGAAATTCCAAGTTTTTTTGTTCCTAACCAACCTTCAAGAGATTTGTACAAAAAAATCATTAGACCGTTTTTTAATGATTGTTTCCACTTATCGAAAACAAAAACAGTTTAAAGGAGATAAATGAACAGCTCTAGAAAATAATTTTTATTGAAAAGAATATATGTGAAACTAACTTCACATTCGACACGAATATGTATCATAGGTAGTGATTAAATAAACCAGGAGTGATGATACATGTTAAAAAAAGGCAATGAAATGGAAATGTTTATTGTGAATCAAGCACTAAAGATACAGATGATTTTCTTTAATTTGGCGCTATTGGTTTGGGCCTTATATGATGTATTTATGGCAAGCAAACTAAACCTGGCGTTTTTGATCCTTGTGATTGGAAATATACTGTTCTTTGCTGCTCAACTTATTTATCGAAAAAAGTTGGTGAGTAACAAAGATGAAAAATAAGTTACGTGAATACAGGAAAGCTCGCAAAATGACCCGGGAACAATTGTCAAAAAAAGGGAAATGTGAGCCGGAGACTATTATTGCTGTTGAAAATGTACGACCTTTTTCTGCTTTTTGCGCTCAAGATCTGCAAAAAATCAGATTATCATGTTGAAAGCGCTTTTATGTTGGAGGATGGGGATGTGCGAAAAGAACGCCTTCAAACTTTCGCTGATTTTTTTGGGAAATGATTTACTTTCGATACAATCAAATAAAAGGAGATGAAATAGATGATCCACATTCAACAGGGCGACTTGCTGCAATCTGATTGTACCGTCATTGCTCATCAGTGCAACTGCTTTGCCACGATGGGAGCCGGGATCGCGAAACAGATCAAAGAGCGTTACCCGGAAGCCTACGAAGCGGATCGCCGCTTTCCCCTCCCCATTGGCAGCCGGGAGCGGTTGGGGCACTTCTCGAAAGTCCGGGTGGGAGATTGCCTCATCTATAATCTGTATGGCCAATATCATTATGGCCGCGGGAAGCAAACCGAACTGTCCATGTTGGAAAAAGCCGTCCGCTCCATGCTGGAAGACTTGAAATCGCACGAAGGGAAAATTGGGTTCCCTTATGGCATGGGAGCCGGATTGGCAGGTGGAGACTGGGGCGAAATCGAGCCAATGCTGGAGCGTTGTTCTGAAGATTATGGACGGGACTTGTTTTTATATCGACTGGATTGAATAAGGCTGAGGAAATTTGATCTCACCCCTGTCAAAGCAGACAGATAATAAATGAGACTGGAACTGGTTCGGGTGTTCATCTTTTTTCAACATATATCCTTTACATAAATGTTCTTCAAAGGGATGAAACCCCTTTCTATAATAGAAATGAAAGTAAATGTTAAGCTTAATAGTAAAAAAGGGGATATTTGAAATGATATCTAAACGGCAGTTTAATATTTTAAAGGAATTGCTAAATAGCAGGAAATATTATCCTGTCAAACATTTTGCGGATATATTTCAAGTATCTGACCGGACGATTCATTTTGATCTGGAAAAAATTGAGCCCATTGTGGAAAAGTTTCGATGTCAAATCGTAAAGAAGCCTGGCAAGGGGATCCTGTTGAAAGGAAAGTGTGAGGATAAATACAGGATGCTCGAGAGTGTCAAAAGCGAGTGCGATAATTCCAACCCTTCCCCAATCGAAAGGCAAATGCAGATCTTGGAGAAACTAATTAATGAGGAACATCTTTCCTACAACACAGTATCAGAAGAATATTTGGTCAGCCGGACATCAATCGCAAAAGATTTTCAAAAAATAAAAGAAGCATGTGCCAAAGAAAATATCATGTTGAAATATGACAATGATGGAACGTATATCGTTGGCAGTGAAAAGCATATCCAAAATCTACTTAAAAAACTCTACCTGAAAAAGTTTGAATTAAATTATTACCGCTTGCCGAACAATTTGATTGAGTACAAACAATTTTTGTTGGATACAGAAAACCGTATTCCCGGCGAGTTTGTAGAAGAAACATTCAATATCGTTTATTCGATTGGGGAAAAGTATCATCTCGCCGATCCTTACCTGATCAGCTTGCAAAATACGCTCATCATCTTGTGCATGCGCGTTTTTCAGGGGAAACACCATGATAAATTGAAAGGTTACGTATTTGAGCAAATACAGCAGTTAAAAACGTATTTTATTGCAAATGAAATTGCCGAAGATATACATGAAATCCTGAACTTGTCTTTGTCCGAGGAAGATATTGTTTATATTAATGAAAATTTGATTGCTTATGGGATTGAAAATCTGAATGTCACCAGCAATCAAGGTTATTACAGCCATCTAGCCAAAAAATTAGTGAAAAAATTTGGCAAGATTGTTAAGGCGGATTTATCGAATGACAAAAGATTATATAAAGGATTGCTGAATCACATTGTCCCGATGATTTATCGGTTGAACAACAATATTCGTCTTCAGAATCCGCTAATCAAAGAAATAAAGAAACAGTATTCCGTCATGTTTAATGTAACCTGGTTTGCGCTCGTTGAATTGGAGTCGGAATTGGGCGTGCATATCCCCGAGGATGAGATCGGGTTCATTATGGTACATTTCCAATCAGCATTGGAGCGAAACAAGGATTTCAAAACAATTCTTATCGTCTGCCCGACGGGAATTGTCACATCCGAATTGCTGGAAACCCGCATAAGGAAAGGGTTACCCAGTTTGAATTTGTACGAGGTTGTTTCTGTCCAAAATATAGATTGTTATAACTTGGAAAAATTTGATTATATTATTTCGACAATTCCTTTACAGATTGAAAACTATGATGCAAGCCGAATATTTTATATCTCGCCAGTCCCAACAGATAAAGAATTAAAAGAGATTACAGATTCGATTATGAGTAAACATTTTGCTGCTCAACCGTATGATGCTGTCAGTGAAGTCAATAGCGAGGAGTTTCAAATCCATTCTTATATGGACCTTGACTCAATTTTTGTGGATCAAAATTTCAGTTCAATGGAAGATGCTTTGCTTTATCTATTGAAGTCGCTGGAAGAAAAAGGCATTGTATCTCTTGAATACCGAAAATCCGTATTTGAAAGAGAAGCGACATCTTCAACGTCCCTGGAAACCGGAGTAGCCATTCCCCACGGCAATCCGGATTACGTTAAAAGAACGAATATCACCATTCTTGTTAACCGTAAAAAAATATACTGGGGCAAAGAAAAAGTAGATATTATTATTTTTCTATCTGTTGCAAAAAAGGATATTAACATCATCAGTCCTGTCATTTCGAAAATTTATGATGTGATTTCCGACAGGAAGCAAATTGAAAACATACTTTTGGAAAAGACAAGTCGGGAAATCTATGAGTATTTCCAATAATTGTTTATTATTTATTCCAGATTTATGAAAATATGGGCAGTTTTACAAAAAATACGAACCACTTCGCACCGAGGATATGGAGCCTGCCGCTTATAAATGAAAAAAATATATTAGAAAACCTGGCATCCGTTGCCGTTTATGGCAACGTCTTCGCAGTTTGAGCAGATTGGCAAAGTTTTTATACTTTTTGACAGCCAAAAAAGACATGTGAAGGGAAGATTATATGCTGAAAAATTTATTAAAGAAAAATCATATGCAACATATAGAAAAAGTGGACAGTTGGGAACAGGCCATCGAAATGGCAAGCAAGCCATTGTTAAGGGAAGGAGTGATTGAAGATGGTTATGTGCAAAATATGATCGACAGCGTTAATCAAAATGGACCATATATCGTATTGCAGGATTATTTTGCTTTGCCTCATGCGGAAGCAGGCAAGGGTGTCAGCGAATTGGGGATGTCGCTTTTGACACTGGATGAACCGGTGGATTTAAAAGGAAATCCGGTGAAAGTGTTTTTGGTTTTGGCGGCAGTCGATACCAGTTCCCATATGGAAGCCTTGGCAGAAATCTCAAGATTATTGATGGATCCGAATAGTTATGAAATTTTTATTGGCGGCAACATAGATGCGATTTACAAACTTCTGTAGGCGATTTAGCGCAAGCTGTCTTAATATAACCAATTCAAGGGGGATATCAGGATGAAATTTTTAGCGGTATGCGGTTTTGGTGTCGGTTCGTCGATGATTTTGAAAATGACGATTGAAAATGTGTGTCGAGAGAAAAATCTGGATTGTGAGGTGGAAAATACAGATACCAGTTCAGCCAGAGGCATGAATGTGGATGCTGTTTTTACGAGCAAAGAGCTTGGCGAAGAGCTGGAAGGCAGTATGAACTGCCCCGTGTATCCGATTAATCGCTACATGGATAAAGAAGAAGTAGGAAAGGCGATTGAGGACTTTTTAGCCAGGGGAGGAAAATAATTATGGGGATACTTGAATTTCTTACAAATAATATTTTGCGCAATCCGCCAGTTCTTTTGGGGTTGATTGCCGCCCTTGGACTTATTGTACAACGGAAAAAAATCGCGGATATCATTAAAGGATCATTACTGGCGGCTTTCGGGATGTTAATCCTGGATGCTGGTGTCGGTTTAATCACGGGAACGATTTCCCCGATTAACACTGCATTCCAGGAAGCGATTACCGGGAAAGCAGTCGTAGAAGATATGCTGAATGATGCAACATTTACGGCAAGTTACGGTGGGGATGTCGGCTTAGCCATGTTTATCGGTTTAATACTTCACCTCTCTATCGCAAGATTCACAAAAGTAAAAACCATCTTTTTAACAGGGCATATGTTGTGGTGGTTCCCATTTATATTTGTTGCTGCAGGTGTTGAAGCCAGTCTTTCGGGTATTGGGCTGATTACATTTGGCGCAATTGCATCCGCACTATATTGGTCCTTCGTTCCCTGGCTTATGAGGAAGTTTGTTTGGGCTGTCACAGAGGACAAATCTTTTTTAATTGGCCACCCGACCGGGATGTTGAGTATTATTTCCGGTGTTGTAGCGAAAAGATTCGGGAATAAAGAACGTTCGACAGAAGATATCAAGGTGCCAAAGAGTTTGTCATTCTTCAGGGAAATTTCGGTAACGGGCGCAACAGTTATTTTTCTTATGTATGTTATCATTGCCATTTTCATTCCCGCTCTTGTAGCCGATGGGGAAAGTACCTTTATAACCGCGATAAACCAAGGTTTGCAATTTGGCGCCGGTTTGCTCATCATGTTGCAGGGTGTCCGATTGTTGATCAACCAAATCGTACCTGCTTTCCAGGGTATCTCACAAAAGTTGATTCCGGGATCCATACCCGCTTTTGACGTGCCAATCCTGTTTAACTACCGTCCAAATGCAGTTATTATTGGATTTATCGTTGCCATGATCACATCCACAATCATGATTGTAATTGCCAACTCCTTCAATATATTTGGTGTGATCCTTATTCCATTGGTCATTACGTCCTTCTTTGAAATGGGGGGGGCAGCTATTGTAGGTGAAGGGCAAGGCGGACTGAAAGGTTCCATTATCGGTACCGTTGCCTCTGCTGTAGTGATGGTATTTATCATGGGGGTTTCTGTCATGATTTATGATAATACGATTCAAAACTGGATGCTCGTATTTGGAGGAAATGACTTTTCTATCTTCGGGTCTATTGCCAAATGGTTAGGTGACTTATTTATGGGAGTGTTTTAAAAATGTATTCCTATTTTGAAAAAATCAGATCCATCCTGGATACTGTTGAAAAAGAGGAGAAGAAAAATATTGATGAAGCCGTATCCATTATTACTAAGGCTGTGTTGAACAAAAAATCACTTTTTGCATTCGGGGCCAGCCATGCCGGCATTTTAACCCAGGAGTTGTATTTCCGGGCAGGAGGACTAATCAACATCAATCCGATATTCGGACGGGAAGTCATGTTGGATACGGAGCCGATTACGCATACGAGTCAGATGGAGCGGCTGGTCGGTTATGGAAAAGCCCTGGCTGACAAAACGCCCTTTTCACCAGGAGATGTATTAATTATGCATTCCGTTTCCGGCCGCAATCCTGTTACCATTGAAATGGCGATGGAAGCTCAAAAGCGTGGCGTCACAACAATTTCTATTACGAATCTTGAGTATTCAAAATCTGTGGCTTCCCGCCATCCATCAGGAAACAATTTGTATTACTATAGCGACGTTACTATTGACAACCATGGAGATGTAGGGGATGCCGCCTGTGAAATTGAAGGTCTCGAGCAAAAAGTTTCGCCATCCTCGACTGTTATAGGTGCCACGATCGTCAATACAATAGTGGCCGAAACAGTCAAGACCCTTGTCACAAAGGGCATGAAACAACCACCTATCTTTTACAGTGCCAATCTGGATGGCGGGGACGAACTGAATCGGAAATTGTATAATGAGTATAAGGATACGATTCATTATCGGTATGAATAATCTTAAAGCATAGCATTTAAAAAGCTTCCGCTAACGGGTGGAAGCTTTTTTGCAATGAAATTATTAATACTTGATACAGTTGGAAAGGGGTCAATTTGCTGTTAACTTCATCTTTATTTGTCGTATTTTCAACATAATTATTTGTCGTAAGGAGATATAGATTAGACTATTATACATATTTTCATTTACTAAAAGTCCTAATTTTTTAGGGCTTTTTTCATAGTGTAAACCAATTAATATATTTGGGGATACTAAGGAACTATTTTGCCCATAGAAATGAATATGCCATCTTTTTGATAGGAGAATCTGCGAACCAACGGGAAACAGCGTTTGTCTCTTCGTAGTATTGGTACTTAAGCAGGAAAACGCCGGTGATTTACGAAACATCGGCGTTTTATTGGGGTTCTGTCAATCAAAGTGTATATCTAAAGGTGAAGTAATAAATTTGTTTGACAATCATATAAGCATATGCTTATATTTTGATGAGGTGATGAATATGATGGATTGGGAGCAGGCGGCGGAATACCATAAAGCTTTGGCAGATAAAACTCGCTTGCGAATCCTTGCCTTATTAAAAGTGGAGGAATTATGCGTTTGTGAGCTGGTAGAAATTCTTAAAATAACTCAGCCGGCTGTTTCTCAACACATGCGCAAGCTAAAAAATGCAAAACTTGTGAAAGAGCGTCGACAGGGTCAGTGGGTTATCTATTCATTAGATGGCTCGGTTTATCCTTTCTTTCAATCGGTACTAGAGACACTTCCAGATATGCGAAGTGAAATCGAGGAGTTAAAAAAAAGTGGGCGAAAAATAGTCTGTGATTAAAGTTCCAGTCTCAACCAAAAACTTATTAGGAAAGGTCGTGATGGAATGAGTGGAGTTATAAGAAGACTCTCATTCCTGGATCGTTATCTTACTTTATGGATTTTTCTCGCCATGGCAATCGGGATTGGCTGCGGATATCTTTTTCCAGGAATAGTGAAGGTCTTGACAAGCTTTCAGGTGGGGACTACATCAATTCCGATTGCCATTGGATTGATCCTGATGATGTATCCACCTTTGGCCAAAGTACGTTATGAGGAACTAGGTCAGGTATTTAGAAACTTTCGGATTCTCAGCTTATCTCTGATACTAAACTGGGTCATTGGTCCTGTTTTGATGTTTGTCTTGGCGGTCCTGTTTTTGCAGGATAAACCACAATACATGATCGGGCTTATTCTGATCGGTCTTGCCAGATGTATTGCCATGGTGATCGTTTGGAATGATTTGGCCAATGGCAACAGAGAATATGCTGCGGGGCTGGTTGCACTCAACTCAATTTTCCAGATCCTCTTCTATTCAGTTTACGCATATATATTCATCACCGTTGTTCCAGACTGGCTGGGACTGGAAGGCGCTGTTATAGATATCACCATGGGACAGATCGCCGAAAGTGTCTTGATTTACCTTGGTATTCCCTTCTTTGCCGGAATGATTACTCGCCTTGTATTGGTTAAATCGAAAGGCCGCAACTGGTATGAAACCAAATTTACTCCGGTGATCAGTCCACTTACATTGATTGCTCTATTATTTACAATTATTGTGATGTTTTCTTTAAAAGGTGAATTGGTCCTTCAGTTGCCCTTGGATGTAATACGAATCGCTATCCCACTTCTGATTTACTTTGTGGTGATGTTCCTCGTTTCATTTTATTTGGGCAAAAAGGTTGGAGCGGATTATTCAAAAACAGTCTCCCTGTCCTTTACTGCTGCCAGCAATAACTTTGAACTGGCGATTGCGGTTGCAATCGGCGTTTTTGGTATCAATTCCGGAGCTGCTTTTGCTGCGGTAATCGGTCCGCTTGTTGAAGTACCCGTGTTGATTGGGCTCGTAAACATGGCATTTTGGTTTCAACGTAAATACTTTTTGAAAAAATTGAATCAAGCTAAAAGCATTTTTAAAAAAGGAGAGAACAGTCATATCTAATAAAAAAATCATTTGCTTCTTATGTACTGGTAACTCTTGCCGTAGTCAAATGGCGGAAGGGTTTGGAAATAAATATTTAGGCGATCGATTTGACGTTTACAGCGCAGGGATTGAGGCACATGGACTTAATCCAAAAGCAGTGAAAGTCATGGCGGAAAAAGGAATCGATATCTCCTATCAAACATCGGATGTCATTGAGCCGGAGTTACTCAATAAAGCAGACTACGTTATTACCCTCTGTGGTGATGCGAACGACAAATGCCCGATGGCCCCTCCTCACGTTCACCGCGATCATTGGGGATTTGATGATCCGGCGAAAGCTCAGGGTACGGAAGAAGAAGTATGGGAAGTGTTCCGTCGTGTTCGAGATCAAATCGAAGTACGGATTATAAAGTTTGCAAAAGAAGGGAAATAACGAATAAAGAGTCATTCCCTGTACAAAGGGATACGACTCTTTATTTGTTTAATCAAGGTTTTCTTCAATCAGTTTTTCAACGATGACACAATCAACGAATGATGACCATGGGCCTGTCTTTCAGTTTGGGTTCTTAAACCCTATAGCAATTTTTCCATCGCCATGACATCAACAAATGTTCCATCCAATTTCCCTTGGTTCTGAAAAACTCCAACTTCCCGAAAGCCTGCTTTTCGATATAGCCCTTGCCCTAATTGGTTAAAGGGAAAGGTAAACAGTACCAATTTATGAAAACCATTTTCTTTCGCCGTTTCTTCTAATGCTTGAAGCAATTTAGAACCAAGCCCTTTTCCACGCCAGTCGCGGTCGATATAGACAGAAATATCCGCAACCCCTGCATAAGCACAGCGATGAGAATAAGGATTCAGGGATGCCCATCCTTGAATATCTTGTCCATTAGTTATAACCAAAACAGTAAACCGATTTGAACGTTCCTGAAACCACTGAGACATTTCTTCTAATGATTTTCCTCCAGTGTGGCAATTCGATCTTCAATGCCCTGATTATAAATCTCCGTAATCCTCAGCAGATCCTGTTCTGTTGCTTTCCGAATGATCCAGTTTTGTTTCAACGGTTTTTGCCTCCCTGTGATATCGATGTTGGAGTTCGTCTCGAAACAACTTCATCGTTGTATAGTTGATGGCATAGAAATTCCATTTCCCTACTTTCGTTTCATGGAGGAGACCGGCATTTTTTAATTCTCGCAGATGATAAGACACTTTGGATTGTGCCATATTCATTTGCTCCTGAATATCACAAACACAGACACCACCAGAACAACAGGCAACAGGAGGTGAAGCACCTAGTTGATCATATCCGGCTTGAATGAGATCAAGAATTTTGATGCGAATCGGATCGCTCAGAGCCTTGGCAATTTGAGAAAATTTTTCAGTAGATAGGGTCATTGTACTCACCTCCTTTTTTTACTGAACTATAATCGGTATCTGTTTGTTTTGATCCGTCCAACAGTAGCCAGATCCTCTTTTTGAAAAGGCAGGTTAATGCAGATAAGCCGACCTCCAATTTTTATGGTTTAATCGCCTTTATTACTGCTGAAACAATATAATCTTCAATGTTTGCACCGGGCAACCAGTCTTTGATAAATTCCTTTGACTCATCCTTCGGTTCAATAGAGATCTGTGTAAATCCACTTTGTTTTAGCATCAATTCTAGTTCCTTAATGGACGATGCTCCTGAAACACAACACGAATAAGCATTCATGTTTTTTTTGATTTCCTCCGAAAGTTCTGTATTTGTCACAATGTCAAAAATGGCCAGCCGTCCACCTGATTTCAGTACCCGGCAAGCCTCCCTAAATACTTGAGGTTTATCAGGAGAAAGGTTGATTACACAATTGGAGATGATAACATCCACCGAATTGTCTGCAACGGGTAAATGTTCGATTTCTCCTAATCGGAATTCGATGTTGGTAGCACCAATTTTACATGCATTACTGCGGGCTTTACTTATCATTTCAGGTGTCATATCCACGCCGATCACACGACCACTTTCAGTAACCTGACGTGCAGCCAGAAAGCAATCAAACCCACCACCACTTCCCAAATCCAACACCACTTCGCCAGGTTTTAACTCTGCAATAGCTTGTGGATTGCCACAACCAAGTCCAAGATTGGCTCCTTCCGGTAGAACGGACAACTCATCCTTAGAGTATCCCAGTTTGCTTGATATTTCGTTATATTCATTTGGAGTATCACAGCACTCGGATGAGGGTGAAGAACAGCAGTTTTCTGCATCCAAGCTGCGTATTGCAATTTCTTTATAACGTCTCCGGACAGATTGTCTGATTTCATCCTTTTTATAATCGTTCATATTTCAATTCCTTTCTTTTCAAATTAAAGTTTCCCGCTTAATCGTTTGTTTTCTTCCTGTATCTTTCCTTAGAAACTAAGATTACCTATTTAGGTTAACACTTGTTATGGACTTGTATTTCCTTAGCTCCAAGGATTTGCTCTAATCCTTCATAAAAATTTTGTAATGGATATCACCTCACATCAATTTTTCTTGATTCAAGAATACATCAAATTATTTTGATGAATCAATATATAAATCAAAAAAAGTTGATGTTTATTTAACGTCCTTATAGGTATACTTTTAGGACGCCCCAAGATTAACTTACATACGTTTTCTCATAAGCAACGCTCTCACTATCCTAAATGGAAAAACAAAGAGATTGCCGGAGTTGAATTGTGTCACAAAAACGACCGTTTTATTTATTGTGATACACACTCTAAATTTACCCTTCACAAAAGCGCTAAAGAAGTGTCACAAAAATATATAACAAAAATATTTTGTCACTATACTCTCTTAACACCCTTTTTGGTACAATTAAAGTTGTTCCAATGATAAGGAGGGGTCATTTTGAGTTCAGTTAAGTTTGGTTATATGCGAGTCTCAACTATTGACCAAAATTTAGATCGACAAGAACAGCAACTAAAAGAAGCTGGATGCGAACGCATTTTTTTCGAAAAGGTAACAGGAACTAAACGAAATCGCCCTGAACTAAATCGACTTCTGGAGTTTCTTCGTCCGGGAGATACGGTTATCGTTACGGATCTTACTCGTCTATCTCGTTCAACCAAAGATTTGCTAGAGATTGCCGAGTTGATTGCAAAGAAAGGAGCAAACCTCAAAAGCTTAAAGGAATCTTGGTTAGATACCACTTCTGCTCATGGGAAAATGCTTTTTACTCTTTTTGCTGGAATGGCTCAATTTGAACGTGATCTAATCGCAGAGAGAACCAAAGAGGGGCTTGCTGCTGCCAGAAAACGAGGGAAAAAGCCAGGCAGGCCTCCTGTAGACCAAGAAAAAATTAAATATGCCTTATATCTGGTTGATCAAGGTTCTACTATCACAGAGGCTGCTAAAAAAGCAGGAATTTCAAGAATGACACTATACCGTAGAATAAAAGATGATGCGAAATTCATTTAAGAATAACATTCACCCGAAAAAGATGAAAAGCTATACCTACGAAGGAGCTTAGATTGATGACAGAACATCTACTTGCCCATTATTCTGAGAAACAACGTCAAAAGGCTTGGGAACGATTTCAAATAGTAAGACCCCATTTGGAAGAAGGAGTTTTTCTTTCTTGTATTTCTCGTTCAACTTCTTATTCGCTAAGAACCTTACAACGATGGGTGAAAGCTTATCAACAAGATGGGCTAATTGGTCTCATTCCTCAATCCAGATCGGATCAAGGCTTACGTCGGATGAATCATAATCTCCATCTTTTAATTGAAGGGTTGGCTTTGAAAAAGCCACCTTTAAGTATAGCTACCATTCACCGTAACGTTGTCAAGGTAGCTGAGGAAAATGGATGGAAATCTCCAAGCTATTCAACTGTATATAATGTAATTCGCTCTTTAGACCCTGGAATGAAAACGCTCTCTCATTACGGAATGAAGCAGTATCAGGAGACTTTTGATTTAATTCATCGTCGTGAATCAAGCCGTCCCAATGAAATCTGGCTGTCTGATCATACACTGCTTGACATATGGGTGCAAAATGAAAAAGGGAAACCGGTGCGGCCTTGGCTGACTGTAGTTATGGATGATTATAGTAGAGCAATAGCTGGATATTTTATCAATCTAAAGCCTCCTTCAGCTATGCAGACTGCTTTAGCACTACATCAAGCAATCTGGAGAAAAAGCCATCCAAAATGGCAAGTTTGTGGTATCCCAGAAGCTTTTTATACTGATCACGGAAGTGATTTTACTTCCCATCATATGGAACAAGTCAGTATCGCATTAAAAATGAGACTAATTTTTTCGACTCCAGGAAAGCCAAGAGGCCGAGGGAGAATTGAGCGTTTCTTTCATACCATTAATCAAATGTTTCTATCTTCTCTCCCGGGTTTCATTCACAAGAATGAAAAAAATTCAACAACTCATTTACTCTCAGTTTCTCAACTTGATGAATTACTCCTTTCCTTTATCACTGAAAATTATCATGAACGGATTCATAGTACAACGGGGGAAAAGCCAAGAGAACGTTGGGAGAAAAATGGATTTTTACCTCATCTTCCCGATTCATTAGAAGAATTAGACCTGTTATTACTCACAGTTGCAAAAACTAGAATCGTTCATCCAGACGGTATTCGTTTTCAAGGGCTTCGTTACACGGATCTAACTTTAGCTGCTTATGTGGGTGAAGAAGTTATGATTCGTTATAATCCAAGAGATATAGCGGAAATCAGAGTTTATTATCGGAACCGTTATCTATGTCGTGCAATATGCCCAGAACTTACTGGACAATCTATTGATATAAAAGATATTATTCGAGTCAGACAGAAACGTCGACAAGAGCTTTCAAAAGCGATAAAAGATCGCACCGACCTAGTGAACTTGTATGTCTCTGTTCATCAAAAACCAACCTCTATTCCAGAATCTCAGCAAGAAGAAACACCTGTAAAGTCTTCTGAAGACAACACATCTCAGAAAATCAAATTAAAGAGGTATCATAATGAATGAAAAATCCTTTCTGATTACTAAAGAATATCGAAAGTTCGTTGAGTTTTGTGAAGCGTGCCAAAAATATCAATATATAGGATTATGTTATGGTCCACCTGGTGTTGGAAAGACATGGTCTGCACGACAATTTTCCCGATGGGATTTGATTGAGTATTATGATGACAGCTATCTTGAACGAAAGGAGCCACCCTCAGCAGAAGTTCTTTCTTGCACCACGGCTTTTTATACAGCCCCGGCTATTCCAGGAAAAAAATTGAAAATGGGATTAGAAGTGCTCGTCTTACTCTTACTTGGGTAGTTGAAGAAGCAAGAGCTTCACAAGAAAATCGAGAAAAAAATCGCGCTATCGTTTACATGACAGAGAAGATCCGACTAATTTAATTATTGTTGATGAAGCAGATCGGTTAAAACTGCAAGGTTTAGAACAGGTCAGGGATATTTATGATCGAGGTGGCTTAGGTCTAATACTCATTGGTATGCCAGGAATTGAAAAACGCCTTTCTCGTTACCCTCAACTATATTCCCGGATTGGATTTGCCCACGAATTTAAGGCACTAAGTAAAGAAGAGATGCTTTTTATTTTGGAACATAAGTGGGATGAGTTGGGACTAACCATTGATCTCAAAGATTTTACAGATACAGAAGCGATTTCGGCTCTCATTCGAATTACTGGAGGAAACTTTCGTTTAATTCATCGGATTTTTACTCAAATCCAAAGGATTATGGAAATAAATGATTTGAAAACAATTACTAAAGAAGTAATCGATGCTGCTAGAGAAAGTTTAGTAATCGGAAATTTTCAACCCCCTTATTAGGGGGTTGAATGACAAATAATTATGTTGAAAATACGACAAATAAAGATGAAGTTAACAGTCAATTTGATCCTCCTTCAAAAATAGCCGGCTTTTTTGTTTACAAATACTGGCACATTCTTGTTGTATATGGAATTTGTACTTTAACTGAGGCATTTGGTGGCTTGAAAAAGATTGGAGTTGTAAAAAAGCGGTGGAAAATTGGTTTGTTTTTTCCAGTGTGCTTTGCTATGATGGAGCTTGTGAAATGTTAAATATATGTCAGATTAATCTGGCAAATTTAAAAAATTAATCCTGAATCTTTCTTGGTAAATCACAGTTTTTCATTTTCATTATAGCTTTATACAGAGTAGAATAGGTGAAATCATGAGTAATATTAGTAGAAGTAAAGGCTATTTCATGATTATTGTATTATGGCTGGCCTATGTGACATTTTCGATGAACTGGGTAGCGGGATCATCCTTGATGCCGCAAATTACACAATCATTTTTTGGTACTGTAAGTGTCGATCCGATAATTACCCAGGTTTTGAATTATTCCATTACAGCAGCACGAGTGTTTGCCAATATACTAGCAGCACTGATCCTGATGAAACTTGGCCCAAAAAAAGCTGCTTCGGTTGCGATCGGTTTGCTGATTGCCGCCTTGGTGGCTATTTATTTGCCCAACTACTGGGCATATGCCGTTGCCCGCATGATCATGGGACTTGGCGGATCCATGGTTATTGTTTACATGAATCCGGTAGTTGCCCGCTATATCAAAAATCCCGATGAAAAACTTCGCATCAACGCTTTAAACACGGTTTCCTATAATGTAGGGGCCTTTATTGTATCTGTCCTGTTTACCTTTTTTGCGGCCCAATTAACAGAGGATTGGCAGCTTACCCTAACGGTATTTGCCGCCATCATCCTGGTGTTATTTGTTCTCTGGCTGATTAAGGCGGAGGACTTTGAAACCGGGTCAAATACCAGTGGAAATTCTGTGGAATACGGTTATGGGGACGCAATCAGGGATTCGTTCTTATGGAAATATACGATCGGGTTTGGCGGATTCCTTTTTTTGTATGTCTTGGCACTGACTGCACTGAAACCGGTGTTTGATGAATATACGATGTTAAACGGCGCGATTGTCAATTTGCTGATCTCAGGAGCGGGGATTCTGGGAACCTTTGCAGGCGTCAAAATTGGAAACAGGGGAACTCCCCGCAAGCCGATTCTCCTGCTGTCCGGAACCATGATGATTGCGTTTTTCGCGCTGATCCTTGTCTTTGCCAACAGCAATCCAGTGGTTTCCTACGTATTTGCCTTTTTATCCGGTTTTGCCATGTTTGTTCAATATCCGATTTATATGAATCTGCCGCATGAATTCAAAGATGCATCCCCGCAGAAACTGACCGTCCTGTTCGGGATGTTCTGGGCAATGGGCTATGCGATCGAGACAGTTCTTATGATCGTGTGGAGCTATATCCTTGGTTCTGCCGGATACACAGTAGCCATGGCCTTCTTTATAGCCGGGGCCTGTTTGTATCCTGTATCAGCGGCATTGTTGCCGGAAACCAGGCCAAGAATAAAAAAATTGTCTGAATACAAGGTGGCTTGAACAGTTGGCAAGCAAAACCAACTATTATCATTTGAAGAATTGATTTAGGGTTAACAGTTTTTTGAAAATTATAGCTGAAGTAAAGGCAGCCCGTACGGGTTGCCTTTAAATTTGCCGGCAAAATCCGGGAAAGCTTTTAAACCATTTTTTTCCGATTATCAAAAGATAAATCTGTTTAGTTACAACATAAAATATTCGATGCTGCTTGTTAAAGGGGAAAAGTCTTGTATTAAACAAGACAGACCGGACATAATAACTATAGAAAAAATAGCCAATATATGAAAAGAATATTAAAATTTATATAAAACTAGTTTTATGAGATAAAAATTATGCTATGTTATAAGTGTATTGGAATATACCTTATAACAGTATAGTATGGAGGTGGTTGGAAATGTTCGTAAAATGGCTTAGAGAGAGTCAATCTGCTTCAGTACTTTTATTATTGGCCCGTTTATATCTGGGTTACGCCTGGCTGATTTCGGGTTATGAAAAAATAACGGAAGGCTTTGATGCTTCAGGCTTCCTGAAAGGCGCTTTGGCCAAAACAGGCGGGGAGCATCCATCGGTTCAAGGCTGGTGGGCATCCTTTGTCGAGAGGGTTGCTCTGCCTAATGTTGACTTGTTTAATATCCTGGTTCCCTGGGGAGAACTGTTGGTTGGTCTGGGATTGATTTTGGGTTGTTTTACTACGGCTGCTGCCTTTTTTGCATTAGTCATGAATTTTTCTTTCCTGTTCTCGGGGACAGTAAGTACCAACCCGCAAATGGTCCTGTTAACTATCTTTGTGGTGGTAGCCGGATTGAATGCAGGCCGGTACGGGCTTGACCGTTATGTCATTCCGTATCTGCGTAATAAAGGGAAAAAACCGGTAAATACCTGAGAAAATTTGTCCTGTGACATTGAATGACCGTCATCAAGAGTGAAGGTCATTTTTTTGACTGAAAATATATTGTCGATTGAAAGGCATCCCCGTGGAATTTCATCTCTGCGGGGATTTTTATCTCCAGAAACGATACCTTTCCGGAACAACTATCCATGTAAGGCGAAAACCGTTTTCCCTGTTGGCCTTTCCTCACAAGTTTTTGTGATGATGTAATACCCAAATGTTCTTCTTTTAAGCAAACTGTTAAAATGAATTTGGTATCGAAATACTAAAAAAATATATTGCAAAACCAAAAAGAAAAGCATATAATAAAATTGCAAAAACCAAATGTTGATGAAAGGAGGGGTTTAACGAAACCGGATAAGCTGACTTGTTCATTGTGGGGCATCAAGTCTTGAGTTATCTGGAAGGATGCCGCTGTAAACATGTTTACAAATTGTGGCGAACGTCGGCTTTTCTGAGGGACTTCTGGATCGGGCAGGGCGAAGTTGATTCAGACTGTACAGAATTTTGCCGGTTTGGCAAAACGTCTGGTTTTTTCAGATTTTAAAATGAAATTGAGTATAGGAGGAACGAGAATGAAAAAATGGCTCATTGGCTGTGGCTCCGTTTTTCTTGCCTTTATCGTTTTGGGGGTGGCTTGCACGGCATTTCTTGGAGAATCACTGGATACGGAGACGACGACTGCTCCTGTGGCGGATAGCGGGCAGGAGAATCAGGCGCAAAAGAAAACACCGGTTGCCAGAATCGGTGACAAGGTAAAAGCCGGAGACATCTCGTACCGTGTGGATAAAGTCGAACATAAAGAACGCTTGAAAAATACGCTGGGATCAAAAAAGGCCGGCAGCGGGGAATTCCTTGTCCTCACCATCACAGTGTGGAACGAGGGAAAAGAACCGATTATGCTTGACAGTTCCATGACACAACTGGTTGACCAAAGCGGAGCACAGTATAATTATGACTCTGAAGCGATGATGTATTTGTATAAGGATGGGGAAATGCCATTTCTGGAGCAAATTAATCCGAACGGCGAAAAGCAGTTCCTGATTGCGTTTGATGTCGCACCGGATAAAGAATATGATTTCATTGGCAAAAACGCTCTGATTTTCTCCGATGCACAGGTGAAAATCAAGTTGAAATAAGAATCGGCGGCTTGGCGGAAATATTTTCGTAACAGATGCATGAGGTTTGTTTTTTTTGCTTCTATTCAGTATTGAAATACTAAATGATGATATTGTAATGTGGTAATATTTCCGCTATAATAACGGGGAAGGAGTTGGTGGCTGGAGGGGATCATTGATGAAAGAATTGTACCAGTTTAAAGAACTGTTGGCAAAACGTGGTGTTACCGGACCTGAACAGGTAGCCATTGAATTGCTGCGCATACATTTGACCAGGGAATTTTGTACCGAGCATCACATAGAAGACCCGCATCGGCGTTACGCCTGGATGCAGGAAGAAACAGGAGAGCAGCTTGGCTTTTTCCAGGGGGAGCCAACCTGGTTTGAACAATTGTACCAGTTGGGAGAGAAGCTGGATCTGGTTTCAGCGATGAATAAGCTGTTTAAACACGACCGGTCCGGGGTGATGGTTTGCAAACCGCCGCTCGCCGATTATCTGTTTGATCAGATTGCCTCGCCCCATCTGGACCAGGTCCTGATTGCCGAAGCCCACAAGCTGCTTCCGGCTCTCATCGACTGGTGCCGGGTTTACCTGGATAAAAGCTTTGTCTTCACCGCACAGGAAAAATGGCAGGTTGAATTGTTGCGGTTTTTGTTCCGAAATGAATTATCAGTAACAGTAGCCCGCCTCTCCATATACCAACCGCTCGATTTTGAACAGGATTTTGATGCCATTATAGCGATTCCCGCATTTGGGGTAAAGATGGACCCGGACAGTGACCGTTATTTCACCAGGGAATCGGAAGGGATTGCTATCCAGAATCTGCTGGACTATTTAAGCCCCCAGGGAGAAATGCACGCTATTGTCCCGTCCCGGTTTACTTTCTCGGGAGCGGGCTTTCAGAAACTGAGAGAATGGATTTTGCGCCATGCTTTTCTCTCGCGCCTTGCCAGACTCCCGCAGGGAATTCTTAATTTCTCAAACGTCCAGCCATATCTGGTAACTTTTTCCGGTCAGGCCATCGAAGAAATGGACATTGTGAAACTGAAGCTGGAACAGGAGCAGCTGGCAGTGGCGGAGAGGAAGCAGGTGGCTACGCAGCTGCTTAGACAGCGGGAAGACTGGCGTTTTGAAGTTTTGTACGAACAGTTGGCCCTGGAACAGATGGAAGCCGCCCTGGGGCCGTACAGGCTGGAGCGGCTGGCCGATCTCGGCGAACTGTTCCGCGGAAAATCGATTGCGAAGCAACAGGTAAAAGAAGGAAGCATCCATGTTCTCAATATCTCCAATATAGCAGACGGAGAGATAGAGTGGACGGGACTTGACACGATTGATGAACCGGTCCGCAAAGTAAAGCGCTATGAACTGAAGGTTGGGGATGTTGTTGTCACTTGCCGGGGAACTGTGATAAAGGTCGGAATCGTACGGGAGCTTCCCTTTTACACCATTGCTTCGGCCAACCTGATTGTAATCCGGACGGAAGATCAACAGATAAAGAGCGAATATGTGAAGATTTTTCTGGAAAGCCCGACAGGCCTGCAATCGGTCCGCACCTTCCAGCGCGGCTCCAGGGTGATGAATATCCATCCCGATGATTTGGGAGAGTTGAAGATCCCTGTTCCCAAGTTGAAAAAGCAGCAGCAGCTTATCCAAAAATACCGGCAGGAACAGAAGTTTTACCTGGAAGCAAAGAAACGCTGGCAAAAAGCACGCCAGGATATCTATAACCAATTTACATAAGGGGAGGCTTGATGATGGCTGTTTCCAACAACAACAGCAGTGAATTGGGCTTTGAATCGCAACTGTGGCAAATGGCGGACAAATTGCGCAACAATATGGATGCCGCCGAGTACAAGCATGTGGTTCTGGGGCTTATCTTTTTGAAATATATTTCCGACGCGTTTGAGGAGAAATACGAAGAATTGCAGGAGGATGAATGGGCCGATCCCGAAGACCGGGACGAATATCTGGCCGAAAACATTTTCTGGGTGCCGGAAAAGGCCCGCTGGCTATATATCAAGGAAAACGCCAAAAAACCGGAAATCGGGCAAATCGTTGATGATGCGATGGGCGCTATCGAAAAGGAGAATGATTCCCTGAAAGGCGTCCTGCCCAAGAATTACGCCCGTCCCGAATTGGACAAGCAGAAGCTGGGCGAAATTATTGACGGGTTCTCCATCAGGCTGGGAGACAAGGAAGCGAAAGGGAAAGACCTGCTCGGACGGGTCTACGAATACTTCCTCAACAAATTTGCCAGTGCCGAAGGGAAAAACGGGGGGCAATTCTATACACCGCGAACCGTCGTCCATCTGCTGGTCGAACTGATCCAGCCTTTCAAAGGGCGCGTTTACGACCCCTGTTGCGGCTCCGGTGGCATGTTCGTGCAAAGCCATGAATTCGTCAAGGCCCATCAGGGGCGGATCGGGGATATTGCTGTCTATGGGCAGGAATCCAATCCCACCACCTGGCGGCTGGCCAAAATGAACCTTGCCATCCGCGGCATTGATAATAATCTTGGTATGGAAAATGCCGACACTTTCCTCAATGATCTGCACAAAACCTTGCGTGCCGATTATATCCTGGCCAATCCGCCATTTAATGTCAGCGACTGGTGGAACAGCAAACTGGCCGACGATCCCCGCTGGCGCTATGGAACACCGCCCAAGGGAAACGCCAACTACGGCTGGATCCAGCATATGGCCTCCAAACTGTCACCAAAGGGAACGGCTGCTTTTGTGCTGGCCAATGGTTCCATGTCCACCAATCAGCGTAATGAAGCGGAAATTCGCAAAAACCTGATTGAAAAGGATCTGGTGGAAGCGATTATCGCTTTGCCGGGGCAACTTTTCTACTCTACCCAAATCCCCGTCTGTGTCTGGGTAATGACCAAAAACAAGGCTGGCCGGGGCCAGCGCAACCGCAAAGGGGAGATTCTGTTTATCGACGCCCGCAAATCGGGGCAAATGGTGGATCGTGTCCGCCGCGTGCTGACAGAAAAAGATACCCGTCAAATCGCCGACACCTTTAACCGCTGGCGCGGAACCATTCCGGGAGAGTATGAGGATGTGCCCGGCTTTTGCAAAGCGGCTGTGCTGGACGACGTGCGGAAACATGAATACATCCTGACCCCGGGACGCTATGTGGGCCTGGCCGAAATAGAGGAGGACGGCGAGCCGTTTGCGGAAAAGATGGAACGCCTCACTGCCTCATTGGCTGAGAAGTTCCGGCGCTCGCACGAACTGGAAGAGGAGATTCGCCGGAACCTGAGGGGGATCGGGTATGAGTTGTGAAGGTTGGAAGGAAGTCAAGTTGGGGGAAATTATCCATTTTAATCCAAAACTGGCTTTGAAAAAAGGAACCTTTGCCAAAAAGGTTGCAATGCAAGGTCTAACACCTTTTGAAAGGAAAATTTCAGAGTGGTCTGTAGAAGAATTTAACAGTGGGACAAGATTTGAAAATGGAGATACACTCTTAGCTAGAATAACACCCTGCCTGGAAAATGGTAAAACTGCTTATGTAAATATTCTTGACCAGGGTGAAGTTGCTTTTGGTTCAACTGAATTTATTGTTATGAGACCAATTGAAGGAATTTCAGATGGAAAATTTATATACTATTTAGCTATTTCCCCTAAATTCAGAGGTATTGCTATCCAATCAATGACAGGTAGTTCTGGCCGCCAGAGAGTACAATTGGACACGTTAAAAAACAATACTTTTTCGGTGCCTTCTCTAAAAGAGCAAGAAAAGATTGCACAAATTCTATCAAGTATCGACGACAAAATCGAACTCAACCACCAAATCAACAATGATCTCGAAGAAATGGCGCAAGCAATTTTTAAATCGTGGTTTGTCGACTTTGAACCGTTCCGGGATGGCGAATTTGTCGACAGCGAACTGGGGCCGATTCCGAAGGGGTGGGAGGCTAAAAATTTTGGTTCGCTTGTTGAAACACTTATCGGTGGAGACTGGGGGAAAAGTGAGCCAGAAAAGAATCACAATCAGCAGGTATATTGTATTAGGGGTGCAGATATCCCAGAAATTAATTTAGGACGAGATGGAAAAGTTCCTATTAGATATATTCTCAAGAAAAATCTTCAAAAAAAGATTTCTGGGGAAGGAGATCTTATTGTCGAAATTTCAGGAGGTAGTCCTACACAATCTACAGGCAGGGTTGCAATTGTAACAAGGGCTTTGATAGAACGATTTTCTAATAAATTAATTTGCACAAATTTTTGCAGGTTAATTAGACCCAAAAATGATAAGTTTAGCTATTTTATTTACTACTACTGGAAGTATTTATATGCTAAAGATGTATTTTTCATTTATGAAAATGGAACAACCGGTATAAAGAATCTGGATATATCTGGTTTCCTGAAAACATTTAAGATAATTGTACCTCCTGAAGAAAAAATACAAGAATTTAATGGTCTAATTAAAGATAAGTTAAGTTTTATACAAAAAAATGGTGAAGAAAACCAAATTCTATCCAACCTCCGCGATACTCTGTTACCCAAGTTGATGTCCGGCGAGATTCGGGTTTGACTACTTTGAGAGGAGAGACAGCGAAGAATGGGCAGCTATACGGAGAGTGACCTGGAGCAGGCGGCGCTGGAGTTTTTTGAGGAGTTGTACTATGAGGTGAAGTATGGGCCGGATCTGGCACCCAACGGGGAAGAAGCCGAACGCTCGGACTATGGGGATGTGGTGTTGAAAGGACGGTTGCGGGAAGCGATTTCCCGCCTTAACCCCCGGTTTGGCGATGAGTTGGTTGAGGAAGCGGTGCGCAAGGTGTGTACGCTGGCGAGCCCCAGCATGCTGGCCAATAACCTGGAGATCCACCGCTTGCTGACCGAAGGGGTGGATGTGACGGTCCGCCAGGAGGACGGGAGTTTCCGGACGCGGAAAGTGTGGCTGGTTGACCGGCAGGATCCGGAACAGAATGACTGGCTGGTTGTCAACCAGTTTTATGTGCGGGAGCGGGGACGGCGCCGGAAGGAACTGGATCTGGTCATGTTTTTAAACGGCCTGCCGCTGGCCGTGTTTGAGCTGAAGAACGCCGCCGACGAACAGGTGCGGATTACCGATGCCTATGACGATATCAAAGGGTATCAGGCCAGTTTGCCCACCCTGTTTGCCTATAACGCCTTTTCTGTGATCTCGGACGGAATTGAGGCGCGTTACGGATCAGTGACGGCCAGTTTTGACCGCTATATGTTCTGGCGTACGATGGACGGAAAGGAAGAGGCTTCTTCCAGCGAGATGGCGTTGGAAGTGCTGATCAAGGGCCTGTTTGAAAAGGAGAATTTTCTCGACTTTCTGATGCATTTCATCCTTTTCCAGATTGACGGGGAAGAGATTATCAAGATTGTAGCCGCTTACCACCAGGTATACGCGACGCGAAAAGCAGTCGGCAGAACCCATGAAGCGAGCCGGGAAGAAGGGGACAGGAAAGTCGGAGTCGTCTGGCATACGCAAGGGTCGGGCAAAAGTTTGTCGATGGTCTTTTATACCGGCAAGCTGGTGCGGGAACTGGATAATCCAACAGTGGTGGTGGTGACCGACCGGAATGATCTGGACAATCAGCTGTTTACCACTTTCAGCAAATCGCAGCAACTGCTGCGGCAGACGCCCCGGCAGGCACAAAGCCGGCAGGAATTGCGGTCTTTATTAAATGTGGAGTCCGGGGGCATTATTTTTACCACGATTCAGAAGTTTACCACAGAAGAAGGAGAAAAAGAGTATCCGGTACTGACAAAGCGGCGCAATGTGGTCGTGATTGTTGATGAAGCGCACCGCAGCCAGTACGGGTTTGAAGCGGAAATCCAGGAACACAGGCGGCGGGCCCGGGTGAACTTCGGCTTTGCCAAACATATGCGTGACGGGTTGCCGCAAGCGTCCTATATCGGGTTTACAGGGACGCCGATTGAGCTGGCAGACAAGAACACGCCCGCCGTTTTCGGCGACTATATCGACATTTACGATATGACGCAGGCGGTGGAAGACAAGGCGACGGTACAAATCTTCTATGAAAGCCGGCTGGCGATGATCGAGCTTCCCGAACAGGAAAAAGAAGAGCTGGACCGGGAAGCGGAAGCTGTATTCAAGGAACAGGAAATTGATGAATCGGCGAGAGGGAAATGGGGCCGCCTGGAAGCATTGGTCGGAACGCAAAAGCGCATTGCCCAGGTGGCAAAGGATATCGTGGAACATTTTGAAGCGCGCCAGCGGCAAATTCTGGGCAAAGGGATGATTGTCACCATGTCGCGCCGCATCGCGGCCATGATGTATGAAGAGATTATCCGGCTTTGCCCCGAGTGGCATGATGACTCGCCGGAGCGCGGAGCAATCAAGGTTGTCATGACCGAGGACAAGGAAAAAGACAATGCCCTGTTAAAGAGACACCATACGACTCCCGCACAGCGCGAGCGGCTGGCCAAACGGATGAAAGACCCGGATGATCCGCTCAGGCTGGTGATTGTTTGCGACATGTGGCTGACCGGTTTTGACGTTCCCTGCCTGCACACGATGTATGTGGACAAGCCGATGAAAGGGCATAACCTGATGCAGGCGATTGCGCGGGTAAACCGTGTCTTCAGGGATAAACCGGGCGGACTGGTAGTGGACTACATCGGAATTGCCCATGCCTTGAAGCAGGCACTGCGGGCCTATTCGCCCGATGACCGGAAAATAACCGGACTGGATACGGATATGGCGGTTGATTTGCTGAAAGAAAAACTGGATATTGTCCATCAGCTGTTAAACGGCCACAACTATCAGCGTTTCTTTACAGGCGGGGCCAAGGAAAAAGCGAAACAGCTTGCCAGGACAACCGATTTTGTCCTGCAATTTCCGGAAGAAGAGCGGGCTGAATTTTTAAAGCACATTACTGCTATGGTCAAAGCGTATTCCCTGTGTGTCACCCGTCCCGAAGCGAAACCGCTGGCCATGGAAGCAGGATTCTTCAAAGCGGTCAAAGCCGGGGTCCGAAAAGTGCTCAATCCATCGGCGACAAAAGCAAAAAAGGCATCGGTTGATGAACGGATCAACCAGCTGATTTCCCGCTCGGTCATTACCGAGGAGGTAGTCGACATCTACTCGGCGGTCGGTCTGGATAAACCCAATATGGCCGTGCTGTCTGAAGAATTTTTGCAAGATGTCAAAAAAATGGAATATAAGAATCTGGCGGTTGAATTGCTGCACCGGCTCCTGAAAGACCAGATTCGCGACGTGGAACGCAGAAACAGGGTTCAGTCGAAGAAGTTGTCGGAAATGCTGGATCAAGCCATCCAGAAATATTATGACCGGATTGTAGAATCCACGTTGGTGATTGAACAGCTGATCGGCCTGGCACGGGAAGTGGAGCGGGAGAGAAAACGGGGCAAGGAGATGGGACTGAGCGACGAGGAGCTCGCTTTTTACGATCTGTTGAATCAGTATCAATCTCCGCAGGAAAGCAAAGTGGTGCAGCAGCTGGCCAAAGAATTGGCCCGGCTGATCCGCAGCAAAAAATCTGTCGACTGGTATTTGCGGAAGAATGCCCGCGCCCAGCTTCGCATCTATGTGAAACGTTTTTTGCACCAGCATGGTCTGCCGAAGGAGTTGGCGGAAAAAGTGATCGATCAAAGTGCCCTGTTGGAGAAACACGGGGGCTTTGCCGGGGAAGAGGAGAGTTATCCGCTCCCTGGTGAAAAACTGGTTGACCCGGATCAGAACCAGGGAAAACTTATGGCAGTTGAGCGGAAATTTACATCATATTCCCCATCGAAAGAAGCGTTGGAAATGGTGCGGGAGGAGTATCAGGTGGTACTTTCGGCTTTGGGAAAAGCAGGCATTCCGGAGCCGGTTATCGGGCGTGAATTCACCGGACAGAACGGACAGGTGGAAGCGGAAGCGGAGTTTGTGTGGCCGGAGGAGAAAGTCTGCTTCCTGACTCCCGAGCAAGGCGATTTCCGCGATGCGATTCGCAACCATGGCTTTAAAGTGTGGGTTTTGCCGGAAACCGGACTGGAAAAGGCGGATTATGCGGAGGTATGGTTGCAGCTGGTGAAGGTCAAATCAGGGCGGGATGTGTAAAAATACTCTCTCCCAGCTTGTCGACAAAGTGCAAGAAAGCGATTTTTAGAAACGGAGTGACTTCGGAGCCGCTACCGAGCGACAGCATTCCCTTACAGGGGAAACGGGCGAAACTGCTCGAGCGTAAGCGAGTTTTGCAGCCCGCCTGGAAGGGAATGCCGGGGCGTCATGACTGCTTCCTTGCAAGGCGGAGACGGAACGAAGTCCCAAAAATCGACTTCCTGTTATGTTTTTTTGACAGTCTGAGGGCGAGATGTGGAAAAAACCAGCTCTTCCTTTTATCTATAGAAAGAGGTGCAGACATCATGAGTGTTGTTGCGTTGCAGGATACTTTTCTGGAGGCTTATTCCCGGATTCCCAAAGGGGAGCAGAAGCGTATTTACAAGCTGATTGACGCGCTGCGACTCAATTTGCAAAATAAAGGCCTGAATCTGGAGCGGATGAGGGAGGCGCTTGATCCCAACGTTTATTCCGTCCGCCTCAGTGACTCTTATCGCGTGATTCTGGTTCGCCCGCAAAATGATGATGTGTTTTTGCTGGTCTGGATTGACCATCATGATGAAGCTTACCGCTGGATCAAACGAAAGCGTTTTATCCCCAACAAAGAGACACGCACCTTGCAAATGTGGGACATGGAGGAAGTGAAAGGCAGCGGCAGAACAGCCGGTGAATCGCCACAATCGGTTGGACAGGCCCTGTTTGCCCATGTGAGCGATGAGCAGTTGTATCAGATGGGAGTCATCCGGGAGTTTATTCCGATCATAAGGAAAATTGAGACACTGGATGATTTTGGGATTTATAAACCGGTTTTTCCCGGTGACACTTATGAATATTTGAGTTTTATCGCGCAGGGCGATTCGCCGGAAGAAGTCTTGCAGGTGATGAGAGAACTGGAACGGGAAAGCCATGCCGAGGCCAAAGAAGCTTTTACTGTCAGCGATGCCATTACCAGCCCTGCTTCCAGCCGTACTATTATGGTGGCGGCCAAAGACCGGGAATTCAATGAACAATTGCAGGAAGTATTGGCTCAGCCCCTGGAGCGGTGGCGTGTTTTTCTTCATCCCCGGCAAAAGACGGTTGTCGAAAAAAATTACCGTGGCCCGGTTCGCGTACTTGGTGGTGCGGGAACGGGAAAAACGGTGATCGCCATGCATCGGGCCCGCTATCTGGTACGCCATTTCCTGCAAGATGGGGAACGTGTTTTATTTACCACTTTTACCCGGACCCTGGCACAAAACCTGAGGCAGCTTTTGTCTACAATGTGCAGCCGGGAAGAGATGGAACGGATTGATGTGATTCATATTGATGCCCTGGCCAAACGGATCACTGAAAAAGGAAAAGCCTGCCCGGTGACGAGTATCCGGGAAAATAAACTGAGGCCGCTTTGGAAAGAAGCGATGGCGAAATTTGGATGGAATCCGTCCGAATATGCCTTTTTGCGGGCCGAATATGACCGGGTGATTCAATTTAACGGGATTGAAACCTGGCAGGAGTATTTATCGGTTCCGCGGGTAGGCCGCAAAACCTCCATTTCCCGTTCGACACGAAAGCGAATCTGGAACACTGTCGCTTATGTGGCAGAAAAGAAAAAGGAAAAGGGCTGGTATGAGCATACCGATGTATTGCGTGAGGCGCGGAAATGGCTGGAAACCAATCCTTCCCAGACCGTGTTCGATTATCGGGCCGCTGTTATTGATGAAGCGCAGGATATGCATCAGGAAGGCTTCAGGCTTCTTCGCGCCCTGATTCCCGAGGCGGAAAACGATCTTTTTATCGTCGGGGACGCGCATCAGCGCATCTACTCCCGCAAAGTGGTCTTGGGGAGATGCGGCATCCATGTCAGGGGACGCCGTTCCCTGCGGTTGAATGTCAACTACCGGACAACAGAGCAAATCCGGCAAAAAGCGATCGAAGTGATCCGGCACCTGGAGTTTGACGACCTGGACGGAGACGTTGACCGTGGAAATGATATTTCCCTGTTTTCCGGCGCTGATCCCATTATCCGGTCGTTCAGGAATTCCGCAGAAGAAAAGAAATATATTGTGTCCAGGATCAGAAAGCTGATTGAAAAAGGCGTCAAGCGTGATGAGATTGCCATTTTGGTGCCTACCAACGACGGTGTGGCGGTCATGGAGAAAAACATGGATAAAAAAAATAATATTCCCGTTGATAAACTTTCTGCAAAATCAAATCCCGGCCAGTCGAAGGTTCAGTGCGGGACGATGCATAACAGCAAAGGGCTGGAGTTTCGGGTCGTGTTTATTGCCGAAGCAAACGAAGACAATCTTCCCAACAGCGGGGTATTGAAAGCGAAGCAAAATGAACCGGATGAACTGGAAGCATATCTGAATGAACAGCGATCGCTTCTGTATGTGGCCATGACACGGGCGCGGGAGCAGGTGTTTATCACTTCTTACGGCCCCTTGACTTCCCTTTTGTCCGGGTGTTGAGGTTCATTTGATACATGATTCCATGCCGCTGGTGTTACATTAAAAAGAAAGTGTGAGGGGAAAAAGGAGAAGAGACGGGGCAAGCGGAGAAAAGAGGGAACTTCTGATGAAAATCAAGAGAATTGAAACTTATCCGCTTTATTATCCATTGCCGGAACCATATGGAGATGCCAATGGCTACAAATATTACCGCTCCTGTTTTATGTTTCGGATCATCACTGATTCAGGCATCGACGGCTGGGGAGAGTGTGTCGATTGGCTGCCCGCTTTGGAAAACGGGTTTCAAAACCGGATCATACCTTATTTATTGGGCAAACCCGCGAACCAGCGTTTGAAACTGGTGGAAAAAGTGGGGAAGTGGCAAGCGCGAATCGGGGCTGGACTCAGTATGGCGCTGACAGAAATCATGGCCAAAGCAGCCGGATTATCCATTACGGATCTCTGGGGAGGGGCAAGGCGCCAGCAGATACCTGTATACGCCTCATTTCAGTCCTATAGCCCGCGCGCCGACTGGATGCAGGTTTCACTAAAACGGGTTGAACAGGCCGCGGGACAGGGATTCAGGCAAGTGAAAGTGAAGATTGGCGGCAAACCGTTTGCTGAGGACCGGCAGCATATCGCCTTGTTGCAAAACCAACTGGACGGACAGGTGCAAATCGCGGTGGATGCCAACCAGAGTTATGATGCGAAAACGGCGCTGAAATGGAACAGGGTGTTTGCTGAAGCAGACAATTGGCTATGGTTTGAAGAGCCGATGCCCCTTCAGTTCCCGGAAGATTATGGTTGGCTGCGCCAGCAGTGTCTGATTCCCGTTGCAGGTGGAGAAAACCTGCCATCGTCTGAGGTGTTTTCTGCCTGGCTGAAGACCCGGGCACTGGATTTAGTCCAGCCGGATGTGATGCATGTGAAAGGAATCGATCACTTCAGGGGCATTTTGGAGATGGCCCGATACCAGAGAGTATGTGTTTCCCCTCATGCCTATGATGGAATCCTGTCCCGTTTGTATGCGATCTTGGCCCAGGCCTGTCTGCCTCCCTGGAGCAAAATGGATGAAGACGGGATAGAACCGCTGGAATGGGATGTGATGGAAAACCCGTTTACCTCCCTGTTTCATCTCCCGGTTCAAAATGGCGAAGTGACTGTTCCATCAGGGATCGGGCTGGGGACAGAGATCGATTGGCAGCGGCTGGAATCTTTACGCTGGGACGGCGCTGCTTATGTATGAAAAGGGGATTAAATAAATTGGTCTCACGCTGGCAGGGAAGTGGCAAAACCAGGTCAACTGTTTTGCTCTTGCCTGCCTGTTTTTTGCGTAATTGCACTGGCTAGCGATACCTTGATATTTCAAACAGCCACCTGATTTTTGGAATGAAAAACTGGATCAATGGTCCGCTCAGAAACGTGTAAATCAGCGTTCCCAGCGCAATCGGCCCGTGAAGAAGCAGGGCAAAGAGCAAGGCACATCCGTCAGTAACCGTTTTGGATGCTGACAGGCTAAGTCCAAAACAATGGCAAAGATTGTACATCAGCTCATCGCAGGGGGTAAGCCCAAACTGTCCCTGTATATAGACGGAGATCCCCAGGCAGGTACATAACAGGCCGGCCCAAAATAACAGGACTTGCCCCACACGCGGAAGCGGGGGAAGATGGAGAACGCCCAGCCAGAAATCGATACACAGGCCGAGAATCAGTACGGTCACCAACGAAAACAGATTGGGTTTTTTTCGTTTCATTTGAGCGTTAAGCAGAATGATCAGTATGCCAAAAACAATAACCCATGTTCCCACCGTTAACCCAAAGTTGTGATGCATTCCTACATATAAGCTGTTCCAGGCATCTGTTCCCATATGGGAACGGATCAGCAGGGTAATTCCGAAAGATTTGATAATCAGTCCCAATGGATAAGAAAGGATTCGCACAATCCGATAGCTCATAGGATAACCAGCCTTAACGGTTTTTTAAATGTATATGTAAAAGTATTTGGAACTTGTCTCTGACAGGGGAATTTGTACAGAAGGCTGGATTTTTTCTATAATAATGGGTATAACAGGGAGGTGATATTACATGGATTTAAGTACATTTTCCGATTTTATAGACGAGTTTGTAAAATGGCTGGTTGTTTCCGGCAAAAGAGAACGGACCATCGATGAATATGTGACCGCCGTGATGCTGTTTGCCGCCTGGTTTGGCAAAAACTATCATCCATTAAGCTCACCGGCACAAGTTTTGAGCAAACATATTCTTGCCTGGCAAAATGAATTGTTAACCGGGAAAAATCTTTCCATCGCCACTGTTCACAAGCGTATGGCCTCATTAAAATCTTTTTGGAATTTTCTAATGGAGAAAAACCTGGTTGGACAAAATCCGCTTGGAGAAATCCAATTGCAACAAACTGTTTCTTCATCGTTGCCACATTCGTGGTTAAGCAAGAAGGAAGAGAAGCGATTGCTTGCGCAAATCGGGAAGGAGAAAAACGATTGGAAACGGATTCGAAATCGGTGCATGGTACTGCTGATGCTGGACGCGGGCTGTACAGTGTCAGAACTTGTGCGGATGAACTGGGAGCAAATTTTGTGGAAGAAACATGAGATCCTTATAAGGAATGAACTGTTTGCCAGGTGGGTTCCTGTAACCGGTCGGCTTGATCAGGCGCTACATGATTGGTACCGGCAAACAGGCCAAAAAAAGGGTCCCGTCATATGTTCGCAATGGGGAAAAAGAATTACGCGGCAAGGAGTTCACTACCTGGTCAAGAAATACATGAACGAAACAGAGATGAACCAGTATTCAGCCCATACTTTACGGCATACTTTCTGCCGACGCCTGATTGAGGCAAAGGTGGATATAAAAACGGTTTACTGTCTGGCCGGGCATCAAAGTATCGAGACAACCAAACGTTATTTGTGAGGGAGAGAATTGCGTCTTGAAGGGATTTTTGGGAATGCAGGGAATGCTCCCTGCACTCCTTATTTAATTATAAGCCCGGCGTTTTCGCACATACCAGAAAACGACAAGAATAAACAATATCGCGAATATGATATAGAAAACAGAAGAATATATGCTCATGTATTCCAGTACTTTGGTCCAGGCCTCGCCAAAGGCGGCACCCAAATTGACCAAAATAATATTCCAGATCAATGTTCCCAGCGATGTAAAAATCAGGAACAAGAACATGTTCATCCGGGCCATGCCAGCCGGAACAGAGATTAAACTGCGCACAATTGGAATCATGCGGCAAAAGAAAACCGTCCAGATTCCATAACGGTCAAACCAGTGATCGGCTTTTTCAATATCCTCTTTTTTCAGTTTCAGGATGTGTCCCCAGCGGTCAATGATTTTTTCCAGCTGGTCCACATTTAACAACAAACCAATAAGATATAAAATAATGGCTCCGGCAATGGCTCCAAGAGTTGCAGCTATGACAACACCCATCACCGTCAAATCGGACTTGGTTGTCATGAATCCGCCAAATGTCAACACAACTTCCGAAGGAATGGGAGGGAAAACATTTTCCAAGGCAATCATCAGGAAGACGCCCAAGTATCCGAATTGCTCCATGAATTCAATGATCCAGTTTTCCATTTCTGTGTTCAGCTCCTCCTAATCTGCTTGCAAGATTGATTACTTTGTAAGTATATCTTGTTCATTCCCATTTTAATAGCGAACGCGAAAATAAAAAAGAAACATTTTCCTGATTTTTATTCTGGTTTCAATGCCGGTTGCGGGACGGCAAATTTTTCTGATGCAAAATGCGGTTATCTTGAATTGCTCGGTATAAATTCGAATAAATCGCCAACGACAGAACTTTTTACTTTTTTTATTTTCAAAATGTCTTTAACGTCAGTTGTTTGGCAGAGGTTCTATATGATTTATATGACGGACATCAGACAGGTTGTCATAATCGACTAATTTTTTTGTCTTGTTCTAAAATGTTAAATTTTTAAATATTTATTTTTGGGGAAATCGATATTTAAAATCTGCATTTTTCCGTCAATTTCAATAAAGCATGGGCCTATGACAGCAAATTTGGCAGGTTTTGGGTGAAGTGTTTCCGATTCCGCTTTCAGCAAATAGGCAAACATTTTGATATTTCCAACAAAATGAATTCCATCTTCGGAACCATGTTCTGTTATAAAACTTGTTATATTTTTTCTTGCAATAGATTTTCTTCTGATTCACCGCTTTTAATCTGGTAATGTTGAATGAATTGTTGATTGATATAAATGTCAGCTGTAAAAATATCATTCTTCAAATCAATATTTTCCACTTCGATAATATTTTTTCCGCTGGTTACCCTGGTGTCTTTAATATTTAATGAGCAGGAAGATAAAAAGATAACGGCCAGCATGACCAAAGTCAAAATGATTACGATGTTAATGTTTTTTTCATTCTCCAACTATCTCTCCAGTTTTTTCACAAACTTATTTTTAAACGTTTTGGCACTTTCACAGGAATTGTCATCGCCAAGGAGTCGATACGTGATCCGGGGAAAATCTTGTCCAATGGATGGATTATCAGTTCACTCCTTTCAGCCACAATTGCAAAATCCTGATTGCTACAAACAGGTTAACGAATTTTTTCCAAGATCACATTTTAACCCGGTTGTTATGTAAAGAAGTCTTCAAATAAAACACTACCTATATGAACAATCTGTTCTATTTTATTTTAAACAATTAAATTTTAAAACTAAAAACAAAAAAATTATTTTTTGGTGACACGATTATAAAAGAGTGTCTTAAAACGAATAAAATAAATAGATACAAAAAATAGTTCACCGGATCAATAAGGTGAGCCCCAAATTTGGGTTTGCCATTTTTTATGCAAAAGGATTCAGGGGGTACTATCAGGATTTTGATAGAATATAATATTGATAAGAAGATAATTTATGCTTTTTGGTCATTACCGTCAGTAAAAAGGATAGAGAAAAAGATTGAAATTTTCTTGTGCGCAGGAGATAATCGAAACGTTTATTAATAAGTGGCGAGATTGTTTATCCCCTTGACTATCTGGTATATGATTAGATATGGATGGGTTCTGTAACAATGGAGGTTCGCAGATGAAAAAGAAACCTGTTTTATATGTTATGATTCCGGCTATCATAGGGTCTATGGTCTGGCTGGATGGTTGTAATCAGGCAGGAGAGCCAAATGCGGAAAATTATACCGGGAAGAAAGCGGCAGAAGTTGTCCAGGAAAAACCAAAGCCTGTTTTGTCAGCAGAAAAATGGGATATTAGGACACCTTCTTCCCTCACGATAATAGTTAACAAAAACAGAGAACTTCCAGCAGATTATGTACCCGAGGATCTGGTGAAACCTGACGTGGAATTTCCCTTTTTAGGCAGGGCAGAAAAGAAATTAATGCGCCGGGAGGCAGCCGACGCTTTGGAAGATTTATTCCATGCAGCCGAGAAAGCAGGAGTTGAGTTGGTGGCTGTTTCCGGTTACAGGTCTTACGAGAGGCAACAGGAAACATATCAATCTGCTTTAAAGAGGAAAGGTAAAGCCAGTACTTCCAGGTATAATGCCCGACCCGGACAAAGCGAACACCAAACCGGTCTGGCCATGGATGTTTCCAGCCCAAGTATGAACTGCCAGTTAAATGAATCATTTGGTGAAACGGAGGCTGGACGCTGGTTGGCAAACCACGCAGCTGAATTTGGTTTTATTATTAGATATGAAAAGGGAAAGGAGGAGGTGACCGGATATAGCTATGAGCCCTGGCATATTCGGTATGTAGGAAAAGAATTGGCCAATATTTTAAAGCAAAAGGGATTAACTATGGAAGAGTATTTTTTATTGGTTCAACCAGAAAAGTGATAATTTGACATTTTTGTAAAAACTTCACATAATTATCAAATTTTTGCCCGGTTGTTGGTTGAACTGTACTTGCTAAAAGAATAGATTTAATTTAGATAAAAAAGATTGATAGGATTAGGAAGTTCATCATGAGATCCATAACCATCTTATTAGCAACAATTGCTTTGTTAAGCGGTTTTGTCATTGTCCCCAATTTAATGGCTGCCAGTGCCGAAGAGCATTACAGCGCTCTTGACGGGGCAGCTGTTAACGTACCTGACCAGATTGTAGAGAGGGTGAGAATTCCCGATTTCTATTACCAGAAGAAACCGGCATCCACATATTATCGGGGAACGGGCACAGAGAAAAAAATTGCTTTAACCTTTGACGACGGTCCTGATGCGAAATACACCGGGCAAATTCTGGATATCCTGAAACGATACAAAGTTTCAGCCACTTTTTTTGTTATAGGGAAACAGGTGCACCATTTTCCCGAAGTGATGAAAAGAATGGTTAATGAAGGACATGTTGTTGCAGGGCATTCCTGGAGTCATCCGAATTTGGCGAAGTTAAGCGACGCCCAGGTCCGTCAGGAAATAATAAGAACCAATCAGGCAGTAAAAAGTGTCACGGGAAAAAATATGGTGATGATCCGTCCGCCTTATGGATCAGTCAAAGGCAAAGAAAAAGTGATTAATCAAATGGGGATTTCAATTGTACAGTGGAATATTGATACCTGGGACTGGAAATCAGGTCGGACCCCTGTACAGGTTGAGCAAACAGTTTTGCAAAACCTTTCTCCCGGAAGTATTGTTCTGAAACATAGCGGGGGAGGGGATCGCTCTACAACTGTCAAGGCGCTTCCCAAAATCATAGAGACTTTGCAGCAAAAGGGGTACGAGTTTGTTACAGTAAACGAATTGCTGGAAATTCCCGCCTATCAGGACGAATAATTTACGGAAAAGCCAGTGCCGTCAATATATATTGTAGGCATTGGTTTTTTGTTTTATTCATACTACTTGAAAAAAGAACGGAAGAAACGAATCTGCGGTTTGTCTGTTTTTCTTTTTACACTGGCCAGGGCAGCACGGTAAAAACAATATTTGGATAACTGCGACCCGTGCGGATTCATGTAGCGTTTCCGAAAGACCGTGGAATCAACATCTTCTATCATTTCCAGGCCATATGAATGCAAAAGGTCAGGGAGTTCTTCCGGGAGAAATCCAAAAATCCACGGTTCTCCAATCCGTTTGACAAATTGCCGGATAAGCCGTTTTTTGCTGTCAAGCCAGGAGTCAATCGCCTGTTTATGTACATAAGTAAAGACAAGAAAACTGCCAGGGGCTGTGTTGCTGATAAATTGCAGGGTTTGCTGGACAGCTTTTGCCGTCAGGTATTGCGTAACTCCTTCCCAAATAAAAAATGCGGGCAGATTTTCGTCATAACCGCAGCGAATCAGGGTTTGTTCCAGTTTATCAATGTTTAAATCCGTTTTGACAAAGGTCACATTTTGGGGAAACTGGTGAAGAAGCTTATTGAGACTGGATTGTTTCAAGTTTAATACAGGCGATTGATCCACTTCAAACACACGAATCTGCTTGCACTCCGGAATGCGATAGGCCCGGCAGTCATATCCGGAACCGAGAATTACCACCTGCTGAATCCCTTTGGAGAGTGCGTATGCCAAATGGTCGTCAATAAGGCGCGTTCGGGCTACACCTGATGTTCTTGCCCCGGGTTCGGTCCAGTCGACCAGATGGATGAGGAGACTTCCCAGAACCGGGATGCGGGCAAGACTGGCAAAGATCTGCAGGCTAAAACTTAGGAAATGGATGGCAAAAGGGTCTTCAAACAAGCGCCGCTCTTTTGGAAATGCATATTCCAGCGCCCGGAACAAGGCTGCAAATTCAGCCGTTTTGCTCGCGCGCTGTGTCTTATTGGCGGCTATTTGTTTCATAGGCATCACTCCCTGCGTTTTTTTGAAAAATTCAAGTTTATAGTCTGTTTTATAGAGGCATTACACTTAGTGAATATGAGTTAAAGACATGACAATCGAACAAGCGATGCTTCCGGAACCAAAGCCAATCATTAAATGTTTGGCGGACAGGGTTCGCTTGGCTCTCCTGGCTATGTCAAAGAAAGCAATGTAAATGAGAAGCGCGATTGATATTCCCATGGACAGGGCGATTGTGACAGAGTTTGAAAAATCGGTTAAAAAACCGAGGACTGTTCCTAAACCCAGAGACAGGGAAAGAAGCAGGGAAAGAAGAACAACTTTTGGAAACCGCATCCCCTGGAGAATCAAAATGGAAAATAGCGCCAGGCCTTCGGGGATATGATGAAAGATTAAAGCAGTGATCCAGGGAAAGGAGAAATGGCTGTCAGTATTTAACTGAAACCCCAGGGAGATACCAATTGGAAGATTGTGCAGACTGATCCCGATTAAAAACAGAGAAACCGATTCTGTTGATAGCCAGTTATGGTGCGGGGTAAATATGATTAAACGGGATAAAAAACGGTGCAGCAACTGGATAAACAACAGCCCTATCAAAAAGCCGATGAATATGAAATGGACTGGAAAATGGGCAATTGCTTCCGGAATCAGTTCAATAATGATTATCCCGGAAAGAAGTCCTGAGGAAACAGCGTACACCCAGCCAAGAGAAAGGCTGGGTATCTTTTGCAGACAGGAGGCAATCCATGCTCCCAGCAGAAATCCGCCTGTTCCAACAAGTGTAATGATTGCTGATTGAATGAACCATTCGACCATTGAGACTTCCCCTATCTTCTTTGTATTGGTTTATACATATGAAAAAAAGAAGAACTTATGTCCCGCCTCGAGTGGCAACACCTTATTCAGTGCAAAACATGTGTGGCTGAATGCTGAAAATCCGTTGTTTCGATTTGAATGGTGGTATGGGAAATGGCAAAATGTTTTTCAAGCAATATGATTGCAGTATGTAAAATTTTCTGGTGATCTGTATCCTTGCCAACCAGTAAATGGCATGACAGAGAGTCGAGACCCGATGTGATGGTCCAGATATGCAAATCGTGTACGTTGATGACTCCAGGAATTTCCTGCAGCTTTTTCTCTACTTCTTTATGATCGACAGTAATGGGGGTGCCTTCCATCAATATATGAAACGAATGGGTGATTACGCCCCAGGCATTTTTCAGTATAATGAGTGCCACGATGATACTTATTACAGGATCAACAATATTCCAGGAGAACAGGGAGACCAAAAGTCCTGCGATGATGGCTCCAAGGGAACCCAAAGCATCTCCCAGAACATGCAGATAGGCGCTGCGCAGATTCAAATTTCCTTTGGTATCACCTTTGCGAAGAAGAATCCAGGCACTTGATAAATTGGCCAGTAATCCCGCAGCTGCAATAATAATCATCATATTCCCTTTTACTGCCGGAGGGCTTGCAAAACGCTCCACGGCTTCCCACACAATAAACCCGACAATGATAAACAATGTAATCCCGTTAAATAACGCGGCCAGGATCTCAAACCGGTAATAACCATAAGTTTTGCTGCCTGATGGAGGACGGGTGGCAAACCAGAAGGCGATCAGGCTGAGAGCAAGAGAAGAGACATCGCTCAGCATATGCCCCGCATCGGACAAAAGAGCCAGACTTTTTGCAAATATTCCTCCAACAAATTCCAGTATCATGATACCGGCTGTAATGATCAGGGCAATGGCCAGGCTTTGGCGATTATGGGTTCGCTGATGTTCGTGCATATGGCTGTGTTGGTGTTCGGCATGCATGGGTTAGCCTCCTTCTTCATGGAAATATTGTACAGGCCGGCAAATTAAAAAAGGTACTTTATTTATTATAGCAGGTAAAAATATTTTTTAGCCTTTTTATTCAGAAGATGCAGGGGAATCCCGGGAGTCAAGCCCAAACGGATAAAAATTGGGAACCTCTCCAACAATTACTTGTCGGGCAATTGGCTGGTTAAATTTTAGGGTATAATGTTCATCAGTCAATGGTAACAGAGAGCGCATCTGAATAGCAGCTTCAAGGTTTACGGTGATCATCGTTGTGTTGATTCCTTTGCCTTCAATGCTGGATGAAAAGGTAACGTGTGGTGTTCCTTCTACCCAGACTTTAACAGGGATTTCGGGACCAACATCTGCAAAGATATTGCTTTGCAGGATTTTCCCCAGGGAAATATGAATTTCCTGGTTTTCTTTCTTGCTCAGTTCTTTCAGGATCTGCTCCGTTACCACCTGATAGGCTTTGGATTCCATCTGGCTATTGAAACTGACACCGACAATGCGATCCTGTTTGTCAACTTGCAAGGTCGCGACAGGATTTACCTTTTTTTGCATTTCTTCAATAGCTTTTAAGAAAGCTTTTTGTGCCGTTTTTCTTGCTTCTTCTTCAGCCAGGACAATGATGGCAGGTCGCAATTGGTGAGTGATTACCGAATAACCCAGGTAGCACAGAAACAGGGCGGCAATAAGAAAAAAGATCAGGACAAACGATGAAGTTCGAAATAAAGGATGGGGAAATCGAAAAGACGGGCGAATATGGATCGGTTTTCGCTTTGCTGTTTTAAATCGCCTTTTTGACCATCTGTAAAGTCGTGCGGGGCGAGGGCGGAAAGGCATAATGTTTTCCCTCCTTTCATTAAGATATATGGCTTGTTTTTACCGTTTATGAAAAACAATCGGCTTGGGGTTGTTTGCTTGGATTTTGTTAAAATAGTCAGAAGAAAAATGGGGGAGGCGGAGGAGATGGATGTATTTCTTTTATCTTTGCTAACCTTGGTTAATATTCCGTTGGCGATCGTGATTATTTTTTTGGAACGGCGCAATGTAGCTGCAACATGGGCGTGGATATTGATTTTGTTATTCCTGCCGGTGGTCGGCTTTGTGCTCTATATTATATTTGGGCAAAACCTGAGTAAACGGAAAATCTTCAAGTTTAATGCTGAACACACCAAGGAATTTGCAGTGAAATTAAAGCAGCAAACCAATGCGTTTCTAGAACATCGGTTCCATTTTCGCGATCCGGCCATGATTCCTTACCAATCGATTATTTATATGAATCTGGTGAGCGGAAAAGGAATTCTTACACAGGATAATGAAGTGGATATTTTTACTGATGGACATGCCAAATTTGAAGCACTGCTTCAGGATATCAATCACGCCAAAGACCATATTCATCTGGTTTATTTTATTATCAAAAATGACCGGATCGGCAACAGGATTTTGCATGCTTTAACGCAAAAAGCCAGGGAAGGTGTCAAAGTTCGTGTTCTTTATGACGATATGGGTTCATCCAGGCTGCCTTCCCGTTTTTTCAAGCCTTTGATCGAGGCAGGGGGAGAAGTGGCTGTATTTTTTCCTTCAAAATTTATCCCTTACCTCAATTTTCGCGTGAATTACCGGAACCATCGGAAACTGGTGGTGATTGACGGGAAAATCGGCTATATCGGCGGTTTTAATATCGGGGATGAGTATCTGGGGTTAAATCCGAAATTGGGCTATTGGCGGGATACCCATCTCCGCTTGCAGGGCAGTTCGGTCGATGCGTTGCAAATTCGTTTTTTCCTGGATTGGAACAATGCTTCTCTAAAACCGCTCGATTATGAACGGCGATACTTTCCTGTCAAAGTGCCCAAGGGCAAATCCGCCTTGCAAATTGTATCCAGCGGACCGGATTCTGAATGGGAACAGATCAAAAACGGGATGATCAAAATGATCTATTCAGCAAGGGAACGGATTGATATTCAAACACCGTATTTTGTCCCGGATGACAGCCTGATGCATGCTTTGAAAATCGCGGCTTTGTCCGGAGTGGAAATCCGGATTATGATTCCCGGCAAACCGGATCATATGTTTGTTTATTGGGCGACTTTCGCATATATTGGTGAATTGCTGAAGATAGGAGTACGCTGTTATATCTATGATCATGGATTTATTCATGCTAAAATGATGGTTGTCGATGGCAAAATTGCCTCGGTGGGAACTGCCAATTTTGATGTGCGCAGTTTTAAACTGAATTTTGAGGTCAATGCATTTGTTTTCGATGTGGTGCTGGCAAGACGTTTGCAGGCAATTTTTGAAAAGGATATGCAAAAGTCGATGGAAATGACCAACGAGATTTACAATCAGAGATCTTACTGGATCCGGTTTAAAGAATCCATCTCTCGCTTGCTTTCTCCCATTTTGTAGAAATGGCTTATGAACATTTAAAAAACCTGTTGCACTTTTTATTGTCGTGATTAAAGAAAATGTGCGATTATAGAAATTGGTTTTCTTTTCAGAGAGGATATATCTTTATAAAGCATGCCGGATCTGCCAAAGATTATTGGCAAACAAACCATCACAGCAAAGATTGAAGGAAAAGGTGAGCGCATTGAACTTGTGGGAAATTTTTGTCGGGATCGTATTGGGAATGGTTGAAGGCTTGACGGAATTTGCCCCTGTTTCCTCTACGGGACATATGATTCTGGCAGATGATATGTTTTTTCGTACTGAAGACATTTTTACAAAACCGGTTGCCGTTACATTCAAGGTTTGTATTCAATTGGGTTCCATTTTGGCGGTGGTCATTGTCTTCAAAGACCGGTTTATGGACTTGCTTGGTTTAAAGAAGGAGATCAATAAAGAACAGAAACAGGGACAGCGCCTGAAATTAACCCAGATTATTGTTGGCTTGCTGCCTGCTGCTGTGCTGGGTTTTTTGTTCGAAGATAATATTGAGGAACTTTTTGGCACTACAATGGTCCTGATCGGATTGGTTGGGGGAGCCCTCCTGATGATTGCGGCTGACTGGTTTCGGCCGGCGCGCCCCAAAGTAGAGACACTTGACCATATCACCTACAAACAGGCATTGATTGTTGGCCTGTTTCAATGCATAGCCTTATGGCCCGGTTTCTCCCGTTCCGGCTCAACCATTTCCGGCGGGGTTTTACTCGGTTTGAATCACCGCACCGCATCTGATTTTACCTTTATCATGGCTGTTCCCATTATGGCAGGTGCAAGCAGCCTGTCGCTTGTTAAAAACTGGGAGTATTTTACGCTGGATGCGCTTCCGTTTTTTATAGCCGGCTTTATTAGTGCCTTTATATTTGCATTGTTTTCTATTCGCTACTTTTTGAAATTAATCAACAAAGTGAAGTTAGTGCCTTTTGCAATTTATCGGATTGTACTGGCTCTAATAATTTATTTTATTGCCTTTTAAACTTGAAAGGGAAAAGGCTGCCTCTTTTAGGCGGCCTTTTTGCATGATGACAAAGTTTGAAAAAGCGATTTTTAGGACGCGAGAGCCCACTTTAGGAAATACGGGCGAGACTGTTTGAGCGAAACAAGTGAAGAGCCCGCCTGGAAGTGAATGTTGAGCTCCTCCCTGCTTATGGAGCGAGACTCCTGAAATCGTTTTCCGATATATGTTTTTATGCAATCAAATTGCCTGTTCAGGCAGTTTTTTTAAATACTGAAAAAGGAAAGTTTTATTATCATGTAAAAAAAATTGAAAAATAACATATAACATGGTATTCTTTTTTAAAAGAAATGAAATAGGGCAAATTTATAAAATATTTATAATGATACGACATGGAAATGAGAAGGAGCTGAGCTGATGGAGTCATTTGAAAATTTATTGGGGAAAATCAGTGATTTTGTATGGGGACCACCTTTGCTGGTTTTGCTGGTCGGAACTGGAATCTTTTTATCCTTTCGTTTGTCCTTTTTGCAATTCTCCCAACTCCTGTTTGCTTTGAAGACGACTTTCTCCCGTAAGCAAGACAAGCGATCGGCAGGAGATATTTCTCACTTCCAGTCACTTATGACGGCACTTGCCGCAACGATTGGAACGGGAAATATAGCCGGTGTCGCAACAGCAGTAGTGGCAGGGGGGCCAGGGGCTATTTTCTGGATGTGGGTAACTGCCATATTCGGAATGGCCACCAAATACGCAGAAGCCATTTTGGCGGTAAAGTACCGTGTTGTGGGAAAGCGGGGAGAGATGGCAGGCGGCCCCATGTATTATATTGAACGAGGATTGGGATGGAAATGGCTTGCCGTTTTGTTTGCTCTTTTTGGTTCAATTGCCGCGTTTGGCATTGGAAGCATGGTTCAATCCAACTCGGTGGCAGCATCCGTTAAGGCAAGTTTTGGCATAAATCCGTGGATAACGGGGGCCGTCCTGATGGTAATTACGGGTATCGTAATTATCGGGGGAATAAAATCAATTGGACGGACGACCAGTTATCTGGTTCCGTTTATGGCCGTATTGTATGTCGCGGGCGGTTTGGTTATTATTCTGCTGAATATTGAAAAGTTGCCTTCCGTTACAGGGCTTATTTTTACCGATGCCTTTACAGGACAAGCTATAGCCGGCGGGGCAATCGGTACGGTGATTCGTTATGGAGTGGCCAGAGGAGTGTTTTCCAATGAGGCAGGAATGGGCTCTGCACCGATTGCTGCTGCTGCGGCCATTACCGACCATCCAGGACGGCAGGCACTTGTTTCAATGACCGGTACATTTCTTGACACAATCATTGTTTGTTCGATTACAGGTATCGGGCTGGTAATGGGTGGCTATTATCTGGATGGTGATTTGACAGGGGCTGCCTTGACCACGCAAACCTTTAACAGCCTGTTGCCGGGGCCGGGCGGATGGATTGTCACTTTTGGCCTGATTCTGTTTGCCTACTCAACGGTACTGGGCTGGTCCTATTATGGGGAAAAATGTTTTGAGTATTTATTCGGTTCACAGGCGGTCCCTGGTTACCGGATTGTATTTACCCTGTCTGTATTTATTGGAGCCGGACTCAACCTGGTGGTAGTCTGGTCAATTGCAGATATTTTTAATGGCCTGATGGCGATCCCCAACCTGATTGGGCTGATTGGCTTATCCGGAGTGGTGGTCGCGGAGTCAAAAGCGTTTGCCAAATTCATTCAAAATGATAAAAGAAGTTTAAAAAACAACGCCGTTTCCCCGAAATAAGGGGGAACGGCGTTTCCACTCATCTTATGCATGGGAAGATGTTAATTTTGTCCGCAGTTTTTCAAGCATATCTTCTGTCATTTTATCCAGGTCATACTCTGCGTGGAATCCCCATTCTTCTTTGGCAGCTGCAGCGTCAATGGAGTTGGGCCAACTGTCGGCAATGGCCTGTCTTGCCGGGTCAACCTGATAATCAAGTTTGAAGTCCGGAATGTGTTTCCGAATAGAAGCGGCGATTTCTTCCGGCTCGAAACTCATGGCAGTAATGTTGAAGGCATTGCGGTGTTTGAGTTGGCTGGCGTCTGCTTCCATCAGTGTCACAATAGCATTCAAGGCATCAGGCATATACATCATATCCATGTAAGTTCCTTCAGCGATATAGGAGGTATAAGCGCCTTTTTTGATGGCTTCATAGTAAATTTCGACAGCGTAGTCAGTGGTACCGCCACCGGGAGGTGTGACGTAGGATATCAGTCCCGGGAAGCGTACCCCTCGTGTATCCACGCCAAATTTGTGATAGTAGTAATCGCACAGCAGTTCTCCGGATACTTTATTCACTCCGTACATGGTTGTCGGACGTTGGATCGTATCTTGCGGAGTATTATCTTTGGGAGTTGACGGACCAAATGCTCCAATGGAACTTGGCGTAAAGAACTGGCAGTTTTGTTCTCTGGCGACTTCCAAAGCATTGATGAGGCCGCCCATATTCAAATCCCATGCCATAAGCGGTTTGTTTTCGGCAGTGGCGGAAAGAAGGGCCGCCAAATGAATAATGGTGTCCACTTCATAGGTTTTGGCGATGTCTGACATTAAAAGCGGATCAGTAACATCCAGAATTTCAAAAGGGCCAGATTTGACAACAGGGCTTTCAGTTTTGCGAATGTCTGTGGCAACAACATTGCTGTCACCATAAATATCGCGAAGTTTCATGACCAATTCAGAACCAATTTGGCCTAAAGCACCAGTAACCATAATTTTCTTCATGAGTACTCCTCCTATCGGGTCATTATGACTGACTTAAATAATTTCCATTTCCTTGCCCACTTTCTCATAAATGGAAATTACACGATCAAGCATTTCCTTCGTATGCGCGGCTGTTGGCATGTTTCGAACACGTCCGGTTCCTCTTGGTACAGTCGGGAAAACAATCGATTTTGCATAGACTCCTTCTTCATTCAAGCGTTTACTGAACTCCTGGGTTTTTACCTCATCGCCAATAATGCAAGGAGTGATCGGGGTTTCGCTTTCACCAATATCAAATCCTAAATCTTTGAGGCCTTTTTTCAGGTAGCGGCCATTTTCCCAAAGTTTGTCGTGTAATTCCGTACTGGTCATCAGGATAGAAACCGCTTTCAAACAAGCGGCAGCATCAGCAGGAGACAAAGCCGTTGAGAACAGGAAAGGACGGGCCCGGACTTTTAACCAGTCAATCAAATCTCTTTTGCCGGCTACATAACCGCCCAAAACGCCGATCGCTTTTGACAGGGTTCCCATTTGAAAATCGATCTGATCAGAGAGGCCAAAATGTTTAACCGTACCGGCACCTTTACCAAGCACACCTGAACCGTGCGCATCATCAACATAAGTAATCAAATCGTATTCGTTGGCAATTTCCGCAATTTCCGGCAATTTGGCGACATCTCCATCCATGGAAAACACACCGTCGGTAATCACCATGATTTTATTGTACTGGCCGGATTCTGTTGCTTCTTTTGCTTTTGCCCGCAAATCATCCATATCCGAGTGCTTGAAGCGGATAATCCTTGCCCTGGAAAGGCGGCATCCGTCAATAATCGATGCGTGGTTCAGTTCATCTGACAGGATGGCATCATTTTTATCCATGACTGCTGAAATAGCGCCCATATTACAATTGAAGCCGGATTGGAAAGCAATAGCTGCTTCAGTATGCTTAAACTCCGCAATTTTTTCTTCCAATTTCACATGAAGATCCAAAGTTCCGTTAATTGTACGAACAGCTCCGGCACCGACGCCGTATTCTTTGACTGCCTCAATCGCTGTTTCTTTGAGACGTTCATCTGTGGCTAACCCCAAGTAGTTGTTGGATGACAAGTTTATTAATTCCCGTCCGTCGATTTTGATCATGGGGCCATTGGGACTGCTTAGCGGATCAATTACGTTATAAAGACCCCGTTTTTTTAGATCTTGCAGGTTGTCTTGCAAATACTGATCTAAAGTTTTGCTGGGCATTATAAAAATCCTCCTTTAAAAAATGTTTTTCCTTATCTAAGAAACATCTGTCTTTATAGAGTGAACACGATAAAGCCGGCTGATTACTTATTAAACAATGCCTCCTATTAGTAATTTAACATACAAAATAAAAAATGTTTATTCTGAGTGAACAAATCTTTTTTTAAATAATTTGTTGACAAAACACGCTTCTGCTCTGACTTCATAGAATTCTAGTAAAATAAAAGATAAGAACAGAAATAAGGAGTCACACACCATGAAACAACTGAATCAGAAAAGAGAAAAACCGATCAGAATTGAACATGTGTCAATATTTACCATCCAGGCGCCGCCGGAATTTTGTTTTTCAAAGCTGTCTGATGAGAAAATTCATCGCCGGGTTCATGAAGATGTATTAGCGATCCAAATGGAGCCGGAGGTAGGAGGGAGTTTTATCATTTCCTGTCAGAAACCGGTTGGAGTAGAAACCATCCAGATGAAAATTACGGAATATACCCCTCCGTCAGTATTGAAAATCACCGCACCAGAAAAAGAATTGTCTTATGCTTACCGTTTAAAACGCGTGACATCCGGAACGAGAATGACTGTTCAAATGCATTTTTGCAAAGACAGAAGCTGGATAAATTTCCTTGTTTACTTTTTATTCAAGAAGAAATTGGAACGAAAATGGGATAATGACTGGCGGCGATTGGCCTTGGAAATTGAAAAGGAATTTCAGCAACGGCATTTGTTTGTGAGGGGATGACACCAAAAGTGCCATCCCTTTTCTACATCGGGTGTGTTCAAATAAAAAGTTTCGTTTGTAGTTTGTTCGACGATTGTTCACATTATTCATGAAAAAAAAGTTTAATAAAGAAGAATTTTGAGGTATTAGTAGGTAAGAAATATTGATTATCTCTGTTTTTTGGGCATAAAGATGATGATATATTATAATTGTGGTAATCAAAACCAAGGAGGAATATTGAGTGAAACATCCTTTTGCAAGGGATCACGAAGCCATTCAGCACTTATCAGTAATGGTTGAAAATGGAAAGATGATGGAGAGCTATCCTTTGTTGGGAGAGGGATTAAGCGGGAAAGTATATGATTTTGAAGGATATGCCGTTAAAATATTCAAAAAGGACTACAGCGAGAATGAGGATTATAAAATTCTGCGTCACTTCAACGGCCATCCATCATTTCCCGATTTTCACTACATAGACAAAAAGAATCAATGGATGGTTGTGGATAAGATAAATGGATATACATTGGGGCAAGTGTTAAAGTCCGGAGAAAATCTGGACAGTGATATGTATTGGAAAATCGAGGAAATCGTGGAAGATTGCTATGAAGAAGGAATTATTCCGGCCGATCTCCATTTAAACAATATTATGATCGACCATGACAAACAGGTTCGTTTTATTGATACAGGACGGTTTTTCTTCACTAACGAGAAAGAAGCCTATCGATCACAAATTGAAGAAGACCTGGAATCTCTGCAATACCATTGCGGCTTGTTCAGTCTGTTCTCTTCATCCAATCGAAAACGTCATCGCCGCCGCAAGTATTCCAGTTCTTATCCAAGGCGCCGGAAATATTCGAGTTCACACCGTCGCCGGCGCAGGCATTCTTCGTCTGATTACCGCCGGTCTTACTCATCGTCTGATCGCCGTTATCGACGTAAGCATCGAAAATATTTTTCTTATTCCAGCTCGTGATCAATAGGACTTATTAAGGAAACCACTTCTGAATATCATTTTCAGAAGTGGTTTCCTGATCTTGCAGTAAAAAAAGTATAAAAAATTTCCAAAAACCGCTAATATATTTAAAATACCGGGAACGCAGATATAATTTTGGGGTTGAGAACCTGTCTGAAAGTAAACGCCGGAGTTTCCTTGCTTTTCCTCTGCATGGCCGCAAAAGCTGGCCTGAAAATTGCTTTTTAAAAGAGATGTAATTAAAGGTTGTGCAATTAAGTCGGGACTAAGTATACTGAAATATAACTACTATTTTGTTGTCGTGAATCAGGTATAATATAGTCGGTGCAGTTTGTACAATCGAATATTTCTGGTGTTTTATTTTAATAGGGGGAAATAAGATTTGGATGAAGTGATAAGCGGTATATGGAATTTATTTTTAATAGGCATTCTTGTGCTTATGAACGGCTTCTTTGTTGCAGCTGAATTTGCAATTGTCAAGGTAAGATCAACACAGATTGCCAGTTTGCAGGGACGCCGTGCGCAAGTTGCGAGAAAAGTATTGGCCAATCTGGATGCTTTCCTGTCTGCCACTCAATTGGGGATTACGCTTGCTTCATTGGGACTGGGATGGATTGGAGAACCCGTGATTGCCAGAATGCTGGAGCCGCTGCTCTCCTATTTGGGCCTTCCCGCTTGGGCAATTCATACGATTTCTTTTGTTATTGCTTTTACCATCATTACCTTTCTTCATATCGTATTGGGTGAAATGGCACCCAAATCACTGGCGATCCGCCAGGCGGAGAAAACGGCATTATGGACAGCAACACCGCTGAGCTGGTTTTACAATTTGTTCAAACCTTTTATTTATGTACTGAACAGCTCTGCCAATCTGGCATTAAAAGCAGTAGGAGTAGAATTTGAGGATGACCAGCAGCAGGCGCATACTGAAGAGGAAATCAGGATGCTGATTAATCAAAGCCATAAAAGCGGGGTGATTGACCAGACAGAATTGGCCCTGTTTGACAATGTATTTGATTTTACGGACCGAGTGGCCAGGGAAGTAATGGTTCCACGTGTAAAAATGGTTTGCCTGTTTCAGGACAATACTTTTGAAGAAAATTTTCAAATTGTTAAAGAAGCACATCATACCCGTTTTCCTCTCTGCGGGCAGGATAAGGATGATATAAAAGGGATTGTGCATATCCGTGATATATATAGTTGTCTAGCTGAAGGAAAGAAGCCTGATTTCATCACATTGGCCCGTCCGGTTGTAGTAGTGCCGGAAACGATGGAATTAAAAGATATTTTTCGGAATCTGCAAAAAAACCGGGTGGAAATGGCAATTGTTATTGATGAGTATGGAGGGACGTCCGGACTTTTAACTACCGAAGACATTATTGAGGAGATTTTCGGGGAGATTCAGGACGAGTTTGATAATGAGTTACCCCTGATTCAAAAGCAGGGGGAAGAGACAGTCATTGATTCCAGCTTGCTGATTGAGGAAGTGAATGAGTATTTCAAAATCAGAATCAAAGATCCTGACAATGATACCATTGGCGGATGGCTCTTCTCCGAATTGGACAAAGTGCCAAAAGTGGGAGATCAGGTTGTGTTTGACGGATGGGTTTTTACCGTCCAGGAAATGGACCAGTTACGCATATCGAGAATATTGGTTTCTCCCAAAAACAAAGGGCAGAATTATGAAGATGAAGCCGAATAGGATATAAAAAAGGCTCGGCGCTTGCCGTCAAGCCTTTTTTTGTCCCAACAAGAGGGATTCACCTTTCAGGAAAGGGTTTTCATTTTTGCTCCAGGGATTTGGAAACCATTCTCCTGCGAATGCACCAATCGCAACTGGAGTGGATGTGTACTTCTTGTAAAAACTGTCTTTGTTTTCTTGAAATTGTCCCGGGTTTTCAACAGTTTCTTCCAAAGCATTCAGTAAAAAAACTTTCAGTTGATCAGGTTGCTTAAGCAATTCGCGGTTTAGACAGATTTCCCGACAACTCACCAACTGGGGAGAAGGCAGATGCAAAAGCTGTAAAAACAAGGAGATCATGTTGTTCCCGATCGCAGCAACAAACTCCATTTCTTTTACTTCCTTCCTGAAAAAAGCTGTAGGTGTAAATTCAAAAGATTGCATCATCCCATCATATGAGCGAGAACCGTATTTCTCATGAAACCCCAACTGTTCCAAAGCATTAAGAAGTTGTTGAATGTAATGTGGGGGAGCTATAATCATCGGGTCTGTATCGGTATGATTAGTACCCGCAACTGTATCGAGATGAGTGACAAACTGGTAAGAAACCGTGTATCCGGAAACCAAGAGATTCGAAGGAAGCTGGTAAGAAAAGGGGAGTTTAACTATTTCAGAGGGATGAACCATAAAAGGAGAGTGAAATGGGAATTGTGCTATTGAATGGGAATAAACTTGCTGCCCGATGCGGATGTGGATCATTAAATCAATGTCGATCTTCTTGATTCGCTGTTCTATGATTCCGCCGCGAATAATCAATTCTCCCTTAACCGGATCTCCCAACCGTACGTGATCGTGTTCCAGGACCAAGTCGATCTGAGCTCCGCCTTTCCCCATTTTTGCCAACAGGGCTTTAAACATCACGGAAGATCGTACCCCCTAAATGAAATCAAGAATTGGTATCAATTTATTTGTGTAAAGCATGCGCTTTCATGTATTACTATAGTAATATTATCAACTTTTAGGAAAGGAAAAAATGACAATATTGAAAAAGAAAAAAATTTTTTCTTCTAAAAACTTAAATTTATGGTTGCTATTTTTTCTGTCCTTCGTTATACTGTCCTCAATTAAAAAACACATGTCCGTTACAGGAGGACAAAAACTGTTTTTGTTTTTTCATATTAAGGGAGGATCGCTAGTGCATAAAGAGATACGTGTAGGTCTTTTAGGACTGGGGACAGTTGGTGCAGGAGTTGTTCGGATAATTTCAAATCATCAGGAAGAGCTGTACAAGCAGACAGGACTTCATATAAAAATCCATAAAATACTGGTGCGGGATATAAACAAAAAACGGGAAGTACCTGTTGATCCAGCTCTGGTAACAGTCAACGCCGAAGAAATTATCCAGGACCCTGAAATCAATGTTGTGGTTGAAGTAATGGGCAGCATTGAACCTGCAAAACAATATATCCTGGAGGCATTAAAACGAAAAAAACATGTCGTGACAGCAAATAAAGACTTGATGGCACTTCATGGTGCGGAAATCTTACGTGTCGCCCAGGAAAACCGGTGCGATGTTTTTTATGAAGCGAGCGTGGCAGGAGGCATTCCCATCCTGAGAGCGCTGACGGAAAGTTTTTCTTCGGATCGTATTACGAAAATAATGGGAATTGTAAATGGAACGACAAATTATATTTTAACAAAGATGAGCCAGAGTGGAGCCGGATATCAGGAAGCCCTTGAAGAAGCACAGAAGTTGGGGTATGCAGAAGCAGATCCTGGTTCGGATGTGGAAGGATGGGATGCGGCATATAAAATGTCCATCTTGTCCACTTTAGGGTTCCATGTAGCAATGAATTTAAGGGAAGTTGATGTAAAAGGGATTACGGATGTGTCGATAGAAGATATTGAACTTGGAAAAAAATTGGGTTATGCAATGAAGTTGTTGGGTCTGGCAAAAATTGACGACCATAAAATCGAAGTCAGTGTTCAACCGACCCTTGTTCGCAAGACTCATCCGCTTGCCTCTGTAAATGGCGTTTATAATGCCATTTATATAGAAGGTGAAGCAGTGGGAGAAACGATGTTTTATGGACCGGGAGCAGGAGCGTTGCCCACGGCGACATCCGTTGTTTCCGATTTGGTAACAGTCGTCAGAAATATGAAGTTGGGTGTAAACGGGCAAAAAATGGTTGCTCCTTATAAAGAGAAAAGACTAAAAACAGATCATGAGAAATATACCAAATATTTTTTGCGCATGGTTGTTGCCGACCAGCGTGGAGTTTTGGCGCAAATGACCCAATTATTTGCCAATAATCACATATCTTTGGAACAGGTGATCCAGCAGCCGTACAATGGAGGGCATCGTGCGGAAATTATTCTGGTTACCCATGAAGCAGCCAAAAGCGATTTGGAAGATGCCCTGACCCAGATGAGAGAGATGGATGTCATATCTTCAATCGAGAGCTGTTATCCCGTCGTTGAGGATTAAACCCTTGGATCCACTAAAACAAGGCAGACCTTGTTTTAGTGGATCCTTATATTTTGTATGAGAAAAGCGGGGGTTGCGAATTTAACGGCTCTTTACCAATAAATTCATAGCTTCTTTTAATAAGCGCTCCGTATCTGCATTTTCTCCTTTGTTCATTTCATTACGCAAGCACTGTTCCAGATTATGGGTTAAAATATAGGCTATAGAGCGGTCTACGGCAGAGCGGACTGCCGAAAGCTGGGAGACGACTTCTTTGCAATCCTTTTGTTCCTCCATCATGCGCAAGACCCCACGCACTTGTCCTTCGATTCGGCGCAAGCGTTTTTTTACACTGTCATCGTAGCTGATCATTCCGTTGTTCCCCCCTTTCTTCTATTATCCTAAATCTTCCCGTTTGAATAAACCATTTTCGGGTAATTTCAATCAGATAAAGGATAATCTTTTTTAAATGTTGTTCATATAACTGTTTCTTGTCAGCATATTCATGTCTGTTACAATTTGAGAATAGCCGTAATGTGGTAAAGGAGCGAGAAAATGAATCCCGTACTCAAGCTGGAAAACATATCCAAGTCTATTAAAAGACGAAAAATTATCGATGATATCTCGCTGGAAGTGTATCCGGGAGAAGTCTTTGGGCTGCTCGGGCCAAACGGAGCCGGGAAAACAACCATTATCCGTATGATAGCAGGTTTGATAGCGATGGATAAAGGAGATATCTTCATCCATGGATACAGTATTAAAACACAATTTGAAAAAGCGATTCAACCGGTAGGTGCCATTGTGGAAAATCCAGTATTGTATTCTTTTTTTACCGGTTACCAGAATCTGCGCTATTTTGCGCGAATGATTCCCGATGTTGACGAAAAACGAATTGATGAAGTGGTGTCGCTGGTGAAATTGGACGACTGTATTCAAGATCAGGTAAGGACGTATTCGTTGGGAATGCGCCAGCGCCTTGGACTGGCACAGGCATTGCTCCATCAACCCGGTCTGCTCATCCTTGATGAACCAACTAACGGTCTGGACCCGGCCGGAATTCACCAGTTGCGTGATCATTTGCGAAATCTTGCCAAAGAGCAGGGAACGGCAGTACTTGTTTCCAGTCATTTACTGTCGGAAATGCAGCTGATGTGCGACCGTTTTGCAATTGTCCAGCAAGGGGAGCTGGTAGCGGTCAAACCGATCCGGGAAGAGCAGAACGGGGAAGACGACGAGTTGTTTGTGCAGTTTGAAGTAGATCAGGTTGATCAGATCAAGCCGATTATTGAAGGGTTGAAATGGGATAAAGAAATTACCCCGGTCCCTCATGGATTTCAAATTTCCATCAATAAAGAACAAATTCCAGAACTTAATGCTGGCCTGATTGAAAAAGGTCTGAAAGTTTATGGGATAAAAACGGTTGAAAAAACACTGGAAGATCAGTATTTAGAAATGACTGAAGGTGATTGCAATGATTAGTATTTACCGGCTTGTTCAAAATGAAACCATGAAAGTAATCGTGCGGACACGCACGTTTGTCTTTTTAATCAGCCTTTTGCTGCTAAGTTTTCTTATGGCGTTTGTTCGTCTGTATTTGGAAAAACTGGGCGGAATGAGTGAAGACGTATGGGGATTTTTGCTGTTTAACAGTAATTTGTTGCCCCTGGTAGAGCTGTTTGCTGTAATTATTGCCGCAGATATTGTCAGCAGTGAATTTACCTGGGGTACAGTCACTATGCTTTGCATTCGTCCGGTAAAACGCTGGAAAATTTTATTGTCCAAATATGTGACCGTTGTGATGTTTACTCTGGCTTTTGTTGTAATTCTGGCGGTATGCTCAATTCTGTTTGGTCTTGTGTTTTTTGGTTTTCCCACACACGGGGAATCTGTCATGCCAGTCCTGGCACGTGCAAGTGGCCTTTATGGAATCGGGATTGTGGAAATGCTGCCCATGATTACCCTGGCTTTTACGATCTCCTCGATCTCAAAAAGCAATTCTTTTTCAGTCGGATTATCTCTGCTTGCCTTGTTTACAGGCACCTTCCTGGTAGAACTTTTAAGAATGTACGGTTTTCAGTGGGGGAAATATCTTTTATTCGCCAATCTGGACTTGGAAGCATATTTATTTGGAGGATTTCCCATGTTTCCGGGAATGACATTAACGTTTTCTCTTGTAAACCTCCTGGTTCATTTTGTGTTCTTTTTATGGGTATCCTGGTGGGTGTTTACCAAAAGAGAGATTACAATGGCATAATAATATGAGTGTCACAAAGCCTGAAAACCGGCCGGGTTCCAGGCGTGTGCCGATTCAGTTGAGCAGAAAACGGGAATAAACAGCCATGGTGGACATAAAAGTGATCTGTGTCAAAGGTTTTGTTGAGTAATGGAGGGATATAATGGCACAAGAGATGAGTCAAAAGATTCTGCTCGTCCGGCGCCCGCAGGGGACGCCTGTACATGGAGACTTTCGGCAGGTGGAAGAAGAAATTCCCCAACCGGCTTTTGGTGAAGTGCTGGTAAAAACTTTATATTTATCCGTAGATCCATATATGCGTGGAAGAATGAGTAATCAAAAATCATATGTACTGCCGTATAAACTTGATGAAGTTGTACAGGGCGGGGTTGTGGGTGAAGTTGTCCAATCCCGGTCAAAGGAGTTCCAGGAAGGAGATATCGTGCTTGGTAACTATGGTTGGCAGACATATGCCGTAGCCAGTGAGGATGCGCTGACCATGATTGACCCGGAACTGGCACCTGTTTCGACTGCGCTTGGAGTATTGGGCATGCCTGGATTAACTGCCTATTTTGGTTTGCTGGAAATTGGGCAGCCCAGGCAGGGCGAAACGGTTGTTATCTCAGGTGCTGCGGGAGCAGTTGGAATGACCGTTGGACAAATTGCCAAAATCAAGGGCTGCCGTGTCGTCGGCATTGCCGGATCGGATCAGAAAACGGATTATCTGGTAGGCGATTTGGGATTTGATGCAGCGATCAATTACAAAGCATCGGAATCAATCAGAGACGATTTGAAAAAAGTTTGCCCAAACGGAGTGGATATTTATTATGACAACGTAGGCGGGGAAATCTCTGACCAGGTGTTGTCTCTTCTGAATCATCAGGCGCGAATTCCGCTGTGCGGGCAGATTTCCCTGTACAATTCGGAAAAACCGGATGTTGGCCCCAGAATCCAGCCCCGACTCCTGATCACAAGTGCATTGATGAAAGGGTTTATTGTTTCGGATTATGCAGCGAAATTTGATGAGGCATTAAAACAATTGGCTGAGTGGGTGAAAACAGGGCAGCTTAAATACAGGGAAAATGTGATTGAGGGATTTGAACATACGGTTGATGCGTTTTTAGGCTTGTTTAGTGGAGAAAACATAGGGAAACAATTGGTACAAGTATCCAGGCGATAAAGGAAAAACCCGCCTTTTCCCCAAAAGGACTGGCGGGTTTTCCTTGTCATTTTATGCATCAATGCGATTTTTCCAAAGGTTGTCCTGTGATTTCCTGGCTAAATTTTTCCCACGACTGGTTAAACTTTGGAATCAAAAATTGAATTTCTTTTATCAATTGTTTTCTTTCTTTGTTTAACTGTTCATATTGGTCTTTTGGAGGTCTTGCTTTTTTTACAAGCGTCGCATAGTATTTTTTGTTTGTTTTTAAAATCAGGCTGTTAACTTCTGCCAGCCGGGATTCACGCTCGACCAGCTGTTTGAAATTGTTTAGGACGGGCATGGCCAATTGCTGTTTTTCATCAGACAGCCTTTGGGCTGTTTCGATATGCTGCGCCATCTGCTGTTTGACTTTCTCTTGTTCTGTTTTGTATTTGTCCAGCTCGGCGATAATTGTATCCATGTCTTTGAGAAGCTTTTTCAATTCAGCCGGATCGGCTTTACCCGTCTCTTGAATTGTTTTATTAAATTCATTCATACTCAATTCCATGTTTTTATAATGCATATCCATATTTTTCCGAGTCCAGTCATTGGCATTTTCCTGATTGACCAATTGTTCAACTGAATCGACCAATTGATTGGAAACGTGATAGTCAGTAATGAATGAACAGCCTGTAAGCAGAAAAAATGAGCAAAATAGAAGTAGCGCTTTTTTCAACATGGAACATCCCTTCTCTATTGTTCAAGCAACGACTCTATCATACTGAATGAATATAATTATTTCAATTGAAAAGACTATGGCAAATATTAAAAGAGAGGGCAGGAAGTGGACACAAAATCAATCGGTACAACGAATAATAGAATATAGAAAATTTTTCTGTAAAAAACATTACATAAAGAAGAGACAAAACGGCATGATTTTTGTATAATAAATATAGAATTTTTGTTAAGAGAAAAGAAAAACGAAAGATAAAATAAAAAAAGCAGCCATAGTGGGAATGGCTGCCCCAGATTTAGTTGCCTAGAAGTTTTGAATTTTTATACAGCCGGGGGTTCTCCGCCAAAAAGACGCATTATTCTCGCCTCCTTTCACAAATATAATGAACATTTACAATTATACAGCGGGCGGTTCACCAAAAAGACGTGTCATAGCTTTCCCCCTCCTTTTTCGAGTAATTGTTGGCAATAGGATTGAAAAAATCGGTTTTTGTATTTCTCATAAGTGACAGGATCTTCCTCTTCGCAGCATTTTGCAAGCTTTACTAAAATTTCCGGTTCAAGGTTTTTCAACGCGTGCTTCTCGGAGAGAGTCAGCGCTTGTTGAAATTGCTTTCGGGCATCTTTGTTCTTGTTTTGCAGCATGTAGCAGTCGCCAAGGGCGATCAGCGCATGGCAGTATTTCAGAGCATCATTGGTTTTTTGCCCGGTTTGAACGGCGTTTAGCAAAGCTTTTTGTGCGAAGGGAATTTTTTTTGTCTCTAAGTATAGCATACCAAGATCGGTATAGGTAGATACTAGCATATTTTTTTTTCCGATTTTTTTTTCAAGTTTTAATGCTGTGCGAAAGGAAATTTCTGCTTTGAAATATTCTCCCATGTTTTGGTAACTGTTGCCAAGGGCTGTCCAAAGTTCAAAAGCACGGTCGACATTCTGGTCTACACGGGCCAGATGCAGCCCTTTGGTAGCATATTCAATTGCTTTTTCATGCAATTTTTGCTTGCTGAGTAAAATTGCATGCTCTTCATACATGCTGCTGCGAATTTCAATACTTTCAATTTTGTCAACTTCTTTCCACATCTCCTCCAATGTGAGAAAAGCATCCTCGTTCCGGTTTAATTTTTCGAGATAAATCACCTTGCTCATTTGCAAGTGGTAAATAACGTATTCGCGGTCGCCTCCCGGAAAAAACGATTCCATCCCTTTTTCAATATAATTTAATGCCTGTTCGATATTGTTCAGATAGTAGCAGCACCGTCCCAGCTCGTTATATGTAGCTGCACGCAGATTGGTATTCTCCCAGTCCGGATACTGTTTCAAGAGGCTCAGTGTTTTCAGGAACTGAGCCTGTGCTTTTTTCCAATGTTTTTTTCGTGCCAGACATTTCCCTTTCAGAAAAAGAAAAGTTGTTTGCAAAGGGGAATTTTTGTCGATTTCAGTTATGCGAAGTTCTTCCAACCCCTTGTCCGGACCTGCCATATCAATATCATGTTCAATGGCAAACAATTGAAATTTTAATTGCTCTTCCCGTTCTTTTTCATCATCGTAAGATTTGGATAATTGCTTCACATTTAAATCCAGTTTGTTGCATATGCGCATATATATTTCATCGTTAACTACCTCACCTTTCTCTACCTTTCGAATGGTGTGCAGTTTAATGATCTTGTCCACCAAGTCACTTTGCCTTAACCCCATTTCTTTTCGCCGTTTCCTGATCACTCGCCCCGCATTCTCATGGTCAAGAGGGAGCATGGAACTCACCTCCAAATATAAAAAAATAATTTTTTTGTTTTTTGAGTTTATTTAACTCATTTTATGAACATGTGCAAAAAATAAATGAACATGTTTGTGTTATTTTTATATATTTATTTATTTTGGCACATATCTGCAAAAATCCTTTAATTCTAAGTAATTTTTTATCAATTTGCAATTAATAAGCCAGATTTATAAACTATAACCATAAAGATGGATTGCCGATTGGTTTCAATTACAATGATTCAGCACACATTTTTGGGAGGAGTTGCTTATGCTGAAGGTGCAGGTGGAAGGCCAGATGGAAAAAGTCCAGCCTTTTTTGTCCGAATTGAAACAATGTTCTCAAATAGAATTACTCAAGGATGAAACCAAACTGCACGAAGAAGAGGGGATTCGCGTTACTTGCTACGTCGACCACAATCCCGAAAATCGCGTGAAAATGGTAAAATTGTCGACAATGGACGGAATAAAAATCCAAATTCCTCTGATGGATTTGATCCAGGTAGAAATGGATGAAGGGAAAAAAATTATTGCCGGTCGCTCCTTCGATATTTTTGGTGTATAATCCGATGTTTTTATAAATAATTTTCAATTTTGGGAAATGAGTCTGTATTTCTCACACAACAACGATTCCGTGGCAAACATGACAGCAATTGTAAAGGTCAATCCAACGCTTTTTAAATTCCAACGGAAAAATTAAAAGTGACGATAGGACCTGATAAAGGTCTTTTTTTTTAATGTTTGAAAAGAGGGAATATTTGTTTTAAAATAATAAGTGAGATGTCATTTTGATCAAACATTGATCCTTGCAAGAAAAAAATATTTTTGCTTTTATTGATTTGCGGGAGACAAAGTACAGTAGGAACATTGTATTACTGTACTTTTTTTATAATAACTGGAGGAGATCCATGTGGATTTGTATTATGCTCTCCTGTTTGCCAAAGACCGAATTGCCAAGATTCCGCCTGTTCCTGCCAAGCGGTTGTGGCTGGTGATAAAGACTTCGCTTTGTATGCTGTTTTTTTACAGAAAGAAAGGATTAAATGAGGCGTTGTGCCATCTGAATACCGTTAAATGTGTCGATCAGGTGCAAATCAGGCATCCATTGCTGGAATTTTTGTATGCCAGGCGGGTTATGGTGTATTCCCAATTGATTGTTCGCATATTCAGTATTAGAAGAGTCGATTCATTTGTCCGCTCGCTGGCTTTATGTGCTTCGTTAAAAAAGTTGGGAATTCCGGCGCAAATGGTGCTGGGTGAAAAAAATGAGGAATATGTGATTGAACGCTTGCATTTTTGGGTGGAAGTCAGAGGAGTGCCTTTAAATGAATCGTGGGAAGTGGAATGGCATTTTCGCGAAATAAAGCGTATACCGGAAAGGCATGAAGAGTATTGAAGCAATTTCATGAAATACATGGGTTTATCGATTTCAGCTTTTTTCAAAGCTATTTCCAGTTTTATGGTGAGGTCTGGAGTTATCCGCCAAAGGTTGAAACGCTGATGCGACTGATCAAAGAAAAGAGATGGCCGGAAGCAAGAGAGGAATTCAAGCATTTACTTAAATTTGGAGACAGTTTTCTCAAGCAAATTGATGGGGCTTTTATTATTGTCTATTTTGATAGAAAAGAAAAAAGCGGGTTTATTTTCCGCAGCTTGTTGTGCAAGTATTCGCTCTATTTGAAGCGAACAGAACGGCAAATCTTTTGGGCTACCAGGATTCAAAAAGTATTGCATGAAGATCGGCCTGATCTGGACAAGGTGGACAAAAAAAAGCTGATTCGTTCCTGCTTTGGGGAAGCGCTCGAACCGTCGCAAACCTATTTTACAGATATTCAAAAGCTGCCAACCGGGTCGATGCTTCACATTATAAACGAAAAGGCGGAAGTTGTTCCATATGACCGGGTTTATGCCCAGCCAGACGTTGCCCGGCTAAAACGGGAGCAAGTTACTTATATGGTTGTGGAAACGTTAACAAAAACAATACTCAAGCGGGTCCAATCAACCGACCGGGTCGGAGTTTTGCTAAGCGGAGGGATTGATTCTTCCGTCGTATTGATGTTAATCAGGTCTTGCAATATTCCAGCTGTTGCCTATCATTGGGGATGGTTAAACGAAAAATCAAAGTATCGTTCAAATGTGGAAAAACTGGCAGAGGTTGTCAATGTCCCCCTGACAATAATCGAACCGGGAGAACTGAAAGATTTAAACAGCGGTGCTTCCTCTTTTTATCTGCCTTATCCCAGCCTTGATTATCTGATGATAGAAGAAACCTGCAAACAAAGCCGCAAAAATGAAGTTAACCTGCTGGCGTCAGGATATTTCAGCGACTATATCTTTGGATATTATGGAACGGAACGTTTTTCCAGGCAAATCTGGAGTAAATCGTTGTTTCGGCGAATAATGGAAAGGATGGGGATGTTGCGACCGACCTGGGCAGATCGGCCGGAAGATTTGCCGATTCCATTATTTTTCACCGATGAGGCGGCCAAACAGGCAAAGAGATATTTAAGAACCCTTAAGGAAAAAGCCGATACCAAAGAAGCTCTTGGATTTTCCTTAAATAGGGACAAGGAGTCGCTGATCCAGTTACATCAGTTGACTCCACATCATATGCATATGCTGTTTCCTTTTGTCAGCAGGGAATTGATGGAATTGGCCGTGTCTATGCCCCCAGAAATGAAAGTATTGTTCCGGGGCGGCCAATGGATAGAAAAACCGCTTTTAAGGTGGGCTTTTTTTGACTGGTTGCCAGGCGATGTCATTACGTATGTCCCTCGCCAGTATGAAGTCATGTCCGTTGAGTCCCGTTTCTTAATGAAATATAAGGATCAGGTTAAAGAACTGCTGAATGAGTCATCCATTCTGGCCAAATGGGGAATTATCCATTGTGAACGGCTGGAGCAGTGTTTGCAGCATCAGCGATTGTTGATGCTGTCGACCAAAGGGCTGATTTGGGCATATATGACAGAAATCTGGTTGCGTTCCCTGGTATAATCACCTTCATCAGATACTGCTTCAGAGTGACAGAAGCAGTTTTTGATGAAGTTTTTTATGTTTAGAAGCGCGAAGATTCACAAAAACGTCGGTGTAGATGTAAGCGACCGTTCCTGGAGGATATCTGTGAGCACCAGGCCGATGTTTCTATGGCGTGCGAAACATTTTATCTGTCTTATAAGCGAAAACTCATTAATCATCCTGAACCTTGAAAAAACGAAGCATACTAGGTTGGCAGGAGAAATGACCTGCTGTAAAATGATTCCATGTCTGTCGGATTGCAGGTAATGGATGTGGGTCGTTGGGCCAAAATGTAGTTCACTTTGAATAGCGTCGGTTATACCCTTGTACCGAAATCGGTTTTACGAATGGGCGAATTCGTTCCATCAGCCGTTTTCCCTTGAGGATTTCCCAACCGCCTTTGCCGGTATAGCTGAAATGTTCCTCCAGTTCATCCAGTGTCATATTGGAAGTGTACACGGTTGGAAGCTTTTCGGCCATCCGGTTATGTAAAACCACAGAAAGCACTTCATCCCTCAGCCAGGGAGTTAGCGACTCTGCTCCAATATCATCCAAAATCAAAACTTGTGTTGTCTTTAAAGCTTCAATTTTACCCCCGATCCGTTTGTCGGCAATCGATTCTTTTAATTCATCCACCAGTGCCGGGAAGTGAACCATTAATGAAGGAATTTCGTGTTTTGCCAATTCATTGGTAATAGCTCCGGCAATATAGCTTTTTCCTACTCCAAAAGCCCCGTATAAATAAAGGCCTTTTGCCGGTATTTCGCTGGAAAAGCTCATGCAAAAATCAATGGCCGAATGGATTGCTTCTTCTCTCCCTGTGTCAAAATCGATCTGTTGAAAAGTGGAGTTTTGGATATCCTTGGGAATATGGTGACTTTTGATCAGTGCTTTTTGCCGTTCTTTTCTGAGCTTGTTGCATTCATGCATGGAAAGATCCAGGTAACCGCTGTATTCATTGAGCTGGGGATAATGTCCCTTTATGATGTTGGAACACTGGTCCAGACCCGGGCACATTTCACAGTTGGTACGCTCCATCACAAATTGCTGCAGCAAAGAGAAAGAACGCAGGTATACTTCCTCTGGAAGTTCGGGATGCTCTTTCCGGAACGCTTCAATGAGCGGGAATTTGCAAAGAACACGTAACTGCTGCTCCTTGTTGTTCATTTTCGGTCTTTTGCCCATGGGGGCCAAAACATCGTTTAACCGTTTCATTACGAATCTCCCTTACCCCTCATTCATTCTTCATGTGTGTATTCTCTATTTTATCAGGAAACGGAAATGAATTTCATCCTGAAATCAGGAATCTATTTTTCGGACAATCAAATTGAAAGAGGTATAAAACGAAGTATAAGTGAGCAAAAATGATTTACTAGAGATTCAGTTTACAATTTGGAATATATTGGAGGGGAATCCGTGTCAAAGGAAAGCAAAAAAAAACTGACACCCGTTCAGCTGGAATATCACCATTTTATCAAATCAAGGCAGCCAAAGCGGCCGGTGTGGAAAAACTGCATCATTGCCTTTTTGGCAGGTGGAAGTATCTGTCTGATCGGACAATTGATATCCACTTTTTATATTCATATGTTTGGATTTGACAAGGAATCAGCAGGAGACCCCACAGTAGCAACATTGATATTTCTTTCCGTTCTGTTAACAGGATTGGGAGTTTATGACCATATTGCCCAAAAGGCAGGTGCAGGCACCATCATTCCTGTAACCGGGTTTGCCAATGCGATGGCATCGGCGGCGATTGAACATCGCTCTGAGGGATTTGTGCTGGGTGTAGGCGGAAATATGTTCAAATTGGCCGGCTCAGTCATTGTTTTTGGAGTATTTGCAGCTTTTGTCATTTCCATTATTAAAGTCCTGCTTAAAATGTTGTTGGGGGGATGATGATGATTCAGGGACGAACATGGGTCTTTGACCAGGCTCCTTATATCAAATCTTCAGCTGCCGTTGGCGGTCCTTTTGAAGCAAAAGGACCTTTAGCCGACGATTTTGATTTGTTGCATGAAGATATATGGCTGGGGCAGGACAGTTTTGAGAAAGCGGAAAAAGTGCTTATGGAAAATGCTTGTGAACATGCGATTGATAAAGCCGGTATTTCCAAAGAATCAATCCAGTTTTTTTTAGCCGGGGATTTAATGAATCAGGTGATATCCAGTAATTTTACAGCCAGAAAGTTGTCTGTGCCTTATTTGGGACTGTTTGGCGCCTGTTCAACATCCATGGAAAGCCTTGCGCTTGGTTCACTGATTGTAAATAGCGGCTTCGCCAAGTATGTGCTGGTTGGAACATCAAGCCACAATGCGGCTGCGGAAAAACAATACCGATATCCGACTGAATATGGATCGCAAAAACCGCCCACTGCACAATGGACGGTAACGGGGGCAGGGGCTGCTGTTTTATCACATGAAGGAACTTCCAAGGAGATTCGGGTGGCCGCAGCCACCATCGGCCGGGTTGTGGATATGGGGATTTCCGATCCATTTAATATGGGAGCCGCCATGGCACCGGCCGCAGTGGATACCATTGAAGCTCATTTTCGTGACCTTGATTTGGATGAAAATGACTATGATCTGATTTTAACTGGAGACTTGGGCAAGACAGGTCATCGGATCGCCGGCGACTTGCTGCAAAAGCACGGTTTGAAGTTGCCGCCGGATCGTTTTAATGATTGCGGGTTAATGATCTATCATGAATCCCAGCCTGTTCAGGCCGGAGCTAGCGGATGTGCCTGTTCAGCCTGTGTTACGTATGGGCATGTCCTGAAGCGGATGCGAAAAGGAGAACTGAAAAAAGTGTTGATCGTGGCCACAGGCGCCTTGCTTTCACCGATCAGTTACCAGCAGAAAGAAAGCATCCCTTGCATTGCCCACGCAGTAGTGCTGGAAAAAAGAGAAGAAGGAGAAATATCATGATCTTTTTATGGGCTTTTGTGGTTGGAGGGCTCATCTGTGTGGTTGGACAGATACTGATGGATATATTCAAACTTACCCCCGCTCATACCACCAGTACTTTGGTTGTTGTCGGAGCGATTATGGACGGACTCGGATGGTATGAACCACTGATTGATTTCGCTGGAGCCGGTGCCACGGTTCCGATTACCAGCTTTGGGAATGCCTTGGTTCACGGAGCAATGGCTGAAGCGAACAAATATGGATTGGTAGGTGTGATCACGGGAATTTTTGAAGTCACGAGTGCCGGTATTTCAGCCGCGATCATATTCGGATTCCTGGGCGCATTGATTTTTAAAGCCAAGGGATAGAGATCCAGACGGATCTCTTTTTTTATGGTTGATTGTATTGCCAGTTTTCCATTTCATGTTTTGAGCCAGCTGCTGTTATCCGTATGCAACGAAAACGGGGGCGAGTTACCGTTAGCCGTGCCTTGTGACGGGTTGTTCAGCTTTGGGCCAATGGATGAGCGCTCCCCCTCTTTAACTACAAATTCTCAAAATCTGCCTGTTTGATGCCAAAAAAATTTCAGTCGGAGATTTAAACCGGATTCGGTCTTTTGACCTCACCTGTTGAATATGTTGTAAAAGAGAAGAAATGTAAGGAGTAGTGTGATGCGAGGCCAATGGACTGTTCAGGTGCAAGAAATGATTCAGCGGATCAACCGGGAACTGTTTGCCAGACAGAATACGGATGGAACCTGGTCGTTCTGTTTTGAAAGCGGTGTTATGACGGATGCCTATTATCTGTTGCTGCACCGGGTTTTGGCATGGCCTGGAGTTGCAACATTATCCCCGATCATTGAGCGTATTCTGGACAAACAGACAGCAGACGGTACGTGGAGAACATTTCCTGATGAAGTGGAGGGAAGTGTTTCGGCTACCTTGGATGCTTCCATCTCTTTATTATATGCGGGTATAAAAAAACCGAATGACCCGGCTCTTAAAAAAGCGCGTGACTTTCTCCTCGCACACGGGGGAATCAGCCGGGCCAGTTCCTTGACCAAAGTGGTGCTGGCATTATTGGGACATCGGAAGTGGTCCCGATTTACAAAACTGCCTGCAGAATTCTTTTTATTGCCTATCTGGAGTCCGGTTAACTTTTTTGATCTTGTCGGTTATACGCGTGTTCATACCGCTCCCATTATATTGGCGGCTGACCAGGATTTTTATGTCCGTTTAAATGGCTATCGGGAAGTGGAAGACTGGCTGCCGGCTTCTTCCCGGACATACATGGAGCGAATGTACCCTGATTATTTTTGGACTAAGGAAGATTTGCTGCCTGCGGTCAAAACATCGGAACGGTTCAGGGAAAAAATTCATGAGCGGGCTATTCATTGGGGAGAAAATTTTCTTTTATCCCGTATCGAAGAAGATGGAACGCTGTACAGCTATATGACCAGCACTTTTTTAATGATTTTTGCCTTGTTGTCTTTAAACTATCCGGTCAGCCATGGTGTGATTCAAAAAGCGATGGCAGGGCTGGCGGATATGGTTTTTCCGTTGCCTCAAGGAGCCCATCTGCAGGAAACCACATCAACCATTTGGGATACGTCTCTGGTTCTGACTGCTTTACAGAGGAGCGGAGTCTGTTTCGACCACACTGCAATTAAAAAAGGGGTGAACTATCTCCTTTCAAAACAGCATACCAAATGGGGCGACTGGCATTTTCGCAATCCTGATGCCATACCGGGCGGATGGGGATTTTCGCAGTCCAATACCATCAATCCGGATGTGGACGATACCTTGCAATCCCTTGAGGCCATTGCATCTGCTGTCCGGGTGGGGATGGCTCAGGATGAATGGAAAAGAGGCATGCAGTGGTTGTTAAGTATGCAAAATAAGGATGGGGGCTGGCCGGCTTTTGAAAAGAATACAAACAAAGCCTGGTTGAAGTTGCTGCCTTATCGTGACGGAAGAACGATTTGGGGTGATCCGTCAACAGCGGACCTGACCGGACGTGTGTTGTTTTTTTTGGGTTCTCAGCTTCATTGGACCATTAACCGGCCTGAAATAAGACGGGCCTGGAGCTGGCTGTATCACCACCAGCGTGCGGATGGGTCGTGGTTTGGACGTTGGGGAATCTCATACATTTATGGAACGTGGGCTGCTTTAAAAGGACTGACAGCGGCGGGAGTACCTGGTGACAATATCTCTATACAAAAGGGGATTCGCTTCCTGTTGAACAAGCAACGGCCGGATGGAGGATGGGGAGAATCCTGTTACAGTGATGTGGAGCAAAGATTTGTTTCTCTTTCTTTTTCCACTCCGGTACAGACAGCCTGGGCTCTGGATGCGTTAATTGCCTGCCATGACCAACCTGTTCCTGCCATAGAAAAAGGGATTGCCCGCTTGCTGGAGTTGCTGGAAGAGAGGAAACCGGCTGCCTGGTCCTATCCGACGGGTGCCGGTCTCACTGGCCAATTTTATATCAATTATCACAGTTATCCATATGTTTGGCCTTTAAATACCCTGGCTCATTATCTTGATAAATATGGCTCATAAGTAGTTTGCGTCTTCTAATCAAGCGGATAGACGACCATTCCCAATAAACCGGGGCCTGCATGTACGGAAAGTGTCGGACCGATCGAACCAATGTATAATTCGGCGATATTTTCCAGATCTTTCATTCGTTCTTTGAGAGCTTCCGCCTCTTTTTCTGCCTTGCTATGCAAAATGGCAATCCGGGTGCGTGTTGAGGCGAGTTGCTGATAAATCGGGCTGGCCAGTTTTTTGAGAGCCTGTTTTTTGCCGCGGGCCACGGAATGCGGATGCAGTTTACCATCCATGTCAAGGGTGATAATTGGTTTAAGATTAAGCATAGAGCCCAGGGATTTTGCCACTTTCCCGATCCGGCCCCCTGCCTGCACATAATCCAGCGTGTCAAGAATAAAATAGGCTTTGATTTTTGTCTTGATTTCGCCCAGGACTGCCACTATTTCCTGATAATCGGTTTTTTGCCGGATTAACCGTGCAGCTTCCAGAACCTGGAATCCCAGAATCCAGGAAACTCCCTTGGAATCAATTACATTGATTTTCATGCTGGAAAATTCTTGTGCACATAAACGGAAAGCATTATGTGTTCCGCTAAGCGATGCGGAAATAGTAAGCACGATACAATGGGTATAGCCCTGATTTTGCAAGTTTCTGTACAATTTGTCTATGTCTTCCAGGGAAGGCATCGACGTTTTGGGAACCTCCTGATCAAGGCGGTCCATAATCTGATCGGTAGAAATATCGATGCCATCGCGATATTCTCCGTTGGAATAAATGATTCGAAGCGGAACAACATGAATGTTAAATTTGTTGACAAATTCGCGGGGTAAGTCACAGGTACTGTCTGTGACCAGCGCTATTTTCATTACATAGCCTCCTTAAATACTTACAGTATACGGGTTTCTGATTTTCGATTGCAAGATATACAGAAAAATCTATGCGTTCACCCGCGATCTTTGAGGAATTCGGGTGAACGATGAACTATCAGGGAAATAGCAAAGAGAAAGGTGGAGAAGGAATTTCTTCAAGCGACCGCCCGTCTTTGTAATATAAGGATGGGGACAGGAGAATAAAAAAGATATGTGTATTTGCAAAACCGTTTTCATTTAAAAGCTGATCAAGTTTTTCGGCCAGCCGGTCATGTACTTTTTTATTGCGGGGAAACATCATAATCTCCAGTGAGCGGGGAGAATTCGTGATCGGTTCAACAGGAAGCAACTCGATTTTGACTTTTTCCTCGGAAACCTGTGCCATTCTGGCAAAATGAGTTACAATTTGCGGTGCTAATCGTTCCAGCGATGTTTTGGGAAACCCTTTAAACCGAAGATAAGGCATGATTCATTTCCTTTCTAAAAAAGTTTATCCAAACTATATGAACATTTTTTTCTTTTTCAAGAAATTTTTTTGATAGAAATATTTAATGTTTGGCAGACTGAGATTGCCAATCAGGTTTATTTGTTGGTTTATGCCTAATGTTTTTTTAACATATTTTTGTCTGTTTTGACTGTACCATTTTCGGGGATAAATCATGAATTATTTCAAGATTTAATACTGGCTGACCAAAATATCATAACATATAAGTCTTTTTTATTGCATTTTAGTATAAAAATAATTATTTTGTAAAAAGCGATCTATCTGTCAATCGAGGCGGAACCAGACTCCTGAAAACCGTCTCCTGGTATTTTCTACAGTCTGTGAGCCAGTAAACTTTTTGTTTAATATAGAGACTGCAGCATTCACTTGATTTTTTTTGCGGAAACGTGCGAAGATTAATAGAAAGCATGATGGCAGACGGGAGGCCTTTATCATGCCTGTTCACGATTTCATGCAGCCCCATTTGTTGGAGGTATTGCAAAATGCGATTCGGTCGAAACGATTGGCTCATGCCTATATTTTTTATGGTGCCAAAAATACAGGTAAAAAAGAACTGGCTCTGGAGCTGGCAAAAGCCGTTAACTGTGAACGGCTAGAGGGAAGTGCCTGCGGTCAATGTCCATCCTGTATCCAGATTAAACAGGGAAATCATCCGGAAGTTGTTTTTATTCGCCCTGACGGGAACGTTATCAAGATTGCCCAACTCAGACAATTGCAGTCACGGTTTCGTTACAGCGCTCCTGAAGGAGTAACCAGGGTGGCGGTGCTGGAGGAAGCCGAAAAAATGAGGGCAGAAGCCGCCAACAGCCTTTTAAAATTTCTGGAGGAGCCTTACTCGGCCATGATGGTCATTTTGATTACAGAACGATTGGCTGATATTATTTCTACCATCAAGTCGCGTTGTCAACTGGTGCGATTTCCGGAACTTCCCCCCGCCGCCAAAACAGAACAGTATTTGAAAAAGGGAATTCCGGAATACCTTGCGCGTTTGTTCGCATATTTGCCTTATCGTTTCGATGTGGAGAAGGAGGAACTGGCCCGGCTTGAACTGGTTTATCAAAAAGTGACGGAGTGGGGAAGCCAGATTCTGTCTTCAAGTCCGGATGCTCTCATCACTCCGTCTGAAGCGTGGTTTATCAAAGAAGCCCAGGCGGAAAGGACACATTTCCTGCTGGATATTCTGCTCCTGTTTTACCGGGATTTGATGCTGTATTCCATAAAAGGGCAAACGAAGGTTCTTCATGATTCCAACATGGGGCGGCTTATTGCAAAAGTTTCATCAGAGCAAATTGTCACGGCGATGGATAATGTGCTGATTGCCCGCCGGCTTTTGGGAAAATCCCAGCTCAACTGGCAGGGGATTTTGGAACAGATGATCATTTCCATCCAGCAAAACCGTCTAAGCATGGAAAATGGCTGGCAGCTGATCCCGCTGTCAAAAGCCTGATGGAACTGGCGATTTGATCCAGTCAAAAACCGAACTTTTTCAAGTTCGGTTTTTGCAATTACTGACGTTTCCCCCTTTTTTGGAATGATCGGCCAATAATTCGGGATAAACCAGCCGGCAAGCACGCAGGGCAACTTGCAAGGTCAGCTTGTTTTCAGTTGACAGGAAGCGGTCTCCCAATAATTCTTTCAGCTTGCGCAAGCGGTAATAAAGTGACTGGCGCACAATATACAGATGTTCGGCCGCCGCTTTCTTGGAGCAGTCATGATCCAGATAAACCTTTAACGTAACAAGCAAATTGCTGTTTTTTTGCCGATCATATTCAATCACCGTTCCCAGATGCTGATAAATATAGGATTTGAGTTGACTGTCTTCTTTCAGGTTGAGAATCAGCTGGAATATTCCCAGTTCATCATAAAAGACAAATGCATCCTCCTGACGGTCGTTGAGATCAAGCACCTGTTCGGCTTCTTTAAAACTCTGGTTGATAGAAGCAAAGCCCGTGTAGCGTTGTCCCACGCCGACATTGAATAACGGATCTTTCTGCTGTTCTTTCCAGTTTGTTTTGCGAACTTGCTTCAGAAGCTGTCTGATCCTTGACTTCCAGCTGGATTCGGAATTAAGATCAAAGGCAATAATTGCAGTTTGTTCATGATTTCGGGTGATTAATGGAAAAAAATGATATTGCTCAAACGCAGACCGAATGATAACGGGAAAATCGTACCGGATATAATCCTGTATCTCCAGTGAAGTTTCCTGTTCTTCCCCAAAATGCGTATTCCATTCAATCAGGGTGACAAAACTTTGCCGGTTTTTCAAATCATTGTAATCGACATACAAATGTTTGCGTATTTGTGATTCATTCAGCCGATTGTAAAGCAGATTGTACACCCAGGTGTTTTCAGAGTGCAGGCGACGTTCCTCCATATATTTTTTGCGGATGAGATGTTGAGCAATCGCCAGAGCGGACCAATCCAGAGTCAGGTATTCATATCGGGTTGGTTTCTGGCTGCAAATCATGCCGATATGGGCCAGGGTTTGCCCCATGGCGCGGATAGGCTGAAGCAGGACATATTGCGTTTTATATTTCCATGAATGAGCCGGTGTGGGATCGGGATCTTCCTCTGCAAATGTGGACAACTTGTCTTGCAGGAACCCGGACAGGTAAGTTTTCTCTTCTGGCTGGTGATCCGGAAAAACGGAAAGTTTTCCTCTGCCAGACATATATATAATTGGAGAATTTGTTTTATTGTAAAGCATTTTCAAGATATTGGATGTGCCCTTGGGTTCAAGGCTCAATCGGTGAAATTCCCGTGACAAAGCTTCCAGGTTTTGCAAGAGTTGGACATGCTGGTTGATAATTTCTGCATGCAAATCCTGTGTAATATCTACAAAACGGATTTCATTGGGAAATACGATTAACGGGAAATCATGCTCGTTTGCGATTTCGACCAGTTCGTCGGGAATCGAGTGAAAATAGTATCCCAGTTCAAGACATAAGCAGGATGCGTTCAAGCTGATCAACTTTTTCAGGTAATCGGCAGGTGAGGCTGAAGTTGATTTGAAGTTAATGCCCGTAGCCAAGATCATTTCTTCTCCGTTAATCAGTGTGTCAAATTCGGAAACCTCTAAAATATGAACCCACCTTACCCTGCGGTGTAATCCATTATGCCCTGCCACTACTTTTGCACATGCGAATGTGGGACGGTTCAATACTTCTTTTAAGATAAGAAAAGATTTAAAAGCCAATGGGATTCACCCTTTTGGATAAAATAGTAGTTCAATGTGTAAAATAAATGTAAACAAAATTTGACAAATTGTCTATTGGAAGCGCTTTAATTAATACTTTATACTTGATTTGTACTAATAACAATCATAAGACAAAAAGGTGATCATATGATAATCGGCGTACCGAAAGAAATAAAAAATAATGAAAACCGTGTTGGAATGACACCGGCGGCTGTGGCTTCCTATGTAAGCCACGGACACGAAGTCTGGGTGGAAACTCATGCTGGAGAAGGAAGCGGATTTTTGGATCACGATTATTTGGATGCCGGGGCAAAAATTGTCAGTTCAGCTCAAGAAGCATGGTCTGCAGAGATGGTTGTCAAAGTAAAAGAACCACTGGCAGAGGAATATCAATATTTCCGTGAAGGATTGGTTCTGTATACTTATCTGCATCTCGCGGCAGAACCGGAATTGACAGAAGCATTGGTCAAAAACAAAGTGACGGCGATTGCCTACGAAACAATTCAATCGGATGATCGCTCCTTGCCGTTATTGATGCCGATGAGTGAAGTTGCTGGCAGAATGGCCGTTCAGATCGGTGCACAATATCTTGAAAAACTAAAAGGCGGAAAAGGCGTTCTGCTTGGCGGAGTACCAGGTGTATTGCCGGCAGAGGTTGTTGTGATCGGCGGAGGGGTTGTCGGTACCAATGCCGCCAGAATTGCGATGGGAATGGGTGCCAATGTCACCATTGTGGATATCAATCCAATCCGCCTGCGTGAACTGGATGATCAATTCCAGGGCAGAATTAATACGCTTATGTCCAATCCATACAATATTGCGGGTGCTGTTAAAAAAGCGGACCTGCTTGTTGGTGCTGTTCTGATTCCCGGGGCGCGCGCTCCGCAACTGGTCACAGAAGATATGGTCAAAGAAATGCAACCAGGCTCCGTAATTGTAGATGTAGCAATTGACCAGGGAGGTTCCATTGAAACGATTGACCGCATCACCTCCCACAGTGAACCTATCTATGTCAAACACGAAATCGTACATTATGCAGTACCAAACATTCCAGGTTCTGTACCACGCACATCAACATTGGCCTTGTCCAATGTGACCGTAAATTATGGATTGCAGATTGCCGATAAAGGTTACCGTCAGGCTGCTTCGGACAATCCGGCGCTTGCAAAGGGAATCAACACCCTGGATGGAAATGTTACCTACAAAGCAGTGGCGACAGACCTTGGATATGATTATGTCAATGTCCATGAACTGATTAAAAAATCCAATCAATAATTTCTGTCTTTTCAAGTCTGTGCAGACTAATTCTGCACAGCTTTTTTTATTTCATTTGTTTAAGAGGGATTGACCTGATTGTGAATTTTATGATAATGATAATTACTATTGACAAAGAAGATCAAGTTTTTTGGTTCAATTTTATTAAATGGTTGGCTTGCAGATGGTTGAGATATCATCATGGAGGAACAGTGTGAAACAAAACAACAGGTTGCAATATATTTTATTTTGTGCCTTGAGGTTGGCCATGGTTAACGTTTGGACTGTCATGCGGAAGCTGCATTTCCATGAAATGCTATCAGTATGATGTTTGCTAATGCTGCTGTTTCTCTGTTTGAGGCCATTCCGCTGCAGGAATATGGAAAAAAATGGACTGGCGAGACCGTTTTGGCATCCAGTCGCCAACGGACAAAATACCATTCCGGTTTTAAAAAATTATATTTCCCACCAGATGTTGATCGATGATTTTGTCGAGGATGTCAACAATGTAAGCCGGATGCCAGACGAAAAGGCAACCTGAAGACTTAAAAGTAGTGCCCGCAGGGGAGAGCCAGGAAGGTCTTTGGCGGTTTTTACGGTTTATCCATCTGCCATTTGCATTATAAAATACGCACATATCAGGTTTCATCCAATATGTGCGTCCCTCGATCCTGGATATATTGCCAAACTTGATCACATCCGTGAGAAATAGTCAAAATAACTGTTTCAACTGCTGATTCAGCGATCTGGCTTCTGCAAGTGCTTGTTCATCGTGCAAGATTCCGCCCGGTTTTCCGCCATGACCCAACACATAGCCTTTAAAATCCATCGACATAAACTGAAAAATCAGCTCAAACTGCTGAATCAGAGGGAGTGCTGTCAAACGGACATTCTCTCCACCCGTTATGATGACATATGCCTGTTTCCCGCGCATCGCTTCTTTGAAATCATACCGGGAATCGCGCAAACTTTGTGTCCATCGGTCAATGAAATTTTTCATCAATCCACTCATGCCATACCAGTATAAGGGAGTGGAGAAGATCAATGTATCGTGCTGGAGGACTTTTCCAATCAGACTGTCGTAATCATCATTCACAGGTGTAAAGCCGCCAGGATCATGCCGCTGGTCTGTGATCGGCTTGACCGTGTGCTGCCTGAGATAGAGATGGGTTGCCGGAACGTCTTTCAAAACGATCCCGGCTAATGCTTCCGTGTTCCCCCGTTCGCGTGAGCTTCCATAAATAGAAATCAAATTCATGGTTTTCTTCCTTTCTATGGTTAGCATCATGGCAAATACGGCAAGGCTGCCCATGTCCCGATTACCACCAGGTATTGCGGCTTCTTCCGCCCCGGCGTGCCTCTTCTTCATGAAGGCGATGAATATGTTCCTCTTCGATCGATTTGGCAAGCTGTCGTTCTGCGTGAATCAGGTCACGGGTCGAGTGACGCAATTTGCGTTCCCATTTCAGCTGTTCTTGCCGGTGGTGCCGTTCAATCTGTCCTTCCCCCTGATGGTAAGCGCGTTGCATCTCATCCAGATGGTAAGCAATTTGCTTTTCGCATTCTTCGATGTCCCGCTTGATTTCCTCAATCATAAATCGGAATCGTCTTATTGACATATTAAACCCCTTTTACTTTGGGATAGATATATGGATCTATTTCTCGGTGTGCCGTAAACATCCCTGCATTTGGCAGAATTCGAATTTCATTCATAGAAAAACTGGCCAAAGTATCATTGATGGAAGAATGATCACGGGTCCAGCAATTCAGTTTTGGAAGACGTCCGGATTGCCAGAGAAGAAGCAGATCCCACTTTGTATAAAGATACAGGATTGCAGATTGATTCTTTTTCTTTTTTCGTATAATAAACATACCATGATCCATCATTTCGCCAATCGATTCAAGATCAAATTCAACCAACACATCAAAATTGCCGGCATGTTCTTCTGTCCATGCCGGGATTGCTTGACATTGCATATGCCAAGCCAACAAGTGATCCCAGGTTGTGAATAATAAAAGTTTGCTCATGCGATTTTGTCCCGTCCCATCTGTGAAGGATGATCTCCCTATTATTTTAATTGATAATCTTGCGATTATTCAATTTCCTTTTGGCGATTTCTCCATTTTCAGCACATGAAGGAAAAAGATTGTTTATAATAAAATAAGATTGGAGGAAGAGTGGGAGACGTTATGAAAGAAAGTTATTTGTTACGCAAAATAGCGATATCGGATATTGAAGTTCCTTTTTTGTACGGACAATTGATTTATGACTATCAGGAATGCTCGGGACATATAGAGTTAATTCTGGAGGCGGTTCCCGAATCGTTGCAAATCATTTTGAAACCCCAGGAAAAGTTCAAGATCCCGGTTGTTTGCCTGACCCAGGAATTTTACCGGATCGAGGGTCTGGCACGCTGTTTTCAACCGTATAAAAACCGGTTCCAATTGCAATTCCCATTAGATACTGAGTTGAAAAAAGAGGCGTTTTCCTTGAAACAACTGTTAAAACCTTATGAACTTGTAGAAATAGAATATAAAGAACAAAATTATCGGGGATATCTGGTTAACTGGTCCAATGACGGGCAAATGGTCGCTCTGAAAGACCGGGAAACGATGCAAATTCAGCTTTTCCCTTTATCCCGGGTAAAAATCACTTTATTGGACAGCGGTTTAAAAGCATAACCCTTTTTTACTGATTTTAAATGCCGTCCAGGATGATGGGGGCAAGCGGACGGCCAAAGCTGTTTGTCTCTTTGAACGAGGAGTTGTTGCGAATGAACTGGATAGATATTTCTATGCCTCTTCACAATCAAATCCCTGTTTGGCCGGGGGACGTGCCTTTTTTATATCGGCGAACATGGACGAAGGAGGAGAGCGGAACGGTCAATGTAGGGGAACTGCATATGAGTACCCATGCAGGAACCCACATCGATGCTCCGTTTCATTTTGATGAAACCGGACAAAAGGTGCATGAACTGAAGCTGGATGTTTTTATGGGAAAGGTGCGGGTGGCTCACTTGACAGGCAGGGAAAAAATCACCGCCAGCGATATATCCCGTATTGATTTGGATAGGATAAGCCGCCTGATCATCCGTACCGATTCCTGGGTGGATCGTTCCCGATTTCCCGGAAAATTTTGTTGTCTGGAAGCAGACGCTGTTTCATTTCTCAAAGAGCAGGGAATTCGGCTGATCGGATTGGATGTGCCGTCAGTAGATCCGATCGACAGCAAGGAATTGCCGGCTCATCATGCTCTTTTAAAAGCCGGTATTCATATACTGGAGAGTGCAGTTCTGGACAACGTTGAAGAAGGAATTTATGAATTGATCGCTCTGCCGCTTTCGATTGCAGACGGTGATGCAAGCCCTGTACGGGCAATATTGAGACCTGTCAGTCGTGATTACAGAAGGCACAGATATTAATTCCCAGGAGCGTGATCAGGTTTGATGGAAGCGGTTTTCAGGACTCTGTTCTGTCTTTGCCTTGCAAGGAAGCAGTCACGTTCTTCAGACTTTGTCAAATGACCAGGCGCAAACCTTTCAGTAAATGAGGTTTGCGCCTGTTATTGGCTAAAAGTGTTCGTTGACGAGCGTGATCTTCCCGGTCGCCTGACCGGATTCCAATCGTTTATGGGCTTCGGCTACCTCAGCGAATAAATATGTTTTTCCATCCAGCAGGGGTTTTATTTTTCCTTCATTCACCCACTGACTTACGCGTTTTAAGATTCGCCCATGATTGGAAAGCCCTTTGCCGGTCAAAAAGGGGATCGTCATGAAGACAGCGTGCAATGTCAAGCCTTTATTGTGCATGGGGGTTAAATCATGAGCAGAGCGGCTGGCAATAGTGACTACGGTTCCATTTGTTTTTGCCGCCTGAAAGGAACGGTCGATGTTGGTACCACCGACAGTGTCGATCACCACATCAAATCCTTCACCATTCGTATATTTCTCCAGATACTCCGCCACATCAGTTTTCCGGTAGTTGATGACATGGTCAGCCCCCAATTGTCTGGCCAATTCTGCTTTGTGCTTGCCGGAAACAGTGGTATGTACTTTGGCTCCCGCGGCTTTTGCCAGTTGCAGGGCAATATGGCCGACGCCACCTGTTCCGGCATGAATCAGGACGTTCTGTTTTTTCTGAACCCTGCCCCGGTCAAATACGGCTTCCCACGCCGTGATGGATACGAGCGGGATGACTGCCGCTTCCTGAAAAGAAAGGGAACGGGGTTTGGGTGCTACCAGGGAAGCATCAGCAAGCAGATAATCAGACAAAGCCCCGCCATGTGTGTTCCGGATGCCGCCCGCACAGGCAAAGACTTCGTCTCCCGCCTGAAACGAATCAATACCTTCCCCCACTTCTTCAATTACCCCGGCAACATCTCCATGCAAAATGGCGGGGAGATCCGGTGCCAGATTGGGAACAGCCCCGCTTCGTATTTTTGTGTCCACAGGATTGACACTGGACGCGGCAACGCGGATTAGCACATGCCCCGGCAAAATGGAGGGACATTCCACTTCCGCCGCTTCAAAAACATCCGGGGAACCAAACCGGCGAATGATTTGCGCGTGCATTTTTCTCCTCCTACATTATTTTTTATCAATATAACATAGTTTGCTTTTACAGGGCGTTTTTTTGGGGTTAATGACTTTTTATTTTTATATTGTAGCCTTTGATTTTTACATCAACATGTATATCGATCGGAACACCCGCAAATGTTTCGTCCCAGTTCTGTTGTACTTTTTGATATGTCCTTGGATATCCGATGCGGAGAGCTTCTCCAAAATCAGCAGCATCGGTCCGATATTTCTTTTGCAGTTTATATAAAAGCGACCGGATTTGATATACTATTTTTTGTTCGGCTTGTTTTTCCAGTTTCTCAAGAAACTTTTCATCGGAAGCATCCAAACCTTCGATCCAATCTCCCAATAACGTTCCTTCGGATTTTACTTTTACCTCAAAGGAAATTTGATCTCCGCGCACTCGAGGGATAATTTCACTTGACTTATTCTCAATTTGGATGGCAAAGATCAGCTTGTTCTGCCGGTTAAACATATTTAGGACACCTCCGCCTTCCGTACCTTTCAGCCATTTGAAACCAGATATTTCCTCAGAATTGATAAAGCCGATCAATTTCCTTGTTTTTCCGCTGATTACGGCTGCATCTTCAAACACGATTTCCTGATTTTGCTTGCTGATGCAAGGCAAAAGAAAACTCCGACCTTCTGCCATCCAGTTTGCCACTTGTGACATATTGACAGGATCTAACAAACGCAGAGAATCTTTGTTGTTGTTTGCGATATTAAATATTTTAAGAGCGGGTATTTCTGAACTCTTTTTCTTGTTCTCCAGTATATTTTTGGCCTGATTTTTTGAGATGAACATATAGGCGCTTAAACGCGGCCGTGGATTGCGCACGATGCTCATCAGGTTTTCCCAATTCATGTACCGGGCCAGCTCTTCGGAAAAAATCACCACTTTCAGGTGCTGGCTGATTTCAGGTGGGTTTGTTATCACTGCTTCTGCAACGGTTTTACTTGTTATATTGCCGGTAATGGAAATGTTTTTGAAGCCTGGTTGCGCCTGGCTGCCGCCGGAAGTTTTTAGAAATATATTTTGAAAAGTCTCTGTAATGACAGGAGGTTCGCCTTCCAGTTTGATATCGCCGTTTGCCCGGTCCAGGGCAAGACCAACTCTGAGCGATAAATTTTCAATGTCTTGGTCATCCCAGCATCCTGTAAGTAAAGACAAACCCAGAATCACACAGGTGATGCAAATTTTATGTTTCCAACCCGTAAATGATTTCATTTTTTACCTCCAGTGGTTTTACTTTTTCCAAGATGGGGATAATCGGTTTCTAAACCACGCAATTCCTAAAATCAAAGGGATGAGAACAGTGACAATGACTGTCTGAATACTGGAAAATAAGTGGCCGAGTTGTTTCAGTTCGTTGGTATTGGCGGGTATGGAAGAAATGAAAAAAATAACAGGAGCAAGACCGTAGATAAAGGTGCGGATATTTTTTCCTGTTATTCTGGAGAGCCCGTAACTGGCAAAATAATGCATTCCTGCATAAGTAGTGAAAATCTGCATAATCCAGACTGCCAGGAAGTAAGATTCATACCGTTCAACTATTATGCCCGTTTGTTCAAATGAGCGAAACAATTCTATCGTCGGGTAAGTAAGCGTCGAAACCTGGTGCACCCCCAGTCCTCCTACAACCATGAAACAAACAAATGCAAAAAAAACGGTATATATAGAAACACCAGTAACAAATGCTTTCCAGGCTTTTTCTTTTTCTTCCATAAAAGCATTTAAAAACAACATAAATTCAAAACCGGCAAAAGGCAGCACCAGGCCTGGAACTCCTTTTAAAACTGTTTCTACTCCCAACCCCATGACCGGACGGACATTTTGCAGTTGAAAGGTTTTAAAACTAAGAATAAATGCGAGTATAAAAAACAGTAAAGAAATTGGAAGCACAATTTCAAACAAACGGGCGACAGAAGCAATTCCTCCGTTAATCAAATAGATTCCTATTAAAATAAGACTAAGTACTAATACCGAAAATGGCGTATCTTGAAGCAAATAAGTGTGGATTACTTCGTATAGTCCTCTAATTTCATAACCGGCAAAAAGTAGCAGATACAACAGGATGATAAAATTGGTCAGGTTGCCAAGCCATTTCCCTATAATGATCGGAGCGTACTCAAAATAGGTGAGATCGGGATAATACCGGTTTAAAAGGATAATTATTCTTCCCAGCACAAGTGCGACGATGCCGAGTAAAATTACAGAAAGCCAGATATCCGGCGTTTTCATTAATTCCGCAGCATCCCGGGGAGACTTCAGGATACCCATCGCTAACATTATGGATATGACAAACATGCCCGTTTGTATGGTGGTGAGCTGTTTCTTTTTTCTTTGCAACAATGACCTCACATCCTTTTCTTGTGCCAGGAATTCTGTGAAGCGTTTTTTTGAAGTTATCGCAACTTTATTTTTGTATTGTATCCTTTTATTTTTACATCCACATGCACATCGATCGGAACATTCGTGAATGTATCGTCCCAGTTCCGTTTAACTTTTTGATATGTCCGCGGATATCCGATGCGGAGAGCTTTTCCAAAATCAGCAGCATCGGCGTGATATTGCTTTTGCAGTTTATATAAAAGCGACCGGATTTGATATACTATTTTTTGTTCGGCTTCTTTTTCCAGTTTCTGAAGAAACCTTTCATCGGAGGCATCTGAGCCTTTGATCCAATCTCCCAGCAATGTTCCTTCAGATTTTATTTTTACCTCAAAGGAAATTTGGTCTCCGTGCACATGAGGGATAATTTCACTTGACTTATTATCAATTTGGATGGAGAACAACAGCTTGTTCTGCCGGTTAAACATGTTTAGAACACCTTTGTCATTCGTGCCTTTCAGCCATTTCAAACCGGTTATTTCCTCCGAATTGATAAAGCCGGCCAATTTCTTTGTTTTTCCGCTGATTACGGCTGCATCTTCAAATAAGATTTCCTGATCTTGTTTGGTGATACATGGCAGAATAAAACTTCGGCCGCCTGCAATATTATTCGCCACTTTTGCCAGACTGAGGGGTTCCAACAAACGCAGGGATTGTTTGTTATTACGTGTGATATTAAATATTTTAAGAGAGGGTATTTCTGAACCGGTTTCTTCTTTATTCTCCAACAGATTTCTCGCCTGATCTTTTGTGATCAGGACGTAGGTGCTCGAACGCGGCCTTGGACTGCGCAGGGTGTCATTCAGCAAGTTATCCCAATTCATGTACCGGGCCAGCTCTTCGGAAATAATCAGCACTTTCATATGATGCATTATTGCGGGCCCCGGGTTTGTTAATGCTATTTCTCTGGCCATTTTGCTTATCAAATTGCCGGTAATGGAAATGTTTCTGAAGCTTACTTGTGGTTGGCCTCCCCCGGCTGATTGAAGAATTACATTTTGAAAGGTCACCGTAATTACAGGGGGTTCGCTTTCTATTTTGTTATAGTTGCTTGCCCGGTCCATAGCCATACCAACATTAATTGAAAGTTCTTCAATGTCGCGGTTATCCCAGCATCCTGCAAGTGAAAACAAACTCAGAATCATGCAGGTAACGCAAATTTTATGTTTCCATCCCATAAACGATTTCATTTTTTCCCTCCGATGCTTCATTTTTTCCATGATGGGGATAACCGGTTTCTAAGCCAGGCAATTCCTAAAGCCAGGGGAACAATGATGGCGACGATGAATAACACGGTATATGAATAGATGTTTCCCAGCAAGAATTCTTCATTCACGCCGGCAGGAGCATTAGCAATGAAAACAACAACAGGAGCAAGTCCATAGATGAAGGTGCGTATATTTTTTCCTGTAATCTGGGAGAGCCCCAGACTGGCAATATAATGCATGCTTACATAGGTGGTAAAAATCTGCATAATCCAGACAGCCAGCAGGAAAGATTCATACCGTTCAAACAATATGGCCGTTACTTCAATAGAGCGAACCAAATCGATTGTCGGAAAGGTAAGTGTCATGACATTGTCTGTGCCCAATCCTCCAATTACTGCGATGTAAACGAATAAATAAAAGAGTGAAGAAAATAGAATGCTTACAGCCATGGCTTTCCAGCACTTGTTTTTTTGTTCCATGTAAGCATTTAAAAACAGTAAAAATTCAAAACCGGTAAAAGACAGAAGTGAGCCCGGAATTCCTTTTAAGATCGGTTCTATTCCCAACCCCATGACCGGACGAATATTTTGCAGTTCAAATACCCGGAAACTGAGCAGGAACACAAGGGAAAAAAACACTAAACAAATTGGCAGCAGGATTTCAAACAAGCGGGCAACAGAAATAATTCCTCCGTTCATTAAATAAATTGCAACAAAAATCATAACCAGTATTTTGAAGTTAACGGGTGTAGTCGGAAGCAAATGGATTTGAGTTACTTCCGACATTCCTCTTAGTTGGTAACCGGCAGTAAGCAGTATTTCCGTGATGATGATAAAATTGACCAGATTGCCAAGCCATTTTCCAAAAATGATTGGAGCATATTCAAAAAAAGTGAGATTCGGGTAATATCGGTTTAACAGGATGATCAATCTTCCAAATACAAGGAAGATAGCTCCGGCCAGTATGATGGAAATCCAGCCATCCGGGGTTTGCGTCTTTTCCGTAACAGTACGGGGAAGCGTTAACACACCCGTTCCCAAGATGATTGAAATAATGAAAATGGCAGTTTGTATAGTGGTAAGCTGTTGCTTGTTTCCTTGTAACAATAGACTCACATCCCTGCTCTATTTATCCCGAACTGAGTCTTGAGATTTTAACAGCCGCGGTTGTCGGTTTATCCGGAATAAGGGGGTTCGGATCAGAACATCTTTCAAGTCCTGCAAGCGAATGGGAGCTGCCGGAGCCAGGTAAGGATAGCCGAAACTTTCCAGACGAACCATGTGGATCGCTGTAAGCAGAAAGAACAGAATTACGCCATATAGTCCAAGTACAGCTGCAAAGATCATCGTAACAAAACGCAAGTACCGCAGCGAAATTCCGGCATTATATTGGGGAATCGCAAACGAGGAAATGGCAGTAATCGCTACCACAATGACCATGATCGGGCTCGCGATTCCTGCCCGCACTGCGGACTCCCCGATCACCAGTCCGCCAACAATACTGACTGTTTGTCCTATCCCCGAGGGAAGGCGAAGTCCGGCTTCCCGCAATACTTCAATCGCTAATTCCATTATGAATGCTTCGACAAAGGAAGGAAAAGGGACTCCCTGGCGGGAAGCAGCAATGCTGATAGCCAGCTTTGTCGGGATCAGGCCTTGGTGAAACGAAATAAATGCGATATAGATGGATGGCAGAAAGAGTGAAATAAAGGCGGCCAAATAGCGCAACCAGCGTACCAGCGTACTGGGAATCCAGCGTTCATAGTAATCTTCCGGAGATTGCAAGAACATCCAGAAAGTAGCAGGTACGATAAGGGTGTTCGGGGTCCCGTCAACCAGGATGGCTACTCGTCCCTCGTTTAATCCCGCAATCAAGCGATCGGGCCGTTCTGTGTATTGCGCCTGCGGGAAAGGAGAGAGCGGATTATCTTCTATAAATTGTTCGATATACCCCGATCCCAAAATCAGGTCTGTATCTATTTTTTTGACCCGTTTTATAACTTCCTGCACCAGCTCAGGATCAGCCAGTCCTTTTAAATAAGTGATCATAACCTGGCGTTTGTTGCTCGTTCCCACGTTTATTCCGTAAAAAGTTAAATCCGGATTAATTATATTTTGGCGGAGCAAAGCCATATTGTCTTCCAGCGTTTCGTTAAAAGCGGTGTAGGGTCCACGTACAACTATTTCCGACATGGGTTGGTCCAGATTCCTCTTTTTTTTGTTGATGGTATCCAGTAAAAAAGCTGTATTGATTCCATCAACCAGTAAGACTGTAACACCTCTTAATACAGCTAATACAAGCTCAGAATAGCTTTTGCCTTCTTTAATTCGGTTAACGGATAAAATGTGATCGTGGATGAAGTTAATCAGATCTGAAGAACAAAGTGAACCCGTATTTTCGGCGGAATAAACTTCGGGCCATTCCAGCATGAGTGGCTTTAAAATCTGGTCATTGATTACATTTTTATCAATCAGTTCACTGATAAAAATGATAGCTGCATTTTTACCGGTTCGGCCAATTTTGAAATTTCGTATGACCAGATCAGGATGTTGGTCTCTTAGTTGTTCGAAATAATGGAGGTTTGTTGGCAAATCCTTAACGACCAGCCCGGTTTCCGACGATTGCTTTTCATTTTGAGTTTTCTTTTTCCTGCGGTAAAGATAACGTTTGACCATGTGTAACCGGCACCCTTTCATGAACGAATCCAGGCAAGCAGTTTAGTCATGCCATAAGGGATTATAAAAGCTGCTAACATACCGATAAGCGTTCCTTTATCCGGCAAATGTTCCAAAATAAAATCCTGCATTGGCATCACCTTTTTATAGTGTGGATGATTGATTAAAATTTCATGCAAAAAATGGTTGTCGGATAAGAATTATTTTTTCAGGATTGTTTGGGCTCGTCCGTTTATTGGCTTGCCCGTTTTTTTTTGCGAATTCCCGTGGAAAGAAAAAAGAATGGCGATTTTCCTGTTTAAGGCGGAAAGTCAGTCATGAAGAGGAATAAAGAAGAAGGATAGGGGGTTTTTAGAATATTCAAAAAACAATATCCGTGAAGAAGGCAGGTGCACTTTTGGTTTGAAATGGATGTTTTAATCCAGGATTAACCCAAATGCACCTGCCTTCACCTTCTGCTCAGTACTTTGTTCAGTACTCAAAGATTCATCAACCTCGATTCATCGGAATTTTAAAGGCCTAAAATAATTTTGGCAATCGTCATATAGATGATGAGCCCGGTACCATCCACAAGGGTGCTGATCAGTGGGCCTGAGATTACTGCCGGATCTGCGTGCAACCGGTCCAGGATAAGAGGCAATGCAGCTGCGACGAGCGATGTCCACAGTACAATAAACATGGCGGCAAAGGCGACAACATAAGCGATATCAAAGGCGACTCCCATCACATATGCCCGCAGAAAGCCGACCAGCCCGAGTGAAATGCCCAACAACAAACCCGCAATCAATTCTTTTCGAACTACGCGAAACAGGTCATGGAATTTTACTTCCCCAACCCCCAGGGCCCTGATTAATGTCGTGACGATTTGCGAACCGGTATTTCCTCCTGTCCCGATCAATAAAGGAATGAAAAATGAAAGAGCGACAACTTTGTCCAATGTCGTCTGGTAATTTTCCAATACCGTTGCCGTATAGGCTCCTCCAATAAACAGAACAAGCAGCCACATAATCCGCTTCCGGTACAAATTCCAGATCGAAGTTTTAAAATATGGCTCAGCAAGGGGTTGGCTGCCCCCGATTTTCTGGATATCTTCTGTTGCTTCCTCCTGAATGACCTCAACAACGTCATCATAAGTAATAATGCCAATGAGCCGGGTTTGTCTGTCAACCACAGGGACGGCGTAAAAACCGTAACGGGACAGAATGGATGCGACTTCTTCCTGTTCCATCTCAGCCGGAACTGAAATAATATCGGTTTTTGCAACATGCGACAGCTGCGTGTCCGGATCTGCCAGAATAATTTCTTTTAAAGAGGCAACCCCAAACAACTTTCCATGTTTGTCAGTCACATAGATGTAAGAGATTATCTCCGCTTCGTACCCGATTTTCCGGATATGCTGGATTGTCTGTTCGCCGGTCCAATAGGCGCGCGCTGAAACATAGTCAACCGTCATCAGGCTGCCTGCGGTATATTCGGGATAATTCATCAGTTCATTGATTTTTTTGCGGTAATCTTCGGGTAAAAGACGAAGCAGTTTTTTGGCCTGCAGCGGATGGACAGCAAGTAACAGGTCAACAACCATGTCACTGGACATTTGTTTCAAAAGTGGTGAAGCCAGGGAATTGTCCAATCGGTTAAGCAGATGGTATTGAAGTTCCGGTTCAAGGTATTCCAGCATTTCTGCAGCATTTGCCAGAGACAGACTGGAAATCAGTTCCAGTTGCTGTTCTTCACCCAACTCACGCAAAATCTCAGACAAGTCATAGGGTTGCATTTTGTTCAGGAGTTCATTTACGCGTGCCGGTTCCCGATTTGAAAAAATAAGGGTTTGCAATTCCTCCTTTTGTACGGCTTGATTCATCTCTTTCCCCCCTTTTTGAAAAATAAAAAATCCACTCCGTTTCAGAGGGGAGACAATGCAAATAAGCCCATAACCATGAGCAAATTGTTATCTCCCTCATTGAGCTTTGGCACTGAACGGCATAGGTTATACAAACCAGCTACATTAGAAGAGACCTTCGTTCCGACCCCTCCTGCTGACCCATTGGCGTCTCTCGACATTTTTGGGCAGTAGCATGTCTCCGCACAGGAGCCTCACCTAACAGAGATAAGGACAATTGGTATATAACTTGGAACCGTAGTCAGTATAACGCTTGATTTTGTGACTTGTCAATTTATTTTATGATAAAACAGGAAGACAATTTTGAGGATTGGTTATGTTTTTGCCTTGCAGGAAAGCAACAGGAACGCCCTGAAATAAATTGTGTTTGAAAAATAAGTTTTCTATTTAATGGTATCTATTGAATTTTTATAGAAAATTCAGTATAATATACTTATGATTTATTCTATTAAATTTGGTGTGAATTTATGAAAGCAGTCGTGCCAGTTCTAAACCGGTCTGCATTATATAGAAGTAAAGTCCTTTTTGGAAAGGGGATGCCTGGATGAACGGGGACCGCAAACAGCTGGAACGGGCGATTGCCGAGATTACAGAGATTGCAAAAGGGTTTGGACTTGATTTTTATCCCATGCGTTATGAAATCTGTCCTGCTGATATTATATATACTTTTGGTGCATACGGTATGCCGACACGATTCTCCCATTGGAGTTTCGGGAAAGCTTTTCATAAAATGAAGCTTCAATATGATCTGAACCTGAGTAAAATTTATGAACTGGTAATCAACTCCAATCCCTGTTACGCATTCTTGCTGAAAGGAAACAGTTTGATACAAAACAAACTGATTTCCGCCCATGTATTGGCGCATTGCGACTTTTTCAAAAACAATGTGCGCTTTTCAGCTACATCGAGGGATATGGTGGAAACCATGTCAGCCAGCGCAGAACGGATCCGTCAGTATGAAATGAAGTATGGAAAAGAAGTCGTGGAAGAGTTTCTGGATCATGCCCTTGCAATTCAGGAGCATATTAACCCCAGCCTGCTCGACCTTAAGCGCAGCCAACGGCGACAGATGCCAAAAAAACCTTCGGCATCATCGAGACGCTCCACTCCCTATGATGATCTTTGGGAACTGGACCATGTGAAAAATCCCCCAAAATCCTCTGTACCCAAAAAGAAACGTTTTCCGGAACAGCCTGAGAAAGACTTGCTTATGTTTTTGATGGAAAACAGCCGGATCATGGAAGATTGGCATCAAGACATTTTAACCATTGTACGAAATGAAATGTTATACTTCTGGCCGCAGTTGGAAACCAAAATCATGAATGAGGGCTGGGCTTCCTACTGGCATATCCGGATTATGCGCGAACTGAATCTGGATGAAGAAGAAACGGTTGAATTTGCCCGATTAAATGCATCTGTCCTGCAACCGTCAAAAACATCGATTAATCCTTATTACCTGGGCTTGAAAATATTTGAAGATATTGAACGCAGATGGAACAATCCAATCGAGAAAGACAGAAAAGAACTCGGGATTTCGCCGGGGCAAGGCAGACAAAAGATTTTTGAGGTAAGGGAATTCGACTCCGATATTTCGTTTTTACGCAATTATTTGACGAAAGAACTGGTAGAAGATTTGGATCTGTATGTCTTTCAGCGGAAGGGAAATGAATGGAAAGTTACCGACAAGAGTTGGGAATCGGTCAGGGATGAACTGGTGATGAGCCGGATTAACGGAGGGCATCCCGTCATTGTGGTTGAAGACGGTGATTATCTGCAAAATGGAGAATTGTATTTGCTCCATCGATATGAAGGAATTGAACTGGATGTGAAATATCTTGAGAACACCCTGCCGCATGTTTACGCGTTATGGGGGCGTTCCGTTCATCTGGAAACAGTGATTGAAGGACGTAAGGTTGTCTTTTGTTACAACGGGAAAAAATGTACACGCCGGTTTTTGTGAAAAAGAGTCCGCTTCACCGACAGGAGAGTTGAAGCGGACTCTTTTTATTAATCATCGGTCTGTTCAGTTTCTTTGTTATGCTCGCTGGTTTGGCTTTCATGATGTTCCCGGTTCTCTTCATCTGTTGAAATGGGGGTTGAAGCAATTATCAATTGATGTTCTTTTTCACATTCGCAAATATCTTCAACCGGTTCATGCTCTTCCCCATGAGAAGAAGAATGATCTGATTGTTCGATGGCTATGGGGAATACATTGGTTTTCGTGCAATCTGCGGCCTGATCTGAGAGAGGTGCAGGTTTTTCAGGAGATTCGGAATCGACCGGGATTGCCGAGGCGATTTCTTCTGAATCGTTAGTTTGAATGATCCAATGGATCAAGCCCTGGATTCTTTCCTCTGAAGAATGGAACCGGTTGATTTGCACCAGAAAATGTTCGTTGCTGTGTTCGGACAAAGTTGCGAAACAGGCAGGATGATTGGTTGTTGCAACAGCAATATAAGGTGTTTGGACCGGGTTTGCAAGCGGAATCCTGAAAAGCTGCCTGTCGATATTTTCCTCCAGTTGAAACCGGGCCACGCCTGAGCAGGTAATCGTCTGTTCACTTTCCAGTGCCGGACGGAAATTTAATTTTTCCAATCCAATGCTGTGGTCAGCAATTTTATCTGAGGTAATGGCATTTTCCTGAAGAAGATCGGAAGAAATCGAGTCTGGTGCAATATGATTTTCCTGAATTTGCCGTTTGGCAATGTGGCAGGATAAAATGACATCGTCAGCAATGTGGTGCGGCAACACGGAATGTTCGGCAATCTTGTCGGAAGTGATCGCGTCTTTCTGGAGAAGTTGGCTGGAAATGGATTCCTGTTCAATATGGATTCCCTGGATTTGCCGTTTGGCAATGTGCCATGATCTGATCGAATCATCCACAATGTGGCGCGGCAACACTGATTGGGAAGCAAGTTTGTCGGAGACGACAAGTTCGTTTTGCAGATGGTCTGCCGAAATGGCCTGGTCTCCGATATGCTTGCTGGAGATAGCTCTTTCTGCAATATGTGTGCTTGCAATTTGCTGTTCTCCAATGTGTCGGGATTCAATGGCATCGGAAGCAATATTTTGTGCGGAAACAGCGTTTTGTGCCAATTTGCGGGTACTGATGGCTTCGTCCTGGATCAGCTTTTCTGAAATGGCCTGGTCCTGTATGTGTTGCCTGTCAATTTGTTTTTCGGCGATGTGTTCTGCATTGACTGCCTCGTGGGCAATATGACAGGAACCAATCTGGCTGTCGGCAATTTTCTCGCCAGTCACTGACTGATCCTGCAAATGGTGTGATTCAATTTGTTCGCTTTTAAGATGGTGTGATTCGATAGCCTGCCCGTTGATGTGCTGGCTGGAAATTGCTTTTTCCTCAATGTGTGTTCCCTGGATCTGCTTTTCTCCGATATGTCGGGATTCAATGGCATCGGAAGCAATATTTTGTGCGGAAACAGCGTTTTGCGACAATTTGCGAGTACTGATGGCTTCGTCCTGGATCAGCTTTTCTGAAATGGCCTGCTCCTGTATGTGTTGCCTGTCAATTTGTTTTTCGGCGATGTGTTCTGCATTGACTGCCTCGTGGGCAATATGACGGGAACCAATCTGGCTGTCGGCAATTTTCTCACCGGTTACTGCCTTATCTTGCAAATGGTGTGTTTCGAGTTGTTCATTTTTGAGATGGTGTGATTCGATAGCCTGCCCGTTGATGTGCTGGCTGAAGATGGCTCTTTCTGCAATATGTGTGCTTGCAATTTGCTGTTCTCCAATGTGTCGGGATTCAATGGCATCGGAAGCAATATTTCGTGCAAAAACAGCGTTTTGCGCCAATTTGTGGGTATGGATTGCTTCATCCTGGATCAGTTCTGTTGAAATAGCCTGGTCCTGTATGTGTTGCCTGTCAATTTGTTTTTCGGCGATATGCTCTGCTTTGACCGCTTCATCGGCAATGTGGCAGGAGTCAATTTGGCTGTCTGCAATTTTTTCGCTGGTTATGGTCTGATCTTTCAGATGGCGTGTCTGAATTTGTTCGCTTTTGAGATGTTGTGCCTCAATTGCGTGATCAGCAATGTGTTGCGTGTCAATTGCGGCATGATCCAGTTTATTTTTTGTAATTGCTCCGTCAACAATATGGTTTGGCTGGATCGCAAAAGGAGTGATGTGGCGGCCATGGATGGCATCGGAAGTGATATGTTTTCCCGTAATACTTTCATTGTCCATTTTTTCCCCGCTGATTGATTCATTGGCAATATGCTCAGCCTTGATTTGTTCCTGCTCAATGTGTTTTCCCAAAATGATCCGTTCATCCAGATGTTCTTTCTGAATGGTGTGGTGCCCGATTTTCTCGGATGTGACACAGCCGTTGGCCAGTTTGTTGGCGGTGATGGCATAATCATTGATTTTGTCTGACGAGACGGATTCCGGCGCCAGTTTGGAGGTGGAGATGGAATGGTCAATCAGTTTGGAACCGGAAATGGAATGGTTGGATATGTGTTGTTCATTAATGCTGGCATCCTGAATATGGCGCTGGTTAATGCAATTTTCCTGCAAATGCTGATCTCCAATGATTCTTTTTTGCAAATGTTTTGCTTGAATGGCTTGTTCCTGAATGCTTTCTGAATAGATACTGTCAGGCGCGATCTGTTTGTCACCTACACAACGTGGGGAAAAGTGTTCGGTGGTGATAATTTCCGGGTTCAAATGCTCCTGGCGGATGGACTGTTTTTGCAAATGCTGGCTGGTAATGGACCCGAAGGACAATTTTTCACCTTGAATGGATTGCTCTTTTAAATGCTGTGGACTGATGATACGTTCCTGAAGATGTGCAGCTTGAATGGAGCCAGGACAAATATGTTTGGAATGGATTGTATGCGGAGCAATTTTATCACTGGTGACGGCATCACTTTGAATTTTGTTTTCAGATACAGCTTCATCTGCCAGTTTTGCCTGATTGACCACTTCGTTTTCCAGATGAATGGTCCGAATAGATCCGCTCTTTAATTTTTCCCCGCTGATTGACTGATCAGCCAAGTGTTCATTTTGAATATGGCCGATGGCCAAATGTTTTCCCTGGACAGCCCGGTCTTTGATTTTGCTTTCCGTTATGCTGCGGTCCAGCAATTTGCCGCCGGGAATCTCATTGTCTTTGATGTGTTTGGCTTCGATGGCCTCTTTTTTGATGTGCTTCTGATCGACGGCATCCTGATCCAAATGAAAGTCCCTAACAGCTCTTTTCGCAATTTTTTGGGATGTTACCGCTTCATTCTTCAGTTTTGGCTCTGAGACGGCTGCCTGTTCCAGATGGTCTGTGTTGATGCTTTCCGGTTTAATCTTGTTTCCGCTTATCGACCGGTTAGCAATTTTTTCTCCGGTAACCGCAGAGTCAGCGATGTCATTGGTATAAATAGGTGATCCGGCTTGGCGGAGGTCACGGTTTGCCGCCTGTTTGCTTTCTTTTGCTGCTGCGGAAGGTGTTGGCCTGCTTTTTTCTTCCTGGGAATTATCGCCCCATTTTTTCTGGATTTCCGCCTGTTCCAGTCTTATCAATTCTTCAAGAATCCTTTCATCAGCCATATAGGGGGATGGATTTTCTCTTTTTCTGGACGGATAGGACTTTTTTCTTTTCAACGGTCGAACCCCTTTCTGTCAACATTTTACGCTCTCTTACAGGTATATGCATCAGGAGCAAAAGTGGAAACCTGTCAATGTAAAAAATTGGGATAACTGTATTTGACAGGGTTTTCAGTGATAACCATTTATTGCATATTAAGGACCTCAGAATCTGTGTTAGTATGTGTCTGTCTTTGGGAGCGGCACAAAAATGGAAGAGGAGGATTCGATGCAAACCAGTAAGAGATTGAAAAAATGGGGAATTACTGTCGTAGCATCTCTCGTTATTTCAGCAGGATTTCCAGCAGGGGTAACCCATGCGGCAACCCTTGATGCCGGAAATGTTCAATCAATTATCACTCAAATTTTCAGCCATTTTGGATGGGAATGGAATGCAGGCAAAATCGCCAACGCCCAACCCTCTGATGAGCAAACACAACCTGCAGAATCCGCGAACCAAACTGAAGGTTCTGATCAAGGGGCAAACACAGAAAACAATGACACAGCTACAGAAGAAACAAAGCAGGAACAATCAAATGAACAACAGCAGGCACCGGAAGAGCAACAAAACACGTCTGAACAGCAAGCAGCATCGTTAGCAGACAAAATTATTGCCACAGGCGAAAAATATATGGGAACCCCCTATGAATTTGGGGCGAAATCCGGACAAACCAATACGTTTGATTGTTCATCCTTTGTTCAGCATGTGTATAAAGAAAATGGAATCGACTTGCCGCGCAACTCCCGCCAACAATCAAAGGTTGGAAAAACAGTCAGCAAGTCGGAACTTCAAAAAGGAGATCTGTTGTTCTTTGAGGTTAGCAGCCATCATCAAGGCGAGATTGGCCATGTAGGCATTTATGCCGGAAACAACAAAATTTTGCATACCTGGGGACCAGGCGGTGTCCGGTATGATGACCTGTCCGATGGCTGGTTAGAAAAAGGCTATGTAACAGCGAAACGTGTGATTCAGTAAGGCGACAATGGGAACGAAAAATACGTTGCCGCTCCAACAATCACAAAGTGACTGCTCAGAACAGACTGGGCAGTCACTTTGTTTTTGCCCTGATTTTCAGCTTTGTCCAACTTCCAGCAGACAGGCTTGACTTGTTGTGGAAGTTTCTTTTTTTATCACGTCGTCAGGCTTGAAGTTTCCGCCTCCAAGCCAAAAAGTGGGTTTCCCGGTTGGTCCTTTGGACAGGGAAAAGGCGACAAGCCCGCATGCAAAACAAAGTTTCAGACTGGCGATATTATCCGCAGCTATCCGTGCATATACTTTTCCCAAAGATTGGGTAGCCTGTTTCAATAATTGTACGCCCACCCCTTTTTGCCGATAATCGGGATGGACAGCGATAAATGATTCTTCAATTCCATAATTTCCAAATACAATGATGCCTGTTACTTTTTTGCCATCATAAGCAGCTGCGATATAGGAGTTTTCTTTGAAACTTTCCACTGATTGCTGTTTAAACCACCTCATGGCCCGATGGGTGATCCTTCCGTCTCCATATTGTTTCATAAAGCGAAGGATCGGTTTTTTGAGACGGTTAAGTGCCTGTGGAGGAAATTGATAGATTTTCATGTAGCCCTTCCCTCCGATTGGTGCGAAAATCCGCTTAAATAGAGAGAATATTCAATAATGCGCCGCAAGGAACGTTCCCGAATTGCGGGTTCATCAAACTTCATCGGTTTGGAATTGGCCTCAAAGAACCAGAGGGTTCCATCAGATTCAATTCCCAGATCCATTGACATTTCGCCAAGCATGGATTGTTGCTGTATTTCAATAAATCGAGCAGTTCTGATTCCCAGATGTTCTATTTTTTCTTTTATTGTGTTTTTTGCTTTGCCAAAGACCTCGTCAAGGACAGTATCAATATTTTCAATTCGCCCGCCCATGGGAACGTGGGTAGTGATGGCTTTTGTTCCGGCGACCCGTACTCCCATACCGGTCAAATTCCATTGCCCATAGCCGTTTTTTTGCAAAAGAATCCTAATGTCAAAGGGATTGCCGCGATATTTGGCTAGTGGAATTCCTTGCTGCAGAATATAGTCGCTCTTCAGTTTCAGACGGTTGTACAAGAGCCAGACTTCTTTCAGTGTCTTGACTTGAAACCGTCTTTTTTGGGATGTGGTTTGGAAGGTAAATTCATAATACTTCTTGTGCTTCACCAGCCGCATCATTTTGATTCCCGCTTTTCCTTCAATCGGTTTGAAATAAAGAACCGGATGATTGGAGGTCATTTCCATCAATTGTAGCGGACTGTCAAATTTGACAGTATCCGGCAAATGATCCTTTAATAATGGGGATCGGGAAAGCTGTTTGAATAATGTCCATTTGTCAAAAAAGCCGGGATTAAACAAATAAATACCGGGAATCTGCTGAATTCGCCTGATCGCTTGTTGAACTTCCGGTGATTTTTCAGTTATCCGACTGGGAATGCGATTATAGATGACATTTGGAAACGGGAGCCGGGCAGCACGCCAACTGATCTGTGGTGAATGGTGATCAAGCAAATATCCGGTTACGCTTGGTCCGCTGCCTATACCTTGGGGTGTAAGCACAAACACGGTGACGCCCATGTTTCTTCCCATTCGGGCAAGGTCTGCAAAGTTGCGGTGATTTCCCCCGAACGGTTTTCTGCTTCCGGATGTCAGAATGGCGATAAAAGGCCCCACTTTGTAGGTTTTTCGGGATAAACGTTTGATGCGGGCCGGAGCGTAAAAGGTTTTGTCTTGTTTCAGGGCAGAATTAAACCTGATTTTTGCCCGCGTATTATATCCAATTATGGCAGGCACCATGCCAGGAAAAGATTTTCGCTGATAACGTCTGAGCGGAACAAACTCCAGGGGCAGTTTTCTAGGCCCAATCGATAACCAACCAGCTTTAGGTATATTCAAGAGATCGCCCCCCTTTGTTAAATAAAGTTGGTCAGATTCAAACAATAGTCAGTAATATATTTGGCAGATTTGCGTCCGGCTTCGCGCAAACTCGGATGCAGGAAGATATGTCTTCCCGGTTTTGCATTTACTTCAAAAAGCCAGACACGGCCATTCCGGTCCACCCCCATATCCAAACCCAATTCTCCCAGCGGTCCTTCGATTTTTTCTTCCAGTGTTTGAGCAATCTGAATGGCTGAACGCACAATCATTTTTTTCACTTCCCAGGCATGGTGGTGAAAAGTTTTGCCAAGGAGCTGATCGGTGCTGATTATGGAACCCCCTGTTCGCACATGTGTGGTAACACTGCCAAACCCCGCCGCTTTCGAACCGATCGCCACAACTTTCCAGTTGCCATTGCCGTCTTTATGCATATGGACGCGAAAATCGACAGGTCGATTGTTGTGCCGGATCAATCGAATTCCTTGCTGGACAAGATATTTTTTGAAACGGGGTGAATGAGGACTGCCGAAATAATGCCCGATTAATGCTTCCAGTGATCTGAACAAATGAAGGACATTTTTGTTTCCTTTGTGGAATCGGCAATAGTATCCTTTCCCCGGATGGTGGGTAATCCGGAAAATACCGAGCCCCAGGCTGCCTCCGCTGGGTTTGAGATAAACCATCTGGTATTCGTCCAGCATGTTCTTGAGCACCTGCAAAGTGGGGGGCAAAAAGGTTTCTGGCATAAATGTCGATGTTAACGGGTGGGCGCTCAGCATTTTATGAATGGACCATTTGTTAAAGAAACCCTGGTTAAATATTTTGCAGTGTGCTGTTTGTTTAAAGCGCCTCAGGCTGGATTGCACCTGGGCAAGCGATTCCGCCCTGCGGTTGGGCACCCGTTCATAAATGACATCCGGAAATGGAGACTGGAATCTTTGCCAGCGGTTTTGTATAAAATACCATCCCCATACAGTTTGGTTATTCCAATTTACCATTTCCGGAGTAAATACGTAGAAAAAAGGTTTTTCATGGGCTCCTGCTGAAATAAAACTGCGAAACAGTTGTGAACGCCCGCCAAAAGGCTGCTCCCGATTTCCTTGGAATCCGGTGGTCAGGATGCCGATCACTGGCCCGAATTTCAAGGTTTTGTCGCTATAAAGAGCGCGGATTGTCCCCGGGTAAGGAAAGTACAGCTGGTTGGCCACATCTGTTGAAAGAAAAATTTTCCTTCCGGTCATATTGGCAGGCAAAATACGCGCTATCACTGTTTTATTGGCAAGTTGGACTTTGATCGACTGGCCATGTTTGCACCCCCAATGCTCCCATAGCGTTTGACTGATCACGATTGCTTTGGCAGGAGTCTTGGAGTGAATCCGTATTTGGCAAAGGATTGAATTCATACTGACCCTCCTAGCTGTTCAATAAAGCGTAAGCATATTGAATGGGAAACTGGACTGCGCGGCGACGAACTTCCAGTTCTCCTGTTTTCAGAAAAATGGATCGTCCGGGTTTTGAATTGACTTCTAGAATCCAAACATTTCCTTGCCGGTCAATGCCCAGATCCAGGCCCAGTTCCACCAGTGGTCCGTGCCGGCTTTCAATAAACGGGGGAACTGTCTCACTCAGGTATTGAATGATCGATGTAACTTTTTCCGTTTCGGAGAGGGAATAATGTTGGTGAAGGAAATTTTTGAATGATACCGCCTGCCCTCCGCCATGCAAATTGGAGGTGATAGAGTTCGGTTTGCCGGTGCGAATCGCAAGTCCAGTTGTTTCCCATTTTTTTTGATAGTTTTTCTGTACCAGGATTCGAACATCAAACGGCCTGTGATCTGATGTACTTAAAGATAGAAAAGGCTGCATAATATAGCGCGTATGTTTGATGGTTTGTTCGATCCAGCGCGTTAATCCACTTGGTGAGTGAATCCGGATCGAGAAAGGTTCGTTTCGTCGCGTACGGCCTTTCAATAAAAAATATGAGGGCATCTGATTGATCGCAACAACGCCTCTTCCGTGACTTCCTCCATTTGGTTTAAGCAATATGTTTGTATATTTGTGAAGGAATGGCCAAATTTCATGTGCATGAACAATACGCTTTGTTTCGGGCAGATAGGACTTGATTTCAGGATGCTCTTTCAGGATCAGATATGTTTGATATTTTCCGCCCAAAGCTCTGCCCAGCAGCCGGATATGCGGATCATTGGCTATTTTCAGCACATAGGGTTTAACCTTCATGTATTGGCTGGTGGTAATATAATAGCAGCGGTCATAAACCAAAACAGGCATGGGAAGGTTTGCTTTTTGCCAGTAATTTTGTTTGTACTGCCATCCTGGTACCGTTCTTGTTTTCCAATTCACCTTAATCGGATTAAATACGCAAACATTTAATCCCCACTTTTTCCCTTCGGTTGCAAGCTGTGCAAAAAAACCGGCTTCGCCAAACGGAGGAGACCTTTTGGCATTTTCGTAACAAACCATGATTCCAAGAGCGTTTTTTCTGGCTTTTTCGATCGTCATTTATGCCGCCTCCTCTTGATACAGGAAATGGAAGAAGGCGCGGGAGGAAGAGAATATTTCCCCTTATTTGTGAGATAAAGGACATACTCGATTAAGTGCAAAACTGATGGACGGAAATGACTGGTTGGATTAACAACCGTATCATCCGTTTTGGAAGGTTTTGAATTGATTTCGATAAGCCATATTTTTCCGTGGGTATCGATCGCCAAATCGATGCCAAGCTCGGCAAAGTGGCCTTCTGCGGATTGTTCAAAAGCTTTCGCAATATTTAAAGCGGTGACTCGCATTTTGGCCAGGGTCGGTTTTTGCGGATAAGGCAATTCTCTCAGAACATCACCAGCTTTTCGAATTGTTCCTCCGCGAGCCAGATTGGAAACAATATGCTGGCTGTTGGCAATCCGGGCAACTGCAGAAGTAATTTTCCAGATTCCTTCTCTTCTTTTTTGTACCAGAATCCGAAAGTCAACGGGGCGATTTCCAAATTTCATCAGTCTCAGACCCTGTTGGGCAATATATGGTTTTTTTCCGATTTTTTGCTGGAGAAACTGGATCATCTTGAAATTGGATTTCAGGGTGCGCTGAACAGTTCCGACTGATGTGGATGCTTGATAGATCCAACCATCCCTGGTTCGCGTTATCTTGATAATACCGCTTCCCAGACTGCCATTGGTTGGCTTCAGATATACGACCGGATATTGTTTGAAAAGAGTGAGTGACTTTTTATCACGGAACAAATATGTTCTTGGCAACTGGTTCCTGATCCGTTCATTTTTGTCCAGGATTTGGTATACTTGATATTTATCCAAAAATCGTTCGTTAAACAAAGGGATTCTGAAATGATTTCTTATCAGGGAAAGTTTTTTTTGCAGAACCTCTTCTTGTTCAATCCGTCGAGACGTAATCCGGTTGTAGATCACATCGGGGAGAGGATACGTGGTGCTGCGCCAGTGTCTTTTCTGTTTGATCCAGGCTGTTGATTCATTTCGTTTCAAATCCAGATGCTCCGGAGTAAATACGGCAATGCGAATTCCTTTGGACAGACCAGCGGCACAGCACTCATTAATAAATTTTGTCATCAGTCCAAACGGTTGAGCATGATGTTCCTGAGGGTGGGCGTTGATTAAAATGCCGAAAACAGGTCCGAATCGCAAGCGGAGAGAATGCGTGTCAAAGTGGGCTCGAATCCATGGCTGATGATTTATTTTCAATTGCTCGGCAAGATTGGAACTGATACGGATCAAACTTTTATTCATTTGGCCGAAAGCTACACGTCCTTTGGCAACAGCTGAACCAAACGCAAGCCAGATAAAAGGGGTTCTTATTTCCAGTTTTCTGGCCAAAGCCTGACTCATCACCAGATCGATGTGGTGAGGAAACTGTTGTTGCGGCATAATCTGAATTTGTACTTTTGCCAGCCCCATGACAATCCCCTTCCGCCTGTAAAATACTAATTTATGGTATGTGGGGGAAAAGGGCGTGGTGAAAAAATCAGGCTTGGACAGGGAAAGGAGTTATGGAAAAATAAAAGAAGATGATAGGAGGAAGAAAGGAGGAATTTGAGATGGAGAATCCGTATGATCTGGCGCACCAGTTGGCACGCAGCCTTCAGGACTCTTCTGTGTACCAGGATGTGAAAAAAGCACAAAACAGGCTGGATGATAATCCCAGGCATAAAGAAATGCTGCAAACATTGGCTAGGAAAAGAATGGAGATGGAATCGCTCTATTTACAGGGAAAAGAACCGACAGATAAGCAAAAAGAAGAAATGGCAACATTAATGACCGCGATCCAGGGAATACCGGCAATTACCGAGTATCTTGAAGCGGAGGAGCGACTGAGGGTGCTTATAATGGACATGGAACACATTATATTTGAACCCGTAAAGCAAATTATGGGTTCATTCCTGAAAAAGGAGGAAGCATGATGAAAATTACATATCATGGACATTCTTGCTTTGAGATTGAGGCTGGCGGGTATCGTCTGTTGACAGATCCTTTCCTCACCGGAAATCCTTTAAGTGTAAGCAAGCCTGAAGATTTGAAAGTTGATTTTATCATTCTTACACACGGTCATAATGATCACGTGGGAGATACCGTGGAGATTGCAAGGCAAAACGATGCTACGGTTATAGCGCCTTTTGAACTGTCGGTCTGGTTAGGCTGGCAGGGATTGAAAACCCATGAGATGGCTGTTGGCGGAGGCTGTTCTTTTGAATTTGGCCACGTAAAACTGGTCAATGCCCTGCACGGTTCCGGTTTTGCCAATGAAGAAGACAAGCAAATTATTTATCTTGGTCCGGCAACCGGATTTGTTTTGACGGCGGAGGGAAAAACCCTTTATCATGCAGGAGACACGGGGTTATTTTCCGATATGAAACTGATTGGAGAAGAAAATGAGATCGATGTGGCCCTGTTACCGATCGGCGATAATTTTACAATGGGGCCGGATGACGCCTTGACTGCTGCAGAATGGATCCGGGCCAAACAGGTGATCCCGATGCATTACAACACATTCCCGCTTATTGAACAGGATGCGAAAGGTTTTGTCAAGCGTCTGGCGGAAAAAGGCATACAGGGGAGTATCCTGGAAATAGGGGAAAGTACTTGCCTGTAAGATATCAATTTGTAAATCCGTTGTAATCGGTTTGTAATATTTATCATCTAAAATAAATACAGGATGAAAACCCCCTTTGGTAGAGATGGTTATGGAAGCCGTCTCTTTTTTTTGGCCTTTTTTTGGATTTATAGTAATGACCAAAAGAAATGAAGAATAAAAATAGAGCATGATTGGCAAAGAGTATTGAATATGTTTTTCTGTAATCTGAAAAATATGGATTAATATCTTTTGGGAGTGAGTCAGTTGGGAAGCAAACAAAGTCTCGTTTTTCTGTGCTGTATCGCCCTGTTTTTGGGTGCTGCCCCCCGTCTTCCCTATTGGGGAGGGGGAGAGGAGACTCTGTTTTCCTTGTTATGGTTAACCGGGATTGTTCTGCACATGGCAGCAAACATGTACCATATGAAAATGATGTTTCTTGGTAAACGCAGAAAAGAAATGCAGCAGCGTTTTTGGACAATGAGACAAAAAGAAGTTAACAATTGTCGTCATCAACAATGGCAAAGAGTTCATTCTGTTACTCACTGACTCAGAAGGCTGTCTTCATTTTGGATTAAAGGGCTTTTCCTGAAGAGCTCTTTTTTCTTTTTTCTGTGCCTTATTTTATAATATAATATTTATAACAGGTATCGTGAAAGGAGGGGAAGTTTGTGCCAACCAAACACGAACTAATTCTTCAATACATTGAAAAATTGGATGTCGGGCATAAAATCTCGGTACGCCAGATAGCCAAAGAGTTGCAGGTCAGCGATGGAACCGCTTACAGAGCGATTAAGGAAGCAGAAAAACAGGGACTGGTCAATACGATCGAGCGTGTAGGCACTGTTCGAATTGAAAAAAAGAATCGCTCAGATATTGAAAAACTGACTTTTGCAGAGGTTGTAAACATCGTGGATGGAACAGTTCTGGGGGGCAGGGCAGGATTATATAAAACATTGAATCGCCTGGTGATTGGAGCGATGAAATTGAATGCGATGATCCGCTATGTAGAACCGGGAAATCTGCTTATCGTGGGGAACCGGGATCAAGCACACCTGCTTTCGCTGAACAAGGGTGCTGGTATTCTCATAACGGGCGGGTTTGATGCGACAAGTGAAGTGAAAGAATTGGCCGACAAGCTGGAACTGCCTGTTATCTCCAGCAGCTATGATACCTTTACCGTGGCAACAATGATCAATCGGGCCATCTATGACCGGTTGATCAAAAAGGAAATCCTGATGGTAGAAGATGTTCTCAGCAAGGACAAGCTTCCATATCATTTGTGCGTGGGTGACTCCATTTCCCGTTTTCACGAATTGTTACTGGAAACATCTCATAGCCGCTATCCTGTAACGGATGAACAGGGTCGGGTTGCAGGAATTGTTACAACCAAGGATGTCATGGGATTTTCACCTGATGAAAAGATTCAAAAGGTAATGACGAAAAATCCGATAACGGTTCAATTGAAAACATCATTGGCTGCTGCTGCCCATGAAATGGTTTGGGAAGGAATTGAACTGTTGCCAGTTGTTGATGATGGGCAGAAATTACTGGGAGTACTCAGTCGACAGGATGTGATCAAATCCCTCCAATATATGCAAAAACAGCCGCAGGTTGGGGAAACAATCCAGGAATTGAGTTTTCGCGGTTTTTCTGAAAACGAAAAAAATGGTAGAATGGGATTTTTCGGGCGTATTACTCCACAAATGACAGACAGTTTGGGAACTTTGTGTACAGGAGTTTGTACAACCTTGTTTACCCAGGCGGCAATTCGGACACTTCGCCGAAATCGGCGGGGAGATTTGGCGATTCACAATTTAACGCTTTATTTCCTGAAACCTGTTCCGATTGAGAGTGAAGTGGAAATTTATCCGGAAATACTGGATTTGGGAAGGAAACAGGCCAGAATGGATATAGAGATGATTTCAGACCACCAGGTTGTGGTCAAAGCACTCATTACTGCACACCGGATCGATCGATAGAAAAGAAATACATCGTTATGATTCGTTTCTGTAACTGTCTGTTTTCTTAAGCTATAACTCTGAGACTGTGGGAATCACTTTCAGGAAAACGATTTTGGGGATTTCATCCAGTCTTTGTCATGCAAGAGAGCTCATGGCGTTCAGTTTTTGCTTCCAGGCAACTTTTTCACTCTTATGCCCAAACAGTTTCATCATTTTTCCTGTGAATGATCGTTTGGGAGCGGATTGTGGGTCACATCGCTTCTGAAAATTGCTTCTTCAAACTTTGTTATATACTCTGGACATGGAATCAAGTCGCCATGTCTATTTCTTTACCTGAAAAAAGGACCAGCCGGGTCATCGCCGGTGGCCCATCACTCCGGTGAAGGAAAAGAATCATTCTGTCAGTTTCAGGATCAGTGGTTAGCTATTCTCTTTATTGTCTTAACCCTGTCCGCGTTCGGAATATTCCAACATATCCCGGTGAAGCGGTAGCCAACTATGTAATACATCCGGGATGATACCGATTCTTTTTCACTCATCATACTTCCTGCTTGTTTTGCAGTTGCTTGTAAAAGCGGCTGTTTTTAATGCCATAATAAAGGTTTATAAAACCCAGACCAAAAATCATGGCCATCAATGTTCCTTGCATGAAGGACACAGGTATCGAAATAGTCTGTAAAATAGCGATGGAAATAAACATAATCCCCATGTTTACATTCATGCGTGCACGATAAATCTGTTTATTAACTCCCTGCTTCCGTCTTGATAAAATGCTGTTGAAAAAAGTACCAAAAATACTGAGGCAAATGAGGGAAACCAAAACAATTATGAAGATGCCCATATAAAAACCTCCTGTCAAAAGAAGCGCCTCGATTGACCCGATGAGGCGCTCCGAATGTACTGTTCCCTGTCGTCAATTGTTCGGATTTTGGGGGATAAACCAGTATCCATGCTTTGTTTTATCAACAATTACACAAATGTCCAGATCTTCCAGTTGCTTTTGTATTAAAGATGCAACCTTTGTTGTTTCGGCAAAAGCGGAATAACCATTTTTCAGTTTTTTGATTTTTGTTTGGGCAATTTTCTTTGGATTGATTATCATGGCAACTCCCCCTTATCCTACTGATTATCATACCTTATATTTGAAAAAGATGCACTACTTTACCGTATCAGAAATTTTACTGTCAGTGAGATCCTGGACTTCCAGCCAGATTTTTAAAGTTTTGTCATATAAAGAGACGTATTTGAGATGGATTTCCACTTTTGTTTTTTGCGAGTCTTCGATGGCGACCTGCTCTTTTTCGAGAATAAGTTCAAGAATGTCGGGGTTATTGCTGACCCATTGCATGGATTTATTCAGAAAAGGAGACAATTTTTTTTCGATCCGGGCTTTGACAGCATCCGTAATAAAAGATTGTTCCGCATCCACTTCAACCATGATTTTTTTGATCCGTTCATTTTCTTCCTGTGTTCGGCTTCCTTTTTTTGACAATTGATCAAGCTCTTTTTGCAGTTTCAAAATCTCTTTGTATTTCTGGTTGTTGGCATAATAAATGGCATTGCGTTCAGATAGCAACCCGTCCAGTTTTTGTCCGTACAAAATGAGAAAAAAACTGCTTCCCGCAATGATTCCTAACATGAACATGACGAAGCAGCGGCGATTTTTTTTGAATCCTTGTACAATTCCTTTTGCCATTAAAATCCACCTTGAATCAGCCATCGGACCAAAACAGTTCCCGCATGGGCGCCCAGAAAAGCACTTACAATAAAGATAATTTGTTGGAATGCCAAATTCAACTGGCCCCCCAGAATTGTAATTTCGAAATGTTTGATTGTATCAAATGTGCCGCCAATGGCAGCTACCATAGCCCATATTTTCAACTGTTCAGCTAGGCGCAGCATTTTAAACATCGGGTATTCATCAGTTATAAACGCTCCCAGGCCTCCCAGGATGACTCCGCCGAGTACAACGCCAAGTGCGATCAAAAAATCCAGTATAGCTGTTCCCCAAAATTCCTGCTCCATAACCCGCATGGCCTCCAATCGGTTTCTTATTTTCACCCTATGATGTGGGCTGATAAAATATGTAAAAGTTAATTGTAAAGAATATTCTGTATTTATCTTTTGATATAATAGAACTAAGAGATAGGAGGTTGGTTGTGTGGAGCGAGATGATTTTGTCCACTTGCACCTTCATACAGAGTATAGTTTATTGGATGGGTCAGCACGGATCGAGGAAGTGGTTGAAAAAGCAAAACAATCAGGAATGAAAGCACTCGCCATCACCGATCACGGCGTTATGTACGGAGTTCTCCCGTTCTACAAAACCTGCCTGGAAGAAGGAATCAAACCCATCATTGGCTGTGAAATGTATCTCACATCCGATGATTATCAAAGACAAGCCCCCAGGAAAGAACAAAAAAATTATCATTTGCTGTTATTGGCCGAATCAAACGAAGGATACCAGAACCTGATTCGTCTTTCTACAGAAGCGCATTTGCATGGATTTTATTATAAACCGCGGATTGACCGGAATCTCTTGAGAAAATACGCCGACGGACTGATTGCCACCAGTTCCTGTTTAAACGGTGAGATCCCCCAGGCGATTTTGCGAGGAGATTATGGTGAAGCACGACGATTGGCCGGGGAATATATGGAAATATTTGGTAGAAACCGTTTTTATTTTGAATTGCAGGATCATCAATTGCCGGAACAACAAAAAGTTAACCGGGTTTTGATTGAGTGGTCTGAAGAAATGGGTATTCCCCTCGTTGCCACGAATGATGTCCATTATATTGAAAAAAGCGATTTCACAATTCACGATTGCCTGTTGTGTATTGGAACAGGAAGCAAATTGAATGATGAAAATCGCCTGCGCTTTCCTTCTGACCAATTTTATTTAAAGTCCGCAGCAGAAATGAAACAAAGTTTTCAGCATGTGCCTGAAGCAGTATATAACACGGTCAGGATTGCCGAGAGGTGTAAGGTGGATATTCCTTTGGAACAGCATTTGTTTCCGCGGTTTTCTGTGCCGGATGGCATGAATGCAAGAGAGTATCTGCAAAAATTATGCTACCAGGGGGCACAGGCAAGGTTTGAGGCCATTACGGCCAAAATCAAAAACAGGCTCGATTATGAATTGAAAGTCATTGACCGGATGGATCTGAATGATTATTTTCTCGTAGTATGGGACTTTGTGCGGTTTGCCCGTCAACAGGGTATAGCAGTTGGACCTGGACGAGGCTCGGCAGCAGGAAGCCTGGTTGCTTATGTCCTTTATATTACACATATCGATCCTGTTCGTTATGGACTTTTGTTTGAACGGTTCCTGAATCCGGAACGGGTGAGCATGCCGGACATTGATATAGATTTCAACTATGAACGGCGAGATGAAGTAATTCATTATGTTGTGGAAAAATATGGGCCGGATCATGTCGCACAAATAATTACATTTGGTACGATGGCTCCACGTGCAGCCGTGCGTGATTTGGGGCGTGTGATGGGATTGCCTTATCCAACCGTGGACAAACTGGCCAAAATGATTCCGGGTAATCCTGGCATGACACTGGAAAAGGCTTATCAACTGGAACCACGCCTGAAACAGCTGGAGAAAGATCCGCAAATAGCCAGATTATTGGCCGCGGTGAAAAAGATTGAAGGCATGCCGCGGCATGTTTCAACCCATGCGGCCGGTGTTGTGATTTCAAGTAAACCCCTGACACAATTTGTACCGTTGCAGCAAGGCAGCGAAGGGATTCCGCTTACGCAATACCCGATGGAAGAATTGGAGCATATTGGGTTGTTAAAAGCCGATTTTCTGGGGTTAAGGAATTTGACTATTATTGAAAATGCACTTCGTTTCATTGAAAAATCCCATGGAAGATGCCCGGATTTTTCAAAAATGGAATATGATGATCCGGCTACGTATCAAATGCTATCCCTGGGCGAAACAACGGGTGTGTTCCAATTGGAGTCACCGGGAATGCAAAGAGTTCTCAAGGAGATGAAGCCGACCTGTTTTGAAGATATTATTGCTGCGTTGGCTTTGCACCGGCCAGGGCCAATGGAACAGATTCCTCGTTTTATACGGGCTAAAAACGGTTTGGAGGAAGTACATTACCTTCATCCCGATTTAAAGGATATTCTGGAGAATACGTATGGCATCATTATTTACCAAGAGCAGATTATGAAGATTGCAGCAAAAATGGCCGGATTCTCTCTGGGGCAGGCTGATTTGTTAAGACGCGCTGTCAGCAAGAAAAAAAGAGAATGGTTGTTGGAATACCGACAGGCGTTTATTAAAGGATGTGTTAAACAGGGGTATGATGAGCCAACAGGAGAACAGATTTATGATCTGATTGTAAGATTTGCCGATTACGGATTTAACCGGAGCCATTCGGCCGCATATGGTGTTCTCGCTTATCAATCAGCCTATTTAAAGGCCAACTGGCCTCTCCAATTTATGGCTGCTCTTTTGCAAACGGTTGTTGATAATCATGACAAACTGGCTGAATACATTGAAGAAGCCAAACGTATGGGAATAAAGGTTTTGCCGCCTGACGTGCAAAAGAGCAATCTTACATTTGCCGTGGAAGACAACTCGATCCGGTTCGGGCTGCTTGCGGTAAAAAATGTGGGGACATCAGCCATTAAAAATATGATTGAGGCCAGGGAAAAAGGACCATTTCGTGATTTGCTGGATTTGTGCCGCCGTATTGATTTGCATTTGTGCAACCGGCGTGTATTGTCATCCCTGATTGAATGCGGAGCCATGGATTCTTTTCCGGGACATCGGGCCCAGAATCTGGCGATTCTGGATGAAGTGATGGAAACGGCCATGCTGGAAAAACAATTGGCCAGCAAGAGCCAATTAAGCCTGGTTTTTTTCGAGAAGAAAAGTGAGGATATTAACCGGTTTTTGGGAAAAAGTCGGATTTCTCCGTTTACGGAGCAAGAGAAATTGGAAAAAGAAAGGGAATTGTTGGGCCTGTATTTATCCGGCCATCCGCTGGATGCTTATCAAAGTGTGATTAATCAATCCGTTACCCACACCATTTCCGCACTCAGAAATTGTCGCGACAAAGAACAGGCAAAAGTAGCCGGCTGGGTCAACAGAATGAAAGTAATCCGAACCAGAAAAGGGGAGCAGATGGCTTTTCTGACAGTTGCCGATCGCGAAGGCCATATGGAAGCTGTCCTGTTTCCAAAGGGATTTTCCAGGTACCGGACCTGGCTCGACGAAGGTTCCCTGATCTATATCAAAGGGACAGTGCAGGAAGATGACGAGGGTCAGCCCAAATTAATCGTTGATTGGCTCAGAGATTTACGGGAACTGAAAGTTCTTGAGACCTATTCCCGGACTGTCCTGTATTTGCGCATCACGGAAAAGATGGAGCGCCCGGATTTATTAAATCGCTTGAAAGCGGTTATATTGGATAACCCGGGAAATACTCCGGTTCATTTATACTATGAACGGGAAAAAAAGCTGCGTGCTTTGCCTGTTGACCGGTACGGAATTTCACTTACAGAATCATGCATTTCCAGGCTTAAACAGATTGTTGGAGAAGATGGTTTTAGGGTGAAGCATAAATAAAAAAGACCGGCATATAATTACTTACTTAAATTGGCGAAAAGCCTGTCAAGAGGGTGAAAGCGTGTTTTATGAATATTCACTTAATTTATTGAAAAAACGTGGGGTTACCATTGAAGGCATTGCCAAAATCGTCTATCAGTTGCAGTCTCCCTATAACGAAAGGTTGTCGCTGGAATATTGCGCAGATAATGTGAAATCTGTTTTGAAAAAAAGAGAAGTTCAACATGCTATCATAACAGGTATTTCTCTGGATATGCTGGCAGAACAGAAAAAATTGCCAGAGCCTTTTCAAACCATTATGGAAGTGGATGAGCCATTATATGGTATCGATGAAATTTTGGCATTAAGTATTACAAATGTGTATGGAACAATCGGCCTGACCAGTTTTGGATATCTGGACAAGAATAAAATTGGGATTATGCAAAAACTGAACAACCATGGAAAGGAGATTCATGTGTTTCTGGATGATATTGTTGCTGGAATTGCCGCTGCAGCATCAGCGAAGATTGCCCATAAATACCCTGATCTGAAACCGTATGTGATGAAAGAAAAGGTGAAACTGGATACGGACATATCGGATTACCCTGCCGATTGAAAGTGAAAAATCAGGTTGGCCTAAACCCGGGCGAGGTTAAAAATCTCGCCTTTTTATTTTGTTTTATGGGGTGAAATTTCTTCCTCATGGTTTATAATGGATATTGTATAAAAAATAATTTTGAATCAAAAGTTGAATTGGCAATCTTTCTATTTTTTGTTGGAGGGGTTTGGATGAAAAAAGCAGTCCAAAAGCTGTGGAAAAAACAAATGACTCGGAAATTGGTTGATCCCGTTTTAAATGAACGATATGTCATCCGTTTTGAGCCATCAAAAATCTTTTTTATTTCCTGCAAGAATGAAACAGAACAGCAGGCAGTTTATTTGGAACTGGATCAAATTGTTTACCAACTCCGGCCATTGTACGAACGGTTTCGGGTCTCTACAGATTCATATCTGGAAAATGTGTTTCAAACCGATACAATCTGGAACTTTTTTGATGCAAGTTATGGACTCAATATAAAAGTGAACAGGGGGCAGGGAAAAGAAAAAGGATGGGAGGTCTGGATGGGAGAAGATTTGGGATTTGCAACTGTCCATCAGTGGGAAGCACGGGAATATGTAAAAGGATTGCTGTCTGAGGAAGCTTGCTGGTTTGAAAAAGTGGCCAGACGTGAGGTGGATCTTGTTTTATAGAGACTAGATGGGCTGGGAGGGAACATAGGGGAAAGCTCGTTTATGGGCTTTTCTTTTACACAGGAAAGTAGATTTTATTTTTTTATTTTAATAGTACAATCAAAAACGGAAATTTATTTGAAGTGATTATAATTAAATACAAAATAAAATATATATCGTTTTTTTATCTGCCATTTTGTCGGACAGGCAACCTGGCAGGTATACAACAGAATTATCGACTTTGGTTCCAAAGCAGATGAAACTGAATGGCTTTTTATGGATTTCCTCTGAGTCACTACATTCAACCCCTGTATGTGGACATATTTATTCATTAAACCAATCCTCTATGCAAGCAAGACCTCTTTTCCCCAAACGATACAAATTTTGGGTAAAAAATAAGTTGTTTAAATCGCCTGAAACAAATGTTAAATTAGATAAGAAGTTTACTGTATATACGAAGCTTTATTTATTAAATTTTCATTAATGTTGTAATTGATTGAAATTGACTGTGTGCTTTTGTTTGAAAAGGTCAGAAGGGGGCGGATCGATTCATAAAACTTTCAGTTTTGGCCATAATAGTCGGAAAGATGAAATGTCAGGGGAAAATGGCGAAGACGCTATGATTTTCTTCCGGAAAGCAAAGAGTCGGAAAAAACACACAGTAATAAAAGAACAAAAACAAGCAGCAATGAATTAAAATTACAAGATCATTTACAGCGTTTTCTCTTCTCCCCGGTTTTGGTATAATGTGTTTTATTGGTAACGAGATCAATCTATCTGGGTATAAAAGGAGAGAGTGGTTTTTGGGTAATCTGCGAGAAGAATCGTTGCGATTGCACCGGGAAATGCGGGGAAAATTGACTGTGCAATCGAAGGTTCCGGTTGAGACGGCGTATGATCTCAGCCTTGCTTACTCACCTGGAGTGGCGGAACCTTGTCGAGAGATTCATAATCAGTTGGATACAATCTATGATTATACATCAAAAGGAAATCTTGTGGCTGTAGTTACTGACGGTACGGCTGTCCTGGGACTTGGCAATATTGGTCCGGAGGCGGCTATGCCAGTAATGGAAGGAAAAGCTGTCTTGTTTAAAACTTTTGCCGGTGTGGACGCTTTTCCAGTTTGTTTGGATACTACTGAAATTGATAAAATCGTGGAAACTGTCAAATTAATGTCCCCTACATTTGGCGGGGTCAATCTGGAGGATATTGCTGCGCCAAATTGTTTTATCATTGAAGAGCGGCTGAAAAAAGAATTGGATATCCCTGTTTTTCATGATGACCAGCATGGTACTGCCATTGTTACGCTGGCCGGCCTGATCAACGCGCTTAAAGTTGTCGGAAAGAAAATTGAGGAAATCCGTGTTGTTGCCAATGGAGCAGGAGCTGCTGGAATTGCAATTATTAAGCTGCTCATAAAAATGGGTGTTCGGGATGTTATTATGTGTGACAGCAAAGGAGCCATTTATCAGGGGCGTCCTTACGGAATGAACCCAATCAAGGAAAAAGTGGCGGAAATTACAAATCAGGGTAAGAAGCGCGGTGAGTTGGCCGATGTGATCAAGGGTGCGGATGTATTTATCGGTGTTTCCGTCGAGGGAGCTGTAACACCTGAAATGATACAATCGATGAACAAAGATGCAATTATATTTGCCATGGCCAATCCGAATCCGGAAATTATGCCGGAGTTGGCAAAAAGAGCAGGCGCAAGAGTGGTTGGCACCGGGCGCTCCGATTTTCCAAACCAGGTAAATAACGTGCTGGCGTTTCCGGGGATTTTTCGCGGAGCTCTGGATGTCAGGGCAAAAGCGATTAATGAAGAGATGAAAATAGCTGCCGCTTATGGAATTGCCAACTTGATCGAAGAGCACGAATTGAATCCGGACTATGTGATTCCAGCGCCGTTTGATCCGCGTGTGGCACCAAAAGTGGCGGCGGAAGTTGCCAAAACGGCCATGGAAACAGGGGAAGCGCGGATTACCGTCGATCCGGATATTATTTACAAAAAAACGAAGCAGCTAACCAAAAAACAATCATATGAAATGACTCCTGTAGAAGGCATTGCGGATTAATTGGAAAATTGGCTTCAACCGGGTATCCGTCTCCTTTTCAAACATGTAAGTGGAGCGGTTGCCCGGACTCGGGAGCCATTAATGATGAACCCCTATAGTATTATCCCTGGAGATATCACAGATGGTGATATTGATGGGGATATCCCTGTGCAAAAAAGACTGAAAATGATCTTTTTACCCATATATTGGCTTAATATAAGGGATGTACAATTGGCTGTTATCTACAGGAACTGTGAATCAAAATAAACGCGGGAACTTGACAAAAAGGAACGGGAAAGTTTCCTAGAGAAGGTGTTAATGTGTTACGAGATATATTCAGGAAGCATAAAAAATACGCAACCATTCCTTCAGAAAAGGTTAAAAAGGACATTCCTGAAGGGATTATGCAAAAATGTCCCAAGTGCAGAGATATCCTGATTACAAAAGAACTTGAAAAAAACCTGAACGTTTGTAAATCTTGCGGCCACCATTTCTCCATGTCTTCGTGGAAACGTATAGAATCCTTGGTTGATACCGGATGTTTCGTTGAATATGATCAGGATTTGCAGTCTGAAGATCCTTTACAATTTCCTGGTTATCGTAACAAATTGCAGAAGGATATGGAAAAAACCGACTTGAATGAAGCGGTGGTAACCGGCGAAGGATATATAGGCGGTTATCCGGCTGTATTGGGTGTTATGGATTCGCGCTTCCGTATGGGAAGCATGGGATCTGTGGCCGGAGAGAAGATAGCCCGGGCTGCCGAAAGAGCTGTGCAAAAAAAATTCCCCTTTATACTCTTTTCTGCTTCAGGAGGGGCCCGTATGCAGGAAGGAGTTCTCTCATTAATGCAGATGGCAAAAACCAGTGCGGCTTTGCAAAAAATGAATCGCCATCGTTTGTTGTTTGTTTCGGTGTTGACCAATCCTACAACCGGAGGCGTTTCGGCAAGTTTTGCTTCTCTGGGTGATATCAATATTTCTGAACCAGGTGCACTGATCGGTTTTGCGGGCCGGCGGGTAATTGAACAGACCGTCCGTCAAAAGTTGCCGGATGATTTTCAGACGGCTGAGTTTTTGCTGAAACACGGGCAATTGGATCAAGTGGTTCCTCGTTCAAAAATGCGTGAAACACTTGTTGGTATTTTGGATATTCACGCTGATCGGAGGGAAGCTTAATGAAAAATAACTGTTTGCCGTTTGAGAAACCATTACTGGAATTAAAAGAAAAAATTGCAGAACTTGAAAAATTTTCGCAGGAAAAAGAGATCGATTTGTCAGATGAAATTCAAACTCTGAAAACCAGGGCGGCTAACCTGGAACAAGAAATTTACGGAAACCTGACATCATGGCAAAAAGTCCAGATTGCCCGCCATACGAACCGTCCAACAACACAACACTATATCGGTACCGTTTTTACCGATTTTATGGAAATGCACGGGGATCGGCTTTATGGTGATGATCCGGCAATTATTGGCGGAATTGCCAAATTGGATGGCCGGCCTGTCACCGTCATTGGACATGAGCGGGGAACCGGCACAAAAGATAAAATTGCGCGTAATTTTGGTTTGCCTCATCCTGAAGGATATCGGAAGGCACTTCGGTTAATGCAGCAGGCCAACAAGTTTGGCCGTCCGATCATCACATTTATTGACACGCAAGGCGCCCATCCCGGCGTAGAAGCGGAAGAACGGGGACAAAGTGAGGCAATTGCCCGAAATTTGCGGGAGATGGCCGGGTTTTCAGTTCCTATCGTTTGTGTGGTTACCGGCGAAGGCGGGAGCGGCGGAGCACTGGGAATTGGTGTGGGAAACCGTCTCCTGATGCTGGAGCATGCTTATTATTCCGTCATTTCTCCAGAAGGTGCGGCAGCCATTCTGTGGCGGGATGCAACAAAAGCACAGGAGGCTGCAGAAGCTTTAAAAATTACGTCTGCTGATTTAAAATCATTAGGTATTGTTGATGAAATTATTTCAGAACCAAAAGGTGGAGCTCACAAAAACCCCGTGTTACAATCAAAATATATTAAGGAAGCCATTATTAAACATTTATCGCCATTACTTTCCATGCCGGAAGAAGAATTAATTGGAGATCGATACCAAAAATATGCTATGATCGGGGAGTATATCTCACTCGTCCAAAAGTAGAACCGTTTAACCCTGAACGGGTTCTCTTTTTGCCCCGTATGGACGTTTTTTGTCCCTGTGGGATGGGATAACATAATTCTAGAGGTGATGATAAGGATGAAACGGATTGCAGTATTGACCAGTGGCGGCGATGCACCAGGCATGAATGCGGCGATACGAGCCGTTGTAAGAAACGCCTATTATCATGGGTTGGAAGTATATGGAATTATAAGCGGATATGCCGGATTAATTGAAGGAGATATGAAAAAGTTAACATTAAGATCTGTGGGAGATATCATTCATCGCGGCGGGACTATTTTGTACAGCGCGCGGTGTGAAGAATTTAAAACAGAAGAAGGTCGAAAAAAAGCTGTTGAACAGTTGAAGAAAAACAGAATTGATGGTTTAGTTGTAATTGGCGGAGATGGCAGTTTTCGCGGGGCCAAGGCACTGACTTCATTAGGTTTTCCGACAATTGGTGTTCCGGGTACAATTGATAATGATATTTCGGGTACTGATTTTACAATTGGGTTTGATACAGCAATCAACACGGTGATTGATTGTATTGACAGAATTCGTGATACAGCTACTTCACATGAAAGAGCTTATGTGATAGAAGTAATGGGACGGAATGCGGGAGACATCGCTTTATGGGCAGGACTTGCCGATGGAGCAGAATCCATTTTGATCCCTGAGGCACCATTTGATCTTGATGAAGTGATTGAGCGTGTACGATTGGCAAGTGAACGGGGAAAAAGACATAGTATTATTGTCTTGGCTGAAGGGGTAGGCAGCGGCGTTGAATTTGGGGACAAAATAAAACAGGCGCTTAGTGTGGAGACAAGGGTAACAGTACTTGGACATGTGCAGCGCGGTGGATCACCGACGGCATTCGATCGTGTTTTGGCCAGCAGGATGGGAGCCAAAGCCACCGAGCTTTTGGTGAAAAAAGAACAAAACAAAATGGTGGCCATTCGCAATAACAAGGTCCTGGGGGTTAATATTGATGACGCTTTTTCCAAAACACACCAACCGGACCTGGAATTATATGAACTCGCTAAAATTTTATCAATTTGATATTGGTTAGGGGATGAGTACCAGCATGCTTCGCAAGACAAAAATTGTGTGTACCATTGGCCCGGCAAGTGAAGAAATTTCCATGTTAAAAAAGTTGATGCAAAATGGTATGGATGTGGCTCGTTTAAACTTTTCGCACGGTTCTCATGAAGAACATGAAGAGAGGATTACACGCATTCGCAAAGCCGCAGCAGAAGAAGGAAAAAATATCGCCATTTTACTTGATACAAAAGGCCCCGAAATTCGCACTGGCGATTTGAAGGCAAATGAAATTACCTTGGTTACTGGAGAAAAGATTACTTTAACATCTGAGCCCATTTTGGGAGACGATCAAAGAATTTCTGTCTCTTATGAAGGTTTGCCGCAAGACGTAAAGCCGGGTTCCACTATTTTAATAGACGACGGTTTAATTGGATTGCAAGTAGACGGGATTGAAGGCACAGAAATTTATTGTACGATTAAAAATGGCGGAGTAATAAAAAACCGTAAGGGTGTAAATATTCCCGGAGTCAAAATTAATTTGCCGGGTATTACCAAAAAAGATGAAGAGGATATCATTTTTGGAATCAAACATGGGGTTGATTTTATCGCTGCTTCTTTTGTGCGGAAACCGCAGGATGTTTTGGAAATCCGCAGAATTCTGGAAGAGCATCAAACCAACATCCCAATTATTTCCAAAATCGAGAATCAGGAAGGAATTGAAAATCTTGATTCCATCCTGGATATCAGTGACGGGTTAATGATTGCTCGGGGAGATCTTGGTGTTGAAGTTCCAGCCGAAGATTTGCCGATTTTGCAAAAAGAAATGATTTATAAATGCAATCAGTTGGGAAAACCTGTTATCACGGCAACCCAGATGCTTGATTCCATGCAGCGCAATCCGAGACCGACCCGGGCTGAGACTTGTGATGTTGCCAATGCGATTTTGGATGGAACAGATGCGATTATGCTGTCAGGCGAAACAGCCGCCGGGAAATATCCGGCTGAATCGGTCAGTACCATGGCCCGGATCGCTATTCGGACAGATGGATCTCTGAGATATAAGGAGCGGTTCCAGCAGAAAATCAAAGAAATGAGCCAGACCATTACCGAATCGATCAGCCAGGCAGTGGTTCAGACTTCTTACACCCTGGAATGTTCAGCAATCTTGACATCAACAGAGTCGGGTTATACTGCACGCATGGTTTCGAAATACCGGCCGAAAACTCCAATTATTGCTGTAACCCCAAACGAATCGACGCTAAGAAAATTATCGCTGGTATGGGGAGTTTATCCGATAAAGGGTGCAGATGCCACTACAACTGATGAAATGTTTACATCGGCTATTTCCACTTCTTTGGAAAACAATTATGTCAATCAGGGAGATCTGGTCGTCATCACAGCCGGTATTCCTGTTGGAAAATCAGGGAAAACAAACCTGATGAAAGTACATGTGATTGGCGGAATTATTGCGCAAGGACAGGGAATTGGCAAAAAAGTAGTAACCGGACCTGTGGTTGTTGCTAACAGTACTGAAGAATTGAGACAGAAGATGGTAGAAGGAGCCATTATTGTAACCCGCGGCACAAACAAGGAAATGACCGAATGGTTCAATAAGGTAGCGGCCGTTATTACTGAGGAAGGTGGTTTAACCTCACATGCGGCAATAGTTGGAGTAAGTCTTGGAATCCCCACCATTGTAGGCGTGGAGGATGCCACGAAAATTCTGGCTGCGGAAAAAGAGGTAACGGTTGATGCGGATACCGGCCATATCTATTCGGGAATCGCAAAAGTCCTGTAAAGAAAAAAGCGCTGGTTTTTTCCAGCGCTTTTCATGTTAGTGCAGAAAAATAAATGTGATTGGAACCAGTCCTAAACGAGGGTAAACCCACCAACGAATTCGTCTCCGTATTTTTTTTCTCTTTCTGAGGCTCATTTAGCTCCCTCCTTTTGTTTTCAAGATTGTTGTACGAATGGGAACCGGCTATTCTCATTATGTGAGAAGAGAAATTGAAATATGTGTCCACGAAGCTCCTTTAAATTTCCTTGTTAAAGATATTATAAAAACAGGGTTATAATTAAGACAATATGTCAAAAGCCTTAAATAAGTGCCTGGAGGTTAGTGAGACGATGGGATACGTAGCAGAAACATCATTACGCGTTCGTTATCAGGAAACCGACCAAATGGGAGTGGTGTATCATACCAATTATCTTGTGTGGTTTGAGGTAGGGCGTACTGAAATGATGAGAGAACGCGGTTTTTCATACAAGGATCTGGAAGAGAAGGGGCTGCTGTTGCCGGTAGTGGATATTCACTGTAAATTTGCTTATCCGGCCCGGTATGACGATATGGTGATCGTACGTACAAAAATCAGTCAATTTAACCGAAGCAAAATTGTTTTCGCTTATGAAGTAATTCATCAGGAAACAGGCAGGCGGTTGGTTAAGGGTAAATCGGTTCATTTGTGGGTAGATAAAGAGATGAAGCGGATTAATCTCAAACAGGTTTTTCCGGAACTTTACACGCTGTTATCTCACCTGGCTGAAGGGGGGGAATAGAACCATGCTGTGGGTTATTATCGCTTTATTTATTTTGCTTCCAATTGCGGAAATTTGGGGGTTAATTACAGTCGGGGGATGGATCGGCACATTTCCGACCATCGCTTTGGTTATTCTGGTTGCGGTGCTTGGTGGCTATCTGGCAAAACGGGAAGGATGGAACACTTACCGTCTGGCAATGATCCAGCTGAACAATGGAGAACTGCCTACCGAGGCTTTACAGGATGGCGCCTGTATATTGACGGGAGGCATTTTACTGATCACTCCGGGTTTTTTTAGTGATATCGCAGGCATTTTGCTTGTATTTCCTTATACCCGTTCCATTGTAAAGCATTTATTAAAGCGCTGGTTGAAAAAGAAAATGGAAAACGGCCAAATCACCTGGTACCGGAGATAAAAAAACAAACCATGAAATAATGTCTCTAAAAACAAGGTAGGCGATTTGCAGTGCGCACTTTAGTCTTCGTATCGCAAAAAATCGTTAAAGGTTTTTAAAGCCAGGCTGCAACCCACGCTTGTATTGCAGGACTGTTCGTGTGTTCAGCCTGGATGGGTTCTGTACAGTTGGATAATCCCTGCATTTTTGGACGTTGAAAACAATCTCCGCCGCTATTCGTATTTTTTGCGAATGGGCCACTTCTGATCGCCCATAATATACTTCCAGATATCCTGAAAAACATGAGTCCGGTGGAGTGCCATCAGAGTAACAATGATGACCGGGCCCAATATCAGCCCAATAATTCCAAACAACTTTAACCCCACAAACAGGGCTATTAATGTAAGCAGCGGATCAATTCCAACGTTGCTGGCAACCAGTTTTGGCTCCAGGAATTGCCGGACGATGATAATGATTCCATAGACAATGGACAGACCCATTGCCAAGTACATATTGCCTGTCAAAAACAGGTAAATGATCCAGGGAACCAATACGGCGCCTACGCCCAAATAGGGCATCAAATCAACCAACCCGATCACCAGAGCGATTGTAAATGCATAAGAGACGTCCAAAATGGTGAGCCCGATAAACATGATCACTCCTGTTATGGTGATAAGAGTGATTTGTGCACGGATAAATCCAAATAACGCTCTTTTCAGATCAGCTGTAATATATCGCGCAGTTTTTAAAATATTTTTGGGCATGATTTTTAAAATTTTGCTCCTTAAACGTGGCCAGTCCAGGCCAATAAACAAGGCAGCGAGGGTAATAAATACAAGTACGGTGAGCAGATAGGGCAAATCGCTGATGAAACGGCCAATTCCCGCGACAATTTTGGTGATTAAATCCGTCCCCTTGTTGGCGATGATGCCGATATTTTCCTGAATACTGGCAGAGATCCGCTGTTCATGTTCCGGGTTTCTTTCAAGGTATGTTTGCACGGTATCGATAATTCGCTGAAAGTCCGTATTTTCTTGTGTGAACATTTGAATGAAAGTTTGTCCCGTCTTTTCAATCATTACAGGCAGAAAATCGGCAAGCTTTGTAAGTTCCACAACAATTTCTGCAACCAAAAAAATGACCAGAGACAACAAAAGGCTTAAAAGCAGCAATAAAATCATGGTAACCGCGACCCACCGGGGAATTCGGGTTTTTCGTTCCAGCCATTTGACCATGGGTTCGATCAACATGGCAATTAACCATCCGATGACAAACGGATAAACCAGCGGCATTGTATAGGAAATCACCAAATATGTACCAAGCAGCACGCCAATTACCACAAGAGTCCTGAGAACGGGACCTGACCATTGAGGAAAAACCATCTCCCGGGAACCTCCTAAAAGCACATTATTGTAAGTATTATATCATGGTCAAATCATTTCCAATAAATGAAATTCAAAACAAAAAATTCATAGGATTTATTAATCTATAAATAATAATAAATATCAGGTGTGATAATTTGTTCAATTTATGATAAAATAAAAATCAATAAATAAGTATGGGCACTCTCAAAAAGAAACTGAACCGTGTTACATTGTTGTGAAGTTCCTGAACGAAAGAGTTTATCTGCAAAATGAATATGTAGAAAAAGTCTAAAATTTGTGTAAATACGAACAAGTAGTGTATTATCAGAAAAAATACTTTATAATCAATTAAGAGAATGATTGCTCATTCGTTAAAAAGCATTCTTCAACTGGTTTCAAGTGGAGTGCAGTGCCCAAATAGTATAAATTTTTTTGTAAAGGAGCGATCATATGGCAATTGCGAGAGGTCTGGAAGGAGTAGTAGTCTGTAATTCGGAAATCAGTTCGATTGTAGATGGGGTTTTAACCTATCGCGGCTATAATATTGATGATCTGGCGGATCATGCAACTTTTGAAGAAGTCGCTTTTTTGCTGTGGAATGGTTATCTCCCATCCAAGGTGGAATTAAACCAGTTAAAGGATAAGCTGGACCAATATGCTGAAGTGCCAAAAGCTGCTATTCATCAATTGAAAATGTATCCTAAAGAAGCTCATCCGATGAGTGTACTGCGTACCGTTGTTTCATCCTTGGCACTCTTTGATGAAGAAGCCGAAGTTAACAGTGTGGAAGCCAACAAAAACAAGGCCATCAAGTTAACGGCTAAAATCCCGACCATTATCACCGCATATGCAAGAATCCAACAAGGGCTGGAACCGGTAGAACCCAAAAAAGGCATGGGTTTTGCTGCCAACTTCCTCTATATGCTTACTGGGAAAGAACCAACATACGTTTCCATAAAAGCATTTGACAAAGCTCTTGTTTTGCATGCAGACCATGAGTTGAATGCTTCAACTTTTGCTGCCCGGGTAACTACCGGAACGCTTTCCGATATTTATTCTGCAGTAACGACAGCTATTGGGACTCTGAAAGGACCGTTGCACGGCGGTGCAAATGAACAAGTGATGGCAACATTGGAAGAAATCGGAACATTGGACCGAATCCATCCTGTTATCCAATTCAAACTTGACAATAAAGAAAAAATCATGGGCTTTGGCCATCGCGTTTATAAAAACGGTGATCCACGTGCCAAGCATTTACGGGAAATGTCACGCCAGTTGGCCAGTCAATCTGGCGATACAAAATGGTTTGATATGTCTAAAGAGATTGAAAGACTTGTTTACGAAAAGAAAGGTTTACAACCTAATGTAGACTTTTATTCTGCGACTGTTTATACTTATTTGGGGATTCCCAGGAAATTATTCACACCAATTTTTGCAATGAGTAGGATTACCGGATGGACATCTCATATTCTGGAACAATATGCTCACAACCGTCTCATTCGTCCCCGGGCTGAATATGTTGGGAAAACGAACCAGTCTTATGTTTCCGTTGAACAGCGTTAATCCGGGATTGGCTTGATTTCTGAAACAAAGCGAGAAAGCAAGTGTCTGGAAGACCTTGTTTCCTCGCAAGTCTGATTTATTTCTGGTACAATACAGTTTGTAGTGTTTGAAAAGTACAAAAAGTGGAGTTTTTTATGCAAAGGTTTTCTAAAATGAAACAGGAAGCTCGCCGCTTCAATAGTAAAGAAATTTATATTGGAGGGACGGGTTGCATTCCTGTCCCTTTTGACCATCCTAAGGAGTGTGAATTATGACGCCATTCAAGCATTTAGAAGCTCCTGTTAAAGGAGAACAGATTACTGTCCAAAATGGAGTTCTTAACGTACCAGATCATCCGATCATTCCTTTTATTGAAGGAGATGGAACTGGTCCGGATATTTGGGCCGCAACGAAAAGAGTGTTAGATGAAGCTGTAAAAAAAGCGTATAATGGTAGTAAGGAAATTGCCTGGTATGAGGTATATGCAGGGGAAAAAGCATACAACGGATGGGGGGAATGGCTGCCGGAAGACACACTGACAGCAATTCGCCAATATCTTGTTGCGATCAAAGGACCCCTTACCACTCCTGTCGGTGGTGGAATTCGTTCATTAAACGTTGCACTGAGACAAGAACTGGATTTGTATGTTTGCTTGCGTCCTGTTCGTTATTTTGAAGGTGTTCCTTCTCCCGTTAAACAGCCTCAGAAAGTGGATATGGTTATTTTCCGCGAAAACTCCGAGGATATTTATGCGGGGATTGAATGGGAATATGGAAGCGAAGATGTGAAAAAGGTTGTTGACTTTTTACAAAATGAAATGGGTGTCAAAAAAATCCGTTTCCCTGAAACTGCGGGAATTGGCATAAAACCGGTTTCAAAAGAAGGAACGGAACGGCTGGTAAAAGCAGCAATCGAATATGCACTTCAACATGGCCGCGACAGTGTTACCTTGGTACATAAAGGAAATATCATGAAATTTACTGAAGGGGCATTTAAAAACTGGGGCTATGAAGTTGCAGAACGCGATTATGCTGACCAAGTCTTTACCTGGGCCCAATATGATCGCATTAAAGAAGAATATGGAATTGATGCGGCAAATGATGCACAAGCAAAAGCCGTAGCTGAAGAAAAACTGATTGTTAAAGATGTGATAGCAGACGCATTCCTGCAACAAATCCTGACACGCCCTGCTGAATATGATGTTATCGCTACCTTAAACCTGAATGGTGATTATATTTCCGATGCATTGGCTGCGCAAGTTGGCGGAATTGGGATTGCCCCCGGAGCAAATATCAACTATATTACAGGGCATGCCATTTTTGAAGCAACTCACGGAACTGCTCCAAAATATGCAGGTATGGATAAAGTTAACCCGGGGTCACTGATTTTATCAGGTGTATTAATGTTAGAACATTTAGGCTGGAAAGAAGCTGGTGACCTGATTTATAAAGCGATGGGCAAAACAATTAGTAACAAAACGGTAACTTATGATTTTGCACGTCTGATGGACGGGGCCAATCAGGTAAGATGCTCCGAATTTGCTGATTATCTTGTTTCTAATATGTAAATAAGCTAAGGAGGATGGAAAAATGACCATTCGACGCAGAAAAATTTCTGTAATTGGTGCTGGATTCACCGGGAGTACGACAGCGTTAATGCTTGCACAAAAAGAGTTGGGCGATGTGGTTCTCGTAGATATTCCCAAAGTAGAAAACCCTACCAAAGGGAAAGCTTTGGATATGTTCGAAGCAAGTCCTGTACAGGGATTTGATGCTAATATTATTGGAACAAGCAATTATGAGGATACCAAGGATTCAGATCTGGTCATTATTACAGCAGGTGTTGCCCGTAAACCTGGCATGAGCCGGGACGATTTGGTAAACATTAATGCCGGAGTGATCCGTTCAGTTACGGAACAGGTGGTGAAATACTCCCCTGATTGTATCATTCTTGTATTGACCAATCCGGTAGATGCCATGACCTATGAAGCTTACCGGACTTCCGGATTCCCGAAAAATCGTGTAATTGGCCAATCCGGCGTATTGGATACCGCTCGCTTCCGTTCGTTTGTTGCCGAAGAATTGAATATTTCTGTCGAAGATATTACCGGATTTGTCTTAGGTGGCCACGGCGACGATATGGTTCCTTTGGTTCGTTATTCTTATGCAGGCGGCATTCCTTTGGAAAAACTGATTCCTGCAGACCGGCTGGAAGCTATTGTTGCCCGTACCCGTAAAGGCGGAGGGGAGATTGTAAATCTGTTAGGTAACGGAAGTGCTTATTATGCTCCAGCTGCTTCGTTAGTGCAAATGGCTGAAGCTATTCTGAAAGATAAAAAACGGGTCTTGCCGGCTGTTGCCTATTTGGAAGGTGAATATGGCTATCAGGACTTGTATCTTGGCGTGCCTGCCATTTTAGGCGGTAACGGATTAGAAAAAGTAATTGAGCTTGAATTAACGGAAGATGAAAAGAAAGCTTTAGATAAATCGGCTGAATCTGTTAAAAGTGTAATGAAAGTATTACAATAATTGCCAATTAATTTAACTAATTTGCCCGGGGATAAAACCCCGGGTTTAAGTTTGCCGATAAAGGGGAGGATAAGTCCATATACTGTATTTAGCTGGTAACAACCCCAGGTCAGGAGTAGCGACTGCCATTTGTCAGGAATCCGGGAACAGGATTCCTGTTTTTCATAAAACGCATGAAAAACAGGGAAAACAGGTAAACTAAGGTTAATTTAAACGCTGATCTTCTAAAAAAAGAATGGGATTATTTTTATTCTTATATGAATTTTCAGTATAAATTATGGTAAAATGTAAGCGTGTACATAAGGAGGGGTTTCGTTGGACTTTGGCAAAATTACAGCTCCTGGAAAATATTGGAGTAAAATTCAACTTGGTGATCGCGTTGAAGTGAAGAAAAAAGTTATATTGCGAGATATTTTTGCGTATCTGGGGGCAGCAGATGACTACAATCCGATCTATCTTAAAGAGAGTTACGCAGCACAAACAAGATATGGCCAGGTGATTGTCCCGGCAGGCCTTATTGTCAGTTGGCTGTCTGCACTGATTTCCTCTCAATTGCCGGGACCCGGGAGTGTCGTGAAAGAAATGCGCGTCACTTTTCCAGAAGCATTTCATCCAGAAAAAGAAATATCCTTTTTATTAAAAGTAAGCCATAAATGTCAGACAGCTAAAATTATTACCTTGCAGGCGCTTGTTACAGGAGACGGTCGGACGATTGCGGAAGGAGAAATTGATGTACTGCCTCCGCAGCCTTTGCGCCCAATGTTTCACGATCTCTTTGATAATTTTTAAATCGTTCAGATTTATCAGGTATGTCGACAAAAGATTTAGGAGTGTATTTAGAGCGGAGCGATACCAATGTTGCTACTTCCTTGCAAGACACAGCAGAACAGAGTCGTGAAAAATTAGTATAGTCTGTCACCTTCTGCAAAGGAGGTGTTTTTTTACTTTTTCTTAACTTTATTATGCTATGATTTTTATTGTGAATAAAAGATTAATAAATTAGAAATAATTAACCGCTAATAATAGGGGGCAAACAAAATGAACAAAAAAATCCTGGTGGTAGATGATGAAGCATCAATCGTGAAGCTGGTGCAATTTAATCTGAAAAAAGAAGGATTTCTCGTCGAGGTTGCTTATGATGGATTGATGGCTTTGGATATGGTAAAAGAGACCAATCCGGATTTGGTGGTATTGGATCTGATGTTGCCCAAATTGGATGGATTGGAGGTATGCCGTCGTTTGCGGCAAGAGAAAAAGCATATTCCGATCCTGATGCTAACCGCAAAAACAGATGAACTGGATAAAGTGTTGGGACTGGAACTCGGGGCTGATGATTATATGACCAAACCGTTTAGCCCTCGGGAACTTACAGCACGGGTCAAAGCGATCTTTCGACGAATCGAAGCACTTACCGGAGAAACCGGGAACCATCAGGACGGAACTTTGCTCCGGATCGGCCATTTGCAAATTGATGCAGATGGATATGTTGTTCTGAAAAATGGGGAGGAAATTGATTTAACACCGAAGGAGTTTGAATTGCTTCTTTATTTGGCCAATCATCGCGGCAAAGTATTGTCACGGGATCAACTGTTAAATGCGGTATGGAATTATGATTATATAGGCGACTCAAGAATTGTGGATGTTCATGTCAGCCATTTGCGCGATAAAATAGAACCTGACTCACGAAACCCGGTTTATATTAAAACGGTACGTGGTATCGGCTATAAATTTGAAGGACCCAGGAAACAATGAGATCACTTCGTTCCAAGATTACTTGGTCATCCCTGATTTTAATCGGGTGCTCTGTTTTGGGGACAGGGATTTTTGTCGCCTTGTTATTGAGATCCTCTTATCTGGATTCATTAACGTACCGCCTGGAGAAGGAAGCAATTGTTTTGGCTGAAACAGTGCAATGGACTGATAACAGCAATTTGAGGAAACAGGAAGTGCTATACCAGAAAACGCTGGATGTACACGTGAACTTTTTTGATCAGACAGGAAATTTGATCGGAGAAAAGGATTTGAAAACCGGGATAGATGAAAATGGCTATAATATTCCGGAAGTCAAGAGTGTTTTGCAACATGGAAAAGAGAGAACTGTGCAAACGTCTATTCGCGGTGATTATTTGCATGCAGCAGTTCCTGTGACCCGCACCGGTGAAGTGGCAGGAGCCATTTTATTATCTCTGGATATTGAAGAAATTAATCAATCGTTGCGCCAGGTATGGATTTCTCTGATTCTGGGGCTGATTATTGCTTACGCATTGGCGGCATTTTTCAGTTCCCGGATTGCAAGCGGAATAACCCGTCCATTGGAGGAGATTACGCAGGTAGCTTCTGATATTGCCCGCAAAAAATTCCATCGGCGGGTCCGGGCAGACTCACAGGATGAAATTGCTTACCTGGGTCAGGCAATTAACCGTATGGCTTACAGCTTGCAAAACCAAATGGAAACCATTCGAAAAAGCGAGCGGAGACTGAACAGTATCATTGAATCTATGGAAAGCGGCCTGATCATGATCGATCCGACAGGGAAAGTGAGCCTTGCTAACCGGTCGTTTGAACGAATGTTTGGCATCCCCCAGTCCGATTTGGTGGGCAGGTCTTTTAAGCAACTTACCTATCCATATGATATCAGTTCATTAATTACCGAATGTGCTGAATCCAATATACGAATTCGCAAAGAAATCCCCTTGTATTACCCTGAAGAAAAAATACTGGAAGCCTATCTGGCTCCTATGTGGGTGGAAAAAAACGGGGTGGGTGTGGTTGTTGTATTCCATGACTTGACAGCGATCCGCCGGTTGGAGCAATTGCGCAAAGATTTTGTAGCCAATGTATCCCATGAACTGAAAACGCCGATTACTTCGATCCGGGGTTTTGCCGAGACACTGTTGGACGGAGCTATGGAAGACCCGGATACCGGTCGGGAATTCTTGCGGATAATTTATGAAGAAAGCTTGCGTTTGCAGAGGCTGATTGGCGATCTGCTCGATTTGACCCGGATTGAAACGAAACAGATGCCTTTAAAAGTAAACAAGGTGTCAGTGGAATCATTATTGCAGTCTGTCAGAACGATGGTGCAGGATCAGATTGAAAGCAAGGAGCTGTCTTTGTCAGTAGAAATTGACCATCCTTTTGAAGTAGAAGTGGATGAAGATCGCCTTCGTCAAATATTGTTAAATCTGCTCTCCAATTCTATGAATTACACACCTCAAGGCGGGCAGATCAAATTGCGGGCATCGAGTAGTGCAGACCACTTTCGCCTGGAAATCAGCGATACGGGAATAGGGATTCCGGAACAGGATTTGCCCCGCATTTTTGAACGGTTTTACAGGGTTGACAAGGCAAGAGCAAGAGATTCGGGCGGAACCGGATTAGGACTGGCGATTGTAAAGCATCTGGTTGAAGAACTTGACGGCCATATCGAAGTAAAGAGCAGACTTGGAGAAGGGACAACCTTTATTCTTACATTCCCTTTACATACCAAATAAACAGGACTTTATGCTTGCGGCTTGGTGAACCCGCAGGCTTTTTTATTTTTAAAATAGATTAACATAAACTTAATCATTCTTTTATTTGGATATAAAAGAAGAAGATTATTGTACAAAGTGTTGACAGGCAATCATTCTTTACCTTTGGGGGGAACAAAACGATGATAAAGAAGGGATTTTTACTTGGCAGTATTTTTGCTTTAGCCTTGGGAGTATTAACCGGTTGCAGCAGCAACAGCCAGGGAGCACAAAACGGACAATTGTCCGGTACTCTGACAGCAGTGGGATCAACTGCCATGCAGCCACTTGTGGATGAAGCAGGAAAAATGTTTGCCGCATCCAATCCCGGTGTGCAGGTGAATGTTCAAGGTGGAGGGAGCGGTGCAGGATTAAGCGCCGTTATAAATAATACAGCTGACATTGGCAATTCTGATGTATACGCAGAAGAAAAAGAGAAAGTTGATAGCAAACAAGTCATTGACCATAAAGTATTTGTCGTTGGTATCGCACCGATTGTAAACCCGGAAACTGGTGTTGATAATGTTACGCACCAGCAATTGATTGATATTTTTACAGGCAAAATTAAAAACTGGAAGGAGCTTGGCGGAAAAGATCAGGCCATCGTTCTTGTTAACCGTCCGGAAAGTTCCGGAACTCGTGCTACCTTTGCCAAATATGGACTGCTTGGAAATGAAGAGTTTCGCGGGGAAGGCGGTATTGAAGAAGAATCTTCCGGAACCGTTCGCAAAATTGTTTCTGAAACCCCCGGAGCCATTGGCTACCTTGCGTTTTCCTATATAGATGACTCTGTTAAACCGTTAAAAGTGGATAATGTTGAGCCGACCAACGAAAACGTATATACAAACAGTTGGAAAATTTGGGCCTATGAACATATGTATACCAACAAAAACGCTGAAAACAAACAACTGGAAGAGGCATTCATCAACTACATCAAGTCTGGGGAAGTACAAAACGGACTGGTGAAAAAACTGGGTTATATTCCAATCAGTGAGATGAAAGTAGAGCGGGATGCCGGTGTCAATATTGTGAAGTAAATTCCTTATTGTTCTGGACAGGGGGGGAGTCCGGATGGACTCGATCCCCTCAATTCTATTGACGGGAAGGGGATTGTAAGGTGGAACAGGCAGCACAAGCATCTTCCTCCAAAGAATCACTTTCGGAACAATTAATGAAACCGATGCGGAAAATGTTGTTCATCGAGAAACAGGGTAAAATCGTTACGCTTGTTTGTGCATGGGTTTTGATTGTTACCTTGTTTTCACTGTTATACTTTATTACTTCAAAGGGAATTTCCCCGTTTATCAATAATCAGATTACGCTGGCGGAATTTTTTTCTGTTGAATGGGGTCCCACTGCTTCACCGGAGCAAGGAGGTCCTTTTTACGGCGCGATGGCATTTATATTGGGATCGCTTGCTGTCACACTGGGAGCGACTATCATCAGTGCCCCGCTTGGAATTGGCGCGGCCATATTCATGACGGAAATCGCGCCTGACTGGGGGAAAAAGATTTTACAGCCAGTTATTGAAATGCTGGTTGGAATTCCTTCGGTTGTGTATGGTTTTATCGGTTTGACGGTTATTGTCCCGTTGATCCGGGATACAGCAGGTGGGCTCGGGTTTGGCTTGCTGGCCGGGACTATTGTCCTGTCCATTATGATTTTGCCCACCATCATCAGTGTCGGGGTCGACGCCATCCATGCTGTATCCAAACAAATACGCGAAGGTTCCTATGCTTTGGGAGCAACCCGGTGGCAAACGGTCTCCCGATTGGTTGTGCGCGCGGCATTACCCGGATTGATGACAGGGGTTGTTTTGGGAATGGCCCGGGCTTTTGGCGAAGCCTTGGCTGTGCAAATGGTGATCGGAAACTCGCCCAATTTGCCGGTCAGTTTTATTGAACCGATCAGTACGCTGACAAGTGTAATCACCCTGAACATGGGTAATACCGTACAAGGTACAACTTATAACGACGTCTTATGGTCGATGGCCTTGATCCTTTTATTGATGACCATGCTTTTTATCGTTTTGATCCGTTTCATTACCCGAAGGAGAGAGTACTAGATGAACGCAAAGACAATCGACCGATTCGCGACCATCTGTTTCTATGCCATTGCCGTTTTAATTGTCGGCATATTGCTTGGATTGATCAGTTTTATTTTAATTCGCGGTCTTGGTGTGATCGACTGGTCTTTTGTTACTGAGGCGCCTGGCTCTGTTCTTACCGGAGGCGGCGGTGTCGGACCACAGTTATTCAATTCATTTTATCTGTTAATCCTGACTATGCTGATTACTATTCCTCTCGGACTTGGCGGCGGGATCTACATGGCCGAATATGCCAAACCGGGGAAGCTGACCGGTTTTATCCGGTTAAGCATAGAGGTGCTGTCCTCCTTGCCTTCTATTGTAGTTGGTCTGTTTGGCCTGCTGGTTTTTGTCCAGTATACAGGCTGGGGATATTCCATGTTGGCGGGTGCTCTGGCGTTGACGGTTTTCAACCTGCCTTTGATGGTCAGAATTGTGGAACAAGCCTTGACGGCTGTACCCAGTGAACAAAGGGAAGCAAGCTTTGCGCTGGGGGTAACCCATTGGCAGACCATTCTAAAAGTATTAATTCCCGCCGCTTTGCCGGGGATTATGACCGGAACTATTCTGGCGTCCGGTCGTGTATTTGGAGAAGCTGCCGCCTTGTTATTTACGGCTGGAATGACCTCGCCTCCGCTTGATTTTACAAACTGGGATTTTACTTCGCCAACATCGCCGCTTAATCCGTTTCGTCCCGCGTCTACACTGGCTGTTCATATCTGGAAAGTGAATGCAGAAGGAATTATTCCAGATGCGAAGGAAGTGGCAAGCGGAGCTTCTGCATTGCTGGTAATAGCGGTACTGATCTTTAATTTACTGGCGCGCTGGTTAGGCCGGGTAATTCATGCACATCTCACTTCAAGCTGATCAAGGGGGAGTATGTGATGTTACAAACTGCAGTCCCGTTTCCGGTTCATGTAAAACCTGAACGAAAATTTTCCCGACAACGGGAAGAGAAAAAATGGCATGTCCAGTTGGAAACAATTGATTTACATGTTTATTATGGGGGAACCCATGCTGTAAAAGGTGTTAACCTGCCCTTGTACGAAAATACAGTTACGGCATTTATCGGTCCGTCCGGATGCGGCAAGTCAACCATTCTGCGTTGCTTCAACCGAATGAACGACACCATTTCCGGCGCCCGGGTCGAAGGAAGAATTATGGTGGAAGGGATTGACATCAATCAGCCTGTAATCAATACCAGCCATCTACGGCGTCATATCGGTATGGTGTTTCAGCGTCCCAATCCGTTTTCCAAATCGATTTATGAAAACATTGCCTTTGCTCCCCGGCTCTATGGGGCTTCCAAAAAAGAACTGGACAGAATTGTTGAGGAAAGCTTGAAAAAAGTTGCCCTGTGGGATGAAGTAAAGGATCGTCTCCATAAAACAGCATTGGCCCTTTCCGGCGGGCAGCAGCAACGGTTATGTATCGCAAGAGCAATCGCGATGAACCCGAGAATTATTTTGCTTGATGAACCAACTTCCGCGCTTGATCCAATTTCAACCGGGAAAGTTGAGGAATTGGTGCAAGAGCTGAAAAAAGAATTTACGATTGCCATTGTTTCGCACAATATGCAACAGGCGGCGCGCATTTCCGATTTTACTGCCTATTTTTACATGGGGAATTTGGTGGAATTTGACGAGACCGTACAGTTGTTTACCAAACCCGGGAAAAAAGAGACGGAAGACTATTTGACAGGCCGGTTTGGCTGATTGGCGTGAACGAGGGGGGAGAAGCATGGAAGACAAAATAAACATTCAGGATTTTGACCTTTTTTATGGAGAGAACCAGGCACTCAAAAACATTCAGTTAAAAATTAACCCGAACCAGGTAACGGCATTTATCGGCCCGTCTGGATGCGGCAAATCCACGCTGTTAAGAAGTATGAACCGGATGAATGATATGATTCCAAGGGTGCGTACATCCGGAAAAATCACAATCGATGGGGAAAATATCTATGATAGGGAAACCGATCTGGTGCAGTTGCGGAAAAATGTTGGTATGGTGTTTCAACAGCCCAATCCGTTTCCCATATCCATCTATGACAATATCGCATATGGTCCCCGCATTCATGGCGTGAAGGCAAAAAAGAAATTGGACGAGATTGTGGAGCGTGCCCTCAAACAAGCCAATCTGTGGGATGAAGTGAAAGATCGCCTGTATTCCTCTGCGATGGGATTATCTGGGGGACAGCAGCAACGACTGGTTATTGCCCGTGTGCTGGCAGTTGAACCGGATGTCATTCTGATGGACGAGCCTGCGTCAGCTCTGGACCCCATTTCCACAGAGCGTCTTGAGGAGCTGGTAATCCAGTTAAAGAAAGATTATACCATTGCCATTGTTACCCATAACATGCAACAGGCTGCACGTGTATCTGATAAAACCGTATTTTTCCTGAATGGGGAAATCATTGAGGTTAATGGTACAGAGCAATTATTTACCCATCCTGATGACAGGCGGACGGAACAATATATTAGCGGTCAGTTTGGCTGATGAGAGGAGAGGAATCCCCATGGTCACCCGACAATTGGATCGATCGCTGGGCAAACTGAAAAAAAAGTTGCTGAAGATGGGTGAACAGGTTGAGATTTCCATCAACAAGTCTATAAAATCCTTTGTAAAAAGAGATGTACTGCTTGCCAAGGAAATTATTGAACTGGATTACCAAATTGATGAACTAAAAGTGGAAATTGATGACTTTGTCACAAAATTGATCGCCACGAGGCAGCCGGTTGCAACCGATTTACGCAAACTGATTGCGGGAATGAATATTGCCTCCGATCTGGAGAGAATGGCCGATTTGGCCGTCGATATTGCTGAAGAAGTGGTTGATTCTGAAGAATTCAATCATCCTCAAATAATTAATATGACATTGATCATACAGATGGCGCAAATGACGCAGCAGATGGTGAATGATGGAATCAATTGTTATATTGACAACAATATGGATTTGGCCAGAATGTTGGCTCGTCGAGATGATCATGTAGATAATATGTATGAAAAAGTTGTCCGTGAAATGAGCGATTATATGCCGTCAAAGAACCAATATGCGAATATGGCGAGAAAAGTCTGTTTTGTAGCCCGCTTTTTGGAAAGAATTGCCGATCATGTAATCAATATCGCGGAAAGTATTGTTTATATAGAGACCGGCAAACGGATTGCTTTGAATTGACCAGGCTAAAAATATTTTATTCAGACTCTTTTAAATTGCCTTCAGGGTTAGAAGAATCCGTTGGCACAAATTTGCACACAAGCTGTTCTCCCCCTGTTTGGGGGATATTTTTATGATGAGACGTTTATCCAACACTTTGCCGATTTTCACCGGAACTGATTTCAAGTCCGGCATAAATATGCTATGTACTGAAAATGCGTTCTGAACAAGCGGTCTTGCCATACCAGCAGAATATGCTTTTATAAATCCGTCACAAAATCGGATATTGATTTTAAATCAAAAGAAAATTATACTTAAAATAAGTAAGCGTTTACACAAGATGAGAATGAGTATTAGTTAAATTCAAAATCTTGAACAATGAATTTATTTTTTCATCTTTAGTTAAGCGCTTTACACAATTCTTGATAAAGGAGGCCGGGTTATTACAAGAAATATCTCTTTAGAATAAATAATATTTTATTTTTGCGTATAAGTTAAGCGCTTTCCTTTTCGAGTTTTCATGCAACTTGAATAAATCTGATTTGCAATTGATTTAAAAAGACTTCCTGCGTTTCCTGAGAAATATTGTACTGCTTCAAGAAACTGAGCTGATTCTGTGGACATTGTAACCAACTTGCAGAGGAGAGGGCCAATTTGGTTTATTTTTCTGTTCTGTCTTTTATATTGATTTTAGCGGCAATCTGGTTTTTTGCTTACAAGAGGAGTCGTGCAGTTGATAATACCAGTTCTGAAGGTTATTTTCTCGGTGGTCGCAGTTTGACGGCGGTTACGATTGCCGGTTCTATCATTATGACTAATTTGTCCACCGAGCAGATTGTCGGACAAAATGGCCAAAGTTATATGGCAGGTATGGAAGTAATGGCCTGGGAAGTCACGGCAGCAATTGCTATTGTTTTACTGGCACTTGTTTTTCTGCCCAAGTATTTGAAGTATGGTGTGGATACCATATCTGATTTTATTGAAAGACGTTATGATACAACCACGAAAAGAATTGTTTCCATACTGTTTATTTTTACTTACATGATTTCGTTTCTGCCGGTTGTACTGTATTCGGGCTCGCTTGTTTTTAACAAAATTTTTAATGTTAGTGGAGCATTGTCGATCAATCAGTTGATGGCTGTCGCTCTTATTTCCGCAGCCATTGGCATGATTGGCCTGATGTACTTACTGATGGGTGGTTTGTCATTAGGTGCGTTCAGTGATTCTGTATATGGCATTGGGCTCTTGATTGGAGGACTTGCTATTCCGGTAGTGGGATTGATTGTTTTGGGAGATGGAAGTTTTGTCGGCGGGCTTGATCTGGTCAGGACACAGACGCCCGAAAAGTTGAATTCCATTGGCGCGCTTGATTCTAAAGTCGTTCCATGGCCAACGCTCTTTTTTGGCATGTTCTTTAACAATTTGTTTTACTGGTGTACAAACCAGATGATTGTTCAAAAAACTTTGGCTGGAAAAAACCTGAAGGAAGGCCAAAAGGGAGCATTGTATGTAGGTTTCTTTAAAATTATCGGTGCGCTGTTCCTCGTTTTCCCGGGCATTATTGCATTTAACATGTTTGGTGATTCGCTTTCAACCCCGGATGATGCCTATCCCAGTCTGATTACTGCAGTTTTGCCCGAATGGGCTTTTGGAATTTTTGGAGCTGTTATCTTTGGGGCGATCCTGAGTTCATTTGTTGGAGCTTTGAACGCCACGGCAACCCTGTTTACTTTGGACTTTTACAAGCCTGTCATCAGGAAAGACGCTACTGACAAACAAGTTGCAAGAGCAGGTAAAGCAGTTACCGTTATTGTGGGCATGATTTCCGTAATTATTGCCCCGTTGATTTCTTTCGCTCCCACCGGCTTGTATAATGTCGTGCAGCAATTTAACGGTTTGTACAGCATGCCCCTTCTGGCGATCATTGTACTTGGTTTTTACTCCAAATATGTAACCGCATTTGGAGCAAAAGCAACATTTGTATTTCATGTAGTCACCTATGCACTTGCCAGTTTCTTTTTGTCCCATATTCATTACCTGTATGTTTTAAGTGTCCTGTTCCTGGCTGATGTATTCATTCTGTGGCTGATTGGAAGGGTCAAACCGCTTGATAAACCGTTTGAATTTCAGGAAGGGCAGCATAAAGTGGATCTTACACCATGGAAACATGCCAAGTGGGTTGGTGCTCTGGTGGTTATTGCCGTAATTGTAACTTATTTGACATTTTCACCGCTGGGACTCGCCAATTAAACAGTTTACCCTTACCTAATACAAAAGGAAGTGAATTCATCCGATGGTTAAAAAAATTACAGTTGGAGTTGTCGGAGCTGGAAGAATCGGAAAATTGCATATGAACAACTTGAAGAAGTTGCCGCAAGTCAGATTGAAAACAGTATCGGATATATATGCCGATGATCTGAAAGACTGGTTTGCAGAAAGCTGTGCAGAAAAATTTACCAAAGATTATCGGGAGCTGCTTAATGACCCTGAAATTGATGCTGTGTTTATCTGTTCTCCCACGGACACACATACGGAAATAATTAAAGAGGCTGCCAATGCCGGAAAACATATTTTTTGTGAAAAGCCGATCAGCTTTTCAGATAAAGAAACACTGGAAGCCTATGAAGCGGTACAAAAGGCCGGTGTAAAGTTTCAGCTGGGATTTAACAGACGTTATGACAGGAATTTCCACAGAGTGAAACAGTTGGTGGAAGACAAAACAATTGGAGATCTGCATGTTTTAAAAATTACCTCAAGAGATCCAAATCCGCCTTCATTGGATTATGTATCACGCTCTGGAGGAATCTTTATGGATATGACCATTCATGATTTTGACATGGCGCGCTTTATTTCCGGTTCGGAAGTGGAAGAAGTTTATGTCCAGGGAGCAACTTTGATCAATCCGAAAATTTCCGAACTTGGTGATATTGACACTGCGATTATAACTTTGAAATTCGAAAGTGGTGGAGTGGGAGTGATTGACAATAGCCGTCAGGCAGTCTACGGATATGACCAGCGGCTTGAAGCATTTGGATCAAAAGGATCCGCACAGGTGAATAATGAGACAGAATCCAGAGTGGATCTGTTGTCAGAAAACGGAGTAAAAGGAGCCAATCCGCTATATTTCTTTCTGGAGAGGTACAATGACGCATTTATTCAGGAAGTAAAAGAGTTTTTGGAAGCAATAGTAAAAGATGCCGAAATCAGAACCACTTTCAAAGATGGAATCATGGCACAGCGTATCGCCAAGGCTGCCAGAAACTCTTTGGAAAGCGGGCAACCGGCAAGAGTTTACGGATTGGAATGATTTTGTAGTCGGTTAATGTGGCCAGGATGCCAGGTAAAACAAATGTCTGTCATTGTATTGAAAAAATGAATGCGATATACTCATATCAGGATAGATTAAGCGCTTTACTAGAGTGTAAAGTGTTGCAAAGCGGAGGAGGGGAATGAATGCCTGATAATCATCTGCTTTTGAAACCCCATAAACCTGATCAGGATGGCAAAATTCTTGGTGTGACACCAGAATCGGCAGGTTGGAAGTATGTAGGGTTTGAAGTTTACTCATTAAAAAAAGGCGATTTGCTGGAGAGAAAAACGGAGAAAAAAGAAGTTTGCCTGGTTTTATTATCAGGAAAAGCAAATGTCAGGACCGATAAAAGAGAGTTTGAAGATATTGGCAAACGAATGAGTGTGTTTGAAAAAATTCCACCTTATTCCGTCTACGTTCCAAGTCAGGACCAATATAAGGTTGAAGCGCTTTCTGATCTGGAACTGGCTGTCTGTGCGGCGCCAGGAAAGGGAACCTTTCAGGCACGATTGATTGCGCCAGAAGATGTCCGGCAATCGGATCGAGGTTCAGGAAAAATGAGCAGACGAATCCATGATATTCTTCCTGAAGACAAGAAAGCAGACAGCTTGCTTGTTGTTGAAGTATATACTCCGGACGGCAATACATCAAGTTACCCGCCGCATAAGCATGATCAGGAGAATCTTCCTCATGAATCCTATCTGGAAGAAACGTATTATCATGAACTTAATCCCCGTCAGGGATTCGCATTCCAGCGGGTTTATAACGATGATCGTTCAGTGGATGAAACAATGTGTATCGAAAACCGCAATGTTGTCCTTGTTCCTGAAGGTTATCATCCTTTTACGACAGTGCCTGGTTATGAATCATATTACTTGAATGTAATGGCAGGACCGGTCAGAACATGGAAATTCCATAATGCACCGGAACACGAGTGGCTGTTTGAAAAAATGTAATTTCATAGAAAAGAAGTTTTTTTATGCGTTTAGTTAAGCGCTTTAGTAGTGGGCAGACTATCTGCTTGTTGGCTGGCAAATATTGTGGAAGGATAAAATAGCTGCGGCAATTGGAAGTTTTCAATCAAAGAAGTGATAATTGACTGCCGCAGCTATTTTTATAAAAAGTTGAGTGCCAAAAATATATAAACACAGTTAGGAGGATCACTGTGGTTAATCTCAATTTTAAAGCGGATCGGCCTCTGGATCTGATTGCGGTCGGCAGACTGGCGGTTGATTTGAATGCCGATCAGATCAATCGACCGATGGAAGAAACAAGATCATTTACAAAATATGTAGGAGGTTCACCAGCCAATATTGCCATCGGTGCCGCTCAGCTTGGACTTAAATGCGGCTTTATCGGCAAAATTTCCGATGACCAGATGGGACGGTTTATTATTCGTTTTCTGGAAGAAAAAAAGTTGGATACTTCAGGAGTCGTCACAGATAAAACAGGTGCTGTTACCGGTCTTACTTTTACAGAAATCAAAAGTCCCGATGATTGCAGCATCCTGATGTACCGTGACAATGTTGCGGATTTGAAGCTGGAAACGTCTGAGGTCTCCGAAGATTATATAAAAAAGACCAAAGCGTTGCTGATTTCCGGGACCGCACTTGCCGCAAGCCCGTCGCGCGAAGCAGTGTTTCTTGCGCTCGATTATGCTCGCAAACACGATGTTGTTGTAATTTTTGACCTGGACTATCGCCCTTATACCTGGTCATCCGATAAGGAGACAGCTGTTTATTATAACCTGGCAGCGGAGAAATGCGATGTCATTATCGGGACCAGAGAAGAATTTGATATGATGGAGCAATTCGAAAAAGAGAAAAAAGAGGACCGGGAGACTGCAGGAAAATGGTTTGATCACCATGCAGAAATTGTTGTGATCAAACATGGCTCCAAAGGTTCGATTGCTTATACAAAAGATGGCCGTTCCTATACCGGAGGCATTTTTAAAACAAAAGTGCTGAAAACATTTGGCGCCGGGGACAGTTATGCATCTGCGTTCATCTACGGCTTGATGAATGCGTGGGACATACCTCGGGCCATGGAATTTGGCAGCGCATCTGCCGCAATTGTCATTTCCCGCCACAGCTGTTCTGAAGCGATGCCAACAGTGGCGGAATTGGATAAGTTCATTCATACGGCTGAAAAGATCGATACTTGATCCAGGATTAAAATTAATCATGGTTTACGCATTCCCATTTTTATGGCAGGAGGGTTTAGCATGGCAAAAATATCTGTGAAGACGCTGAAAAACTATATCAACGGAGAATGGGTGGCATCAAAATCAGGCAAAAGCGAAGAAGTGTTTAACCCGGCCACCGGTGAAGTGATTGCTTATGTGCCTGTTTCCACAAAAGAAGAAGTAGATGAGGCAGTCAAAGCAGCCAAAAAAGCTTTTGAAACATGGAAAAATATAGCTGTGCCAAAGCGGGCCCGTATGATGTTCAAATACCAGCAATTGCTTGTTGACCACTCAGATGAACTGGCTGAGCTGATTACGGTTGAAAACGGAAAAAATCTGAAGGAGGCAAAAGGTGAGGTGCAGCGGGGAATTGAAAATGTAGAATTTGCGGCTGGAGCCCCAACCCTTATGATGGGTGACAATCTTGCCACCATCGCAACGGAGTTGGAATCGGCTGTGTACCGTTACCCGGTTGGCGTCATCGGCGGGATTACCCCATTTAACTTTCCGATGATGGTTCCATGCTGGATGTTTCCGATGGCGATCGTCATGGGCAATACATTTGTCTTGAAACCGTCCGAGCGTACGCCGCTTACAGCCAACCGCCTGATTGAGCTTGCGGAAGAGGCCGGTTTTCCTGAAGGAGTTCTTAATATCGTCCATGGGGCCCATGATGTTGTAAACGGCTTATTGGATCATCCGGATGTTTCCCGTATTTCCTTCGTTGGTTCCCAGCCCGTGGCTGAATACGTATACAAACGCGGTACGGAAAATTTGAAACGCGTTCAGGCGCTGGCCGGCGCAAAAAACCATTCCATCGTACTAAAAGATGCCAATCTTGACAATGCCGCCACCCAGGTTCTGAACGCAGCATTTGGTTCTGCCGGAGAACGCTGCATGGCTGCCGCAGTGGTCGCAGTGGAAGAATCGGTTGCGGACGATTTTATTAGTAAGCTTGTGCATAAAGCGGACAATATAACAATCGGAAACGGCCTTGATGACGGTGTCTTCCTTGGCCCGGTTATCCGCGCACAGCACAAGGATCGAACTTTTGGCTACATTGAAACAGGCGAAAAAGAAGGGGCCAGACTGATTCGTGATGGACGCGAGGATAAAGCGGCCAAGGAAAAAGGTTACTTTGTGGGTCCTACTATTTTTGACCATGTCAAGACAGACATGAAAATCTGGGAAGATGAAATTTTTGCGCCTGTTCTTTCTATTGTACGTGTAAAAGACCTGGATGAAGCGATTGAAGTGACCAATAAGTCTCGCTTTGCCAATGGTTCTTGCATTTTTACAAGAGATGGCGGTTCGGTACGCAAATTCCGTGAAAACATCGATGCTGGCATGCTGGGCGTTAATATAGGTGTTCCGGCTCCGATGGCATTTTTTCCATTCTCCGGCTGGAAAGATTCTTTCTATGGTGACCTGCACGCCAATGGAAAAGACGGTATTGAATTTTATACCCGCAAAAAAGTGATTACCAGCCGCTGGGTTTGATATGAACAGGATTTTAAATGGATTGGGGTTGACAGAATGAAACTGACAACGGCACAGGCCTTGATCAAATTTTTGAACAGCCAATATATTGAAGCAGACGGCAAAGAGCAAAAACTGTTCAAAGGCATTTTCACCCTGTTCGGCCATGGAAACGTACTTGGACTTGGACAAGCTCTTGAACAGGATGCTGGTGATCTGGAAGTTTATCAGGGAAGAAATGAGCAGGGAATGGCGCATGCGGCAATCGCATTTGCCAAGCAAAATCACCGCAAGCAGTTGATAGCCTGTACTTCTTCGGTAGGTCCGGGATCAGCCAATATGGTGACAGCAGCCGCAACCGCTACCGCCAACAATATTCCACTACTGTTGCTGCCTGGTGACACATTCGCCACTCGCCAGCCGGACCCGGTATTGCAACAGATCGAACAGCCTTACAATGCCGGTCTGACCACGAATGATGCTTTTCGTCCGGTCAGTAAATACTGGGACCGGGTGACCCGGCCCGAGCAGCTGATGACCGCGATGCTAAATTCGGTTCGCGTACTGACAGACCCGGCGGAAACTGGTGCCGTAACGATTGCTCTGCCACAGGATGTCCAGGCGGAAGCCTGGGATTTTCCGGAATCATTCTTTAAAAAACGTGTATATTATTTTGCGCGAAGAAGACCAGTCGGGTATGAACTGGAGCAGGCAGCCAATCTGTTCAGAGACAGCCAAAAACCATTAATTATATGCGGTGGGGGTGTTCGTTACTCGGAAGCGGCTGATGCGCTGGATCAGTTTGCAAAAACCTTTCATATCCCGTTTGCAGAAACACAGTCGGGAAAAAGCGCTTTGCCATCCACTCACCCGCTTAATCTTGGCGGTATTGGCGTTACAGGCAATTCAGCCGCAAACCACATTGCTAAAGAAGCGGACCTCGTAATCGGAGTCGGAACCCGTTTTACGGATTTTACAACCGCTTCCAAACAGCTTTTCCAAAATGACAAAGTGGCATTTGTTGCGATCAACATTTCAGATTTTCACGCTTCCAGGCTGGATGCTGTTAAGATCGTTGCCGATGCGAAAGCGGGGCTTGAAGATCTTCAGGCGGAATTGTCCAAAACAGGCTATCGGTCCGGTTATAAAGGTGAGATTGAACAGGCCAGAAAAGGCTGGCAAATAGAACGAGAACGCCTTTGTCAAACTGATTTTCATGCGGAAAATTATAAACCGGAAATTGTCGGGCATTTGGATGATAAACTTCCTGAATACGAACAGGCCTTTAAATCCTGTTTGACACAGACGGCTGTCCTGGGGAAAGTGAATAATTTGCTTGAGGAAGATGCCATTGTTGTTGGCGCCTCCGGAAGTCTGCCAGGGGATATGCAGCGGATGTGGGTCAGCGACCAGCCCGATACTTACCATATGGAATATGGCTATTCATGTATGGGTTATGAAATTGCCGCTGCTTTGGGAACCAAAATTGCCAGGCCGGAGCAAGAAGTTTATGCGATGGTCGGCGATGGCAGTTACATGATGCTTCATTCGGAATTGATCACAAGCATACAGGAAGGAAAGAAAATTAATATCATTCTCTTTGATAATGCCGGGTTTGGCTGTATTAACAATTTGCAAATGAGCAATGGCATGGGCAGTTTTGCAACGGAATTCCGCAGGCGAAGTGAAAAAACCGGGCAACTGGACGGTTCTATTATCCAGATTGATTTTGCCAAATGTGCCGCTGCTTATGGTGCTGCAACCTATACGGTTCGATCGATGGAAGAATTGGAAAAGGCATTGCAAGATGCCAAAAAGCAGACGGTATCCACGTTAATCGATATCAAGGTCCTTCCCAAAACAATGACTGATGGCTATAACAGTTGGTGGCATGTTGGAGTTGCCGAGGTTTCGGAAAAAGATTCAATCCGGAATGCGTATCAGGAACGGCTGAAGCAATTGGAAAAAGCCAGAAAATATTAATTGGTGTTCATGACAAAAAGATAAAAATAAATTCCGCCCAGGGGGTACCGTTTATGTTTAAAAAAAATGTTGTAAAACTGGGAATTGCTCCGATCGGATGGACAAATGACGACATGCCGGATCTCGGCAAGGAAAACACCTTTGAACAATGCATCAGCGAAATGGCGTTGGCTGGTTTTACAGGAACAGAAGTCGGCAATAAATATCCACGCGATACAAAAGTCCTCAAAAAAGCACTTGAACTGAGAAACATGGAAATTGCCAGCGCTTGGTTCAGCTCTTTTCTAACTACGAAACCACTGGAAGAAACAGAAAAAGCATTTTTGAAACATCGCGATTTTTTGCATGAAATGGGAGCGAAAGTTATTGTTGTCTCAGAACAGGGGCACAGTGTGCAGGGGCAGATAGATCAACCGGTATTTGATACAAAACCATATTTTACCGATGAGGAATGGAAAAAGCTTGCCGATGGTCTTGACAGGCTCGGAAAACTTGCAGGGGAAAAAGAGATGAAGGTGGTTTATCATCACCATATGGGCACAGGAGTGCAAACAGCCGAAGAAATTGACAAACTGATGGACATGACTGATGAAAATCTTGTTTTCCTTCTCTATGATTCCGGACATCTGTATCTTTCCGGTGAAGATCCTGTTGCCATTCTGAACCGGTATTTGCCAAGAATCAAGCATGTTCATCTGAAGGATGTCCGGGATGACATCGCAGCCAAAGTAAAAAGAGAAAAATTGAGTTTTCTAAATGGAGTCCGCCAAGGAGTGTTTACTGTACCTGGAGATGGCAGCATTGATTTCACCAAGATCTTTGAAATTCTGGCCAACTCGGATTATACAGGTTGGCTGCTTGTGGAAGCGGAACAGGATCCGGCCAAAGCCAATCCGTTTGAATATGCGCTGAAAGCCCGAAGATATATCAAAGAAAAAGCTGGCATATAAAGATATGGTTGTATGATTTTAAATAAAACACCCTGTTAACTTAATAAAATAACTTCTGGTCTGAAAAGAAATATGGTTATTACCTGGCAGGGCAAACTTTTTTAAACAAATATGACGGGGTTGTCGATTGTTCCAGTTCTTCTGATTTCCCGAAGAACTGGAAAGCGTACCCGGTACTGACGGTTTCTCTTCCTTTCATGTAATTTATCGATAACCCTGTTGATTTCTTCTATGAAATTCATTTGGGGAAGCGGGTATCCATCGTGGTAAACAAAAAAGTGAAAGTTGGAATAGCAGGCTTGGGGCGCCTGGGTTACCAGCATGCGAAAAATCTGGCATTTCGCGTTCCAAATTGTGAATTGCTTGCTGTTTGCAGTGTTGTGGAAAACGAAGTGAAAGAAGTACAGGAAAAATGGGGTATTCCTTATGGTTATGCCAATTTTGATGAAATGCTGAAAAACAGGGAACTGGATGCCATATTTATTGCCTCGCCATCAGGTTTTCATTGCGAGCAAATCGAAAAGGCACTGCAACACGGGTTCCATGTATTCAGCGAGAAACCGCTCGGACTTTATCTGGAAGAAGCAGAAAGAGTGGAAAAGGAGGTTTCCCGACATCCTGATAAAGTTTTTATGCTGGGTTTTATGCGGCGTTACGACCATTCTTATGCAGATGCGAAAAGAATGATTGACAACAGGGAAATTGGGGAACCGGTTCTGATTCGCTGTTACGGACTGGATCCAGCCAATAAGATGGACAGTTTTTTGGAGTTTGCCCGGGGAAATTACAGTGGAGGATTGTTCCTTGACATGGCCATTCATGATCTTGATCTTGCCCGTTGGTACTTGCAATCAGAACCTGAAGAAGTTTGGGCTGTTGGTGGAAGCTATGTGCGTCCTGAATTTATGGAACTGGGTGACGCGGAAACTGGAGCGGCCATGGTGCGCTTTTCCGGCAACCGGATAGGAATTTTTGTTGCAGGCCGTAACTGTAGCCACGGCTATCATATTGAAACCGAAATTATCGGTACCAAAGGAACTCTTCGTATCGGTACAGTTCCTGAACGTAACCAGGTGATGATTTTTAATGAAAAGGGTGCAGTTAAAAAATGTACCGATGGATTTCTGGAGCGTTTTGAACAGGCCTATTTGAACGAAGCAGAAGAATTTGTCAACTGCATTTTGGAAAAACGCAAGCCGTCTGTGAGTGTTCGGGATGGAGTGGCGTCAACCAGACTTGGTTATGCCTGCAAAATGTCATTTGAAACAGGCAAACTGGTTCAAATGAAATCATGACAGATTGCTATGGAAAGAAATAGTTTGTTGTTGCTGCGCATATTTTCCGCTTGCATGATTCGGAATCTGTCCTGAAACAATGTCCTTTGTGTCTCATTGCCCAGGGGGTATCTGTTTCCCCGGGGATCAGGTTGTTGCAGAATAGCGGGATGCCTGCAAAATGTAACATGGCGTTTAAAATATATGATATCTTATATCCAATAGAGAATAATGAGTTTGAAGTGGGGCAAAGGACATGAAAGTAACGATTTATGATGTGGCAAAAAAAGCCGGGGTTTCCATTGCGACAGTTTCCAAGGTTATCAACAATAATACCGGAAATATGCGCGATTCGACAAAAAGACGGGTAAAGAAAGCAATGGAAGAATTGAATTATCATCCGAACGTAATGGCATCGGCGCTAATGGGTAAAGGCACCAAAACAATGGGTCTTCTGGTGCCGGATATATCCAACCCGTTTTTTTCCGAAATAGCCAGAACGATTGAAGACCGTGCGCATGAAAAAGGTTACAATGTCATCATGTGCAGTACTGATGAAAATGAGGAAAAAGAAAAAAAGTACGTTGAACTTTTACAAAACAAACTTGTTGACGGATTTATTGTGGGTTCCACATACAAGAATAAAAGCATTCTGCAAGATTTGATCAATAACATGGTGCCTGTTGTCATGCTGACACAGGATGATCCTGACATGGATGTATCAAAAGTAATCGTTGATGATTTCAAGGGCGGATATGAAGCAACCATTCATCATTTGCAGAATGGCCATCGTGATATTGCGATTATCAGTGAACAGTTGGCTCTTTCCAGCATTAAACGGACAGAAGGATATTTGCAAGCTCTCAAAACATATGGAATCAAGCCACGGAAGGAGCTTATTGTAAAGACCAGGGGCTCAATTGCCAATGGAATCAAGGCATTTGATACCTTGTTCCAATTGCCGGAACCGCCTACTGCAATTTTTGCCTGTAACGACCAGTTGGCGATCGGTGTGATCTTGAGGGCAAAAGAGAATGGAATAAAGATTCCTGGCCAACTGTCTTTGGTCGGTTTTGATGATACCATTCTGGCTACAGCAACGTATCCTCGCTTAACCACTGTTGCCCAGCCGATTGCCGAGATGGGGAAAACAGTGGTTGATCTTTTAATAGAAGAAATCCAACTGGGTATTTCCGGAAAAAAGCGCATTTTGTTTAACCCGGAATTGATTATTCGCGAAACGACAGGCAAAGTACCGAAAATGAATGCAAAATGATTGATTATGGCCGAAATTATGGTAAATCGGCATCCGAAAGCAGGCTTGAAATTTTGTAGTAAACTGTAATCTGGATACAGGCAGCAGTTTTTACAAATTCCAGGGATAGATGCAGTTTATTGAAGATGGCACTTGTCTTGATGAAAGAGATTTCTCAAGGCAAAAAATCAGGGAATTTGGGTCTGATCACAGAGTTTTAGAGAAGGGGATGCATTGGCATCCTCTTTTTGGTCTGCATTTAAGCTTTCTCATTCGCATTTTAAAACATTCATGGTTACTCCAGCTTTGCAAACAATGTTTCAGCAAATTGTTCGCTTTCCCGGAAAGTTGCATCTGTTGTTTTCCTTGTGCCAGCGATTGAAATGAGAAAAAAGTTGATGATAACAATTACTGATACAGGTAATAAACAGATATATAACAGATCCATGAGTTATTCAGAAAATACACTCCAATTTAATAAATAATTCACAAATCTCATTTTACAAAAAACCTTATAAAATAAGTATTTTTCGTTATTGCTATATAAACTGAAAATAAATTGTGCTATAATTCGATAGAGAAGGTAAAAAGATACTGTTGTAACAGTAAAGAAAGAATATTATATAACAGTAATTCAAATCAAGTGAATAATTGGGGTTTTCATCATGGGAAAGATTCCGATACCTGTTACTGTAAACATGATCAATCACAACAAGGTTATGGCAGATCGTCTGTCCATCAGTGCCAAAAAGGTTCAGGAAGTTTTCGCAATCATATCCCCGCAATATCAAAAATTGGAGAAATGTTTAGAAGCTATTACTGGTGTAACACTCTGTTTGTTGTATTGACTGGTCAATCGAAGTGAAGAAAAAGAAATAGAAGTTTTGAAAACGGATGCATTATTATTTATGATCGGGAAGGAATGAAAATCCGAACCTTTGGCAAGTTGAAGGAAATTGAAGCCTCTTGCTGCTGCGACGGTTGGGGTTACGGATACGATGGATTTATTGGCAATATGTGTATCCGGTATGTGGTTAACTCTATCAGACTGACAAATGTACAAAGAAGATGTCGTCAGCAGAACCTTCCACGAACGGTCTTGAATAACCTTTAGCTCTTACTGGAGGTATTTGAAATGCAGAAAAACATGAAAACAATGGATGGAACGAAGGCAGCAGCATACGTATCGTATGCATTTACAGACAGTGCCTGTATTTATCCGATTACGCCGGCTTCGCCGATGTCGGAACACGTTGACAAATGGGCTGCCCAGGATAAGAAAAACATTTATGGACAAGCTGTAAAGGTCGTGGAAATGCAGTCTGAGGCAGGGGCGGCGGCTGCCCTTCATGGCACTTTGGCATCAGGGGCTTTGGGAACCACCTATACTGCGTCACAAGGCTTGATGCTAATGATTCCCAATCTTTATAAAATCGCCGGTGAACTTTTGCCGGGCGTGATTCATGTGGCTGCACGCGCACTGTCTACCCATGCCCTGAGCATTTTCGGGGATCATTCTGATGTTATGTCTTGCCGTATGACCGGTTTTGCCATGCTGGCCAGCAGCAGTGTGCAGGAAGTAATGGATCTCGCAGCAGTCTCCCACCTTGCGGCCATTAAGTCAAGAATTCCTTTTATGCATTTCTTTGACGGTTTTAGAACATCCCATGAACAACAGAAAATAGAAGTACTGGACTATAAGGATTTGGCAGAACTTATTGATTGGGGGGCGCTCAAGGAATTCAGAAGCAGAGGGCTGAACCCCGAATATCCGGTTGTCAGGGGCACTGCCCAGAACCCGGATATCTACTTCCAGGCCAGGGAAGCGAACAACCTGTTTTATGAAGTGGTGCCGGATATTGTATACGAATACATGCAGCATATCAACCGGCTGACCGGAAGGGGATACTTGCCCTTTAACTACTACGGTGCGGAAGATGCGGAAGATATCATTATTTCTATAGGTTCCTCGTGCGATACTATTGAAGAGACAGTAGATTACCTGACTGCCAGAGGCGAAAAAGTCGGGGTCATTAAAGTTCACCTTTACAGGCCATTTTCCAGCAAATACTTCTTTAAAGTTTTCCCAAAAACTGCAAAAAGAATTGCTGTTCTGGACAGGACAAAAGAGCCCGGTTCACTAGGCGAGCCATTGCTTGAGGATGTAAAAACACTCTTTTATGATGCAGAAGAAAAACCGCTTATTATTGGCGGTCGCTATGGTCTCGGTTCAAAGGAACTCCTGCCATCCGACATTATAGCTGTTTTTGACAACCTGAGATCGTCCCGGCCGAAAAAAAGGTTTACTGTTGGGATTAACGACGATGTTACAAATCTTTCCTTGCAGCGGTCTGAACAGATCGATATAACACCTGAAGAAACCATCCAGTGCAAGTTCTATGGACTGGGTTCTGACGGAACGGTTGGCGCCAACAAACAGGCTGTCGAAATCATCGGTGAAACGGATCTGTATGCTCAGGCCTATTTTGCCTATGATTCAAAGAAATCGGGTGGTTACACTGTTTCGCATCTTCGTTTCGGCAAGAAACCTATCAAGGCTCCTTACCAGATTACGAGTGCCGATTTTGTTTCCTGCAGCAACCAGGCCTACGTTAACACCCTGGATATGTTAACAGGCCTTAAAAAAGGCGGCACCTTCCTCCTCAATTGCAACTGGAAACCGGAGGAACTGGATGAAAATCTGCCAACATCTTTCAAACGATATATTGCCGAGAATGATATCAACCTCTATATTATTAACGCTGTAGAAATAGCCAAAGGTATCGGACTGGGGAACCGGACCAACATGATTATGCAATCGGCCTTCTTCAGGCTGGCCAATATATTGCCCCTCGAAGATGCTGTACAAGAGTTGAAACGTACCGTCAAGAAGACTTATGGTCACAAGGGTGACGAAGTTGTGGAGAAGAACTGTACTGCAGTCGATCTGGGGATCCAGGCGCTGGTCAAGATTGACGTGCCGGCCAGTTGGGCAAGGACTGATGAGGAAGTTGAGTCCAGTAAACAGGAGGAGCCGGAATTCATCACCAACGTGCTTCACGTTATGAACAAGCTGGAGGGAGACAAACTTCCGGTAAGCACCTTTAAAGGCAATGAAGATGGTACTTTCCCTGTGGGTACTAGCAAGTTCGAAAAACGCGGTGTGGCAAGCTTTGTGCCTGAGTGGCTCAAAGATCACTGCATTCAGTGCAATCGCTGCTCTGTCGTTTGTGCTCATGCAGCCATCAGGCCGGTTCTTCTGAATGATAATGAGGCTGAAAGTGCCCCGGAATCTTTCGCGACCAAACCGGCTATTGGTAAAGGGCTTGCCGGTTTTAAATACCGTATCCAGATAAGTCCGTACGATTGCACAGGATGTGGGGTCTGTGTCGAAACCTGTCCAACCAAGGAAAAATCCCTGGTTATGAAACCGATTGAAACCCAGGAGGGACAATCCACAAACTGGGATTATGCAATGACCGTTTCCCCGAAGGATCATCTCTCCAACAAGTTTAGTGTCAAGGGCAGTCAGTTTTGTAAACCGTTGCTCGAATTCTCCGGTGCGTGCGCCGGCTGTGGGGAAACCACCTATGCCAAGCTGGTTACCCAGTTGTTCGGCGATCGGATGATTATTGCCAATGCCACCGGGTGTTCTTCGATCTGGGGTGCCAGCGCTCCTTCCATGCCTTACACTGTCAATAACGAGGGCAAGGGGCCTGCCTGGACCAGCGGGTTGTTTGAAGATAATGCCGAGTATGGTTATGGAATTCACATCGGAATTGAGCAGCAAAGAAACAGTATTGCCCAGTTGATGAAGGAAGCAATGTCACTTGATATTTCTTCCGTTTTGAAAGAGGCATTCCAGGAATGGCTGGATGGCAAAGATGATGCGGAAGCTTCAAAAGCTGCTGCGAATAAAATGCTGCCTCTGCTGGAAGGCCAGGACAATCCTGTACTCAGGCAGATTTACGACAAGCGGGATCATCTGGTTAAAAAATCCGTCTGGATCTTTGGGGGTGACGGCTGGGCCTATGATATCGGCTTTGGTGGTCTTGACCACGTATTGGCGTCCAATGCCGATGTAAATGTGCTGGTTTTTGATACGGAAGTTTACTCCAATACCGGTGGCCAGTCATCCAAATCTACACCGGCCAGTGCCATCGCCAAATTTGCTGCATCCGGCAAGCGTACCAAGAAGAAAGACCTTGGCGCTATGGCTATGGTCTACGGCTATGTTTATGTGGCCCAGATTGGTATGGGTGCCGACATGAACCAGACAGTGAAGGCAATTAAAGAAGCAGAGGCTTACAAGGGACCATCCTTGATCATCGCCTACTCCCCATGTATCAACCATGGTCTGAAGGGTGGCATGAGCATGGCCCAGGCAGAGATTGCCAACGCAGAGAAGACTGGTTACTGGCAACTTTACAGATACAACCCGGATCTCAAAAAGGAAGGCAAAAATCCTTTCCAATTGGACTCCAAGGAACCGGATTTCACAAAGTTCAAGGATCATCTGATGAACGAAGTGCGTTATTCGTCGCTGGTAAAGCAGTCTCCTGATCTGGCTGAAGAATTGTTCGAAAAAACCTTGCAAGATGCCAAGGAGAGGTATGCATTTTACAAACATCTTTCACAACAAGGCTGATACCTTTGGCAAAGCTCCCGAATCTAACGATCCGGGAGCTTTTTTTGCTGCAGAATTATCTATTGAATCCAATGAATTCAAACTTTAGAGGTAAATCGATAGCTGCATATAGAGGTAAATAACCTGTGAGCTCCTTTCTTTGGACAGGAAATAGCTTTAGTATGTATGCTAAGGCTAATGTGCATATAAAAAAGGGTGTATTCCCGAAAAATCACATTTCTGAAACAACAAGCGTGACAACCAAGAACTGATACAGTTGGATAAAAAACGTCCAGCAGATATATAACAGAAAGCGCATACATATTGGGAGCTGATAGTTTATAATCGATTTTGTTAAATAGTTCACAAACTTTTAATTCATAGAACGCTTACAAAATAAAGTTTTTCGTTTTTAGTGTGTTAATAAAAAATATCTTGTGATATAATTCACATGAAAAGCTTGCTGGGTGCTGTGATAAAAACACAAAACAAAATTATATAACAGCATCCAAAACGAGCGGTCTCACCAAAGGGGGTTTTTAAATACCATGGGGAAAGTGATGACGAAACCCATTGCTGAAAAAAAGGTTGATCAAGCCAAGGAGATGGTAGATCGCCTGTGTTCCAATGCCAAAAAAGCCCAGGAGGCTTTGGCCAATATGGGGCAAGAGGAGATTGATCATATTGTTTATCAAATGGCCTTGGCAGGTCTCGATCAGCATATGGAGTTGGCCAAATTGGCCCATGAAGAAACAGGGCGGGGGGTTTATGAGGATAAAATCGTCAAAAACCTGTTCGCAACAGAGTACATTTACAACAATATCAAACATGAAAAAACAGTGGGCATTATTGAAGAAAACAAATATGAAGGATATCGGGTTGTGGCAGAACCAGTGGGAACCATTGCCGGAGTAACACCGGTTACCAACCCTACCTCTACTACGATGTTCAAATCCTTGATCGCGATAAAAACGTGTAATCCGATTATTTTCGCTTTTCATCCATCTGCACAGAAAAGCAGTGCCAAAGCTGCAGAAGTTCTGCTTCGTGCAGCGGTGCAAGCTGGTGCCCCTGAACATTCTATTCAGTGGATTGATCAGCCTTCTCTTGAGGCGACCAATATGTTGATGAATCATCCTGATGTGGCGCTGGTACTGGCAACTGGCGGTTCCGGAATGGTCAAGGCCGCTTACAGTACAGGAAAACCGGCTCTGGGTGTAGGTCCGGGAAATGTACCCTGTTTTATTGAGAAAACAGCAAATATCCAGCAGGCGGTGACGGACTTGATCCTCTCCAAGACCTTCGATAATGGAATGATCTGTGCTTCTGAACAAGCCGTCATTATTGAAGAACCTGTATATGAACCGGTCAAGCAGTTACTGGCCGAAAACAAATGTCACTTCCTTTCAACAGAGGAACGCAAAAAACTTGAAGCTGCAATTATCGATCCCAAAACCGGCAAAATCCGCCCGACTATCGTTGGGCAACCGGCTCATAAGATTGCATCCATGGGTGGGGTTAATGTACCTGAAGATACCAAAATTCTCATCGCCGAATTGGAAGGTGTTGGGAAAAAATACCCGCTTTCCCAGGAGAAATTGAGTCCCGTGCTGGCCTGTTACCGGGTGAAAAATGTAGATGAAGGGATTTTACGTGCTGATGAAATGGTTCATTTTGGAGGCATGGGTCATAGCGCGGTAATCCATTCCAACGATGATTCAGCAGTACAAAAATTTGCCAACCGCATCAAAACAGGACGCCTGTTGGTCAATTCACCTTCGACCCATGGTGCGATCGGGGATATTTACAACACCAATATTCCTTCATTGACTCTTGGCTGCGGTTCTTTCGGCAACAACTCAACCACTGATAACGTATCCTCCGTCAATCTGATCAATAGGAAACGGTTAGCCGATCGCCAGGTTAATATGCAGTGGTTCAAAGTTCCGCCCAAAATATATTTCGAAAGTGGTTCTACCAAGTACCTGGAAAAAATGCCAGGTATCCGCCGGGCTTTTATTGTTACTGACCCTGTTATGGTCAAGCTTGGGTATGTGGACAAGGTTTTGTACTGGTTACGTAAACGGCCCGAATATGTGCACAGCGAAATTTTTTCCGATGTTGAACCGGATCCTTCGGTTGAAACGGTGATGCGGGGCAAGGAAATGATGGATGCCTTCCAGCCCGATGTCATTATTGCCCTGGGTGGCGGTTCAGCCATGGATGCGGCAAAAGTAATGTGGCTCTATTACGAGGAGCCAGAGAGTGACTTTGAAGCTCTGAAACAGAAATTCCTGGATATCCGCAAACGGGTGGTCAGGTATCCCCATTTGGGAAACAAGGCCAAATTTGTTGCTATCCCGACCACTTCCGGTACGGGTTCCGAGGTTACCTCTTTCTCGGTAATAACCGAGAAGCAGATGGGCCATACCAAATATCCGCTGGCTGAGTACGAACTGACACCTGATGTAGCTATTATCGATCCCGACTACGTTCAAAGTCTGCCCAAACAGGTTGTTGCTGATACCGGGCTGGACGTGTTGACCCATGCGATTGAGGCATACGTCTCTGTGATGGCCAACGATTACACGGACGGATTGGCAATGAGAGCAATTCAGCTTGTCTTTGAATATTTGCCGAAATCTTACCATGAAGGAGACGCTTTTGCCCGGGAAAAAATGCACAATGCCTCCTGTATTGCCGGTATGGCCTTTACAAACGCCTTTTTAGGCATTAACCACAGTATGGCTCACAAGTTGGGTGCAGAATTCGGAATTGCCCATGGCCGCGCCAATGCCATTTTGTTGCCGCATGTGATTGCTTATAATGCGGAAAAGCCGACCAAGTTCAATTCCTTCCCAAAATATAACTCCTTCCGCGCAGACATGCGCTATGCGGAAATTGCCCGCATGCTTGGTTTGCCGGCCAAAACAACAGCTGAAGGGGTTAAAAGCCTGGTTGACGCGGTCATCCAACTGGCACACAACCTGAATGTTCCTATGTCGCTGGCGGAATGCGGAGTAGACCGGAAAGTTTTTGAATCCAAAGTGGACTGGCTGGCGGACAGGGCATTTGAAGATCAATGCACCACGGCCAACCCGCGTATGCCTTTGGTCAAGGAACTGGCTGCTCTGTATCGTAAAGCCTACGTGGGTGCGCCCAAGAAATCCAGATAACAATATTTGGTTTAAACCGGGGAACAAACAGAACGGGTGGTGAACCTGTGCGGTTAGCACAGGTTCACCCGAAAAAACCATTTTTATTCAAATTTGATAAATTTTGACTGAGTTTATTATAGGAGGTTTTCAATATGGATGCTTGGAGAAGTTTCAAGAAATCGCGCTGGGTTGATCATATTGATGTTCGTGACTTTATTGTCCATAACTACACACCTTATTGCGGAGATCATTCCTTCCTGGAAGGGCCGACGGAGCGAACAAAAAAACTGTTCGACAAAGTGAGCGGGCTTTTTAAAGAAGAGATCAAAAATGGCGGTGTACTCGATGTAGATACAAAAACCGTATCCGACATTACCAGTCACAAGCCCGGCTATATCGATCAGGAACTTGAGCAGATTGTCGGTTTGCAGACAGATGCTCCATTGAAACGGGCGATTATGCCATTTGGCGGTATCCGAATGGTAAAAAACTCCTGTGATGCCTATGGATATGAGTTGGATCCGCAGGTGGAAGAAATCTTTACCAAATATCGGAAGACACACAACCAGGGTGTTTTTGACGCCTATACTCCGGAAATGAAAGCTGCCCGAAAAGCAGGAATCATTACCGGGCTGCCGGATGCTTACGGTCGTGGACGCATTATTGGAGACTATCGCCGTGTTGCTCTTTATGGCGTAGACCGCTTAATCGAAGAGAAGAAAAAGGACATGGCAGTTTTGGAAACGGATGCAATGACCGATGATGTGATCCGTGCCCGGGAAGAAATGACAGAGCAGATTCGCGCTCTCGGCGAACTGAAAGAAATGGCTGCTTCTTACGGCTATGATATTTCCGGTCCTGCCAAAAGTGCTGCGGAAGCGATCCAATGGCTGTACTTTGGATATCTGGCCGCTATCAAGGAACAAAATGGCGCAGCAATGAGCCTTGGACGGACCTCTACCTTCCTGGACATCTATATCGATCGTGATCTCAGGGAAGGAAAACTGACTGAGGCTGAGGCTCAGGAACTGATGGACCATTTCGTTATGAAACTGCGCCTGGTCAAATTCCTCCGTACTCCTGAATATGACCAATTGTTCAGCGGAGACCCGACCTGGGTTACGGAATCAATCGGAGGATTGGGTCTGGATGGGCGTCCTCTGGTAACGAAAAACTCTTTCCGGATTCTTAACACACTTTACAACCTGGGACCGGCTCCAGAGCCAAATCTGACAGTACTTTGGTCCCCTCGCCTGCCTGAGCCCTTTAAAAAATTCTGTGCCCAGGTTTCTATCGATACCAGCTCCATCCAGTATGAGAGTGATGATCGTATGCGTGTAGATTACGGAGATGACTATGGAATTGCCTGCTGTGTATCCGTTATGCGCATTGGTAAACAGATGCAATTTTTCGGGGCACGCGCCAATCTGGCGAAAGCGCTTTTATATGCCATTAACGGCGGAAAAGATGAGAAGTCCGGCGATCAGGTCGGGCCTGCTTATCGCCCGATCACCAGTGAAATCCTCAGCTTCGACGAAGTCTGGGAACGCTACGATGGTATGATGGAATGGCTGTCCAAACTTTATATCAATACACTGAATGTAATCCACTATATGCATGACAAATATTGCTATGAGCGGATTGAAATGGCATTGCACGATCGGGAAATACTTCGGACGATGGCCTGCGGAGTTGCGGGACTGTCTGTAGTGGCTGATTCCTTGAGTGCCATCAAATACGCCAAAGTAAAACCGGTACGAAATGAAGAAGGAATTGCCGTAGACTTTGAAATTGAAGGAGATTACCCGAAATATGGAAACAACGATGAACGGGTTGATTCCATCGCAGTGAAAGTGGTTGAGAAATTCATGGACAAATTGCGTAAACATAAAACCTATCGCAATTCTGTTCCTACCCAATCCATTTTGACGATTACTTCCAATGTTGTTTACGGGAAAAAGACGGGAACCACCCCGGATGGACGTAAAGCCGGAGAACCATTTGCTCCCGGCGCCAACCCGATGCACGGACGTGATCACAGTGGCGCCTTGGCTTCCCTTTGCTCAGTAGCCAGGATCCCTTATGAGGATTGCCAGGATGGAATCTCCAACACATTTTCCGTTGTGCCCAAAGCCTTGGGGAAAGAAGAAGACGAACGTGCTTTAAATCTTGTTTCCATGCTGGATGGATATGCGGTACAAGGTGGACATCATCTGAATGTCAACTGTTTGAACCGTGAGACTTTGCTGGATGCTATGGAACATCCGGAAAAATATCCGCAACTCACCATTCGTGTATCCGGTTATGCCGTTAACTTTATCAAGTTGACAAGAGAACAACAGGAGGATGTCATCAGCAGAACCTTCCACGAACGGGTTTAAAGCAGGAAAATTGGTCTATGTGAGAAAAATCAATATCGCCTCATTTTCAAATATAAAGAATAACTGTTTTTGTGTGGCAGTGGCTTGCGTATTTGTTTTTCTTGTGGAGATCACAGATTGGTCGATGAAGCAGGAAGGTTTTGTCTCCGGGAAAAGAACAGGCAGAATGTTATTTCAATAAGACCGGTGGGAAGAAGGTGGCGGATATTATGGATAAACCAGTGACAGGACGCATCCATTCTCTGGAAACATTCGGGACAGTAGATGGCCCCGGGATTCGCTTCGTTGTCTTTATGCAGGGTTGCCCGCTTCGATGTCAATATTGCCATAATCCGGATACTTGGTCGCTAAAGGGTGGAAGGGAAGCAACGGCAAAGGAATTGATAGATGAGCTCCGCCGGTATCTTCCCTATATTGAAGCCTCTCGCGGAGGAATTACCGTGTCAGGCGGAGAACCCGCCCTTCAGGCTGATTTTGTGGCTGAGCTGTTCAGACAGGCCAAGGAATTGGGAGTACACACTGCCCTGGATACCAACGGGTACAATCCGGAACGGATCAAAAAAATTTTACCCTGTACAGATCTGGTTCTCCTCGATTTGAAAATGATTGATCCAGAGCGGCATCGCCAGTTGACCGGGTGTTCCAATAAAAAGATATTAAAAACTGCCAAGCTCCTGGCAGAACAAAAGGTTCCTGTCTGGATTCGTTACACGCTGGTTCCCGGCGTCACCGACCGGAAAGAAGACCTGGCTGGGCTGGGGCGTTTTCTTCAAACCCTGGGGAATGTGGAAAAAGTGGAGGTCAACCCTTACCATACCATGGGAGTATATAAATGGGAGCAACTGGGGTTGTCCTATCCTTTGAAAGGCGTTCGGCAGGCCAGTGAAGATGAAGGCCGTCAAGCCCGGGAGATTATTTTGGAAGCAATGAAAGAATAACCGTTCGCTTAACAGGCATTCCGGTAATACGGCAGCCGGAAAGCATCAAAGAGGCGATAGTTAACCAGCTATCGCCTTTTTCATTCATTTTTGATGTAATGTCATTTAATCCTTGGGATCAAATATCGAAAAGCGGTGATCCTGTAAAGAATATAATGAACTTCATAAAAATTCCTCCCATTAAATTGTGGGAGGATATTTTTTATTTTAATCGCAGTAGATTTTTATACAGGTTTTTCTTTTTTCAAAGCAAACTTTTGAGTCTGATCTCTGATTTCGAACAGAGAGTCGGGACAGCCGGGAAATTGGAAGCGTCCCACTCGCTTTAACAAAGGGAAAATCATTGGGTATTAACAACTAAGATGATGAGGTGAAAAACGGATGACCTTTCAAGACTTCTGGGATTTATGCAGAACGATATGGACCACAACCAGGCAAACAATACAGAAAACTGTGCAATATGAAACAAAAATCCCTTTCATTTTCGTTATATTTTTTGGTATTGGGATGTTCTTGGACTTTACTTCAAATCGCAATTATGGGGACAACACACCTGTTAACATTTTTTTCCTGCTCGCTTTTATCATTGGGCCCATTATTTATTGGTTGGATGCTTACCAGCGGAATTGCTTATTGGACTGCAAAGATTTTTGGGGGTGTGGGTGACTGGAAAGATACACGCAATGCCGTTGCCTGGGCTACTATTCCTTATCTGGCTAAGCTGCTTTTCTGGTTTCCCCAGCTTCTTTTCTTTGGGGTGAACTATTTACTGAGGATACACCGATCCTCTCCAGCAACCAGTTTCTTCTCGTTTTATTCATTTTGTTTGAATTGATCGAGTGGGTTCTTCTCATCTGGTTTATATTGTTCTTTGCCGGAGCATCGCTGAAGCCAAGGATTTTTCCGGGTGGAAAGGGTTTGCCTCTCTATTTGCTCTTCCAATCCTGTTGTTTGTCCTGTTTATTGTCATGAACAGCATGGGTTAAGGGAGGTAAACGCATGAAACTGATAAAGAGATGGATTCAGGAAGTGGGACGAAAACGCCGCGGCAGCTCGACGCTGGAGTACATCATTGCTGTGGGAGCCATCTTTGCCGGTATTCATGAAGTTCATTTGAGTAACGGTAAACGGTTAGATTCATATGATCCAGAAAAAGGAGAAATTGTATCAAGGAAAGCGACAGACCTGGAGATGATCGACATCGCTACATTTGAGACATATTTAAAGGAACTGGAAAATAAATACAAACCTGGCACAAAGATTCGGTCATATAAATATGAAGATATTGATGGACAAGAACTTGAAGGGAAACCAATCCTTGAAATTCCCACATCTAATCGAAGTTTTAGCCAAATACAAGATTATATCGATCTGGCTAAAAATAATATGGGATAAAAATATGGTTCAGGAAGAATAACAATGCAGTTACCATCAGAAATCAGAGTGGCACTAGAGAACATTGATTTTATTGACAGGCACAAAAACATGTCTGCGAAGTATGATTTTGATGATGAGCTTAAATATGACAACAATGAAGTCTTGCGTATCTTTAATGAATTAGGCTACTATGCTCGTTACTACAAGAGGGAAAATTTTTTTCAAATTGTAGAGGAAGTACCTCCTTGTCAATTCAAATTTAACATATCCCTCAAATATGCTCATTTAGAGTTTATATGGGTTGTGCGAAAAGATGGGGAGTTATACACAGGCAGTCCGTGGGGTGGGTTAAAGCAATCATTGGATGGGACAGACGAGGGTGTAAGAAAGCCTGGATTTCGTAATTACGATGAATTGAAAGAAATATTGGAAGAGGCGTTTTTAATGTATGAGGATTTTTATCGGGAATTGTTTTTTGTCTACAGCAGCAAAACTGAAGGTGTATAGCGTTTAATTGGATGGGATGGCACCCTTTGCCCTTCTCTAATGATTGCTTGCGATTAGTGACTCGTCGACCTCCAGTGGAGACGTAAACCCGGAAGAGCGACGGCACGCAATATTCTGGTTTTCCCAGTTTGGATCGTACCTATAAGGAAAGACTGTTGCCAATAGTATCGATAAAAAGAACCGTCTGGAATCCCAAGCCGGTTCTTTGCTTTCGGTGCCCGTTCCCATTTCCAGGATGAATAAAGTAGTATCCATTTACATGAGCATTCTTCTGACCAAAGCCTTTGCCTGTACAAGAGAAAAAACTGATGCACATACCCTGTTTCGGGAGGAAACAGATCGTCTGTTCCCATATTGTTATCAATTTACTGGAAGACCATTTTTTGAACATGTTACAATATGCTTATGATTGAAATTGCGATTTGGAAAAGGTGTGAAGATTGTTGGGTAAACTTATTCTGGTTGATGGCAATAGCATTGCCTATCGGGCATTTTTTGCGTTACCGCTTTTATCCAATGCCAGCGGGGTGTATACCAACTCGGTCTACGGTTTTACCATGATGCTGCTGAAAATACTGGAAGACGAACAGCCGACACATATGCTGGTCGCATTTGATGCCGGAAAAACAACCTTCCGGCACAAGGACTATAAGGAATACAAAGGAAAACGGCAAAAAACGCCGGGTGAATTATCCGAACAGTTTCCGTTGATCAAACAGGTGCTGGATGCCTTTGGTATCGCCTGCTTTGAAAAAAATGATTACGAAGCGGACGACATTATTGGCACGCTCGCACGGACTTGTGCATGTAAAGACGTATCCGTCCGAATTGTCAGCGGGGATAAGGATCTGCTTCAACTGGTCAGTGATGATGTCGATATGCTTTTGACCCGAAAAGGGATTACCGAAATGGAACAGTACGATCCCCAGGCGATTGAAGAAAAATACGGGTTAAAGCCGCAACAGATCATTGATCTGAAAGGGTTGATGGGGGACACATCAGACAATATTCCGGGAATACCTGGTGTGGGGGAAAAAACAGCGCTCAAGTTGCTGCATCTTTTTCCATCTGTTGAAGAAGTTGTGGACCATGCCGATGAATTGCCGGGGAAAAAGTTGCGGGAAAAAGTGAAAGAGCATCGGAAACAGGCACTTTTAAGCAAAAAGTTGGCCACCATTTATACTGAGGTTCCGCTTTCATTGAAACTGGAAGATTTGAAGCTTGGCCAGCGGGACGAAAAAAAGGTGGTTGAGTTGTTTAAAAGATTGGAGTTTAATACTTTGCTTTCCCGACTGGCAAAACAGGATGGAAGCGAATCAGAACAGCAACCTGATGAAAGCTGTGTTCCATACAAAACGATTGAAACAGATGAAGAGTTGAAAGCGTGGAGTGAGTTTTTTGCGCATGGGGAAAAATCCCTTTTTGCCGAAGTTACGGAAGATCATCCCGTTAAAGGGAAATTGCTGGCTCTCGCTGTTTCCGACGGAAAAACGCAACTGGTGCTTTCGTCCAAACTGGTGAAAGAAAACAGCATGATTCGCAACTGGCTTACAAGTGCGAACCAGTTGAAAATGGTGTTTGATGCCAAAACGGTTCAATCGGTTTTACAAGGATCAGCCAGCATTCGAGTGGATGGGATCTCATTTGATGTTCTACTGGCAGCCTATCTGTTGGATCCTTCTGAATCGCATCCATCCCTGTCACAGATTGTGAACCGCAGGGGAGACGGAGGCTTGCCATCTGACGACGATGTGTATGGGAAAGGCGCAAAACGCCGAAAATTGGAAGGAGAAGAGCTGGCAAAACATATTGCGCGCAAGGCTTATTATGTTTATGAACTGGTACCGGTTTTGCAGGAACAGCTTGAAGAGGCCCGGCTCGATCGGTTGATGTACGAATTGGAATTGCCCCTTTCCTCCATTTTGTCGAAAATGGAAAGACAGGGTGTTTCCGTTGATGAAAACAGGCTAAATGAATTGGGCAGGGAATTAAAATCATCCATGGATCAACTGGAACTGGAAATCCATGAGATTGCTGGCGTAAACTTTAATATCAATTCGCCAAAGCAATTGGGGGAAATTTTGTTTGACAAGCTGGGATTGCCTGTCATTAAAAAGACGAAAACAGGCTATTCCACCAGTGCTGATGTTTTGGAAAAGTTGGCTCCGCAACATGAAATTGTCGAGAAAATTTTACATTATCGCCAAGTCGGGAAATTGTATTCTACATATATAGAAGGATTAAGAAAAGAGATTGGTTCTGACGGAAAAATCCATACCCAATTTCAGCAAACCGTTACGGCAACTGGCAGGTTAAGTTCGACTGAGCCCAATCTGCAAAACATTCCCATCCGTCTGGAGGAAGGCAGACGGATCCGGCAGGTGTTTATTCCTTCTCTGGAAAGCTGGTTTATGCTGTCAGCTGATTATTCGCAGATTGAACTGAGGGTGCTTGCGCATATTTCCCAGGATGAAAGTCTGAAAAAAGCGTTTAGGGAAGGCAAAGACATTCATACCCAAACAGCAATAGATGTCTTTGGCGTCAGTGAAGAAGAGGTAACCCCACTTATGCGGAGACAGGCCAAAGCAGTGAACTTTGGAATTGTTTATGGAATTAGTGGCTATGGATTATCCCAGGGCCTGGATATTCCGCAAAAAGAAGCCAAGGCATTTATTGACCGTTATTTTGCCACTTATCCGGGTGTGAAAACATACATGGACAGAGTTATACAGCAGGCTAAAAAAGACGGCTATGTTACAACAATACTGGGGCGGCGACGTTATTTGCCCAAAATCAATGCGCGAAATTACGGGGAAAGAAGTTTTGCTGAGCGTACTGCAATGAATACTCCTATCCAGGGGACTGCGGCGGATATTATCAAACATGCCATGGTGAAACTGGATCGGTATTTGTCGGAAAAAGAGTTGAAAAGCCGGATGCTTCTCCAGGTGCATGATGAATTGATTTTCGAAGTGCCAGAAGAAGAACTGCCGGAAATTAGGGAATTGGTACAGGATACGATGGAAAACGCCGTAGAATTGTCCGTTCCGTTAAAGGTGGATGTCAATGTCGGTGGCAATTGGTATGAAGCAAAATAGGAGGAGAAATCGTTGCCAGAATTACCTGAAGTAGAAACTGTAAAAAGAACATTGCAAAAACTGATTGTCGGTAAACAGATCCAGGATGTAACCGTCCATCTGCCGCGCATTGTAAGGTTTCCGGATGATCCACGGGTATTTCGGCAGCAGTTGATTGGCAGCACCATTACAGAGGTCGGACGGCGGGGCAAGTTTTTAAAAATTGTTTGTCATCCGTTGGTTCTGGTCTCCCATCTCAGGATGGAAGGGAAGTATCGTTTGGCCGATCAGGGAGAACCATATGAAAAGCATACACATGTTATCTTCCATTTTACTGATGGGACAGAACTTCGCTACCGGGATGTACGGCAATTTGGCACAATGCATCTTTTTCAGCATGGAGAAGAAGAAAATCAGCTACCATTAAGAAAACTGGGTCCTGAACCTTTGTCGGATCAATTTCAATTAACCTGGTTTAAAGAATCCCTTTCCAAACGAAAAACAAACATCAAGGCGCTTCTGTTAAATCAGGAATATCTGGTTGGCCTTGGCAATATTTATGTGGACGAGTCTTTGTTCAAAGCTGGAATTCACCCTGAGCGGGCTGCCAATTCACTTGGCGAGGAAGAAGTTGAATGCCTGTACCACAGCATCAGGCAAACCTTGCAGGAAGCAATAATGCTGGGCGGCTCCTCGGTTCGGTCATATTTAAACGGAGAAGGCGAAATGGGGATGTTTCAGCTGAAAATACAGGTTTATGGACGGAAACATGAACCATGTCTGAAATGCGGCACCCTGATTGAGCGTCTGGTTGTGGCAGGCCGGGGTACGCATATTTGCCCCTTCTGCCAACGGTAACACTTACTTGGCTCCTCTTCATAAGATAGGTAACAAATGCCTATCAACGAGGGGGAACGGTGATGTCACACGGTTGGTTGATCATATGGTTAACTTTCGCAGTCAGCCTGGACAGTTTTGCGGCAGGTACTACTTACGGGATAAGGAGGATTCGGATCCCCTTGTGGTCTACATTGATTATTGCCAGCTGCTCCGGAGCGGTTATTTATGTAGGGCTGATGGTGGGAACTGCCTTGTCTGTCCTGTTTTCCCCGCTGTTCACACGGTTTTTGGGAGCAGTCTTGTTTGTCTTGTTGGGCTCCTGGCTTGTTTATCAGGGGGAGAAAATCCAAAAGGAAAAAGACGAAGAGCGAATCGTGCAACAAAGCACATTCTCCTTGCAGCCTAGAGCCTGGACCTTTCGAATCAAAGGGCTGGGTTTGGTGGTTAAAGTTCTGAAAATGCCGGTAGCCGCTGATATTGACAACTCCGGATCGATTTCATCTGCTGAAGCTGTTTTGCTGGGAACAGCTCTTTCGCTGGATGCATTCGGGGCTGGGATTGGAGCCGCATTAATGGGGATTCCTCCGCTCTCCACGGCTTTATTGATTGCTTTGATGAGTGCATTGTTTTTAAAGTTCGGAATGTGGTTCGGGTTTTCCCGTTCCAAAAATCTGCAAAAAAATCGCTTTATGGTATATTTACCGGGTTTGATTCTGATTGCATTAGGAATTTTTCGGTTGATCTAGAAAGCGGGGAATGGACATGTTGTTGGGGTTGACGGGAAGTATAGCAACGGGTAAAAGCACTGTTTCGGCAATGCTGCGACAAAAAGGGGCCTATATTATTGATGCGGATCAGGTAGCTCGTGAGGCGGCAGAGCCCGGATCAGAGGGGTTGAAACGGATTGTTGCCCATTTTGGGGAAGAGATGCTGGATGATGAAGGAAACCTGGATCGTACGCGGTTGGGGGCCGCCATTTTCAAAGATCCGTTAAAACGAAAAACGTTGAACCAGTTGTTGCATCCGTTGATTATGCAAACCATGCAGTTTCACACAGATGCGATCAAAAAACGGATCCAACATGCCATGATTATCTGGGATGTTCCCTTGTTAATCGAAGAAAATTTGACGCGGTATGTTGAAGCCGTTATTTTAGTATATGTACCCAGGGAAATTCAGTTGAAAAGATTGATGAAACGCAACTCGCTTTCCGAAAAGGAAGCTATGAACAGAATTGAAGCCCAGATGGACATTGAAGAAAAAAAGAAGGTTGCTGACTATATTATTGACAATAGCGGGACTTTGTCAGATACAGAAAGACAGGTTGATCAGTTATGGAACTATCTAATCTCAAGAAGTGGGTAAAACCGGCGGTTGACGCATTGCCCCCCAAACGGACCATAATTATTGGTTTCGTTTTGCTGATCGCATTTGTAATTGTGATGATCCCGCTTTTTAATATGTTGATCTACCCGTTAAAATATGAGGAAAATATTTTTAACAGTGCTATTGAAACCGAAGCCGATCCTTTTTTAATTATGGCGATCATCCGGGCGGAAACCAAATTCCAGCCAAATCAACAGTCACAAGTTGGTGCGCAAGGCTTGATGCAAATTATGCCGGACACTGTTGATTTCATCATACGAAATGGGAAGTTTTCTCCATCGTTGCGGGATTATGTCTATGACCCGGTCACCAATATCCAGATGGGAAGCTGGTATATTGCCTATTTGACAAAGCGGTACGATGGCAATAAAGTTGCGGTGATGGCAGCGTACAATGCCGGACACGGACGTGTTGACAGGTGGTTGAAAGAAGGAGTTTGGGACGGAACCCGGCAGAATGTCACGCAAATACCGGAGGAGTTTGGCGAGACCCGTCACTATGTAACGCGGGTCAGCTATTATTATGAAAAATACAAGCAACTGTACCAGGATGAATATGAAGAATATAAAATAAATCTATTAAAAAATTAATATCATTAGTATAACCTGCTCCTTTTTTGGAACAGGTTTTTTGTTTTATAGTTGCAAAATGTGTCATACTGATTATAATAAAGGTGAGTATTGGTGTGTAACAAAAGGGAAGGAGATCAATATATGTCACTTCGTATCGCAATTAACGGTTTTGGACGTATAGGTAGAATGGTATTTCGTAAAGCCATGGAAGATCCTATGCTGAATGTGGTAGCTATCAATGCCAGTTATCCAGCAGAAACATTAGCTCATTTGGTTAAGTATGACACAATTCATGGACCTTATCATAAAGAAGTATTGGCAACTGACGGGGGACTTCTTGTAGACGGACATGAAGTGAAATTAATTTCTAATCGCAATCCTGGACAACTTCCCTGGCATGAATTTGATATAGATATTGTCGTTGAAGCAACAGGACAATTTCGCGACCGTGAAGGAGCACAAAAGCATATAATGGCCGGTGCCAAAAAAGTGGTGATTACTGCTCCAGGCAAGAATGAAGATGCAACCATTGTGATGGGCGTAAATGAAAATGAATATGATCCGGAAAAGCACCATATTATTTCCAATGCCTCATGTACGACAAATTGCCTTGCTCCTGTTGCCAAAGTGCTGCATAAATCATTTGGAATCAGGCATGGACTCATGACAACTGTCCATTCTTATACAAATGACCAGAAAAATCTGGACAATCCGCACAAAGATCTTCGCAGGGCGCGTGCATGTACCCAGTCGATCATCCCCACCAGGACAGGTGCCGCCAGAGCGCTGGGAGTGGTGATCCCCGAACTTCAAGGAAAGCTGAACGGATTTGCCTTGCGGGTTCCAACGCCCAATGTATCTGTTGTTGACCTGGTCGTGGATACAGAAAAGGCTGTAACCAAAGAAGAAGTAAATAATGCCTTGAAAAAGGCAGCGGGCACCGATCTGAAAGGAATCCTGGACGTTTGTGAAGCGCCGTTGGTTTCTTCCGATTTTAACGGCAATGAGAATTCATCCATTGTTGATGCGTTATCTACGATGGTCGTCGGCAAGCGTCAGGTAAAGGTACTGGTCTGGTATGACAATGAATGGGGGTATTCTTGCAGGGTTGTAGATCTGGTTCGTTATGTTGGAGAAAGAATGGGTACGAGAGTAACCGTATAACTTTAATAATTCGGCAGTTTAAAACTTCTACATAAAAACACTTGCTCAAATTGAGCGAGTGTTTTTATGTGTTTGACTAATCATATTAAACAATATAATAAATATTTGAAAAAAGGCTTGTGGAATTTCCACAAGCATAAAATATTTCTGTTTATCGCTTGATCGGGATAAATAAGTCGTATCGATTATCGGGGGCGTCAAGATTGTGGGTAACCGGTGTGTACCGGTGGTCATAAACTTCCAGACTTAATGTGCTGTCATCTTTTTGATACCCCATTTTTTTTATCCATTTCAAGGCTTTCTGATAAGTGGAAGATGTGTTGCGAATTGGACCTCTATGTGTGAAAACTGCATATTTTTGAGTTGGAACCGTAAGGGATAACATTCCTTTAGGAACTTTGTCTGCCTTGGATACTTCGACAGCGATGTAGCAGGTCAAATCAGTCACACGGTCGTGACAGGGGCAAACAAAAACACCAGGCCTTACCTGATGGGAAATCTCATGAATCCGTTTGACAAACTCTTCCCAAATTTTCGCAATTTCTCGTGACATGGTATAAGGTCCAGTCCAGCCTATGCCAACAACTTGAAACGAATCTTTCGTTATAATACGGCCCTGCATAGAAACCCCCTAAGTATGGATTCTTGTGCAAAAGGAATATATTTTCATTATATTATAAAATATTTTTGCAAAATGAACAAGCATCAGGTTTATGAGAAATAAATTCCAGAATTATGAAAGAATTTTCAATTACTCTGTTTACTGCCTTCTTTGGTCTTCTTTTTTTAATTATCATTGTTATTCTATTTTAAAGAGGTTAGTATATTGACTGTAAAAAAGTATTTTTAAAGGCGGTTTCTGTTTACAAAATATTCAGTTATATCCTGAGTTGCTTGTGATAAAAAAATAAGCGGAACCATCAATCGTTGTCAGGATTTTTGTTGAATAATTACATCAAATCTTTAAAATGATAATATAACTTTAAAGGCCAAGGAGAATTTGACTGACAAGTCTATTATTAATGGGAATCAAGTCTGGAGGTATGAATCTTTGAGATGCCCTTTTTGCGGAAATCATGGCAGTCGAGTGCTGGATTCCCGTCCTGTTCATGAAGGGCGGGCGATCCGGCGGCGCAGGGAATGTGAAAAATGCGAACAACGATTTACGACCTTTGAAACGGTTGAAAAGCAACCCTTGATTGTTATAAAAAAAGATACCAGCCGGGAAGAGTTCAGCCGTGAAAAGCTGTTGCGCGGATTGATCCGGGCTTGTGAAAAAAGGCCGGTTCCTCTTGCCGAGTTGGAGGAAGTTGTCGCTGATATTGAAAGAAAACTTCGGCAAAGCGGTGTTGCTGAAGTTCCGTCAAAAGAAATTGGAGAAATGGTAATGGAGCGGCTTGTGGATATCGACGAGGTTGCTTATGTGCGGTTTGCCTCTGTTTATCGCCAGTTTAAGGATATCAATGTTTTTGTCAATGAACTTGAAGATTTGTTGCAACGATCCCAAAAGGCATTGGCTGAAGAAAATAAACGAAATTCCAGGTAGATTTTTGGGGATAACGGGGTTTGGCGAACAGGTGGGGTCCTGTGATAAAATGATACAACCAATTCGGGTAGAGTAGTTTTAGAGGGGGCCAAACCATGGCAATTTTTTGGAAAGATGCGGGTTGGTGCTGCCGTACCCATCGTCCAATGCATCACGCTGATCTTATTGGACTTATCCATTTATATCAGCCGATTGTAGGATCCGCTGCCATCTCACTATACCTGACCCTGGTCTATCAAGTTCCCCTTCATCGAGCCGGGATTTCCGAGATGCATACACATTCTTATCTGTTGCAGCTGTGTTCCTTTACCTACGATGAGTTGCAGGAAGCAAGATATTTGCTGGAAGGGATTGGGCTTATCAATACTTATGAAATAAAGGATGCCGATCAGGTTTATTATGAGTATGAAATGATTCCTCCCCTTACACCGGCAAAATTTTTTCAGAGCGATATTTTAAGTATCAGCCTGTATAATTCGCTGGGAAATGAACGGTATTTTGTGTTGAAAGACTGGTTTATCGGAAATTCCCACTTGCAAAAAATTGAACGGGAAAAGCGTGGACAAAACATTACCCGGACTTTTCAGGAAGTATTTGACAATATTTCACCGGCAGATCTGACCAAGCAAGCGGAGCGGGAGAAGGAATTGGCAGAACCGGTCGCCAGAATTGATGAAAGCCTGCATGAGGGGAAGATTCCGGAACTGGGACAGGATATCGACTTTTCCATGCTGGAAATGCGTCTGTCTCATTTAGTGGATAAAAATGTATGGACCAAATCATTGAAACAGGAACTGCAGGAAATTTGTTTTTTGTATCAACTGGATGATTGGGCTATCCTGAAAGCACTGCAAAATCCGTACGTAACGAGTCGGGGAGAAATTCATCTGGGCCGTTTGCGTTCTTTCATCAAAAGTGAATACCGATTGCAGTTTGGAAGCACGCCAATTGTTTCTCGCAAGAAAAACTCGCAAAAGTCACAGACAGAAAAAGAAAAGAAACCTCCTGATACAAAAAAATCCCTTTCGGAAAAGGAAAGGCATTTTCAGCAACTGGCTCAAATTTCGCCTTTGCAGTTATTGACCTATTATCAGAAAGGAGCTCGTATTCCTGCCAGTGATGTAGATCTGGTGGAATCTTTAATCCAACAGTACGGATTGCCATCTGGCGTTGTCAATGTGCTGCTGGAATATGTACTGCTTAAATACGATTATAAACTTCCGCGCAAACTGGTAGAAAAAATCGCAGGTCAGTGGAAACGGCTGGGGATAGAATCGGTTGAAGAGGCGTTGGAACAGGCGAAAAAGGAAGAGTGGGAAACTAAAAAGAAAAAGACGCGTTCCTCCCCAAAAGCTGTCGCCAAAAAACCGGAAAAATTGCCACATGCGCTGCAAATGCAAATTGAACAGCCAGATTCACATCCCGAGTCAAAAGAGGATTTGTCGGATCAACAGGAGCAAATTCGTGCCAAACTGCGTTTGATGAATGAACGGTTCATAGCCAGTAAAAAAGGAAAAGAAAAATTATAACCACACGTTGTGTCATGATAGATATTATCGCATCGTTATTTTTGAAAAAGATTACGAAGTAGCGAAAAAAAGCACCCGGACGGTGAATTGGCTGTAAGGCAGTTGTTTTTGAAACAATTGCCTTTTTATTTACTTTTACGCAGAAGTCAAACTAATCTTCGCAAACTATAAAAAAACTTGCATCATGGGCTTTACCGTGTTAGAATGACATTTGTCGGCACTAAAACAATACATAAGGTTCGGTAGCTCAGTCGGTAGAGCAGAGGACTGAAAATCCTCGTGTCGGCGGTTCGATTCCGTCCCGAACCACCATGTGCGGAAGTGGCTCAGGGGTAGAGCATCGCCTTGCCAAGGCGAGGGTCGCGGGTTCGAATCCCGTCTTCCGCTCCATATGAATATGCCGGGGTGGCGGAATTGGCAGACGCACAGGACTTAAAATCCTGCGGTGGGTGTACCACCGTGTCGGTTCGAGTCCGACCCTCGGCACCAATATTTTTCCCGGTTTAAACTCGGCTGACAATCCGTGTGCAACCGGGGAAATTTTGTTTATGATCCGTTCGTATGATGCAAATTCAGGGGTTTATTAAATAAAAATCATTGGCCTGGCCTATAGCTCCGGAATATAAAAACATCAAGGTGTTGACAAACGAGAAACATTTACTAAGTTAAAATGGAGTCTCTCAGGTAAGAGGTTATAACAGATAAAGCAATAATAGACGGAAAATTTGTTAATTTTGGATTTAGTAGTTACATTTAAATAAAATAAGAATAAAAATTTACAACTTGAAAAAATATATTTGATTTTTTCTGGAAACAGGTGCACGATAAAATAAAGAAAGTGCAAGAGATCTAAACCTGTTTATCTTTTCATTATAAAATCAATCTTATATTTATAGCATATTTGATATTTCTCTCAAGTGATGAAGGATGAATAAATTTGTGGATCAGGGGGAATCAAGTATGAAGATAGTGGCAAAAGTGGTTATTGCAACAGCGGTATTGGCGGGTGTGCTGTTCGGGATGTATGCGACTTTCAATATTGGTGAGGCAGCACAAAAAACAAAAGTTGCAGATGAGCAACAAAATCATCAACAAATCATTAAAAAGACAGTGAAACTTGCGAAGCAAGGAAAGACCATTAACAGTGAAAAGTTCGGAATTTATTCCAAAGGATCAGAAATTAGGAATCAATGGGGGAAACCAGACCAAAACTCTGACGAAAATTATTTAATTTATAATAAGAGACAAATTGAATTTGAATTGAAGCAAAATAAAGTTGTTTGGATTACTTCTTATGATAAAAACTTTAACAATATCACAGTACCAGAAGTGAAAAAAGTAGCAGGTGAGCCACAAAAAGTAAAAGAAGGCGAGGATGCATACTATCTTGAATACAAGAAGGGGATATATGTACTTGAATTTGCTTTTTACTATGATAATCAGGGAGAAAAACCTGACACTCTAAAAGAGGTTTATGTTCATTTGCCCTAAAGTAGTTGTAAATCTTAACATTATCCCTTTTTACGGATGATATCTAAAGTCATACCCCTCTGGTATAAAAATCTTATTAAACATGTGGAATGTTAAAGATCTTTACGATGTTTAAAGAAAATGATCTGAACACACAACGAGTAAAAATATTTAAGTATTATCTGATCCCATCCCCTTGGAATAAACAATACATAATGTCAGTAGTCAAACTGTCTTTAAGACAGTTATTTTTTTGCCCATAGACCTTTAAACGGGTGATCTTTTCTTCTCCCGCCCTGCCATTTTGTGTTACGATGGACATGGTTTTATTAAACAGAGATCTGGCCTTAATTCGGGAGGTTGAATGATATATGCCGAAGATCGATCAAATTATTGAAAGGGTTTTAAGTGGAGAACGTCTTGGGCTTGAAGACGGAATAGCCCTTTGGGAAAGCAACGAGATTGAAAAGATGGGCTGGGCTGCAGACCAGATTATGAAGAAATGGCACCCTGAGCCCATTACCACATTTGTGATTGGCCGTAATATAAATTATTCCAACGTTTGTGACACATACTGCCGCTTCTGTGCATTTTACCGCCCGTTTGGTTCCGAAGAAGGGTATGTGCTGTCCAACGATGAAATTTTGGATAAAATCAAGGGAACGGTAGATGTAGGCGGTACGGAGATCCTGATGCAGGGTGGTACACATCCGGAATTGCCGTTTGAATATTATACCGGTTTGTTAAGGGAGATTAAAAAGCATTTCCCTGGCATTACCATGCACTCCTTTTCGCCAGCAGAAATTATGAGGATGCAAAAAGTTTCCGGACGCCCATTGGAAGAAGTTATCCGCCAGTTAAAAGAAGCCGGACTGGATTCTATTCCTGGCGGCGGGGCAGAAATCCTTGACGATGGGATACGCAGGAAAATCAGCCGTTTGAAGGGATCATGGCGTGATTGGATGAACGTGATGCAAACTGCTCATCGTGCAGGTTTGAATACAACTGCCACGATGGTGATCGGGTTTGGAGAGACCTTTGAACAACGCATCAATCACCTGCTTAGGATCAGACAGGCACAGGATGAGACAAAAGGTTTTCTGGCATTTATTGTCTGGACATTCCAGCCGGACAATACCAATTTGAAACGGGAAAAGTTGGGTCCCGAAGATTATTTGAAATCTGTTGCCATTGCCCGGATGATGTTGGACAATATCCCGAACATCCAGTCCTCCTGGGTTACAATGGGAGCCGAAACAGGGAAAAAATCCCTTCAGTTTGGATGCAATGACTTTGGAAGCACGATGATCGAAGAAAATGTGGTATCAGCTGCGGGAACTTCTTTTAAACTGAATACCAACCTGATTCTGCAATTAATCCGGGAAGCCGGAAAAATCCCCGCACAGCGGAATACCAGATATGACATATTGCGCATATTCCGGGACGGAGAATATACAGAACGGGATTTCGTTATGCAAAATTAGCCTGTTCATCGATCCGGTTAATTTCCGGTGCCTTGTCATAGGCAGAAACGGGAAACATCTTGCTATTTGATAGATGAGGGTGACTACACAAATCAATCACCTGATTGATAACAGCGATGTCCTGCATTGTTTTTCTTTAATGGTGGGCTGTGGAACAATAATCCTGCAAGTGACAAGAGTAAAATTCAAATGGAACATATTTTTTAAAACCGGATTCATTGATGCGTTCAATGATAAAAAATATTTTTAATTAGCAAAGATTTATTAGTCAGAATTACAAGCGATAATAGATTTTCTTTTTTATATTTGATATTTTTAATTTGTGATAAAATGGATAATTGTTTTGTGGCAAAGTTCCCTTTGCCCTCAGAGATAGACAAAACAGAGGAGGAGAGGGTTTGACAGGAAGAACGCATTTTGCAATTGGTCTGGCTTCCGGAGTCGGACTGGCTGTGGTTTCCGGCAATACGGATGATGTGGGCCAATTGGGATTGACGATTGTGTTGGCCGGAATCGCTTCGATTATTCCAGATATTGATGAAGACGGCAGTTTGATCAACAATTTTATTTTTCCTTCATTAAAACGTACATACCGTTCTTTTACCCTGGCAGCTTTGGGGATCGTAATGATTGCTTTATATTTGGCGAAAGGCTTGCCCCTGTGGGTATTGTTGCTGGGGATTTTCTCAGCAGGAGTTGCTTACGCTCCGCATCGGAGTGTAGCCCATTCGCTTTTTTCCTGTGCCTATATCAGCTGGATTGCGTATTTGATTGAACCGGCTTTGACGACAGCCGTTTTTGTCGGTTATTTATCGCATCTTTTTGCAGATACATTGACAAGTGCAGGGGTTCCGTATTTGTGGCCTTATAGAAGAAAATTTAATTTGCGGTTGATTGGCATGAAAATTAAGAGCGGCGGGAAGGAAGACAAGCTGATTGGAAATCTGGCGCTTTTGCTGGCTTCATTGGGATTTGTATATTTGGTTGGCTTGATTTTTTATAATGAGGCGTTGGTTGCCGGCTGGTTTTAGGAAAAGCAAGCCCGGATTTTTGAGACGGGAGGTTTGCCCCTAAAAAGGCAATGAAATTCATGAGGAAAACTTGGTCCTTTCCGGGGGGGCCAAGTTTTTTTATTAAACAGGAATAACCATATTTTCCGTATACAGTGATCGTTTCGTTCATATATTATTATTGAAGCCGAATCCGGTTATGTCTTTTCTTGTAAGAACCAACCGGGAGGGGAGACGGGTGCTGTATATCATATCGTTTGCTTTGAAAGATCGGATGCAGATTGTAAAATTTGGCTCATATTTAAATGAATTGTGTGTGGGCGTCAAGTCTGTCTGCCCGGTATCCTGTTCCAGGGAAATAATGGCGGGGGACCGTTATATGGTCAGTGTTGGCCTGAAACAATTAAACAGTGAAAAAAAAAGGCGAATCATTACGCTTTTTGGCAAGGTTTTGGCTGATTTCTTTTGCGATGTGATTGAGCCAACTTGGATATCCAAAATGATTCAAACCTCTCCAAATTATTTATCCAGGGGAGAAATGGGCGAGATCAGGCGGAGTGTTTCTGAACAGTTGGAAACAAGTGCCTGGGAGTGTGCAAATGTAGTTTACAGCAATCGCCGCGCAAAAATAGCCCGACAAATCCGGTGTCATCTGGAAAATAATCAGCATTTGGCTGTGGACGGTTTCTTGCGTTTTCGTCTGAAAACCTATCGGAAAACACTGGCCATTTGTGTAGAAGAGGCCATTTATACACATTTGTTAAACCGGCGCTGCAAAGAGTTTATCGATTTGCTGCGTACCTTTATTCAACTGCAAATCCCCAAGATTCCGCTTGTGCATATCATCCATAAAGACAAGAATCAATTTCATGTCGTCAAAGCGGATGGCACCCCAATTCTGGCCAGGGAAATGGAACCATCTTTTATGGAAATTGCTGAGGCAACATCCTCACATGGGGATTACATGATGAGTATTTTGTTAAGCATGGCACCGGAAAGAATCATGCTTCATACTTCCAGTCCGATGGAGAACGTGGTTCAGACACTGTTAAAAGTGTTTGAAGGAAGAATTATGATTTGCGACGGATGCAGCAAGTGCCATCCCACAACTTCTGTCAGTCATTTTCAGGAGGATGCTTGACGTATTCATATTAAATGAGTATAATACATAAAAAATTTTATGGAAAAGTGATGATGAGGATACGAGATTTTCTTATGGTCTCAGAGAGTGAGGGTCAGCGGCTGAAAGCCCTCATACCCAATGGGAAAATGCTTACCACCTCGGAGCTGCAGCAGGGAACGCCTGGAATGCCATTATCTGCTGCCGGAATACACATCGTTATTGTGATGAGAGAACCTTGACCGGAGAAGAGTATGCTCCGTTGAGGTTAAAAAAGGGTGGAACCACGACGACAAGCTCGTCCCTTTGCGGGAGGAGCTTTTTTATGTTCTTAAAAAAGGAGTTGACCAGAAATGAGTGTTGCGGTGAATTTGCCGGATGGTTCTGTTCGAAAGTACCAACAGCAAGTTACTGTCGGGGAGATTGCGGAATCAATCAGCAAGAGTTTATTAAAAAAAGCGATTGCCGGAAAAGTGAATGGCGAGGTAGTGGATCTGGCAGCTGTCGTGCCGGATGGCGCTGATGTCATGGTTTTGACACTGGAAGATGAAGAAGGTTTGGAAGTATACCGCCACAGTACAGCCCACTTGATGGCTCAGGCAATTAAGAGGCTGTATCCGGATGTGAAACTTGGCATCGGGCCGGTGATCGAGGATGGATTTTATTATGATGTGGATCTGCCGGTTCGTTTGACTCCCGAAGATCTGCCCAGGATTGAAGCTGAGATGAAAAAAATTGTCAAAGAGGATCATCCGATTGTCCGGAAAGTTGTTTCGCGGGACGAAGCCATTCAAAAATATGAGAAACTGAATGATCACCTCAAGTTGGAACTTATTCGCGAACTGCCGGAGAATGCACAAATTACCATCTATGAGCAGGGAGATTTCTTTGATCTGTGTCGCGGACCCCATTTGCCGTCAACAGGCAAAATCAGGGCATTCAAATTGTTAAGCATCGCCGGAGCCTATTGGCGCGGGGATTCAGACAATCAGATGCTGCAACGCATCTATGGAACAGCATGGCCCAAAAAAGCGCAGCTGGATGAGCATCTGCACTTTTTGGAAGAGGCCAAAAAACGGGATCACCGGAAATTGGGGCGTGAACTTGAATTATACATGTTCTCGGAAGAAGCACCTGGAATGCCGTTTTATTTGCCTAACGGAATGGTTGTGCGCAACGAACTTGAACAGTTTTCCCGCCAGTTGCAGGCCGAGGCCGGCTATCTTGAAGTTCACACCCCGCTGATTATGAACCAGCGCCTGTGGGAACAATCAGGCCATTGGGATCACTACAAAGAAAATATGTATTTTACCGATATTGATGAAGAATCATTTGCCGTAAAACCGATGAACTGTCCAGGCCATATGCTGATTTTCAAAAATGGCATTCGTTCATACCGGGATTTGCCCCTGCGGTTGGCGGAATTTGGACAGGTGCATCGCCATGAATTGTCTGGAGCCTTGAACGGAATGCTCAGGGTACGTACATTTACGCAGGACGATGCGCATATCTTTGCTCGTCCGGATCAGATTGAAGAAGAAGTGATGAACGCTCTCAGACTGATTGACAAGATCTATCAGCCGTTTGGGTTCCCGTACACGGTTGAACTGTCTACCCGTCCGGAGGATTCGATGGGATCGGATGAATTGTGGGAAAGAGCGGAGTCTTCTCTGAAAAACGTGTTGGATCACTCTGGAGTCAATTATCGGATTAATGAAGGGGACGGGGCATTTTATGGGCCGAAAATCGACTTCCATATCCGGGATGCCTTGAAACGAAGCCATCAATGTGCCACGGTGCAGCTCGATTTCCAAATGCCGGAGAAATTTGACCTCTCCTATATCGGAGAAGATAATGACCGCCACCGTCCGGTTGTCATTCACCGGGCAATCTACGGATCACTGGACCGCTTTATCGGTGTATTGGTCGAACACTATGGCGGAGCATTCCCGCTTTGGCTCGCACCGGTTCAGGCAAAAGTGCTTCCTATTTCCCGCACGTTTAATCAGTATGCCGAACAGGTTTTGTCGGAGTTAAAAGCTGCGGGAATTCGCGCCGAACTGGATGACCGTGATGAAAAAATCGGTTATAAAATCAGGGAAGCGCAAATGAAAAAAGCTCCGTACATGTTTGTAGTTGGCGAAAAAGAGGCGGAAGCAGGAACGGTGGCAGTAAGAAAACGGGCGGAAGGGGATATTGGAGCAAAACCGCTTGGTGACGTAATTAAACAACTGCAAATGGAAATCGAAGAGAAAAAATGAGCTGCTGATGTAGTTATCTGCCGAAGAACCCTCCTGATAAGGAGGGTTCTTCTTTTAATAATAAGGAGAAATCAACAGATAAACCAGGACACCGGAAATGCTCACATAAATCCAGATTGGCATGGTCCAGCGAGCGATTTTGCGATGTTTGTCCACCTGCATGTGGAGTCCGCGGACAATGGTAAAAAGTGCGAGAAACACGGTAGGTGCAGCTAAAATAATATGGGTCACAAGCACAAAGTAATAAACGGGCTTGATCCACCCCTCGCCGCCAAAATGAGTCGAGGGGGCCATGGCATGATATGTAAGATATGTCACCAAAAACAAGGCTGTTGAACAAAAGGCTGCAAAAATAAAATGGTGGTGCATGCGAATATTTTTCCTTTTTACGAAATAGAATGCCGTCAGAAGGAATACGGCGGTAAAACTGTTAAATACTGCATTCAGCATGGGCAAAAAGGTTAAGTCAAGATGGCTTGAGCCCTGGTATTTTGGCATGAAAAAAAGAAGCAATACGATCACGTTGATCAAAATGGTCAAAGCAACGATCAGCGGGGTATAACTTTTTCCGCTTACAGGTTGACGAGACAGTTTGGCCATATTCTCACCTTCCACTGACTAATTATTTCAAATTAATTATACAATTTTTCGTGCATCAACACGTATTAATATTTTTCGTTTGTATTTGCGAGTGCTGAGGCTGACTTGACTGGACAAAGTAAGGTGTTGTATATTAATCCAATCTGGTAGAAACAGGATTGGTTTGACATGGATCTGTGATTTGTGCTAGTATATCTTTGTCTTGCAAGTAGAAGCGCCCGCTTCTCACCTGTTCAACGCAAGCGATGCAGTTGACGGGTTTTGACTGAATTTCCTGGTTGGAGATTGGAAGCAAAGTGTGGGCGTTTTCTGCGCTCACGCTTTTTTGTTTTTTTAAAAATTTTCCGGAGGTGGCAGGTTATCAGCAAGGAACAGCAGCACCAAGTAAATGAGTCGATTCGTGCTCGGGAAGTTCGTTTGATCGGTGTGGACGGGTCACAATTGGGGATTAAATCGATTCGGGAAGCTTTGCGTCTGGCGCAAGAATCAGACCTGGATCTGGTAAATGTTGCTCCGCAAGCGAAACCGCCTGTTTGCCGCATAATGGATTATGGAAAATACCGCTATGAGCAAAGCAAACGGGAAAAAGAAGCACGAAAAAATCAAAAAACGATTCAAATTAAAGAGGTGCGTCTCAGCCCGACAATCGAGGAGAATGATGTACAAACCAAGTTAAGCAATATAAAGAAATTCTTGAAAAAGGGAAACAAAGTTAAATTGACCATTCGCTTTCGCGGACGGGAAATTACTCATCAGGAACTTGGACGCAAGATTTTGGATCGGATGTCCAGGGAAGTTGAGGAGTATGCAGAGATTGAACGTGCCCCGAAGCTGGAAGGTCGTCAAATGATTATGATTTTAGCACCGAAACAGTAAGAGGAGGACAACGTCATGCCAAAAATGAAAACAAAACGCTCTGCAGCAAAGCGTTTTAGAAAAACGGGTACTGGCAAAGTGAGACGCAATCATGCATTTACCAGTCACTTGTTGGAAGCCAAAAGCCCAAAACGTAAACGTAAATTGCGCAAAAGCGCCATCATGCATTCTGGTGATGTTAAACGGATCAAACAGTTGATTGCTTACAAGTAAACGTTTGAGAGAAAGAGACTTCAGGAGGGATTTATCGTGGCAAGAGTGAAAGGCAGTACCGTGACGCGTGCGCGTCGGAAAAAGGTACTCAAACTGGCTAGAGGTTACTTTGGTTCCAAACATACGTTGTTCCGGACAGCGAAACAGCAAGTAATGAAATCCTTGATGTATGCATATCGTGACCGGCGCCAACGCAAACGTGATTTCCGTAAATTGTGGATTACACGCATTAACGCTGCGGCACGTATGAACGGTCTTTCTTACAATAAATTTATGCACGGATTGAAAGTAGCCGGTGTAGATATCAACCGGAAAGTCCTGGCTGAACTGGCAGTAACGGATCAAAAAGCCTTTGCTGAACTGGTAAACGTCGCAAAAAACGCTAAATAATGAATAAAATGGAACTTCCTCAGGTTTTGGGGAAGCTTGTTTTAAAGCATGAGGATAACGATTTTCAGAAGTAAGTGGTGTCACACTCCCGTCAAAAACTGTTTGAAGAAAACGAGTGAAGCCCCCGCTGTTATTTTGCAAGGCGAACGAAGTCCTGAAAACCGTCTTCCTGTATATGTTTTCTACAGTATGAAAGACCCCCCTGTTTTCTGGGGGGCTATTTTTTCTGGGGAGAATCAGGTGATTTTATTTAATAAAGTAAGAAGTTTTTCCACCTCTTGTGTGGACAGGTTTTTGAACTTTTTTTGGAAGTAATCGGATTTCTGCTTGATCAGTTTTTCAATCTGCTGACGGCCTTCTTCTGTAAGATGAAGTTCAACAATACGTTTGTCCAATTGAGAGCGTTTTCGATAAGCCAGATTTTTTTTCTCCAATTGATCGACAACATGGGTAATATGGCTGACGGAAACGTCAAAATCATGGGCAAGGGAAGTTACAATTTGCGGACTTTTGTTAAATAATTGTTTTAATACAGCAAATTCAGCGCCATTCACTTTATCTCCCCAAATTTCAGATAAATCTTTACGGATTTGTCGTAAAATTTGACGAAATACTTGTTCTAATTCCATAAACATTTCTAATCTGTTAGACATGAAATTCCCCTTTTTTTAACCTTTTTCCCAATTATTTGTTTTACATTATCAAATATTTCATCTTGATTATAAAATATTTGTCGGTGATCGATCAATATATTTTTTATTTATTTATGAAAAATGTATGAAAAGTCTATGAAAATCTTTATTGAAAATTAATGGAATAATTATAATAAATTTCTTTGTTTTTTATAAAATGTTCATTTGGTGCTTAGTGACATCAATTCTTTTTTGTTATACACTGATATGAAAAATCCGAATAGGGGGATTACAATGCGAAGTGATAAAATTAAAAAAGGGGTTGATCGGGCACCTCACCGGTCTTTGTTGCGGGCTACCGGAGTAAAAGAGGAAGACTTTGACAAGCCTTTTATCGGGATCTGCAATTCATTTGTGGAAATTATTCCAGGCCATATTCATTTGAACAAATTTGCTGAAACGATTAAGGAGGCGGTTCGGGAAGCTGGTGGGGTTCCTTTTGAATTTAATACAATTGGGGTTGATGACGGAATAGCAATGGGGCATATCGGGATGAGGTATTCGCTGCCCAGCCGCGAAATCATAGCGGATTCTATTGAAACGGTGGCACAGGCCCACTGGTTTGATGGTCTTATTTGCATTCCCAATTGCGACAAAGTTACACCTGGGATGATGATGGGGGCGCTTCGTGTCAATATACCGACTGTTTTTGTCAGTGGCGGCCCCATGGCGGCAGGGACTACTCCCCAAGGAGAAAAAATTGACCTGATTTCAGTCTTTGAAGGTGTAGGAGCTCGTCAATCCGGCAAAATCGATGACAATCAATTGACAACACTTGAGCAGTTTGCTTGCCCCGGCTGTGGTTCCTGTTCAGGAATGTTTACGGCCAATTCAATGAACTGCCTGTCGGAAGCATTGGGATTGGCACTGCCTGGCAACGGAAGCATTCTGGCCAGGTCGGACGAACGGAAATTATTTGCCAAAAGAGCGGCGGAACAAATCATTCACCTGATTGAAGCCGATTTGAAACCGAGAGATATTGTAACAGAAAAATCACTGAACAATGCTTTGGTTTTAGATATGGCGATGGGAGGTTCAACCAATACGATCCTGCATACCATGGCTGTTGCCAATGAGGCCGGGGTGGACTATCCTTTGGCAAAAATCAATGAACTTTCCGGAAAAGTTCCCTATATTTGCAAAGTTAGCCCGGCAGGAAACTGGCATATGGAAGATGTGGACCGTGCAGGTGGCATCTCGGCCATTTTGAAGGAACTTGGCCGGATTGATGGACTGCTCCATTTGGATTCTCCCACTGTCACGTTAAGAACACTGGGTGAAAATATTGCGCAAGCCGAAATTAAAGACAAGGCTGTGATCAGGCCCTTGGAAGAGGCTTACAGCCAGACGGGCGGCCTGCAAATACTTTTTGGAAATTTGGCTCCGGATGGTGCTGTCATTAAAACGGGTGCAGTTGACCCTTCCATTCGCCGGTTCAAAGGCAAGGCCATTGTTTTTGAATCTCAGGACGAGGCACTTGCCGGTATTTCCACGGGGAAGGTGAAATCGGGGCATGTTGTTGTAATCAGGTATGAAGGGCCAAAAGGAGGTCCAGGCATGCCGGAAATGTTATCCCCTACTTCAGCCATTATGGGGATGGGCCTGGGAACCGAAGTGGCTCTTATTACAGATGGAAGATTTTCCGGAGGAACACGGGGGATTTGTATTGGCCACATTTCACCGGAAGCGGCAGAAGGGGGACCAATCGGCCTGATTGAGACAGATGATGAGATTGAAATTGATCTGGTACATGGAACCATCCGCCTTCTGGTCCCGGATGAAGAAATGGAGGCCAGGAAAAAAGCATGGAAGGCTCCTTCCATACAAGTTGAGGGGACATTTTTGAGAAGATATGCTTATCTGGTTACATCGGCAAATACAGGAGCAGTTTTGAAAAAAATATAGTTTTTCAGATCACTCCCATTTTTGTGGGAGTGTGAACTTTTTTTAAAATTTGCAAACGATTTCAAATTTGTAAAGAAAATAGTGGAGGGAAGTGGTTGACACCCTTTGCGGAGGATGACTATAATATCATCTAAATAGTCGCAATTGTAACTTTTAGAAATCTTAAACAAAAGAATAACCGTCATTTATTCAACAGTTTCAAGGGTTTTGTTTAAAACGACAATTAGTCCAACAATTCTATATTTTGAGACGATGATAAGGAATGTTCGTAAGTGAGTGCGTTACAGAGAGTCCGGGGATGCTGAGACCGGAACCGCGAACTTGTGAATCTCTCGCCTTGGAGTCGGGTGGCCAAAGATGCAAGAAATTGCATTGAGTAGTACATTCCCGGTTGTCCCGTTAAAGACTGGGTGCGGCATTGCACCAACTGAGGTCGTTCTTTGTGAAAAGTCGACAAAATTGGGTGGTACCACGAACCTGATTCGTCCCAATAGAAGGCATAAAACATGCAGTCTGGGGTGAATTGGGTTTTTTATTTATATCCAGAGAAGGAGGAACACGAGGTGGCTCCCCAAGTGGAAACCAGTACAATTCAGCTAGTTGAGAGAGAAGCGGAGAAGAGAGAATTTACAGGATCAGAAATTTTGCTTCGCAGTCTGATCCAGGAAAAAGTAGAGGTGATTTTCGGTTATCCGGGCGGAGCAGTCTTGCCAATATATGATCATTTGTATAAGGGAGAAATACGCCATCTGCTCGCTCGCCACGAACAAGGAGCCATTCATGCTGCTGATGGATATGCGCGAGCTACCGGAAAGCCCGGAGTTGTTCTTGCTACTTCCGGGCCAGGCGCAACGAACCTGGTGACAGGAATTGCAACAGCCATGTTGGATTCAGTTCCCCTGGTTTGCATCACAGGGAATGTTTCCCAAAATCTGTTGGGAACGGACGCTTTTCAGGAGGCGGATATCACAGGGATTACAATGCCAATTACAAAACACAACTATCTGGTGCGTGATGTCAAGGAACTGCCATCGATTGTAAAAGAAGCGTTTATTATTGCGACAACAGGACGTCCTGGTCCTGTCCTGATCGATATTCCCAAAGATGTTTCCAATGCTAAAGCAGCTTTTTCCTATCCCGATGCAGTGGAGATCCCGGGTTACAAGCTTCCGGGGAAACCCCATCCGGGAGAGGTGGAAAAGTTGAATGAAGCTATCTCAGAAGCAAAAAAACCGCTCATTTTAGCTGGTGGAGGAGTGGTTACATCCGGTGCAGCCGATGAACTTCGGGAATTTGCCGAAAAAGCCCGCATCCCGGTTACAACTACATTGATGGGCATTGGCGGCTTTTCGGGAATTCATCCCTATTGGCTGGGAATGCCAGGGATGCATGGAACTTATGCGACCAACCACGCGCTTCTGGAGTGCGATTTATTAATCGGAATAGGCGTTCGGTTTGACGATCGTGTAACGATGGGACGAATCAAGGAATTTGCCACTCATGCCAAAATCGTGCATATAGATATTGACCCGGCGGAGATTGGTAAAAATGTCACGACCTGGACTTCGATTATAGGTGATGTCAAAACGGTTTTAGAGGTAGTCAATAAAGATGTTGCGCAAAGCGATTCTCAGGATTGGTTCGAAAAATTGCAGAGCTGGAAAAAAGAACATCCCCTCACGTATCAGGATAATTCTTCCTGTCTTAAACCACAGTGGGTGGTTGAAGAAATTTGCCGGTCAACTGGTGGTGAAGCCATCATTTCAACCGATGTGGGACAGCATCAAATGTGGGTGGCGCAATATTATCAATTTCACCATCCCCGTTCACTCCTGACATCTGGAGGCCTCGGAACGATGGGTTTCGGGTTTCCGGCAGCCATTGGTGCCAAATTGGGCAACCCGGATCGTCCGGTCATTGCCGTAACGGGAGATGGCGGTTTTCAAATGACATCCCAGGAATTGGCCCTTTTGACACTGGAAAATATACCTGTCAAAGTAGCTATCATTAATAACCATTATTTGGGGATGGTGCGGCAATGGCAAGAAGTTTTCTATGAAAAACGTTATTGTGATGTTGATTTGCATGGAGGGCCTGATTTCATCAAATTGTCGGAAGCTTACGGGATCAAGGCCTGGCGGGCCAAGACCAAGGAAGAAGCGGAACAGGCCTGGAAAGAGGCCATGGAACATCCCGGTCCGGCTGTTGTCGACTTTTGGGTAGACCCCGAAGAAAATGTTTATCCGTTTGTTGCACCTGGAGCGAGATTAGATGAGATGGTTATGGGAGATGAGAAGAGATGAGGCAGATTTTATCTGTTTTAGTAAATAACCAGCCCAGAGTACTGGCGCGTGTGGCCAGCCTGATTGGCCAGAGAAATTTTAATATTGAAAGTATCAGCGTTGGAGAGACGGAGAATCCTTCCTTTTCCCGCATGGTGATCGTCACGAGAGGAGATATTCCTACATTAAACCAAATTGCCAAACAACTGGATAAATTGATCGACGTGATCCAACTGGAAAAACTGGAAAAAGAACAGGCTGTGGAACGGGAACTTATGCTCATCAAAGTGGAGGCCCCTCCATCCAGGAGAACCGAAATCAATGGAATTATTGAACCGTTTCGGGCAACCATCGTTGACGTCAGCCCGCAGTCACTGGTAGTTCAGGTAACAGGAGAGCCTTCCAAACTGGAAGCCATGATTGAATTGTTGCGCCCTTACTCCATTCAGGAAGTGGCCAGAACCGGAATTACGGCTGTAGCACGAGGCAGCGCCAAAAAAGCGACCGTTTCATCAATATAAAAAGGAGGAATTTTAAAATGGCAAAAATGTACTATGAACATCATGCTGATTTATCTTACCTGAAAGGAAAAACTGTTGCAATTATCGGGTATGGAAGCCAAGGTCATGCGCAAGCACAAAATTTGCGGGATAGCGGAGTACATGTAGTAATAGGTCTGCGCAAGGGAAAATCGTGGGAGCAGGCGGAATCAGACAAGTTTGAAGTATTTGAAGTGGATGAAGCGGCAAAACGCGCAGATGTAGTACAGATGCTGCTTCCTGACGAAGTACAGGCAAAAGTTTATAAAGACAATGTTGCTCCATATTTGGAATCTGGCAACGCACTAATGTTCTCACATGGTTTTAATATTCATTTTAAACAGATTGTTCCGCCAAAGAATGTAGATGTCCTGCTCGTTGCTCCCAAATCACCGGGACATTTGGTAAGAAGAGTTTATGAACAGGGCTTCGGGGTTCCTTCATTAATCGCTGTTGAACAGGATGCCAGCGGAAAAGCAAAAGATTTGGCCCTCGCTTACTGTAAAGGGATCGGTTCGACCAAAGCCGGTGTTATTGAAACCACATTTAAGGAAGAAACTGAAACGGATCTGTTTGGGGAACAGGCGGTATTGTGCGGCGGCGTCAGTCAGTTGGTCAAATCCGGATTTGAAACATTGGTAGAAGCAGGCTATCAACCGGAAATTGCCTATTTTGAATGTTTGCACGAATTGAAATTGATTGTTGATTTGATGTATGAGGGCGGTTTGAGTGGTATGCGCTATTCCGTCAGTGATACTGCCGAGTTTGGTGACTATGTAAGCGGAAAACGGGTTGTTTCTGAACCGAGTCGCGAAGCAATGAAACAGGTCTTGAAAGAAATTCAGGATGGTACGTTTGCCCGTCGATGGATTAATGAAAATGAACAGGGACGCAAAGAGTTCCAGGCTACAAGAAGAGAAGAGAAAGAGCATGAACTCGAGCGGGTAGGAAGTCAGTTGAGAAAGTTAATGGTGTGGGATAAAAAGGGAGAGCCTGTGAGTCAATAATGAATTTAAAGGAGAGGAAGCGGGTTATGCGTACAATCACTTTTTTTGATACAACGTTGCGCGATGGAGAACAGTCACCGGGGGTGAATCTGAGTTCCCGGGAAAAAGTAGAAATTGCGACACAGTTGGAAAAGTTAGGGGTGAATGTGATTGAAGCAGGATTTGCCGCTTCCTCCACAGGAGACCTGGAAGCTGTCAGAGAGGTAGCGAGTGTAGTAAAAAATGCTTCGGTTTGCAGTTTGTCCCGTTCAGTAAAAAAAGATATTGACTGTGCGTGGGAAGCTCTGAAAGATGCACAATCCCCATATCTCCATGTTTTTCTGGCAACCTCTCCAATTCATCGGGAATACAAGTTGAAGATGGATAAAGAAAAGGTAAAAGCCAGAGCTCATGAAGCAATTACGTATGCAAAACAATTTTTCCCTGATATCCAGTTTTCGGCAGAGGATGCGGGCCGGACAGAAATTGACTTCTTGTGTGAAGTGGTTGATGTGGCTATTAAAGCCGGGGCCAAGGTGATCAACTTGCCGGATACCGTTGGCTATTTGACACCATATGAATATGCAGGGATGTTTCGTGAAGTGATCAGTAGGGTTCCGGGAATTGACAAGATTCGATTGAGTGCCCACTGTCATGATGATTTGGGAATGGCCGTTGCCAACAGTCTGGCAGCAATTGAGGCAGGTATTGGGCAGGTGGAATGCACCATTAACGGAATCGGTGAGCGTGCCGGCAATGCTGCGCTGGAGGAAATTGCCATGGCCATTAAAACAAGGGAATCGTTTTACAAGGTCCGCACAACCTTGAATTTGCAAGAACTTCATCGTACCAGCCGGATGGTAAGCAAAATGACGGGAATGATTGTCCCCGGCAATAAAGCAGTGGTTGGAACAAATGCATTTGCACATGAGTCGGGAATTCACCAGGACGGGGTGCTGAAAAATCCGGAAACTTATGAAATTATGACTCCCGAATCGATTGGACTGGCTGAAAGTCGTTTGGTATTGGGTAAACATTCAGGCCGCCACGCTTTTCATGACAAAATGGTGCAATTAGGTTATAAATTGAGCGAAGAGCAGCTCAATAACCTGTTTGTCCGCTTCAAGGAACTGGCCGATCGCAAGAAAGAGATTACGGATTATGACCTGATTGCCTTGGTTGAAGAGAAAATGGTTCATAGCCAGGATCTGTTTGCACTGGAATCCTTGCAAGTTACCTGTGGAAATCAGTCAATGCCGACAGCAAGCGTTCAAATCAAAAGGTTGTCCGATGATAAATCATTTTTTGAGGCTGCATGCGGTAATGGGTCTGTAGATGCCATCTTTAAAGCCATTGACCGTGTCGTCCAGGAAAAGGCTGTTTTGTTGGAATATCGCATCCACTCAGTAACACAAGGGAAAGACGCGTTGGGTGAAGTGTATGTACAGTTGAGGCAGGATGAGTTGAGTGTCAGGGGGAGAGGAGTCAGCACGGATGTGTTGGAAGCCAGTGCCCGTGCGTATGTGGATGCAATGAATCGCTTGCTCCGGCGTAAAGGACATAAAGATGACTCAGCCAAAAGGGCTGTTACAACCAGTTGAGAGGAGTGCAAACAGGATGAGCAGAGCGAAAAAAGTGGCTGTGTTGCCTGGGGATGGAATTGGACCGGAGATCGTGGAACAGGCAGTAAGAGTATTGCACCAGGTGGAGAAGAAATTTGGCTATATCTTTAAATTTTCATATGGCATGATTGGTGGGGGGGCGATTGACCGGGCAGGTACTCCCCTCCCGGATGAAACCCTGCAATTGTGCAAACAGTCTGACGCGGTCCTGTTAGGAGCTGTAGGAGGACCAAACTGGGATAATTATCCTGCTGAAATACGCCCGGAAAAAGCGTTATTGCAATTGAGAAAAGAACTTGGCCTGTTTTCCAATTTACGGCCGGTTATGCAATTTGACGGTTTGGAATCCAGTTCTTCACTGCGTCCGGAAGTGATCAGGGATGTTGATCTGATTGTAGTGCGAGAGTTAACCGGCGGAATTTATTTTGGAGAAAAGACCCGGACACAAATGCCAGATGGCGAGGTTGCTTCGGATTTGCTCATTTACCATGAATATGAAGTCGAACGGATTATCCGACAGGCTTTTGAGATTGCGCGGAAACGGAACAAACAAGTAACTTCAGTAGATAAAGCCAATGTACTTGAAAGTTCAAGACTATGGAGAAAAGTGGCAGAAAGAGTAGCCCTGGAATACCCTGATGTAACTCTTGAACATATGCTTGTAGATAATTGTGCGATGCAAATTGTACAGCGGCCTTCCACATTTGACGTGCTGGTCACTGAAAACATGTTTGGAGATATTTTAAGTGATGAAGCTGCCATTCTTTCCGGTTCAATCGGTTTATTGCCATCTGCGAGCCTGGGTGAGAGGACATTTGGGCTCTATGAACCCGTTCATGGGTCGGCACCGGATATTGCCGGCCAAGGAGTTGCAAACCCGGCGGCTACCATATTATCAGTGGCAATGATGCTCAGATATTCCTTCGGGTACAAGGAAGCCGCGAATGCTGTCGAAGATGCAGTTAAACAGGTAATTGCCAAAGGTTACCACACGCCTGATTTGATCAAAGTCAAAGACGGACAAATAAAAATGGCCGTGGATACGGAAGAGTTTGGAGCCCTGGTGATTGAGGAAATGGATCAGTTTAAGGTTGCTCCAGAAAAAGTCGAGGTTGCTGTCAGATAATAACGATTTATAAAAAAGCCCGCTAATATATACGATTAGCGGGCTTTCATATTAAAGGAATCTTTCGTTTTACAGATGGCATTTTTATTTAAATTTGCTATCGCCGATATCTTGACGGATTGCTTGGCAGACTTTCGTTGTGTGAGCGATCGAGCGCTGTCATGAAAAAGAGGTCATGGCGGTTGTACGGTTCTTCATACTCCAAAGTATACTCAGAGATCCGATCCATGTTTCGAACTGTTGTTAACAACTCTTTTTCAAACAGTTTTCCGTTTGCAAAAGATACGCGATAAATGGCAAAATAAGCAGCATCCTTTCCGGCGCGGTTTTTCCATTTAAATTGTATATTCCCGTTTGCAGTTTTAGCTACCTCTTCCAATTTTGGTTTTCTTGGAGCTTTATGATCAAGCCATGGTGAACCAGGGATCAGAGCCGGTTCTTTATACAGGTCGCTTGTGATTCGGTCTTTGACGCCAAGGGGGTTGGCGATCAAATCTTTGTGGCTGAAAAAGATACTCCCTTTCACAAAGGGGTTGGTCCGGTTCAATTTTATCTGTTTGGGCAGTTCCTCCGGATTGTCCCATGCCTCGTTGTTGTTTCCCACTTTGTAGACAGCTTGTCCAATATATAAATGAATGTTTTTTCCTGACGTTTCATGGGACCACCAGTCAAGTAATTTTTCATATGCCGCAGGCGGGTAACCAATATTCCAGTAGATTTGAGGAGCAATATAGTCCAGCCAGCCCTCCTGAATCCAGGTCCGGGTATCGGCATAAATGGTGTAATAGCTTTCTGAACCATTGGTATCGGAACCAGTCGGGTCGCTCATTTTATTTTTCCATATACCAAAAGGCGATATGCCAAACTTCACCAGTGGCTTCTCTTTTTTTACCGCCTGACTTAATTGCCGGATCAGCAAATTTACATTGTGGCGCCTCCAGTCTTCTTTGTCGGTAAAGTTTTTTCCATAGATTTGGAAAGTTTTATCGTCCGGGAAATCCTGTCCGGGTGCAGGATAAGGATAGAAATAATCATCAAAATGAACAGCATCAATATCATACTTGCGGGTAACTTCCAAAATACTTTCAATGATATGGTCACGAACGGCAGGCAATCCCGGGTCATACCAAAGCTTTCCTCCATAAGTGACGACCCAGTCGGGGTTTTGCCGGGCAGGGTGTTCAGGAGCAAGGTTTTCAAAATGGGAGTCCATACTTACGCGATATGGGTTAAACCATGCATGAAACTCCAGGTTGCGCTTATGAGCCTCTTCAATCATAAAAGCAAGCGGGTCATAACCCGGGGATTTTCCTTGCTCGCCGGTTAAATATTTCGACCATGGATTGATTTGTGAAGGATACAGTGCATCTGCAGAGGGGCGAATTTGTACAATTACCGCATTTAAACCCATTTCTTTAGATTCTTCCAGGATTTTGACAAATTCTGCCTTTTGCATTTCCTTGCTTAAATGAGGAGTGGAAGGCCAGTCAATATTGACAACACTGGCGATCCAGACGGCTCGAAATTCGCGCTGCCCTGCTAAGTCAGGAAAATGCATCAATTCCCTCTTTTCTGTTTCAGCCGCTTGACCCCATGGCAAACTGCTGAAAACAACGGCGAGCAGAATAACCAGAAACAGATAAACCTTCGCTTTCGGAAACGGCCTCACAATGTGCCTCCTTATTTTGCAAAAAGGATTGTAAGTTTATTATATCAAAATATTAAGTAAATTTAATTTATAAATAACTAACTATCCTTTTCCCCGCCCAATGGCCGGTTATATTAATCGATCCAGAAAGATACCTGCAGGAAGGTAACCAAAACTATTGTCTAAAAACAGGTTATCTTCCTCCAGGTACTGTGAGAAAAGGATTAAAAGCCTTCATTGCTAATCCAATTCAATATCTATTAAATTGAGCAAACTTGACAAGGGTTTCCCGGTAATTTGGTCATTATATCTTTCCGGGAATCCATCAATGGTAATTTCGTATGTTTGATCATGCGACTTGATTTTTTGCTGTTGATCTCCTAATGGCGGAATCAACAACCGGGCCATATTTTTATGATCCAATTGAATGGAGTTCGGTGTGAAGGGAAATGTGTAATAATTTGTATATGGATCTGAATAATCAAGAAAGAGAATTACTTTTTTTCCTTTTTGCGGTTTGATATACAAAGGATGATTGATTTCAACTTTTTTACGTTCATTGATCTGCAATTGTATTTTATGGGCTATGCCAATCTGAATATTTTCCTGGTTCAGGTTCCCTTTCAATACCTTTTTGATATTGAAATCATAGACTTCCACTTCATGATATGTATTTTTTGCAGGAAGTGAGGGGTTTTTAGGATTTCGCGCTCCGTTTTCTACCCGGTTAATGCCTTGGTATTCGCCCAGAACAATAAGAGGAGCCTCGTCAATCATTGTTTTGAGGTTGCTTGCGAATGATAAATCAACATGCATGCCCAAATTGACTTCTTCTTTTTTTGGTTCAACTGCACAGCCTGAAGTGAAGAGGGAAAAGATTATCATCAAAAAAGCTGCCGTTTTTTTCCAACCACTCAATTTTTGCTTCCTCCTTTGGATCAGGGAAGTTATTTATACAATTCGTTAACACCGTTGATATCGTCTTTTTGCGGGGTGTACAAAGTAAAGCGGTTGCGCTCTGTATTCATCAGAGCTGGCCAATTTGTATGGGCCAAACCGAGAATATGTCCCAACTCATGACTGAATACACTGCGTCCAAATTCTGTATCATTATTTGAATCATAGTAAGTATTAATTTTTGTGACCCAGGCATCTGTGCATGAATCCATCCCTGTTTGCCAGTAAGAATAGCCAAAGTAGCTGTCCGAACTGGAATAGTAAGCGTCGATTACTCCAGATGAGGAAGAATCGCCTTGAACAAAGCGCCGGTGATTTTGCGATTCATTCCAGTCGCGGATCGATGCACTTGCGATTGCTTTTTGTTCTTCATTAATGCTTCCACCCCAGCGGATGGGAACATAATAGTAATCACAAAGGCGGTCGCCGGTATAACTGTATGCAAAAGCATGGGAAGGGAAAATCCAGACCAGGAGCGGCACAATGAGTAGGAAGATCATTGCTATTTTTTTCAACTTGATTCCCTCCTAAAAATAGGAACAACTATCAATTCATTAACATAAATGGCACTATCTACTAAGGTATTACATTATAGTATGTTTGTCTAATATATTCGCTTCTGATTATTAATTTTAACAAGATATTAACCCTGGGTAAAAAGAAAATCCAGCCCAAAAGAGCTGGATAAATTATGCATAAGATTTGTACTATTTTTTACAATCGCAGTCTGGACATTTACAATCTGGAGTTCCGCATTTATCGCATTTGGAGAGAACCAATTGAATCATTATTTCACCACCCTAAAAAATTATTTTATGTCTAAATATTTATATCTTTATATATTGTATTATAACAGACTATATTATGTAAATGTAATATTTAGAAATGTTAATATATTTTAAAATCCCCCTTTCCTTTTGGAAAAGGGATATCTGCTGGGTTTTGTTCGGAAATTCACAAGCTGAATCAGTTACTGAACTGCATCTTCAGTTTTTGTACTGTGGTACGGGGAGACTCGCTTCGGGAGATTGCCGAAATTACCGCAACTCCGTCAGCCCCCGCTTCCAAAACGAGGTTTGCGTTTCTCGGGTTGATCCCACCTATTCCTACAATGGGAAACTCTGAACCGGCAGATTTACGAATCTCAGTAATCCTGGCTGGTCCAATCGCCTGTCCTGCATCAAGTTTGCTTATCGTGTCAAACATCGGACCGACGCCAATATAGTCAGCTCCATGCTGTCTGGCCGTCAACGCTTCAGATGGGGTTTTGGCTGATACTCCCAGTATTTGATGGTTTCCGATTAGTTTCCTTACTTCTGGGGCCGGAAGATCTTCTTGCCCAATATGGACACCATCGGCGTTCAAGATAAGAGCCAAATCAACACGATCGTTTACAATAAAGGGAATGCCGCTTCTTTTGCAAATGGATTGCAATCTTTTTCCCAGTTTTACCGTTTGGTGCATGTGAAGCCCTGACTTTTTTTCCCGGTACTGAAAGCACGTAATACCGCCGGCAATTGCTTCTTCCAATACCTGCTCGGGCTTTCGACCGGGGCAATCCTGGCTTCCCATGATGAAATAAACATTTAAAATATCCCGGATACCATTCATTTGAATTCCTCCTGTTTGCGGTGCGCCCAATGGTTGGTTGGTCCATTTCCGTGCCCCAGTGATAAAGGATGGGATATGGCGGCTGTAATAAAGGATTTGGCATTGGCGATGGCTTCGTATAGAGAGAGCCCTTGTGCCAAATGGGCAGTGATCGCAGCTGAAAAAGTGCATCCGGTTCCATGAGTGTGATTTGTGACTATTCTGGGAGCGGAAAATGAATGAAAGGAGGTTCCGTCGTAAAACAGGTCGATGGCTTTATCTCCCTTGTCATGGCCTCCCTTGATAATTACCGCTTTTGCTCCCTCGTCGACCAATGTTTGCGCAGCAAATTTTCTTTCTTGCTGGTTGGTAATCTGCATATTTGCCAGAATTTCCGCTTCGTGCAAATTGGGAGTGATTACCGTGGCAAGCGGCAACAGCCATTTTTTAAAGGAGCTGCGGGCATCGCCGGTCAAAAGCAGGTCGCCGCTGGTAGAGACCATAACCGGATCAATGACAAGCGGAGCCAAATGATGTTCTTTAATTTTTGCGGCTACCGTTTCGATGATTTCCGGTGAAGCAAGCATGCCAGTTTTGACCGCGTCGACCCCCAGATCTGTAGCAATGGAATCAATCTGTCTGGCGACGAAATCCGGTTTCAGATCAACGACATCCTGCACTCCAAGTGTGTTTTGGGCTGTGACAGCAGTAATTGCGCTCATTCCAAAAACGTGCAGTTCCTGAAACGTTTTCAGATCTGCTTGAATTCCGGCACCTCCTCCGCTGTCAGAACCTGCTATGGTAAGGGCGCGTACTGTATGATTCATGTTTCGTCTCTCCTTAGGACGGTTTCAAGTCTTGAATACACTTTATAGCGTATCAAAAAACGATATGGATGGAAATATCACAAAACCTCCATGTCTGTTCGACAAGCAAGGATTTAACTGCTTCGTTTTATTGTAAAATGTATAGACAAAGTGTGAAGATTTGACCGCAATCGTTTGCTGAAACTGCCCCTTTGATGCAGGTGGAGACAGAACGAGTCCTGCAAATCATCTTTCTGTAAATGTAATTCTAAAGTCTGAGGTATGTATTTGATCCGTTTTTATTGTAAAATCTACTTGGAGGTGTCTGGAAACATGGCAAAGCAGAAAAAAGGAAAAAACAAATCGTTAAGCATGATTACCATGATTACCGTGTTGGTATTTTTTATTGGTATTGGGGTGATTGCCATATACCAGTCGGTCACGAATAACGAACAGAAGACTGAGACAGCCAAGACATATGATATTGAGTATACTGGCCAGCCGATGATTGGAGATCCCAATGCCCCTGTCAAAATCATGGAATTTGCAGATTTCAAATGTCCGGTATGCAAGACATTTGTGGAAACCGTCTATCCTCAACTGAAAAAGGATTACATAGACACCGGAAAAGTGCAAATGTATTTCAACAATTATCAATTTATAGGTGAAGATTCCATTACAGCCGGTATGGCAGGGGAATCTGTATACAATCAAAATCCCGATGCATTTTGGAAATTTTATGAGGCTGTTTTAAAAAACCAGAAAGATGAATCGACTGTATGGGCAACACCGGAATTTTTGCTGCAATTGATTAAAAAGGAAATCCCGGAAGTCGATGCTGAAAAAGTAAAAGAAGATCTGGATAAGAAAACTTATATGCAAGAGGTTATGGCAGATAACAGCAAGGCGGAAAATATGTTGATTGATTCGGTACCTACTATCATCATCAATGGGAAAAAGGTGGAAAACCCGCTGGATTACCAGGCTGTCAAACAAGTGATCGAACAAGAACTGAATAGTGCCAAGTAGGTGTAACAAACAATGAAAACGTCTGTACAAAAATACAGCCTTTATTTTGCCTGGCTGATTTCTCTGGTTGCGGTGTCAGGAAGTTTGTTTTTTAGTGAAGTGTTGGATTATACTCCATGCTCATTGTGCTGGTGGCAGCGAATATTCATGTTTCCTTTGGTAATTATTCTGGGGATTGCGTCTTACCGTGATGACCGACGTATTGTTCCGTATGTTTTACCTCTTTCTGTCCTGGGGGCAGGTGTGGCTTTTTATCAATATTTGTTGCAGAAAATCCCGGCACTGGCACAGGCTGCCGCGTGCGGAGTGGGGATCCCCTGTGACAAAGAATATATCAATTTGCTCGGTTTTATTACTTTTCCTTTATTATCAATGTTTGCTTTTATTCTGCTTTCCGCCTGTTTGTGGATGGCGCGGAAACCTGTTGAATAAATGGGCTGTAAACCTGGGTATTTGTCCGTATTCTCGCCGGCAAAGAATCATAAACTATAGCGAGGTGGGTTAATGAAAGGAGACAGCCTATGAAGGGAAAAGTGGTTACTGGATCAAATTTTGGATTAGGCAGATATGGCCAGCGTTGGATTGCCATTGCGATCCTCGTTATTCTGATTCTTTTCTTCATCGGCTTTTTTGCGTTTTACAGCTATGGCGGTTTCGGCGGAGGCTTTGACGGGTTTTTCTGGTAACTGTTGGTGGTTCTATTTGTCTGAAGCCTGCTCTTTTAATTAAAGAACAGGCTTTTTATCATGATTGAAAAGTGTTTCAAACCAGCCAAAACCTATTTTGTGGAAAGGGATTGACGCAACGTATCAATCATCTCTTCACGGTCATTGGAGGAACTGTTTTGCCAGATGACTTCAAATAAAACACCAAGGCCCGGAAGAAGTTTTTCCTCACCTCGTTGAATCGAATCTACAATCAATTCTTGCAGTTCCTGTTCGTTCATGGTATGAATGTTGTTGATTACTGCACCACGAATGTCGAAATTCATATTCATATGGGTACCCTCCTTTTTGATTTTAGATTGTGCTTAAATTGGAACATTATCCAAAAAGAAACCGGTTATTTAAAAGATGTAAAAGATATCTTATATATAATGGAATGTTTTGCACAGTTGTAGAAGTCAAAACCGTTTAGTACCGAAGATTCTGCTAATCTCTTCCAAATACAAGTTTTTCTGCTGTGCTGTTTGAATATAAAACAGATACAGGTCTGGGGTGACAATGATTGGAAAGAAACACCTTTGTCGTAATCGGTTTGGGCCGATTTGGAAAAAGTATGGCAATCACATTGCATGAAATGGGATATGAAGTACTGGCCATCGATAAAAATCCTGCTCGTGTCCAGGATATGGCCCAAATTGTTACACATGCAGTGGAAGCCGACACGACCGATGAAAATGTACTAAAGGCTCTGGGGATACGTAATTTTGATGTTGTGATCGTGGCAATAGGCAATGATATCCAGGCAAGTATCATGACCACATTGCTGTTAAAAGAAGTGGGAAGTAAACAGGTTGTTGTCAAAGCAATCAATGAGTTGCATTGGAAAGTTCTCGACAAAATCGGGGCTGATCGCGTTGTTTTCCCTGAACGGGATATGGGAGTCAGAGTCGTACATAGTTTAATTTCGCCCAATATCCTGGATTATATCGAGTTGTCCAATGATTACAGCATTATTGAAATCATTGCCAATGACTTTTTTTCGGGAAAAACCCTGCTGGAACTGGACATCCGCAGAAGATTCGGCTGCAATGTGATGGCTATTAAAAAAGGGAGTTCATTTAATATTGCTCCTTCTGCAACTGATATAATTCACCAGGGAGATGTACTGGTTGTAATTGGCCATAATGAAGACTTACGAAAGCTGCAGGCGAAAGCAAAATGAAACAGATGCATTTGATTACATCTCCGGATAATAGACAATTGAAAAACTGGAAAAAATTGAGAACCAGAAAAGAAAGAAGAAAACAAGGAGCTTTTCTGATCGAAGGGGAACATTTACTGGAGGAAGCCGCTTTTGCAAGATGTTTTTTTCAAGCTGTTATTTTTTCTCAGGCTGCTGAGGAAAAGATCCCGCTATGGTTGGATAAACTCCCGGAAAAGGTTCCTGTCTATGTGTTGCAGTCCTCATTGTTCCATGAATTGGCAGAGACCGAAACCCCGCAGGGCATGGCAGCAGTGGTAAAGTGGCCGCATTGGCCGCTGGATGAGATTTGGGCAGGAAACAAACAGGGCAGGACATTCTTGCTTTTGGATTCCATTCAGGACCCGGGAAATTTGGGCACTTTGATCCGCACAGCCAAAGCGGCAGGAATCGATGGGATTTTCCTGGGAAAAGGATCTGTTGATCCCTTTAACGGGAAAGTCGTCCGGTCTGCAATGGGAGCTGTTTTTAAATTGCCTTTATGGCAGATGGACCTGGAAGAAGTGATTCCGGATCTGAAAAAGCGGGGAGTAACGATTGTCAACACATCACCGCGAGCATCCCGGACTCATTTTGACTATATATTTCCCGACCGTGTTGCTATCCTTTTGGGAAATGAAGGCAGAGGGGTACAAGAGGCATTTTGGAAATATGTAGATGTTGATCTGAAGATCCCCATGCCCGGAGACATGGAATCCCTGAATGTCTCGGTGACTGGTTCGTTGCTGTTGTATGAGCGAATTCGCCAGCAATATTATTTGCGGGACGGTTGCAGGCAAACAAAAGATTAGATTATAATATAAAATAATTTTTACTTAAAAATAAATAGGAATTTGTCAATAAAACCTGATTGTGATGTTATTGGCGGTTGCATGACCCGAAAAATGGAGGTTATTGTCAGCAGTGTAAACCAGGCTTAAATCGCCTTTCAAATTTTCTGCAACTGAATAGGAACAAATCGCGATGAAAGAGAGGAGTAAACAGTACGGCCTTTCAGGGAGGATTTGCCCATGACTGAAAGCATTTCCAGGGAACCGGCTGTTGAAATTCACTCTGGAGCTGACCCTTGAAACGGAGTAGGGGGTACGGTTGAGCCGTTATATCAATGAGGTGGAGAAAGATAATTTTTTCTCAAAAAGGGTGGTACCGCGGATCTCTCGTCCCTTTGGGCGTGGGGTCTTTTTATTTTTTGGTATAATCTTCTATCTTTACCTGTGATTTACCGTTTATTGGACTGAGGAAAGGAGAACGACAAAATGCGTGAGCGTTTGGAAGCCTTGAAAGAAGAGGCAGCTCTGGTTATTGGCAGAGCACAGAGTTTGGTTGAGTTAAGGGAAATAAAAGTCAAGTACCTTGGCAAAAAGGGCGAATTGACAGGTGTATTGCGTGGAATGGGCAGCCTTCCCCCTGAAGAGCGCCCCGTAATCGGCAGTCTGGCTAATGATATACGCGGATATTTGGAGCAAATGATCGTTGAAAAAGTAGAACAGCTGGAAGAAGCAGCATTATTGGAGCAGTTGCATAACGAAGTCATTGATGTGACTCTTCCCGGAATCAAACCCGAATCCGGGACATTGCACCCGCTTCAACTGATTATCGAACAGGTGGAAGATATTTTTGTGGGAATGGGATTTGAAATTGCCGAAGGACCTGAAGTGGAGACAGATCAGTACAATTTTGAAATGCTTAATTTGCCTAAAGGCCATCCGGCCCGGGATATGCAGGACTCCTTTTACATTACTCCGGAAATCTTGCTTCGTACACATACTTCATCTGTGCAAGTCAGAACCTTGATCGAAAAAGAAGGAAATGTTCCTGTGCGTATTATTTGTCCAGGCAAGGTTTACCGCAGGGATGATGATGATGCAACCCATTCACACCAGTTTACGCAAATTGAAGGGCTGGTTGTGGATCGGAGAGTCTCCATGAGTGAATTAAACGGAGTTTTGTTGACATTGATTGAAAAAATGTTTGGTGAAGGAACGGAAATGCGTTTGCGACCCAGTTATTTCCCGTTTACGGAACCCAGCGTCGAAGTAGATATTTTTCATCCTGAACAAGGATGGGTCGAGATTTTGGGTGCAGGAATGGTGCATCCGCGTGTATTGGAAAAAGCGGGTTATAACCCGGAACGATATACGGGATTTGCATTTGGAATTGGAGTCGAACGGATTGCTTTATTAAAGTATGGCATTGATGATATTCGCCATTTTTACAACAACGATTTGCGCTTCTTGCGCCAATTCAAGACCGTATGAGAGGTGTGACTTAAGGATGCTGGTATCATATGAATGGTTATCCCAATATGTTGATCTGGAAGGGATTGCCCCGGAAGATATTGCTGAAGAACTGAATCGAACCGGTATTGAAGTAGAAGTTATTTATACCCGTGACCCGGGAGTAAGCGGGGTTGTTGTCGGAGAAGTACTGTTTGTGGAACCTCACCCTGGTGCAGACCGCCTGAAGGTTTGTTCCGTAAACGTCGGGAAAGGGCAACTGCTGCAAATTGTATGTGGCGCCAAAAATGTGGCCAAAGGTCAGCGCGTTCCCGTTGCTTTGGTGGGGGCCAAACTGCCAGGCGGAGTGCAAATCAAAAAGGCAAAATTGCGTGATGTACATTCACACGGGATGATTTGCTCGGCCAAGGAATTGGGTTTTCCTGACAAGGTGCTGATGAAAGAACAGACAGAAGGGATCCTGGTATTGGAACCCGATGCTCCCATTGGTTTGGATATCAAAGAATATCTTGGTATGAACGACCAGGTCATTGAACTTCAACTGACCCCGAACCGTTCCGATTGCTTGGGAATGTGGGGGGTCGCCCACGAAGTGGCAGCTATTTTTAACCGTGAATTGCAGTTGCCTGTGATTCATGACCAAATTCCATCGGATGCGGGATTGGCAGAAGAAGTACGAATTGTTGTCGAATCGGAGGAAGACTGTCCTTTTTACAGCGCTCAACTGGTTAAAAACCTGCAAGTGGGACCATCTCCGCAGTGGATGCAAAATCGCCTGATTTCTGCAGGGATTCGTCCTATCAACAACATTGTGGATATCACAAACTATGTGATGTTGGAAACCGGACAGCCTCTGCATGCCTTTGATTATTCCAGAACAGGCGGGCAAATTGTCGTTCGCCGCGCAACCGAAAACGAAAAGATCGTAACGCTGGATGATGTAGAACGGGTTTGTGATCCGGAAATGCTGCTGATCACGGATGGGGAGCAGCCGCTCGGGATTGCCGGAGTCATGGGAGGAGCGTCTTCTGAAGTAACATCGGAAACAAAAGCTATCCTGCTGGAGTCTGCATTCTTTGATCCCATGATGATACGGCAGACTTCCCGCAAACTGGGGCTGCGCTCGGAAGCCAATATTCGTTTTGAAAAGGGAGTTGACCCGGAACAAATTATTCCGGCTCTTTACCGTGCGGTACAGTTGCTGCGCCAGTTATGCGGCGGAATAGTTGCTTCAGACGCCCAGGTGCAAAAAGTTGGTGATGTGGAGGATGTCGTCATTGATTTGCGCCATGAGCGCCTGATTAATCTGCTCGGGGTTCAAATCAGCCAGGAAGAAGTATTGGATATTTTCCGCCGGTTAGCTTTTCCCACGACTCTGGAAGGTGACATTTATGTTGTTCGTGTTCCCTCGCGGCGGCCTGATGTTATGTTGGAAGTAGATTTGATTGAAGAAGTGGCAAGACTATATGGATATGACAGGATTCCCGCCACTTTGCTGTGGGGACAGCAAACCCCCGGCAACCTGACAAAATCGCAAAAGTTGCGCCGGACCGTTCGACATCTGTTAAGGGGACTTGGTTTAAATGAAGTGTTTACTTACAGTTTGACTTCGGATCAAGCTGAACAGGAAATTGCTGCCCTTCATGAGGGAATCATCCCGATTCGCCTGGCTATGCCAATGAGTAACGAACATGCGGTACTTCGCACGACAATGTTGCCCCAGCTGCTCAAAACTGCAGCCTATAATGTCAACCACGGAAACGAATATGCTCGAATCTTTGAGGTGGGTAAAGTATATCTGTCTGATGAAGAGTCATTGACTGATTTGCCGGAGGAACAATTGGAACTGGCTGCCCTGATAACAGGGAAGAAAGCTCCTTCCATCTGGAAAAGCACAGAGTCTGAAGCACAGGATTTCTATGTAATGAAAGGGATTCTGGCATCCGTTTTTGAGCGGTTTGATTTGCAGGATGTAGAGTACCAGGCTGCACAATTGGAAGGATTTCACCCGGGTCGGACCGCTTTGTGCATTTTGGATGGTGAAGTGATCGGCATACTGGGACAATTGCATCCCAAATTGGCAAAGCGTTATGATTTGGATAAACCCGTTGTTTTCCAACTCAATCTGGAGAAATTGCTTGATCGGGACCTTGAAATTACTTATCGTCCGATTCCGCGATATCCTGCTGTTACCCGAGATCTGGCCATCGCTGTTGACGAAAATATGCCTGCCGGACTGTTGGAGGCAGGGATTCGGGAAGTTGCTGGCGAATTACTTGAATCCGTAGACCTGTTTGATGTGTTTACCGGAGAACAAATTGGGGAAGGTAAAAAAAGTGTAGCCTATTCTTTGGTCTATCGTGCACCGGATCGAACCTTGACAGACGAAGAGGTACAGGTAGTCCACCAAAAAGTTATTGAACATCTGGCGGAGCTTTATGGTTCCGAACTCAGACAATAAACTGTTCAGGATTTGTTCTACACCGATTCAACTCACAGAAGTAACCTTCACCTTGTGAAGGAGGCGGAGAAGTGAAAAATAGATTGAGTGTGGAAATTTATGGGCAACAATATAACTTGACGGGAAAAGCAAGCCCGAGTCATATGCGTCAGGTTGCAAGTCATGTTGATGAGAAAATGCGGCAAATTGCTGATAACAATCCGCGGCTGGATGTGGCACGCCTGGCGGTTTTATCGGCGGTAAACATTGCCGATGATTATTTGAAGCTGAAACAGGAATATGATGAGATTATGCATCTGATTGAAGACGAAGAACCATGAGGAGGATTTGATGAATTTACTGGATCTGGTTATCCTTCTTCTTCTGATTGGTGCGTTAATAGAAGGATATCAACGGGGATTGGTCAGACAAATTACCTCGTTGGTTAACTACATTATTGCCATTTGGATTGCGTTTGAATTTACTGATGAATTAGCTCTTATCATCAGTCAGCTATGGAGTTTGCCTGATTCCACCAGAGAAGGATGGATGGCATACGTACCTGTAGAAACAGCCATTTATTCCCTGATTGCCTTTATTGTTTTGCTGTTTGGAACGAGGCTTGTTTTGTCGCTAGTAGCGACACTGATCAATCAGGTAGCCAATCTGCCGATTTTGTCTCTTGTCAATCGCTCGGGAGGCGTATTGTTTGGCTTGGTAAAAGTTATGCTCCTAACGTTTATTTTGGTCAATGTGCTAAATGTCATTCCCTGGAGCACCGGTCAGGAAGCGGTGGAAGGATCTATCATGGCTGGTGCAGTGACGGGTTGGACCCCTGATCTGACGGAAGAGCTCAACCAATTGTTTCAAGGAAAAATGATGTAAAATTGGATGAGTAGCAGCTGCCTGTATTTCCGGCAGCTGTTTTTTAGTGGCAAAAAGAAAAAGTAATTCAAGGCCGCCAAGAGTTCTGAAAGATGGTGTGGGTTTGGAACTAACAGCAAAAAGGCATACAAGCCCCCAACTTTGAAATATGCCGGGTTTGAATTGATGAAGCTGGTGCTCGGCGAGTTTTACCCTTTATGCTTTAGAGTTTTGCTAAAAACAAATGAACCGGTCCGAAACGAATGGAAAAACCATCCTGTGAAGGTGGGAGATACAGGCTGAACGAACAGGAAAGTGCCGATCTGAAATTACCTGGGCTATGGTTGTGGGCATCAGGTGATGGAAGATTCACCGGGAACAGCAAAGTCTTCCGCGGATAATTTGTTTCGGTGTTGGAAAACCGGAATTTCGGCAGGTGGGAGTTTCCACACAGAAATGAATTGGGTGAAACTCCCATGCCGGACTCTTCAAGATTTTACGCACGCAGGCAATCCAAAGGACTTTGCAGAAAATCTGTTCCCGTCCTGTCTGCAAAGTCCTTTCATTCCCGTACTGAACAGGTGGCTATTTGCGTTTTGGCAGATTACATTTTGTATGGCCTTTGGTTATGTTTTTTTGATTTCAATTCAAATTTTCTTTCCAGTCTTTTGCGTTTTATCAAGTAAATAATTCCGAGTATCGGAAAAATTACAAAAATAAACACAACGAGAAATACACCAACAATTTGTCCAAGCATATAAACCGTTTGATAAAGAATAGATTCTCCCATCGCTTTTTCCTCCCGTTGTTTATATACTATTATATAGTTTATTGTGTATTTTTTAAATATTTATTTTAATCAACATTAGTAAAAGAAGACTATTCTGTTTTTCCCTAAAATGTCAAGGTATTGGATAGTTGTATGTGCATCTTGGAAAAGTGATTGACTGTACCTGGTAAGCCCCTTTTTGCTGTATGTTTTTAGGAAAGATTGGCATAATAACCAGTAAACCAGCCAAAAGGGTAGTGAAGTTCGTATGGTAAACCGTACTTTTATCAAAATGGTGATGCTTTGTCTGATTGTTGCCCTTATATCAACAGGAAGCTTTCCCAGTGTGTTTGCCCAAAATGGTACCAACCACAGGGAAACTTTTGCCCAGACGACATTTGGAGCGGCTATTCTCAAAAAAGGTGCCAAAGGCGGAGATGTTTATGAATTGCAAGGGCGATTGAAGCATTTGGGATTTTACACAGGATCGGTGGATGGGGTGTTCGGCCAGCGTACCTATTTAGCAGTTCGTTTGTTTCAGTATGAGTTCGGCTTAAAGATTGATGGGATTGTTGGACCAAAGACCAAATTGAAACTTTGGAAATCGACAAAGCATTGGCGTCCGGAAATGACCCGCACAAAAGCAAAAGAGACGGTATTGAAACGTGGCTCCCGGGGCGGAAATGTTTGGGATTTGCAGGGACGCCTTAAATATATCGGATTTTATACCGGAAAAGTTGATGGGCATTACGGTGAAAGGACGTACCGAGCGGTTCGCTTGTTCCAGTATGAATTTGGTTTGAAGATTGACGGAGTTGCTGGCAGTAAAACATTGCAAAAACTGAGGGCTGCTACCAAAAACTATACACCGGATAAAATTGAGAAGAAACCGAAACAGGCCAAAACAGCATCCGTTCCTAAAAGCAGCTACGGTTTTTCCAACAATGATATACATTTGTTGGCACAGGCTGTTTATGCTGAAGGGCGCGGAGAGCCCTATACCGGGCAGGTTGCCATTGCTGCTGTAATCCTGAACCGGATTGAGAGTGAAAAATTTCCGGACAGTGTATCCGGTGTGATTTTCCAGCCACTCGCATTTGAAGCTGTTGCCGATGGACAAATCTGGATGCAGCCCGACGAGTCTGCCAAAAAGGCGGTAAGAGATGCATTAAACGGGTGGGACCCGTCTGGTGGGGCATTATACTACTTTAACCCGGATCGGGCTACTTCCAAGTGGATCTGGAACCGGCCCCAAATAAAAAAGATTGGAAAACATATTTTTACACGATAATAGGACATCGAGCCGATTTCAGGTATTGGCTCGATGTTTTTCATAGATAGGAAGTGCTATAATAGAGATTGATTTTGAACAGAAAGAGGAGTTGTCGGCGTGGAGCAATGGACGCTGAAATCTTTAGAATATGACCAGGTAAAGGAATGTTTGAAAGAGCAGGCTGCTACTGTTCTGGGGAAGGAAAAGGCAGAACAACTGATGCCTGATGCCAGCATCGAACGGGTTAAGGACCGTCTGGATTCCACCCGGGAAGGTATGGATGTGATTCGGTTAAAAGGCGATGTTCCGTTTGGAGGGGTTCGGGATCTGCGAACTCCCATCCGGCGAGCCGAAATGAAGGGAATGCTTACAGAAGCCGAGTGTTTGGATATTGCAAGCACAATCTCCGCCGGACGAAAAATAAAATCCTTTTTGCGGCAGATTGAAGAGGAAGAAGCACCGCTTCCTATTTTGCGCGGACTTGCAGAACAAGTGGAAAGCCTAAACTCCGTTGAAAAAGAAATTCTCCGGACTATAGACGAACAAGCGGTTGTCAAAGATCAGGCCAGTTCCGGATTGGGGAAAATCCGCCGCCAAATAGGGGAAGCACGCAAACAGATTAATCAAACCCTGCAAGACATGATTCGCAATTCTCATTATACGAAGATGATGCAGGAAGCGATTATAACCCAGCGATTTGACCGCTATGTGATTCCTGTCAAGATGGAATATCGCTCCCGGTTTCCCGGAATTGTCCATGATCAATCATCGTCTGGCGCCACACTGTTTATTGAACCGGAGGCCGTTGTCAAATGGAATAACCGGCTGCGAGAGTTGGAACTGGCGGAAAAAAAAGAAGTGGAAAAAGTTTTGCGGAGACTGACCGAACTGATCGGAGAAGAAACAGAATCCCTTCAAAAAAATACTGAAATTTTGGCAGAACTGGATTTGATCATGGCTTGTGCCCGTTATGGCTATCAGGTAAAAGGAGTAGTCCCGCGCATTTCCGGGTCGCTCCTCAGCCTGAAGAAGGCACGGCACCCTTTGATCAATGCGGAAGATGTGGTGCCCATCGATTTGGAAATGGGAGAATCTTATCAAGCAATTATTATTACGGGACCCAACACCGGCGGGAAGACGGTAACCTTAAAAACCGTTGGTCTGTTCGCCCTGATGACTCAATCAGGGATCCCCATTCCTGCTGAAGAAGAAAGCGTTATGCCCGTGTTTAGCGGAGTATACGCAGATATTGGGGATGAACAAAGCATTGAGCAGAACTTGAGTACTTTTTCCGGCCATCTTACAAATATTATTCAGATTTTGGAACAGATCGACAAAAAAAGCCTGGTGTTGTTTGATGAATTGGGTGCGGGCACAGATCCTGCAGAAGGGGCCGCACTTGCCATATCCATACTGGAACACGTCATTGGTCGGGGATGCCTGGTAATGGCCACTACCCATTACAGTGAATTAAAGCTTTTCGCTCACACTCATCCCAAAGCAATTAATGCCAGTGTTGAATTTGATGTAAAAACATTAAAACCAACTTTTCGTCTGTTGATCGGAGTACCGGGCAGCAGTAATGCATTTGCTATTTCCAAGCGGTTGGGATTGCGTGATGAATTGATCAAAAGAGCCAAAGCGCATCTTTCAACGGATGAAAACCGGATGGAAGAAATGATCACTTCGCTGACGGAGGATCGGAAAGAGGCAGAGGAAGACCGTGATCAGGCAGGAAGGATTCGAAAAGAGGCTGAAGCACTATACCAGGATCTGAAACAGAAATGGGAGCAGTTGGAGGAAGAAAAAGCACGCATCAAAGAAAATGCACGGCGAGAAGCGCAAGCAATCATTAAAAGGGCGGAACGGGAAGCTGAAGAGGTACTGAAACAATTGCAGTCATGGATCAAGGCACGGCCGCAGGATTTGAAAGAGCATGAGCTGATCGAAGCAAGATCAAGATTGAAAAATGCTGTTCCTGAGTGGGAATGGGCTCAAAAACAAAAGAAAAAGACGGGCAAAAAAGAAACACTTCGTGTTGGGAACGAAGTTCGCGTTTTAAGCGTAAACCAGACAGGAACAATTGTAGATGAGCTGGGAGACGGCTTCTTTCAGGTACAGGTTGGCTTTTTGAAAATGAAGATTCACAAGGATCAGCTGGAAAAACGGTCTTCCCCAAAACCGGTTGAAGCGGAAAAAATGAGAACTACTGTCAAACGCTCAACTGCTGATGTAAAACCGGAATGTGACCTTCGAGGCAAATTGGTGGAAGAAGCGCTGATCGAAATTGACAATTATTTGGATAAGGCCATTTTAGCCGGTTACAAACAGGTATTCCTGATTCACGGCAAGGGAACGGGAGCCCTTCGATCCGGTGTTCAGGAATATTTGCAACGCCAGCGCCATGTAAAAAGCTTCAGGCTGGGGAATCACGGTGAGGGCGGCTCAGGAGTGACTGTTGTAGAGTTGAAGTAAACGGTGGGGGAAATCTATGGATCACTTACCAAAAGTGCTTGGAATTATTTCCTTGATATTTTTTACGGCGGGGATTGTCTGGTTTGTTTTAAATACTTGACAGAAAAAAGAGGATTTTCCTTATGGAAAATCCTCTCAGACTGTAGATAAACCCCTTCTAATAACTGAGTACAGAAGGGGTTTTCTA
>CBEULT010000004.1:0-204750 GCA_965544045.1 uncultured Thermoactinomyces sp.
CGACAAAAAAGCTTGTCGACCTGTTAAGAAAACAGACTTTGTCGACAAGCTGAGCTACCTCAAAGGGGTAGCTTCTTTTTTTCCTGAATTTGAATTGATTTTTTTCATGTTAGCCCCTCCTCCTTGGAACCATTTTAACGGAAATTAAGGAAAGAGGGCTTAAACTGGGATAGTTGAAAATAGCTCATTAGAATAATTGTATTTGTAAAATATACGTGGAGATTAAGTTGAAAAGAAGATACCAAAAGGGTTTGTTAAGTAGACTTTTAGGAAACAAAAAACAACTAGAAGAGCTAAGCCTGTAGGGGGTACTAGAAATATAGCAACAGATTTTTTATGTGTGAAAAGTACTAGCGAAATGGTCTATGTTGGAAAGGAGCGTGGCAATAGTTATATAGAGTTTCACTTGTTTAGAAAACAGACTTTGTCGACAAAGATTTTAAAGGTACATATCGGAAACGGTATCACTTAAACACCTTGTATAGTCACGAAATGAATTCAACTAAAAATATCATCATCTTTTACTGGTTCAGTTGATTTATTATTTGTTTCTTTTTTAGGTTGAGTATTGTTGTATACGGAATGTATCTTCCCTTTTCAATATAGCCTGATTTTGTTTCAATAGTCTCTCCTTTAAGATTGTTTTATCTTGCCATTTATCAACTGCATGTTTTCCCATATAAGGAGAGAGTCTCTCATCAAACTACAAATAGTAGTCAGATGACGTCTATTAAAAATTTGATAGCTTTCCTCGCAGATTTTTTTCCTCTATGAATCATAACCCTGGAGAAGGATTTTTGAATAAACGGAGGAAATATTTTATATAACAATAAATAATCATTATAAAATTTATTAATCACTGAGAAACAGGAGGAATATATTAATCAGTATGTGTTAGTAAGTTAATAAACGAGCCAATGGGCTTTTAGCAAAAATAATATCTTTTATTTGACCTTAACTAACCTAAATGTCTTTTTGTAACCAGAAGAAAATTATGGATTATGTTACTGTACTAAAAATTATTTTAAATATTCTAGAATTTTTAGTGAGAGTTGTAATTATTGTTGCGATAATTTTTATAAGTAGAAAAATATGGACAGACAAAAAATATCAGGAAAGTCGGACAAAAAAGACTTTTTGTTGATTGAAGATGTTGAGAACGAAGATCAAAGCCAATTACCTGATCTAGAAGAGGAACCTGATCCTCAAAAAAATAAAATCAAAATAATTTTTAAAAGGATATTCAAATGGATATCCAAACTGATATCCAAGCTTCCATTAGAAAAAATAGCACTTATCGTAGGAGGACTCATTTTGATCAGTTCAAGTGCTTTTTTTATTTATTCTATCTGGCCACATAATCGATATAGTTCAGAAGTAGATGCTGCTGTGATTAATGCAGTGATTATCCGGTCTTACCATATTTATCACAGTCTCCTATACAGTCAAATCAAATCGGGAAATTCAGATAGCAATGAAGGAACAGGCACGAGCTAGTCTTAGAGACAAGATTTGGGAAAAAAGACAAGAAATATATCCTCGATTACGTGTATTAAATCGCGAAATCAAAAATGCGCTAGAGGAAAGACCGGAAAATTATAATAAAGTCAAAAAAGAGCTAAAATAATTAGAGAATATTCTGTTAACCAATGAGCATCATCTGTCTGCTTCCCTATCCAAAAAAATAGACAACATGATGGAGATTTGTCAGTTGGATAGCTTTGATAATAACAAACATCAAGAGTTTTTAATAGCGAATCAAGCAGTTGACAATCAAATTATGAAGGAACTTCGATTAAGTGCAATAGATCATGATTTAGAAGCTATGAACAAATCCAATGTTGAGAATAATAAATAATGCTCCTGTATCAGTTCTAACAGAAAAAAAGACGATAATTAGCAATGATTTTACCAAGTGGAATACTTCCAAATGGAAAAAAGAGGAGTTGGAAGAGGCAATGTCTTGAGTCTATAGATAACAAAAAAGAGGGAGGGAATTCCCCACCCCTGATGATTCGAAGATTTTAAATTAAATCACTTTTCGATGATCCTTGTCACTACCACTTCATACCGAGAGGATGTCAGAAGTTCAGAGGAGATCCAGAATAATTGCTAACTTTTCAATCCCCCAGTGCTCGCAGGATACACCTTGGCAATACTGATTCCTTGAGAATCACTTCGTTTATCTTTACTAATTTGCGGTTGAGAGATGCCTAACCGTTTAAACAGTTCACTGAGTAATTTTGTCTAAATGTGTATTTTGACGAGATGAGAGAAAAGTTCCTGCATGGGTACGGTTTTCTGATTAAATTCACCGTCGGCACTTTCTGCCACCAATTCTCTATAGGTTTGTTCCCGATTTTTCTCCATTTCCGCTACGGCAGTTTTTGCTTTCGGTACGTTCCACCGATTTTATTTTTATCAAATTACCCTTTCAAACATAGCTTGACGATTCTATGTCATTTGCATCAAAACGAAACAACTGATCAAATTTGATTCCTTCCCCATGTTCATTTTGCAAAGCGTAAATGCCATAAGCATTCGGAAAGTTTTCACACCGGAAATGATGCCACATTTCCGAATAGAGGTCTTTTTACCGATACTAAAAAATACACTCCACGGGGTTAAATACGAGATAAGGCCAAATATAAAAAAACAGTTGGAAGTCACAGTCATAAAAGACCTCCTTTTGAAAAAAATGAACCACCACAACCACCACTTCAAGTACATTCAGTACGAAAATGAAAAAGGAAAATGACTCAAATTATCACAGATCTGGGTATATTTCAAATTTGTGCAAAAGCAGCACGGGAAGCGTAAAAAGTAAAATGCTACAAAAAAGAGGGTTTAAGCCATGTTTATTTGAAGTTGCAAAAATGAATCCTGATAATCACCTGACTGGTTGGAAATCGGGATTCATTTTTGTTTTTGTTTAAAAGATATCCATAAATACACATGTTAATTTTTATACCTTAACCGCCATTCTTTTTGTTATCTGGCGAATAAAGATTAAAATGGTCGCAGTTAAAGCAAGCAATCCTGTAAAGGCTATGGCGGGTTGGCTTTTGAGAAGCGTTTCCGTGAGAATTATAGATAAAATCGCAAAAGCAACGAATGCAAATCCAATGATCCATCCGAATCGGTAGTACCCGATCCCAATCAGATATCCAATCAAGTAAAAAATGAATATATTCATGTTGTAATAAACCGGTTGTAAAAATCCATGGTTGTCAAATAAAGGACCTGTCATCGGGTAATCGATGATCCTGTCCAGAATCATAAATTGCAAGCCTGTTAATATTACTCCGATGATAATAATTGTAATGGAAAGTCCAATGGCAGCCAGGGATGAACCAATAAAATAATCCCGTCTGGTTACGCCCTGGGTGACATAAAAAGTCAGAAAACCATAAGAAAAAATTCCGATGATAAGCATATATATTTTTGCCGATCCATAGAGAAATGGTAAGAAGTTTCTTAAGGTACTTTCAATATTCAAAGGTGAAATGACCAATATGATATGTGCAATTTGTGCAGCCAATATAAAAACCATAAACCAGAGTGTCCATTTCATTTGTTCTGTATACATGTCAATGGCAACTTTCGAAAACAATGTATGTCTCAAGTTAATCCTCCTCGCTTGTTAAATAAATAAACAAATCCTGCAGGGAAACTTGGCCGATTTCCAATCCTATCCGCTGTCCTTCCAGCCGCATTTCTTCACTTAGATCCCCGTAAACCATCACAGACTTGGTATTTCCCAATTCCTTTTCATTCAGTTTCTGCATTCCTTTGACAAAGGTGTCGACAGAAATGCTGTCTCCGGTAATGGAAAAACCGCTTGAAACCAGGTCTTCGTAATTTTTATGAAGCACAAGGGCACCTTTGTCTATAATGAGAACTTCATCAAACAGATAATCCATTTCTGAAACCAGATGTGTTGACAGAATCATGGTTCGCGGCTGTCTGGACTGTTCTTCCAGTAACTCCTTGTAAAAGATCTCCCTGTTGTGGGCATCCATTCCCAGATATGCTTCATCAAAGATGGTGACAGGCGTTCGGCTTGCGAGCCCAATCGTCACATTCATTGCTGATTGCATCCCTTTGGAAAGCTTGTTGACCGGTTTATTCAAGGGGAGTTTAAATCGATCGACTAACTGTCTTGCATAGTCCATATCAAAATTTGGCCGGTATCTTTCTGTAAATTTCAGCATGACTGAGACTTTATTCCATTCATCTTTGTAATCTTTATCGTAGATAAAAGAAGCCTGCTGCATGATATTCGCGTTTTCAAAGGGTGTTTCTCCTCCAATTTTAATCTTGCCTGCTGTTGGTTGGCGGAAAGAGGCCAATAATGAAAGAAGGGAGGTTTTTCCGGCACCATTTCGGCCAAGAAGTCCGTAAATTTGTCCGCCTTTCAACTTGAATGAAATATTGTTTAGTGCCGCAAAATCTTTGTATTTTAAGGAGACATTGTTTACTTCTATATCAAATATCACTCGTCATCACTTCCTTTAATCTTTTTTATCAGTTCAAACACCTCATTTTGTGAGATTCCCAGTTTGCCTGCTTCCAGCACCAGGGGAACCACATAATCATCAACAAATGCATCTTTTCGCTTCCGGATCAGTTTTTCTTTCGCCCCTTTGGCTACAAACATGCCTATTCCCCGTTTCTTGTAAAGAATCCCTTTATCAACCAATTGATTTATGCCTTTTGACACGGTAACATGGTTAATTTTATAGAAATTGACCAACTGATTGGTTGAAGGTGCCTGTTCCCCCTCTTGTAACTGCTCGTTTACTATCTGATCTTCTATTTTTTCCCGGACTTGTATAAAAATCGGCTTCTTGTTATCAAAGAGCCTGCTCAGTGTAATCACCCCCTTTGCCGGTATACTTATATCGTTTTATTGTTATATACTTGTGTATATAAGTGTATTACAAGTGATGCATCCTGTCAAATTAAATTTTTTTATTTGTCGCATTCAACAGTGGTTTTGGAACAAAGGAAAAACTGATATCAATCATTTGAGTGGTGGGGAACAGAATGAGAAGGTCCATGGGGAGTCTGAACAGCGATGTTTTTTGTTTTTTACTTCTGTTTGCTATTAAAAGCCATTGACGGAAATCAACAGCATTTTTGCGGGGGAAAGCCGAGTGCTTATTTTAATGGTACCGATACCAAACAGTCCAGCCGTCTTTGGTTTTAGCTACAAAAATCTGGCCTTGTGACAGGCTGGCACTCGGAAGGAACTGCGGAAAGAAAAGTTCAACCAGGAATGATCTGTTTGCTGTCCGTTTGCCGCACTGCTGAACAGCTATACCGGAATAAGGGGACGATTTGGGATCTTTCAGGGAAATAATTCTTTTTACTTCCCATTTCTTATAGCGGGGATCTTCTCCATATGCTTCCCGGATCAATTCCGGCAAAGCTGTCCGGATTTCATTTTCCGCATTTTTGCCGGGATAGACCAATTCGTTTGGTTTCGGGCAATTTTCAGACTTCATCAAGGCGTCCTTTTTGACAGCGTCTGTGGAAGGGGGAGCAAAACCGGTTGTCACTGCAAATGTTAAAATTAACAGGATACTAAAAAACCGCTTTGCTGATAATTGTATTTGCTTCATAATTTCACCCCTTTTTGAAGTGGACAGTTGACCTGAACGATTCAGGTCAACTGTTAATAGTATACCTTTCCCATTTTATTCAAGTCTTATTTATGTTTTTTCAGTAATTGCCTGCCGTTTATTGACTTTTGATCAAGACCTGTCATACACTGCAAGAAGTGAGTAGTTACTTTTGGGGGCGTTTGGCAAGGAGTTGCAAGCCCATATATTTTGGAAAAGATAAAAGACGGACGGACAAAAAGAAACCAGGGCTGGTGAAAAATACATTTTAAGACCAAGGAGGAGACAATGTCCAAGAAAAGTTGGGATGAATGGATAAGTTATATCGCTGAGCAGTATAATCTGAATCTGAAAGAGGGTAAACAAACACAAAAACAGAAAAAGATTCTGGAAGCGGCCATTCATGTATTTGCCAAAAAAGGTTATAGCGGCGCCTCAACAAGTGAAATCGCCGAACTGGCAGGTGTAGCTGAGGCTACCATTTTCAAGCATTATCATACGAAAAAAGGACTTCTCTTGCGCCTGGTGATCCCGGCAATTGCCAAAGTGGCCAGTCCTTACATTATTAATCCTGTGCTTCAGATTCTGGATCAGGATAAGCCAACAGAGGATCTGTTGCGTGATTTGATTATTGATCGCAAGCAACTTCTGGAAAAAAACTGGAAAACAATACGCGTTATTTTGGTGGAGAGTCTGTTTCATCCGGAGATTCGCGAAGCTCTGATAGACCATGTTGCCAAAAATATAGTAACACTCGGCTTTGATAAGATTGAAGAACTGAAAAGAAAGGGTAAATTGCGCGCTGATCTTCCCAACCACGTCCTTTTGCGGGGAATCATGTCACAAATCGGGGCTTATATGATTGCCAGGAATGTCCTTCCCGAACTGGCTCTAGGGAAAGAAGATGAAGAGATCAATGCGATTATTGATATGCTGACAAATGGAATTACTCCTGAATCGGATTCTGTGTCCAAATTAATGCAGGATGAATAAAATAAATATATATCTTTGCTTTAATAGTGCATCCCTGTCCAAAGAAATGGATGGGATTTTTTTATATCTGTAAATTGAGGTGGAGGTATTAAACATGAAAGTGAAAATCAACGGATATCTTCTCCCTGTTCACAATTCAGGACCATATGTAATCACAGCAGGGTCTGATAGTGCGATCGGTTTACCGAACATAACGGAAACCGACTTTTGCAAGGGTTTATAAATTGAAGGGAAGTGCTTTTAGAATATTGCTTCAAGATGCATTTAGTGTCTGTTATGTTTAATTGTAAAGCCGCTGCATATTTTGCCATTTTATCTTACTGATGACGAATTAAAACCCAATCAATGGGTTTTTGTATAAGACAGGAGGTATATTTCATAGACGATGTCCTATTTTTACATATATCTTCCCTGAATCCCTTTTAGATTCCGAGAGGTTTCCGGTGATTATCGTTGACGCTCTGGATTGGACATGTTATTCTCACTTTATCCAAAAACGATAAGGGGAACCACGCATGATTCATCTTTTAAATCAGGTGCCGAAAAACCAAATTCCCGTTAAGGTTTTTCTGATCAACGCAATTCAAAATGCGGGGACAGATTAAAGGATTTGACCGAACAAAAAGCAGCAGATGATTTATAAACAGGCTTTTTCCACAACACCACAGGTTCCAATAGAGAAGAGAGATTGGATTATACCCGTTTAAACCATACAGGCGGTATAATGAGAATGGCTATTGATGAAGATGAGTTTTAAAAAAACAGACAAGAGTTTTTAATAAAAATTTAAAAGAGGTTTCGTTTATGCCTATTATAGTACCAAAGGGTTTGCCCGCATATAAAATATTAAAAAAAGAAAATGTATTTGTAATAAATGAACAAAGAGCTTTAAAGCAGGACATCAGACCACTTCGTATCATAATTGTGAACCTGATGCCCACGAAGGTGGTTACGGAAACGCAACTGATCAGAATGCTGGCAAATACACCACTACAGGTAGACCTTCATCTATTGAAGATGGATTCCCATGAATCGAAGAATACCGATAAACACCATCTGGAAAATTTCTATAAAATATTTGAAGAAATCCGATACCAGCGATTTGACGGTATGATTATAACCGGAGCCCCAGTGGAGTCTCTTGCCTTTGAAGAAGTAGACTACTGGAAAGAGTTAACAGGAATTTTTGAATATACCAAAAACAATGTATTCAGCACAATGCATATCTGCTGGGGTGCCCAGGCTGCTCTTTATTATCATTACGAAATTAATAAATATACCATGCCAGATAAGCTTTTCGGAGTGTTCAAACACGAGCTGAGGGATAAGAAATCGGAGCTGACAAGAGGCTTCGACGATGAATTTTATGCGCCTCATTCCAGACATTCACAAATCAAGAAAGAAGATATTCTTAAAGTCCGTGACCTGAAGATATTGGCAGAATCAGAAATAACGGGACCATACATCATTGCCACAAAGGATCAAAGAAGAATCTTTGTTCAGGGTCATATGGAATATGACCGGGAGACTTTAAAGCTCGAATATGAAAGAGACATCAAAAAAGGGTTGAGAATTGATGTACCCAGGAATTATTTCAAAGAGGATGATCCAGCGAAAGGTATTGTTGTAAAATGGAGTGGCCATGCAAACTTATTCTTTGCAAACTGGCTGAACTATGTATATCAGGAAACCCCATTCGACCTTAGATTACTATAAGATCTGTTCTTTATTCTAAATCTGGCAATAGTAGTAATGATTTTTATTATGATTATGGAGACTACTCTTGCCATATTTTCATACATATCAATGCCTGGATCGATGGCACTAATAATCAAGCTGAATTTTAATGCTGTAGAGGCAGTATTTGTCCAGGCCCAAGATTGATTGAAATCAAATAAACAGAGTTATTGCACATTTGAAGTGATAGTTCACCAACCATCTCCTGTATAAACATCCTGAGTGAATAACCTCCGGGATTGGATCGTGGAAATAGCCCCACTCGGCTTGGCCCTTGGGGGCTATTTCTTTTTTGTGTTTAACTGGAAACCAATTCATACTTATTGCCAATTCGCTGCAGTTGTTCAGCCAGTTTTTGGCTCAAATCAGGCCGAACCATCGATATATAATTTGCGTATCCTTGGATATAGCCCCAAAAGTCCTGATGTTTGTTGCGATTTTCTTCTTGTAAGCCATTTTTTTCTACGTTATGTAGCAAGGCACGAAAAGCCCGCAGTTCCTTCCGGCTTATATTGGGTTTCTCATTGACCACAATCCCGGTTACTTTTTGCCTGCTTGCTGAGCGCAGGATACGTGTCTTTTCTTCATTAATATAAAATCCTTCAAAGTGGACGATGTTTTTTGTTTCATGGATCAATCGCCCTATTTGGCCAAGCCCGTGTTTATTACAGGAAAAGGTGAGATCATCTGCATAACGCGTATAGGTGAAATCGTACAAAGATGCTAACTGGTTCAACAAATCATCTAACCGACGACAAATTAAATTGGTAATACCGGGACTGGTACAAGCTCCTTGGGGAAGTTGGCGTTCTCCTATGGCGACATAATAATATTTTCCGTCAAACTTGACTTGTTTGCGTGGAGGCTCTGTACAAAGCAGTGCCAAAAGGGTACTAACCTGTCCGCTGTATCCAAATGACTGAAATAATCCTTTGACCCGCCTGAACGTAATCGTCGGGAAAAAATCTTTTAAATCCATCTTTACTACAGCGGCTTTTTGCAAATGTTGTCTGGCGTTATCCACAATATTTTTTCCGGAGACAAAACCATAGGCCAGTTCATGAACAGGAATCTGGTCCAGAATGTTGGTTTTGATCCAGGATTGGGCCTTACGCAAATCCGGTTTGGGTGCTGAAATTTCTCTTGTTCCTCCATTTTTTTTGGGGATTGTAAACTGCGTATAGTGGCAAAGTGTGGCTGTGCCGCGGTGATAGGTCAGCCATTTCAGTTTACTCATTGAGATCCCCAACTGATTGGCCAGATCTTGAGCAGAAGGCAACAAAGGCAATTGTTTTTCTTCCAGTCGGGCATTATCACTGGCGTTTGATTGAAGATCCCAGGAGACACCTTTTCCCGCATGGATCACATGGGTTGTTTGATACTCTTTCCATTTCAGTTTGGCATCTTTTTGCTGACGTTCCCGCTCAATTTTTTTCCTGGCGCGGCGACGCCTGCTTTCTTCGATTCGCTTCTGTCGGGCTTCTTTGATGAGTTGATCCATATCCCCCAACTTGGAACTTTCCCGTCTGAGTTCGCTCAGTTCTGTACGAAGCTGTTTTAACTCTGCTTCCTCCAGTTCGATTTGTGCCTGTTCGGCTTTGGGGATTGGCTTTTCTGTCCAAAAGCCGAGACGAATCATCTCCTGGCGAATAACGTCGTCCCGTCCTTCTTTCATCACACGCTGTCGCCACTGTTCCCGTGTGAGACGTTCTGGTTCCTCTGACATTGGTTTCCCACTCTCTTTCTCTATTGATGGCTGATTGTCTGATTATATACTTTGGCTAATGCCATGATATGCTCGCAAGGGCCTTGCATCAGGCGGTTACTTTTATAAAAATAGCAACTGCATCCCGCATCTGCCATTCGTCCATCAAGATCAAGGGATAATTGAATTGTATATGTCTTCCCGTTATCTTTTGCCTTCCCCTGAAGCTGAATCTGACCATCTGTCTTGATTTTCCGGACATCCAGTGATACATCGCCTGCCCTGACCAATTGATCCGCTATTTCTTCTCTGGGATTGGTATATTTCAATTCATCAAGCGGAAGCGTATCACGGGTCAGCTCACGCAAGCGGTATTTTCCGATTTCCAGGTCAAACATGACGCGGCCAGCACTGCACAGTTGTTTTAAAGCTGCCTGGGCAATACTTGCAGGCATTCCGGTTTTAATTGCCAACTGAGTATCTGTCACTGTCTTTTCTTTTTTTAATTCCCTGAATACCAGCTGGCTTTGTTCAGGTGTTGCCTGTTCGCTGCTTGCTACCATCAGGTCAAAGTTTCCTGCTGCTGCCCAGTCATTGCGTGTCCACCCGGACAGTCCAAGCGTGAAACTGAGACCGCCCAAATCGGCTACATAAAAACTGGGGAGTCCTGTGCCCATAAGATGAATGGTTATTTTGTCAGCAAGCGGAAGCAATCTCTCCAGCAAAAAAAGACGCCTGCGGCCCCATGTGCGTATTTCTGTCGCCTGTTCTCCGGTATAAACAGATTGGCTAAAGGTCAATTCCTCATTCCATGGTTCTATGACGAGTTTCACCGGTTGTCCCGGATGAAGGACATATTTTAATGAACGCGGGCTCTGTTTTTCTTTGTGCTGGCGTAAAAAGCGGCAAATATTATATATATCCACCGGTTGAACATTAAAAGAAAATGCAGGCAGGCTCATTGCTGACTGGACTTGTAAAAATCCGCGAATCCAGCTGGCGGGAACATCGATTTTTTTCTCCTTGTAAATTTCCCGGCCATGTGTAGCTACTTCAAATCCGGAAGGATCAATCTGGAATTCGGTCGGACGATAGGTGCGCATGCGCTGAAGTTCTCCATACAGCGAATCAGAAAAGTCAATATTTGTTGTCCCATAAGCAAATTCTTTCACATCGGCAAACAGTTCCTCATGAACAGCCAGTCGTCCATACGATGATTCATCCAGGGAGAAGGCTTCAAAAAAGACCTGATCCGGAGCTACAGTTATTACTGGGTCCAAGACCCACCAGGCGGCTTTGTCCACTTCATATAAATAATTGAAATATTGCCTTTGCGCCTTGAAATAATCACCCATTCGCCTTACCTGAAGCTTCTCAAGCTCACGAATCCGGGTGGATACTTCTTTGATCCGATGGCCAATCGATGATTTTTTTTTCAGTTGCTCCGCCAAATCATTTAAATACTGTTGCTGTACCCACGCCTGGTAAGCCGAATGATCCCGCGGCTTATAATTCAGATCGGAGACGACAACGTTACGCAGAGCACACATGGCTTCCCGATAACGAATCGGATCTTTGATTTTGCCACGAAAGTAGGTTGGTTCTCTTCCTAAATCCGGTGCAAAATCAACCAGTGTTTGTCCACCTGCATGCGTGATTCCGCTTGATTTGGCATATGCTTGTTGAAATAGCATTTGGTTACCTCCTATGCAGAGTGAAAATGTCCAACTATGAGAGAATCTCGATCGGAGAAGATAATTCGGGATATCGTGTCTGGATTCTCGTCAAGGCTGTCAAAATGGTGTCAAATTCTCCGATCCCTTGAGTTCTGGCTGCATCAGACAGAATTGGTACACAAATTTTGGCGAAAGAAAGTTTTTGTTCACTAAGTTTCAGCAGGAGGGAAAGTGCCATTTTTTTTGCCTTTCTTCCCTGATTAACCCGTAACAAAACGGTACGGAAGAAGAGTTTCATATGTTGAATTGCAGTTTCGTCCCAATCAATTTTCTCTGCCAAATGCAGGACATACTCCTGGACCCGCAAATGGGGGTGTTCACTGCCTCTAAGCATTAGCTGCTTTAGATCCAGGTTGGATTCATATTTTTGGACAAGCTCCCTGGCTAGCTGTTGCACATCATTCCGGGCGGTATCCAGCAAACCATAAATCAGTTCCGGTGTGATGTCGTTACTGGATAAATTGCGAATATAGGCAAACATCCATTCTCTGGTATCGTTCCAATCGGTTTCGATCAGATTGTACATCCAATCAGCCGTGATTCTTTTTTCAGCTTTCATTATCAAGCGTCTTGCTTCTGCTCTTACCATAGCTACCCGGTTATGTGCCATGGATAAAAGTTGTTGAAATGCAATTTCATCCGGATCGAGATCAGTATACCGAATCAATAGCGCAGCAAACTCCTGGTATTTGGTATTGTCATGCTCCAGCAAGGCCAGAATTTTATTGAGTGGTGTCTGGCTTAATTCTCCCAGGAATAAATCGCCAAATAAACTTTCCAGAATAAATTCCTGAATCTCTTCAGACCCGTCTTTACACAGCAAATAAGACCACAATCTGTCCAGTAATTCAGGCAGCAGGGGAAGGAGCCATAACTTCCTGGCCTGCAAAAAGGAGACGATGAACAAACGGCTGTTTCCATCAGAACAGATTATGTATTCTGCTATCCATGAACCATCAAGCTTTAGACGCACATCATACTTGACAAGTAATTTTTGTGCTGCATCCTGTACTTCCAGATGCGGAGAAAGCAAAAAGGGAAGAAGTGATTCTTTTTTTAACGGCTCATGGTCAAACTGAAGCCTTGACAGGATATAGGCCGAGAATTTCTGCAGTTTTTCTGCGGGTGATCGCAGAAACATCTCCGCCAATTCAATCGAGGATATACTGGCGATTTTTTCTTTAAGCGGGCCCTCAAACAGATCAATCAGATCATTGGCCACGAAGGAATTGTTATTTATGGTTTCAATAAGATGCTGATTACAGGTCAAGATCAGTTTCCGGATTTGCTCGCTTTGCCACCGATCCGAATATTTGCGGACAAAGCGCTTTGCTTCTGCTCGAACATCAGCAGATCCGGAAAACATAAGGGGAAACCAGATATTAAAATCAGGCTGGTCCGGGTTCAGTCGATCAAGAAGTACACCCGCAGCGAAAGCACGTCTTGCAGTATACTTGGATTCCAACATTTGGTGCAATAATCTGATTGGCAACTGGTTAACATAGTCCGGATTGCCCATCCGAAGCGCCCGTCCTGCAAACTGCATTACAGGATTTGCTTTGGCTTTTGTCAATAACAAAAACAGCTGTTCGGGATGGCGATCCCATAATTCCGGAAAAGCTTCTTCACGTACTTCGGGCAACTCCAAAGGATATGAGTCCAGACCCTGGTCTTGAAAATACCTGCTTGAGGGGTATGTAAAGCGCTGGCTGTTGTGACAAAGGATATGGTTAAACAGCCACAAGCGGGTGTAGCCGGTAATCCAACGATTGGTTTGGGAGTCGAAATACTTCCCTGTCTGTCCATCCTCACTATCGTAGTAGAGCAAGACCTTTGTCGCTAAATGGATATAGTCAGCAGAATCCTGTTCTCCCAACCGCCGTAAATAGCGCCACGTTCTGCGCCGGAGGTAGTGCCTGGTTTTTTTGGAGTACAAGTTTGAGCGCCCCGCATCAAAACGATAGGCTAAAACTGGCCAAATCTCCTTATCTTGCTGTAATTCAGCCAATTTATAAATTGCCTTGACATAACGAATGGAGTTGGATGTAAAAGGGATAAAAGTAAATTTATAACTTGTATACCAGTAATAATAATATCTCGGTTGGATCATTTTCCTTAAATCATCATAGTTATATTGACTTAGTAATTTTTTCAGGCCCTGTTTGGCCAGAGGGCTGGGGTGCAAGTACAGATTCCATAACCACGAATAGTCAGGTTGTCGATGATGATTATTGTAGTAATAATAAAACCGTTCCTTGTAATCGGCATAAATCTGTTTACAAAGTTTATCAACAAACCGGGGATCATTTCTTTCCAGCAATTCCATTAAATTATCCGGCAGCTTCCCGTCCGGTAAATCCTTTTGCTCCTTCCACCAGGCATGATATGTACTCATATAACCCCTCCTTTTTTGAAGTAAAAAACCCCAACTGATAACAGCTGGGGCCAACACATCCACATAAAGATATTGTTTACTCGAACGCTTTGGAGCTGGCTACGCCACTGTACAGGTCCCTGCCCCTACCCCCTTTATGCAAATTGCGGCCACGCCTACTCAGGCAGTTTCATAAAGGGGGTAGGGGCAGATCGGACCTGCCAAGTAACGCGGAGCCGGGTGAAGATTATCCACCATTAAATCACACACGGCGTAACACCGTGCACTATGCTAAACAATATCTTTATACAATACTATTAAATTTTTATGTAATTATTTTCTTATTGACCAGCTTCATAAATAGCATAACATACAAACATATGTTCCTGCAACAACTTTTTTTAAAAACTACACTTCTAATTATGAATAAAAAAACACACCAGATCAATGTTTTTATGTGAATTGATATTGAACAAACCAATGATTAAACTAATTGGATATTTTTAAAAAATTTCTCTTAAAGAAAGATTCAACTCCACGATCTGAAAAACTTTTCTTTAATTGATAAAGCAGGAAAGTGCTTCTCGAATTGCCGATAACGTTTACCTTTATTGCATATATCAAAACAAAAGGAGAAAAGGGGAATGGGGATGTATGCCTGTACATATAAGGGTGTGGCAGCTAAAAATTCAATTTGAAAGGAGTGGGGAGTTTGGGAAAATCAAGTTGGAGTAGAATGACGCCCCTTGCTTTACATGCATAGTGACCAATCAACCGGAATTATCAGAGGATGTAAATCGATGAGTTTAATGAATTAAAGCCTTTTGACACTCATTTAACAAAAGATGTGATTGCAAAGTCGGTAAACAAACTGACAGAAGAAAAAAGGAGAATGAATAATACTTACGATTTGCTTGGTTTGGCCTGAATGGGCTTTGTGCCGGTACTCCTTGTAGTGCCTTTGGTGCTTTTTTCGTTGCGATCATTAAGAAGTTCTGGACCTTGATATCTGTTGATGACCGGAATTATTTATCACAAAGAGAAAGTTGATCTTGCCTTAAACGGGCAGCCTTTAACAAAATTCGAAAAAATGGTCGCTGTTGTGCTGTCTTTTTTTGTGCTTAAAGTGCTTCGTCCAGACATTCCTGCTTATCTTTTGCAATAGCTGAAATCGAACTAACATACATTTTTGCATAGAAAAAAAGGGGAATTGGTTGATTCTCACTTTTGATTCCATATCTTTGGAAATATGTAACTTAATAAACATCATTTATTTTAAATACTTTATCAATTTGATAGTATAGACGATATATTATAAATCATTTGAAAACAGGGTGGGCTGTCGCTTGTATTCGATAGTCCTTTGCGTGTACCGATTTTTAATTCCCCAATAGGGAACCCCGAAAATCTTAAAAATTTATCCAAACACAACTCGGATTCAGAGGAGGAACAGATCGCCTATGAATTATATAGAACAAGGAACAAGTATGTTTTGGAGAGCCAGTAGCGCATTGTTTGCGGGAGGTTTTTTCACTTTTGGCATCTTGTACAGTACTCAACCTTTGCTTCCAATCTTTTCACAACAGTTCCATATTACCCCGACTGTATCCAGTCTCGCGCTCTCATTGACTACTGGTACCCTCTCTGTATTTATGTTAATTGCCGCGCTGTTGTCAGAACGATGGGGACGCAAACGGATTATGGCCATCTCTTTATTTTTGTCGGCAATTATAGCTGTTTTGACTGCTTTTAGTCCTGATTTCCTGACACTGGTCATCCTGCGGACGCTGCAAGGAATTGTTTTAGCCGGGCTACCTTCCATTGCCATGGCATATATAGGCGAGGAATTTCATCCTGATAGTCTTGGAACAGCCATGGGATTATATGTTAGTGGAACCACAGTTGGAGGAATGTTTGGGCGTATTGCCACGGGAATGATAACTGATTTTTTTTCCTGGCAAATTGCGCTTGGAACGATTGGATTGATTGGTTTACTTTGCAGTATTTATTTTTGGATAAATTTACCCGATTCAGTTCACTTTCAATCGAAGCCTTTATCCGTCAAAAAGACATTCCAGTCTTTTTTTCAACATCTTCAGTTCCCGAGTTTGCTTTGTGTTTTTGGTATTGCCTTTTTGTTAATGGGAGGATTTGTTACATTGTATAATTATGTCGGATATTTATTGACCAATCCACCTTACCGACTTAGCCAAACTGCTTTTGGATGGATTTTTATTGTTTATACCATGGGCACATTCAGTTCGGTGTTGATGGGGAAATTGGCAGATCAAACAGGACGTTTGAAAATTTTGGCGATCAGTATGGGAATCATGTTGCTGGGTGGTTTTCTAACAACAGGAGAGTCACTTTTCATTAAAATCATTGGCATTGCTGTTTTTACTTTTGGTTTTTTTGGGAGTCATTCAGTTGCCAGCAGTATGGTAGGAAAATTGGCTGAGGAAAATAAAGCACAAGCTTCTTCCTTGTACCTGTTCTTTTATTATGCCGGGTCCAGTTTGGTGGGGTCTGCAGGTGGTGTGTTTTGGTACGGGTACCATTGGGCCGGAGTCATATCGATGATCGGAATTTGTATTCTACTAGCATTTCTATTGGAAGTTTTAATAGTAATATCGCTTAAACAGCATAAAGCAACTACTGCTCAAAATTACATTAAAGACTCATGGTCAAAAGCAAATCACAGTTAACCAAAAAGACCAGGGGAATTTTTCCTGGTCTTTTTGTATGTGCCTAACAGAAGATCTGTTTATTTTGGTTCTTTATCAATCAGATACTGAAGATAGAAAATAGTGAAAAAGAAAGTCAGCAAATAGGTTTTCCAGTTGCTTGAAAACGATATGTTTTTTCCTTCATGTTCCAGCATCATTCTGCGCAGTATAATATTCAAGCCGACGAAAACCGGTATAAAAAGAAGGAAAACATATAAGCTGAAAGTCCCGTACCATGTTGGCAACATGACAAAAAAACTGGTAATGGAGATGATGAAGTCAATAATGTAGACAATAAAGATAACCCAGGCAATCCAAAACGGCAATTTCTGATTTGTGTGCAGATTCTTAATCGCTCTTTGCCGGGAAACCAGCCAGTAGGGGATATATAAGCCCATGGTGACCAGGGAGAGCAGGATCATCAGAGCCACATCTCTTTTCTTGAAGCCGGCTTTTTGAAAAATATTTAGAGAGTTTTGCTGTGCATTCATGTAAAAGGCTTCCTCTCTGGATTGTTGTGTTTAAGTACTATTTTAAATCATTTGCAAGTTTCTTTATAAGGCGATTTATCAATTTTAGAAAAAGTTAAAAATAGATCAACATTAAGCTTGTACTTATTTTAAATTTGTTTGCTAAACAAACCATACAAACCGAATTTACACTACTAATAACATTTTTACAAATTTTTTATCTTCCTTTATGATATTTACATCAAAAAGAGGGAGAGGGAGACCTATGGACATAAGTAATATTATATATTTTTTGCTGGCATCGATCACACTGACATTGATGCCAGGGCCGGATATTATTTTTGTAACAACATTAAGCATGACAAAGGGGGGAAAGAAGGGATTTTTAACAGCACTGGGGTTATGTACGGGTCTTTTTGTCCATACCGCAGCTGCGGCAATTGGAATTTCCGCAATTATATATCACTCAGCATTGGCATTTCAAATTCTTAAATATGCAGGAGCACTTTATCTGTTCTATCTGGCCTGGCAGGTTTTAAAAAGTTCCAATACAGTATGTGTCGAACAAAACCATATCAATCAAAGCTGTTTATCTCTATATAAACGGGGAATTTTAATGAATTTGCTCAATCCAAAAGTGTCTGTCTTTTTCCTGGCTTTTTTGCCGCAATTTGTTGAACCGGGAGCGGGAGCCGTTTCATTACAAATGATCTTTCTAGGTGGGCTTTTCATTATTCAGGCATTGGTTGTATTTGGGTTGATATCCATCATGTCAGGTTATCTGGGAGAAAAATTGCTGCATCGTACTTCCCGTTCCCAGGTTGTTCAATGGATGGAAGCATCAGTTTATGCAACTGTGGGATTGCGACTGGTCTTTATGGATAGATAGAAGCAAAAAGGCAGAGTTACTTGAACCCTGCCTTTTTGCGTTGGTCAAAATGCAAGAGAAATATTATAATCTTTGATCCATTTATTGACATGCAGGATATACTCCATCATTTTTCCCACTTCAAAAGGAGCCTGATCAAACAGTTTTTCAGAGATATGTTTGATTTTTTGCCTGTCCACCAGCGGTGCAATGGGAGCTTGAGGATCTTCCACGGTTTCTCTCAGAATCTGACGGATATTTTCGTAATAAGACGGATCAGTGGTTGATGGATAAGCGCTTTTTTTCCGGGTGCGCACTTCTTCCGGCAAATAGCCTTTTAAGGCACGGCGCAAAATGCCCTTTTCCATATTGTCCACAGTTGTCATTGAATAGGGTACATTCCACAGATATTCGATAAGCCGGTAATCACAAAAAGGAACCCGAGCTTCAAATCCGGCATACATACTCATGCGGTCTTTGCGATCCAGCATAAACGGCAAAAACCGGGTGATGAAAAGGTAAGACATTTCCCGCTGTTTTGCTTCGATATCCGATTCTCCATCCAGTCTTGGCACCTCGGATACAGCTTCCTGGTACCGCCGGTTTCTGTAAGCTTCCGGTTGTATGGTCTGCTTTGCTTCTTCATTCAATACAACCGGGAAATAACGGATACTTTCATTCCATGGAAAAGTTCCGGAGTATAAAAATTCGTCCTGATGAAACCAGGGGTAACCGCTGAAAACTTCATCCGCGGATTCTCCTGACAGTGTAACCGTTGCATCCTTTTTCATTTCACGAAATAAAAGGTGCAACGAAGCTTCAAGTTCTCCGATTGCCGGCAAGTCACGGGCTTTTAAAGGAAGAAAGACATGATCAGTCAAATCTTTATGATCAATAATAACTGTATGGTGATTAGTTTTGGCATAATCTGAGACCAGTTTCGCAAACGGCTCATCCCGGGTAGCATGCAAAAGATCTTCATGGAAATGCTTATCACTGCCTACAAAATCAATGGAATAAGTGTGTAGCTGTTCTTCTTTTTCGGAAAAATAATTGGAGGCAATGGATACAAGACCACTTGAGTCCACTCCTCCGGATAACATCGATACAACAGGCATGTCTGAAATCAGTTGCCTTTTTACAGTATCTTCCAAAATTTCGCGGATTTTGAAACTGGTTGTTTCTACATCATCTTCATGAGGTTTACTTTCCAATTTCCAATACTGTTCAACACGTTTTCTGTCTTTGGTAAAGATCACATAGTGACCCGAACGCACTTCTTTCATTTTCCGAAATACAGCAAAGCCCGGTGTCCGGACGGGTCCAAGGCCAAAAATTTCCGCCATTCCTTCGGTATCTACCTGTGGCTCTACTTCGGGATGCGCAAGAATTGCTTTTAATTCAGATCCAAATAAAATGCCGGAGTTATGCATCATATAAAAGAGTGGTTTTACACCAATATGATCGCGTGCCAGCATTAAGGATTGCCGGTATTCATCCCAGATGGCGAAGGCAAAGATTCCGTTTAAATGATGTATGCAGCTTTCACCCCATTCCAGATAACTGTGTAATAATACCTCAGTATCTGATTCAGTTTTAAAATTGTGACCCAAACTTTCAAGTTCTATGCGCAGTTCTTTGAAATTATAAATTTCTCCATTGTAGGAGAGGACAATAGAATGGTTGCCTGAGCAGTAAACCATTGGCTGTGTTCCTCCCAGAGGATCAATAACAATGAGACGCCGATGACCAATGGCTGCATGTTCGGAAAACCAGTGCCCCTCAGCATCTGGCCCACGGTGTTGAATAGAATCAGTCATTTTGTGTAGAATTTCTTTTTGTCCTGACAAATTTCTTTCCCAGTCGATCCATCCAGTGATTCCACTCATTTTATCATCTCCTATAAATTACATTGCATAAAACTTACCAGTTTATATTTAATTATAAAATAAAAAAATCTAAAATTAAAATATTTTTTTGTTAAAAGAATAGAGAATAGTTTGTCATAAAATAGAAGTAATTGTGCTTTTTATTCGTAACAATGTTATGTTACAATATTAAAGAGGAGGTGACAGAAGTGGGTAACGATCTGATTTCCAAGAAAGAACTTCTGGAAGAGACAGGTATTTCATACGGTCAGTTGTACCGTTGGAAACGAAAAAACCTGATTCCGGAGGAATGGTTTATCCGTAAATCAACATACACTGGACAAGAAACATTTTTCCCTCGCAAAAAGATATTGACACGTGTAAATAAAATAAAGGACTTGAAAGATGATCTCTCACTTGATGAGATTGCACTGATGTTTTCTCCTCAGTTGACGGAAGTCGTTTTAACAGAAGAGAAAATTAAAGAACATCAAATTGTTTCAGATATAGCACTGGATTTGTATAGATCGATCAATGAAAAAGTCGATTACTTTTCACTTGAACCACTTTTTTATCTCTTCATTGCGGATGAATTTTTACAAACCGGTGAAATGAATATGGAAGAGGGGAAACATTTGTTTAATTTTCTAAAATCAAATTACAACCGATTTCAGGATAAAAATGCGGAGCTGTTTTTTATCCGCAATATGGGAGCGGCATCCTTTTTCCTGACTAGCGGGACCAGAGATATACGCTTTGAGGAGCATATAAAAGTTGTTTCACGAATTTTGCTGGTTGATGAGTTGGAGAAATTAAAAAGCAAAATTCAAAAAAACTGAAAGGAAGACCGATATGGCTGATTTGAAAAGCGACATGTTTATCAATGGGTATGGAAGCTTTTCCGGTGGAGAATTTCAAACGGTTCGGATCAATGGACTGGGGAAAGTAAAAGGAGATGTTCATTGTCAACAGTTCACTACCAATGGAGACAGTCTTATTCAAGGAAATATCCAGACTGAATCATTAAAGGTGGCCGGTTCATCCATGGTTGAAGGTAAAGTGAAGACCAGGGAAACAAAAGTTAATGGACAATTGACGACAGAAGCCCAAATGGATACAAAAGATATAAGTATCAATGGTTCGGCTGTCATCAAAGGAAAACTGTGTGCCGACCAAGCCGATATTCGCGGTTCAATCACTGTGGAAGAAGATCTGGAAGCAGAAAAGGTCAACATTAAAGGCATTTTTAATATCAAAGGATTATTGAATGCAGGGAAGGTATACATTGAACTGTTTGGCAATGCAAAAGCAAAGGAAATAGGCGGAGAGAAGATTGTTGTAAAGAAAAGCGGATTTACTTTAAACAAGTTGTTAAAGCCCTTGTTTGCAGACAAGTCCTTGTCTGTGGATGTGATTGAAGGTGATGAGATTGAATTGGAATATACCCAGGCTAAAGTAGTAAGGGGAAAAAATGTAAAAATTGGTCCAGGATGTAAAGTGGATTTGGTAGAATATCAGGACACCTATGATGCAGACCACGAAGCGGAAGTGAAAAAAGCAAAACAAGTCTGAGGGAAAGACCGCCCCAGACTTGCCAAGGGCGGTCACCCTATTCTTTCCATTTAATATTACAGCCTATACTCGGTTTTTGCATAACGGTAACCGGTTCATGATTCAATATTTGATTGAGTGCTGCTCGAATTGATTCACCTGTAACCGGTAGCTCATTGCCAGGGCGTGAATTATCAAGTTGTCCGCGATATACACACGCCAGATTATTATCAAAAATGTAAAAATCAGGTGTGCAGGCTGCATGATAGGCCTTGGCAACTTCTTGCGTTTCATCATACAAATAAGGAAACGGATATTGAAGATTTTCTGCTGTTTCTTTCATTTTGGCAGGTGAATCATCGGGATATCGTTCTACATCGTTAGAGTTAATGGCTACAAAGGAAATACCCTTGGGAATATAATCATTGGCCAGTTGTACAAGTTGATGTTGAACATGTTTTACATAGGGGCAATGGTTGCAGATAAACATAACAACTGTTGCTGTCAATGACTTTACATCATTCAGAGATATTTTTTTTTGCGATACAACATCAAACAGGTTAAAATCAGGTGCTTTTGCTCCCAGAGGAAACATATTGGATTCTGTCAAAGCCATATTTTTACCTCCTTAACCTCTCCAGGTATTATAACACTGCAAACTGGAGCTTCTCAAAGGATTTCGATAAAGCAAATCCTGTTTGAAAAAAACAATCCAGCTTTATCCAGAAATATTAATTACGTCAAAAATTTAATAAAATGTATATATCAATTATGCTATAATATTTTTAGCGAATGCGATTTTCGCAGAAGGGATGGAGTCATTTGCCATCTAAAAAAAAGAGGATACCAATCGAAATTGTACGGGTGATTGACGGGGACACGATTAAAATTAAAAAAAATCGCAAGTTAGAACGGATTCGACTTTTATATATTGATACCCCTGAAGTAAATTCTACAAATTTGCTAGAACATTTCAAAGCGCTTGAAGCCAAGAAATATATTTCAAGTCTTGTTCACAGAGGCAAGGATATAACCATTGAACAAGGAGCAATTAAACACGATCATTATGGCAGAATTCTGGCTCATGTATATATTGATGATATTCATTTACAACCTTTGTTATTAAAAAGAGGACTAGCCCGTTGTGTTATTCCGCATCGTGCGCGAAAATTCAAATCAGAACGCAAGTATCTGGAAGAATTTCTTCGTTTGGAAGCAATGGCCCGTCAGGAAAAACGCGGAATCTGGGAATATGAACATTTCAAGGGTGAAATAATAAATCGCGCAAGTAATATTCATCAGTAAAACAGGGATTTGAAACAAGGTATCCCTGTTTTACTGATGAATATACAAAATTTTCTGACTATTAAATGAAAGAATAGATAATAAATGACTCTATAGAGAATTCTTTTGACTATAGTTTCCGGTTAATCCAAAATGGTAGTCAGAGGACGTATTTATTCAATTGTGAGCGTAACTTTAAAGGAGGTTGAAAATGCCTGAAAACTTCGATTTAGAGAAGAAGACGATTACATCTGAGCAGTTTGACTGGCTTGACCGGGAACTTTCCAGATTTGAGAAAGCCGGTTTAATTACTCCGGGACAGGTTCAGTCCATGTTGTCTTCTTATGAAGTGAAGGGGAAAACCAGTTTCATCCGGATTTTGCTGGTGATTGGGGCTATTTTGATTGGAGCTGGCGTACTCAGTTTTATCGCCGGAAACTGGGATTCTCTTTCCAAGACAGTGAAATTTTCATTTATTTTGTTTGGCTTGGCCGGGACTTATATAATTGGTTGGAAAATGGAAGAAGATTACCCCAAAACATCCAAAAGTCTCTATTATATTGGATTGGCTATTTTCGGAGCAGGCATTTTTCTGATAGGACAGATGTTTCATCTGTCTTCTGAGCCCCAACAGGCATTTCTGGCCTGGGCATGCGGAGCAGTTCCATTGGCTTTATATTTGAAAGATCGTTGGATTGCCATGTTCTCTATTATATTAACAGGTATTTACGCTTTTTCTATGTGGGATTCTTATGATCCCTATCCGTACCTGGTTTGGGGACTGATTCCGTTTTTTTACTGGATCAATGAACGATGGCTGCAAAGATCGAAGTGGGTTTTTTTACTTAACAATGCATTGCTGATTATCAGTTTTTGGGGCACCTTTATTCGCCTGGAATGGCATGGAGGTATGATTGCCCTGATATTCATGCTGTTTGGGGCAGGAATGGTTTTTCTTCGCCTTTCCCATTATGCGCATGTGCTGGAACACCAAGGGGCTTTGATCCACGGTGTTGCTGCTATTGCTTTAACATTTCCAGATCTGTGGAAAGTGTGGGAATCGGTTTTTCATGCCCCGGTATTGGGATTTTTTGTGGCCGCCGGTTATCTTCTGTTTTTGTTTTTCTTGTTTAAAAAAGGGAGCCTTTCGGCGGTAATTATTTCATGTGCACTTATTTTCCGGTTTTATGTAGATTTATCGGTTGAGTTTCTGCCCAAGTCACTTTATTTTCTGATTGGAGGCGGTTTGTTGATCGCAAGCGGCTTCTGGATTGAAAAAAGCCGGAAAAGGGAGGCGAAGTAGGTGGAAAATCAAATTAACAGGCGCCGTTTTCCCAATCGATGGTTTTGGCTGACCCTCCTTATACCAGTGGCTATTCTGTTTTCTATGACTATCCAACCTCTTTCGGCTATGCTTGGTGGTGAACAGATTACGCTCAAAACAATGCCCGTCGATCCAAAAGATTTATTTTATGGGGATTATGTAGATTTAAAACTGGCCATTGAAGAAGTGGATGCTTCAATAATAGAGCCATCGCTGGTGCAAAAAATAAAAGAAGACTCGTCTTATAGCGATATCCCTGTATATGTTTCCTTGAAACCAAAGGGGAACTTGTTTGAAGCGGTAAAAGTTTCGGAAAGTACTCCTGCCGATTCCCCATATCTGAAAGGAAAACTCCGCTCCCATAAGCCTTTTGTAATCAACAGCAGTAAGAAAATGTTTATGATCGATTATCAGATGGATCGATATTATGTAGAAGAAGGTGCTGGCAAGGAATTGGAAGAAATGTCCAGACAGGGTGGTGTACATGTCGAGGTGAAAGTAAAAAACGGATACGGGGTGATTGTGGGATTGAAACGAGTTGCCCAGTAAGCAGTATCTTCTGAAGAAACCCTTCATCATACATGGGTTTCTTTTTTTGCGTCATAAAGAATTATTGTTTAATTTGTTATTACCGGGTTATCCAGATTCCTGTCCATACAGTAAATATCCATGATCAATCCATTGCTGAAGAAAATATTAAATCGGCAGCAAACGACTTTACAGCCAGTAATGTTGGAAAGGGTGGATTTCATGTAGGTGTGATATTCCATTTGTTTCATTTCATTTAATGCTGGATCTACCCTTCTTCCGCGAATGGTCATTCGGTAAGAGTTTTTGGGTGTATCCCTGGAAATGATAATGATATTGTTTTTATAGATGATTACGTCGACATCTGTATATTTCTTCCCAAATAACCGATATCGCCCTTCAAGGTAAGCATTACATATCTGGTTTTGATACGTTAGATGATTAACAAATTTCATCTCCTGATCCCTTTCTCCCATATCGTAAAAAATACGATGTTTTTAAAGACATAAGGAGCCTGTCAATGACAGACTCCTCCAGAAAATCAAGATTTTATTTGTTAAAACCAAAATTAATACACATTCTCATTTAGCCCGATCCAAAACTAAACAGCCCATTCTACACTTTGCAACAAGCGGTGTTTCATTAACTCGATAATAAAATCATTGTAGTAATCTTGTCTTACAATTACCTGGAACTTATGATCTGCGTAGGTATAAAACAGGACGTCCGTATAGATATCATTTTCATCAAAAAAATTACGCACTTGCTTTAGCCGATCAACATAGGGAGTTTCCTTTAAAATTTGAATGTTAAACTCTACATCTTTATTATCCGGTTTTTCTTCGATTTTAATGACGTCAGGGTTATAGCGGTATTGTACCTTCAGAAGAATCCCCTCCATTATATCAGGTATCGCAAGTATACATAAATGCTGGCCAAGATGACGGATAGTAACATTAATGGAAAGCCATACTTAAGAAATTGAATAAATGTAATCGGATATCCTTCTTTTCCCGACAATCCAGCAACAATAACATTTGCGCTGGCCCCGATCAGGGTACCGTTTCCTCCCAGGCAGGCTCCAAGAGCAAGACTCCACCACAGTGGTTCCAGATTTGTAATTCCTATATTTCCCATCTCCTGGATCATGGGAATCATGGTTGCGACAAACGGGATATTATCTACAAAAGCGGAGGCAATGGCGCTGAGCCACATGATCAGCATTGAAGTGATCACCAGATCCCCGCCGGTCATCGCAATGGCTTGCTCAGCCAACTGTGCGATAACCCCGGTTTCAACAAGACCGGAGACAAGCATAAACAAGCCTATGAAGAAGAATATCGTCATCCATTCCACTTTTTTGAAAGCTTCTTCCATCATGTGCTCCCCAGTGAGCAGAAGGAAAATGAATGCTCCAGACAAGGCAACAGTGGCAGACTCCAAATGCAGGAGCTGGTGCATGAAAAAGCCAAGAATAGTCAACCCCAGGACAAATAAAGATTTCTTCAACAGTTTGTGATCGGTAATCAACTCGGATTCATCCATCTGTATAATGTTTTGTTTTCGATCTTCAGTCGTCTGAATCTGTTTGCGGAATAAAAGGACAAAAATTGGCACAAATGCAGCCGTAATGATGATAGCGATTGGTGCCAAATTTGTAATAAACGCCATAAATGTCAGTTCTTTGACAGCGCTTCCAATCATGATATTGGGCGGGTCGCCAATAAGCGTAGCTGTTCCGCCTGTGTTGGAGGCAAGGATTTGGGTAATGAGAAACGGAATTGGATTTACGCCAAGTTGGCGCGTAATGCTAAAGGTGACTGGTACCATAAGAAGAACAGTTGTGACATTATCCAGAAATGCCGATCCAAAGGCTGTGATCAGCGCTAATACAATCAGGATGGGGACCGGTTCCCCCTTTGCTTTTTTGGCAGCCTTTACAGCAATATATTTAAACAGCCCTGTTTCTGCTGTAATGCTTACAATAATCATCATGCCGGTAAGCAAGCCGAGCGTATTAAAATCAATATGGGAAATGGCCGTCTCCTGATCGACAATCCCAAGAACAACCATCAGTCCTCCGCCGATCATGGCGACGATGGTGCGATGAATCTTTTCTGCAATAATTAATCCGTAGATGACCACGAAAATGCCGATTGCCAAAATTGCTTGTTGTTCCATAGTACCTCCCAAGATTATGATTTTTTTAATTATGTCCAATGATCATGCAGATAATCAAAAAATACCCTCCTTATTGTCAGAAATTTTTAATAGATGATGTATTTCTAAGTAAAGATAAAAGAAGCCTATTGGTGACAGGCTCCTCCTAAAATAACAATTTTAATTTAAATTCCAATATCATTATAACCATAAATACTTTATGATGTAAATAGTCTTTATTTTTCCCTGAAAATAGTATTCGGAAAACTCTGGAGCAGGAGAGTACATAATATAAAAAAATATCTTCTTAGAGATAAAAACGTATTGACATTAACGTATACGTAAAGGTGTATTGTGATAGTGTCAGGAGGTGAAGTGATGGAATATACCGTACAGAAACTGGCCCGGTTAGCGGGAATCAGTGCCAGAACTCTTCGGTATTATGATGAAATTGGGATTCTGAAGCCGGCCAGAATCAATTCGTCAGGATACCGGATCTATGGAAGAGATGAAGTTGATCGCTTGCAGCAAATATTGTTTTACAAGGAGCTCGGAGTAAATCTGAACAAGATAAAAGAAATTGTTACTTCTCCCGCTTATGACGGAGCCAGGGCGCTTCGGGAACACCATGAACAACTCCTCGACAGAAGAAAACAGTTGGATGTACTGATTTCCAATGTGGAAAAAACGATTGCTTCCATGGAGGGGAGAATGATTATGACGGATAAAGAGAAATTTGAAGGTTTCAAAAAGCGGTTGATTCAGGAAAACGAGGCGAAATACGGAGAGGAAATTCGCAGTAAATACGGCGATGACACTGTAAATCGATCCAATGAGAAACTTCTTAATATGACGAAGGAACAATATGAGGATTTTACCCGCTTGACCAATGAGGTCCTGGAGACGCTTGACAAGGCGTTTGAAACGGGTGATCCGGCTGGAGAACTTGCACAGAAAACGGCGGAACTGCACAAAAAATGGCTTACGTTTACCTGGAGTGACTACAGCAAGGAAGCACATGCCGGTCTTGCCCAAATGTATGTGGACGATGAACGGTTCAAGGCTTATTTTGAAAAAAAACCGGGAATGACGGAATTTTTAAGAGACGCCATCCACATTTATACAGGAATTAAGAATTAAAAATATTTGTTGTGGCCAATTTACTGCTTATGCAGTAAATTGGCCTTTTTTTGTAAAAAAAGGAACACCCTTCTGATCCGGCCGGCCAGTGTTCCTTTCATATCAATAAGCGAAAACCTGTTTTCGCTTGTCTTTTTGAAGTAAGTCTTCATAGGTTTCCCGTTCAATCACAACACGCGATTTTCCATTTTTAACAAAGACTACCGCAGGGCGGGGGAGTCGGTTATAATTACTGGCCATCGAATAACCGTAGGCACCGGTTGAAAACAGGGCTAACAAGTCCCCACGGTTTATCTTGGGCAACTGGATCTCCCGTATAAGTACATCACCGGATTCACAGCATTTTCCGGCAATTGCCACCTTTTCCTCTGACGCTTCAGACGCCCGGTTTGCTAACACGGCTTGGTATTTTGCCTGGTAGAGGGCAGGACGGATATTGTCAGCCATCCCGCCGTCTACCGATACATATTTCCGGATTCCGGGAATGTCTTTCATCGCTCCGATCCGGTAAAGGGTAATGGCTGCATTTCCAACAAGACTTCGCCCAGGTTCTACCCATATTTCCGGAGTATTCAATCCTCTTTTTTCCCATTCATTTTTTACTTCTGTGGTAATGGTCTGAATATAATTTTCAATCGATACCGGTTTGTCTTCTTCCGTGTATTGGATCCCAAAGCCGCCGCCTACGTTTAATATTTCAACTTCATAGCCGGTCTCTTTATAAACATGATCCAGGTGTTTTCTAATCATTTGAATCGCCTGGACAAATCCATGGACGTCAAAAATTTGCGAACCAATATGAACATGTACCCCCAACAAATGAAAAAAAGGTTTGCTTAATGTTTCTTTGACCGCGGTGAGTGCATGGCCATTATTTACATTGAATCCAAATTTCGAGTCATCCTGTCCGGTGGTAATGTATTCATGGGTGTGGGCTTCGATTCCGGGTGTCAGCCGCAGCAAAACGTTAACTTTCTGCTGGTACTCTATGGCCAGATCATGGAGCAGTTCAAGTTCAAAAAAATTGTCCGCCACAAAGCATCCGATTTTTGCTTCCAGCGCCATCCGCAGCTCTTCTTCTGATTTGTTATTGCCATGAAAATGAATGCGTTCTGCAGGGAACCCCGCTTTTAAGGCTGTATACAGTTCACCGCCGGAAACAACGTCCAACGACAAATTTTCTTCTTCAGCCAATTCAGCCATGGCAATGCAACTAAATGCCTTACTTGCATACGCAACTTGAAAAGAACAGCCGCTTTGCTGAAAAGCAAGGAGGAAGCGCCGTGCATTTTGCCGGATTCTCGTCTCGTCATAAACAAAGAGCGGAGTTCCATACTGATTTGCCAATTCGACAGTGTCACAGTCTCCAATTTCCAAATGACCGTGATCATTTACTTTCATCTGGTGCAAAAGCATATAAAAAAACCTCCTAATCAACTGATGTTAGGAGACAGCGGCAAGGGGCAAAGGACCATCAATGGAACGGATCAGTTCACCACACCATAACCATTCTCCTAAAGATAGCGCACCACGTATTCCTAATAAAGAATGACGTGACAGTTCCGTTCCTGTTCGGAGACGGACCCAGTCTGCAAATTCAGAGAAACTTGCAGACTTCGGCAGCTTTTCCTTTCCCCCGGTGTCATTGGTGTTCTCTGCACCTCGAGCGAAGTACTCATAAAAGTTGCGACCTCTACCTCATCATTAGTCAGCCAGTTATGATGAGGTTTTTACAATATGATCAATTTCGATTTTAATTACGTTCCAGTATAATGAGATAATATACAGTTTGCAAGATAAAATTAAGATTTCTAAAAAACATGCGTATTCAAATACAGGTTGTATATGTATTTCATGTTTCATATTTTTGTTTGCCTGACACTGGCAGCTTCTTTTTTATTTTGCAGGTTTGTTGGCAGAATAACACCGATGGCAATGAATAATGCACCAATATAAAAGTTCCAGGACAAGTGTTTATTTAACAGCCAGGCGCCAAGCAGTGTTCCGACAATAGGCTGAAAGAAGAAAAACAAAGAGCCGACTGAGACATCAATATATTCAAACCCCTTGTTCCAGAAGTAAAACGCGAGAGCTGTAGAAATTACACCAAGATAAATTATCCCCAGCCAGCTTTCTCCATTTACTGGCCATTCTGTATTTTTTATTTTCCATTCCCGCCAGGATATGGGAAAGGTGAAGATCATACCGAACAGATTAGCCCATAAGGTAACCGTCAGCGAAGAATATTTCAAAGTTGGAATCCTGCTTAAAACAGTATACAGAGCCCATGTAACAGCCGCACCAAAAAGAATAATACTGCCAGTAAATGGGGTGAGCCAGAATCTGACGGAAAACCAGTTAAATTATTACACCCAGAGTTGCAATAACGAGAGAAAACAACTTTTTTTATGTCCAGTTTTTCCCTCAAGAGTTTCCAAGGGCCTGGCCAACGGCTCCCCACATTTCCCAATTTATATACCAATTATCCAAATCGCGTGCCCTCCTGCTTCTCTTTGTTTTACTGGTTTCAAACTTGTCATTATATTAACAAAATGATGGTCTGATTTGAATGATTAGAGAAAGGAATCCAAATATGGCCCCTGTCGTTGATGAATAATCAAATAAACCCCGGACGGTGATGCCGGAGTTTATTTATAAGAATGCACGGTGTACAATATAATGGAACAAACAATCAGTGTTTGGATTGATCTGTAAAACGAACCCCGGACAACTGCTGTTTTACTTGCCCGCGAATTCCCTTGAGATAAATTTCATAAAGCCTCGCTTGCTCTTTTTGTTCTTCCTTTGTCAATCCTTCTGTTCTTTTTTTGCGCGCAAGCTGATTGATTCGATCAATAAGTTGTTTGTCTATCAACAGAATCACTCCTTCTTGTACAATTTACTTAAATAAACCGAATCTGGCAAGATTTTTGAGAGGATGAGCAAAAAGATTCCCTATGAAAAAGGTAATTATTTATGCAAGAGTTAGTACTCGCAAGGAAGAACAAGAGACCAGTCTGGAACGACAGGTAGAATTGTTGACAGACTGGGCCAAAGAATTGCATTTTGATGTATGTCAGGTAATTACAGAACAACACAGCGGTTTTGATTTGAACCGTGCCGGATTGTACCAGATGTTTGATACGATTAAAAAAGACAAAGTTCATGCGATCCTGATTCAGGATGATACCCGGCTTGGCCGCGGGGAAGCAAAGTTGGCCATTATCCACCAACTGGACCGATCTGGCTGCCTGATCTATACCAGACAGAATCAGGGAGAATTGGAACTGGATGCCGGAGAATCGACAGTGCTTTCGATCATTGCAAAAGTAGAGGAATTGCAGCGTAAAATGATGAACCAGAAAATCAGCTGGGGAATGCAGCGGGCTATTCGCGAAAAAGGATATGATCCGGCCAAAAACTTGAAAAACCAGGGACTTGGTGGGAGAGAGAAGAAGGATGTACCTTTGGAGCAAATTATTGCCTTGAGAGAGAAGAAATTGACTTTTGAAGAGATTGCTGCAACGTTAAAGGGATTTGGTTATCCAGTTTCACGCGCGACAGTTCATCGGAGATATCAGGAGTGGAAAAACATGCAAAAAATGGAGGAATAACTATGGCTGAAGTAAATTGGGATATTTACAAAAAGTTGATTCAGACTCCGGGGACCTCTGGTTTTGAACATGATGTACGAAAAGTGATGCGCTCATACATAACCCCTTTGGCAGAGGAAGTTGTCCAGGACCGCCTGGGGGGGATTTTCGGAATAAAAAAAGGCGCTTCGGAAGGACCAAAGGTTCTTTTGGCCGGGCATATGGATGAAGTCGGGTTCATGATTACGAAAATTACCAAGGAAGGTTTCCTGAAATTTCAAACCATCGGTGGCTGGTGGTCGCAAGTAATGCTTTCGCAACGGGTTGAAGTGGTAACCCGCTCTGGAAGGCGGATTCCTGGCGTTATCGGTTCTACTCCTCCGCATCTGCTTGACCCGGAACAGCGTAAAAAGCCGGTAGATACCACAAAAATGTTTATCGATATTGGCGCAGACAGTAATGAAACCGTTAAGAGCTGGGGGGTTCGACAAGGGGATTTTGCCGTTCCATACTGTGATTTTATCGAGATGGAGGGCGGAAGACGGTTGTTAGGCAAAGCATGGGATGATCGGTTTGGCTGCGGCCTGGCAGTCGAACTTTTGCAGCACTTTCAGAATGAGGAACATCCCAACATTTTATATGCCGGGGCTACCGTTCAGGAGGAAGTAGGCTTGCGCGGAGCGGGCACTGCTGCAAAAATGATTGACCCGGATGTCTTTTTTACTGCCGATGTCGGCCCGGCAGGGGATACCCCCGGGATTAAAGACGGTTTCGGGGAACTTGGCAAGGGGGTTGTAATCCGGATCTATGACCGGTCAATGATTCCGCTACCGGCGATGAGAGATTTCCTGTTGGATACAGCTGAATCGATGAATATTCCTTATCAGTTTTTTGTATCGCAGGGTGGAACGGATGCCGGACGCGTTCACCAGACCGGGATCGGGATCCCGTCAGCGGCAATCGGGATTTGCGGGCGATATATCCATTCCAATGTGACTGTTGTGGATAAAGAAGATATTGAAGCAGCCAAAGCGTTTGCGATTGCCTTGGTGAAAAATCTGGATCAGTCCACTTATGAAACCATTATTTCTTAAAGAAAATCAGTTAAAAAAGCTCCTCCTTGTTAATTACGTCAGGAGGGGCTTTTTTAATGAAAAGGATAAAAAAGCAAGTATTTCCAGGGAATTATTCCATTCCCTAAATAAAGAGGATTTGGAAACAAAACAACACGATGCTATAATCGTACTAACAATAAATGAGGTGTAAACAGACTCCTCTGTCCATTCCGGCATTTTCCCAGTAAGCCGGGACACTCTTGATTCCCTTTGCTTTTTCGAGATTATTAAGCCATCGCTGAACGGTTCGTTCCGACTTCTTGATGAGTTTGGATAACGTTTTCACCAAGGGCAAGGCATGCGCTTTGCCTTTTCCGTAATAATATTGGAAACATGATTCCTGATTCTTTTTCGGTAAGAACAAATTTTTCCTGGAATATTTTTCGGCTTTGGTTTGCCCAGCTATAAATAGATAGTTTTGCATACGAAAAACCTCCTTGATAATTCATCACTCAAGGAGGTGGAGGGAGCTTCTCATTTAGTTGACGTTTCTTTAAAAAGTGTTTAAACTAAAAGAGAGTAAAATACTCCTTAAGATCTACTCCTTGAGGATGGAAGTTTTGTTTTTTTTGAATCTTTCCTTGAGGACAATGCCTCTTGGAACGTTCGAATTCCTTACTTCTTGAGAGTTCGAATGTCTCTGAGGGCGAGAGTTTTCATTCCAAACCTTTTTTGTTTCCTCCTTGTTAACATAAAGGTTCGGTTCGGAAAACGGTTTTTGAATTTTCCATGATGCTTTAGGTGTTCCTCAATGGAACTTCCTTCTGGCTCTGGGGGGAGCGGAAGGTTATTGACTTAAGAGACTCCGAGAAATCGGGGTCTTTTTTTGTCATTTCCTGTTTCACCAGATTTACAATCAGTTTCAAAAGCATTCAACGAAGTGTTAAACTATGCATAATTGCAAAACAGCATAAGATACAATCTTTTTATCAAAAAAATAAAAAAAGACTTGGGGAGAAAATTGTGATCAAGGGGGACGCTTCGTGTTATTGTTATTTGAGGCTGAGAGCTTTTTTATAGCAAGCAACCGCCGAGAACCTGTCTTGTTTCGCTTCATAGATTTGTCCCAAAATGCACCATAGCTCCAGGGCAAAGTCAAAGTAAACTTTCTTGGAAGCATCTTGAGCCCGTCAATCGCTGTATGTAACACATCCTCCAACGTTCTCGTAAGCAATAGAGGTAAAGGTTGCCAGGAAATACCAGGCAGGCGGCCTTGAATGTTTAGATGAAATGGTGTACTTTCAAAGTCATTGCGGGCATGGTACCAAACTTATTTTTGCCATATCCTTTATATACATAACACTTCTAAATACATTCTTTGGACGAATCAATGTAATATATTGCTGATTTTGGTAATCCTAAAGTGGTCAAAGAAAACTATGGTTGGAGGGATTGTTATGAAAAAACTGGCTTCTGGATTATTTGGAATTTGTTTTTGTATATTGGGATTATTATGTGTCTTTGAGTTTCTCGAACTGCTGACTACTCCTGTTCATGTTGGAATACCTGAGATAGATTTTTATGGTCTAGCGATTGATAAAAATGTTGCTGAAGGCTACATTATTCAATATGCTATGGAATTTTTGGTGATCGGGGTTTTCTCTTTAATTTCAGGTGGTTTTCTTTTAAAAATAGGATTCACTAAAAAGAATAAGAATATATCATTATAATATTAATTTAAGTAAAATGTTGCTTTAAGTATTAAATACAAAAAATGACATTTTTATTAAAACGGTGCTAGAGAAGCCTTTCAATTTCATCGTTTATTTTTGAAACTATGTTAAGATCACTCAAATTCTGTGTAATAATCAAAGTATGATACAAAGAAGGATGCCTCATGAACGACATAAAGATTGGAAAAGCTATCAAGAAATCATGTATGCCGTCAGGCCTTCTAAAAACATTCTCAAAGCAGGCATTGATCGATCAGCTTCAGCAGAAGATGGAAAAAAACGATGAACAAAGTAAGAAGTTGAATAAAAGAAAGTCGGACGTTTCGAAATGTTTGAAGGCCCCGATGCAGTAAAAATCCATTCAGGAAGAATTGGGCAGTGAGCGAGTCACAGTCATCTATTACTTAGATGGCATACTGAATAAACATTTGCACTACCGGGTTGGGGTCGAAGAAGAGTTAACCGAATTTGGGCTTTTTCAAGTGCTTTGATGGAACAGGATTGACCCCGTATGACGTAGGCAATCGGGAAGCGCCCACCCTTGACCAGATTCCCCGTTTCGAGATTAAACCACTCAAGGAACTCTATTTCCCGGTCAAGCAGAAAGCCAAAGGGAAAATCAAAATGATTCCCGCCGAGAAAATGAATCTCCTTTACGGCATCCTGACCACCGAAGAAGCCGAGGAGAAATGGGATCTTAAACCGGGCACTATCAGCAGGCGATGCGAACCGACTGGAACAACGAGGTTCGCAAAAGCAAAAACACCGGCTCATTCCCTGCGACACAATACTCCGAGCCTATGGAAACCCCGACCTCAACCGGAAAATCAAAACATGGAGAGAACAAAGGAAACAGGCAGGCAAAGAATAGCCTTCTTTTTCTCTACACTCACGAACGGTTTTTTTATTCACTTGTAAAAAAACTCAACCATTTAAAAAGAAATGGCACTTATTTCATTCCAAGCAAAAAACAAGCTCCTGAAACCAGCGTATATACGCTACCTAGAGAGGCTGAAAAGGCTGAGAAACATTCCCTGGCCTTTTATTCTCCTTATACCGGAATTGGAAAGAGAAGGACTGTTTCTTCTTGTCATCATAGATGGTCGCCTTGATGGCGCCATCGTCATGCACGACTTTGACCTGTCCGAAGTCAGAGGACTAAAAGATACTTTGCGAATTTTTTGACGTATCATTTACGCTTGTTTACTCTGCGCACTTTTCTTTACGGAACGTAGGGGGGAGGTCTTTTTTAATAAATCAGTCAGCTAGAAGAATATTTCCGACATAATCTCTGTTGAAATTGTCATCGCAATACTCTTTTTCCACGCGCATGTGGGAAACCTGCCACACAACTTCTAAAATCTTTTGACGAAGCGATGCCAGTAATAGTTCCATTTTCCTGGTTGCCTCCATGTATTGAAAAAGGCCGACATCATATAATTTATGAAGGTTGATTTTGAAGTATAATCAAACTTTTCGGGGGGCAGAAAGACTTGACCATAAAACCAAAATTGCTGAGATACGGCGATGTGATTGGAATCATCGCTCCAGCCAGTCCGGTCAGCGAGGAAAAAATCGAAGAGGCAATGGATATTTTGCGCAGTCTTGGATATCGGGTGAAGTTGGGTAAATCAGCAAGAAAAGAATATGGATACTTGGCCGGCAACGATCAGGAACGGGCAGGGGATTTTGAACAAATGTTTCTCGATTCCGAAGTGAAAGCTATTTTTTGTTTGAGAGGAGGATATGGAAGTTCTCGCCTGTTGGACAAGATTGATTATGAAAAGATTCGTTGCCATCCAAAGATTTTTGTCGGATATAGTGATATTACCGCTTTGCACACAGCTATCCATCAATTTACCGGCCTCATCACCTTCCACGGGCCAATGGCGGCAGAATTGGCAGACCGAAGCAATGAGCAAAGTTTGCTTACCTTGCAGGCAATGTGCTCGGGTGACAGACAGACCTGTTGTTATCAGGGAAACGAAAGATTTTCCCAAATTGTCCCTGGAACTGCAGATGGAGCCCTGACCGGAGGCAATCTGAGTTTATTGTGCCATATGTTAGGTACTCCCTTTGAAATAGATACCAGAGACAAAATATTATTTATTGAAGAGGTGGATGAAGAAGTCTACAGGATTGACAGAATGCTCACACAACTCAGGCTTGCTGGAAAGCTGGATCAGGCGAAAGGGATCATACTGACGGACTTTCGCCTTCCCAATCCCGGAACTGACAAACCAGTAATTTCTTTGCGAGAAATGATCCACGATTTGCTTGCTCCGCTGAAAATTCCCTGTTTTTACGGGTTGAGCGCCGGCCACTGTCGGCCCAATTTCACTTTGCCGATCGGGGCAAGAGCCAGAATGGATGCCAGTCAGGGAATGCTTCGTATTGAGGAAAGTGTCGTCACGTAAATTACAGGCCTGCCAATTGGATGTTAAACAGTTTTTTAATAAGGGCCGGAAGTTCTCGTTCACCCACTTCTCTTTTTTCATTTTGAGATTGGGTCACATGGATCAGTTTTCGACCGATTAAAGAGATCCTCCCGTTTGCAGTTACTTTGGATAAAAAATAAGTTTTGTTAAATGAAGATTGAGGAGAACTCTCAATCAAATGGCAAGGATGAATAAAGTCCTGCAGTGTCTTCTTTTCTACAAGAAAGCGATACAAATAACGCCAGTCATGGGTTGAATCTTTCTTTTCCAGATACAGCCAGTTTTCATCTCTGGTAATTCGGTAATTCCCCATGATGTCCGATACTACTTTTCCAGTCAAGGGAACAGGCTTACGCGGTGCGTTTCCGCCAAAACCAATATCAACCAGGTATTCTTTGCCATCTATACGAACTATATTGGACAGATGCGTACCTTTTAATCCCCATTCTTCACTTGGAAGAAAGACAGTAGCAGCAATCATTTTTACATCGTAACCCAATTTTCCTAGAAAGGAATGAAATAATCCATTTAACTCGAAACAGATTCCGCCGCGTTCTCGAATAACGATTTTCTGGAAAAGAGGTTCTATTTGCAAGCGAATAGGACGATGATGAATAATATCCAGATTTTCAAAATGGACAGACTGCAAATGTTGCTGAATTAAATGATCCAGATTGGAAAGGCTTGGTTCAAGTGGAGATGAAACATTGATTCGCTTGAGATAATGGTTAATAATCATCTTGATCACCTTCGATTTTTTTCCAGTCGTAACCCTATTGTATCGAAAAAAGTGTTTTTATGTGATAATAAAAGGGCTATTGAAGATAATAGGCAATGAGGGAGGTATATATAAATGCAGGAACATGACAAATTCCAAGCCTTGGTAGTCGATCTGGAGCAAGACAATGTCTCTTATTCTTTTAAAAAATTGTCTTTTCAAGATTTACCCGATGAAGATGTCCTCATTCGAGTTCATTATTCCAGTCTCAATTATAAAGATGGAATGGCTGTGTTAAACAAGGGCAAAATTGTACGCAAATTTCCGATGATCCCCGGAATCGACCTGGTTGGAACTGTAGAAAAATCAAAAACACCAGAATATCAGCCAGGTGACCCAGTCATTTTAACAGGCTGGGAAACAGGAGAAAAGCATTGGGGCGGTTATTCCGAATATGCTGCCACCAAGGGAGAAAGACTTGTTCCGCTTCCAAGCGGTCTTGGCATGAAACATGCCATGAGTATTGGTACGGCTGGCCTGACAGCGATGTTGGCTGTAATGTCGCTGGAAAAACACGGGGTCAATAAGGAAAAACCTGTTTTGGTTACAGGTGCTTCAGGTGGCGTAGGAAGTTTGGCAGTAGCTATTCTGTCCCGGCTTGGATATCAGGTAACCGCTTCAACGGGCAGTGAAAGTTCCCATTCTTTTTTAAAATCTTTGGGGGCTACAGAGATCATTGACAGGCAGGAATTGGCAGGAAAACATCGTCCTCTTCAGTCGCAGCGTTGGGGAGGAGCCGTCGATGTGGTCGGTGGAAACACGTTATCCAATATACTTGGCGGAATCAGTTACTATGGAACTGTCTCCGCCTGTGGGTTGGCAGGCGACAATAAATTAAACGCAACGGTTTATCCTTTTATTTTGCGCGGAATCAAGCTGGTCGGAATCGATTCCAATACCTGTCCGTCGGATGTGCGCAAAGAGGCGTGGAATCGGTTAGCTGAAATTTTGCCGACTGACTTGTTGGATCAACTTACGGAAGTGCATGGACTGAAAGATGTTCCAGCTTTAAGTGAAAAAATTCTGCGCGGCGAAGTGCGAGGACGAATCGTTATTGATATTGGAAAGTAAATTGGCCGCTTTTTCGCTTTACGATATGAAGCGAAGCCTTGTACTCAGGCAAATAACAATCTTATAAAGGGGTTGGCTTACGCCTGTTTTATGCGCTATTTCCCATTTTTGAGGTGCACTTGGAGCCAGTGGAAGGAAGCAAGCTTGGAAGGAAATCCCGTACAAAAGCACCCTTGCCCGAAAATCAGGCAAGGGTGCTTTCTTAATGTTTAAGAATTCTTTTTCATATCGCGAGTCAAATGCTTTTCTACGCCAACCAGATGATCTAACATGTATTTACGGGCTAATTGGGGATTACGCTGCAAAATAGCGTTGTAGATTTGTTCATGTTCCTGATATAATCTTTCCGGTGTTCCGGGGGTAGCATACATCTGTTCCCGACTTGACCGCAAAGTCTTTTTCATAGTATCGGAAATTGTATTCATCAAGAGTTTGAGAACTGAATTCCGGGTAGCGTGAGCAATAGCATAGTGAAATTTGTGGTCAGCGGTTTCTCCCAAACGGTGTTGTTCAAGATCATTGCGCATTTGCATCAGGGCCTGTTCAATCACCTTCAGATCTTCTTGCGAAGCCCTTTCAGCTGCAAGGGCAGCAGTTTCCACTTCAATAACCTTCCGGGCTTCCAACAACTCAAAGATAATGTCTTTCTCCATAGACAAAATCAGAGCCATGGGAGCAATAATGGAGTCTACATTGGTTTGTCGGATGAACGTACCATATCCTGGCTTGACCTCTATTAACCCCATCAGTTCGAGAGCGCTCAAGGCCTCGCGGACGGAGGATCTGCTCACTTTCAAACGTTCAGACAACTCTCGTTCCGATAACAGCTTATCTCCAGACTGCAGTTCTCCTTCTTGAATTAATTGGCGAATCTGTTCCACAACTTCTTCGTAGATTTTCCTGGTCTTTATGGGTTTTAAGTCCAAGCTCTGCCACCTTCTCATCAGTCAACGTTATTTAAGGCTTGTGCCCGTTGCGGTAAGCCTCCGCTAGAAGTTGGATCACATGAACTGTATCATGTCTCATTCCGGCGTTTTCGATGCCGCCGTTAATCTGCATCCTGCAAGCCGGGCAACTGGTAGCTACCAAATCAGCATCTGTCGCGGCAATATCTTTAACTTTGTTGTCCAGGATTTTCTCCGACAACTCAGGATAGATCAAGCAAAAAGATCCAGCCATCCCGCAGCAACGCCCGGAATTTTCCATTTCTGTCAATTCAATTCCCGGAATACTCTCAAGAACAGTCCGTGGTTCTTTGGTTATTCCCAGGCTTCTGGCCACGTGGCAGGGATCATGATAAGTAACTTTTTTCGACACCGTTCCCAGGTTATCCTTCTCAAAACCGATTACATTGACCAGAAACTCAGATATTTCATAGGTTTTAGCTGCCCATTTCTCGGCTTTCTCTTTATAGCCTGTGTCATCAAACTCCAGTAATTCCTTATAGCCGTGTTTCCATGAGTCAGTACAAGTACCGCAGTCCAAAACAATGGCATCAGCTCCGGTTTTGTCAAAGATGTCCAGGTTAGACTTGGCCATGGCTATAGCAGTGTCCACGTCACCGTTTACATAAACCGGGGTACCGCAACAGTACTGTTCTTTGGGAATAATTACTTCTACATCATTGGCCTGAAGGACTTCCACCAAAGCTTTGCCCATATCGGTGTAAATATAGTTGTTCATACAACCGACAAAGAAAGCGACTTTCATCTTTGGCTTGTTAACTTTGACCACCTTGGGCATCTGGTCTTTAAAGGTAGTTTTAGCCAGAGGCGGGATAATTTTTTTCTGGTCAATGCCAACAGGAAAGCGGATGCGGCCACCTTTGCTGCTTACCTTCTTAAAGGCTAGTCCCTGAAAACGGGAACCGACTTTTAATCCCAAGTCAAACAGTTTATTGTGCTTCAAAGCAGTAAAGGCGGCTTTCTTGATCGGGGGCAGCCCTTTTTTGCGAACTGCTTCTGCCCGGGCTCCAAGGACAATCTTGTCGAAGTGCACATCGCAGGGACAAATCTGGGTGCAAGCACCGCAAGTAGTACAGAGCAAGAACCGATCCGCCAAACCTTCGCTCATCTCGATCTTGCCTTCGAGCAATGCTTCTACCAGTTTAATCTTGCCCCGGGCTGCTCCCACCTCTTTATGGTTTTCTTTGTAGATTGGGCAAACGGCTTGGCAGTTGCCGCATTGCATACATTTATTAACATCTGCTTGTACAGCCTCTAGAGAGTGGAAAACAGACATCTTAATCCCTCCTTACAATTTTTCCGGGATTAAGACGGTACTCAGGATCTAAAGCTTCTTTGATACGGCGCAGCACCTCAACTCCGGCCTGGCCAAACTCCAAACCGAGGTATTTTGCCTTGGCTATTCCGATTCCGTGTTCCCCGGAAAGGGTGCCGCCCAGTTTTATAGCCACATCAAAGATGTCATCAACAGCCTTTTCAACCCGTTCCATTTCTTCCTGGTTGTGCTTGTCAACAAGAAGGGTCGGGTGCAAGTTGCCATCCCCGGCATGACCGAAAGTGCCGATTTTCAGGTTGTATTTGGCTGCAATTTCCCGTACTGCCTTGAGCATTTCAGGAATTTTGCTGCGGGGGACTGTGGCATCTTCCAGCACGGTTGTGGGGCTTACCTGGGCCAAAGCCGGGAGTGCAGCTCTGCGTGCAGTCCATAAATTTTCTCTTTCTTCATCGTTTTGTGCAGCCTTAACTTCTACTGCTCCAGCTTCCTGGCAGACTTTAAGTACCATGGCAGCTTCTCTTTCTACCGCTTCTTTATAACCATCTACCTCGATTAAAAGTACAGCTTCTGCATGAACGGGCAAACCAATTTTGGCGTACTCTTCGACGGTGCGAATTGTTACATTATCCATAATTTCCAGAGTGGCGGGAATAATTTTATTGCGGATAATGGTTGTGATGCAACGGCCAGCTCTGTCCAGGTCATCAAAAACCACCAGGAAAGATTTTCTGGATTCAGGTGCAGGAGTGAGTTTAACCAGGATCTCTGTTACAATGCCTAAAGTCCCTTCCGAACCGGTAAACAGGGCAGTGAGATCATAGCCCGACACGTTTTTTACCGTTTTGCCTCCCCATTTGATTACTTCACCATTGGCCAAAACAATTTTCATCCCCATGATATAATGCTTGGTAACACCATATTTGAGACCTCTCAGGCCACCGGAGTTCTCCATGACAGAACCACCCATGGTTGCGGTGGTTACAGTTCCGGGATCGGGAGGATAGATCAGACCGTATTTGGCAACCCCATCGTTAAGATCTTGTATAATAACACCGGATTGTACCCAAGAGGTCAGATTTTCGGAATCTATTTCCAGAATTTTATCCATATTGAGCATAGAAAGCACAATCCCGCCTTTAACAGGAATGGTACCTCCCGAAAGGTTGGTTCCGGAACCTCTGGGATAAATCGGGACATTATACTTGTTGGCAAGCTTAACTACAGCTGCTGTTTCTTCAGTTGAGCCAGGACTGACAACCACGTCAGGGTTTTTATCGGGCAAACCCGCAGTAGCGTCGAAGGAATAGGTTATCATGTCCTCCTTGTCAGTCAAAACGTTCTCTTTGCCCAAAAGGGCTTGCAATTCACTGATCAGTTTTTTGGAAACCATAAGATACCCTCCAATATATTTAACTGTAAACCCTTACAATAATCTCTTTTTATAAATCACAGGCAGTTGCAAAACCTGTTTTCATTCGTTTAAACCAAAATCTTAAGTTAATTTGGCAACAATCGGAATCAGTGAGGGAAACACGTATGCCTGCACATAAACTACGATCCCCATAATGGTAGCAAACACTAAACTGTGTTTAAATGTAAACCGGAAAAGTTCTGACTCTCTACCAACCAGACCGGTAGCTCCGGAAGCTACGGCAATAGATTGGGGAGAAATCATTTTACCGGTCACAGCTCCTGTACTGTTAGCTGCCACTGTAAGTACCGGATTAACTCCAATTTGGGTAGCGGTAACTTGTTGCAGTTTGCTAAACAAAGCTTGGGCAGAAGTGTCGGAACCAGTGAGAAATACTGCCAACCAGCCAAGGAAAGGAGCCAAAAAGGGAAAGATAGATCCTGTGGAAGCAAACGCAAGTCCCAGAGTGTAAGACAGACCGGAGTAGTTTGCTACATAGGCAAAACCCAAGACAGCCATGATGTTGGTTAACGGGAAAATCAATTGTTTGATTGTTCTCCCCAAAACTGTGAAAAACTTGCGAGGTCCTATTCTCAAGGCGAAGCAACTGATTATGGCAGAGACAAAGATTGCTGTTCCTGGTGAAGTAATGAAATCCCAAGTATAAAGGGCAGGATAGGGAGTAGTTGCGTCTTTGTAAATAATAGCTTCGCCTGCGGCTGTATAAAGACCAGGCCATTCAAAAGCGATGAGCCATTTGAGTTGCTCGGTAATTAAATTTTTAAACCATGGTATACACCAGATGGCCACGATAATTGTCAGGATGAGAAATGGAGACCATGCTTTGATGATTTGCTTGCCGGTATATTGCAGTTTGGTTTTACCAATGGCTTCCTTCTCGCCAGGAAAGCGCCAGGTGTGGGCAGGCTGCCAAAATCTGAGGAAAATAGCCAAACTGATCATAGAACCCAGGGAAGCTACAATATTGGGAAGCATTGGTCCAAGGTAGTAAGCGGTTGCCCAGTTCAAAACAGCATAGCTGATCCCGATAACCAAAATAGCAGGCAATACTTCTTTTATCGCTTTAAATCCGCCCATCAGTCCTACCAGGTAAAAAGGTCCTATTAAAATCAGCGGCGTTAGCTGAACAGCGGCTACTTGAGAAATCAGCAAATCATTGATACCGGTAATCGAACTGGCTGTAATAATCGGAATACCCAATGCTCCAAAGGCTACGGGTGCAGCATTGGCAATCAGACACAAGCCGGCGGCGTACTTGGGTTCAAATCCTATGCCAATCAGGATGGCTCCAGCAATGGCCACAGGTGTACCAAAGCCAGCGGCACCTTCAAGGAAGGCCCCGAAACAAAAAGCAATGAGCAGGGTCTGCAGGCGCCGGTCATTTGTTAGAGAGGCTACAGAATTTTTGATAATTTCCAATTGTCCAGCTTCTACTGACAAGTTATAAAGAAATACTGCTGTGATAACAATCCATCCCACAGGCCATAATCCATACAGTGCGCCGTACAGTGTTGAAGACAAGGCCAGAGATACCGGCATTTTATAACCAATAATTACTACCAGGACAGTAACCAGGAGAGTCAACAGAGCAGCTATATGACCTTTCAGTTTCTTGATAGCTAAAGCCCAAAATAAAAAAAGTATTGGGATTATAGCCACTAAAGTACTAAGGGAGAGACTGCCCCCTATCGGTGTGTAGTTCTGTATCCATTGGGTCATAGATGACTAACACCTCTCAATCTTTTTAATTTATTGCGGAACACCTTTGTAACACCTCCGATGTGTTGTTATTGGTACACTGGTCTGACCACTTGACCATAACTATAATATCCTATTTTTGCGCAATAATATATTACACAAGTGTATATTTCACATTATTTTCATAAGAATTTCAATATAATATATTGTAGATATAAGCATCACGGGTATAAGATCTCCAAATATCTTTACTATGAATTGCCGTATCTCAAAATCAAATCCCGAAAAGAAATTTTGCCGGTAACTAATAAAGCTTACCGGTATATTTGCATTGGTAAAATTTAAGGGTGTTCTGTTTTCCTGTTATAAAAAGGAACAATATATTGTCATAATAACTTTAAAGACTTTCATCTTGTTTTTCCGGTAATTCAACATAGCTAATTTCTTTACCAGTTTCTTTTGCAAACTGAATAATTCTGGCTTCAATCCAAAACACATTCCATACTTCTTCTTCTGTTCCTTGTGCTTTGGCGGGGTTTTCAATCTCCAATGGTCACGGCAGAGTGAAGGGAGAGGGGGGCATTTGTCGTTGGCATCGCCACAGAGGGTAATAACATAATCTTGTTTAACAGTTGCGGATTTATGATATCTGATGTTTGTTTGGAGATATCGATGTTTTTTTGGCCATGACTTTTACCGCTTTCCTTTTTTATTCTTTTTTTGGTGTAAAGTATTTTCGTTGGAACCAGAATGCCACATTTACCAGATACCAGACCTATTAAGACAGGAACTTCCACCAGCGGACCAATCACTGCGGTAAAAGCCTCCCCGGAATTAATGCCAAAAATGCCGGTATTGAATATCTATTTTTTGTATTTGTACCATAACCATTAAGTTGCTTTTCAAGGTGGTTCGATGGTTTATTTGTCTTCGATTAATTATTTTATAACAATCATTACAAAACAATCGATAAATTTTTAGGCGTTTTTAAAATATTAACTGTGGTGTTATTGTTTTGTTGTATAATGGAATTGGAAGGGGTAATGGGTAAACATGGTCTATTATCTCTAAATTTTTAAAAACCTTTCTCCAAAAGGAGATTTTAGATACGTACTTATTGATTCTGATTTTAACTAAATAACACAGATTAATTATGGAGATGATCATGTAAAATAGGAGCGGAACGATGACGGAAGATCTTATAACAATGCTCGAGCTTTTAGAAAAAAATTCGGCATGGTTTTTCGACTTTTTTGTAATCATTTTAGCTGTCGGCATTTCAGCAACATTATTAATTCATATTTATCGCTTTGCAACAGGAAAAAGCGACTGGTTAGGCCGTGATTTGAATGAAGGGGACCAAAGCAGCCAAATGGCACTCATTCAACTGGATACTTGCCGAAAAGAAAACGAGGGGTTGGAAAAGAAGGTTCTGCTTCTTGAAAACGATCGCCAGGAGTTAATGGACCTTTTAAAAGAAAAGGAGAATCAACTGGATCAACAAAAGATCCAGTTGGCTAAATCCAAAGAAGAGATAGAGATTCTGAAAAACCTGTATGAAGAATTGGATCAAAAATATGATGATGAAACATATACCATGTCCCAAATAATGTACACTGCTGAAGAAGTTGCCGCAGCAATCGTGGATCAGAAGCGGTTTCGCCAAAATCGTGATGATATCTTTATGAATTTACTTGATTATCTGGTAAACACATTAAAAAATTTTCGGCTTAAAAACCCCAGAGTGATTATTCATGTGAAGCATCCTGAAAAGAGTGACGTTCTTGCGTATTTTGCCCATTCCAGCGGACACTCTCACCGCGTAAAAATATATGAACCTCCGATTCACGGAAGCGCTGCCGGTCATGCATGGAGAACAAACGAGGTTTACTATGTGCCCGATGTTGAAGACCGATCTTATGAATTTGATTTAAAAACACACTCCCGAAAAGTATATCGGTCTATTTTATGTGTTCCAATTAAAGCCGGAAATTATGAACCGACAAAAATTGGTGTATTGACGATAACTGGTGCTCCGGTAAATGCTTATGAAGATATTGAAATTGAACGCGCAGTCCTGTTTGCCAGCCTGCTTTACCCGTTAATTTATATTGACTTGAATAATCGAGGTGAAAAAAATGGCACAGGTACGTAAACCATCTTTTGAAGAAAGAAGAAAGTTGAATAAAATGTATCGGGATGGAGAGTTGACCAGAGAAGAACTGATGGAAAAAATGAAAAACGGCTTGTTTGACCATGAACGGTTAAAAGTAAAACAGAAGTTTTTAAAACTGATTCGCTCCAATCGGTCAGCAGATAAAAACCGTGATTTCAAGTGACTTCTTTGTTCATTGCCTGAAGTACACAGATTGTCGCAAAAATTTAAAACAATACGGGTACTATTTAATGTTTTTTCGTTATATTCTTTAGTAAAAACATAAATCAAAAAAATGAGGGATGTAATATGGAAGCAGATGAGACTTTGGATGCCAAAGGATTACAATGTCCCATGCCATTGGTACAGGCACAAAAAGCCATTAAAAAAATGAAATCAGGAGAAATATTGAAAATTATTACAAATGATTCAGGATCTTTCAGTGATATTCCTTCTTGGGCAAAAAGAACCGGACAAAAATTACTTGATAGAAAAGAAAAAGAGGGCACATTTATTTTTTGGGTTCAAAAATCTTAGTAATGGAGCGATCATACATGAGTGAAAATGATAAATCAACATTAATTGTTTTTAGTGGGGACCTGGATAAAGCAATTGCCAGTTTTATTCTTGCTACAGGTTCTGCAGCAATGGGGAAACAAGTAACCATGTTTTTTACTTTTTGGGGAATCAGCTTGTTGCGTAAAGAAAACTATCGTGTAACCGATAAAAAATCTTTCCTCGAAAAAATGTTTGGGTGGATGCTGCCGAAAGGTCCGAACAAATTAGGCCTGTCAAAGATGAATTTCGGCGGTATGGGTGCTTGGATGATGAAATATATAATGAAGAAGAAAAATATTGCTACCTTACAAGAATTAATGGATACAGCCAGAGATCTGGATATTAAATTGGTTGTCTGCTCAATGTCCATGGATGTATTAGGTATTAAAAAAGAAGAGTTGATCGATGGTTTGGAATACGCAGGAGTAGCTACATATTTGGCAGAGGCTGATGAATCAAACATTAATTTGTTTGTATAATTTGTAATGAGGAAATTATAAGAGATTATCCCGATTTTTTAAAAAGAGCAAGGAAGCTAACTTCCTTGCTCTTTTTAGTTACTTCAAGATTCTACAAAAGGAGTTGATCAAGAACGGGGATTAAACCAAATCCATTTTTTATTGGAGTATCGTAAACACTTTGGCAATTTCGTGCGTTAAGACACAAAAAAGCAGAATTCCTGTATGTTATAGGTTAATGAATAAATAAAATCCGGGAGGTTTATTTTTATCTGAACATCCGGTAATGAGAGCTATGATCAGGAGAATAATGATAACGAATGAGATAAAGGGGTTTGACTGTAAATGAGAGAAATGGAGTATATTTAATATCCAGAATAGTGGAGCACGGGAAAAGTCCGAGATTACATTAAACGCTTTCCTGTTGCCGACGTTAGTTAAAAGTTTATTAGGAAACAAGACATTTGCTAATATTAATTGATATTTTTAGTTTCAACCTTATCCCATAAAAAACATTTCATTTCTCAAAACTATAGTTAACTATTCATATTGAGACAAAAAAGAAAAATAGTTCCTGTTTTTCTCGCTAAAAACATTTTACTTTCCCCTACCCCTCTATAAGGTTACAAAATCAATATTTTGTAACCTTATAGAGGGGTAAAGCTTGGATATATGTTTTTTCCATTGCTTTTTTTATTTGGTTTTTTGGATCTGACAACTTCAGTTATGTATTAGATGATACAATCCATTTCATTTTGTTATGGGGAAACCTGGTATTACTTTTATTTTCTATATCCTCTTATCATCTTTACAATACCTCTTGAAAGTGTTTTTCGTTAACCTTTAGTTAAACAACCCAAGAAATCGTTCGAGTGACAATTTTCTAAAACAATTAATTAAAGCGCAAGCAGAAAAATGCCGGAAAACAAGCACAAAAAAGGCCTTCTTATTTTGTTTGTAACACATTTTTATTTTTTTCGGGACATATTATATCTAAATCAACGAAAAAATGCCGACACTCGCTGGTAGCCCCTTTTAACACGAATCGAGAACATAGGTTTGTTTTTTAAGGCCGATGCCAAAGCTTAATTGTAGAAAAAATCTCTATTTTTCCGCAAAAATATGATGATTAGTTCTGATCTTGCTGTTATAATGTATGTTTGAATTAACTGGCATCTTTAAAGGAGCGATTGATCTGTCAAGTTGGAAAAACAGGTAATCTCGGAAATGAGATCACCTGTTTTTGGTCTTTATCTGGCGCCTACTGTCATTTTTACCTTACGGTAACATAATGATCCCTTGTCCCAGAAATTCTTTTCGGAACACCCAATACAAGATGAACCCGCTTTGATTGGCGAACATTGTATGCTATTCCAACCCAGACTCTCGCAAGTATTAAATGTAGATGGCCCTTTACATCCCAATTTAAACAGACAATGACCTTTTAAAGCTCCTTCATCATCATACGTTTCTGCAAACAGTTTCTTGTCAAAGTAAGGCTTCCGATGACAAGTCTGATGGACCGTCTGATTATAGAACATTTTTGGCCGACCCTTTTTGTCGAGATCAGGTACCGTATCATAAATTATCAAATGGAGCAACGTCCCAATCATTACTTCTGCAATCGGAGGGCATCCTGGAACCAAGGTAACAGGAATATCCGGAATTAATTCCTGAACAGGTACAGATTCTGTTGGATTGGGTTTTGCTGCAGGGAGTCCTCCCCATGCTGAACAACTTCCATAAGCTATGACAGCTTTCGCTCCTTTGGCTGCAACAACGATTTCTTCTCTGACAGATTTTCCGGCAATCATCAGGTATTCATCTTTTAAAGGAATTGCCCCTTCAATGATCAGTATATACTCGCCTTTATGTTCTTCAAGTATCAATTCTTTGTTATGTTCAATCTGATATCCTGATGCTGCAGAAAGCAGTTCACTGTATTCCAGCGTTGACCAATCCAGCAGTAATTCAGCAGCACTTGACCTGGCACCCCGCAAAAAGGATTCAGAACATCCTGTGCAGTCCAGGGTATTCATCCAAATAACAGGTGTCTTTTTTTTCTTCATTGCTTCCAGAATATGTTTTTGTTCGAAACCATACAACTTCGACCAGGTTTCAACACTTGACTCCAAATCAACCTCACAGTTTAAAGATTTTGATTCAATATCGGTCCTCATGATGTTCACTGCCTCCAAGCCACGACGATAGTGTTTTTTTCTATTGTTGTTATTGGTGAATTTCAGGCACTTGATCGTATGCGGTACACGCCACTATGTGAAGTTGCGCAAAGTCCAACAGGCCACACACGTATCATGCTTTGCCTTTCAAGAGCGATCACTTTTGTATTCATTCCAAACCGAGATTGTTTCTCAGTCTGTAACCGTTCAGGTCCCCTGACAGATAAAATTCCGCCATGAGCCCTGCCATTTTTACTAAATGGAGGTGTTTGTTGTGTTGAAACTTTGATGTTTTACAATTCCATTTTCACCATTCGGTCAACACACAAGGTTACAGAGTACATTACATTTGAACAGGAAATCTGGTAAAAATAAAACATCTTCCCCATACTTTTAACTGAGTGTGATCACCTTGTTGCCGAAAAAAGGCGCCTCTTTCCAGCTGAACCCTTTTAATTGCAAAGATTGTAGCTTAAGAGGCGCAAATATAAAGTTTGTCAAATTTATTAAATTATGGAATCTGTTTGAGTCCAGGAACAAGTAGTATTTCCTGCCATTTTCTTTGCCTGTTACCTAAGTTAACAAAGCAATCATGACACCGGCGGCAGTGGCCGTACCGATTACTCCGGCGACATTGGGTCCCATGGCATGCATAAGCAGGAAATTGGACGGGTTTTCCTCTTGCCCCATTTTCTGAACTACCCTTGCTGCCATAGGTACTGCCGAAACACCAGCTGCCCCAATCATGGGGTTAATTTTACCACCGCTAAACCAATACATGAGTTTACCCATAAGTACTCCGCCTGCTGCGCCACAGAAGAAGGCTATTGCTCCCAGGATAATAATCTCAATGGTTTTTACAGTGAGAAAGTGTTCTGCATCCATTGTGGCACCCACTGTAAGTGCCAGGAAAATAGTTACAATATTGATCAATTCGTTGGCTGCTGTTTTCGAGAGACGTTCTACTACACCCGACTCACGGAATAAATTCCCCAACATAAGCATGCCGATAAGGGGAGCGAGAGGAGGCAGAAGCAGAACAACTATTATAGTAACAACGATAGGGAAAACGATTTTTTCTAATTTGGAAACCGGACGAAGCTGTGCGGCCATTACAGTTTGCCTCTCTTTTTTGGTTGTCAGCAGTTTGATTGCCGGAGGCAAAATAATGGGCACCAGAGACATGTAACAATAAGATGCTACAGCAATTGCTCCCAACAGATGAGGAGCCATCTTCATCGTCAAATAAATGGCAGTTGGCCCGTCTGCACCGCCGATAATTCCGATGGCACCGGCTTCCTGGATACTGAATCCCAGTAACCCGGCGCCCCAGAGAGCTACAAAAACGCCAACCTGCGCCGCTGCTCCCAGCAGAACTGTTTTGGGATTGGCCAGCAGCGGACCAAAATCCGTCATTGCTCCTACTCCCAAAAAGATCAAGGGAGGGAATATTTCATGTTCAACGCCAAAGAATAAGTACCGCAATAAACCGTGCTCATCCATAATACCTGTCGCCGGCAAATTGGCCAGGATAGCTCCGAAAGCAATCGGCAATAAAAGCAAAGGCTCAAAACCTTTTTTAATGGCCAGGTACATAAGCACAAGGCCAATGAAAATCATAATGATATTACCAATGGTTAACTGCATAAAACCTGTTGTATTCAGAAGTGCAGATAAGTTTTCTGTCATACCCGTCAACCCTCTCTTCTATAACGTCATTATCCCAGGGCTACCAAAGGGTCACTTGTGCTCACCGACTGACCGGTGGCTACATAGATTTTATTTACAACCCCGTCTTTGGGAGCTACAATTTCGTTTTCCATTTTCATAGCTTCCAGAATCAAAAGCACTTGCCCAGCTTTAACCTGATCACCTTCATTTACCTTAACACTTAAAATATTTCCTGGCATAGGTGCGTTAATACTTCCTGCAGCACCGCCTGCCGCTGGTTTAGGTGCAGGTGTTGCTGGTTTAGGTGCAGGTGCTGCTGGTTTAGGTGCAGGTGCTGCGGAAGGTGCCGGCTTTGTTTCTACCTGGCCAACAGATCCTGCACCGATCTCTTCAACCTCTACCTCAAAAGACTGACCATCTACATTAACCCGAAAACGTTTCATTATGATTACCTCCTATTGCGTAACATTGCATTAGATGACATATTTTCCATACGTGCATACTGACTCCACAAGTTTCGGTTTTGTGAAGTTGCCCTCTTGATACTGACAATACGGTGCGGAACACCGTCCAGGCTTGCAGCAACGGCAGCACAAGCTGCTGCTACCTTGAGAGAGATATCTCCTTTACTGGAAGATTCTTCAACAGGCAGTTCCTCTGTTCTTTGTACGGGTTCAGTTGCTAAAGTTTTTTTTTCGGTTTTGGGTTTTTTATTAACTAAAAAACTTGTCAACTGGATAACCCCTGCCAAGAGAATTAAAACAGTAAAAACGACTACAATGTTAATTAAGGCAAAAGCCCCAGTGCTAATTTGGGTTTCCAAAACTCGTTCACCACCTTTAGAACTTACCGGAGCAATCAAAACAATTGCCCCGGTTTATTTGCTTTTATCTCATTCCCGCTATTTTAGGGGAAGAATGGCCAAAGGGTAGGCATCAGGATTACAGCAAGGACAAATGTAATTAAGGTAAGCGGCCACCCAACTTTTACATAATCCATGAACCGAAAGCCACCAGGGCCAAGAACGAGGGTATTGGGCGGCGTACCCACAGGTGTCATAAACACACAGGAGGCCGCAACGGCAATGGTTAAAACAACGGCTCTCGGGTCAGCACCCAATCCTTGGGCAATAGCAAGACCAATAGGACAAAGAAGGGCGGCCGTGGCAGTATTGGACATAAAATTGCTTAAACCGGCCGACACAAGGAACAATACCGCTACAATGATATAGGGACTGGGATTGGCTCCCATCAAGCCGATCACCGAATCTGCAATTATCTTACCAGCACCAGTCTTATCCAAGGCTTCAGCCATTGGCAACATACCGGCAAAAAGAAAGATCGTGGTCCAGTCAATCGCCCTGAAAGCCTGTTCCAGCTTCAAACATCCAGTGATAACGACAACAATTGCACCTGTAACCGCTACAACTTCCAGGGGAAATTTACCCCAGGCCATCACTGCAACCGTTATCAGCAGAACGATGGTCGAAGTCCACATATGAAATTTGCTACGTTTTTTCCCTTCTTTTTGGTCTAACCCTTCAGAAGCCAGTTGGTCACTGGCAGCCGAGGCCGCGTTCTTTTGAAGAGCTTCTTTATCTTCCGGAAGCATTTTTCTGCCAATAAATATCATATAGATGATACCAACGATAAGCATTGGCAAACCGATCTTGGCATACTCAAAAAAACCGAAGGAAGGAAAATTGGCACCATCTAAAGTTGCTTTGGCGATAATATTGGGTGGTGTCCCCACCAGGGACATCATTCCACCCAGGCTGGTAGCATAGGCTAATGGCATTAACAATCTTTTGTTTGAAAGATTGGCACTGGCTGAAATGGCCAATATCATGGGCAGCAGAACAGCTGCGGTTCCGGTATTGCTAAGTACGCTAGAAAGAACTCCTCCTACGATCATAACTACCAGAATCAGGCGTATCTCACTGGCACCTGCTGCCCGGATGACCGTATCACCAATTAATTTGGCCACTCCGGTCTGGAAAAGGGCTGCACCGATGACAAATGTAGCTCCAAACAGGATAACAGTGGGATCAGAGAATCCTGCAAAAGCTTCCTCGGCCGGCAGAACTCCAGTATATATCAGCAATACGTCGACCAGGATTGCAGTTGCCGCTAACGGTATCTTTTCTGTTACAAACAATATTAAAGCCAACAGCAGGATTAATAGGGATATTGTAGCAGCGGACATTGCTATTTCCCCTTTCTTGTTCTTTTTCTGAACACTCCCAATCTTTTTCAATACTTCTTTGTACTACTTTTTTGTGACTCGTTTAATTCTTCTCTGCTAATATTCAGTTTACAGAGGAATATTGCTGTGTTTTTTAGCTGGCGGTATTTCTTTTTTGTTGACCAAGAGCTCCAAAGCCTGAGCCAGATTCAAGCGCGTTTGCCGCGGATCAATGACACTGTCAATATAGCCGCGTTCAGCAGCAACATAGGGATTGGCAAACAGACGACGGTATTCTTCAATTTTTTCTTTCCGGACCGCTTGAGGATTATCGGCAGCCTTAATGTCTTTTCTGAAGATGATGTTGGCAGCCCCGTCCGGTCCCATAACAGCAATCTCGGCTCCGGGCCATGCAAAGACCTGGTCAGCGCCCAAATCGCGGCTGCACATGGCGAGGTATGCTCCGCCGTAAGCTTTACGGACAATAACAGTAAGTTTGGGTACCGTGGCTTCAGAATAGGCATGCAGCATCTTGGCACCGTGGCGGATAATGCCGCCGTACTCCTGATTAGTTCCAGGTAAAAAGCCGGGTACATCAACAAAGGTGACAACAGGAATGTTAAAAGCGTTGCAAAACCGGATAAATCGCGCTGCTTTGTCGGAGCTGTTGATATCCAGGCATCCGGCCAACACCCGCGGCTGGTTAGCAATAATTCCAACTGACCGCCCATTTAATCTTGCAAAAGCGGTAATAATATTTGGCGCATACAAGGGTTGAACTTCAAATACGGTTCCCCGATCCATGACCAGGTTTAATATATCTAACATATTGAAGGCTTTATTTGGGCTGTCAGGAAGTACTTGCAATAACTCCTCTTCAATCCGTCCGGGATCATCACCGGTATCCATATAAGGGGCATCTTCCATGTTGTTGCTGGGCAGATAGCTTAACAAGGTCTTGATAGACTGCAAGCAGTGATCTTCGTCATCAGTAGCAAAGTGGGCTACCCCGCTGACCTGGTTATGGGTCAAGGCACCGCCCAGTTGCTCACCGCTTACTTCTTCTCCAGTAACTGTTTTAATAACCTGAGGACCGGTAATGAACATCTCGCTTTTCCCTTGCACCATGAAGATGAAATCCATCAAGGCCGGAGAATAAACGGCCCCACCAGCACACGGTCCCATGATGGCAGCTATCTGGGGAATGACTCCGGAGGCAATTGTGTTTCGGTAAAAAATCCCGCCATAGCCGCTTAAAGCGTCAACACCTTCCTGGATCCGTGCTCCCCCGGAATCGTTGATGCCGATGACAGGCATACCGACTTTAAGAGCCAGATCCTGTAATTTGGTAATCTTTTTGGCATGCATCTCACCTAAAGATCCACCTACTACGGTGAAGTCCTGGGCAAAGATAGCTACTGGCCGGCCGCTAATGGTACCAAACCCGGTTACTACCCCTTCCCCGGGAGCTTCTGTCTTTTCCATACCAAAGTTGACGCAGCGGTGAGCAACAAAGGCATCAAGCTCGGTAAAGCTGCCGGGGTCCAGCAGGGCATCGATCCGTTCCCGTGCTGTTTTCTTCCCTTGCTGATGGCGTTTTGCGATTTTCTTGTCGCCGCCACCTGCTTCGACCTTGTCCAGTCTTTTTTTCAGTTGCTGTAATTGTTCTTCCATAGCCATTTTGCTTCCCTCACTTTGTTTGGCGTTCCGATAGTTCCAACAGAATCCCGTTTGTTGCTTTGGGGTGGACAAAAGCAATCCGCGCATTTCCGGCTCCATAGCGAGGTTTTTCATCAATCAGCCGGATACCTTTTTCCTTCAGTTCCGCGAGTGCAGCTTCTATGTTATCCACACGCAGGGCAATATGCTGAATCCCTTGCCCGCGTTTTTCAATGTATTTCGCGATCGGGCCTTCTGGATCGGTTGACTCCAGCAACTCCAGTTCACTGTCCCCCACTGGCAGGAAAGCAACTTTCACTTTTTGTTCGTCCACTTCTTCTGTTCCCAGGCATTTGACTCCCAGAATCTCTTCATAGAAAGGGAGTGATTCCTCAAGACTTTTAACAGCAATACCTATATGATCTACACACAGCACCTTCATTTGATTGAACCTCCTTGTGTTAAAATGAGCCGTGTTTTTCCTTTACAACTTCTGATCTCCTGCCTTCGACATGCTGTTCATAATCTTCTCTGCTGCTGTCCATGGATCCAGCTCCCGGCTGTATATCCTGGACAAGATTTCCTCTGACAAAACGCCATCTTTTAACCGGCTCTGCACTAAACGCTTCACCAGGAGCATGACTTCTTCTTTCAGATGTTGCTGCCGCTGTTTAACCAGCAGTCCCGATTGTTCCAGATACTGTCGATGTTTTTGGATCGCTTTGAGTACCTCATCAACACCTGTTCCCTTCTCGGCAATCGACTTCAGTACAGGAGGTTTCCAAGCATTATCCTTTTGACCCAGTTCCAGGGTTGATTCGAGGAAACGTACCAGCTTGTCAGCATCACCACGGTCTGCCTTATTGACGACAAAGACATTGCCGATCTCCATAATACCGGCCTTGGCTGCCTGGATATCGTCTCCAAGACCAGGGACATCAACCATAACAACTGTATCAGCTACCTGGGCAACTTCTACTTGGGATTGCCCGGCACCCACCGTTTCCACAAACAGATAGTCACAGCCGAAAGCATCCAGTACAACCAGGGCATCCCGGGCTGCCCAGGATAAACCTCCCAAATCGCCGCGGGTTCCCATGCTACGTATGAAAACTCCGGGATCCAGGGCAAGTTCTCCCATTCGCACGCGGTCACCCAAAAGGGCCCCGCCGGTAAAGGGGCTGGTGGGGTCAACAGCCACCACCCCCACCCGGAAATTTTGCTGCCGCAGATGTTTCACCAGGGAATCGGTCAGGGTGCTTTTGCCGCTCCCGGCTGGTCCGGTGATGCCAACGATATAGCCCTGGCCGCTTTTCGTGTAAAGTTGTTTTAGAATCTCCTTGTTGGCGGTGGCATCCCTTTCCACCAGGGAGATGATTCTGGCTGCCGCCACTTTGCTCCCCTCATAAAACTCCTGGAGCAATTGTTCCAGCTCATCAGATTCCATCCTTTTTCCCCCTTATCTTAAAGCCCGGCAGGGACTTTAAAAGCCTTCAACCTTTAACTGGCCTGATTTACATTAGTTTGAATAAAGTCAATGATTTCTTTCAAAGACGTTCCCGGACCGAAGACGGCGGAAATGCCAGCCTCCTTTAATGCCGGTATTTCGTCTTCGGGGATAACACCGCCACCGACAACCAGAACCTTGTCTCCCATTTGTTCTTTTACCAACTTGGCCACACGGGGGAAAAGAAGTTCATGTCCCCCTGACAGGCTACTTAAGCCTACTACATCCACATCTTCCTGAATCGCCGCAGCAACAACCTGTTCCGGAGTCTGGCGGATTCCGGTATAGATCACCTCCATACCAGCATCCCGGAAAGCACGGGCAATTACTTTGGCTCCGCGATCGTGGCCATCCAGGCCAACTTTAGCCACAAGGACACGTATCTTACGCATTTTAAATACCCTCCTTTGGTTCTCTGTTCCTAAACAATCTCTGTCGGTCGGTATTCACCATAAACATCCCGCAAGACATTACAGATCTCGCCTAAAGTAGCATAGGCTTTGACTGCTTGGTAAATGGCGGGAATAAGGTTTTCATCCGTATTGGCTATCCGCCGCAACTCGCTCAGGCGCTCTTGTACCTCCTGATTATTCCGTTTTTCGCGCAACTCCTTCAGGCGTCGTGCCTGGGATTCGCCTACTGCCGGGTCAACCTTCATGATTTCCGACTTGTTGCTTTCTTCCACCTGGAATTTGTTGACACCAACAATCACGCGACGTTCCGCTTCAATTTCCTGTTGGGCGTTGTAGGAGCTATCCTGGATTTCCCTTTGGATGTAGCCTTGTTCAATAGCTTTGACCGCTCCACCCATATCATCGATCTTATTGATGTAATCGACGGCTTCTTTTTCCAGACGATTTGTCATGTTTTCAACATAGTAAGAACCAGCAAGGGGATCGATTGTATCAGCAACACCGCTTTCATAACCGATGATCTGCTGTGTTCTCAGGGCAATACGAACGGCTTCTTCCGTTGGCAATCCCAGAGCTTCGTCATAAGAATTGGTATGCAGGGATTGAGTTCCACCCAATACAGCTGCCAGCGCCTGCAGCGTAACACGAACGACATTGTTCAGGGGTTGCTGTGCTGTCAGGGTATGTCCGCAGGTTTGTGTATGGAAACGAAGCTTCAGGGAACGCGGGTTTTCTGTGCCGAAACGTTCTTTCATGATTCGGGCCCACAGCCGCCGCGCTGCTCTAAACTTGGCAACCTCTTCTAGTACGTCATTATGGGAAGCAAAGAAGAAGGACAGACGCGGAGCGAAGTCATCAACTTTAAGGCCAGCCTTGAGAGCAGCCTCAATATAAGCAATACCATCAGCCAGAGTAAAGGCAATTTCCTGTGCAGCAGTACTGCCGGCTTCCCGAATATGGTAACCACTGATACTAATCGTATTCCATCTTGGAACTTCCTTGGAGCAAAAGGAAAATATGTCCGTTATCAGGCGCATTGAAGGCCTTGGCGGGAAGATATAGGTGCCCCGTGCAGCATATTCTTTCAAAACATCATTCTGAATGGTACCGCGTATATCTTTCCAAGACACGCCTTGCTTTTCCGCCACAGCCATATACATACACAGTAGTACGGCTGCAGAAGCATTAATGGTCATGGATGTGCTGACCTTGTCCAATGGAATCCCATCTAAAAGAACTTCCATATCAGCCAGAGAAGAAACAGCCACTCCCACTTTACCTACTTCACCCTCGGCCATGGGATGGTCAGAGTCGTAGCCAATCTGGGTAGGCAGGTCAAAGGCCACACTCAGACCTGTTTGCCCTTGGGACAAAAGGTACTTGTAACGCTGGTTAGATTCTGTAGCCGTGCCAAAACCGGCATATTGACGCATAGTCCACAACCGCCCGCGGTACATGGTTGGCTGCACGCCGCGAGTATAGGGGTATTTACCGGGAAAGCCCAGATCCTCCAGATAATTCAAATCTTCAATATCCTCCGGGGTATACAGGCGCTCTATCGGAGAGCCGGATACAGTCACAAATTCAGGATTTCGTTCCGGGAATTTGCTAATGGTTTTTTCCACTGAACCCGTTTCCCATTTCTTTTTGGCTTCAGCAATGGATGACAAATCATCTTTTTTCACCATTCTCAAAACCTCCTTAAGGCATCATACTGCCTGATTCTTGAAAACGCACATGCCAGGACAGTGCGTCCGGCAAGTAATGGGGGGTTTGGCCTCCATTACGCAAAGCTTTGTCGAGATAATCCTGCAACATGGGGCGATAATCGGGATGGGCGCAATTATTGATAATTAATTTGGCGCGCTCCAAAGGACTCTTGTTGCGAAGATCGGCAACGCCCCATTCGGTGATAAGTACATGAACATTGTGTTCTGTATGGTCAACATGGGAAACCATGGGAACCACGCTGGAAATAGCACCATCGCGTGCTATTGAAGCTGTAGTAAAGATGGTCAAATAGGCTGAGCTGGCAAAATCACCGGAACCGCCAATGCCGTTCATCATCCGTGTTCCAAGGACATGGGTAGAGTTGACGTTGCCATAGATATCTGCTTCAAGAGCTGTATTCATGGCGATAACTCCTAGACGGCGGGCGACTTCAGGATTGTTGCTGATTTCCTGTGGTCTGAGAATAATCTTTTGGCGATAGTCATTGATGTTTTCGTTGAAACGTTGCAAACCTTCCTCCGATAACGTCAGGGAAGTACCTGAAGCAAAACGGAGTTTGCCGGCATCCAAGAGATCAAGGACGGAATCCTGAATTACCTCGGAGTATAATTCCAGGTTATTGAAATCAGAGTGGACCAAGCCCGCAAGAACAGCATTGGCCACACTGCCTACTCCGGATTGCAGTGGCAAAAGGTCTTTCGGCAAGCGTCCTTGTTGAATTTCGCTATGCAGAAAATTGATCAGGTGATCGGCCATCCGCTGGCTGATCTCATTTACTGGCACCAAAGGTCTGACATCGTCCTGTATGTCAGTGAAGACAATTGCCGCAATTTTTTCCGGATCACAAGGGATATAAGGAGTTCCAATCTGCTCATCCACCTTTGTCAACGGTATCGGTTGACGATTTGGCGGATCTTCGGGAATATAAATGTCATGCATGCCTTCCAGTTCCAAGGGTTGGCTGGTATTAATCTCCACAATAACTTTGTCAGCCATCTGTACAAATGCAGGTGTATTGCCAATAGAAGTGCTGGGGATCAGGTGACCCTCCGGAGTTATGGCTACTGCTTCGACGATGGCCAAATCCAGATTCCCGAAAAAACCATAGCGGACATGCTGGGATGTCTGACTCAGGTTTAAATCAGTATATTGTACTTCTCCCTTGTTAATTGCATCCCGAATAGACTTGTTTGTCTGGTAAGGAAGCCTCCTGGCTATTACTCCCGCACGGGTCAAGGCACCATCCAGTTCATCGCCAACGGAAGCTCCGGTCCACAGATTGATCTTCAACGGTTCTTCCTTTGCCCGTTCAGCCAAAGCCAGAGGTACAGCCTTTGGATAACCCGCAGGAGTAAAACCGCTGGTCCCAACATTCATGCCATTCTGTATCAGTCTGGCAGCCTCGGCGGCGGGCATTACTTTTTCCAACAGCTGTGATCGCCGAATACGAGTCTCTTTCACTTCTCTCCCCCCTCATTGGTGTTTGACAATAAGTATTGCCGTTTTTGTGAATAAATACACATAAATAACCAAGACTCTCTTGCTGACAACTTGAAATATATCTAAAAAGACCTGACAATCCCGCACAAATGTGGTTAGGGATATGCCAGGTCTTATTAGCTGTACTGGCAGGCAGGGGATTCCTGAATGCTTGCTAATAAAGTGGCTATATTGATCAAATATGTTTTGAAACGGCACAGCCCACTGGCGGCCCCTGTTGTTGGGATAATTTCCACTCAAGATACTTTTCGTTAATACATTTGAAAGCGGCAATGAGTGCCTTGCGAGCGCTTCCATAATATCTTGTTTCCAAGCACTCCAACAGTTTATCAATATCATCGCCCAATTTGCAACCCAATGCCAAATCACTTATAAAACGCCTTGCCAAACCTGTCGCCAAGGTGCAATCAACATTTACAATTTCCCCGGTATCGGGGACTACTTCAACACCGATTGCAATCACTTCATAAATCTTGTGAGCGGTAATTGTAGCAGGTAGCTTGGCATACCCGGTAAAAAAAATTGTCTCCTTCGCCAACTTCACCACTTCTTCCTGTAGTTCCTTTGTGCCTGCCTGATTTGTTCAATGAAAGCTTAGCACCTCTGCCCGATAGTTCAAGTGGAAATATCATCCAAAGAAATCGGTTTATATTGGGACAGCCTCGGCCAACCAGAAGCAATATAAAACCTGACAACCCCGTACAATGTTGACTGGGGATATGCCAGGTCTTATTAGATACTGTCAGACAAGGGGATACCTGCCTGTTCTCTAATAAAATGGCTTTATTTCATTACATACCCAACATAATTTTAAATAAGTTCGTCTAATAAAAAGCACTATTAATAATACATAAAACTACTTCGCATGCCTTGCTAAAAATTGAACAAATCGTGAATTTTAATATACTTGATTTATAATTATATAATCGCCAAGCTCCTGTATAATTATAGCTTAGCATATTTTTATAGTCAAGAGATTTATATACACCTGATTTTATTGTTCATCAAAATTCATATCAAAATCTCTTTAGCAAATTTATTCTAAAATATCAATTGTTTTTATAAAAAACTCTCTGGTTCTTCCACACATCAGAATCTTTGAATTATAACTTTATTATTGGTTTCAGATATAAAACTGGTTTGTTTGCAGCGCTTTGCCTCAATAGTGATAGCATTGACAGATCACTATAATAAATTCATATTTAAAATATATTAACAAGGAGATGGAGTAGTTGAATGTTATTGACAAATTCGGGAAATTTATAGGAAATACGTTTCCGTTCTGGGTACTGCTGATCTCGGCTTGTGCCTTTTATAGACCTGACTATTTTGTATGGATCAGTCCTTATGTGCCTTTGTTGCTGGGAGTTGCTATGTTTGGAATGGGTCTGACGTTGACTGTTGACGATTTTAAAGAAGTGTTTCGAAGACCAAAAGAAGTTACGATTGGAGTGATTTGCCAATTTGTAATTATGCCACTCACAGCCTTTTTTCTGGCTGTTTTGTTGCAACTTCCTCCAGAGGTAGCAATCGGAGTAATTTTGGTTGGCTGTTGCCCCAGCGGAACTGCATCCAACGTCATGACGTTCCTGGCAAAAGGAGATGTTGCTCTGGCGGTATCAATCGCCTCCGTTTCCACCATCCTGTCCCCCATTGTAACACCGCTTTTAATCATCCTGTTTGCAGGTGAATGGACTTACATTGATCCAATGAATTTGATCTGGTCCATCATTCAGGTCGTTATCATTCCAATTGGGTTGGCACTGATCATCAAATCGTTTTTTAAACAGTTTGCCAAAACCAGTGAAAAAATCTTGCCGATGGTATCCGTGATCACAATCATTATTATCATCTCAGCAATCATTGCCGGGAGTCAGGAAAAACTGGCACAAACCGGATTATTGATTTTTATGGTTGTTATTCTGCATAACGGAATCGGCTTTTTATTAGGCTACCTGATTGCTAAACTCTTTAAAATGGATCTTGCCAAACGTAAAGCAGTAACCATGGAAGTTGGTATACAGAACTCGGGGTTGGGTGTAGCTATCGCAATGAGCAATTTCAGCCCGTTGGCCGCTGTGCCCAGTGCCATCTTCAGTGTTTGGCATAACATTTCCGGTTCCATTCTGGCTGCACTTTTTTCCAGAATGAAAGAGAAAAAATGATTGCCGGGATTTGAATATTAAAGGTTGGAAACTTGCATTCGATAAGTGGGGCTAAATGCCCCATGTTTCACCTGCCTTGACAGGTCAGAAAAATCTTTTATTTTTCGTATAGAACTGACTTGGTTGAGAGTCAGTTTCCAAGTCAGTTTCCACTTTGAAATATAACTCCTTTATTTCATTTCAAAAATCACACTATATTTATGTAAGCATAAACAAAAAACCTAAAATGGATTTTGAAGTTTTATTGCAAGCATAATAGTTATGTGTTTTAATTTAATCAATATATTCATATAATTCGTAAATTATGCTTTAAATCAAGAGAAAGCTTTTTTATATGGACAGCTTTTTATGGTCATACATCCCCTGCATCAAAAGGAAGATTTTTTAGAACTTCCTTTTTCTAGAGCTTTTTGCGAAACAAAGAAAAAAGGCCTTCTCATTTTGGAAAAAAGGCCTCTTTGATTTTTCTGGATATCAATAAATATCATTTAAACAAAAAAACACTGTTAAACCTCGCCGATAAAGCAAATATATATATCCGGTTTTTTAAAAGTTAAGTTCATAGGCCCTTCCACTTTATTCTTTAACCGTTTGTACCATCTGGTATGCTTTTGCAAAAAGCATAAAGTATTACCCTCTCGCTACATTTTCAAGTCCCAATTCCCTCAATTTTGAAAGCCACTGTTCTACTTCCTGATTTTCTGGTACATAAGTATTTAAAGAATTATAGACGCCAATATTCTTTTCTTTTCCGATACCAAAATTGTGGTAAGGCAAGATTTCAACACCTGCAATAGTTGGATATTGATTGCACATAAAGACGATCCCTTTAAAATGCTCTTCAGATACATTGTAGCCAGGGATCAGCGGGCATCTTAAAATGATATTTGCCCCCAAACCTGACAAGCATTTCAGGTTATTATCAATAATTTTCCGATCGACACCTGTTAGTTTTTGATGGACGGCATCTCCTGTTGCTTTATAATCGAACAAGAATAAATCAACATGTTCAAATATCTTTTCAAAATGTTCTTCTTTAGCAAATCCACTTGTTTCAAGAGTGACATGGATCCCCTTTTTTTTGGCGGTCTTAGCCAGATCATATACAAAAGGAAACTGGCTCATGGGTTCACCTCCACTGATTGTAAGACCACCATTTGAATTGTCGTAATACTTTTTGTCTTTAACAACAAGCGAGATGACTTCTTCGACTGTCATTCTTTTACCAAACATCGTCAATGCATTTGATGGACATTTTTCAACACATGCGTTGCAGCTTCTGCAATTATTAAAATCTATCTGGTGCCTTTTTGAAGTTACCTTGTGAACATCATTAGAACAAACAGCCTCACAAGTTCCACAAAAAATACACTTTCTCGAATCAAAGGAAAGTTGTGGTTTAAATGATTTTGATTCAGGATTATGACACCACAAACAATCCAACGGGCAACCCTTCAAAAAAATTGTTGTTCTTATTCCGGGGCCGTCATTTATACAAAACCTTTGTATATCAAAAATCAATCCATTCATTACTAATCACCCATTAATTGTCCGTGATATAACATCCTCCTGCACATCTCTTTCGAGATTGACAAACTTTGCGCTAAACCCTCCTACTCTAACAAGGAGGTTCGGGTATTTTTCGGGATGGTGGTAAGCGTCTTCCAATACTCCTCTTCCAACAACTGTTATCATGAGTTGTGGACCACCATTTTCAAAATATGTTTTAAATAGAGAACGTACAACAGGTCGGTTATTGTTAAAAATTTCAGGAGTAAATTTGATATTTTGTACAGATCCGGCATGCAAACTTGGTTTAAGTTTGACCAATGAGTTTAACATTGCAGTCGGCCCGTTTTTGTCAGCTCCTCCCTGGGGGTTGTTACCATTATTCAAATATAGACCATTTAATCTCCCATCAGCAGAAGCGCTCGTCGCTCTACCCCATTCCGTGTTGACTTGGTTGTTAATAATAACAATCAGATAACTGTCAAGATTAACGTTTTTTGCAGAATCTCTTACAAGATTACAGATAAATTCATGCAATTCAACGGCTATAGAATCCGCATATTCATCATCATTTCCGTATTTGGGAGCATCTACCAATTCTTTTCGGATATTTTCATATCCAACAAAGTTATTATTCATTGCTTCAACAACTTCGCTCAATGTATACTTTTGGTCATCGTAAACAACTTTCTTTATAGCGGCAAGTGAGTCAGAAGCATTGATGTTTCCATATGTTTCGTTTGTTCCTCCAAGTATATGAACACCACCATCAAGCAATGCACGACCACGATCAATGCAATCATCCGTAAGCAGGCTGGTGAATAAAAATGAACACTCCTTGTTCATAACTTCATAGGAGAAACTCTGAGCTTTGGCAGTTAACTCAACATAATAATTTAACAGTCTTTTGTATTGGTTGAAAACATCATCGAAAGTTTCCATTTTTTCAGGAGGGAGTAATTCGACTCCGCCACTTTTATCAAGGTTATCTGATGGGTCTATACCCTTGTTAAGAGAAATATTTAAAATTTTTAACATATTGATGCATGTATTAGGTGTACCGACACTTTTGTGAGAAATGACAAATTCTCCGCAACCAAAAGGAACATATTGCTCGGCTTGAGTTCTCTCTACATTCATCGACTTCATTACAGCCGGAATGTTAACATCATCATTGTAGAGAATCGGGTAAGTTAGACCACTTCCAATTGCATCCAAGGCATCTTCATATATGCTTTCATCCATTCCATCATAAATTTTCAGGGTAAACTGTGGTTCGGTATCTTGATTTTCTCTCATAGCCTGTATAGCCAGTTTGCAAAATTTATCTGCATTTTTGGGATTTCTTCTTCCTTTCCCGCCAACAATAACTCTTCCATTAACAGTAGTTTTCCTTGCCTCTATCAATTTAAAAAGGGATTTTATATATTCTTTTGCTTCCTCTTCAGTTAGTCTTTTTTGTTCCAGATCATTTACAAGCAGATCACCGAGATAGTCATCCATTCGTCCGTAATTCACTACTGAAGAAAGCAGACTGTAAAGCCATGTCAGTTGAATGCCTTCAATAAATGTTTTTGGTTTGTCATTCAAAATGTTACGAAAAGCATGAACCAAAGTATTCATTTGTTTTTTTCTTTTATTGACAGTGGTTTTTTTCATTTCATTTATGGCCAGGTCGATATGAAAATGGATGGTCTTTACCAATAATTCCAAAGCTTTTTCAAGAGCATCATAGAGGCTCTGTGCTTTTTGATCAGTATTTTTTTTTCGTTTTTCAATAATTTCTTTTTTCAAACCCGGGATACCGAGATCAATTAACTTGGAATAATCAAGATACATTCCACTTAGCCTTGCTGTTGCAATTGCTGGATACCTCACATCTACAAACTTTCCAAGTGTAGTTTCTGTCAGCATCTGCCTGAAAAAAATGCTTCTGGTATCATGCTTTTCCCAATAGTTCATGAGGGAATCGACAGTCCTCTTGTCTTCATTACTTTCCAATTGATTCTTTAAATTGTTTAGTTGATTAAAGTTACAGTAATGCCCAACTCCTCCGACTGAAGTCACACAACCGAATCCAATCGCCAATGCATCAACTCTGCCTATGACAATATCTTCAGGTTCAATTTTTCTGAAAAGACGGGGATAAAGTACATTCAGACATTTTATTTCTCTAAGTTCTTTTGATTTATCCAAATTTTTCTTATGAACAATAGTATATTCTTTAATAATTTCAAGTTGTTCTTCAGGGGACTTTTCAATGGCTAGTTTTTTATTCACATTAACCTGTTCTGCAAAATTTTTTGCCATTATTTGCATCTCCTTATATATAATTATTCTCAATTTAACCTTAAAGGAAAAGTATTTTTTTGTAAATATATACTTATAGATACAAAATTTCACTAAATCAAATCAATACATGCCAGGCATAAATTGTTAAACGGTGTTTTATATTTGAACACCGTTTAACGAAAACCCATCTGTTAATTTCCCTCATACATTCCATAAAAATCATATCGCATTTGCAACATTACTGTTCTTTTTAGAAACTCTCCTCGTAACCACTTTCTTAAGTCCAATTGTAATTAGTGCTGTAACAACTGAACCAATTGCCATTGCCAACAATGCCAGGAAAGGTTTATTAATTGCTCCCAGCAGGGCAACAATAGGTCCACCATGAGCAACATTGTCTGTAATTCCGAACAAGAATCCCAAGACTGCACCAACAGCGGAACCTATCATATTGGCTGGTATAACAGCCAACGGATCACTTGCCGCAAATGGTATTGCGCCTTCAGATATTCCAACCAGTCCCATTGCGCCAGCAGCTTTACCATTTGCAATTTCTTCCTGATTAAATATATTCATTTTCCTTCCGATAATTGTTGCAAGGCACATTCCCAATGGTGCAACAGGAATAGCAACTGCCTGTGCTCCCATAAATTGGGTTTCTCCGCTTGCAATCAGCCCCACACTAAACATGAATGCCACTTTGCCAAATGGACCGCCCATATCAAATCCTTGCATAAGTCCGATAACAATCCCTATTAGAACCAGACTGCCTGAAGACATGGACCGAAGCAATTGCACCAGTGAATCCATCAACGACGAAATCGGTGCACCAATTACAAAGATGAATATCAGTGCAATAGCAGTTGACGCAATAATGGGAATAATCATAATGGGAACTAATGGTTGGATAATCTCGGGAAATTTCCATGTTTTAATCCATTTCACTAAATAACCAGCTAAGAATCCTGCAAGAATTGCACCAATAAAACCTGCTCCGGCCTCTGCACCATAGAACGAACCATCATTAGCTATATAACCACCAATCATCCCCGGAGCAAGTGCTGCCCGGTCACCAATTGCAAAAGCAATATAACCAGCCAAAATAGGTATCATCAGGTTAAAACCAACACTACCTACATTTAATAATTTTTCCCATACACTACCTTCTGGAATTTGGAGACCATTTGGTGTGGGTTCCCCTCCAATAGCTAACGAAAGAGCAATTAATATACCACCAAAGACGACAAATGGTATCATATACGAAACACCATTCATCAAATATTTATACAAACTGGCTTTATCCTTCAAAGTGTTATTGGACGAAACATCGGTAATATTATTATTTATAGAAGAATAGACCGGTGCCTTCCCTGTTAAAGCCTGTTCAATCAATTTTTCAGGTTCATCAATTGCTTTTTTTACACCGGTTATTATTATCTGTTTTCCAGAAAAACGCTCCATATCTACTTTTTTATCACTGGCTATAATGATAGCTGCTGCTTTTTCAATTTCTTTCTCTGAAGGTGAATTTTCAACCCCGATTGAACCATTTGTTTCAACTTTTATGTTAACACCAATTTCATTAGCCGCTTTAACTAATGATTTAGCCGCCAGATATGTGTGTGCTATCCCTGCGGCACAACCGGTAACACCGATTAAAAATTTGTCGCTCTTAACCGGCTGAATATTTTTTTTGGAATTACTTGTTAAAAGATTATAGATCATTTCTTCACTTTCAGCCTGCATTACCCCGGTTCTGATCGAATCGTCAAGAAGTTTTGATGCAATCATTGACAAGGTATTTATATGTTCTGAATTCGCTTCTTTTGGTGACGCAATCAAAACGAATATTTTTGTAGATTTTCTATCCATTGATCCACAGTCAATCCCGGTCTTGCTGACTCCAATTGCAATTGAGGATTCAGTAACTACATCTGACCTTGCATGCGGGATGCATATACCATTGTCAAGTGTTGTTGAGAGTTGACGTTCTCTCTCCAGTACATCTTCTACAAATTTCTGTTTATTCGTAATCCTGCCATTTTCAAATAACAAATCAGTTAATTCCCGTATCACATCAGTTTTTGTTTGACCTTCCAGGGGAACTTTAATCAGTTTTTCTGAAAATAAATTTTCCATACACTACCCTCCTTATTGATATCGTTTTCACATGATCATCTTATAATCATGATGAATATTTGTAAACATTAATCATGATTATATAATAATTTCCAATTACTTAAACTGATCTGATGATACGAAAAATCGGCCGGATTGTGAATTAATAAACAACATTTATTATGATTATGGTCCTGTTACTCCATTCTTTTTGGAATAGCAAAATGAAAAAGCCAAGGTTTGCTTTGTGTAATTCGCTGATAAATCCTTTGTCATTCAAGGTTGGGTTATTGCTTTTTTTATTTTACCTTTCAATCATCTAAGTTCTCTACCTCGCGCACTCCTCTCCTGGAATCAGCTATTATCCCCGAAATAGCAAGTGTCAAATAGATATGGACGTGGAAATGGTTTGGTCTGGTGTTTTTCAAATTCGGTATCCCATACTCCAACCGTTATTTTACTTCAAGAAGAGAAAGTGGTTGCTGGAGCTTAAGATTAATCTATACTATACTTATCATCTAGGAATCTTTACTTTATCAAAGAGGTGGAATCATGGACAAACAATACCAATTGGATCTTTCAATTCAGGATCTGAAACAGGCTGTAAAAATTATGCGTCGGGCTGCCGGACGGATTCGGGAAGTTAACCAGACTGAATCTTATACGTTAAATACCTTGATTTCAGATATAGAAGAACTCGCCGAGCGATTGGACAAATAAGGAAATAAACCGAAAGGAAGCAAAAAAAGACCTTCTTATTTCAGTTATAATGCTTTTTTATCTTTTTCAAGTTCTGTATGCTTCATTTGATAAAAAAGTGCTGAGAACGTCTGTTAGTCCTTCTTGCGATGAAATGGAAATAACTGTTTGTTATTTTCCTGTTTTTCAGTGAAAGCTCGTCGAAATAAAAATAAATTTCGTATTGCAGGTTTGTCGGAAATTGGCGGCGACTATCAGATCTGGCTTTGGCTTGGATAAGGAAAACCTTTTTACTTAGGAATTATAGCAGTATATGGGTTATTGCCACTTTAATTTCCTTCATTTGGGCGGGTATATGCTGCGGACGGAGATTTTTTCATAGTCTTTCTTGTGGGATTGGAGGATTAATAGTAATAACACACCTTATCTTTACGAGTGGACGGGGGTTGCTATTTGCCTGACTGGCGGTCATGTTATGGGACCACGTAATTAACAGATTTTATTTTATTTCAAAGACCAGTCTCCGCTTTGGGAACTGGTCTTTAAAGCGAGCAGTGTAAAAATATAAATCATAATGTTCTTCTTATCGGGGTGGAAATAATTTTGGCTCATCTATGGTCAAAAAATGATACCAGCGATTTCTGTGGCCCGCCTGCCGGAATATGTACTTCCATTTGCAAAGCCTCTGTAGATAGTGCGGATGCTGGCTTTCCACTATTTCCTGATCTTTAGGATTTTACAGCTGTATTTTGAAAAAAGTTTGTTGATCACAGGCTATCTGAGAAAATTACGGCCCACATATCCCATAATAGCGGTATGTTTGTCATCAATTTGAGTGAAAGTGACATAATTGATAAATCTGTTTTTCCTTTTCTGGCGGGTTCGCAAGATCCATTGCTGCGGAAAGCGATACTCTAATTGGGCGTTTTCATTTTTCAGCCAAATCGTATCTCCTTCAGCCTGGAACTGAAACCTGAATTCCAGAGAAGAATTTTTGCCAATGGTCTTGCAGAACTATTGGCACATGTGCTGCATCCAGTACACTTTCAATTACCCGTGTAATGTGGGCTTTCCATATGGACTGGTATGGAGCCAGTGTAAAAGAGATCTTCAAGTCCGTATACAGTTCCAATTGATCATGCGGTTTTCTGAGGGATAAACCCGGATCAGCCCTGCTTTCTCCAATACAGGATAACGGGTTACATTGGCGAAATCGGGAACAGGTCTGTCGGGATGTGCCGGAATATCCGTACAGATTCCGGTTTCCTGAAATATCCATCCATGGTAAGCACATCGTACTCCTCTATCAGAGCAGAACCCCAGAGACAGAACCGCCCCTCTGTGTGGACAGCAGGCGGAAATGGCACATGCGGTTCCGTCCCCCCTCGGAACAGGGCCATATCTTTTCCTGCTACCCTTTTCTTGACCGGTTTCTTTTTCAACTTATCCGACCATTTCTACAGAGTACCCATGTGCAGGAAAGACAAACTGAATCTCCTCTTTGCCTGGCCTGGGCATGGAACAACCAACCTCCTGTTAGGCAAAACCTGTTTCAAGAGATTATATTCGGAGTAGTCGGGATGGTTGTCAATTTGTTGCTAAAAATCGGTTCCCGTATTCGCCATGATCATGAATCGCCGGGTGTTCCGTTTGAATGGTTGAGTGTTCGATACCATATTTTTCATTAAGCACCCTGTTGATTGCTTCAATCACTTCAAATGGTTGAACCCTTTCGCAAATGAAAACATGGGCTGTCAGGGAATAGTGATTTGTGGAAACCGTCCACAAATGAAGGTCATGAACATCCTTTACTCCTGTTACCTTGCCAATATCCTGGCGGATGTAATCGAGATTAAATTTGTCAGGTACGGATTCCATCAAGACCAGATAAGACTCTCGAATGATTTTTGCACCTCCATAGAAAATAATTCCGGCAATAATCATACTGATCAACGGATCGAAAATATAATATCCTGTAAAATGTATCAGAACGGAAGAAGCAATGATACCGATCGAACTGAGCAAATCTCCGATAAAGTGCCACAGAGCACTTTTGATATTAAGGTTTTCTTCTTCCCTTGAACTCCGATTCAGAATAATTGTTAGGACAATGTTTACGACCAGCCCCACTGTTGCGATTGTTAACATAAGTGGCATGTCAACATCTTGAGGGTGAATCATTCGCTGAACTCCTTCGATAAAAATCCCAAAGGAAATAACAGCCAGTGCCAGGCCGTTTAAAAATGAAGCAATAATCTCAAATCGCAGGAACCCAAAAGTGTATTTCCCGTTTGGGTTCCTTGTTGCCATATAACTGGCTGTCAAACTTAATCCCAATGCGAGAACATCGGATATCATGTGGGCAGAGTCCGATAACAAAGCGAGAGAATTAGATAAAATACCACCTGCAAATTCTACAATTGTAAAAAATAATGTTAGTATCAGGGTAATCCATAATGTTTTTGTTGATGACCGGTTTTCTTTTACATGGTTTAGGTGGTGAAAATCATAAATCTTCATAATAGCTCTCCCTCTTTATAATAATTATCAAGAAGTAATTATTATAATAATACACTTTCTTTTAGAAAATATCAACAGAAAAATGACTTAAGTTCCCAAATCTGGTTCTCAAGCCATTTTTCTTAGATGTTAATATGTGATTTTCTTTAAATGTTCCGCTGTTAACAGGATTTTATAAGAACCGTTTACAAATACCTCCCGGTTAGCCACCAAACTCAAAACCAGCCTCGGCGATATTTTCCGGTTTCGCAACACGCTGCAACGGTTGGATTTTCGATTTGCGGAGTTTGGCAGGTGAATCCTTTGTGCATCTGTCAGAACCAATCCAGGAGCGAGGAATCACATTGGTATCAGCCCCATCCAGATATTAGGCGAATGTTGTAAACGCTGCTTTGGCTGTGTCATAGTCAATATATCTGTAAGAAGGAGTCGAAATAAAGAACTTGAGATCAACACGATTTTTCTTCCTTCCTGTTTTTGCATGTGAGGAACAACTGCCTGACATAAATGAAAAGCTCAACTCAATTTATGGGAAAACCCTTCCCAACTCATTTCCATAAAAGGCTTGAAGGCGAAAATTCATATTTGCAACGCTTACTAATATATACGCTTTTCTGAATAAATTAACTGCTTGATTAACCAGTTTTTTTATATCTTCCTGATTTCTCTTTCCTTTTGGGACAAATCCTCTTACCTCAGAAAGCACTTGCAAAGCTTCTTTTCAGGTACTATGATAATTAGTTGCGTATCAGCTCCTGCTCTGGTCAAAAAAATTGCGGTCGCAGCCCCAATTATTCCTGCTGCCGGTAACAATTGCAGCTTTGTTTTTGTAACGGTATCATCCATCGGCCTCCATTTTAATCAGGATATGCAAAGAACAGTCAATATTCTATTAAATATTCTAACATTTACCAATATTGTTTTGCTACCTCCTGCTATTCCAAAATCAGAATCCTGACTTGTTGGAAGTGGGTTGGAATCTAACCTGGTTTAATTGTTGAGATTTTTTGGTTACAACATTTATTGCCTCAAGTTGGAGATCGCTGCTCATATCTGTCACGGTCTTCCGGTCGTGGAAAAACGCCGCCAGATTTATCAAAGACGGACAACGAATCCAGGTAAATGGAACAGAAAGGTATTGAGTTGTTGTAAAATCTAAAGGCAAAGAGAGTAATCCCTCCTTGCCTTTGATCACTTGCATATTAATTTTAACAGCTAGATCCAGGTCAACTTCTTCTCACTAGGTACCATTAAAGCACTTATCACAGCTAACAGAGGCAAAATGGAAATGAAGGTTAAAATGGTGGTCACTCCATACAAATCGATTATGTACCCCATCAACGTCGCTCCGATTCCGCCCGCTCCCACTCCAAATCCGATTGCCAGTCCTGAGGCCATCGCGATGTTGCGCGGCAGCAATTTTTGCATATAAACAACTGTTACGGCAAAGGAGGATAAAACAAAAAAACCAAATAAAAAGATGACCAGCCATGCGAAAATTCCTTTTGCATAAGGTAGTAATAACGCAAACGGAAATGAGATAAGCATCGAACTTACCAGCCAACGTTTCATACCTACACGGTCAGACAAGGCTCCTCCAATAAAAGTTCCCAAGGCACCGGCTCCCAAAAACATGAAATTTAACAACTCTGCCTGACTATAACTCATGTTCATCTGTTGCAAGAAGAAAAAAGGCAAAAACGCAGCTACCCCTATTTGGCACCAGGAACGCAGGGTAATCACAATCACCAGCCAAAATACACCAGGCCAATGATTTTTCCCACTTTTTTGTTTTTTTGCTGTTTGGGATCGTTGAACCTGTTCTTTATACCAGGGCAATATACGAATTAAAAGAAAAAAAGCTGTTACAGCCAATACACTAAACCAGAGCAATCCTTCTTTTCCCGTAAACGCCAAAAATAACGGGATCATTAAAGGGCCAAAAGCCTGTCCGCTGTTTCCGCCAACCTGGAATATTGCCTGAGCCAACCCTTTTGTATTTCCAGATGCATAATGTGTTCCCCTTGATGCTTCCGGATGAAAAGTTCCAGAACCCAGTCCGGATATTGCAATCAGGAACAAAACCCATTCATAAGTCGGGGCCCATCCTGTCATGGCCAGACCCATGACAGAAGTAAATACGCCAAATGGCAACATCCATACCATTGGCTTTCGATCGGTCCAAGCTCCAAACAAGGGCTGCATGACAGAGGACGTGATATAAGAAGCGAGAACAATTAAGCCAGTTTGCGTATAAGTCAGATGAAAAACACTCTGATATAACGGCAATAACGCTGGCACAATCCCGGTTGTTACCAGATCATTAATCATATGCGTAGCACTAAAAGTCCATACCTTTCCTTTGGCCATCGTACTCTTGCTTTTGGCAAGCGTAGAGCGTTGCACCGTGTCCACAAAGTTCATTCCTTCCTATGGGCAAGTCATAAACCATATAAAAAATGGTGATGCCGTGAAAACTCGGCATCACGTTCCTCAACTTTAGACAAGTTGACAAGTTAATGATATTATACAACAATTTCTCCCCTTTGGTTAAATATCCTTATTAAATATCAATGTATTTACCATCTAGTTGCAAATTTTTTTCAACAGGTTAAAATTTACAGGCTTTGTTTCAGATGTTTTCCTGGTTAATCCTTTTTTTCAATTTTAAAACCTTCTATTCTTTAATGGTCTATTTAAAACTTTGTCAAAAAAACTGTTATTTTATAAAAATATAGTTTTTGTTGAAGTGAAAATGGGAATTGAAAATATAAACAGTATATATATTCTCTTTTTATCTACTGAAATTATCTTGCAAAAGGAGGAGAGGAATGGGAAAAACTGTCGCGATTATTGGAGCGCTTGATACCAAAGGTGCCGATTACCAATTTATTAAACGAGAAATTGAAAAACGTGGCCATCAAACACTGATGATTAATACGGGAGTTCTGGGAGAACCATTATTCAAGCCGGATATTTCAGCAAATGAAGTAGCCGGCGCAGGCAACAGTTCATTGAAGGAATTGCGAAGAGCTGCAGATAAATCCTTTGCCATGTCAGTAATGACCAAAGGCATATCGGTGATTATGAAGGATCTGTATCAAAAAGGAAAAATCGATGCCGGATTCTCCATGGGCGGCTCCAATGGAACTATGATTGGAACCTCCGGATTACAAGCATTGCCTCTTGGAATTCCAAAAGTAATGGTCAGTACTGTCGCTTCCGGTGATACCCATCCTTATGTCGGAATTAGTGATATTGTTATGATTCCCTCCATTCTGGATGTGGCCGGTGTCAATCGAATTAGTGCCAAAATCTACTCCAATGCTGTTGGTGCTATTGTTGGCATGCTTGAATCAGAGATCCCTCCCATAGAAACCAGGCCGCTGATCACAGCATCCATGTTTGGAAATACCACCGTACTGGTCAATCAATGCCAGAAATTATTAGAAAAGCAAGGATTTGAAGTACTTGTATTTCATGCAACCGGAGCCGGTGGAAAAACAATGGAATCCTTGATTGATCAAGGATACATAACTGGCGGCGTCCTCGACGTAACCACTACGGAACTTGCAGACGAACTGGCTGGAGGCGTATTAACAGCCGGACCGACCCGGATGGATGCCGCTGCAAAATGGGCCCTGCCTCAAATCATTGCACCTGGCTGCCTGGATATGGTTAATTTTTGGGGACCGGCAACGGTACCTGAAAAATATAGAGACCGTCTTTTCTATTATTGGAATGACAACATCACCTTAATGAGAACTACTCCAGAAGAAAATGAAAAGCTGGGCCGGATTCTGGCGGAAAAGGCAAACCGGTCCAAGGGAGAAACCGCAATTTTCCTTCCAATGCAAGGCGTATCCGAACTGGATGCACCTGGCAAAGAATTTTGGTGGCCGGAAGCAAATCAAGCATTGTTTAATGCAATAAAAAAATATATCAAACCGAGTATTGCTGTTTATGAGTTGGATTGCAACATAAATGATGTAAAGTTTGCAGAAGCCGTGACTAGCAAACTGATAAAAATGATCCAAAACGAAGATGAATGAGAGGAGTATTTATCATGCCATTTATTCCAAGAGTAAAATCACTAAACCAACTCAAAGAGACCATCAGTCAAGGAAATTTGATTATCGGTTGCGGAGCAGGAACAGGGATCTCTGCAAAATTTGCCGAACGAGGCGGATCCGACCTGATTATCATTTATAACTCTGGCCGGTATCGCATGGCCGGACGAGGTTCATTGGCAGGTCTCCTTCCTTATGGAGATGCCAATGCCATTGTTACGGAGATGGCTGCGGAAGTCTTGCCGGTAGTTAAAAAAACCCCCGTTTTGGCAGGGGTTTGTGGAACTGATCCTTTCCGCCAGATGCCTGTATTTCTTAAACAACTGAAGGAAATGGGCTTTGACGGGGTACAAAATTTCCCCACAGTCGGACTGATCGACGGAGTTTTCCGCAAAAATCTGGAGGAAACGGAAATGGGTTTTGATTTGGAAGTGGAAATGATTGGTCATGCCCACCAGCTTGATTTACTTACTTGCCCTTATGTATTTAATGTAGAAGAAGCCCAAGCGATGGCGGAAGCAGGCGCCGATGTACTGGTAGCTCATATGGGGCTTACAACAAAAGGATCAATTGGTGCTGAAACAGCACTGACCCTGGAAAAATCGGCGGAACGCATTCAGGAAATTCACGATGTTGCCAAGAAAATCAATCCGGATGTCATTGTCCTTTGCCACGGAGGCCCGATCGCCGAACCTGAGGATGTAAAAGAAATTATGGCTATGACCAAAGGAGTGGCTGGGTTCTTCGGTGCATCCAGCATTGAACGTTTGCCTACAGAAGTTGCGATCCAGACGCAAGTAGAAAAATTCAAGTCTTTATAGGATTTTTTAATGAGGATAAAGTGCCTGGCTATTTAAAGAATACCAGGCGCTTTTTTTAATGATGATGGTGGTGTTGCACTGTTTCACCTGATGTTGACGAATGATTCAACCACATTGAATTAAGGGGAAAAGAAATGATTAACAACCCGATAACCAACGTAATTCCCCAGTAAATCATTTTGGGGGCAATCTTTGGCTGCCAATTTTTTTTGGCTTTTTTTACTTCCTGCGCCATGATCTGAATGATAAACCCCATTGCAAAGACAAAAGCAAAAATAACAACTGCCAGAGTAATCGCCGGTGCTTCCGGAACTATCATTACACCCAGCATCGCTCCCATCATCCCCCCCATAACTCCGGCCAACAAACCATCCAGTGCAGCCAGACGATGAATTGGTTTTCCTGTAAAATAACCGATCATCATCCCGAACAACATCGCTGCTTCGGTTGAAACAAGCATTTGTTCCAACATAATTCCCAATATGGTTCCGATCAGCAGGCTACTCATCATGGCAAGCCCCATCGATACCATCATTCCTGTCATGACAGACAAAGAATGTTTGTGAATATTGGCTAAAATGATTCCATACAAAGTGAGTCCAGCCCATGTAATTATTCCGATTAATAAGGTAACCATTATTACACCTCCGTTTTCTTTTAATTATAGTCACAATATTTATACAAAACATGATTCAATCGGGCTATTCATATAATGGTTCCTGTTAAAAATAAATACACTTCATTACGCTTGTTTTTCTTTTTGGTGATAGAGTCATAATTTTTACCAACTATATCTAAAAAATTCTCTGCAACATCATGGAAATATCAGATAAATTCTAACCTCCCGTTTCTTGCCGGGAGGTTTTTGTAACCGATCAAGTTACTGTACTATTTTATTGCTAAAAAAGCGGAGGTTTTTATACTATCTCCCCACCATTTCTGCACTTAAATCATTGGCAAAATCAAATAATGTATAATCTTTGGAGATCAGAATTGATCGGCAGCCGGCACTGTTTCCTGCTTCCAGGTCTGTTGAACGGTCACCAATCATCCACGATTGCGACAAATCCACATGATATTTCTGTGCAAGTTTCAGAATCATGCCGGCCCTGGGCTTTCTGCACGCACATCCTTCCATCGGCTTGTGTGGACAATATAAAATATCATCGATGATAGCTTCCGGATGTTGGATAATTAGATCCCTTTTCATTTTTTGATGGATTTTTAACAACATTTTCTCTGTGATATATCCCAGTCCCACACCACCCTGATTTGTTACAATAAATATGTTGAATCCAAGCTGGCGTAACATTGCAATCGCTTCGGGAACTCCTGCCAGAAGATGAAAATCTTCTGGACGGTTGACAAGATTTACCCGGTCCGTTTTGACCTCATTAATTACACCGTCACGGTCAAGAAAAATCGCCTTCACGAACCTCTCCAATTTTTTCCCACCTTTATTTACTCCTTTTCACTTATAAAAAAACCTATAATCCAATAAACATCAAAAACAGATTATTATGCAATAAAACATCTCACTTACTAGTTTTCAAATTATTATTTACTAAATAAATTCTAGCAATCATCTTTTACCAGATATTACCCTTGAAGTGAACAGTGTGTATTCTTAGAATTAATAATTTGTTAATCATATAAAATACATTTATCAATAACAGAGGGGCTTTTCCCAAAATCCTCTTTTTTTTAAGGTGTTATCTTATCCTCGATCGCCTTTTCGAAATATTCGGATAAAGCGGATGGCTACAAATCTCCAGACAATTGCTTGTCCGCTTTCCAGTGGGCTTCCTTTCAATCACTCCAGATAGCAAACCATTAGTGAAAATCTTCTGGTTACAGCCATCTTGGTTATAAACAGCAATATTTCATTATGTTCCTACTGGTACATATTAGCATTATATACTAATAAAAAGCAGCAAATCAAGTTATTTATTTCAAAATAATTAATTTTTATGATATTCGCAATTTTTTTCAGATCTATATTAATGAAAAGGTTAGTTTTTTTAGCATTGTTTTATTTTTGTATGAGATTGATATGGTGTGATGTTTGTGTTACAAACTTGTTTATTATGAAGTTTTAAGTTGAATAACTTTCTCTTTTTTTTGAAATTAGCCATACAATGATTCAGTATGGTTTATCCCCTCTTGTAATGTTGAGCAGTCTTTAATAAGAACCAGTATTCTTCCCCATGTCTGCCTGTATCAATCTGGCCTTGTCATTGCTTGGAAATCAGAGAAGGCTGGGGAGTTTTGATATACTCCCTGTCAAGCGGACAACACAGCCCATTCTTTTTCCTGTCTACTACAGGGGGCCATATCATTTCCCAGCCTTCTTCAATACAGATGGCGTTTTCAACATGAGTTGCTTCCCGCGGCCATAGTAATATTGGCCATAAAGGTTATAAATAAAGCAATCTCCCCACCTAGGCTTTAAAGAAGCTTGCCAACCGCTCCCGGCTGCCGATAGGGATGGGAAATTCAGCGGTCGGCTTCATACACTTCAGGATAACAATGTTTGATCTGTTTTACGATTACGACACCAGCATCCATGGTAGTAAAGCAGTTGCATTAATGGGCAACGACCGTACAATCGGATTGTAACAAGTCGCCTTTTTGAATATAGATCATCTTATGTCATTTTCCTTATTTAATTGTATCGATAAAGTGATCAATGGTAACTGGTTAGGGGGATCAGGGAAATACGTGTAAAATAGGATATTTGCGAAAACAAATGCAACTAATCACACTCTGTCCAAAGTAGCATCTTATTGTGTGGAAAAAATATATTTTTATATTAAATTTAAAGCAATGCTGTATTTAAAATGATGATATGTTCTTATTTTTTAGTAAATCCTGTTTTAAAAAGAAAACCACCTAAAAATAAGGAGATCGCACCGATCCCCAAAAAGCTCATCGCATAATTGATTATAGAACCTTCGGGAACTTTATCATTGATTTCTAGTCCATAAAAATACACCCCAATTCCGTCACCATCTGGATCGATGGTTAGTAAATCAATAAACTTCAAGACACATAAAGCCCCTAGTACAAAAACACCAATTCCCAATAATCCTAAAACAACTCTTTTCATAATAAGTCCCTCCCGAAATCAGCAATAACATATTGCATTGATTCATCCAGAGAGTAACCCTGATCAAGGTATTCCTGTAAAAACATTTCCAAATGAAGCTCAAGTTCCTCAATAATTCCTTTCTCACGTTTTCACTTCAGTCGATCTCCTTGATCACCTGATCCATATTATGTTGAAAGTTACTCATGAAAATGCCTCCCGAGAAACTTTCATGATGAGGATGTTCAGAATGTGCCAATTCTTCAGTTTCTTTTTGAGAATTTTTTCTCCATTCCCTCTAATTGCATAGTACCTCCACCTCTTGCCTGTTTCTGCATGTTGCCGGTAGGACTTTGAGTAGCCCTTTGCTTCTAGACGTTTTAATGCAGAATAAAAGGTACCTTCACCCAATCGTCACTTTCCTTTTTGATGCTTTTGGCAAGTTCATATCCATACATATTAAGAATATCAATAGACCTCTTCGGTTTTAAAGCCATTATTTTTCTTCAGGTTACCTTTTCATCAATGACCAGTGCGGTTGTAGGCATAACCCCATAAACCATAGTCTCTTTAAATGTCTGTAACTTTAATGATTTCAGCTTCCTTGTCCATTTCTTTTTAATGCTTGTTCAGTATTTTTTCATTTCTGATTTTATAGTTTTATTTTTTGTACAAACTGGAACAGAAATTTGATTATATGGAGATCTTTAACAATGTCGCACATTCTGCCAGAACTTACAGGACAGACTCCTGATATAAAAGACATTGTTTGAATCAGACAAGAGCTTTAATGCAAAAAAATCCTGCCGAATTGATGAAATTGATCCTGTGTATACCGAATATAGCTTAGAGGTTAACTCAAGCAGTCTTGATTAACGGGAAAATTAGTAACGGATTTGGTTTGTATAACAAACAAGTCTGAGATAGATGCGATATAAAACATTATTCGGCAAATCTCTCCCTTGTCCCCAATTATGTAGACAGCAAATACAAAAGAAACAGTGTACTGATCAAAATCGAACCAAAGCCAAGTAACCAAATAAACGCATTGGTTGCCAGAAATTTCTGTTGATTAATTGCCATCCGTTTCATGAAATAGTTGATTACTGAAAATATAATTGTAATCAGACCAAATACAATAGAACTAACGCCAATCGATCGAGCATAAAAATCCAAATGATGATCAGGAACAATGGACAGGTTAAATGTAACTTCCCTGCTAAATATCCCAGTCCTATCAAGGCAATAGCAAAGTACGAATCCAAGCAAGAAAGGTTCGTTCATTCGCCAAATGCTGCTGAATATAACTGGATTCTGTAGCAGGCATTACCCTTTTATCGTCAGCCATGGTTCTCCTCCTTTTTTTTAATATATCTCTTATTCCACGATTCTGATTTCAACATATTGCGAGTATTATTTGATTTAACGCATCAAATCATTAAAAACACCCTGAGTTTTTTAGAATACCTTTATTTTGATACAATTTTAAAGGAAAATAGACTCCAGGATATCAAACAAAAAAGAGGCCAATTTGCCTCTTTTTTAATGTACCACGAATGCGGAAGTAATAAAATTAATCAGGAATAGCCCTGCAATCAGGTAAACCACGTTTGGAACCTGCTTCCATTTCCCTGCTGCAATCTTTAGCAATGGGTAGGCAATAAATCCAAACGCCAAACCGTCTGCGATACTTGATGTAAGCGGGATGCATGCAAAGATTGAAAATGCCGGAAATCCTTCAGAGAAATCATGGAACGGAATTTCTTGCACACTTTTCATCATCAGTGCCCCAACAATAATCAAGACAGGTGCCACAGCATTTCCGGGAATCATCCCGATAACTGGCAACATAAAGATGGAAGCCGCAAATAAAACCGCGGTTACCAACGACGGAATTCCTGTTTTTCCACCTTCAGCAATTCCTGATGAGCTTTCAGCGGCGGCAACTGTAGGGCTTGTGCCAAAAACTCCTGAGAAAAATGTTGACAAGGCTAATGCCTGATATGCACGGGGAAATTTTCGGGAATCAGTTAACAGACCGTTTAATAGTCCCATGTTTTCAAACATAACAATCATTGTCATGGAAAAAACAGCAATCCAAAATGGAAATTCGAGAAAACTGAATTCTGCCTTGGCAAAGACAAGCAGATAATCATGAGTCTGTACTTTACCAACATTGGGAGTGACCTGCCCCGTCAGCAAAATCGTTAACAGACTCGTGGCAAACAGGCCGATTAACATACTCCCTTTTATGTTGCGAACAAACAAAAACAGGGTGATTACCAAACCAAGCAAGGTAGAAATCGTAACGGGGTTGCTGAAGTCTCCCAGCTTGACAAAAAGCGTTTCACTCGGCTGGATTATCAATCCTTTTTGCAAACCGATAAAAGTGAGCAAAAGACCTACTCCCGCAGTAATTCCCTGTTTTAAAGAGGCCGGGACTCCTGTCGCCAGCTTATTTCCCAACGAAGTAATACTGGCAAGCAAGAAGAAAAGCCCAGATACCATTACCACAGCTAAACCCTGTTTCCAGGAGAGTCCCAATGATTGAACAATGGTATAACTGAAAAATGAGTTTACACCCATACCCGGAACAACAATGACCGGTGCTTTGGAAAATAGCCCCATGAACAGGCACCCGGAAACGGAAGATAAAATGGTAGCAATAAGTCCCGCGCTGAGCGGAATGCCTGCATCTGTCAAAATAAGCGGATTGACAAGAAGAATATAAGCACTTGTAAAAAAAGACGTCATTCCAGCCATTAGCTCCGTTTTCCACGTTGTCTGATGGGCTTTTAAATCAAAATAAAAAGACGAATGATTCACCTGAATTTATATTCCTTTTAATGATCCCTCACCCGCCCGTCGCGTTGAAAAGAGCGACACTACGATTTTCTTTGCAGGAAAAGATACATCCCATCAGGCCTGATGGGATGTAATTTTATATTTATCCTGTGGAAACTTTTTTTCATATGCAAAACTGGTGAAAAGATCTAAAAAATTCCCCTTTATGAATATAATTTATCGTCAATCAGTTGTCAAATATAACATTCCCTGCCAATCCGGATTGTCGTTTCCCATCTCTTCCCCGACAATTTCATGAAGGGCCAGAATCTGGTCAAAATATATGACTGTCTTATACTGCATATCCATACTGTCAACCGTTTAAAACTGAAAAGCGGCAAATCCACACTGAACAGGTTATCCATCCCTGCTGTGCGATTGATAGTTTTCAACCATCTCTTTTAATATCTCAACCGGATGTCACAATATCGTAATCAATTAAATCTTTTCTTTTGAAAATATCTGCTGAAGAGATTGTACCAGCCATTCAGCAGTTTGCTGGACCTGGAAAGATACCGCCATTCCCAATCGGGTTGATGTCGGTTGAATACCAAGCAAAAACAGATCGGCACTTGTCCTTTCTCTAATGTTATCCATCAGCAAAGCTAGTGGAAAGCGGTGGGTAAGAAACTGGTCACAAGAAAGCTGGCTCCTTTCCAGAATTGCCACATCACCGGGCAAGCCTCCAAAGGAGACTGCGTCAATAAACATAACTGTTTCAGGGTTCCGGGAGACAATCTGTTCCGCAAACTTTTCCGGCATTTCACCGGCATCAATAATCTGTGCCGGAACCTTCCCTTCCAGCAAATCGGCCACCAAAGGTCCTACGCCGTCATCCCCGCGGAAACGATTTCCCACACAGACAATGGTTGTATTTGCCTGCACTCTTTGCGCCAGTTTACTCTCCATGGGATTGAATTTCCTCCAGCATCTCTTTCTCAACATATTCATTCGCCGCCACTTTCTTGTCGACCAGACCCATACTGACTGCAATTCCCCAGAGTATAGCCTCCGGACGGGGCGGACAACCCGGTATAAAAAAGTCAACCGGAATTACTTTATCGACTCCACCAACCACATTGTAGGAATCAAACCACAATCCGCCCCCAACCGCACAAGAACCGCAGGCAATCACAAGCTTGGGATCTGGTACGGCCGCATACAGTCGCTCGATTCTCGGTTTCATTGGACGCGTCACCGGTCCGGAAACAAGCAAGATATCGGCATGCCGGGGGGACCCGACTAGTTTGAGTCCAAACCGTTCTGCATCATAATAGGGAGTAAACGCATTAACTTCTTCAATATCGCAACCGTTGCAGGCGCCTGCATTGGTATGGTAAACCCACAGTGACCGCTTGAAATTTCTCTTCAGAATTTCTGTCAATTTCTCTTTCATGTTCATTGTGCTTGTCCTCCTTATCCTCCGAGCGCCAGACGCACCACAGACTGGCTGGCATAGTCAACAAACCAGTTGACACCGGACGGACTTAAGCCCAGATAGATACTGATCATCAGCATGGTAACAATGACCGCCTTCATCAGGACAGGCACTTTGGAAGCTGGTTCAGAAACATCCAAACGATCATGATGAGGCTTCTCCAAAAAAATACGGTAGCCTGCCCGTACCAGACATGCCAAAGTTAACAGACTGGTTCCTGCCGCCACTACGACAGCCCACCACATATTGGCTTGTGCCGCTGCAACAAGAATGGTAAATTTACTCCAAAATCCATTGAGAGGCGGCAGCCCTCCTATAGCAAATGCGCCAATGAAAAAGGATATTGCAATAACAGGATGATGCCGTTTTCTCTTGAGCTCACTGATCAGTGTTGTACCATTGGTCAGAAGCAGAACACCGGCACACAGAAAGAGCGCTGACTTGAGCAAAGCATGGTTGAGCATATGGTAAATGGCGCCAAAAAGTCCCAGATAGGTACCAATGCCCAGCCCCATTATAATATAGCCCATTTGGCTGATACTGCTGTAGGCCAGCATTCGTTTCAAGTCATCCTGTACAAAAGCGGCCATGATTCCCAGTATCATGGTGACTGCACCGGCCAGCACCAAAAAGAGTGCCAGGGCGTTGTCTACCGAGTAAAGGATCGTAATCATTCTTACCAGCGCATATGCCGCCACTTTTATCGTTACCCCTGACAATAAAGCGCTGACCGGACTCGGAGCCTGGGAATGGGCATCTGGCAACCAGGCATGGAACGGCATAATACCTGCCTTCGTACCAAAACCGATAATAAGCAGACCGCCTGCAATCATAACCAGGTGTGGAGGCATATGTGAACTGACCTTGGCAATTTCGGTGATCAACATAGCCTGGTCACCGGGAAGGTAGACGGATGCAGACGCATAGAGCATGACACAGCCAAGTAAAGCCAGGGTAATACCTACCGTACACAAGATCAGATACTTCCACCCGGCTTCCAAAGATTCAGCCCGACCATAGAAAGTGACAAGCAGGGCAGAGGCCAAGGTGGTTGCTTCAACGATAACAAACAACATAATCACATTGTTCGTTACGGCCGCAAGGATCATGGTGCTGATAAAAATCGAATCCAGCAAATAATAGAAAGGTAGATGATTCTCTGCAACTTTCCCGCTTTTCACCTCATGCCTGAGGTAGGGCAAGGCAAACAGGCTGGCAGCAAAACCTACCAGACAAACAATAACAATCACGACAGCACTTAATCCATCTGCATACAATTCTCCCCCCCATGCACTCAAGGGAGTTCCTTTATGAACAACAACAACAATTTTGGCGGCAACTGCTAAAGCACCCGCAGCACCGATGATTGTCGGCAGACCTGCCGTCAGCGGTTTCATTCGGGCTATTATAAAATCAATCACGCCGCAGATAGCGGGAAGCAAAAACAGCCACCACAGCAAACTCGACTCTATCATTCCTTTCCCTCCTAACCGCGCAGCTTCGACAGTTTGCAGGTATCGGATGATCCCGCCAGGCCATAGATTCGCCCCGCAACATACAACAGCATCCAAACAGAGATAACTACATCCGTAACAATCCCGATCATTGCCGTTTCAGGAATAGATGGCGCCAAACTGACAAGGCTCATATGCACTCCATTCTCGAGCAGGCAGAGTCCGATCACTGCCTTGACCGCATGTCTGCGATTCAGGAGAGCATACAACCCTACTGCCATAATCGCCGCCGCTGCGGACAAATTAATTTGAAACGGCTGTTTGGATAGTTCTTCGCCCAGAGTCAGGAGAGGATAATAAAGATAAGTCACCCCGAAAAACCCTATTGCAATCACAACCCCAACCGCGACTGATAAAGGGGCAGGCAAAATGGTACCCAGTTCGTTGGAATCAACCTTTTTAAGATAACGCCACAAAAGATAAGGGATGACAACAGCTTTTGATATCAATACAGTTAAACTCCACAACAAAAGTGCATGGTTCGGCAAATAGAAAGCATAAGCTGCCAGAATCAAGGTCAGGAGCAGCGCCTGCCCCAGGTAAACTTTAACAGCTCCCGTCAGGCTACGGTACTCGCTCGCCAAAAGAGAAGTTGCTATTAGCAAAAGACACAGGGTAGATACCAATATATCAGCCACGACGCATACCTCCCTGCAAATCGAAATTGATACCGGTTTCTTTCTGCCGACAATCAGGACATAACTGCAGCCATTTGGGTGGTTCCGTTTTTTCCTTCATCCACTCCGGTACAAATTCTTTTTCCAGCTTTTCAATCATGCGCCCCGTTGTAAAAGGTTTACTGCAAGCTTTACATTTCACCAAACTCAATTCAACCCGAACTTTTATATCTTCCCGCGAGTCGGTGGCCAATTCAAACTCACGGGTCAACGATGCCGCTCCAGTGGGACAAACATCCTGGCACCGCCCGCAGTACGTGCAACGGGAATAATCCAGTTCAAGCGTGCGTATATTATTTCGGTCGGTCAGGGTAATTAGCCTGGGCGGACACACCTGGGCGCAAGCCCCGCAACCAAGACACTTTTCTCCGTCAATCGTCGGTCGTCCACGAAAAGTCGGACTGCCCAGATGGCCTTCATTTTCAGATACAAAAGGATACGCCAATGTAACCCTGCCCGCTTTCAAACACAATACAATTTCCTTCAGTTTACTGATGAGCATGTAACTGCCTCCTTAACCGCCAATTATGGCGATGGCCATCCCTGCCAGGGCAAAGAGAATGGTGCCGGCAAAGAAGGGGATTGCCTGGTTGATTTTCAGGCGGGGGTTGATATTGGCCATCAGTTCAACGATCAGTAAAACAATAGTAATTTTCAAGAGGTGAAGAAGAATATCAATCAAGAAAGAGCCGGTCTTCGGCCACGGGGCAAAGATTTCCACAAAAAGTGAAGCATAGATGACTCGTTTGCCGAAAAAAGCCCATCTGAATAAAGCCAGATTGGGGCCGGAAAACTCAATCATCGGGCCTTCCATGAGTTCAGTCTCGGCTTCAGCCAGATCAAAGGGCACCTTGCCAATTTCAGCCTGTGTGGCCAGCAAAAAAGCAATTCCGGCTACCACCATGGACCATGTCAACCCCTGTGCAGCATACCAGTCCGTAATGCCCCCCAACAGCAGTGTGCCGGACTTGACAGCCCCCGTAATCAGGGTAATAGCAAGGACCGGTTCCACCACCAAAATCAGCATCATCTCCCGGCAAGAGCCAATATAGGCATAGGTACTTCCGGTAGCCATCCCGCCAAGCATGATACAGATCGCCGAAACAGTCAGCAGGTAGACAAGAACGATAGCATCACCCGCGAATCCGAATGGTGCCGCAACTCCCACAGGAGTAAATAATGCAGCGGCCAGAATGCTGATCAGGCATACAAGAGGCGCAAAACGGCCAATCCAGTTCTCTTGAGCTATACTGGTTTCTTTGACAAACATTTTCATCAAGTCATAATAAGGCTGCAAGATTGGCGGACCTTGCCGGGAATGGATAACAGCCCTTGTCTTCCGCATGATCCCGTCAAACAAGGGGGACAACAATAACACAACTGCGAGATTGTAGAATGCAGTCATTACTACCTGCATCACTCTTCACCTCCAGCGGAGCTGTCGGCATTCTTGCGGTTCAATAATTCCTTCTGAGAATAAATTCGTACCTGATGGGTATGGCGGTCGACAACTTCCACCCGTTCGGTGCAGGAAAAACAGGGATCAATGCTGCCAACAATAATTGGGAAATCAGCTACTGTAGCAGTTTCCAGCATGTGAGGCACAGCAGGCAGCTGGCTATAGGTTGGCGCCTTGACCCGCCAACGGTAGGGCTGGTTGTCAGGGCCGGTCAGTACATAATGGAAACATTCGCCCCGGGGGGCTTCGAGTAAAGATACACCTTCCCGCCAAGGTGGAATGGGCTTGGGCTCGGCCATGATTGCTCCTGATGGCATATTGGAAATAGCCTGGCGAATCAGATCAATGGAATGGAACAACTCATCAATCCTTACCAGTGTTCTTGCCCATATGTCCCCTGCTTCATATTTGGGAACATTTACGTTTAGTTCTCCATAAGCCGCATAGGGATAATCCACCCTCGCGTCAAGGCTCAGCCCTGATGCCCGGGCAGTCGGTCCAACCACACAAAGTTTCCGGGCGTCCTCCGTTGATAGAGCTCCTACATGTTTGAGCCGTTTTATCAAGGGGGTATCCCCTACAATAGCATCCACGATTTTCTTGCTTTCCGATTCAATCTCACTGAGAGTAGATTTTATTTTGCTGTACAGTTCCGGCGCAATATCCCGCCTTACTCCACCCACTAGATTCATGCCATAAGTCTTGCGGTTTCCCGTTATTTGTTCACTCAGCCACATCAATGGTTCTCTCACCCGCCACGACTGCATCAAAACGGTATCAAAGCCAATAATATGTCCAGCGAGTCCCAGCCAAAGCAAGTGACTGTGAATCCGTTCCAGTTCCAGCATGATGGTTCTTATATAGCGGGCACGGGCCGGCACTTCAATTTCACCTGCTGCCTCTACCGCCTGGCAATAAGCAGTACTGTGAACAAATCCACATATCCCGCAAATGCGTTCCGCCATAAACGGAATCTTATTATAATCCATCACCGTCTCGGCAAGCTTTTCAATCCCCCGGTGGCTGTAAAAACCGCGATAATGACAGTCGACAACCTTTTCCCCTTCAACCAACAGTCTAAAATAAGCCGGTTCTTCAAGCGTCGGATAAAAGGGACCTACGACCATAACTGTCTGCCCTTCGCTTAGTTCCGGCAAATCCGGTTTAACCTTTTCCACGCGGGGCGGTTTGAGGTCATAAGGAAAATCCTTGCGCAACGGGTGCATATCATCAGGCCAGTCATCAGCCAGAATCAATTTGTGCGGGCTGGGATGTCCTTCCGGAATAATACCGAGCAGGTCTTTGATTTCCCGTTCACACCAGTCGGCTCCGGGGATGACTGGCGTCAGTGACGGAATATGCGGATGCTTGGCATCAACCTGTACCTTTAACGATACCATGATGCTCTCCTGGTCTAGGGAAAACATAAACGAAACCTCGTAACCACCGGTCATTTCTACCTTGTCGGTACCCACAGAAGTAATCAGCCTGGCCCCATGGGTTTTAAATAAATAATCGGCCATGGAAGTAAGCTTATCGGACGGGACTGTCAAAAAGAGCTGATTCTTTCCGGACTGATAGTGAAGCACAGCATCCGGAAAATGGGCACGTATTTGGTCAAGCAGTTCCGATGGAGACATAACGATCACCACCTCGCGATAATAAATACCAGTGTCAACACCAATACCACACCAACTATCTGAAACAACAGGTATAGCTGACCAGACCCTGTATGAATTTTGCTGATACCGTTACTTGCCGACATAAATATTTTGCTTGCCGGTTTATACAACCACCGGTCAAGGTCAAAAAGCTTCGCCAACAGCGGTGGCATTTTCCACTCCCGCCAGGAGGGCTGCCTGTAAAAGAAAGAAAGTTTCTCTTTAAACGGGAGGTAAAAATTGCTGGCACGATAGCGACTAAAGGTGTCTTCCACCTCTTCACCACAGTTCCAGACCGCATTGCGTCGAATCGGAGTCTTAAGCCAGTTAAACAGCAAATATGCCGGTATCAAACCAACAGCAAGGGCACCAACAATCCACAAGGGCATATTGGCCGACATCTTCAACCCCGCATCCACAACCTGCATTCCCGACCACGGCATATGGTCCAGCAAGGATGCCATAGGAAATGATTGCGTTCCCATGGATGAAGTCGACAAGGCCAGATAAATGAGACCAACCGGTAAAGCCGGCAGCAGCCCCAACAACAAGCAAACCGCCGCCAACAGCCCTTCAACCAACGTCATACTTTTGGGAGCTTTGCGTTCCGGCGATGGCATAGGCGCTTGCGAACCAAGATAAGCACTCCCCAGATATTTGATGTACGCCGCCAGACTTACCGTACTGATAAAGATGGCAACTACTCCAAACAGTAAAAACAGTGGATATTTCATACCGCCAAATATAGCCGCCTGGTACAGCAGCCATTTACTCATAAACCCATTCAGCGGCGGCGTGCCGGAGATAGCCAGCGCTCCAGTCAGGGCACAGAGTGCACTAGCCGGGATGACAACCATCAACCCCCCCATCCGATTCAAATCGCGGGTACCGGTAACATAAAGAAGTGACCCTGTATTAAAAAACAACATAGATTTAAACGATGCATGATTAAAAACGTGAAATAAAGCACCGGTAAAAGCGACAAAACTTAAGACAGGGCTTGATTTGATCAGGGCAAGACCCAATCCGATTCCCAGCAAAATATAGCCCATCTGGCCGATGCTGCTCTGGGCCAACAGTCTTTTGCAATCATCCTCACCAAGCGCCCGGAGATTGCCCATAACCATGGAGAGAACACCCAAGGACGCTATAATGATCCCCCATATTGTTGAAACATCCGATACAGGAAGAAGCCAGACAAAAAAACGCAAGAAACCATAGACTCCCATTTTAATCATCACACCCGACAACAATGCGCTGGCACTGGCCGGTGCAGCGGGATGAGCCTCTGGAAGCCAGATGCCCAGGGGATACATGCCTGCTTTCGTACCAAAAGCAAACACCAGCAAAGCGAGCACTACATTTAATACAGTCGGATGCTCCACCGCCAACTGCTGCATCACATCCGGCAAGCTGGCAAAACTAAAGGAACCCCCGTAATATGCCAAAATGACAGCAGCTAAAATTAAACCTCCGGAACTCATCTGCGTCATAAAGAAATAGATATACCCTGCGCGCAAATTCCTCTTATCCTCGTTTTCATAGATTACGAGAAAGTAGGAAGACAGGGTCATAATTTCCCAGAATACCAGGAAATAAACCAGGTCAGATACCATCACCACGCCCAGCATACCAGCCACAAAAACCAGGAAAGGAAAATGATACAATTTGGCTGGCCTGTCTTTATAAAGGGAAAGATAGCCTGACCCATAGACAGCAGAAGCAACCGAAAGCAAACTGATCAAAATCAGGAAGAGGGCACTCAGACCATCTATGGTGAAGACAAGCTGAACAGGAAAATCCTTTGCAAGCAAGCCGCCAAAAGCAATCTGGACCGGCCCGCCCGTCAACACAGAACCAGCCAACACCAACATACCCGCAGCGGCCAAAACCACAGCCGCCAGACTGATCTTCTGAATGATACGCGCATTGTTGCCGCAGATCAAAGACAAAACTGCACCGACGGCAAGTATACTAAATGAAAAACAGAATACAGTAGTTAAGCTCATTGATTCACCCTCCCATCACCTGTTCAATTAGCGGCAGGGAAAAGTATGGCGAAATGATGCTGCAAATCATAAAAATGATTAGCGGCACCAGCATAGTCCACGGCGGGTCTTGTGCCTGCTGCGCTTTAAGGGAACAAGGACCAAAAAACACTTTGTGAACGACCACAAGGAACCAGGCAAAAGTGATGACACTCTCCAGGAGCGCCAAAATGCCTGCAGACCAGCCCCAAGCTGACCCAACCTGGATTGCTCCGGCGATAATAAAGAGCTTGCTCCAAAAAATATTAAACGGTGGAATACCACTGATTGCCAGCGCACCAACTATAAAAGCCGTTGATGTAATCGGCATTCTTTTACCCAGACCGGATAATTCTGCCATGCTGCGGGTGCCAGTAGCGCAGGAAATGGCGCCAACAGCCAAAAAGAGCAAGCTTTTGGAAAAGGAGTGGTTAATCAGGTGTAAGAGACCTCCCTTGAAGGCAAGTTCTGATCCCAGAATTCCCAGGGAGAGCCCAAGCAACATATAGCTTAAATTGGCAATCGTCGAAAAGGCCAGCAATCGTTTGAGATCATCCTGGAAGAAATAGGAGATCGCACCGATATACATAGTGATTAAAGCCATACTGCCCATAAGCACACCGACATCTGGAGAAACCACCCCAGCGGATACAAGTACCCTTGCAGCAAGATAAATCCCTGCCTTTACCATAGCAGCGGCGTGCAGGTAAGCACTGGCCGGAGTAGGAGCCGCCATCGCCGTTGGAAGCCAGGTGAAAAATGGAAACTGGGCAGCTTTTCCCCAAGCGGCAATCAGCAAGAAAATAATGACCATAGTTTTGACAGAACCGGGAAGTTCCGCAATCGCACCAAATGCAAAGGAATGTGTATAGTGATAAATGACAAGCATTGCAGCAAGCAAAAAGAGCCCGGCTGCATGAGTGATTACCAGCGCCTTGAAACCGGCGGAAACTGATTCTTTTGAGCCGTAATAGGAAATCAAAGCCCAGGAACAAAGTGTTGTCAATTCCCAAAAAACGAAAAGTTGCAGGAAATTAGGAGAAAGCACGAGTCCAACCATGGAACCGATAAACAAGAGCAAAAAGAAATAGTATCGTCCTTTTCCGGCTTGTGTCGGATGCTCCTTATTCCATTCGCTCATATAACCGGCAGAATATAAAACTATTAAAAAGCCTACCGCAGTAATGACAATAAGTAACAATTGGCTGAGTGCATCCACTCGAATGCCAAAAAGCGATTCCCGCATGGAAAGCCAAGGCATATCACCAATTCTGTAGTGCCACGAAGAATCAAATGAACGGAAAATAGCCATGATCGCGATCAGTAAGGTCGCACCTGAAAAGAAAGCGGCTACTCCATCTGCCACCCGTCGACGCAGTGGTGCAACCAACAGCGCACCAAGAAAAGGAACAGAAATTAGAATCATGAATAGATAAAGCAATCATCATCCCACCTTTGCGCTTTAAAAAAAGTCGGCCCCCGCATCCTGTTCGGCAGGGGATCGAATACCGACTCTGGAGAACTACCCTCCTGCCATGCGCAGAAAAATGGAGATAACGTAAGACGGTTTAAGAGAAATTGGAAATCCTTAAATATATTCGATCGTTCCTCCCGTTAATGAGCAGAATAACATCCCTTATGCAGCTCCCTCGGAGAGAAAGATCTGATCCTGAAAACCCGGGCAGTATCGGACAGGAGAACACTAATAGTTGCCGCAAATCAACGGTTTCCGCTATAACCGGGTTTCCGCTATAACCGTCTCATTTTCACGCGTCAGTTTTTGGAAGGTAGCAAAAAGCCATATCACTATCAAATTGCACCTCTCAGGTTCTGTCTGAAAATCCCCTCGAGAACATGAGAGGCCGGTGAGCACAGGTCTCGCCACAGTCTATTTCGTTCCCTGGATGTTATGTGCTTTTTGCAATAAAATGATAATCACACCGATCCGGGTTCCTGTCTTATCCGAGATGCTTTTCTATTTCAGAGGTATTATCTTTACTTCCGCTATCTATTAGTTCTTTAAATTTCTCAGCTGTTGCTTTCCGTTTTACCAAATTGCCCTCCGAGTTTTCACAATAAGTGATCGCATTTCTCCGGCAAAATTTGGCACACTGTGGATCACCGCCGCACAAATCACATTTGATAATGCTGCTGCTCGCAGTATCGTATTCAATATTGCCGAATGGACAAGCCTGTACACATAGCTTGCAACGAATACATTTTTCATTATTCACAAGCATTGCACCGGTTTCTTCCGACCGGGAAATGGCATTTACAGGACATACCTTTGCGCAAGCAGCATCATCGCATTGAAAACACATTATGGGCATGGAAAACTTCGTCTCTTCCCACTTTATTACCTTAACCCTGGGTGTCCGCTTACGTTTAAAAGAGCAACCAATTTCACAGGCTCGACAGCCAGTGCACTTTTCAGGTGAAATCATTAACATCTTCGCCATTGTTTTCCTGATTCAAGTCCAAAGCCTGAAATCAGTTTCTCACCTCCTGTTTATATTGGTGCACACTGGATAAAACGCTTGAGTACCTGCATCCCCCCTTCCACATGATTGGAACTGCTTTTGCAATACTGACTTATAAATCTATCATTCACCCAGGCACCTTCGACATAATCTATATGTAAATTTGATGCCAATCGATAAACAACAGGTAATCCGTTTAAATCAGGTCTGTCCACCTGACATATAATGATAAAAATCTGAACAAACGAAAGCTTTCACGGTTAAAAATTTACCCAGGCATATTTGGTCATTCCATTTTTCCGTAAAAATTAGTTGATTCGGTCTTTTGACTCCCCCTTTTGTTAACAAGTTATTTTCGGAACTCATTCCGGCCGGAGTTTCATTCAAAATGTCACGCGTAATATTGAGCATAGAAACAGATTGTAATCAATAACTCGACAATAAAGGAAATGAACAAAATTTAAATAATCCTCCTATCAGCTGACATTTTTATTATAAGTGCTGACAATAGAAAGATGGATATGCTTCCATTCCATTTTAATGAATATTTTGTGATAAAATGATCATAGTTTTCATCTAAATCAATATTTTACTTATCATAACAAGGGCTGATTTGTGAAAAATTATACATATCCAATCGTTCCTTACGAGCTTTCAAATGAATGTTTCTCCTCTTGATGAAGAAGATTGGTTCAATCTGAAACAGATTCCCATTGTTTGCAAAACCTGCTTCTCTTTCCCCCATTCAGAACATAATTCAGGGTTAATCTTTTCATTGCAGAAAAATTCTGCAAACCAGGGGAGTGAAAGGATAACCAATACAGATACCCGCAAATTTTTTTCACTACACAAAATCTCACAAAAGAATGGAATAAAATAAGATTATTAAAATAAGCAAATAAATATTTCATTTGCAAAACATTTTGTTATAGCATTGGCTGTTGAGCAGATTAGAACTTCGCCTCGTAATTACTATTTTTGTTATACTTGGAATTTGGTTGCAAGATTCAAAATTTGGACCTTCATTGACGTAAATATTTCAAGCAGTAATAAACTTGTCGATTAAGCGTTTTGTTCACTTTTTAACCACTGTCATGTAAAGTGAACAGGCTTGCAATAATTAAAACCGGGATAATTTCGTGTTTATTGATTGGCATTATATTTGCTTGGATATAGACGTAGAAAGCAATTTCAAATTGAGCATAACTTATAACTCATTTTAAAGAGGTGATTACAAAACCTGCGCCAACTGCGACTTGCACAAAACCATGCATCCATGGCAAGGAGGAAAGATCATGATAACGCCGGAAACACAGGTAGAAGATCTGGTCAAGTATCCAAACATGATTGACTACCTCATCAGACATGGAGTTTCTCCCATTACTTGCGATGGCGCTTTTCCGCAGACTTTGGGGAGATTGCTGGAGGTTAAGAAAGTAACTGATCCGGCTGGATTTATTGCTGAAATCAACGCGTTTTTGGCAGAACAGGAACAAAGAAAAGCCACAGACTGAGATCCCAGCTTGAATTTTTCGTCCACCTTTTCATGTTCGTGTGAAAGCGGTCACTCTTGTTACCAATGAGACTTTTGAAATGGGAGCCATAATGCATCCCCCGCAATTGCTCCATTTCGTCAAAAAGCTCTTAAGGTTACACAAAAATACTTTAATGGAGGATAAAAAAATGTCTGAAATGCCAAGACCGATGGATTCCAGTTACAAGATGCTGATCGACGGTAAATTTGTAGATGCCAGCAACGGTGCCATTCGCAAATCCTACTGCCCTGCCAACGGTGAGTTTTTGGCAAGCTTCCCGGACGCCACTAAAGAAGATGTGGATGCTGCCGTCAAAGCGGCCTGGAAGGCTTTTCCGGATTGGAAAAATGTCAGTGTCACCGAGCGCCAGGCCATGTTAATGAAGATTGCCGACATTATTGATGAAAACAAAGAAAAACTGGCTATGATTGAGTCATTGGACAATGGCAAGCCAATCCGGGAGGCAATGAATGTAGATATTCCGCTCAGCTCAGATCACTTCCGTTATTTCGCTGGTGTCATCCGGGGCGAAGAGGGCTCAGCCTCCATTATCGACGATACTGCTCAAGGCCTGTTCGGTAACAACCTGAGCATTATTCTTCGCGAACCAATTGGTGTAGTCGGACAAATTATTCCATGGAACTTCCCGTTTGCCATGGCCGCCTGGAAGATTGCTCCCGTGTTGGCTGCAGGCTGCTGTACAGTCATCAAGCCTTCCAGCACCACATCCCTGAGCCTGTTGGAACTGGCCAGACTTATTGCTCCTGTTGTACCTCCCGGAGTTGTCAATGTGGTTACCGGCGGCGGTTCCACCACCGGTCAGTACATGCTGGACCATCCGGATTTCCGGAAGCTGGCCTTTACCGGATCAACCGAAGTGGGTTACAGTGTATCCGATGCAGCTGCTAAGAAACTGATTCCGGCAACTCTGGAACTTGGAGGAAAATCCGCGAACATCTTCTTCCCCGATTGCAATTGGGAAAAAGCCATTGAAGGAGTGCACATTGGCATTCTGTTCAATCAGGGACAAGTCTGCTGCGCCGGTTCCCGATTATTCGTACACGAGGATATCCATGATAAATTCGTAGAAGAATTGGTCGATTCTTTTAATAAAGTCAATGTCAACTATCCATGGCTGTCGGATACCCAAATGGGCTCTCAAGTAGATGAAAACCAGTTAAAGAAAATTCTGTCTTATGTGGAGATTGGCAAGGATGAAGGTGCCAAGGTGGCCTGTGGTGGCGCACGGAAGACAGGCAATGGACTGGAGAAAGGTGCATTCATGCAACCTACCTTGTTGGTCGATGTTAACAACAAGATGAGAGTCGCTCAGGAAGAAATCTTTGGACCTGTAACTGTCGTAATAAAATTCAAGACTGAAGAAGAAGTTATTGCCATGGCCAACGACAGCGAATATGGCCTGGGCGGAGCAGTCTGGACTCAGGATATCAACCGGGCATTCCGTGTGGCACGCGGCATTGAAACCGGAAGAATGTGGGTTAACCAGTACAACAACCTACCTGCCCATACTCCTTTCGGCGGCTACAAGAAATCAGGTATCGGGCGTGAGACACACAAGGTAATCCTCGAACACTATACACAAATGAAAAATATCTTTATCAGCTTTGAAGAGAAACCTATCGGTTTATACTAAAAACCATGATAGCGCTTGTTGACCAGAAGCCGGGACAAGTTACCGACCTATATTCATACCAGGAAATCCACTTGTCTCTTAGTATAAAAGGAATTCCTATAAGTAAATATGCCTTTTCTCCACTCTCTCCAAAATAATTTCCGGAAGTTAACCGTTAATCGAAACAATCCTGTTGTTAAACGCCACACTAAAAAATGAGGTGCAGTTTTGAACTGCACCTCATTTTTTGTATTCAATAACTGTTATAAAAAATCAGGCAAGGAGACTGGGAATAGCGTTTCATGGGGAGAGAATTCTCAAGTAACATAACAGTATGCAAAAATTTTTCGGGTCAGGTTTTTGTGCGTGATCCATCGGAAGACAACCGCTTGCGGTGCCTGCGAGATACTGCACCCGTACGGTTACGATTATAACAAAGCAGGACTGCAAAATTGTTAAAATTGTTGGTTGGTTGGAAAGAATGATCTTTTTTCGAAATCCCTAAAAAGATCATGAATCGGAATAAAAAACATGATTTGAATAACACGGTATGAAATCAAAAAGACCTGACTTAACGCAAATCCTTCTGAACCGGGAACACCGGATACTGAGATACTATCTTTTACATTGCACGGATTTATCCAAAGGAAAATAAAAACTGGTCAGAACTGTCATGTGGACTCGTTCACATGACCGATATTCATGACAAGGCCAACCGATTTACACATAAACTTCTCCCCTTCGTCCTCCAGTAATTCTGTTACTCCCAGAGTATCGGAACCCACGATCTGCCGGCACTGACCGGTTTCCTGGCCGGGCATCACTACCACCCGGCCGTCCAATAAAGAAAACTCGGTATTTCATGGTTTAACAAAAATTCTTCCTTTGTCAAATTGATCCCGGTTAGGTAATCGGGGCCATATAATATACAAAATTTGCAGAATCCCCGAGTAACGCCTTGGCATCTTTCGGTTAATGAACACAAAGTCCTTGTTTAAATCCTTTCTCTGTCAAACCAGGGTACCCGATTTTCACTTTCATGATAGAATAAGGACACTTCCTAATGATTCTGTTTTGGATGTCCTGATCATAAAATACAGGAACAGGAGGTCGATCATACATGAACTCTTCTTTCAAATCACGGCGGCTTCCAGAGAACATCAACCGGATTATCAGCCAATTTCCTGGAGAAGTACAGGAATTCTTTCTGGAGATGATCAGTGCTGAACGCTCCATACAAACAATTGCCAATTACGCATATGACTTTGCCCTGTTTTTTGATTACCTCGCTTCTAAAAACAAATCTATCGAGCATGTTGATTCTGCCATTATCAAACGTTTTTTCCGGCAAATAGAAAACGGCTATGAACGAACGGTACATATCTTGCAAAAGAAAAAAGATCCAGAAACTGGAGAAATCAGGGAAGAATGGATAACTCGAAAACATTTCCGTGAGAATTCACGTAGCGGAAAACAACGAAAACAGGCGTCACTTCGTTCACTATTCCGCTTTTTGGTCAAATCGCACATACTTGACCGGGATCCGATGGAAGAATATGTAGATGTAACGCTTAAAAGCAGGTCCCGGCAAAAGGTGCCTGTCTTTTTAACGAAAGAAGAAGCGCTGCGTCTTCTTCGTGCCGTAAAGACCTACCATCAAAAGAAAAACAAAAAAAGCCGGCACTGGATGGAAGCAAGGGACCTGGCAATTCTCCTTCTTTTTTTAAACACCGGGATGCGGGTCTCTGAACTTGTTCAATTAAATCTGAACAGTATTCAGACTGACGGCCAGACAATGCGCGTAATCATTATAGGCAAAGGCGGAAAAGAGCGAATGCTTAAATTAAACGAGACCGCCAAAGAAGCTCTGAAAATATATTTGTCCCTTCGTCCCGGGGAAAAAGCACCCCCAGAGCATCAGCGCGTTTTATTTTTAAATAAAAACCATCAACGTCTGAGCCGTAAAGGAGTTTCAGAGATTATCAAGAAATACGTTCTTGAAGCGAACCTTCCTCCCAAAGCGGCATCAATCTCTCCCCATAAATTGCGCCACACACTGGCTACACTGCTTTTGTCAAATGGAGAGAACTTGCGGGTTGTCCAGGAAATTCTGGGACACTCCAACATTCAGACCACTCAGATTTATACCCATGTTATCGATGCGGAAAAAGATGACGCTTTGGATCGCCTGGACCAGAGCCTGTAACTTTTAAGAACAAACATTCTGCAAATGTTTGTTCTTTTTACTTGGTTCATGTATACTGAAAATAAGAAACTATATGGATGCGGTCTTATCAACAAAGGAGGAAGACAAGCGTGAGCAAACTCTCCCCAAGACAAAAAGCCATATTGGAGTACATACAAAAAGAAGTGTTAGAGAAAGGTTATCCACCCTCTGTTCGCGAAATTGGCGAAGCAGTCGGCCTTGCCTCAAGCTCCACTGTTCATGGACATTTGGCACGTCTGGAGAAAAAAGGATATATTCGCCGTGACCCGACAAAACCTCGTGCCATCGAACTGCTTCAACGTGTGGAAATACCGTTCAGGAGGCAGGCGGAAACCGTAATGGTACCATTGGTTGGGAAAGTTACAGCAGGTGAACCAATTACTGCAATTGAAAATATTGAAGATTATTATCCTTTGCCTCGCCGGATCGCCGCAGAAGACGAAACCATTTTTCTGCTGTCGGTTCGCGGCGACAGCATGATCAACGCCGGAATTCTGGATGGAGATTTCGTTGTGGTCCGCCAGCAGCCTACCGCACAAAACGGAGATATTGTTGTGGCGATGACACCGGATGGCGAAGCAACGGTAAAACGCTTTTTTAAAGAAAAAGATCACATCCGCTTGCAGCCGGAAAATGAGACACTTTCACCGATTCGTCTGCCAAATGTAACCATTCTGGGCAAAGTTATCAGCCTGATTCGTGAAGTCATATAAAGAACAGCAACCAATTGGTTGCTGTTCTTTATCTATGCGTTTGCTTTTACGAATCGTTCAATACGATCAATCGCGTTTCTTAACTGCTTTAAAGAAGCAGCGTATGAAATGCGAATATGATCCGCCGAACCAAAGCCTGATCCAGGTATGACTGCCACCAGTTCTTTTTCCAGCAAAGCTTTAGCCCATTCTTCCGGAGATTGGTACTTTCCGCCGGTTGCGTCCAAAGCTTCACGAATATTTACAAAAACATAAAAGGCCCCCGCTGGTTTTTGGCAAGATAAACCAGGAATTTGATTGAGTCGGTTAACTACATAATCGCGACGTTCCTTAAAAGCTTCTTTCATCTCAGCAACAGGTTTTTGTGTGCCAGTCAGTGCCTCTATGGCTGCGTATTGGGCTATGGAGGTGGGATTAGAAGTGCTATGATCAGAAATCCTGTTCATTGCTTTAATCAGTTCTTCAGGTCCGGCCGCATATCCAATCCGCCAGCCTGTCATGGAATAGGTTTTGGAGACTCCGTTAATAATGACAGTTTGCTCATACAAATCCGATCCCAAACTGGCAATACTGACATGTTTTTTGTCGGGATCGTAAATCAGATGTTCATATATCTCATCAGAAACAATCAATATATTATTCTCAACGCAAATCTTTCCAATTGCGCATAATTCATCTTCTGTATAAAGCATTCCTGTCGGGTTAGACGGGCTGTTCAGAATCAAAGCTTTTGTCTGGTCACTTATAGCCTGTTTCAGTTGCGCGGGAGTGATTTTAAACTGTGTTTCCTCACTACCCGGCAAAATCACAGGCCGGCCCGCAGCCAATTTGACTTGCTCGATATAACTAACCCAATAGGGTGCAGGAATAATCACTTCATCTCCTTCATCCAGCAAAGCCTGAAACAAAGTGTACAGTGCATATTTTGCCCCAACCGTCACTACAATCTGACTGGATTTATATGTTAAACCATTATCTTTTTGAAGCTTCTCAACAATTGCATGCTTCAATTTCGGAATTCCACCCGTTGCCGTGTATTTTGTATAACCGGCATCCATAGCCTTTTTAGCCGCTTCAATAATATGTAACGGCGTGTTAAAATCGGGTTCTCCCGCTCCCAGCCCGATTACATCATGCCCTTGCTGTTTAAGAGCTTTGGCTTTGGCTGTAATAGCAAGCGTGGGTGATGAAGACAATTGTTGAACACGTTTTGAAAGCTTCAAGATCCATTCCTCCTATGTCTCAATTACTCTACATATTACACCAACTTTCTTTACTGTACCAGTTTTTTTGTTTCCTTGGCAATCATCAGTTCTTCATTCGTCGGAACGACCAATACATCTACTCTGGACTCAGGAGTACTGATGCGTCGTATTTCTTTACTACGTTCCTCGTTTGATGCATTATCCAATTCCACTCCAAAACAGGCAAGTCCTTCACAAACCTTCTCACGAATCATTGAGGCATTTTCACCAACACCTGCTGTAAAGAGAAGAACGTCCACCCCGTTCATTGCAGCAACATAGGCACCGATGGTTTTCTTGATTTTGTAAACATACATCTCGATTGCAAGCCGTGCCTGATCATTTCCTTCTTCCATCGCTTCCGTCACTTCGCGCATATCTCCGGAAACACCGGAAACTCCCAGCAACCCGCTATGCCGGTTCATCATCGAATTCACTTCACTAAGTGTCAAGTCCTCTTTCGTAATGACAAAAGGCACAACGGCCGGATCAATATCTCCGCACCTGGTTCCCATCATTAACCCCTCAAGCGGCGTCATGCCCATGCTTGTATCTATGGATTTTCCATTTTTTACAGCTGTAATGCTGGCACCGTTTCCAATATGGCAGGATATAATTTTAAGATCTTCAAGGGGTTGGCCAACAAACTCTGCAGCCCTTTCAGAAACATATTTATGTGAAGTTCCATGAAAACCATAACGGCGAATTTTATATTTACGATATAAAACACTGGGAATAGCATACATATAGGCATAATCAGGCATTGTTTGGTGAAAGGCTGTATCAAATACGCCGACATGTACAGCATGAGGAAGTTGTTCCTGCGCTGCATCAATTCCTAATAAATTGGGCGGGTTATGTAACGGTGCCAAATCAATATTCCTGCGAAGAGCCTGGCGAACATCTTCATTAATTACCACTGAACCGGAGAAATCTTCACCGCCATGCACGACTCGATGACCGACAGCTGCCACTTCTTCAGCGCTGCTGATTACACCTTCTTCCGGATCCATTAACAAATCAAGTACTTTTTTCATGCCAACCCGGTGATCGAGTATCTCCGCAGAAATGATTTTCTCTTCCCGACAAGGAACCTGATGCTTGATGATTGAGCTTTCTGTAGCAATTCTCTCGACCAGTCCGGAAGCCAAAACAACTTCCTCAGTCATATCGAACAATTGATATTTAATGGATGAACTCCCGCAATTGATAACCAAAATCTTCATTGCTGCACCTCCTCGTAAATTCTATCACCATGTTCATCATATCGGAAGAAACCCTTTCCGGTTTTAACACCCAGATATCCCGCACGAACCATTTTCTTTAACAACGGTGCCGGGCGGTATTTAACATCTCCAAATTCACGATACAAGCGATCCAAAGCTGCCAAAACAGCATCAAGGCCAAGGTGGTCTGCCATTTCAAGGGGACCTCTGTGAAATTGATAACAATATTTCATCGCCCGATCAATATCCTGTTCATTGGCAATGCCTTCCATCAATGTATTGACGGCTTCATTGATGAGAAGCACACTTAAGCGGGTGGTAACAAAACCCGGGGATTCATATACTTCAATTCCTTTCAATCCCCATTTTGGCAACAGGTTTAAAACGGTTCCAACAGTATCCCGGGAAGTTTTCAATCCCCGTACCACTTCGACCAACGGAACTCTGGTGACCGGGTAAACAAAATGAAGACCGATTACCTGTTCAGGACGGGTGGTTGCTTCAGCAATCTCAGTCAAACTTAAAGTAGAGGTGTTGCTTGCCAACACAACTTCTGAACGGCACAATTTGTCACACTGTTCAAAAACCTTCAGTTTCGATTTCATATCTTCCGTAACCGATTCAATGACAAAGTCTGCATTTTTCAAAGCCTCTGTCTGTGCAGTCGCATGAATGCGCGAAAGAGTAATTTTCTTTTCAGCAAGTGTGATTCCCCATTTTGACAACTTTCTGTTCAGACTTTTTTCAATTCGGTCATAAGCCTCTTTTGCGAGGGCTTCATTTTGTTCGATAATGGTTGTATCAAATCCATTGGAAGCCAATAGTTCCGCGATCCCTCGGCCCATGGTGCCGCCACCGATGACTGCGATATTTTGAATGTTTGTCACAATAAATCTTTCTCCTTTCAATTAGTTAACTTTAATTATTTTATCAGGTTTTGAAAGTGATTTCATTAACATTTCTCGAAATTTGCCGCCGGATAGCACTTCTTCTTTTAATAAAATACCCAAACTTTCTTCAAACATGAAAGAATAACACTCTATACGTTCTAAAGTGTCATCATATAATTTTTCCAATATTTTTTTTGCTTCCAAATGCAATTCTTCCCTGCCAATAAGCTCCGGATTTATAATGCCTAGATTGGACAATCCAGCCTCAATCATCGTTCGTGCATAATGATAAGCCTGCTTATAATCATTTTTGGCCCCTGTGCTCTTGTGACCGTAAAAATACTCTTCCGCAGCCGCTCCCGCCAAACAGACCAGGATGCTTTTTTCCAGGTGTTCACGAGTATACAGAACCCGGTCACTGTCTGGCTGCTGCCGGACATATCCCAATGCCTGTCCACGCGGAGTCAAAGTGATTTCTGACACAGATCCGGGGCGAACATATTCAGAGATAATCGCGTGCCCCATTTCATGAACAGCCACTCTCTCTTTTTCTTCGCTGCTGGCTTCCCGGTCTGCCTTTTCCCCCATCAGGACCTTGTCAATTGCTGACGACAAATGTTTTTGTTCTATTTCTTCCTTCTGATCCCGCAAGGCATAAATAGCTGCTTCATTGGCTAAACTTTCCAGTTGCGCTCCGGAAAAACCGAATGTTTCTTCAGCAATTTTCATTAGTGAAACATCAGATTTTAATGTTTTGTTTTTCATATGCAAGCGTAAAATATGCAATCTTGCTTTACAATCAGGCAAATCAACATGAATATGCCGGTCAAACCGGCCCGGACGCAGAAGAGCGGGATCCAGCATATCCTTCCGGTTCGTCGCTGCCACCACCAGCACTTGTACTTCCTGCGCAACAGAAATGCCATCCATTTCTGTCAGCAATTGATTCAGGGTTTGGTCGTATTCCCTCTGCTGGCTTCCATCCCGCTTGCCTCCAATAACATCAATTTCGTCAATAAATACGATAGCCCGATTTTTTTTACTCTTTCTGGAAAGCGTACGTGCTTCCTGAAACAGAGAACGAATCCGCTTTGCACCAACACCAACATACATCTCTACAAACTCACTGCCTGAAGCACTGACAAAAACAGCATCCGTATAGTGTGCTGACGCTTTCGCCATCAAGGTTTTCCCCGTTCCTGGAGGACCAGTCAATAAAATCCCCTTAATCGGTCGAATTCCATATTGAGCAATTTTCTCGCGTTGCAATAAAAAATCCAGCGCTTCCTTCAGCTCATTTTTGGCCCTGTGCTGACCTCCAATTTGATCAAAATCAATCGAAGGAATATATTTGTTTTTTTGACTTTCCCTGTCCATTCTTCCTGTTTTCTGCATTGAACGTGTACCACTGGAATAGAACAAAAATCCGATACCGGCCAAAACCATAACAGGCAGGGGATCCGTCCCCAGATAAATAAGAAAAATGAATAAAGCCGCACCAGTACCTAACATGATTGGTTTAACCAAATAACTCTCCTCCTTTCTGTTTCTGTATCTTGACTGGAATAACCCGGACTAAAAATTTATCTCCATCACAAAGCATGACATAAACCGATTCCTCATCCATTTTGAGACGATACTGAACTCCGTTTTTATCTGCCCATTGTTTTACCGTTTCCGGAATTTGCGAATATGTTTGTTTTTCAATTCCTTCACGGATGCTAAAAACCATCTGTTCCCAGGCCTTATGCAGACGTTCATTGGGCTGATCAATCAAATGTATCTGAAGCGTTTTCCCTTTTGCTTTCTTTTTCAAGCTGGTCAGAAGATCCGGATATTTCCGGATGAAAAAATCCTGCTCCGGATTTTTAATGTTCAGGCTGATCTCCACTTCTGCCGGTGTCACATGTATATCTGCCAATTGCACTTCCTGCCGATCCTCCAGGAAAGCAACTATTGGTTCTTTAATCATAATTTGTTGATATCCCACAAATCCGCCAAACAACAGAACAAGCGTGACCAAGAAACTGATAACCATCGTTTTTCTGGATTTTTGCACAAAAGCCACGCTCCTCTCCAAATTTATAGCTTGAACACATAAAAAAGTATATCATTTTATGATATACTTCATCATTGACAATCCATGGCAATAAAAAAAGACAGTTTCCTGTCTTCAGACTGTAGGAAAAACTATTGGAACAGGTTTTCGTTCCGTCTCTGCCTTTTCCTTCCTTACAATTCCAAAGTATATATCAAGGTTTGCGAAGTCTTCCCCTGACCAGGCATATTTAAAATAATTTGCTTTAAGTTATTGTCTGAAGAATCCGAATAAATCAGCTCATAATAAATATGGAAATCTTCGTCAACCGAAAAAAGCTGGGCGTTTGATTCTGCGTTTAACCTCTGGTTAAACTGGTCAAAAAATTTATAAGGATCAACAGTTACTATTGCCTTGATTTGTTTGGAAGATTTCAATTTTTGAATCTCCATCTTGCCAAACACCTTTTTTAAAAAAAACAGATGATCTTTTGGAGAGACCAAACCAGCTTGTTTTACAGTCATTTCTTCTTTATTTTCCAAATGATATGCCCACACTTTTTCGTTTTTTCTTTCCATTACCTTTTTACCTTTTGCATTTGTAATCACCCAATCCTCGCCAATCTGTTTCCCCTGATAACAAACTGTCTGCTGATCCCCCTTGATCTTCAAGGCAAAGCCATATTCCTTCTGTTCGTTATTTTTGAGCAATTCATGTATTTGCTGCATCATTTGCTGTTGTTTTTTTTCGGCTGAAGTTGGCTCATTAGCTTTTGGTTCAGAACAACCGGCGCAAAGGAAAAACATGGATAAAAGGAAAAACAAACAAACGGGTTTCATGAAATTCCTCCTTTGTACCATACATACGACAGCCAACCCCTTTTAATCCCAAAAAAGCCCATCAAGTGATGGGCAAAATGTGTTAAACATATTCGACACAACTTCGGTGATACTAAAAAGCAACAAGGGAGGTGAAGGAAATGACAACCCCTTCCCTTTATCCCGGATGGATCCTTAATGAAATAGAAAATCAGTTGAGTGAAGAGGAATGGGAACAAGTAGCCGCCTTTTTGCATGCTGAAACCTGGACTTCCCCTGCTGCCCAAAAAAGGGAATGGCAAGAAACAGACACAAGCATCCCTCTGCGTTACCATCTGCAAATCGATATAGAAACATGATTTGTTATTAGTTTAACTTAGAAACTCCCGCCTATTCCCGATCGCCAATCCTTTACAGCTACCAAATAACGGTAGCTCTTTCTTCATTTGATCTCCTGAAAAGACTGATTTGCTTCAAAGATGACCATTTCTTCATCCATTGTTAACAATTCGCGGTTTCGCATAATGGGTTTTCCATCTATATAAACATCAAGTATGTCATTCCGGCTGGCTGAATAAACCATATGTGACACGACATCATGCAATGGCTGCATGTGTGGTCCCGACAAATCGATGATTACAAAATCCGCTTTTTTTCCAACTTCCAAAGAACCGATTTCCTGATCCAGGAAAACACATTCCGCACCATATAATGTGCCCATTTTCAGTGCTGTTAATGCAGGTACTTCAAGCGGATTTTCATTCGCCCCTTTGTGAATCATTGCTGCCAGATGCACCTCTTCCAGCATATCCAGATTGTTGTTGCTTGCAGCACCATCTGTTCCCAGACCAGGCCGTAATCCTTTTTTGATCATCTTGGCAACAGGTGCAATTCCGCTACCCAGCTTCAGATTACTTCCGGGATTGTGAGCTATTTTGACATCATAAGCAGCCAAAATATCAATTTCTTCATCCGTCAGGTGAACCGCATGTGCGACCAGTGAAGGCAAATCAAAAAAGCCCAGTTGCCGTAAATGCTCTACCGGCCTTAATCCGTAGTCTGCCACATTTTGTTCCACTTCTTTCGCTGTCTCAGACATGTGGGTATGAAGCGGTAATTTCAATACTGCTGCCTGCTCCACAAATTTGCGGATATAGTCTGGCGGACACGTATATGGTGCGTGGGGAGCAAGCATGGTCGTAATCCGCCCATCGCCTTGTCCATTCCAGTCCCTGGCGAACTGAACAGCTTCCCTGAGCTTTTCTTGCTGCTCCTGAACACTTCCCAAACCGATGGAACCGCGGCACAAGCGTGCACGCATCCCTGATTTCAAAACTACTTGACCCACCTGATCCATATGATCATACATGTCGACAAAGGTGGTTGTACCTGATTTGATCATCTCGACAACAGACAGGGCTGTCCCGGCATAAACCTGGCGCGCTGTGAATTTTGCTTCAAGCGGCCACATTTTCTCTTCCAGCCATGTTTGAAGCGGAAGATCATCCGCATAACCCCGAAGCAGAGACATAGCGGCATGTCCATGTGTATTGACAAGTCCGGGCATTAATGCCCGCCCCTTACAGTCGATTACTTCATCATAAGTTAACAACACTTCTTCTGACGGAACAGCGCCCATATATGTAATATCTGAACCTTCCACTGCCATGGCCCCATGCTGGATAATTTCTTCTCCTTCTTTCATGGTAATCAGCATGCCATTAATAAATATTCGTTTCAATCATGTTCCTCCTCACAGCCCAAACTTTAGATTTTTCATTATAAAGATAACATGTACCTTTTCATTTTACATCTTGTGTTTTTTTATAAAGGACAATATCGGGTCCAAACGTTGCCGATCAGAAGACAGGATTGGCCTAAACAAATCCCCCTTTTCTTTTAATCGGTCAAAGATCGTAAAAAGCGTCCACTGCTTGGGAGACAAATTCTCATTTACCTCGTTCCATTCCAGCGGAGCAGACACTGTCGCTTCAGGTGTCGCTCGGGGAGAATAGGGCGAAATCAATGTTTTGTTTCGCCAATGCTGCAAATAATCGATATATACCTTATCGCCGCGTTTTTTTACTTGACGCTCCACTGTTACCAATTCCGGATGCAGTTCTGTCAGGTAATTGGCCACAAATTCACCGATGATCCGTGTTTGTTCATAGGAATAAACCGGTTTAATCGGGACATAGATTTGCAGGCCGGTTGCTCCCGAAGTTTTAACTACACTTCTTAACTCCAGTTGTTCGAGCACCTCTTTGATTAACCAGGCTGTTTCTATAACTTTACAAAATTCGTGGCCAGTCGGATCCAGGTCAAAAACCAGTTCAGTCGGAACCGGTTTTTGCGTTACATGGAATGAAATATGAAACTCCAGGCACGCCAGATTAGCCAACCAGATGAGTGTTGGCACATTATTCAGCATAATATATTCAACTCCCCCCTCTTCTTTTGTTTCCACCCAATCAGGGCTAAAAGACGGAGCATTTTTCTGATAAAAAAAATCACCATGCACTCCATCAGGATACCTGATTGTTGTCAAATACCGGTCCTTGACGTATGGCAAAAGATAAGGAGCCAGACGGGCACAGGTTAAAACAAAATCCCACTTGCGGATTCCCGCTTCCGGAAACCATATTTTATCCGGATTTGAAATTTTTATTTCTGTTCCTTCGATTTGAACATAACGCTCTTTCTTTACCATCCTTTTCCCATCCAAGCCTAATTTATATTGGACAAATAACCAGTTAATAGCAAATGAATAAATTATAGCAATCAAAAATATTTACGTTACAGGAGGAATCTTGATGACTAAACAAAGCAAAGCCCCTCAATACCCGGTCGATTCATTGGGTGTTCCCGGATATCCGAATCAGGAGCAACTGAACACTTCACAATTTTTCCCGGGTCCTTTTTTTGCGCCTTTTTTCTTTCCGCGCCCTTTCTTTTTCTTTGCCTTTAATCCGTTTTTCCGCCCATACGGCCGATATGGCCCATTTTAAATTCTGAAAGGGGGAATATTTTACATGCACTCTTCTATAAACGAACCAAAACACTTTTTCGAATCAGCAGAAAATACCCTGGATACAAATCAACGGGGATTCTATCCGCCCTTTGGTTCGCCTTACTATCCACCCTATTATCCGCCCTACCGGCCATATTCGTATTATCCACCGCTTCTGTATCCAACTTTCCCTTTTTTCCCTGTTATTATCCCGGTTCCTCCCCGCGATCGGCGACAGAGATTCTGGAGGAGAAGATAAAATCCAGGAAGGCACTTCCCTTTAGTGGAAGTGCCTTCTTGCCAACTCAGCCCTTTTCTGCTGAAAGTTCCGCCAGAAAACCAACCATAATCTCAACAAATTTCTCCGGTTTCTCGTAATGAACATCATGTCCGGCTTCAACATCAATCCTCTTGCCATTTTCCAGCAACTTCACTACCCGATCTGCATCTTCATCCGATAGCGCAGCTAACAGCAAATCCCCGTCATATCGGGTGGTTGCTTTTATAAAAACAGTCGGGCTTTTGATTTTTGACAGGATTTCTGCCTGATTGTAGCCTTCAAACCAGGAATTGTCATAAAAAGTTTCTCCAAACTTCTGATCATAAGGATAGGTAACAGATTCAAAAAGCCTATTGATCACAGGCGGCAGATAAAACAAACGGACGGGTTCATCGGGATGTTTTTTTCTGTATGCAATTGCATCGTTTGAAAATCGGTTCCAAAGAAAATCCCCAAATATTTTTTTCCAGTAGTTGTGCTTTAAAAAATACGTAAAATAATCTTTTTCTTCGCTTTGATTTTTAAAGTCCTGATACAATTGAAAGCCATATACCCATACGTACGTGTTTTCTCGCCTGCCTGGTTCCGTTGCAAAAAAAGGGGAATCTTCGATCACTGTCCCCATTACCAGATCAGGAGCGTGGGCGGCCATCCACGCTGCAATCAATCCGCCTGATGAATGGCCAGAGACAACTGTTTTCTCGCCAATTTCAACTTCAATAAACTCGATAAAATCCTCAGCCATTTTACTGGCTCTATATTTCGAAGGATGCTTATCTGATTCCCCGTGCCCATGACAATCTACAGCATAAACATGATAATGCTTTGCCAACTCGGGCAATACTTCGGCATAATCCTTCCAATTCATGCCTTGGCCATGAATTAATAAAAGTGGTGTTTTCCCATTATTTGGCCCCTCTCCATAGTTTAATGTGGTACCGTCTTTCAGTTTTATCTGCTTTTCTGTAAATCCTGCATCGTACATTTTCGTTAACGGCTTATGAATATAAGTTATATTCGTATAAAAATAGGCTCCACCCAATAATAACAAAGCAATAATCGCACAAATCAACAGTTTCATTTTGCCCCCCTGTTTTTTCTTTATATTTCCTGCGCATCTGCAATATTTCCACAAATTGTTTGCCGAAATAAAGTATTCCCAATCCTAAAAAGGCACAAGAGGTATGATTCGTAATACATTTTATACTAATTATACTTCATATGCAGCAAAAAGCTACACTCCGGTAACAGAGAACCCGGGTGTTTGAATTGGTAAAATCTCCTGTTTATAAAAGCCGATTGTTTTTTGCGTCTTTGCACAAAATAGGGAAAAGAGGGGGAGTCTTATGAATTGGAAACCTATTATTCCTTTTGAACCGGTCGAATCAGGCACGATTCCCTCGGGGCCCCAGTGGATAGCTCAGGTAAAGTGGGACGGTGTGCGTGTCTGTACTTATTGGGATGGAAATGAAGTAAAGCTATTTAACCGCAGAAAAAACGAACGCACTTATCATTATCCGGAACTCCTGAAAATTGAACAATACATAAATGCGGAATCGGCAATCCTGGACGGAGAAGTAATTGCTTTAAAAAATGGAAAACCTTCTTTCTATGAAGTGATGAAAAGAGATGGGATCAGAGATAGGAAAAAAGTCCACTCTGCCCAACAACATGTTCCCGTCTCTTACATGATTTTTGATATCTTATACCTCAATCAAAAGTGGGTTGTCTCTTTCCCGCTTGCAGAACGTTTGAAAATGCTGCAAGAAATATACAAACCTTGTCACCATGTACAACTTGTGACTGGATTTCAAGATGGAGAAGCCTTGTTTGAAGCAGTACAGAAACAAAATCTGGAAGGAATTGTTCTGAAAGATCTTGCCAGTACTTACTCGATCCATGGTAAAGATCGCCGCTGGATCAAGAAAAAAAATTATCACGATCTAATCGCTGTTGTTGGAGGAGTCACCTTTCGCCATTCGGTCGTCAATTCCCTGTTATTGGGCTTGTTTGATGAAGAAAACAGGTTATGGTATATCGGCCATGCCGGTACGGGCAAACTGAAGCAAGATGACTGGGAGACCTTTACCCGAATGATCCGGCCTATTTTCCAGGATAAAGCGCCTTTTGTAAACATGCCTTCCCGCAGCAAAAGCGCCGTATGGGTAAAACCTCTGATCACCGTAAAAATAAAATATACTGAATGGATCAAAGGGCATACTTTAAGACAGCCAAGTATACAAGCCTTTGTAAAAACGCCTCCCCATCAGTGCAAACTGGACCAAAAAACTTGACTGGTCAAAAGCCAGAACCATTACTGGTCCTGGCTTTTGTGACATGATTTTATTCCTGGTTGCTAAAGGATAAAAGTTGAATTCTTCATTTAATCAAGTTATTTTGTGGCAAGCTGTAAATGGTTATGAAAAAAGAAGCTGATGCATAAAGGTTTGTGTAGCAAACAAGTTTTAATTTAAAATAATATGCTGTTTTCATTTATGTTATTATTCCACAGTTATGGATGTAAATAGACTTCATATTTATGAGAATCGGCCCGGTAAATGCATTTTGTGTATTCCATAACCGTACCCCGCTTTGAATAAGTTGTTCGCCGAAATAATATCGCCATGGATGGCTGCTTGATTTCCAAAAGTTCACATTCGTATTCATTTAGCATAATCGGTTCAATTGTCTGTTGCGCAAATTTTGGATGGAGATCATATTGTTCTCCCAATACACTGTAAAGTGAAGTATTTTCCAACATTTCTTTGCTCAAACCAAGGACCTGATCGTGATTTAACCAGACCGTTTCAATGGCAAAAGGGATTTCATTAACAAATCGAAGTCGCTTGATCTCAAAAACCAGATCTTGGTCCTGATCCATTTTTAATTTTTTCTTTAACTTCAGTGTAGCCTTTGTGACCTGAAAAGACATGATCTGGCTGTGAACCGAAAATCCCTTTTCTTCCATCTCCTCTGTAAATCCTTTTAGTTGCAGCAGCAAATGCTTTGGTTTGGGTTCAGCGACAAACGTTCCTTTTCCCTGGATACGGGTTAAAACACCTTCATTAACCAGCGCCAAAATGGCCTTGCGCACTGTCATGCGGCTTATCTCCTGAAATTCGCATAATTTCCGTTCGGGAGGAATCATGTCTCCAGGTTTCAATTCTTCGTTATCAATCATCTCCTGCAAAATTTCCTTGAGCTGGTAATACAAAGGAATCAGGCTTCCCTTGGATACTTTTCTCATAATATGATTACCCTCTCATCCAGATTTTTTAATTTTACAAATTTAAAAAACCAGCTTGCCTTCTCTCTAAGAATATACGGAAAAAAGGGGGAGTTACAGTATTTATGACATAAAACCACAATTGTAACTCTATGAACATGCATCCTCGTCCGCTATAATCGTTACATGCGGATGTTTTATTAAAATCGTGGCTGGCAAATCTTCTGTAACCTCTCCTGACAACAGTTGCTGCAAGATGGATGCCTTATGCTTGCCTGAAATTAGCAACAAGATTTTTTTGCTTTTCATAATAGTGGAAAGTCCCATTGTGATTGCGTATTCCGGAACCCTGTCCAACGAATCGAAAAAAGATTGATTTGCCTTACGTGTTGATTCTGATAACTTTACAACATGGGTCGGAGCATCAAAAGGCGTTCCAGGTTCATTAAATCCAATATGTCCATTTACGCCAATCCCCAGAATTTGCAGATCAATCCCGCCTGCCTCTTCAATTAAACGTTCATATTGCTTGCATTCTTCTTCCAAATCATCGGCTTTTCCGTGAGGAATATGGGTTTGCTGCTCGGGAATATCCACATGGTCGAAAAAATTTTCCCACATAAAATAATGATAGCTGGTCTCGTCATTCGGCCCAAGACCTACATATTCATCCAGATTAAACGTGACCACATGGCGATAGGAAGTTCTGTTTTGCCAATGATCAGCAACAAGCTTCTGATAAACTCCTATTGGTGTCACCCCTGTAGCCAATCCCAATGTTGGAGATTCTTTTTCCCTTACTGTTCGGATTACCTGTTCTACCGCTTTTTGACACATTTCATCATAATCTTTTGTACATATAAGCTGCATTACTCTTTTTCCTTTCTGTCATCTTGATAGGCAATTTTCCCTCTGCAAAAAGTCATATGCACATCAAAGTCCTGGTTTAAGACAACCAGATCAGCCTCTTTGCCAACTGTAATACTTCCTTTGCGATCATAAATATTTAATTCTTTTGCTGCGTTAGAAGCCGTCATTTTGATAATATCTTCCATCTCACAATTTACAAATTTTTTTATGTTACTGGCAGCATCTTTCATTTTCAAAATACTCCCGGCCAGTGTTCCATCAGCTAATCGGGCATCCCGCTCACTGACCGTTACCTGCTGCCCTCCCAGCTCATAAACACCTTCTTTCATGCATTTAGCCCTCATAGCATCGGTAATCAGGAGAATTCTTTCGCTTGTGATCTGTTGAAATGCAAGCATGACACTGCGCGAATCAATATGGATCCCGTCCAGAATCATCTCCACATTTAATGCCTTGTTTAACATCGCAGCGCCTGCTACTCCCGGTTCTCGATGATGGAAACCGCGCATTCCGTTAAATAAATGGGTGACATGACTGACTCCGGCTTCAATTGCATCCATAACCTGGTCATAAGTGGCATCAGAATGGCCGATAGATGCAATGACACCCGTTTCCTGCAGATACCGGGCAAGTTCTGTTCCCCCTGGTTCCTCCGGAGCAAGTGTGACTAATTTAATATTTCCCCGGGCTGCTTCTTGCCATAACTTGAACTGACTTATATTTGGCTCCATGATGAATTCAAGAGGCTGAGCTCCTTTTCGTCTGGCAGAAACAAACGGACCTTCCAGGTGAATTCCCAGGCATTCAGCCTTTCCGGCGGTTTGAGAATTCTCTATATAATCGGCAACATTGGAAATTGCTTTTTCAATATTTACCGGTGATTGAGTGATGGTAGTTGCCAGAAAACCGGTTGTCCCTTCTTTGGCCAAGAAAAGGGACATTTTTTCCAAGGCCTCGGGAGCAGCGTCCATCACATCCACTCCTGCGGCCCCGTGAATATGAATATCGATCATCCCCGGGATAACCATTCTTCCTTTCAGATCGATGACAACTTCATCAAGATGATGAACAAACTCGTCCATCTCCCCCATACCAACCAATTTGTCATCTTCGATTTGCAGGTATCCATTTTGGATTGTTCCCTGCTCGGCGAAAATTTGGCCATTAATTAATGTAAGAACCCGATTTTGTCCCATTTTTACAATTCTCCTTTGTTCTTAATGCCATCTTCAGTTTAACTCTGATATGTATATATGTCTATACCAATTTAATTATTATTTTATCCAGATCTGACAAAAATCAGTTTCAACATTTATAATGATAAGGATAAAACTGGCATCAAATTGCTGGGTATAAGGTTGAAAAAAAGATTTTTAGAAACGAAGAAACACTGCCGCCGCAAAGTGAAAATTTCCCTTGCAGCTAATCAGGCGAAAAGCCTGCCTTAAAATGAATACAGAAGTTTTTGCCCCTTCCGCTTCCCAATCTGTATTCCCAATAGCCTGCAGGACAGCTTTCTCTAACATTGATCAAAAGACATCTCTGATATTGAAACTTGTCAGATTCTTAAAATATTTTTTCATCTAAAAGTCAGAAAGGAAAAAATTCATAGGTGTAACAACTGTCCTGAACAAGATCAATAAAGAACTGGAAAACATTCCGGGAATTGTCGGAATTATTTTGGTGATTCCCGGGCAAGAGGCATAAATCACCCGGCTTCTGATATTGATATTGGGATCTATTATGATGAATCATCCGGTTTTGATGCAGATCAAATCGGCAGATCCGAGCCACCAGACTGGATGACGAACACAGACAAAACCCGGTTACATCTTTGGATAAATGGGGAGCCTGGGTCAATAGAGGCGGTTGGATTGTTGTTGAGGGATATCATGTTGATCTGATATTCCGCGATTACAAAAGATGGTAAAGGTAATTGACGAATGCCTGTCAGGAAAAATCTCCAGCCATTATCACGCTGGTCATCCGCACGCTTGCCTGAATTGCATGTATATAGGTGAAATCACTGTTAGCAAAAATTGTCAGATCCAAATAAGCAAATTATCAAACTGAAACACAAAACCAAGCCCTATCCAAAAGCTTTGAAAAAAGATACCATAATCAGTTATTTTATGTTTGAAACATATTTTCCTTTAGTTTTTATCAAGGATAATCTTGATAAAAACGATATTTCCTATATTGCCGCTCGCTGCTTCCGTACCGTTTCATGTTTAAACCAGGTCCTGTTTGCCATTAATGAAGAATACTGCATTAATGAGAAGAAAGCTGTACAGATAATCGGGAATTTTACTTGTAAGCCACAATCATACAAGAAGAAAATCAATCGATTGTTCACATTGATCTCTACAGATCAAAATTATATGCTACAGGCAGTGGAAACACTCCAGGAGCTTGTTTCAGAAACTGAGAGACTGATAAAAAGTGCATGAATCCTGCTTCATGCACTTTTTATATGCAGGATATTAACTGTATTTTTTTTGCAAATAATAATAGATCGGCAACCCCAACAGCAATATCAGAATTGCCAACAAGCCACCCATTGGATCCGTCGATAACATGGCATAAACTACATATACAGAGCTTAATATCGACAGGATCGGAATCCATGGATAAAGCGGTACACTATAAGGGCGTTCTTTCCCGGGATTTCTCTTGCGCAGTGTGAACACGGCATAAAACCCGAAAATATAAAAGATATAAATAGCAAATATCGAAATATCCGTTAATCGGTTTGGATCACCGATAAACATAAAAAAGATAGCGAATAAGGATTGTTGAAGAATGGCAATATACGGTGTTTTAAACCGCGGATGGACTTCTGCCATGCGATCGGCAAACGGCAATTGTTTGCGTTCCCCCATGGCAAATGGAACACGCGCATGGCCAAGAATTTTTGAGTTTAACGTACCAAAAATAGAAACGATGATCCCAATCGTTATCAATAGTCCGCCAAATTTTCCAAACAGTATTCCAGATGCCACTCCGGCAGCGTTTTCACCCAACCGGACTACTTCACTGGCAGGCAGTACAGTAAATAAAGCTGCGTTAACCAATAAATAGACAGCGGTTACAAATAACAGACCCCCTAAAATTGCTTTAGGCAGCAATTTGGCCGGATTTTTCATTTCACCGGCAACAGCCGCCAAAAGAACCCAACCGTCATAAGCAAACAGTGTGGCCAATATGGCAGCACCAAAGTTAAGTTCGGTTGTTTGAAAAGCACCTGGATCAAAAATCGTTTGTTCACCTTTCCACAATCCAAATAGGATTATCGCTGCAATCGGAATAAGTTTGGCTATTGTAGTAACGTTTTGTACCCAACCACTATATTTTGTTCCCAGAATATTTACCAATGTCAAGAACAGAACATAGCCAATTGCAATGATAAATCCCCAAATTCTCCCTTCAATATTAAACAGATGAACATGCAACGAACCAAGATACAAACCCAATGCTGCAATGATGGCAGGACCATATACGGCTGTTTGAATCCAACCGGATAAATAGCCCCACAATTTGCCATAAATTTCATCAATATAGGTATACAGGCCTCCGGTTTTGGGGATTTGAGCCCCTACTTCTGCAATAGTAAGCCCACCTGCAATTGAAAACAGTCCCCCGATTAACCAGGCAGCCAGAGCCATTAAAGTGTCTCCGGATGATTCAAGAACAATGCCCGGTTTCATGAAAACACCGGATCCAATAACGGTTCCAATAACAATTGACAACGCCGTAAAAAATCCAATATCCCGTTTCAATTGGCTACTTTTTTGTCCCAATGCCACCCCTCCTCAGAATAGCTTAATTAATAACAGTCAAATTATCCCTAATCCGGGACAAATATATACTGATATTAATTAAATAACTTTATTTAGAAAATACGATTATGTAAAAAGAATTTTATTAAATAAAAAGACTGTCTTGCCCAGACAGTCTTGGATTTGAACAAACTTGCAGAAACGATTCAGAAATACGAATATTTAAATATTACTGAAAAATCAAACAAAATCGCTGTTCTTTTCCCCCGTAACCAAAAAACTTTTTATCTATCATCTGTTCCTCATTCACAAGTTCTATCTTTTCCAACTCTACAGATCACCTGAATCCAGACTGCTCGCCTTCACATAATTAGTGACCTTCTGTTCAAAAAAATCCGTCTTGGTACTATTGAGATTGGAGAATCTGTCCACCCATTTCATGGGATGAGAAGTTATCTCCGGATACAGGATTTTAAGTCCCAGACGCCAAAAGACGTTCATTAGCCAGATATTTAATGTGTTTTTCAACAAGTTCATTTAGTAATGTACTGTCCCCAGTGAATTTCATGTTGAACCGCAAGGCGTGTCATATCCCGCAACTCTTCAACCAGTTCCGGATCTTTTTTGCGCAGTTCTTTGAACATGTTTTGAAACAGCACCACATGTGTCAGCTCATCCCGTTGAATGTATTTTTTCCGTGCCTTGCCAATACATAGAAAAAAGTAAATCCGCTGTAAAAGCAGAGTGATTCCGGCAAAAAGTTGGCCATGCATGAACGAACAAAGTTTTTGTCATCCCGTTCATGGACAAATTGCTGATACCAGTCCGCGATAAACCGGTTGCGCCGATACATATGTTCATCGTTACGCCATTCATTATAAATAATGGCGAGCAAACACTATCCAGAATATAGCTGCAGGATTGGGCGTGAATTTCTTCTTGAAATGCCTGGATATTTAATAATGGGCAAACTTCAAATGCTGTAACATATTCATTCAGATTGGGCAAATTTTCTCCCTGAATCGAGTCATTGAGAAATGAAATGGTTCTGTCAAATCCATGTCTCTCTGCGCACTTAACTCCTGAAATTGCTTCGCATCACCGGAAAGCGGAATTTCCTCCGGAATCCAGAAATTATTCAGTATGATCCGGTACAATTTATGGGCCCAGCCATGTTTAATCCGGTTCCAATCCCTCAAATTCGTGTTGTTTCCATTAATCATTCGCTCGGTTCCCGGTTGCCCATCAGATTGAATATCTTTTCCCACCTCTTTTTTTATGAAGAACAACTGACACACCCTTCCACTTCCATCAATTGATTGCGTACATAGTAAATTGTTTTCAAACCTTTTTTCCTGGCATCAGGAACTTGCAGGCTGTATTGTGATTGTGTCGTTGCCGCCTGCTTGCCGCTTCAATACTCCAGTGCTGATCGATGTGGTAAGCCTCTTTGTAGTACCATACCGTTTCTGCTGATAAATTGTTTTTTTTGCGGATAGATTCTTTGACCAGGATGCTTCTTTTCGTTCAAAAAAATATATTAGCAGGGATTTTCCTGAAAACTTACGAATAATGGTTTATGTTAAATTTTTTTGGTGGGATTTGTGTAACAAACTTGTTTATAAATAATTTGCGACAACATTTTGTTGCCGCACCTTTGCTTTACTAAGCCTTGGCACAAGAAACTTTGTAAAATTCACATTTTCTGCATTTCGGCAAGTGAATATTTACTTCTGTTTTTTTCGTTTTCTCAACTTGCCGCATTTGCCGAATAACCATAACCAGCTGCCTTTTTAAAGCAGGTGTCCATTCAAGTTGAAATGTTCTGTTGTAATAACGAATTTCTCCATTAATATCTCTGGCTGGGAAATGTTTTTCTGTAAGCAACAGATACGCTGCCAGTTGCAAACGATCCCCCGGATAAGGGTGTTCATTTTTTATTATGGAAGACTTGTGTTCCACCACCAGATATGTCCCATCCTTTAATTTCCATATTTCATCCGGTTTTCCTCGAATCCCCAACTCTTCATCCGCCAGGATCATCCCGTTTCCGCCTGTATCCGTGTAAACCATCCAATTCTTCCGCCTTCCCCAAAACCTGATCCACAGCCATACCCACAGCAGACTGGCAAACAGAACAAGGAACTCCATTATCCCCATTTATTCCATCACCAGCCATAAAATCAACATTAACAAGGTCGTCACAATCATCCCCCACACAATTCCCTTCGCTTTCATCCATAACAAAACAGCTTTCTTCCGGTGATAAAGAGCACCTTTTTGAAAATGCTTCTCTTTTGTCTGCATCTTTTTTCTGTCTGCTTGTACCAGTTCTTGCTGGTATAATCTGTATAACCGCCATTGTTCGGGGCAAAAACAAAACTGATTGATTTCCTTTGCTGTAATCCACTTTTTTCCCATCAGGAACCCCCTTAAAAAATTTCGAAATATTCCGTATTTAGCTTTGGCAGATTGGCTCTTTCCCGTAAAACCAGGAAAGAGCTGTTTTTTCCGAAATCTGTTAGAGAGATTTACTCCAATCGTCTGTCGCATTTCCTTCCAAAAAATGTTCACAGTCCAGCGCAGCCTTGCAACCGGATCCAGCAGCTGTAATTGCCTGACGGTAAACAGGATCCTGAACATCACCACAGGCAAATACACCGGGAATACTGGTCTTTGTTGTGCCAGGTTCAACTTCAATATACCCCAAATCATCTATCTTCAACTGACCTTCCAAAAAGTCCGTGTTTGGCTTGTGCCCAATGGCAATAAAAATCCCGTCCGCTTCAAGAACTTCTTCTTGTCCCGTTTCTTTATTTTTTACTTTCAGGCCTTTAACCCCCATTTCACTTCGAACCACTTCCACAGGGGTACGATTTAATGCCCATTTGATTTTTTCATTTTGACGAGCGCGATCTTGCATGATATTTGATGCCCGTAATTCATTCCGTCGATGCACAACAGTCACTTCGGAAGCAAACCGTGTCAAATAGTTCGCCTCTTCCATTGCTGAATCCCCGCCGCCAACAATCAACAGTTTTTTGTTACGGAAAAAGAATCCGTCACAAGTAGCACAAGCGCTTACTCCCATCCCCATGCTTTCTTTTTCGCCTGGAATTCCGAGAAGTTTGGCCTTTGCTCCTGTAGAAATAATTAGTGATTCTGTTTCAATTTCTTCATCTCCGACAAATACTTTAAATGGCCGCCTTGACAAATCCACTTTTTTGACCCATCCAGATTTGAATGCGGCACCAAAACGTTCAGCCTGATCTCGCATATTTTTCATTAAGTCAGGGCCCATGATTCCTTCCGGAAAACCCGGAAAATTTTCTACTTCAGTAGTTGTTGTCAATTGCCCGCCTGGTTCCAACCCCTCGATTACCAACGGTTTCATATTAGAACGAGCCAAATAGATGGCCGCTGTTAACCCCGCAGGTCCAGTCCCGATCACAATTACTTTTTGCATCGTGTAAAACCTCCAGTTCCAAGTAAACAGATAGATTATCCAATTAAAATATTTTTTATAATTATACCTTAAACAATGTACTAAACCAATCAACGGTGTAAAACTTGCCCCTTATTATTACCTCTTTTTTCTATTTGTTGAAACATTTTTCGCATTATGGGCAATCCCAATATTTTGCTTGTTTGTCATTCTGATTCACTTCCTCAGACATCAATATTTCAGCCAAAGATTTCATACTTGTTTTTTTCACTCACTTTCTCTTTTTCACACAATATATCTTACCACAAAAGCTTACTTTTTCATAGTATCTAATGTATAATTTGTGTTATACTGTTTTATGTAATATCGATTTTGCTGGGTTGAATTAAAGGAGCGACAAAATGAAGATTGAGATTTATCACGATTTGATATGTCCCTGGTGCCGCATCGGAGAAAAAAATCTTAAAGATGCCATGCATGAATGGACACTGCAATCCGGGGAACCCATAGAAATAGAATATCGGTCGTATATGCTATATCCTGAAGTATCGCGAAAAGGAGTTTCTTTTATTGAGATGATGATTCGAAAGATGGGAAACATGTCGAGGGCAAACCAATCGCTCGAACAGATTGCACAGGCAGGAGCGCCTGTCGGAGTACGCTTTTTTTTTCATGAGATTTCATCATTACCTCATACCCTGCCTGCGCATATGCTTGTTAAATGGGCAAAACAGGAGCAAAAAACAAATTTGGTGGAAGCACTATTCCAGTCTTATTTTGAAATGGGATTAAATATAGGAAATATCGATATTTTAGCAAACATAGCCAAATCGTATGGACTGGATCCGTCAGAGGTGAAATACATGTTGCAACAAGAAGCATTTAAGCCAAAAGTAGAGGAAGATCTGGAAGAAGCAAGAAAAATAGGGATTCAGAGTATCCCTTTCTTTATTATTCATGACAAATTGGCATTAACTGGTGCTCATCCCAAGGAAAATTTTATACATGCTTTCCGGGAAGTTGGAGCATCCTAAAAAAGAACAGATTGGTAATTTTCATTTTAAAAATTACATTTAATTTATAACAAAAAACCTTTTCTTTAAAATTGACATAACAATATATTGGTTGAAAGCGTTAACATTTTTATTTACAATAATATTTAGTTAATACATTCCTATGATAAACCGTTAAACCACTGAGGGGGGAAACAAATGAAGCAAGAGAACAAGCCAAAAGAAGAACTAGCAAGAGGCTTGAATGAACGACATATTCAATTAATCGCAATTGGCGGAGCAATCGGAGTAGGACTGTTTCTTGGTTCAGCACAGGCCATTCAGACAGCTGGCCCCGCACTGATTCTTGCTTATGCAATAGGTGGATTGATGATATTTTTTGTCATGCGAGCTCTGGGAGAATTGGCGCTCTACAAACCTGTCGCTGGATCTTTCAGCACTTATGCAACGGAGTTTGTTGCTCCATGGGCCGGATTTGTAACGGGATGGAATTACTGGTTCATGTGGGTAGTAACTGGAATGGCAGAAATCACCGCAGTTGGAGTTTATACTCGTTACTGGTTTCCGGATATTCCCCAATGGGTTCCGGCATTTGGAGCGCTTTTAGCTGTTTATATTGTTAACTTAATTGCAGTAAAACTGTTTGGTGAAGTCGAATTCTGGTTTGCTTTGATAAAAGTAGTGACAATTCTTGTACTCATTGCTGTTGGATTGGTCATCATTTTTACGGGTTGGGGAAATGAAGGGCAAGTTGTCGGGTTTTCCAATCTTTGGACTAATGATGGATTTATGCCATTTGGAACTTTGGGAATTTTACTTTCATTGCAAATGGTAATGTTTGCTTTTTTGGGAATTGAACTGATCGGAGTCACCGCCGGTGAGGCAAAAGATCCTGATAGAACACTGCCAAAAGCTATAAATAATACAATTTGGCGGATTCTTATTTTTTATATTGGCGCATTGGCTGTCATCATGTCAATGTATCCCTGGAATCAACTGGACGGAACGACAAGTCCTTTTGTGCTGATATTCGCAAAAGTGGGAATACCGGCTGCTGCAGGCATTATCAATTTTGTTGTACTAACTGCAGCCTTATCCTCATGCAACAGCGGAATCTTTAGTACAGGCCGCATGCTCTACACATTGGCACACCAACGCCAAGCACCATCGGTTTTTCGCAAATTGAACACCAAGCATGTACCTTCCCGCGGTATTACATTATCGGCACTGATTATGCTGGTCGGTGTTCTACTCAACTATGTCATTCCTGAGAAGGCCTTTATATATATTACAAGCGTGGCCACTTTCGGGGCATTGTGGACGTGGGGCATTGTCGTTTATGCGCATCTTCAGTATCGGAAAAAACATGGCAAACAAGTAAAATTCAGAATGCCCGGATATCCGTTCACAAACTGGATTACTTTGTTGTTCCTGGGACTGGTTGCTGTGTTGCTGGCATTTAATGATGAAACACGAGTCGCCTTAATTGTGGGACCGATCTGGATGCTTATTTTAATCATCAGCTACCAATTGGTAAAAAAATATCAATCATCGAAAACTTTGAATGATTAATTGATAATAAAAGCCTCCTTCCCGGGTGGCTTCTTTTAAAAGTAAATGACAAACTATTTATAATAAAATTTATTTTTAGTATAATGTTTTTTAATGATATGCAAAGGAGTCTCTTTATATGATTATAGCTTTGCTATATTCGTTTCTTTTTTTTGTATATTTGTTTTTTCTTTACTGTCAATTCGTGCTGTTTTATTGAACAGAACCATTCTACCGTGGATTTTAGGTCTGTTAGGAACAGCAACCCTTTATTTCCTTCTGGAAACTCTTGACTCTCCACTTTTTCTTCCCCTGCTTAATCAAGCCTTACAATACTTTTTCCCTTTGAATTCAACCGTCTGATCAGTTTCTTCATGTCCAGGCGCCATAACTTGTTATTATATAAAATTTCTGTCTTTCGGGTTTTGCATAATAGTTTATTGCCGGAACCGTAGCCAATTGCAAACCGTCATTTTAGATCATACAATCCGGTTCACCCTGATTATTATCGCTGAAATCCCCAAATCCTGATTGAACATTTTTTTGTAACATAAAACACGGATTACCGTTTAAGCTTGGTTTTGTGTATGTTTATGGTTATCGTATTTGGTTAAACCCATCATCCGAATCTGTTCTTGTATAATCTCATCGCTATATCCTTTTTTACGCAATTCCCTGATTTTATTTTCTTTGCGTCTTAAAATATCTTCTTTTTCCTTCAGATCAAACTCTTTAACAATCTCTAACTGTTCTTCCTTGGTAGGGGGGATATATTCGTACAATTCATCTGGACGAACTCCCAAAAGATGTGCCATATGAAAAATTGTTTCAGACCTTGGAATGGCTTTACCGCGTGCCCATAAAGACACTTGCTGTTTACGAACTCCCAATGCCCGGGCCAAAGAAGTTTGGCTCGGTTTTTTTTCGTATATTTTCCAGCCTTCCTCTCTTCTTCTCGTCAACACACTATCAATACGAGGAATTAATTTCATACAATGATCCTCCCAAGTATATAAATATACAAAAATATTCTCACTATATTAGTTTAATTTAATCTGAAACAATTATATATTCGTAAACTTAAGTATAATACTTTTTTTGTAAATAATCAAAGTAATAAATGAGGCACCTCTACTGCAGGAACCACGGGGATAAAATATAAAAAATCATCTCATAAATATTCTCCAGGTTACCAGAATGAAGCCAGAAACAACGACTCAGTCTCCTCAGACTCCGGGGAAAATGATTGGGGCGGTGTTCGGGACAGCAAGAGATTTAATCCCGCACACCAAAAGAAATCACCCATTTCTTTTACACAAATGAAAGCCCGCTGGCAAAATGTGCGGGCTTCAACAGCCGATCCATGCCCACAAAAACGTGAGAAGAAACGACTTCTCCATGTTCTGACAAAATATTCAGCCGTTCTGGCATTAAACGAACCTTTTGCTCCAACAATAAAAGGGGCTTTTCCAGTTCCCTGAATCAGGCATAGGCAGCTCTTTTTCTATACAGGTTCTCTCAAGTTTCAACGGGTTGATGCTTTGCGCATTGCTTCAGGAATATACACACAGAAAGGTTCACTCTGCAAATAATCCCCGGTTACTGCATAAGCTCTCGAACGAGATCCGCCGCAAACATGACGGAATTCGCAAATACCACACTTTCCCTTATAGTTGTTGGGATTGCGCAATTCCTTCAGAACCGGTGATCCACGGTATATTTCAGCCAGTGGTTTTTCCCGAACATTCCCGACGACAATCGGGAGAAGACCGCTTGGCATTACATCTCCAATATGGGAAATAAAAATAAAGCCAACGCCATCATTTACCCCTTTGGGTGCCCGTTTCAAGCCATCAATACTGGAAGCCATATCTTTCGTCAATGTGTCTTCATATCTAATTCTATCCTTGGCATCAACGATATGCTCTTTCGCTTTTTGTTGGAACACCACACGGCGATAATGCTGAGCTGCGGTAGTTTTAATATCATAAGGAGCAGTTTTACTTAAATCATACAACCAGCGGAATACCTTTTCATGCTCTGCAGGAGAAATACAGGCATCAATCTGACCCCGACCGGTTGGAACCAGAAGGAAGATATACCACATAATCGCTTTTAACTCACCAACGAGTACGGCCATCTCTTCAAGATGATCATAATTATAACGGGAAATGACAGTATTAATCTGTAACGGCATATTCATCTCGTTCAATTGATGAATTTTCCTGACAGTTAAGTCAAAAGATCCGGTAGTACCACGAAAAGCATCATGAATTTCTGGTGCCGGTCCATCTAAACTTAACCCCCAACGGGACAGGCCGACCTCTTTCGCTCTTTCCATTTTTTCTTTTGTCACATTATCTGTAGCACTTGGTACCATGGACACCCGCATGCCTTTTTTTACAGCGTAGTCAGCCAGTTGGAATAAATCTTCTCGCAACATACAATCTCCGCCTGTAAACACCAGCATCGGGTTGTTTAACTCATGGATCTGGTCGATAAGATTCAGTCCCTCTGCATGGGATAATTCTCTCGGATCCGGGTTGAATTGTGCATCTGCCCGACAGTGTACACATTTCAATTGACAGGCACGGGTTACTTCCCAGATCACGATAAAAGGATTTTGGTTATAATCGATTTGATGAACGGCACCATGTGGATGTTTGCCTGGATGGCCATTTCCATGCATGTTTATCACCAAACCTTACTTTTATAATGTTTGACATCTTTTTCTTCTTTTCATAATTATATAGTTTTGAAAATGGAAGAGAGCTTTGAGAATAAACCAATATTGTGAACAACCTTTTGCTAAGACAGTTTTTTGCAGACATTTTCGGCGTTAACTTTTGCATGAGATATTTTAACATAAAAGTATTGAACATACTTATATTTCCCACGAAAATAGTAACTAGCAGCAAATAAATCAGATTAAAAAGATGCGCTTGTTTCGATGCATACGCGATAGTCTGAAAATCCATCCAGACACACAAAAATAACGCCCAGCTCATTTAAAGATGTTTGTATTTTTTTGCAATTCATAAAACCAAACTCGCTCGGCTCCTTTTTTCTTTTGATCTTATTATAGCAATTTCCAGGCAGTTTCTTTCATTCTATGCCCTTGTTGTACATATAAATCTAAAAAAAGTAAAAGAGGGGTTTTTATGAAATGGCTGCAGTCATCATTCATTCAGACCGTTGCCGGGACTCTTTGGACAATGATTATCCTGTTTGCCAGTCTGTGGTTAGGCAAACAGGTCGTACCTTTTGACAAAGTGGTTCCATCTGTCGCCAAACCATCCAGTTCTTCCGCCAGAATTGAATATGTTTTGGAAAAAGTAGGATCAAAAAAGGAGCAACCTGCTCTTTTGTCTCCCACAAAAAATGGATACTGGGTTGTTGAACATTATCGCCAATTTGAATACCACTATGATAACAACGGTAAATTTCTTTACAAGAATCCAACCCGACACGAAACTTACCTTCGTTATTGGCATCATCAGTAAAAAACCGACACCGTGCTTTTTTTACAGTAACTTACTCCAACATGAGCGGGTTGCATCAGGACAACCACTGATCAAATGACATACCCCCTCAAAAAATACCGGATCTTTCCACGATGTTACGAGCTCCCGTGCACGACGGAAATGTTGGATCGCATCTTGAAGCTCCCCCATTTCCAACAACGCTCTGCCTTTGTGATAATGACCCAAAGCCTGAAAAGAGGGCTTCTTTTGCTGTAACAATTGGTCTGCGAAATCGGTTGCTTTATTCATATTTCCCGTCAGCACCGACAGCCGGGAGCGAACAGCCATCCACAATGGTTCTTCGGTGACATTATCCGGAAGAACAGACAGAGCTTTTTCCGCCTTTTCCCGTTCATTATTTGCCATACACATCCAAACATACGCAAACTGCAACTCCAGATACTGTGGAAACAAGGAAAGTCCTTTCTTCAGCCAGGAAAATGCCTCTTTCTTCTGTCCTGTCACCCAGAGATTCCATGCCAACCCATGATAAACACCTGGATATTTGGGATCTTTCGCCAGCAATCGATGATACCATTCCAATGCCTGATTTGGAAATCCCATCTCTTCATAATCATGGGCTATGGATTCAAGGATGCGCGGATGTTTTGTTTTATCATAAGCAGCAAGGCGCCAAAAAGAAACACTGTTCCATTCGTTGATGGCACGGTAGCAATGAGATAAAAAAAACATGGATTCCCAATCATCCGGGTTGATTGACAGCGCATGATAAAAACAGGGAATCGCTTCATGAACTTCTCCCAAACGATAATAGCATGCCCCCATGTTAAACCAGGCATCCACATGATCAGACGCGGCAGAAGTCACTTTGGAAAACTTGCGAATCGCCTGCCGGTCCTCCCCTTCTTTTACATGGATACACCCCAGCATATGGTTGGCAAAAATGGTAAAGGAATCATGACTGGCCGTTTTTAAAACCAATTGAAACTGACGATCAGATTCTTCCAACTCATCTTCATGAAAGAGCGTCAAGGCATAGTAAATCCTGCCCAGTAAAAAATCCGGTTCCTCATCAACCACTTGCTGAAATATTTTTTTGGCTTCGTTAAACATGGTTAAACCATAATAGCCTTGTCCCTGGCGAAATTGACGGACCGATGACTCGTTCAGCCATAATTCTTCCTGAATTTCATTCTCATGAGAAATGAGACCGGGATGTTCATCAGCCAATTCGGTTACCTTTTCTTCAATTTTTGCCCAGGTTTCCAAAACATCATTGCATGATTTCTTAACCTCCATAAAACGCTGCCTCCATCTGGCACGTTCCATGCCGGAACTGTTAGGATAACCATCCCTGATTTCCCTTAAAGTCTTTTGGGCCCAATCCAGCCATTGCTGATAAACCATGTTCAAGCTCCCTCCATCCTGTTTTCTATAAAGTAGCCTGTCACCAGAGGTCCGTTTCCATACCCTCATAATAAAAAATCTCCCGCAAAAAATGCGGGAGTCGGGCTATAAAGAAACCAGACCTTGAGGCGATTTTTCAGGACTCGTTTCATTTCCAGGCTCGTCCAAAAGTCCCCTGACTTTGCTATAACTTAAAGAACAACACCATGTACTTCTTCGCCAATCAATTCGACAATCTGGTTATGTTCGTCCATTACTGCTACTTTGGGCTGGTGTTTTTTCGCTTCTTCATCATCCATCATGGCATAAGATATAATAATTACCCGATCACCGGGCTGAACCAGTCGAGCCGCAGCACCATTCAGACAGATCACTCCGCTGCCCCGCTGCCCGGGAATAACATAAGTTTCCAGACGCGCTCCGTTGTTATTATTCACAACTTGTACCTTTTCATTCGGCAAAATATCTACTTGATCCATAATATCCCTATCAATCGTAATGCTTCCCACATAATTAAGATTGGCTTCCGTAACAGTAGCACGGTGTATTTTTCCTTTCATCATTGTTCGAAACATGCTTTTCACCTCTTTCCATATAAAAAGTTATCAAGCAGGCGAGTCTTGCCAAAATAGACAGCGATGGCGACAATAGACAGCTGTTTGTCAACACGATCAACCGGTTCCAGTTTTGGATAGGAAAGCACTTCTATATAATCAATTCTGGCAAGCTGCTGGCTTTCAATCCGTTGGGTAATAAAAGTTACCACATCGTTGGCAGCAAGCAATTTTCCTTTATCTATCAAATCTTTTGCTTCCTGTAACGATTTATTTAAAACAAGTGCTTGTTTTCTTTCTTCTGCAGACAGGTATACATTGCGTGAACTCATCGCCAGTCCATCTTCCTCACGAACAATCGGACACGGCACAATGGTAACCGGAAAATGAAGTTCATGAACCATTTGTTCAATTACAGCTACTTGTTGTGCGTCTTTCAACCCAAAATAAGCCCGGTCAGGCTGGATGATATGAAAAAACTTGCTGATTACTGTTGCAACTCCAGTAAAGTGACCTGGCCGTTTCGCCCCGCATAACCGTTCCGTAACCTTGCGGACATTTACTGTCGTTAACGGAGTATCAGGATACATTTCTTCTACATCGGGATAAAATATATAATCCACCCCTGCCCTCTCTGCCAACTGTGCATCACGTTCAAGGTCTCTCGGATACTCATCAAAATCTTCATTGGCACCAAATTGCAATGGGTTTACAAAGATAGACATTACCACAATGTCGGTTTCCTCCCTTGCCCGTTCAGCCAGACTCAGATGTCCCTTATGCAAAAAGCCCATTGTAGCTACATATCCAACTGTTCCTTCTCTTTTTCCCAATTCTTCGCGCATGCCAGAAACCGTTCTAATTATCTTCACTTTTTGCGTCCCCTTCAACATATCCGTACAGTTGTTCCATCAATCCGTCTCTTAAATGGGATACGTGTTTATCTTCAGGAAAATGCCTGTTTTTGACATCCTGTACATATTCCTGTATGCCTGCAACAATCGATTCGCCTGTTTCCCGATATACCTTGACAAACGAAGGATGCAGATCCCCTGACATTCCCAGCAAATCATGGTAAACAAGCACCTGACCATCACAATAACGTCCAGCGCCAATGCCGATAACCGGTATCTCCACGTGTTTTGTTACAAGTCCAGTTAACTCTTCCGGAACACATTCCATCACCAGGGCAAATGCTCCAGCCTGTTCAATTCGTTTGGCGTCATCCAGCAAACGCTCAGCAGCGGGCAAATCTTTCCCCTGAATCAGATAACCACCCAGTTGATTAACAGATTGCGGCGTTAACCCAAGATGACCCATAACAGGTATACCAGCTGCAGTTAAGGTTTTCACCTTTTCCACAATTTCTACGCCGCCCTCCAGTTTGACACCATACGCCAGCCCTTCCTGCATCAAACAGGCAGCCTTTTTCAAGACTTCTTCAGCAGGAAGATGGGCAGTCACAAACGGTAAATCCGTAATTACCATCGCACTGTCAGTCCCTCTGGTAACAGCTTTTGTATGATGCAACATATCTTCCAGTGTTACCGGGATAGTGGAATCATATCCCAAGACAACCATTCCCAGAGAATCACCTACCAGCAGAATATCCGCTCCCGCTTTCTCAGCCAGGCGGGCACCTGGATAATCATACGCTGTAATCATTGCTATTGGTTCCTGCTTTTGCTTCATTTTGAGCAATGTCCTTTTTGTCACTTTTTTTCTTGCCATTCCCTTTCCTCCTGTCGCTTGATGCCCGGGCTGGAAAAAAGAAAAACGCCTTTTGCTCGTCAATTTGCGGGACGAAAAAAGGCGTAGTTATCCGGTCTTTTTCCTTTTCTGTCCCCGTCCCGATGGCTCGAAGCAGATTTTCAAAAATCATTGACTTGGTTAAAGATAATATAGTGCAACTCTTTTGCAAGATATCGCCTATACTTCTTTAAAGTACCGAATCTGAAAGTGGATTGCAATATTTTTTGCTCAAAAAAAGTTCAAATTTCTTTTTATCAAATAAACAAGCCGGTCATTGCAGCCGTTAGAAAACTGGCCAAAGAAGCACCAAACAAAAGTTTCATGCCAAAACCGGCCACAACCGGCATCTGTTTCTCAGATATGGCTTTAAAGGTTCCGGCAATAATTCCGATCGAACTGAAGTTGGCAAAGCTCACCAGATAGGTAGACACAATGGCAACCGTTTGGGCGCTTAAATGCGGAATCAAATCCTGAAATTGAAGCATGGCTACAAATTCATTCAAAATGATCTTCGTGCCCATAATGCCACCTGCCGTAACAGCTTCAGACACTGGCACACCGGAAATGACGGCAAACGGCATAAGAGCATAACCCAGTATGGTTTGCAATGTAATTCCGGTCAGGTTCACGGTAACAAAGTTGACGCCTTCCATCAATGCAATAAACGCGATCAACATCCCGGTAATAATAGCAACCAATCTGACACCATCCGTTGCCCCTTCACCAATGACTTCAAACAGGCCACGGCGCTCTCCTTTCTCCATATGAACAACATCTTTTCCCTTTTCCACCCGAAAAGGCATCAGGATACTGGCAATAATCAGGGCACTGAACATATTCAAAGGCATCGCGACCAGCACATATTTGGGCGGCAGCATCGTCATATATGCCCCGATAATAGTAGAACTGACTGACCCCATTGCCGATGCGCAGATCATATACAAGCGCTGCCGTTCCAGGTTTGTCAAATGGCTTTTGATCGCGAGCAGAACCTCACTTTGCCCGAGAAAAATAGAACTGACAGCATTGAAACTTTCCAATTTGGGAATGCCGGTTATTTTGGAAACTGCTGTACCGACAATCCGAATCACCCAAGGCAAAAAACCTATCCAGTCCAAGATGGCAATAAAGGCCGCAAAAAAGATAATTGGCAGCAAAACGTCAATAACAAATACAGATGCCCCTTCCGGTTTCAGACCGCCGATCACAAAATCAATTCCTGCACGGGCAAAATCGACCAATTTCAAAACAACTGACGAGACCCCGTTAATAATTATTTCGCCAACCCGGGTACTTAACATTCCCCAGGTAACCACTACCTGAAGTAATAACATAATGCCAATTGCTTTTAAATTGATTCTTTTTTTATCGCTGGAAAATAACCAGGCCAAACCCATAATTGCGAATATTCCCAGGATCCCAATATAATCCATCATCGCATTTTTCATTCCCTTCCGCTTAATGCCCAGAAATAAGTCCCGCAAGATATAATTAAAACAAATTTTGTATTATAAGTAAACCCTTCCAATACAGATTACTAAAATGTCATAAAACAATGCTATTTTTTGATATTTATCCAGGTATCAAGTTACTCTTTAATTCCGTAAATTTTTATATTATCTCAAAAATTTAATCAGACTTTTATTAAATAAAATAAATCGCATTGAAAAAGAAACCGCCTAAACATTTTGGCAAATCATGAACCTTGCGATCATTTGCGCGGATATTACTCCAGCTTTTTTCAGTAACACGCTTTCATACCGGTGTTTGATAATTTCTGCCAGAAAAACTTAATATTTCCATCTCGGTGCGGTCTGAATTCCCCAAACCAATTTAATTTGCTGGCAAACCATTTGATCTGCCTGTCTAATACTGTCAACGATTTACCCGCCGATTTAATTGACTAATCTTTTATAAACAGAATATTAAAAAACAGCTTTTTACTGGTTTGCTTTTCATAAAAAGGCTTGAACAAAGAATTTAACTTCCCTGCCAAGCCTTTCAGGCAACTAATTATTATGCAAATCAATTTCCGCAGAATAAACAGGAACAGTTCCGGCTGAAGTCTGAATAAGTAAAGCCCCTTGCTCGTTAACCCGTTCGGCCACACCTGTAACCGGACCTTGTGCAGTGCGTGCGGTAATGATTTCTCCCAACATGCCAGCACCTTGTTCCCATCTCTCGCGAATTGTGGTAAAACCTTCTTGTAAATAGGTAAAATAGGTTTGCTCAAGCTCTTCTAAGATTGTTGCCAGCAAGGAAGCCCGGTGGATGGTACGCCCTGTTTCAATCGCCAGTGAAGTTCCGATTTCCCGAAGTTCCATTGGAAAATCCGACTTATTGACATTCACATTCATCCCGAGCCCTATAATTACATAGTGAATTTGGTCATGTTCTCCCCTGAGTTCTGTCAAGATTCCACATACTTTTTTGCGACCGATTAACAGGTCATTGGGCCATTTTATCTGTACGTTTAATCCGGTTTCTTTCTGAAGTGCCTCACGTACACCTACTGAAGCAAGCAGGGTTAAATGGGATGCATTCACCAACGGAATGGATGGACGCAATATCAGGCTCATCCATATCCCGGTCTGCGGCGGTGAATACCAGACCTTGCCCATTCTTCCGCGCCCTTTAATCTGTTCTTCCGCCACAACAATTGTCCCTTCCGGTGCCCCCTCCTTGGCCAGTTTGTGGGCGATGATTTGCGTTGAGGGTGTGGAATAGACATAGTCAATCTCCTGACCAAACCTTTTTGTCTGCAAATGTGGATGAATCTCCTCAGGTGCAATGCGATCCGGACGATATTTTAACCGATATCCATGTCGCGGCCTGGCCTCAATTTCATAACCTGCCTGTCTTAGTTCTTCAATATGTTTCCAAACCGCGGCGCGAGAGCATCCAACCTGCCGACTCATTTCCTCACCTGATAAATACCCGGTTGAATTTTCAATCAACAACTTAACAATCTTATTTCGTATAAAATGCTCCAAGTTTGCATCCTTCCTTCAACAAAATTTCTTTATCATTGGGGACCTTACCCAGCGCCACTTGTTCAAATAAATTATATAAAACTTTTCCGATCCATGCCCCTTTTGGCCTTCCACAACAGGAAATCAAATCATACCCGCTAATATTTAACTGGTTTGCATGATGAATGGGCATATTGTGCCACCATACTGAAAACTGGCATTGTGATGGCACAAACAACTCTTCAGAAATCAAACCAGCCAGGAGCCGCGCCTGAATGACCGTCTCCAACCCGTACCGCAGCAATAATCGGCGCCACTTTTCATCCGGTTGATACGGCGGGGAATTTACCAGATGATGGGCAAGCAAAAAACAATTGGATATCTGCTGTTTGTCTTTTCTGGAAAGCTTCAGTCCGTTTAGCCGTGTGGACAGATTTTGTTCACTTGCAGCACACAAATATAACAGGTAAGCCCATCTCACAATTCGGTTTTTCACCTTATCGGCTTCATGGACTATATTTTGGTTTTTTAATGCCTCACACATTTTCCAATGACAGAATGGAGGCAGAAAAAAGACAAGTTCCGTGTGAAATAAAAGCTGCAAACCAAGACAAACTCTTTCTGATGCAAACATCTTTTCAAGCTCAGCCGTAACCCGCTCTACGGATAAATAAACTCCAACCTTTTTGTGAATACTGATTCCTTGAATGGTAGCAGAGTCTAACCGGAAATCAAACTGGTTGGCGAACCGGATCGCTCTTAGCATCCGCAAGGCATCTTCGGAAAAGCGTTCGGCCGGCGACCCCACTGTACGAATAATTCCGTTTTTCAAGTCTTCCTGTCCGCCAAAATAATCAATCAGATTTCCGTGTCGATCTTCGGCCATCGCATTTATGGTGAAATCACGCCGTGCCAAATCTTCCCTGAGCGAATCGATAAAATGAACGTGTTCCGGCTGGCGGTGGTTTTTGTAATTTTCTTCTTTGCGAAATGTTGTTACTTCAATCGGAACCTCATTCTCAATCACTGTAACGGTTCCATGGCGAAGTCCTGTTGGAATCACCCGCTCAAAAGTATCCATAACCTGCTCCGGAACTGCATTGGTCGCGACATCATAATCCTGGGGAATTCTCCCAAGGTACTCATCCCTGACACATCCGCCAACAAGATATACCTGATAACCCTGACTGGCAAGTTTATCCATCACTTTCAATGCCGCTATTTTTCGCTGATTCATACTGATCCCCCGGCTTATTTTCCAGTTATCTGACGATAGATCTCTTCGTATTCTTTGACAATCTTGCATCCGCAAAAATGTTTTTGAACCCGTTCCAGACCTGATTTTGAAAATGATTCATACATGGCATCGTCTTGCAATAATCCAATTGCATAATCAGCCATTTCATCCGTATTTCCTACTGGAGATAAAAATCCTGTCTTTCCATGCTCTACTACCTCCGGGATCCCTCCTGCATCAGAAGCAACCGCCGGAACACCACATGCCATCGCTTCCAATAAAACCAGGCCAAAACTTTCTTTTTCCGAGGGTAACAAGACCAAATCCGCAAGCGAAATCAATTGCGATACTTCATCTTGTTTTCCCAGAAAGAATACTTTTTCTTCCAGGCCCCAATTTTTTACCAGTTCAATGATTCGGGGCTGTTCAGGCCCCTCTCCAACCATTAAAAGACGGGCAGGAATCTTTTCTTGAACATTGCGAAATACCTTGATTACATCCAGAGGTCGTTTAACAGGACGAAAGTTGGAAATATGCAACAATAACTTTTCGTTTCCGTCACTAAACTTCTTGCGAAGATGTGAAACATCTCGCGGATAATAAACTTTGGTATCAACAAAATTATAGATACGGTCAATTTTTTTCTCCGTCCTCTTGCAAAAAAGAGAGTATGTCTGTTTGACCAAATCATCCGATACCGCTGTCACAGCATCACTGTGACGAATTCCATAACATATGATATCCCGCAGGGAAGGATCTTCTCCCAATACAGTAATATCAGTTCCATGGAGGGTTGTCACCACTTTCAAGTGATCCCCCACCATTTGTTTTGCAAGCACTGCCGCGATTGCATGAGGAATCGCATAATGGACATGCAGCAAATCAAGCTGGTAACTTTTGGCAACCTGTGCCATTCGGCTGGCCAAAGACAGGTCGTATGGCGGGTATTTAAAGACTGCATAGCGGTTTGCTTCTACCCCATGGTATTGGATATTCTGATGAAAACTCACCAATCGAAAAGGCATGTCATAGGTAATAAAATGAATATCATGTCCTCTTTCAGCAAGCAATTTCCCAAGTTCTGTAGCAACTACACCCGACCCCCCATGCGACGGATAACATGTGATCCCGATCCGCATCAATATCCTCCTTAACCTTTTCCGCTTCAAACAAGCAGATCTTTTTTTATCGGACTGGCACTTGCCAATCCCTCTCCATATAAAGCACCAATCTGATGCCCCCATAATTGATCCCGACCACGGATCATTGCCAGATACGTTGGTTGATTGAGCGGTGTACGTACCTGCCCTTTTCCTGAGGAAAATTGACTGTTATATGCCAGTAGTGCCTTGCTCTTTTTCTCATACACATCAGAAACATCAACGATGACATCAGCTTTGTCTACATTGTTGATATAATAATAATAAATTTGTTTAACCCGATGAGCCGGTTCGCCGCCAGGCGTTTCTCTTTTTTGAATCCCGGCATCAAACATCGCTTCTTTAACCATTTTGCTGCAGGCAACATGATCGGGATGCCGATCATGCCAATAAGGGGCCAGAATTACACGTGGACGAAACTGACGAATGATTTGCGTGATTTTTAATAATTGCTCTTTGCTTCCGGTCAGTTCCCGATCCGGAAAGCCCAGCCGAATGCTATGTGTTACCCCAAGTATGTTCGCTGCTTCTTTAGCCTCCTGTTGACGCGCTTCTACGGTCCCATTAGAAGAAAGTTCGGCATCTGTCAAATGACAAATGGCAACAGAATATCCATTTGCTGCATGCTTCGCCACAATACCGCCCACCCCGATCTCTACATCATCAGGGTGAGCGCCAAAAAACAAAATATCTGCTGTCTTGCTCACTTCTCAACCTCTTTTCCTGTCACAATTTCTTCATTTTGCCATACTTTGATCTTACTTACTGTCGGTTAGAATTCCTTTCTCAGCAAAGATTCATGATGCGTAAAAAGCGCAGGAGTTCCACCAGTATGCCAGAACAACACATGTTTTTCTTTCAGCAATCCTTGCCGGGCATGATCGATCAGCCCTGCCAGCGCTTTGCCTGTATAGATTGGATCCACCAGTATTCCTTCTGTTTGAGCCAGGAGACAAATCGCCTCATTTCCGCCTTTAGACGGAACCCCATATTTTTCCCCGATATACTGGTCGAAAAGTTTGATCTTTTCCATCGAAACGGTTGTTTTTTTCTGTTTCATCCATCTCAATAAATGATTTGTAAGGTTATAAATATCTGTTTGGATTGATTCACGCTTTTTCCAAACGCTTATGCCGATTAGTTTCGTTTTCTGCGGGAACAAAAGGTTTCCGGCAAGTAATCCCGCCAAGGTTCCGCCTGTGCCAGCTGCCACATAAATTTCATCAAATGGTTCCAGTTGATATAAAGAGCGTTGCTGTTCCAACTCCTGCCAGGCTTTAAGATAACCGTAATCACCGACAGGAGTTGAACCGCCAACTGGAATGACGTAAGGGTTGCGCCCTGCTTTTTTGGCCGCAGCAGCTTTTTTTTCCATTACGCGCAGCAGGGCTTCCGATCCATACACCCCGGCTGAGACCATCCGCGCACCCAATATATGATTTAATAACAGATTCCCCTGCCGATCTCCCATTTTGGCCCCGGCAAAGCATAACCATGTTTCCAAACCTGCTTTATTTGCAGCCGCGGTGGTTAATCGGGCATGATTAGATTGAGGACTGCCTCCTGTCATTACCAAATCGCAGCCCTCAACCAATGCCTCGCCTATCAAATACTCCAATTTGCGCAGCTTGTTCCCGCCAAACGCAAGCCTGGTCAGGTCATCCCTTTTGATCCATAAACTTTTGATTCCCAAGTACCGGGCCATCCGAGATAGCGGTTCAATCGGGGTCATTCCCCCAACAATCGGAAAACGCTGCAAAACACGTTGCATCGTTATGTCCCCTTTGGTTAGAGATCCATTATATTTTCCAGACCATAAACCAGCCTGTCCAACTTCATGACCTTCTCAACCGCCAGTTTGACACCAGGCATAAATGATTCGCGATTAAATGAGTCATGTCGTACCGTTAACAGTTGGCCATTTCCGCCAAACAACACTTCCTGGTGAGCGATCAGGCCAGGCAACCGGACACTGTGAATACGAAATCCATTGACATATGCTCCCCGGGCTCCATCGATCAATTCTTTTTCTTTCGGGTGTCCCTGTCTTAATTCTATCCTGTTTTCATTAATCATTTCAGCCGTTTTAAAAGATGTTCCCGACGGGGCATCCAATTTCTGATCATGATGGGATTCAATAATTTCAACATGAGGCAGGTATTTTGCTGCCTTTTGGGCAAAAACCATCATCAATACAGCACCAATTGCAAAGTTGGGGGCAATAATCGCACCTGTTCCGGTTTGCTCGCTTGTTTTGGCAAGCGACTCAACATCTGTTTGCGATAAACCGCTTGTTCCCACAACTGGACGGACTCCTGTCTGCATGGCCAATTCCATATTTTCTTTTACCACTTCAGGTGTAGTGAAATCAACCAGTACATCTGCTTTTGTCTTGCTCAGCACTTCAATGGTTGATGAAACGAATGGCACACCCATATATCCACAGCCAACCACTTCCCCAACGTCTTTTCCGGCTTGAGAGCGCGAAGTGGCTCCAACCAGCTCCATTTCCTGTTCTTTTGTTAACATTTTTACAACTTCTTGTCCCATTCTTCCACTGGCACCAGCGACGATGACACGAATCTTCATGATGTTTTTTCTCCTCTTTCCCTTTACTTATTTTCCTGAATACGAGTCCAGCGATCGGCATCACGCGTTTCATACTTATCCATGACCTCTTCATAAGCTTTTTCCAGGTCAATCCCTAATGAGTTCGCAAAACAAGCAATAATAAATAAAATATCTCCCAATTCATTTGAAATCGTGTTTTCCATTTCACCCGGCTTTTTCGTTTTCTCACCATAATGATGGTTCACTTCCCGCGCCAGCTCCCCCACTTCTTCCGTAAGCCTGGCCAGCATGGACAAAGGGTGAAAATATCCTTCTTCAAACTGACTGATATATTGGTCTACTTCTTTTTGAAGATCAGGCAAAGATTTCCCAGACATCTCATCATCCTCCCGGTTCTCTATCTCATGGTAACCGAAAATATATATCAAACTCAATGCTGCATCGTATATATTGAACCAGGAAAATAGGGCATATATAATAAAGCAAGTATCTCACGACAAACCGGGGAGGGGAGTCATTTGAAACATAACAAAACACTATTTCATCTTTTTAACACTGCCATCATTTTGTTTGGTTCACTGATTATGTCGGTAGGCGTCAATTATTTTGCGATCCCCAGCAACCTGGCTGAAGGAGGTTTTACCGGAATCAGCCTTTTGATTTACTATCTGGTTGGGTGGTCGCCCGGAATTGTTATATTCGTCCTGAATATTCCGCTCCTTTTCATAGGCTATCATGTTTTTGGAAAACGAACCTTTGCCTATACAATTATTGGGATCGGAGCCGTTTCCCTACTCCTGGAATTGACAAAAGGATTGCCTGAATGGCTTGGCCCGCCTGAAGACATCTTGCTATGTTCTTTATATACGGGTGTACTGGTGGGGGTTGGTCTGGGGCTTATATTCCGTGTAGGAGGCACCACCGGAGGCGTTGATATTATTGCGCGCCTGGTTAACAAATATTTTGGCTGGAGTATTGGACGCACCATGTTATTGTTTGATTTTGCGGTCATCCTTTCATCCATCATCATTATCGGCCTTGATATGGCCATGTATACTTTGGTTTCCGTATTTGTCAGCGCACGAGTAATCGATTTTGTCATTGAAGGCCTGAGTACTTCCAAGGCTGCTACAATTGTATCCAATATGCCGCAGGATTTGGCTAAAAGCATTACAAAAAAAATGAATCGCGGAGTCACGATTCTGACAGGCCGTGGCGGATATACCGGCCAAACCAGGGAAGTATTGTATGTGGTTGTCGCTCCAAATGAACTGCCGAAACTGAAACAAATCGTCAATAAAGTAGATCCCTATGCCTTCGTGGTGGTAAATGATGCCAAGGACGTATTGGGGGAAGGTTTTTCATATGAAAAAACGATTGGCTATCCCAATCAGAATGAACATGAAAATCTCTTCTAACCGATACTGGTCAATTTGCAATCCAAGACTTGCGAGCAGATCCTGTGAAGACTGTAAAACCTCTAAACCGGTTCCGCCAAATTTGCAAAAAACATGTGTGCCACAGGACTTGCTCATCACGTACCCATCCCTGCTTTTTCTGTTTCACCAAGTATTTGTCTCAACATGTCCTTTACTCTTCTTTATTAATAAATTAATTCCCGAGCCTAATTTGCCGCGTGTTCTTTGCCGGGATATTTCCGCCAGCTGACATAAACAAGCACGCTTACGATCAGCCCCAACATCAGAAAAATCATTTGTTTTATAACATTTTCATTCCACTTGTGTACAGCAGCCATTACATCTTTTTCTGACCCATAAAACAACGGATACATCAGACTTTTCCATTGCTTTAGCCCGCGTTCCCTGTCAGACCAGTCTTCTGTCTTTCGAATAAAAGTCATCAATGAATCCAGTTTTTCTACTGTTATCTGGCTTTTACTCACCACTAAAGCAGGACGGATCAGCAGATAATGATCATAAAACGAAACCAGCCTTTTTTCATAATCCATTTTGTTTTTTGCACGTGCTGCTTCAGACAGCAAATCGGCATCCTGTTTGAGGCGGCTATAATACTGCAACCATAACGGCTGGTGAGAATGGGAGACAGCGTCAAAGGCAATTTGCATACGAAGGGCAGACTGCTTGATCTTTGACGGACTCGGACGCACCTGGTTCAGGTTTCGCTCCAGATCCATAATCATGGCTGACAAGGTGTGAATTGCCGGTACCGTTAACTTTTGATCCACTAGGTTGGAGTTTGCAAATCTTTTCGACAAAATAGCCAGTGCGTCCCGTGCTGCAAGATAATTTTGTTCGTTAACATATTCTGATACTTGATTGGCTAATCCGGACCATGTTTCTTTTTCCTGCGCAAAACTTTCATCCGCATGGCCTGCTCCGGCTTGCAAAAAGACAAATGAAAATATCAGCAGGAAGATAAACCATCTCATGAAAAAACCATTCCTTCCCGTTCATTCAGATCGTAGTACAAGTCTATTTGTCTTTTTGCAAGGATATGCCCCAAACAAAAAAGCCGGTTTATTTTCCGGCTGAAAACCACTTTTGATATTCCCATTTGCGGTGTGAACCTTGCAGCATGGAGAGAATGGCGAATAAAACAAGAGTTGACAGGCTTAATAAAAAAGTAAAATAACCGACAATGTGGTCAAATGGTTCCAAAGAAGGAGCCAGCCATGGATGTATATCCAGCCGGTAATCCAGGATATCATTAAGTAAAAGCCATCCACCGACAATCATAATCTCCTGATAGCGATATGTATAATAAGACGCATAAAGCACTGCTTGCAAAGCCATTGCCAAATGAGACCCGATCAACATCCAGTGCTGCCATGTCAACGACTCGAAAAAAGGCCGAAAATCCAGCCATCCCCCCCAGACAATCATTACAACTGCCCAAATTCCATATTTAAAAAGGGCAATCGACGCAAACGCTTCCAGAAGAGGGCTTCGCCGATAAAAAAGATAGGACAGCAGCACGAGACAGAAAAAAGCACTTGCTGTTGGACTGTCCGGAACAAAAATGTTCAAATATTTGGGTTCAGTCCAGTTTAATTGATTCTTGTACCAGTAAAAGCCATAGAGCGTACCTAACAGATTCATAACAAACAATACCCATAAAAACGACCGCTGTCCCATCAAATAGAACCATTTAATCTTCCATATCGTTAACATAATGTTTACTCCTTTGAAATAAAAACCTGGCTGCAGATGCAACCAGGTTTTATTGTCTTATTTTTGTGTCTGTTTCGTCAACCATTCCACCAATACTTTTTCCTCCGCTGGGCTTCCCTGGAACATACCGGCAGGCATTGTCCCCCGTCCTTCAGCAATGATTTGCGACATTTCCGTTGACGATAGCTTGTTTCCGATTCCCAGAAGACTCGGGCCATTTGTTCCTTCCAGATTTTCGCCATGACATTTGATACAAGCATTCTTGGCATAAATATCATAACCTTTAGAATCTTTCGCTGCTACTTCCGTATTTTCAGGAGTTTCACCTGGCGCGGATTGCAACTGCTGTTTATGTTCATACTCCGCTGCCCATGTCAGAGCCGAAATTGCAACAAGAGTTGTAACCATAATCCCCGTGGCGACTGGCCTTTTTAAAGGGCGCCGCTCCTTGCTGCGATCCAGCCAAGGCGCCAGCAGCAATGCAGTGAACGCAATTCCCGGTACTATTACCGTACCCACGACGACAAAATTACCAGCAGCCCATTCGTGTTTTAATAATTGGTACAGGAAAAGAAAGTACCAGTCAGGAACTGGCAAAAAACTCGTATTGGTCGGGTCTGCAAGTTCACCCAGTGGTGGTTCTTCAGCCATGACCAAAGTCATAAATCCGACCAGGAAGACGACCGCGACCATCCACTCTTTTAACAGAAAGTTTGGGAAAAAAGGTTCTGTCTTGCCCGGAAACTCATTATAATCCTTGGGATATAACTTCGGACGGTCAGCACGAACACGCGAATCTCCCACATAGTGGACCTGTTTATCGTTTCCTTCTTGATTATCTGCCAAGTTGATCCCTCCTCACGCGCAGACCTTATAATGGTCCGGATATTCCCTGACGGCGGATCAGGATAAAGTGTGTACCCAGAAGGCCGAGTAATGCGGCTGGAAGGAAAAACACGTGCAAAGCATAAAAACGTGCCAATGTCTGGGCCCCCACAATGTCTCCCCCTTGCAGGAAAGTTGCAATATACGGTCCCAGGAAAGGAACGGAACCGGCAATTTCAACACCTACTTTGGTCGCAAAATAGGCTTTATTGTCCCATGGCAGTAAATAACCGGTAAATCCGAGCCCTAACATTACAAAGAATATCAACATTCCGATAACCCAGTTAAATTCGCGGGGATGTTTGTAAGCTCCCGTGAAAAACACACGCAGGGTATGTAAAAAGAGCATAACAATCGCCACACTCGCGCCCCAGTGATGCATCCCGCGTACAATCACACCCATCGCTACTTCATTTTGCAGATACTGTACACTTCGGTGAGCGTTTTCAATATCTGGTACATAATTCATCGCCAAAAACATACCAGACAAAATCTGAATAACCACAACAAAAAAGGTCAGTCCACCAAAGCAGTAAATAAAAGCTGAAAAATGGTGGGCAGGATTGACGTGTTCCGGAACCTCGTGATCAGCCACATCACGCCACAATGGCGTAATATCCAGACGCTCATCCACCCAATCATAAATGGCGCGCAACATTTGCTACACCTCCGTTTCAGCAGCTGTCTACTTCTTGTTTAATGGCCCAATCAGCAGTTTTCCATCCTGTACTTTAGTCTCATAACGGTCAAGCGGTTTTGATGGGGGAGTACCGGGAACATTCATCCCATCCTTTTTGTACCGGCCAAAATGGCAGGGACAGAAAAATTCATTTTTAAATTGCGGGTTGCTGTTCCAGTTAACAGTACATCCCAAGTGTTTGCAAATAGGTGAAAAGGCTATGTATTCACCATTCAGTTTCATCACCCAAGCGGTCATTTGTTCCCCTTTTGGCGGGTTATACCAGCCATCTTTACGATGTACCGTAAATTGAATCTGCTTCGGTGTTTCAGTTATCTCATCCACGCTTAAACCAACGTCGTGAAATTCACCGCCTTTTCCCTTTTGCAATAGTGGATCAGCAGCAAATCTGACCATTGGAAAAAGGATTCCCGAAGCAAGGAAACCGGCTGTCCCACCCAACGTATAAGTTAAAAATTTGCGGCGGGAAACTTTCCTGCTCAATTCTCCGACCTCCTTCAATCCGGCTTGCGGTTCTGGGCCGGAATCTTAAAACTAGGACACTCTATTTAGCTACTAGAACATATTCATAATAGCGAAAAAAATCTACAAAAGTCAAGAAATTGTTACAAATGTATCATCCCTGAATCTTCTGAATATCACCAATAATCAAGTTTTGCTCCATATTGCTAATACTTTTTGATAAAGGCTTTCTCTCACTTCATCAATCTCTGTTTGTGTTGGATCTTCGGGAAGTTCCGTAAAACAGGATATGACTTTCATAAATTCTGTCTTCCTCATTTCTTTCACATGTTCCTTTAATGCACCATCAATAATAAATACTATATAATAAAAACCTGACTGTTCCATTTCTGTGATAATTTCACTCAAATAGGAATTAAAAACTTCAACATTTCCTCCCATATAAGTTATGGATGGCAGAAGCAGTAAACGCCCACCCAATTTCCTTTCCAGATCCTCAGCAAAATCTTCTACCATTCTGCTGCTTTTCACCATGATTTCTTTATTTTCAATCTTAATGGACGTAACCGGCAAACATAGTGTATCCACATAAGAAGCGACATTTTTCCATTCTTCGGGGGTCAGTTGCACCAACCGCATAAAACAAATACCTCCTTGTTCCAAAAAAAATACCCAGCTTTTGCTGAGTATTATATCCAACTTTAGTTATTGCTCCAGAATTTCTTTCCACTGTTCGCTGAGCTGTAAAAATGTTTCTTCATCACGATTAGCCAGCGCATCATCAATTTTTTCGTATAAACGTTTTTTCTCAAACTCCCTTACCGCTTGATCAAGAAGCATCTCCGCGAACAGACTCAGCAATTGGTCTTGTACCAAGTCGTGTTTCTCCATGGGATTAACCTCCAATACCGCGGTATATTTGGAACACGTTGATCTTTCTTTAAAATACAGTCCAATGTATAGATCTTCATGGGGATAGGTACGAATGTCGTAAAAAGCCGTTTCCACATCTGTACCAACCCGCTTGTTTTTGGTGAATCGAAACGGAATCATACTGCTGCATTTTGCAGAAATGATCATCGATTTCGACAGGTGGCGGACATGGTCGACAAAATGAACCCTTTTTAACAGTTCTTCATTTGAACACAAATAGTTCAACAACCAGGCTGCTTCCTTTTTTTGCAATTCAAAATGATCCAGAAACCAATGAATAAACCCTTTTTTCTCTGCAACAGAAACACTGCTTTTCATATTTCCCTCACCCCTTGGAATTGAGAGAAATTTTGCCTAACCCAAAATACGAAGCGGTCCTGCTCGCTCCTGGTATAAGTTAATCTTTCGTCGTTCACTTCCCTGTTTCCTGCTATCAGCGATCATTGGTAAATTCTTCTTCAAGAGCACGTTCGCGAAAAGCTGAAATACCGCGCAACCATTCTACTCCAGATGGTGTAAGGGTGAGATACTGTTCATCATCTTCCTGGCCAATCAAGCAAACTCCCAAGTGTACGAGCATTTTAAGCACCTTTTGGTACAGGCTTTCCTTGCTTTCGTAGTAAAATGCTTTTAACCAGGGTTCAACCGCCTGGAACACAAGTGATTTTTTGACCCATCCGGGGTAAGCCAATAGATAAATCCAGCGAATAATCATTGGCAGTTGTGGAATTGCCCTTCTATAAAGGCGAATCCAAAAACGGACAAATTCTTTTCCTTGATCTTGACCTTGACTATCTTTTTCTTTTTCATCTAGTTTCCCTATTCCTTCTTCGGTTAAACACAAATATCCATTTTCATCTTCGATAAAATACCTGTGATAGTAAGCATAATCATACAAAAGAGAGAACCGGTCCGGATAAAGATGATAGCAGCGTCCGAAGCCAAAACGCGGTCCTTTGTCGACTATGGGAGCTTCCTTTATATAGAATGTCTGAAACAGCTGTTTTTGCTGATTTTTATAAATCTTTCCATCCACTGTTAATCGAACGATTTCTTTATTTATAAATGATAGAAAGTGATAAAGGTCATAAAGCAGTTGATTCTGCTCATCGCGATATACCGCTGGAGGATCAAGGCGCCTGTTTTTTCCCAACTCATACGGTTTAAGCAAAATTTCACTAACCTGAGTCCGCAAATCAGACGGCACATAATACAGATTTTGTGTCTGACTGGAGTAGCCAGGAAACAGCCACCCTCTTTTTAATGCTCCCACAATCAATTGCCGTGGTTGTGCTTGCTGACCATTTATCGCAATTCTCCCCTTTGCCAGCAACTCTTCCATGGAATATGCAGGGCATTGATCCAGAATGATCAATTGTAAAAAACGGTACTCCTGATCATTTAACAGGGCTATCTGCTCTTCTGTCTTACTTTTTTTACCAACATGTTGCAGTAAAGACCGGATCAATTCATGTTTTGAGTGGCAACGCTGATTTTCACATCCATAAAATCGATTCATTTGCTTTAACTGCTCAATGCCGGTATAAGTCAGCCAATCTGCTATTCTCACCTTCTGATCTTCCTTCCACTAACTCATTATTCCTATTGTGGACGAAGATGGAGAAAGATAGACAAGTTCCTTGAAAACAGCCTATTTAGTGATTTCGCGCTTTTAACCGGGTCTGCGCCGTTTCGTTCCCGCTTTTCAGCCCTTTTTTTTCATCTTTTACCTGAATAGTCCGTCCCGCAAGGTAAAGGAAGAGATATACAATAACAAATTGCCACGTATAAAATGTTTGCCGGGGGAAAAATAATGAAAAGAAATCCCGGATTAAATATTCCCAATACATATAAATTTTATCAACAAACGAAAAGGTAGAAATAAAAAACAAAAGATGTAATCCGGAAAACACTCCCACTGCCTGCAGTAAAGACAAACGATAAACCTGTTTGCTGGATGAGCCCAATCCCAGATAAATAAAAACCATCATTGTGCCAACAATAACCATTGTCCACTCCAAAAATTGTTCTGCTGCCAAACGGGGGGGAAACCAAAAAGATATCAAAAGCGGGAAGACCCAGTTTTTAAGCAGAATAACAGAACCAATTACAAACAAAAATTCAATGACAAAATGACCAGATTTTGTCCGCATAGACAACCACCTCATCCCACTTTATGTAAACGGGGACAAAAAAAGAACCGCCCGATCAACAGGCGGCTTGCACAGGATGTACAATATTGGATAGGAGTGGAGAGAAACCATACTGTAATTACCATTATACGGATACAAACGGACAAGGTCAACAATATTTTAAATTTTCCTTCATTATCTGTTTTGTATTTTTCGGATAAATTGGGCAAATCCCGGGAAAGAAACATCAATTGTTTCAGGATCTGTTACGGTTACCTCGCCTTCTGCCCCCAATCCGGCAATAGCCATCGCCATGGCGATCCGATGATCTCCATGACTGTTGGTTGTCCCTTCACGCAAAGTAACCGGTCCATCGATAATCATTCCATCTTCTGTTTCTTCAATGACAGCACCCAGTTTTCTCAGTTCATTGACCGTTGCCGCAATCCGGTTTGTTTCTTTTACCTTTAATTCCTGTGCATCCTTGATCACCGTCGTTCCCTTTGCCTGGGTAGCGATAACAGCCAAAATCGGTATTTCATCAATCAGACGCGGAATCAGATCTCCCCCAACAGTGATGCCTGAAAGATCCCCTTTCCGTATGGTGATCCTGCCAACAGGTTCATTACACCAGTTTCCAGTTTCTTCAACAGTTACTTCTGCCCCCATCTGCCGGAATGCATCAAGAATCCCGGTACGTGCAGGATTGAGGCCAACCTCTTCCACAATAACTTGGCTGTCCGGTTCCATTAGGGCTGCGGCCAGCAAAAAGGCTGCTGAGGAGATATCTCCAGGAACGCGTACTTTGGTTCCATGCAATACTTGTCCGCCAGGAACAGATATTTCTTGCCCGTCAGTATTCAGTACTCCGCCAAAGGCTGGCAGCATTCGCTCAGTATGGTCCCTGGAAAGAGCCGGTTCACAAACTGTAGTCGTTCCTTCTGCCTGCAATCCCGCCAGCACCAAGCAGGATTTCACCTGAGCGCTGGCAACAGGGCTTTTGTACCTGATCCCTTTAAGTTTCGTCCCTCTTACAGCAAGTGGTGTAAAACGTCCATCCCCACGTCCGTCAATATGGGCACCCATTTTTCTAAGTGGAAGGACAACCCGATCCATGGGTCTGCCGCCAATCGATTTATCTCCAATTACTGTTGAAAAGAAAGGGGCTCCTGCCAGAATACCCAGCATCAACCGGATGGTTGTTCCGGAATTGCCCACATCCAAAGGGGCAACAGGTTCCTTTAAACCGCTGATTCCCTTGCCGTAAATCCGGACAGAAACAGGAGAGGTTCGTTCTATTTCAACTCCCAGTTGTTCAAAACAATGTATTGTGCTCAAACAGTCTTTTCCGGGCAGAAAGCCATCTACTTCCGTGACCCCTTTGGCTATTGATCCAAACATGATTGACCGGTGAGAAATCGATTTATCCCCAGGAACTTTGCATATTAACTGAAATGGTTCAGGTCTTGATGTTTTCATCATATTCGGCTTTCCTCCCAGCTTTCATCCTTGCTGTATACATCCAGGCCATCTCTTTTCAAGACTGAGATTGCCGCCACATAATCTTTTTCTTCTTTAAAACTCAACCTTAACACACCAGGTATTTCTTCCCTGTTTTCCATCACTTCCAGGTTGCTGATATTTACATTTTCTTTTCCCAGAAGTGTGGCTACCTGAGCGATTGAACCAGGCTGATCAGGAATATCCACAAAACATTCATACCTCGGCTTTAGAATTCCTTTCCGTTTTTTATCAGGCAGTTGTTGCCGCAACTTTCTGGAACGCTTGAAAAAGTCCTCAATCGTCTGTTGTCGCCCGTTTTTTATGGCGTCACGAATTTCCTGCATTTTTTGCACCCAGTCATCCATCAAGCATAACAGTTCCTGTTGGTTGGACAACAGGATATCTCGCCACATAATCGGATGGCTGGCACCAATTCGTGTCAGATCGCGGAAACCGCCGGCAGCCAGACGATGAAACCATTCATTTTCTTCATTATAATTCCCAACGACATTGACGAGCCCTGCCGCAATGATATGAGGCAAATGGCTGATTGCACCAACAATGCGGTCATGGTGATGTGGTTCCATCAATACCAGTTCGGCTCTGGTTGCCACATGCAGTAACTGGCTGAGCTTTTGCACATCCAGAAGCGATGTCTCCGGATCAGGCGTCAGTACATAATAGGCATTTTCAAACAATAAAGATCGGGCAGCCTGAATGCCCGATTGGTGCGATCCTGCCATTGGATGCCCTCCAATGAACGCAATCCCTTTCTCCCTCAAACAGCGGCCTGCTTCCATGATATCGGATTTCGTGCTTCCCACATCGGTCACAATGCAACTTGGCTTGAGATGGAGTTGTGCCAGTTCCGCAATAGTTTGCCTGATTTTTCCGACCGGTAAAGCAATCACGATGAAATCTGCATCTTCTGCCGCCTGCCTAAGGGAAGTTGTCCACTCATCAACGGCTCCGATTGCCAAAGCACACCTCAAATCCGCCTGTGAACGGTCAAATCCGATCACATAAACATCCGTACGTTCTTTCAGTCCCAGGGCCAACGATCCACCTATTAAACCAATTCCTAGAATCGCGACTTTTTCAGGCATTCGCAGAGATCTTTCCTTTCATCTGTAAAAATTTACCGAACGCATGCAAAAAACGTTTGTTTTGTTCTTCGCTTCCCACGGTAACCCGGATATATGAGGGAAAACCAAGTGCAGTCCCCGAGCGAACGATAATTCCCTGACGCAACAGATCCTGATAAACTTCGTCAGCTGGCATGCCGGTATTCATCAGAATAAAGTTTCCCTGAGGCGGGAAGTAATGAAGATTCCACGCATCCAATTGATCTGTAATTCGCTTGATGCCAAGCCTGTTCTGGTTGTGGCAATAACGGATAAACGATGCATCATCCAATGCAGCAATGGCCGCTTGTTGAGCCAGTCTGCTCACATTAAAGGGTTCACGGACCCGATTCAGTTCCCGCACAATATCGGGATGCGCCACACCATAACCTACCCGGAACGCAGCCAGACCATATATTTTGGAAAAGGTGCGCAACACAATGATTTGCGGATTATAGTCGAGCAAGGAAAGGGTTTCGGGATATTCTGAATCCGTGACATATTCGTAATAAGCTTCATCCACCACAACCAGGACGTGTTCGGGAACCTGATCCAGCAATTTGACAAGTTCTTCATACCGCACAATGGTTCCGGTCGGATTATTGGGATTGCAAATCCAGACAATTCGTGTTCGATCGGTTATCGCGCCAAGCATGGCCTGTAAATCATGAACCCCTTCCCTTAAAGGGATCTTGACAGGTTTTGCCCCTTCTATCCTGGCTGCTGTTTCGTAACGGGGAAATGTCAAGTCAGCCATTACCGTTTCCGAATCATGCTCCAGATATGCACGGCCAATCATCTGGATAATTTCATCCGAACCGTTCCCAAATATGATCCGCTCCGGATCCGTTTCCAGGTGATTGGCCAGTTTTTCACGCAATTCAGGGGCCAATCCCTCCGGATATATATGAAATTGATTCTTTAACTTGCAAAGCGCAGGCCAAACATTGGGCGAACAGCCAAACGGATTTTCGTTTGAGGCTAATTTAATGACTTCACTTAACCCGAATTCTCTTTTTACTTCTTCCAGAGGCTTGCCTGGCTTATATACCGGAAGTCCTCTGATTGATGCCTTAGGTTCCATGGCAATTTCCTTTCATTTTTTATATCTATCTTACTCTGATTTTAATCGTCTGACAAATTGCCGCAATTCAGTGAGCCCATTTTCTCTTTGCGATGGATCAGACAATGATGGGAGCAGCTCCCCGATTTTTTGGACAAGTGCACTTCCTACGACAACTGCATCAGCGTGACCAAGAAAATGCTCTACATGTTCTCTTTTGGAAATGCCAAAACCAATAGCCGTTGGAACTGGACTCAGCATACGCACGGTATCCAGAAATGACTCCGTCTGTTCAGCAAATTCCCGTCGCATTCCAGTCGTGCCAAGGGAAGATACACAGTAAACAAATCCCTGCGCAGAAGACACAATTTCCCGGATGCGTTTTCTGGAGGTGGGAGCGACAAGCGGAATGACACTTAGCCCCGCTTCACCTCCCCACTTGCGAAGATGAACACTTTCTTCGTAAGGCAAATCCGGAACAATGATTCCATCATAACCATGTTCAACTGCCTCATAAACAAGTCGCTCCATACCAAAATGAAAAACAGGATTGGCATAAGAAAACAGTATCAAGGGGACATCAATCCCATCCGATCGTACTTTTTTCCCCAGTTCCAATACCCTGCTTAATGTCACCTCATTTTTCAGCGCCCGTTCTCCTGCCGCCTGGATGACTGGACCATCAGCCACCGGATCAGAAAACGGAACTCCTATCTCAATCGCCAATACGCCTTCTTCGGCAAGAGTCCCGATAATATCCCGCGTCGTCTCCAAGTTCGGGTCACCGCACACAATATATGGAATCAGATATTCAGCTTTTCTCTCCAATGCTTGCTCTAATCGATTCATCCTTGTCCCTCCTGTCTCAATGCTTTGTGAATGGTTTCAACGTCTTTATCGCCGCGGCCTGACAAATTAATCAGGACCAGATCTTGCGAATCTCTTTGTTTTGCCAGTTCTACCCCTTCCCAAATGGCATGGGCCGATTCCAGAGCTGGTAATATTCCTTCAGTCTGACACAGCAGTTTTACCGCTTCAATCGCCTCCTGGTCAGTAACCGCAGTATACCGTACACGCCCTGTTTCATGCAGATAAGCGTGTTCCGGGCCAACTCCCGGATAGTCCAGTCCTGCAGACACTGAATGGGCAGGCGTCACCTGTCCATGTTCATCCTGCAAAAAATAGCTGTACATGCCATGCAACACGCCGGGTTCCCCTTTGCTGAGCGAAGCAGCATGTAATCCGGTGGACAGTCCCCTGCCTGCAGCCTCTACCCCGTGCAGACGAACTTCCCTGTCTTCCAGAAAAGCGGCAAATATGCCAATCGCATTACTTCCTCCCCCCACGCATGCCACAACATCTGTTGGAAGTCGATGTTCGCTCTCTAAAATCTGCTTTCGCGCTTCGTCACTGATAACACGCTGAAATGTTTTTACAATCAACGGATAAGGATGCGGTCCGACTGCCGAACCAATCAGGTAAAAGGTATGATCAATTTCAGCAACCCATCTCCTGAGCGCCTCATTGGTTGCATCCTTCAACGTCCGGGTTCCCGACGTGACCGGAACCACCCTGGCCCCCAATAGCTCCATGCGAAACACGTTCAGTTGCTGTCTTTTGACATCTTCTTCCCCCATGAATATTTCACAATCCAATCCGAACAGAGCAGCTGCAGTCGCTGTTGCAACGCCATGCTGTCCGGCTCCCGTTTCGGCAATCAATTTGGTTTTGCCCATCCGTTTCGCCAAAAGCGCCTGTCCCAGAGCATTGTTGATTTTATGAGCGCCAGTATGATTCAAATCTTCCCTTTTCAGATAAATCTTCGCCCCTTTAGCGTGTTCGGTCAGCCGCTTTGCAAATGTAAGAGCCGTAGGCCGCCCGGAATAATTTTTTAACCACTGGTTTAACTCCTTTTTGAACGACAGATCATTCATGGCATCGGTAAAACCGGCTTCCAGTTCGATCAACGCATTCATTGTTGTTTCAGGGACAAAACGTCCTCCAAATTCACCAAATCTCCATAAATTTGCATTAATGGCAATTTTCTCGTTTACTGTAGGCATGCTTTTTCCACCCTTTCTATAAAATGTTGCATGGCCGCACCATCTTTGCGCTGATTCTTTTCAATACCGCTTGACACATCCATTCCATCCGGCTGATATCGCGTGATTAAATCAAAAACATTTGTTTCGTTAATCCCGCCTGCAATCCATAAAGGGACCTTTGCCTTCCGGCAGGCTTCCTTCCATAGCGGAATGCTGTCCCATGCAAACGTCCGACCAGTACCTCCTTTAACATTTCCCACCTGTTTATCCAGCAGGATAGCATCCACCCATGGCCTGTAAACTTCCAGCTCTTCCACGGGATCTCTCTTCTTCTGAATATGGAACACTTTTGTAATATGAACAGAAAAAGATGATTTCAATTTTTGGCAGAATGCCGCCGATTCTTCCCCATGCAGTTGAATTCCCGCAAGCAAAGAAGAATTTAGCCAGCTTATTGCTTCTTCCCAGGTAGGATTTTGCAGCACTCCAATAGCCATCTGTGCAGGGGATACTTGCCGGACCAATTCCGGCAAGTGCTCGCGTGGAACTGATCTTTTTCTGCCTGGAACAAGAACAAACCCCAGTGCATCGACCGGAAGACGACTTGCCAATTGAACGTCTTCCGCCTTTTGAAAACCGCAAAACTTCACAAAAGGGCGCTTCATTGATTCAATCCCTCACACAATTCCTGGACAGCCCGCATTGGGTTCTCCTGGCGCATCAAATACTCTCCTACCAAAATCCCCTGTACTCCCGCCTGCTGCAATCGTTGTGCATCTGCCAGTGACAACACGCCACTTTCTCCAATTATTGGCCGGTCCTTGGGCAAAAGCAGCCTTAACCGTTCCGTATTTGCAACATCCGTTTCAAAAGTATGCAAATTTCGGTTGTTAATACCGATTACATCTGCTTCACACTCCAATACTAACGGGATCTCCTCTTTTTCATGAATTTCCGCGAGTACTTCCAGACCCAGACGATGCGCGGCTCGGGACAATTGTTGCAACTGCTTCTTATCCAAGAGAGCAACGATTAACAGGATGGCATCGGCCCCCATCAATTTGCTCTCCAGAACCTGCAGTTCGTCTATGATAAAATCTTTGCGAAGAACCGGCAGTTGGACAGACTTCTTCACATTAACCAAAAAATCGGCACCGCCTTGAAAATAAGTTGTGTCAGTCAGTACTGACACCGCCGCAGCCCCTCCGCGCTCATATCCTTTAGCCACTTTTACCGGATCAATTTTGCTTGTGATTACCCCTTTGGAAGGTGAGGCCAGTTTCACCTCTGCAATAATGGAAACCGCCTCCCCGCCTGTTATTGCTTCTTTCAGGGATTGACCCCTGGGAAGGGCATATGCCCGTTCCCAATCCCCGGGAGTAATCTTGTGGACAAGTTCTGCAACCTCTTTCTGCTTTGTTTTCGTGATTTTTTCAAGAAACATAGGAAACCTCCCTGGAAGCCTGAACTACCTGGCGCAACTGCTTTTCTGCCCATCCGGACCGAATGATTTCCTTCGCATAACGGGTTCCTTCCGCCAGTGAATCTACGAGATCTGTCAGATAGAAAACAGCGCCAGCATTGACACTCACAATATCGGCCGGAGCTCCAGACTTGCCTTGCAAAATCTGTTTTATGATCCGCGCATTTTCCTGCGCAGATCCGCCTGCGATTTCGGCAAGAGTGGAACGGGGAACGCCCAAAGACTCTGGTGTTACTTCATAAGTACGGACTTCTCCATCTTTTAATTCACTGATCCGGCTTGTATCCGTGACGGTAATCTCGTCCAGGCCATCCAGGCCCGCAACCACCATTGCTCGTTCCACTCCCAGGTCGCTAAGTACGTAAGCTACTTTTTCTGTTAGACGGGGATCATAAACTCCAAGCAATTGAACTTTTACCCGGGCAGGATTGGTCAACGGACCCAGTAAATTAAAACAGGTACGGAAACCGAGCTCGGTTCTGGTTGGCATGACATGTTTCATCGCCTGATGATACAAAGGGGCAAACAGAAAACAAAGTCCTGCTTTTTCCATTAATTGGACGGCTTCATCCTGTTTTAAATGAATGTTCATATTTAATGCTTCCAAAACATCGGCACTGCCGCTTCTGCTGGAAACTGCCCGGTTTCCATGCTTGACTACCGGAACTCCTGCAGCTGCCGCTACAATGGCAGCTGCTGTGGAAATATTAAAAGTTTTTCCGCCATCCCCGCCTGTTCCGCAAGTATCGACGGCCTGTTCAAAACGGTATTTCAAGGGAGACGCATGGTCGCTCACCCCTCTGGCCAAACCGATCAGTTCTTGTACCGTCTCCCCTTTTATCCGCAAGGCCGTCAAAAAACTTGCCATTTGCACGGAAGATACCTTTCCGTCCATCATTTCCGCCATGACCTGGTATGCTTCTATTTGCGTAAGATTTTGTCCGTCAACAACTTTTTGCAAAATGGATTTCATATATGTTCCCCCGCCTTTTGTCCACTCACCATCGCAAGTGCCTGCAACATGCCAAGTGCCTTGTTCCACGATTCCATAAACTCCTTCTCCGGGTCGGAATCGGCAACAATGCCACCCCCTGATTGAACCCATGCTTTCCCGTCACGAAACACAAGAGTCCTGATTGCAATGCAGCTGTCCATATTTCCGCCAAAACTGAAATAACCGATAGCTCCCCCGTATATTTCCCGAGGCGTCGGTTCCAATTCGCAGATGATCTCCATCGCCCGCACTTTTGGTGCTCCAGACAAAGTCCCGGCAGGAAAACAGGCCCTGAATGCGTCCAATTCCTTTTTTCCGTCCATCATTTCCCCTCTTACCTGGGAGACAAGATGCATGACATGGGAATATTTTTCAATTTTCATAAAATCGGTCACTTCAACCGTCCCGTATTTGGAAACCCGTCCCAGATCATTACGCCCCAGATCTACCAGCATCACATGTTCGGAACGTTCCTTTTCATCATGGATTAATTCATCAATCATGACCAGATCTTCATATTCATTCCTGCCCCGCGGCCTGGACCCGGCAATCGGACGCGTTTCGGCCACCGAGCCGGTTACGCGCACCAACAACTCCGGGGAAGTACCAACAACAGTCTCTTTCCCTAGCTGCAAATAATACATATACGGCGAAGGGTTTAAAACACGCAACGCCCGATAAACTTCAAACGGCGGAGGAGCCGGTTCCCATGTGAGCCGGCGGGAGAGTACAACCTGAAAAATATCGCCTCTCCGGATATATTCTTTGGCCACTTCAACCATTTGCATATACTCGTTTTTGCTGATATTTGCCTGGACATCCTGTTCTGTGACCCTTCTTTCTCCCAACGTCAAAGGTGACACTGAAACAGGTGTTGCCAAAAATTGTTCAGACCATTTTTCCAAGTGCCGGGCGGTCTGGTTATAAGCCAGTTCAATCTCAAGATCGGACATTTCAGGTGTAACATGAAGATGACAAACAAACACAACTTCCTGTTTCAAATGATCAAAAACCAGCAACTGATCCACAAACATAAAGTGGAAATCATCATTTGAACAGAATGCCTCAGGTTTTGCAATAGGCCGGGAAGGCTCTAAATATCGCACCATTTCATATCCGGCATAACCGACAGCTCCTCCCAAAAAAGGTGGAAAACCCCTGTAGGAAGGCGAGTGAACCTGTTCCAGCCTGGAAGCCAGAAAGGAAAACGGCTCTCCGATAACTGTTTGGCTTTCCTTGTGTCGCTCGGTAAAGACAAGTTCTTCTCCTTTTCCTTTTAAAATAAAGAAAGGATCCGATCCCACAAATGAATAGCGGGACCAGCGCTTGCCTCCTTCCACACTCTCCAGCAAAAATGAATATGGCTCATCTTTTACGCGATCATAAAGACTTACGGGTGTTTCGGTGTCTGCCAATACTCTTAGGCAAAGGGGAATCATGGAATACTTTTTTCCCAGAGTCAACGCATCTTCTCGTGTGGGGTAAATCAAAAAATCCCTCCTCTTGACAGTGAAGAGAGAAGGATACAGAGGTAAAGGTAGAGGAAAATATAAAAACCAAAGCAGGAGTTGCTTTGGCTGTTATTCAAAGGTTTTTCAGCCTCTACTCTGCTCTGCTCAGCTATATCCATTCTCTTCTCAACTCAGCTCACTCAATCTCTTAACCAGATAAAAACTTGAAACCTATCTCATCTCTCTTTTGACTTTATCGAACTAAAGGCAGACTGTCAACAGAAAATCTTTCTGCTTTACCGGAATGGAACTTCCAAACTTACTTAACTTCCACTTCCGAAACCAGCTCCTGGATCACTTTCCTGATCTCTGTTACCGGTATACCACTCACAATCTCCACTTTACCAAGATCTCTGGCCAGAACAAACACATATTTGTCCTGTTTCGCCTTTTTGTCCCGTTTCATCGCGTCCATTAATGCCGGAACAGGCCATGGACGCGATGAAACAACAGGCAATTCAAAAGCCTCCAGCAACTGCTCGGTATAAAGGACCATATCCATATCAATTCCCAGAACTCTTGCACTTAACCTGGCCGCTCCTGCCATTCCAATCGAAACCGCTTCACCATGTGTATAAACACGGTACCTTGAAACAGCCTCCAGAGCATGGCCAATCGTATGCCCATAGTTTAAAATGGCGCGAATTCCCGTTTCCCGTTCATCTTGTGAAACAACAGCCGCCTTGATAGCACACCCGCGATAGATGGCTTCCATGGTTACTTCACTTTCAATGGCAAACAATTCCTTGCGGTGATCTTCCAGCCACTTTACAAAAGATTTATCCCAAACAAGTCCATGCTTGATCACCTCTGCCATTCCTGAACGCCACTCCCTGAGGGGAAGTGTCTTCAAACACCAGACATCAAACACAACCATGAGAGGCTGGTGAAAAGAACCAATATAATTCTTGCCCATTGGATGGTTTACACCTACCTTTCCGCCCACGCTACTGTCATGAGCCAAAAGGGTAGTCGGCAATTGGATAAACGGAATTCCTCTCATATAAGTAGAAGCCAGAAAACCGGCCATATCACCAATGACTCCTCCTCCCAGAGCAAGAATGATACTCTGGCGATCCAGGCCAAAGTGCAGACACTGGCCGACTAACTGTTCAAATACTTGCAAATTCTTACTTTCCTCACCCGCTTTAATCACGGCAAGCCCTGTAGTATAGCCGGCCTGAATCAGTCGGTTGCTGAGTTTCTCGCCATAAAGCGGAGCCAGATTGGAATCGGAGATAATCATTAATTTTCGGTCTGTTCCAATCTGGTTTTGCTGAAGCAGATCCGGCAATTGTTCCAACAGGCCTTCCCCGATATAGATGGGATACGGCTGATCCTTAACATGAACTGTCAATGTTTTCATCAGAAACTCATCACTCTTTCCCGATACTGTTTCAACTGCTGTACCATTTCATCCAAGGTATCACCTGAAAACTTTTTAACCAATGACCGGGCAATTTCCCAGGCCACTACATTTTCCATGACGACACTGGCGGCGGGCACAGCACAACTGTCTGACCGCTCAATGCTTGCCTCAAAAGGCTGTTTTGTCTCGATATCCACACTCTGTAAAGGCTTGTAAAGAGTAGGAATAGGTTTCATCGCGCCCCGCACGATGATTGGCTCTCCTGTTGTCATTCCTCCTTCCAGCCCCCCCAGACGATTGGTCCGGCGGTGAAAACCATGCTCTTCGGACCACACGATTTCATCATGCACTTCTGAACCATTCAGCCTTGCTGCCTCAAAACCCAAACCAAACTCAACTCCCTTAAAAGCATTTATGCTAACAACCGCTTGCGCAATTTTCCCATCCAACTTGTGGTCCCAATGCACATGGCTACCCAGGCCTACCGGAACTCCGGCAACAATGGTTTCCACTATGCCGCCCAGGGAATCTCCTTCTTCTTTGGCCTGGTCAATTCGCTCCATCATCAATTTCCCGGCATCTTTGTCAAGACAACGGACAGGTGATAATTCTGACCGTTTTTTAATTTCATCCAGGGTCAACCGGACAGGCTTTGCTTCGATATTGCCGATTTGAATTACATGGCCTGCCACATCAATTCCGCATTCTTTGAGCAATAGGCGGGCCACAGCTCCGGCAGCCACACGGGCAGCGGTTTCCCTGGCACTTGAACGTTCAAGGACGTCACGTATGTCCCGAAGCTGGTATTTTATAGCTCCGTTCAAATCAGCATGTCCCGGTCTGGGACGGGTTATTTTACGTTTTTCAGCTTCCTCCGGGACGGGATCAACACTCATTACATTTCTCCAATGACTGAAATCACGGTTTTCTATTACCAAAGTGATCGGAGCTCCGGTTGTTCGGCCAAATCTGACACCAGACATTATTTTTACCTGATCTTTTTCAATTTGCATGCGGCGCCCGCGGCCATAACCTTTTTGCCGTCTGGCCAACTCACGATCAATCTTTTCTTTGTCAACAGGCAATTGACTAGGAATTCCCTCAATAATTACGGTTAATTGTGGACCGTGCGATTCTCCGGCTGTAAGATATCTCATTGCTCATCTTCTCCTCTACTAGGCTCTAACAAATAAAAATTTGTTAGTAATGATAACACAGATCATTCAAAGTGAGGAGAGGCATATTAAAATAAAAAAGGCATAGCCCCTAACAGCTATGCCCAAGCATCATTCAAATCCAGCGATTGATCGTCTTCTCATAATTGTTTAATTCTGCTTTCTCAAACCATAAAGCGATTTCCCGCTCAGCGCTTTCTGGTGAGTCCGATCCGTGTACAATATTCATGGAAACATTCACTCCATAATCACCGCGGATCGTTCCGGGAAAAGCATCAGACGGATTGGTTTTCCCCATCATTTGACGAGCAGTCGTTATAATGTTGTCACCTTGCCATACCATTGCAAAGACAGGACCAGAGGTAATGAAGTCAACCAATTCACCAAAGAACGGCTTTTCTTTATGTTCTGCATAATGATGTTCGGCCAGTTCACGGGACACAGTCATCAGTTTTGCACTGATCAGCTGATATCCTTTTCTTTCAAAGCGTGACACCACATCACCGATTAAACCACGTTGTACACCGTCCGGTTTTACCATAATAAATGTTTTTTCCATCGAGTCAGCCTCCATTTAAATATTATGTAAAATAGAAATCCAAGGTTAGAACGGTTAGGTAACAAGAAAAATTCTAACAAGTTTAAAATGTAATCGCAACCATGTATTCAGGATTTTATGGATTAATAGGAACGTTGCACAATAAATTTGGCTATCAAACGTAACGACTCCCGTTCGTAGGATTCCGGCAATTCTGTCAGGGTCTGCATCGCTTTTTCCATGTAGCGCTTGGACAAGTTGAGTGTGTACTCAATTCCGCCTTTTTGTCGCACCATCTGCAAAATTTTATCCAGCTGGCCATTTTTGCCTTGTGAACGCAAATAGGTAAGAATCATCGCTTGTTCTTTACCATCTGCCTGACTTAATGCATAAATGACTGGCAAAGTGATATTCCCTTGCCGTAAATCATTCCCGGCCGGTTTTCCCAGTGTTTCCTCGTCTCCCACCAAATCCAGAACATCATCGGTCAGCTGAAAAGCCATTCCAACATAATAACCATATGCCTTGAGTCTTGCAATGTATTGGGGTTTCGCCTCGCAGACCATCGCTCCCAACTGACAGCTGATCGACATCAACAAAGCAGTTTTCCGCCTAATTCGATGCAAATAACGAAACAAAGATTGTTTTTCCGAATACAGATCTTCAATCTGGTCTATTTCGCCCAGACATACCTGCCTCATCGCTGCTGCCAAAATTGGATGCACCCGGGTTTCCTTGAGGTGTGACAATTCCGCAAGCGCCCGCGCAAAAATAAAATCTCCCGTATACATGGCAATTTTATTGTCCCATTTCGATTTTACCGTAGACTTGCCCCTGCGCGTGTCCGCATCGTCAATCACATCATCATGAACAAGTGTTGCCATATGGATCAATTCCAATCCCACAGCAACCCGCTTCAGTTCTTCCTGCTTGTAGTGACCGAACCGGCCGGACAAGAGAACAAAAATGGGACGCATTCTTTTTCCGCCAGCTTTCAGCAAATGAGCAGATGAATCATCTAACATATGATGTTCCGTCTTGATGGTTTTTTCCAGCTCTCGTTCAATCCACTTAAGGTCATTTTTTAAGTTAAAGTAGATTTGTTGCAAATTCATGATCTTCACCCTAACGTATGCCAGCTCTTTCAAGAGCCAAGTATACAGTTCTCTGTATTTCATATCACCTTCCCTCTTCCTGAATCCATGGTGGATCAAGAAAAGGTCCAAAGATCTAACTGTCTTGTTCTTCTATTCATGACAATATCCTTATATTATGTAGACCAACGCCGAAAAAGCTGATGCTCAATACGCAACTGATCCAACACTTTACCGGACACAAACCGCACCATGTCTTCGATCGTTTGCGGCTGACAGTAAAAAGCAGGCATAGCTGGCACAATATGGACGCCTTGATGCGACAATTTTAACATATTTTCCAAATGAATTGCTGACAGGGGCGTCTCTCTGGGAACAATAATGAGAGGTTTTTTTTCTTTCAACATGACATCGGCTGTCCTCTCCATCAAGTTTCCGGAAATCCCCTGGGCGATCCTGGCCATCGTTCCCATCGAGCAGGGCATGATAACCATGCCATCACTAGGGTAAGATCCTGAAGCAATACTGGCGCCAATATCCTTTATTGGATGATAGACAAGTGTTCCTTTTAAATTCTTGTATCGTTCATAAAAAATCTGTTCCCGTTTCTGCACTTCCCATCCTTGTTCTTCCTTAAGTACACGCCATCCGGCTTCGCTTACCATCAGGTGAACCTCATGTCCCTGTCTCAGACATTCTTCCAGTAGACACAAGCCATATGGAGCACCGCTTGCCCCGGTTAGTCCAATAACAATTCGCTTATTGCTCATAATAACACGTCCATTAGTGTAAAAGTAAACAAAATCACACTCAATACCCCGTTCATCGTAAAAAAAGCAGTATTTAACCGGGACAGATCGTTTGCAGAAACAATAGCATGTTCATAAACCAGAATAATTAGCGCGATTGCTACACCGATTGCAAACCAAACCCCCAGATCCATAAACATAAGCAGTGCAAGCAGTCCTGCTGCCGTTCCGACATGCATTAACGTGGAAACAAGCAAGGCCTTTTTTATCCCGAATCGGGCAGGGATAGAATTAAGAAATTCTTTTTGATCAAACTCCACATCCTGGCAAGCATAAATCACATCAAACCCGCCAATCCACAAGGCAACGGTAGCAAAAAGGATCAGTGAAAGCGCATCGATTTGAGCCGTGGTGGCTACCCAGCCGCCTAACGGTCCCAAGGCTGTGGCAATTCCCAAAAAGAAATGACATGTCCAGGTAAAACGCTTGGTATAGGAGTAAAACCATAGAAAAAATACTGCAACTGGCAATAAATAAACAGCCAGCATATTTAACTGGTACGCAGAGAAAAAGAGCAGAGCAAAAGATACAAACACAAATCCCCATACAAATTTGGTGGAAACCAAACCGGCCGGGATTGCCCGATTTTTTGTACGCGGATTTTTCGCGTCAATCCGCCAGTCAATCAGGCGATTTAAAGACATCGCTGCACTCCGCGCACCTACCATGGCTAACGTAATCCAGACCATTTCTTCCCAAACAGGGAATATCCCTCTTACCTCCAAACTTCCCAATATGGCCCCCATATAGGCAAATGGCAAGGCAAATATGGTATGTTCAAACTTTATCATTTCCAAAACAATCTTTAATTTGTTCCATCCCATCATCAAACCATCTTCCTTCTCTATTCCTCTTTTGGTTTGCGCCCGATATGAAGAGCTGTAATCCCGCCTGTTAACGGATACACTTTAACATCTTCCAAACCTGCTTCTTCTTTCATCAACTTTTCCAACTTTTTGTAATCGGGAAAGTGAGCCAGCGATTCAGGCAACCATCTGTACTGTTCATAACGATTCGCAAACAATTTGCCCAGCCACGGCAAAATTCGTTCAAAGTAGAAATAATAAACAGCACGGAAAAGGGGAAAGCCTGGCTTGGATAGCTCCAAAGACACAACCTGCCCTCCAGGCTTGACAACCCGCTTCATTTCTTTAAGCACCTGTACAAGATCGGGAACATTGCGCAAGGCAAATCCAATCGTCGCATGGTCAAAAGTGTTGTCCGGAAACGGCATATCCATGGCGTCTCCCTGTACAAGTTCAATCTGACGGGACAACTTCTCCCGCGATACTTTTATTTCTCCAACCTCTAACATTTTTTTGCTGAAGTCAAGACCCACAATCTGTCCATACTTTGATGCACGGGCCAACGAAATGGTCCAGTCGCAGGTTCCACAGCATACATCAATTGCTTTGTCCCCTGGCTCAATCTGCATTTTTCTCATGGCAAATCTGCGCCACAGTTTATGCATGCGAAAACTGAGCAATGAATTCATACGGTCATAATCTTTGGCAATGCTTTCAAACACTTGATGTACGTATTTGGATTTTGCCTCACCTTCAGGTTTCAAACTCCATCACTCTCTTTCAATACAACAGGTTCAAATTGTGGCAATTGCTTTAAAAAAGATTTTAAAACAGGGTCACCCAGCTTGTCACATGCTTGCTTGAGAAATAATTTCTTTTCCAGCATTTTATTAAGCCAAACTTCATTATTCATCAGGCGCGATCTGTCCATCCGGTCTGCGTCAACAACAGTGACAAGAGCCGCAGCAGCCAGAATCTTCAGTTCTTCTTCCAGATGGAAAAAGTCAGCCAATACCGAAACCAATTCGGATGAGATTTTTTCAAAATAGAACCAGGCTTTCTTCGGGTCTGAAAACTCTTCCCCGTTTATCAGTTCGTGCAAAGACATTTTCCATTCATTAATTCGGCAGGTGGCATCTGATAAATAGCGAATTCCTTCGGCTTCTTGATATCTGGCTAAATGCAGGTAAAACAGACTGCTGTAATGATCTCCGCTTAAAATGGCAAGTTGCTGCCATCGCTCGTCATCGTGCCGAGGTTTTACAAGGATTTGTTCATGCATATCGATTCCCATTTTCAACAACGTGGACGCAATGATATACAATTCAACCTTTTTTGTCTCCTTTGGGCGCTCACTCAGAAGCCAAACCAAAACTTGCACAAAAAAAACCGGAATTTGTACTTCCCCCATTGTTTCTCTAACATACCGGTTATCTGCACTATTTCGAATTCGTGTAATCAATCGATTTAGAGCTTCGTTATGTATGAATGCCATAAAACAGTTCCCCCAATGAGGCTAATTCAAATGCTGCGAATAGTATATCATACTTTTTATAAAGATAGGCATTCTCCCATTGTTTTCCCGTCAGAATGAATACGGAGTAAAAACAGTTGTTTTAAAGACTTTTCCCAAGATTTCCTGATCCGATAATGTTTTCATTGATTTTGGAGAAACTTTTCGCAAATCGCTTTTTTTCGCTTCTACCAGCAGACTTTCACCAGTTTTATCATGAACAAAAACCTGTACTTCATCCACATTCGCTGTTTGTTCCAACATCTGGCAAATAATACGCACCAGTTCCTTGTCAGAGGTTTCCTTTTTCAAACCGCCAGCATCCAGTTCCAAGAATATTGTATGACCATAATAATCAATGTGTTGAAGCGACAATTGAATTTCCTGGCTTAAAATATAGTCAACCAGGCGCTCCCTGGTTACTTTCAGAGTTGATTGATCCTTGAATACAGGCAAATGCTCCGGTAAATCATTCCGGCTGGCAGACAGATCCGGTAAAATAGACACCAGGACAGCCAAAAAAGTGGATGCTGCGACTGCTGCAAGCATTCTCAAAACAAAGGCCTTCACCCTGTTTCCCCCTTTTGCATTCTTGATACTATTTTATAAAAAGCAGGGGGGAAACATGCTTTTGCAGTTCAAGACTCTTCTATTCATCCGTATCAACTGTCCCGAAACTGGTCATAATCGTTGCTTTGCCGCGAATTTTTATGGCTGATGTATTTTCAGTAAACTGCGCAATCATCACTTCCCCCCGATCCAGTTTCTCTGAGTGATGAAAACGGGTATCTTTTCCTCTCGTTAACCCGATCACGTTTACTCCGTTTTCCTTTGCCTTAATTACCACATAATCACCCCAGACATCCTTCAATCTTAATCCCTCCTCAGGATTTAAAAATCAACTCTATTTTACCATGGTTTATTATCTGCGATTTCAATAAAAAAGACTCTCCCATGAGGAAGAGTCTTGCTGTTGGTCGGGCTAGCCAGATTTGAACTGACGACCTCTTGCGCCCCATGCAAGCGCGCTACCAAGCTGCGCCATAGCCCGTCAAAATAATTTATGTTATCTTGCCAGCGACAGTTAAAATTATATTACGGGCTTAAAATCATGTCAAGAGGTGATTTTTTTTATTTTAAACTTATCAGACTCATCGCTTCTGCACGTGCAGCAGCATCCCGGGCAAATATCCCTCTTACTGCCGAGGTAACTGTCTTGGAACCCGGCTTCTTCACACCGCGCATTGTCATGCACATATGCTCTGCCTCAATCACTACAATAACACCATAAGGGTTAAGCGTTTCCACAATCGAGTCGGCTACTGTCGAGGTAATCCGCTCTTGCAACTGGGGTCTTTTCGCAACCGTCTCAATAGCACGAGCCAGTTTGCTAAGTCCTGTCACCCTTCCTCCACGGGGAATATAACCCACGTGTGCCTTCCCGAAAAACGGGACCAAATGATGTTCACAAGTTGAAAAAAAAGGAATATCCTTGACTAACACCAATTCCTCATGATCTTCACTAAAGATCACAGAAAAATGTTTTTTGGGATCTTCATTCAGACCAACAAAAATTTCTTCATACATTCGTGCAACACGAGCCGGCGTATCTAATAAACCTTCCCGGTTTGGATCTTCACCAATCGCTTCCAGAATCATTCGAACTGCCTTTTCAATTTTGTGGTGGTCTACCAATGTTTGTTCCTCCATCCACGTGCAAAATCCTGATCCATCACTGGTTTCATGGCCAGGTGTCAATTATATCATAAGCGCGCAAGACAAAAAGACCTCTTAAAAGAGGCCTTTTTGGCAGGTATTATGTAGTCCCAGCATCCATTAAATTATTTATTAACTTCTTCACGCAATTGTTTACCTGCTTTAAAAGAGACACTTTTGCGTGCTGGAATGATCATTTCCTCACCAGTACGGGGATTGCGGCCTTTGCGTTCAGGCTTATCCTTTACTTCAAAGTTGCCAAAACCGATCAATTGAACTTTATCCCCACTACGCAAAGCTCCGGCGATCGATTCCAATACAGCCTCTACAGACTTTGAAGCATCTTTCTTGGTCATTTGAGTAGCTTCCGCTACTTTATTAATCAGATCTGTTTTGTTCATAATCACACCTCCGTATACAAATCCACTGCTCCTCGAACAAACTTCGAAAAGAGTGCGGCTTGCGTGGGACAACCCTATACTATTATATAAAATACCGAAGTTCAAGAGATTATTTGCGATTTTCCGCTCTATGAATAAAAAAAGCGCCGAAAACGCGCTTTTCACATGATTTATAATATAATCGCAATTAATCCCCCTGAGCCTTCGTTGATAATTCGTTCCAATGTCTCCTGCAGTTTATAACGCGCGTTTTCGGGCATCATGGACAACTTTGCCTGAATGCCTTCCCGCACAATGGAATTTAATGAACGGCCAAAAATATCGGATTCCCAAATCCTTAACGGATCTTTTTCAAAATCACGCATGAGATAGTTTACCAATTCTTCACTCTGTTTCTCGGAGCCGATAATAGGAGCAAATTCGGATGTCACGTTAACCCGAATCATATGAATTGATGGAGCTGTTGCTTTCAGGCGCACGCCAAACCGATTCCCCTGTTTGATCAGTTCCGGTTCATCAAGCGACATTTCTTCCAGGGCAGGAGCAGCTACACCATAACCAGTCGTACGAACCATCTTCAAAGCATCGGATACTTTATCAAATTCCCGCTTGGCCTCACTAAACTCCTGCATCAGTTCCAGCAAATGATCACGGCCACGGATTTCAACACCGACTACTTCTTGTAAGACCTGATCATATAAATTATCCGGAGCGTACAGATCAATTTCTGCCACACCTTGCCCCATATCCATTCCTGACAAGGCTGCCTTGTCAATAAATTCATACTGATAAAACTGCCCGACCACCCGATCTACATCGCGCAGACGTTTTATATCCTTTACTGTCTCCCGCACGGAGTTTTCAAAACTTTGCCTTAGCCAATGTTCTTCCTCAAGAACCATTACCCAGCTCGGCAAATTCACATTTACTTCATGAACCGGGAATTCATAAAGCACTTCTTTCATAATCCCCAAAATATCATCTTCCCCCATTGTGGCAACACTTACCGCCACAACAGGAATATCATAGGTTTCTATCAACTCAGCTTTTAAAGCCTGTGTCTGTTCACTGTACGGCTGCGCTGAATTTAACACCAGAATAAATGGTTTGCCTACTTCCTGCATTTCCGTGATAACCCGCTCTTCAACTTCCTGGTACGCTTCACGAGGAAGATCTGTAATCGTTCCGTCGCTTGTAACAACAATTCCAACAGTCGAATGTTCCTGAATGACTTTCCGTGTCCCAACCTCTGCCGCTTCCTGAAATGGGATCGGTTCATCAAACCAGGGGGTGCTGATCATCCTTGGCCCCTTTTCGTCCTCGTAACCCTGAGCACCTTCAATTGCATATCCTACACAATCGACCAAGCGGATATTGACATCCAGGCCTTCACCTACATGAACCTGGATCGCCTGGTTTGGCACGAACTTTGGCTCGATGGTTGTGATCGTTCGCCCCGCTCCGCTATGCGGCAACTCATCAGTTGCTCTGATTCGTTCTACTTCATCGTCAATGTTTGGAATGACTACCTGTTCCATAAATCGTTTAATAAATGTTGATTTACCGGTGCGCACCGCACCGACCACACCCAGGTAAATATCTCCTCCAGTTCGCTCTGCAATATCTTTCAGGATATCTACTTTTTCCATCAAATTCCCTCCTCTAGAACTTAAACCTGTCGTTCTGGACTTGTCGCCGGTGCGAAGGCAACCCTCCCCTCCCGGAACCTTCCTTGGACACTACTAATATATGAATGCGTCTTGCCAATATGAATCTTTGGGTAAAAAAATAGAGCTCTCTTTTTAAAGAAGCTCTCAGACTGTAGAAAAACATGTACAGGAAGACAATTTTCAGGACTCTGTCCCGCCTTCGCCTTGCAACAGAAGCTCTCATTGTGACCGGGATGACAGGCGGGCTTTATGCCTGGAAGAAACCGTTTTTGCACGAAAAGCTGATATTTTTACCGACCCGGATAATCGCCCCAGAAAAAAAACCCCGGGAATCACCAAAAAATGAAACAGAATTGTTTCCATTTCCTATCACCTCTTGGTCATCAAATAGGCCGCCTGTTTTTCATACTATTCCATAAAAAAACAGATATTCATTTGTTGAAAAATCTTTTTAATCATGAACAGGCAACAATTGAGGTTCATTACCTTTCATTTTTATTACCGGTGAAAATGCCGGCACATATAATGAATCTTTTGACAGCCACAATCTCAAGTCTGTTTGTTCACTAGGCTTTTGGGTTGCCTGCTGCCATTTTTTCATCACCTCTGTCCGGTAATCAATATAAACCTTTCCGTTCAGGTCGATAATCAGCGGCAATTTTTCCTGTGAATAGGGACTCGGGATCTCAATCGGTTCCAGTTTCAGTTTCTTGTAATCGATCGTATAAAAATATTGGTTAATTTGTGTTTTTTTAGGCAAAGCCCGATAATGCTTTACATATTGATTTATACCGGACTCAATTTTACTGACCGCATCATTGATTCGCAGATCAAACAATCGAACGGTTGGATCTTTTTCCACATCGACCAAAACAAACACAAAATACCCGCCTTTATTAAAGGAAGATGGGGGTAACTCTCCCAAAAACCCGTTTAATTCTTTAAAATTGACTTTATATTTGGTGGTCAGTTTTTGCTTCATTTCCGTATATACATACGGTAATATCTTATTTTGCCTAAAATAAGCGTCAACTGCCACTTGCACTTGTGCCACTTGTTGCGAAAGCCTGTCCAATTGCATTCGTTGCTCGGCTGGATACATACAACCAGTAGACAAAAGCACGATAGCACCCGCTAATGCCAGCAAAAAGGATTGTTTAAACCGCAAATAAATCCCTCCTTATAACAACATGCGAAGCACAAAAAGTGCGACAACCAACAACAGCAAAAAGGAAAGGAAAGAAAAAATTATACTTATCCAGGCTTTCTTTTGCTGCCGGCCAATTGCAATGAGAATATTAGTCAAAACGAGCAAAAATAAAACAATCATCAAGTCCAACTGTCCAACACGTCCCTTACCAGATTTTTATCAAGTCTACAAATCCGCAACAGCCTAAGAAAATAGCAGGACATTTGCCTTAATTCATTCGCCTGTTTGTGCATAAGATAAATGGACATTAGCCTGAAATGGAGGAAAACAGACATGAGTGGCAAACGTAACAGGCCAAAACCCCCTCTTAATAAAAAAAGAAAGTCAAAACTCACACCGGTCAAACCGGTTGAATCGCCTAAATATCTGCCTGATTACCTTTCGGAACTATCTTCCATCAATATCGCAAAAGTACTGAGTGGATTCATGTCTTTGCGCTCAACCGTCCAGGACTTAAGCCAATCGATTCAAAAAATTGAAAACATGCTGGATTCTGCTTACAAAATTCTGGAATTTACAAACCATATATCGTCAGCCAATCGCAGACACCGGCATCGCCCATTTTCCATCCCCGCTCCTTCACGCAAAGAAAGGCCCAAGCCAACAATAGACGAAGAAATTCCAGTCATTGAATGGCCCGATGAAGAGAAACCAAATCGGGAGTTTCCAGTTGCGCCACTATTGCAATCAATCAATATAGGCCAAATTGTTGAAATTTTAAAATCCCCGTTTATGCAAAAAATGATTGCGCAAATATTTCAGCCCAAACCAGCTTCTACTTCTTCCTACCCGCCAATGAAACGAAAACAGGGGTAATGTCCAAAGGCATTACCCCTGTTTTCTTCTGCTTCTTATGACCAATCTGAATCCCTGTCCTTGTATCTGTGCTCAAGTTTGTGGATATTGGTTGAAGCTATTACAGAGTATGAAATCACCCAAAAGCTTGCAACAGGGAAAAAGCCCAAAAAATCAATTTACCAGCCTTGAACAATTTCTTCCAGCTCTTTGGTTCTCCCGCGACTCATCAACTCTTTGACCGCCTGCTCCGGATCCTTGTCCTCAAACAGCACCAGATACAGTTGTTCTGCAATAGGCATCTCCACATGAAATTGCTCTTTCAAGAAATGAGCCGCTTTGGTGGTTTTTATTCCTTCCACAACCATTTGCATTTCTTCCAGGATCTCATTCAATTTTTTCCCCTGACTAAGCATATGACCGGCACGCCAATTTCGGCTGTGTTTGCTGGTACAGGTAACGACAAGATCGCCAACGCCCGCCAGTCCTGCGAACGTAATCGGCTCCGCTCCCATGGCTGAACCCAGGCGAGCAATTTCCGCCAAACCGCGGGTGATAAGTGCTGCTCTTGCATTGTCGCCAAATTGAAGACCATCAACCAAACCGGAAGCAAGAGCGATAATATTTTTAAGTGCTCCCCCTACTTCTACTCCAATCACGTCCGGATTGGTATATACACGTAAATACTGGTTCATGAAAATCATTTGTATTTTTTCGGCGACCGCTAATTGGGGTGAGGCAACAACAACGGTTGTCGGGCATTTTTTAATTACTTCCTCAGCATGGCTGGGACCCGATAACACTGTTATTTTCTCTCGGCAAGACGTACCCAGTTCCTCAGTCAGTACTTCAGACATGCGTTTCCACGTATTCAACTCAAAGCCTTTTGCAGCATGGACAATCAGCGTCTCCGGTGAAAGCAGGGGTTTCACCTTACGGGCTGTTTCTCTCATGGAGTGGGAAGGCACGACAAAAACAACTGTATCACACCCTTCCAGTGCCTCTGTCAGCGAGGAAGTGGCTGACAAGGTTTCCGGCAATTTGATTCCTGGCAAATACTTTTCATTGGAATGATGCTGATTGATTTCATCCGTCTGCGCTTCCCTGCGCGCCCATAACCTGACATCATGTCCATTTTCCACGAGAACAGTTGCCAGAACTGTTCCCCAACTTCCTGCACCAAGAACTGCTATTCGTTGTTTCATGCATCTTCTCCTCTAAAATGAATCTTTCTTTCTTTTCCATGTATCAAGTTTAAAATGTTTTGTTTATGGCGCCAAACGGCCATAGCAGTGATGATTAACATAAGCCCGATCTTCAGACCTGAATAGTCCATAATCCACATGACAATGGGGATAAAGATGGTCAAAACAAGGGAACCCAATGAAACATAGCGGGTAATAACAATAAACAGGATCGCCAGAATCCCGGAAATGAACGTTGCACCAAAAAAACAGGAAGCTGCGACACCAACTGTGGTAGCAATCCCTTTCCCTCCCCGAAAGCGAAGGAACACCGGCCAGTTATGGCCAATTACAGCAGCAATGCCACAGACAATCATCACAATATGATCGCCATGAGACATCAAATTTCCCAATCCCACGGCCGCCACTCCCTTAAAGGCATCCAATACAAAGACGATTGCGGCAGGTCCTTTGCCAAGAACACGCAGGGTATTGGTAGCACCTGCGTTTCCGCTTCCAAAGTTACGGATGTCCACTCCTTTCAACCAACGTGTAAACAGGTAACTAAAACTGATTGATCCCACCAAATAAGATATTAAAATGGATATCCCCCAAATAATCAGCATTTTCTCAATCTCTCCCTGCTCGTCATTAATTAACTTTTTTTCCTCAACTTTATCTTAAGTGGTGTGCCATGAAAAGGAAATGCTTGCCGCAATTGATTTTCCAAATACCTGAGATAGCTGAAATGGGCGATGTCCGGGTCATTTACAAATAAGACAATCGCAGGTGGCTTTACAGAAACCTGTGTTACATACTGCACACGGAAACGCCTGCCTTTTTCCGAGGGGGGCGGTGTTGTAACCATCGCATCCTGAATTACCTGATTAAGAACAGAAGTAGGAACACGCATAGCATGCTGTTCCGCAACTTCTTCCACCTTTGGCAGAATTCGTTGAACCCGCTTTCCTGTTTTCGCTGATACAAACAGGATTGGCGCATAATGCATAAACTGAAATGAATCCCGGATTTTTTGCCGAAACTGATCCATTGTTTTTTCATCCTTCTCCACAGCATCCCATTTATTAACAACAAAAACAGCTGCTCTACCGGCATTATGTGCATATCCCGCAATTCTCTTGTCCTGTTCGGCAATTCCACGCTCTCCATCAATGATAATCAGGCAAACATCAGAACGCTCAATAGCCCGCAAAGCACGGATAACACTATATTTTTCTACTGATTCATATACTTTTCCCCTTTTACGAATGCCAGCTGTATCAATCAATACAAATGATTGCTTGTCAAATTGAAACGGCGTATCAACTGCATCACGGGTTGTCCCGGCCACCGAACTGACAATGACCCGTTCTTCTCCCAGAAGCGCGTTCACCAGCGAAGATTTTCCCACATTAGGTCGGCCAATCAGCGATACACGAATCGTATCGTCATCATACTCTTCTTCAGTTTGTTCCGGAAAAAGAGATACAACGGCATCCAGCATATCTCCCGTTCCGGTTCCGTGAATTGAAGAAACTGGAATAACATGCTCAAATCCGAATCGGTAAAACTCATAAGCATTTTCTATATGTTTTGCATCATCAATTTTGTTTACCATCAGAATGACCGGTTTAGTGGACCGATGCAGCCAGTGTGCTATTTCTTCATCGGTCGGTGTTATTCCCTGTCGGCCATCCGTCACAAACAGGATTACATCTGCTTCATCGATTGCCAGTTCTGCCTGTTTGCGAATATGTTCAATGATCTCATCTTTTTCTCCAAACTCAACTCCACCTGTATCAATCAAGTGAAACTCGCGTCCATTCCACTCACAAGAAGAATAAATCCGGTCCCGCGTAATCCCCGGTTCATCTTCTACAATTGCAATCCTCTCACCAGCCAATCGATTAAATATTGTGGACTTTCCCACATTCGGTCTTCCTACAATGGCAACTACAGGTAAACTCATATTAAATCCTCGCTTTTCAGTTTTCCAATCGTTAATTAAAACAGACAGCAGACAAACTTGCACAGGAAATGTGACAATCCCCGGCACAGACCTATTCAGGGGGTTTGCTTGAAATTTTGGGCAATTAAACTATTCCTCTTTATCTGTTTGTAAAAAATGACTTTCGGATTTTTTCAGGTAACCGTGTCCCTTTCGGCAAGTTTGCTTGATTTATAAACCATACCTAATCTTAACGATAAATAATTTTAAAGGCAACCACCCGACCGCCTTATTTTGAATTTTGACTTATGACCAATTTGGCTGCCTTTTTTTCATCATCCGGATTCGAATCCAATATTCGAGATAATACATCAGCAGTATTCCAATTAACGCCAGCCATAATATATCCATAAATACATTGGATCCCAAAACACAAGGATTCAGCCCTTCACGATAAAAATATAAAATCCACACATGTAATATCATCAGACACATTCCCGCATACCAGATTCGTTCAGACAAACGGTCGGAATTCAGACAAGATAGGATAATAACTCCGCAAAAAAGCACAATTTCAAATGGTCTATAATCCCAGTCGGTATTTACTTTCATCAACTCATGCAAAAGCAGGAAAAAAGTACCGGTACATAAAGAACTGCAGAACAATGTTAACATGGAATAGACCGAAAATTTATAACCCAAGCAGAAAAAAATAACAAGAAAACCAATCCACGCCGGATGAACAAAAAAACGCTCGTTTACTTCCCATGGCCGGCACCAGCTAAGAACCGACATGGTCAGTAAAACAAAGATCAAATTGGAACGGTTGGTCTTGAAATCTTTCACCCAATCCGGAAACCATCCGCTCAAGTATAAAATCAGCAAACTGAGAGAAATAATTGGTGCGCCAATATCCATGTCACCTTCTTCCCCTTTGTTTTCAAGTAGTTTCTGTAGAAAATTTCTTGTTTAAGCATACAAAGACCAGCCAAGTTTTGGCTGGTCTTTGTATGGGGAAAATCTATTCTTTATTTCAGGTTGCGTAATTCGGGATAAACATCCCCCAAAGTTACATTTAAACCGGATCCTTGCTGCTGTGATTGATCACTTTCTTTTTCCTTTTCCTCTTTCTGTTCTTCTTTCGCTTCAACCTCTTTCATACTCAAGCTGATCCGCTTTTGTTCCGGAAGCATGTCGAGTACTTTTACCTCAACGTCTTCACCCTCTTCCAACACATCAGAAGGGGTTGCTACATGACGGTGGGAAATTTGGGAAACATGGACCAACCCTTCCACTCCAGGATAAACCTCAACAAAAGCACCAAATGATACCAGACGTTTCACCTTGCCTTTGATGATATCCCCTGTGCTGATGGCTTTTGCCACCTTCTCCCATGGGCCTTCTTCCGTTTCCTTAATACTCAGGCTGATTCTTTGTTCTTCAAGATTTACTTTCAACACTTTTACTTTTACCGCATCGCCTTCATTCAGTACATCCGCCGGATGTTCCACGCGATGCCAGGCAATTTCAGACACATGAACAAGTCCATCAACCCCGCCAATGTCAACAAACGCACCAAAATCGGTCAGGCGCTGTATTGTACCTTCCAGCACTTGACCTTCTTCCAGTTCCTGCAGCCGTTCATTTCTTTTAATTTCCTGTTCTTCTTCCAAAACCGCTTTATGGGACAGAATCAGCTTGTTTTTTTCAGGATCCATTTCAATAACTTTTAAAGTAAGTTCACGTCCTTTATAATCAGAAAAATCTTCTACGTAATGCTGTTCAACATGGGATGCGGGGATAAATCCACGAACTCCTACGTCAACAACCAAACCGCCTTTAACAATATCATGAACAGTTGCCGTTAAAACTTCCCCTGTTTCAAATTTTTGTTGCAACTCAGCCCATGCTTTTTCAGCATCAACCTCTTTTTTCGATACAATCAGTTTATCTTCGTCTTCTTTAATACGAAGCACCTTTACTGTTACTTCGTCACCTTCGTTCAACACATCTGAAACTTTATCCACATGTAAACTGGAAATTTCGGAAATCGGCAAAATTGCATCAGATTTATATCCGGTATCCACGAGTGCCTGATTATTTTCCACCTTGACTACTTTTCCTTTCAATACATCACCCACTTCTAAACTTGCAACGTTCGTCAATTCGGATTTCATCTCTTCAGCCATCAACGAGCCCTCCTCATCATTGCCACGCAATCAAAACTTTTTTTATAAAAGAAAGATCAATTTGAAAAAGGAGAAATTCTCACCTTTTTGCAGACCTTCAATCCTCTGTTTGTTCCAGCAAAGAACGTATTTCATTGACAACAAGCTCGGTTACTTTCCTTGCAGTCGCTGTTCCCACCTTTTCCTTCAAAAAAGGAGTAATATCAATGGGTGCTCCATAAACAATCTTTACCGGTCGAAACAGTCGGTACGAGCCACAAATTGCAACAGGTACAATAGGGGCTCTTCCTTTCAGGGCAATTAGTGCGGCACCAACATGAAATTGACCCATTTCTCCGGTCTTCGAACGGGTTCCCTCAGGGAAAATTCCTACTGTATGCCCATCTTTCAACAATTGAATCGCTTTTTTCAATGCTTGTCGATCCCCAGCTCCGCGCTTCACAGGAAATGTTCCCAAACGTTGGAGCAAACCGCCCAGGATCGGAATACGAAAAAGCTCAGCCTTGGCCATAAAATGAACTTTTCGTTTGGTGGAGATTGCAAGGAGAGGGGGATCCAAATTGCTAATATGATTACAACAAAAGATCACAGGCCCTTTTTCAGGAATATGTTCTGTCCCTGTCCTTTTATAAGGAAAAAACAAGTACATCATGCACTTTGCAATTCCACGTATGAAACGATATAACATATTTTACTCCTTATCGCCTAATTTGTTACGACATAGGTGCAATATCTTTTCGACAATTTCTGTAACTGAATGATGAGTCGAATCGATCAAAACAGCATCTTCTGCCTGTTTCAATGGAGCGATTTGACGCGTTCGATCATTTTCATCCCGCTTTTGCAACTCTGTTTTCAATGACTCCAAATCGACATCCATTCCTTTTGCTTTCATTTCCTTAAGACGACGCAACGCCCGCTCTTCAATGGAAGCTGTCAAAAAGACTTTAACATCTGCACAGGGCAACACATAGGTTCCAATATCCCGTCCATCCATAACCACACTCTGCTGTTCAGCAATTACCTGTTGTTTATTCACAAGCACTCGGCGAACTTTTGGCATCTTCGCAATCATTGAAGCAAGCGAAGTAATTTCCGAGGTGCGAATCTCATCTTTCAAGAGGAGATCATTTACACAAATACCTTCGGGATGGAGTGTAATGTCAAGTGTATCTGCAATCTGGGAAATCTCTTCCTCATTCATTATATCAATATCGCTATGAAGCGCTTTCCAGGCAATCGCCCGATACATGGCTCCCGTGTCTACATAGGTGATCCCCAAACAGTCAGCAACTCTGCGTGCCACTGTACTTTTGCCTGCACCAGCAGGCCCATCAATAGCTACTAAAAACCTTTTCATCAGTTCAATAAATCCTCCCCAAAACCCGGGATCAAAAAAATAAAAGCAGGCGCAGCCTGCTCGATTGGAAATACTTTATTCGATTCCAAGTAAATTCCTCTCGACAAACTGGGACACAGTATCATTACAACAATAATAGCATATGTATTTCCATTTTACGCTAAAACATGAAATTCGAGTAAAACAATATCAAGATTTTTATAAAGGAAACCTGCTTAAAGGATAACATAATTTTGTAATTGGTGCAATGAAAACAATTAAATGAGCCGATTATATTATATCAGCTCATTTAAAAGTTTTAACAAAAATTTAAATTTGATCTGCATCCGCTTTTTCGATTCGATCGATATATTCTTCTTCCCCATCATTTGCGTTAATAAATACACGATATTGGTTTCCTTTAATGGCACCCATAAATTCATAACACAATACCGGTTGGCCGGTTTGGTTATAGATGATGGCCAATCCGCTTTTTTGTACTTTAAGATGGGAGCTTAATTTTTTTCTGGCTTGCTCTTCAGTTAACTTGGGCTTTGTTTCAGACAGACGGAATTTGTTGAATACATATTCGTCTGCTTGTAAACCCATGATTTCGCCATTATCCAGAGCCACTTTTACAGCAAGTGTCTGAGGATAGATAGTGACTCCATTCTGACGATGGACAAATGTGTAGGAAACAATATTGGCGGTTTCATCATGTGCGATTGGTTCCATATCTTTATAGCCGATCCGTTCCAAAAACCGGTCTGCTTCCTGTAATGCCTGATCCAGGTTTAAATTTTTTTTCTTGACAGGTCTGTCAAATACCATCCATACAATATGGCCGCCTTTGGCAGTTAGTTCAGTCTGAACTTCGGTATTGTTGGCTCCGGCATACCGGACACTGATAGTCTCATAATCTCCGTTTTTATTGTGTTCTGCTTTCATACCTTTGGTGGACTTTTTACCAAAAGCTTCAGCCACTATCTGTTTAGCCTGCTTTAGAGTGATTTTTTTGCCGGAAATATTTTTTGCCCGTTCACGCATCCTGACTTCCATATTGTTTACGGTTGGTCCCCAGTCTACTTCCGGAAACTCCTGTACTTTCTGGTTAACCATTTTAAAGCCGTCAATAATGGTATTATCCATATTCTTGTCTTCTGTTGCAATCGCCAGTTCCACATCCATCCAGCGCAAGTTGTTGTCCAGAACCTTGTGCTGAACTGTTTGCATCTCATTGTTGATATTCTTGGATTGTTCATACAGCGCTTCAAGGGTATCCCACTCTTTTTCCGTCAAAGGTTTTTTATGAAAATCACGCACGCCAACATCATAAGCAAAACGTCCTACTTTCGACAAATATTTTTCTGCCTGGTCAAACGGAACAAGCGTCAACGGCAATTGGCCAATATCATTTTGTGCGGAATAGGCCAACCGCCATACATTTGTCATTGAAGCAGCCATTTGCTTTGGCGAATTCATGGCTAGTGATTTCCCCAACTCGCCCTGCAAACGTTCCAAATGCTCGTTGAAATCATGAAAAGCTCTTTGATACGAGTTTTCTGCTTTAATCAAGATGGCATTTTTGTCTTGATACTCCTGATATCCCCACGCAGCAGCACCTACCAGTGCAACCAGCGTAATCGGAAACAAGATAGCTGCCACTCTCTTGTACATGGCATCACGTCTCCTTTATTCGCAGAAAATATGTTTTCCTATTTTCTTTTTTTGAGGCCGGGACCAGATCCATTTGGAGGTAGCAGTGCCCGGATTAAAGTAATAAATGCACCCCTCCGCGGGATCCCATCCATTAATCGCATCCATCACAGCTTTGCGGGATGTTTCGTCCGGAGCCATCCAGATTTGTCCATCAGAAACAGCCGTAAATGCGCCGGGTTGAAATATGACCCCAGAGACGGTATCAGGAAATTTTTCATTTTCAACCCGATTCAAAATGACTGCTGCAATAGCTACCTGCCCCACATAAGGTTCACCCCGTGCCTCTCCATAAACAGCTTGACTCATGAGACGTATCTCATTTTCACTAAATCCGCCGCTGCTTTTGCCAACATTTTCAGCCTGCGTCTTTTCTGTTTCTCCAGAAACAAAGCAAAAAATGATCAAAAATATAAGAACAATCCCAATGGGTCCAAACCTTTTCACTGTTTTATCCCCGCCTTCTTATTTCTTTGCATAGTTTGAGCGTCTGATCGGCAAATTATGCAAAAAATATGTTAGCCAATGCCTCTGACTTCTCAGTATAATCATTTTGGGGTAAGATCAGCGACTGAAAGGACGTGGTAATTATGAATAAAAAAGTGATAGTCATTACAACCGGAGGAACAATTGAAATGACTGATGCCAATGAAACAGAGGGGATCAAGATACAGGATCAGCGCACATTGCGAAAAACTCTTCCTGCACTAAACCAATATGCTGATGTCAAAATGGAACATCTGCTCAATTTGCCAAGCCCGCACATCACACCTGTTGAAATGGCGCAAATCGCCAGGCGTGTTAAAAAATACCTGTCGTTGGATGAAGTCAAGGGTGCGGTCATTACCCACGGTACGGATACTTTGGAAGAAACAGCTTACTTTTTGAGTTTGGTCCTTCCCCAGGTTAAACCTGTTGTTATTACGGGTGCCATGAGAAGCCATAATGAACTGGGAGCAGACGGGCCCTACAATTTGGTCAACGCAGTCAAGGTTGCTGCCCACAGCAATGCTGTCAACAAGGGGGCATTGGTAGTCTTTAATGATGAAATTCATTCAGCCCAAACAGTTACCAAATCTCATACCAGCAATGTGGCCACATTTCAGTCTCCCGGGCTAGGACCAATGGGTATGCTTACCAAAAAGGAAGTGATCTTTTACAGAGAAGCTCCTTATGAAAAACAGCTCCCCCTAAATGTACCTTCCCATCAGGTTGCATTGATTAAAACAGCATCCGGAATGGATGATTCCATAATTGACTGGGCTATTGCAAGGAGAATGGACGGTATTGTAATCGAGGCATTGGGTCAGGGAAATGTTCCACCGATGATGTTGCCAGGCATTCAAAAAGCTCTTGCCCTTCGTATTCCTGTTGTATTGGTATCACGGTGTTTTAACGGAAACGTTCAGGATACTTATGGCTATGAAGGCGGAGGAAAGCAATTAAAGGAAATGGGAGTGATCTTCAGTACCGGAATTAACGGACAGAAAGCACGGATCAAACTGATGCTCGCATTGGAACTGACAAAGGATCTGCAAAAGTTGGGGGGAATTTTCCAAATGTAGGCATCTATCGTGTTTGTTTTGTATTTTTTCATGATCATTATTCTTTTTAGACGCAATTATTTTACTTATCCTGATTTCCCATATTAAAAGATATCCCCCAAAAAGAGGGATATCTTTTAATAGATTTCCTTTTTTTTTCTGTTCCTTAAATCTTTTGCAATCAAACGGCCATGGTATCTGCCATTTTCAATAAAAATCCTGGATGAATCATTTCCGGCTGCCACTACACCGGCTAGATACAATCCCGAAACAGTTGTTTCCATCGCTTCCGAACAGACGGGCGCTCCTGTATCCTGCAAAATTTCTCCTCCCAATTGCTCAACAAATGTAACATCCGACCGGTAACCGGTCATTGCAAAAACTGCATCTGCAGGAATAACCAATTTCTCGCCAGTTTTAGGCTGAATAACCACCGAATCAGGCAAAATTTCAACAACTTCTGACTCCCAGTGCATATGAATCCGCTTCTTTTCAATCGCACTTTCAATCAAAGGACGAATCCAGGGTTTTACGCTTTTATCAAATACCTGCTTGCGATATACCATTGTGACTTTGGCACCTGCCTGATACAAATCCAAAGCAACATCAATTGCCGAGTTGCCTCCTCCGATTACAATTGTTTCCTGTCCCATATAAGGATGGGCTTCATAAAAATAGTGATTGACATGCGGTAAATTTTCACCTGGAATTTGCATGTAATGAGGATTATCGTAATAACCTGTTGCCAGAATCACAGCTTTGGCAGGATATTGAAAATAACTTCCCCTTTTTTCTGTTTTAACGATAAAACCTGAACCTTTTTTAGCAATATCAACCACTTTTTCAAACGTATTAATATTTAACTGATGATGCTTTGCAACAGCACGAAAATAAGCCAGTGCTTCGTTTCGGGTCGGTTTTTCATTTACTGATGTAAAAGGGACCCCTCCGATTTCCAATTTATCAGTCGAACTGAAAAAAACCATATTTAAAGGAAAGTGATAAACAGAATTTACGAGGCATCCTTTTTCAATAATGAGGGGGTCATATCCTTCCCTTTTCACTTCAATTGCCGCAGAAATACCACAGGGACCAGCACCGACAATTACCACATCTGACATATTGTATACCACCTCCATGGACGCAAAAGAAGAACACCCTTATTAGAGTGTTCTTCCAAACCAATATTTATTATACTATACCCAGCCGCGAAAACGAGACGCTTCCGCCATTTTTCTTACTCCAACCATGTAAGCAGCCAGGCGCATGTCAACATTGCGGGATTGCGCTGTATGATAGATATTGTTAAATGATTGCACCATAATCTCTTCCAGTTTCTTCTCAACTTCTTCTTCAGTCCAGTAATATCCCTGGTTATTTTGTACCCATTCAAAATAAGATACCGTAACTCCGCCAGAACTTGCCAAAATATCTGGAACAAGCAAAATGCCACGTTCTTGAAGAATTTTTGTGGCCCCCAACGTTGTCGGTCCGTTTGCTGCCTCTACGACAATATCGGCCTTTATCCGGTGTGCATTTTCCGTTGTAATTTGATTTTGCACAGCAGCCGGCACCAAAATGTCACAGTCGAGTTCCAACAATTCCTTGTTTGAAATCGTATTTTTAAACAGCTTGGTAACGGTTCCAAAAGAATCGCGACGATCCAGTAAGTAATCAATATCCAGACCATTCGGATCGTAAAGTCCTCCATAAACATCGGAAATTCCAACAACCCTTGCTCCGGAATCATGCATGAATTTAGCCAGGAAGCTGCCTGCGTTTCCAAATCCCTGGATTACTATTCGCGCATCTTTTAAATCGATATTACGCCTCTTCGCAGCTTCCCGAATGGTGAGGGTAACCCCTTTGGCAGTAGCTGTTTCTCGCCCGCGTGAACCGCCAAGTACCAAAGGCTTGCCGGTAATAAATCCAGGTGAGTCAAACTCACGAATCCGACTGTATTCATCCATCATCCACGCCATAATCTGTGAGTTGGTATATACATCCGGTGCGGGTATGTCCTTCGCCGGCCCGACAATTTGACTGATAGCCCTTACATATCCGCGTGACAAGCCCTCAAGTTCACGAAATGACATATTGCGAGGATCGCAAATAATTCCGCCTTTACCACCACCGTAGGGAAGGTCAACAATCCCGGCCTTTAAACTCATCCAAATTGATAGCGCTTTCACTTCAGACTCATTAACATCGGGATGAAAGCGAACCCCTCCTTTTGTTGGACCAACTGAATCATTATGCTGGGCGCGATAACCCGTAAATACCTTGACGGATCCATCATCCATCCTTACAGGAATTCTGACTGTAAATACTCGTAATGGTTCTTTAAGCAATTCATAAACAGAATCTGGATAGCCCAACTTTTCCAGCGCTTTTTTAATGACAATTTGAGTAGAAACCAAAATATCCATATTTTCCTTTTTATCAGGTTGACTACCTGCTGCAACTGACTGTTGTCCCATCCTTACCACCTCAGAAAAATTACTACTTTCATTCCCTTTAAACATTTCCCAGTATACAATAATCAACAAAAGAACTAAACGTTGAACTGCATCATTCTATCTGTACCTGAACAAGTAAAACTGACTTAACTGAAAGGAACGAATAAAATGTCCCAAATGCAAAATATCTTGTACATTTTTGCCCATCCGGATGATGAAACATTCAGCTGTGGGGGTACAATCAGTCATTTCCACCAATTAGGAATGAACCAGACTCTTTTTTGTGCAACGCACGGAGAAGCTGGAAAAACTGGAAACCCTCCATTATGCACGCAAGAAGAGTTGGGCAATTTACGGCTGCAAGAGTTGCAAACGGCATTGTCGATCCTGGGAATGGATCGGCTTGTTATCAGGGACTGGGGTGACGGCCACCTGTCTGAGCTTCCTTTTTTTTCCATTGTCGAGCAATTGCAATCTGTCATGGAAGATATTCGTCCTGATCTGATTATCACCTTTCCACCTTCGGGAATATCAGGGCACCCGGATCACAAAGTCATCCAAAAGGCAACAATCGCAGCTATACAGAAAATTTCATTCCCCACCAAACTGTACTATATTATCATCCCGGAATCAATTGCCCATTTATACTCTGTACCTGTTTCATTTACACCTGATGAATACGTATTCAAAAAAATTGATGTAACCCCTTACCATAAAAAAATTGCTCAGGCGCTTTCAGCCCACAAAACCCAACACCTTTCTGTTGAACGTGTCTTCCCGGGAGTTTTATCCGGCCGCACAAATCAGTTGCGTAAATATGAATTTTTTCAATTGGCAATGAAAAAAAATTCATAGTGTAAAGCGCACCCAAATTGGGTGCGCATCTATATTCAACCAAAATAATGGGATAATTGTTGAATAGCATTTTGTTCAAAAATCACCTTGCCATACTCATGCAAGAAAGGAATTGTATTTGTGGACATCTCCCCAAATTCGGACAGAATAGCCACCAATGTTTTCAAATGATCGGTCTTGAACTCCTTGTTGAATATAAGATAATAACATCCGTTATAGGCGTAAACCTGTCCTTCTTGCGTGAGATGTTTAACATGATGGGCGGCCTGTATCAAGTACTCAAAATCACGAAAACAGAAAACAGTATCCCTTGTTTCTTCCAGGGTAACTTCCAGTTCATAGACGTCTGGTTCTTGACCAAATTCATCCAGAGGATTTTTTTGCGCCTGGCCGCGGGTAACAACAACAACCATCCCTTGTGCAGGCAACGCAAAGACTTCCACAGCCACTGGCCCGATCACTTCAAACCCTAATTCCTGATAAGCGTGTTCCATCATATCGTTAAACAGTTCATGCACTTTAGGGATATCCTGCCAAATATCCTCTTTTTCGATTCCGCGATCAGCCAGATCATCAAAAGTAAGAAAAAAGCGGATTTTATCTCCCCCAAGACGTTCGACACGCATGGCCTACCCTCCCTCGCTGGAGACCTTTCCATATACCATATGTAAAAAAAGTCATCATGTTACGCAGTCAGGTCTCCTTTTTTTTATTATCATAACTCATATGCCTGGAGTAAGCATATAGAAATAATTAAATCATCTTTAAACAGCCTGTCAAGGTTTTCTTTTGCACTTTTTTTATAATTCATCTTTCAATTTAACAAAACGCAGATAACATCCAAAGATAAAATCGACCAACCCATGAGCGATAATTACAGGAGCAAGATCCTGACAGAATTCTGCCAGAAATCCCAGCCCGGTACTGATCAAAAATACAACCGCCATCAATAACCATTTGCGCAGATAACGAGTATGCATCAGTACGAACAGAATACTCGTTAACCAAATGCCAAGCCACTCCTGAAGCACCCCCCGAAACAATATTTCTTCTGCAGTCGCTGCTAAAAAAGAAATCACCATGATATGTATCAGAGACCGGTTTTTAAACAATAGAGCGTTAATTCCCCCATCGTCCATCCAGCTTTTTGGTGACCATTTGATCAGGACTGCTTCAATCAGGAGGATCAGGACGCCGGCCCCCAAACCCAAAGACCACATCGATCCGGAATCAAACGAAAAGTTGCTTTTTTGAAGTTCTCCCTGCCACCACAAAGCCGGTACACCCATTAACAAAATAAGAAACTGTGTAATATAAAAACTTAACAACACTTGTCTGGATGAATAAAGACGATCAGATGTCATAAACAGATACCCCTTATTTCAATCTTGGATTGCTTCTTGCAATTCTAAACAATTCGTTCTAAAATGGTCTTTGGTGGTAGGCATATCATAATAGTATTCAGACATGGAAGGAGACTAGGACTTATGCGTACTTGGGTAGACAAAGATACTTGCATAGCTTGTGGGGCATGTGGAGCATCGGCTCCTGATGTTTATGATTATGATGAAGATGGAATCGCATATGTAATACTTGATGATAACACAGGAAGCGCAGATGTTCCAGAGGAACTTATGGATGATGTCCGGGATGCACAGGAAGGTTGCCCAACAGATTCAATTAAAGTTGAAGAGTAATGAAAAACAAGCCGCCCAGTAATATGGGTGGCTTATTTATTGGAACTACAGTAAAAAGCCAACGCGGAGCATTGCCATCTTTTTGATTTCTGTTAATCCTCGACATTCTGATCTTTTCCATAAAGTATTAAATAAGTAGCAAAAAACTCAAGCCGAAAAGAATGCTTCATTTATTTGCGTATCTGGTAAAAACGGACTACAATGTTGCTTAGGTTATACATATTTAAAGGAGGTACATTAATGTCCAATCCATTAATTGTTGACGCATTTATCGAAATTCCGGCCGGAAGCCAAAACAAATATGAGTATGATAAAGAACAAGGAATTTTCCGGCTTGACCGTGTTCTATACTCACCAATGCATTATCCGACCGACTATGGTTACCTTGAAAATACACTGGCTGAAGATGGAGATCCGTTGGACATTTTAGTTCTTACAACTTTCCCCACCTTCCCGGGATGCGTAATCACAAGCCGGGTAATTGGAGTCTTGCTGATGTCTGATGATAAAGGACGGGATGAGAAGCTGCTAGCTGTTCCGTCAGATGATCCACGGTTTAACCAGATAAATTCACTGGAAGACGTCGCGCCTCATAAATTGAAAGAAATTGACCACTTCTTTAAGGTATACAAAGATCTTGAAAACAAAGAAACAAATATTATGGGTTGGAAAGATGCACGGTTTGCTGCCAACCTCTATGAAGATTGCAAAAAACGTTACCAGGAAAAACAAGTGAAGATATAAAAGACACCCCCCTCAGAAAAAGAGGGGGTTTTACTTTCGCTTCTAAAAAATCATCTATAAATCATCTTTCTAACTCCAGAGTTATCCTTAAAAACAGGATAACATTCAATTGGCATTTTGTTTTATCTGTTATATTATATATATAACAGATAAAACATTGAGGAAAGGAGTTGCCCAATTGTATATTCAACTTGATTTTGAAACAGATATACCGATCTACACGCAATTAAAGCACCAAATTATTGCCGGAATTGCCAAAAGAGAGTTGAAGCCGGGTGAAAGCCTCCCATCTGTCAGAGCGATGGCAGCTGATATTGGCATCAACTTCCATACTGTCAATAAAGCCTATCATCAGTTAAAGGAGAAAGGATTCATACTAATCCACAGGCAAAAAGGAGTTGTGATCAACCCTGACGGAATTCCCAAAGCTGATGAAACCTATATGTTACAACTGAGAAATGCACTTTGTCCGCTGATCGCAGAATCCGTTTGTCGTGGAGTAGATGAAGAAGAATTCAAGAAACTGTGTGGCCGTCTGTTTCAAGAATTCACACAAAGAAAGGGTAGAAGTAAATGAATATGGATACTTTGCTGATCAGCATCATCATGCTTCCCATTTTTATTCCTGTTGTTTTTATTCCGTATTGGACAAGGAAGACAGAAAGCTTTGGAGTCTCTATTCCTGAAGCTGTGTATAACCAGCCGAAACTGAAACAGTTACGGAGACAGTATGCATGGTGTATGTGCATCATCAGTGCGGTTATATTCGCTGTTTTCCTGATGGCTTCTGCAAACGCCGCTGGTCAGGCAGATCGCATCAGCCAATTGTTTGCTTCTCTTATTATTGCTTATATAATAGTAAACTTTCTCATCTATTTGTTTTTTCACCTCAAAATGAAAAAAATAAAAAAACAAGCTGACTGGACAGAAATGAAAAAACAAATGGTTATGATTGATACTGAATTTCGTAATAAAAAACTGATCTATTCCAACGCATGGTTTATAGTGCCCTTCATCATTGCGATCGGAAACATGCTGTTTCTGTTGAACAATTATGAACAAATGCCTCAAAAAATCCCGATGCAATATAATTTTTCCGGAGAAGTAACCAATTATGCAGAAAAATCTTTGCGGACAGTACTTATTTTCCCGATTTTGCAAATCTATCTGACACTGCTGTTTTTATTTGTCAATACGATTATTGCAAAAGCAAAACAGCAAATCAGTGCAGAAAACCCGGAACGCTCCATTAAGCAAAATATCATTTTTCGACGCAGATGGTCAGCATTTACGATCTTCTCCGGAACAGCAGTTGTTTCAATTTTCTCTTTTGCAGGGCTTTCCATGGTTTATCCGATCAATCCAACACTTTTGACAACTGTTCCTTTTGTTGTAGCTATCGGAATTCTGATTGGGTCCATCGTGTTGTCTTTGCTCACAGGGCAAGGAGGAAGTCGTCTCAAACTGAGTTCCGGCAAAAATGGTGAAATGATTAACCGGGATGATGACCGATACTGGAAACTTGGACAATTTTATTTCAATAAACAGGATCCGGCTATTTTTATCGAAAAGCGGTTTGGCATTGGTTGGACCAACAATTGGGCCCATCCATTATCCTGGGTTTTTCTTATTGTGATTCTGGGGCTTGCAATTGCCCTTCCCTTCTTGCTCTTGTAAATAAAATAATTGCAAAGTAAAAACGTTCATTAAAAAAGCCGTACAGAAATTATCTGCACGGCTTTTACCTTTTAAGAAAACTCTGCAACCAATTTATTAAAATCTTGTTCAGAAATCATGATGTCTTGTTTAGTGAGTGGCTCCTCTTTAAAGCCTTTAATCATTTCTTCATATGCGGGCTGTTCTTTGTTTTGATATATTAATCCTGTAACCAACCCATCATTTCCCATTAGCTTTTGCATTGCCATATGGCGGTTGGATGAATCATATTCGGAATCTTCATCTAGATTTACGAGATTTTCCTTAAAAAAGTCATAGGTATTCATTTTGTTATAAGTTACGCATGGACTGAACACATTGATTAAAGAAAATCCTTTATGATTAATTCCGGCTTCTATTAAATTGGTCAGTTGTTTAAGGTCACTGGAAAAAGCTTGAGCAATAAAGCCTGCTCCAGCGGTTAATGCCATTTCCATCGGATGAATCGGAGATTCGATGGAGCCATACGGAGTACTTTTTGTGATAAAGCCTTTTTGGCTTCGTGGGGAAGTTTGCCCTTTAGTCAACCCGTAAACCTGGTTATCCATTACGATATAGGTGATATTAACATTCCGGCGAATTGCGTGAATGGTGTGTGCCATTCCGATTGCAAATCCATCTCCGTCACCACCTGCGGCAACAACTGTCAAATCGCGGTTTGCCAATTTCAATCCTTGTGCAATCGGCAAGGAACGACCATGCACACCATGAAATCCGTACGCATTAAAATATCCGGAAATCCGTCCGGAACAACCAATCCCTGATACGACTGCAACATCATGCGGTTCCAATCCTATATTGGCAAAAGCACGCTGCATGGCGGCCAACACAGAATAGTCGCCACAACCGGGGCACCAGTTGGGTTTTATTTTATTGCGAAAATCTTTAAATGTGGCCATGAACCAACAGCTCCTTACATTGATTATAGATTTCGGAAGGAACAAATGGATTTCCATCGTATTTTCCATAATGAACTATTTTTTCCGCCATTCCTGCGTTCATTTTAATAAGACTGGTTAATTGTCCGGTCGCATTATTCTCAACTACCAATATTTTTCTGGCTTTATTCATTTGATTAGTAATAATTTCTGTCGGGAATGGCATAATTTGACGAATATGAGCGTGGTTGATATTCATTCCTTCAGTTTCCAAACGTTCTTTTGCCTCTTGTATGGTACCGCGAGTAGAACCGAAACCGACAATGAGCAAATCCGCTTCTTCATGTGGTGCATCCAGATAAACCGGATTTTCAAAATCTATTCCGTTTTTCAGCTTGGCCAAACGTTTATCCATCATTTTATTTCGATTAACCGGATTTTCAAACGGACGTCCTGTCGGATGATGTTCAATTCCCGTAACATGGTGCAGACCGCCTCTCTGACCAGGCAGAGATCTGCGTGAAACTCCATCCTCTGTGACCTCATAACGCGCAAACAATTCAGGATACTCCATATCCGGCAATTCTTCATCCCAGGAAACAAGTTTTCCGCGTTTGATTTCAATGCGATTGTAATCCAGAGGTTCTACCGTTTGCTTTCCCAATGACAAGGCAAGGTCAGACAAAAGGATTACAGGACATTGATACTGTTCAGCCAGGTTAAATGCCTGAATGGTATCATAAAAACATTCTTCAGCTGTACTTGGAGCAATTACAATCTTCGGAATTTCACCATGAGTACTGTAAAGCATAGCCATTAAATCACTTTGCTCCTGCTTGGTTGGAAGACCTGTACTTGGACCTCCGCGCTGGGTATTTACAATTACAGCCGGTGTTTCCGTCATTCCCGCCAAACCGATCGCTTCAGTCATTAAAGAAATTCCGGGGCCTGATGAAGCAGTAAGCGCACGAACTCCGCCATAGTTTGCACCGATCACCATTGTTATTGCTGCAAGCTCATCTTCTGTTTGAACAACGGTACCACCAAACTTGGGCAATGTTTTTATCAAATATTCCATGATCTCTGAAGACGGCGTAATTGGATAAGCGGCCATCAAACGGGCGCCTGCAGCAACAGCTCCCAATGCAATAGCATCATTTCCGATCATATACAAGCGTTTATATCCGTCAGAAGACTCCAGGCGAAATTTGGTAATCATTCCGCCAATTTCACTTTCAACATACTCAATGCCTTTTGCGATTGCTTTCATGTTCCTGTCAACCACTTTTTGCCCTTTTTTGGCAAAGCGCTCTTCAATCACTTCTTTTAAAGCTTCCGCCGGAACACCCAACAAAGCAATGGAAGCACCAACGGCTACCATATTTTTCATTTGGGACATTCCCACTTCTTCAGCAAATCTTGTAAATGGAACAGCAAAAAGTTGTGCATTTGCCCCTTCCGGAACGATTGGATTAAACTTGGCATCGGCCAAAATAACACCGTCATCAGTTAATTCATGTGCGTTTAGGTCGATTGTTTCCTGATCAAATGCAACAAGAATATCCAGCTCGTCGGAAATGGAACGAATCGGGTTTATGCTGATGCGAATTTTAGTATTGGAGTGGCCACCCTTAATCCGTGAAGAAAAATGTCTGTAACCATATAGATAGTATCCTTTTCGATTCAAAGCCGTTGACAAAATCTCTCCAGCACTGTCAATACCTTCCCCTTGCTGTCCGCCCACTTTCCACGAAAGCTGCTTAACCATGAACTCATCTCCTTTAATACTGCCACACACTACACAATATTAAATAACTATGAATTATATCGACTCTTCACAAATAACGAACAAATTGTGAAAAGTGATAGCATTTTCATGTACTAATTCTAGACCTGTATTGGTTAAAAAGCAACCACTTTATGTTCTCTATCTTTTCAATTTTTCCTTTTTTTCGTGCAAAACAACCCCTGTATAAATATAAGATCTTTTTTACTATACTTTTTTCCATTTTATAATGACAAATGTTTTAGATAAAATGAAAAACCATTATCCCAAGCCCATTTTCTGACCATTGACGCAGGATATCGTTTCAAAAGAGCATTTTTCAAGTGGTGAATTTCCTGATAATTCCGTAAATTTTTAACTTTATTTTCAATACCATCAAAATCTGATCCGAAAAAAAGATGATCTTCTCCGCCAAGACTGCATACATGTTCAATATGCAGCAGAATGTGATCTATCGTTGCCGCCTGGGATGGACAACTTGTAAAGGAAGGAACAAAGGTAATGCCAATCAGTCCCTTTTTGTCGATAATCGCCCGAATTTGTTCATCTTCCAGATTTCGTTTATGTGGCACAATCTCGCGACAATTGGAATGGGAGGCAAGAACAGGCAGATTTGACCCGATCACTTCCCAAAATCCCCTTTCTGAAAGATGAGAAACATCCAAAATCATGCCCAACCTTTCCATTTCTGCAATCAGTTTTTTGCCAAACAGGGTCAAGCCTCCATCCCGATCTTCTTCAATACCATCTGCTGTTTCATTCGCATAATTCCAGGTTAATCCCAGCTGACGGACTCCCAACCGAAAAAAAAGGCGCAGATTCTCCAGTTCGCCCTGTACCGCATCTGCCCCTTCCATTGCAAGGATCGCTCCTGTCCGATTTTGCAGACATTTTTTCAGTCGGCTTTTGCTATCCACAAGATGAACCCGCTTTCCCTGCTGAATGATTTGCTCATAAAACAGGTCTACCTGTTTTAAAGCAACTGACAGCCGCTGTGCCCTGGAAACGGTTTCAGGAACCCAAATGGCAAATACTTGCAGTGCCACAGGCGCTTTCCGCAATCTATGATAAGAACTGTCCAATTTGGATTTGCTATCATAAAATAAATGTTCTGGCAGGTTTCCCCACATTTTGCTTAATACATCACAATGTCCATCAATCCATTGCATCAGTTTCATCCTTCCATTTAAAAAAACCTGTCTATATATAAATAAACAGGTTTTTTTGAATATATTGACCAAATTTCCTAACGAGGTTCCACAATTAATTTGATCGCGGTCCGTTCTTCACCATCGATCATAATATCTGTAAAGGCAGGAATACAGATTAAATCAATTCCACTTGGCGCCACGAATCCTCTTGCAATTGCAACTGCTTTTACAGCTTGATTCAGCGCGCCTGCGCCAATCGCTTGCATTTCTGCTTGACCACGTTCACGCAAGACTCCGGCGAGTGCACCAGCAACAGAGTTCGGATTAGATTTTGCTGAAACTTTTAATACTTCCATGAAGGTACCTCCTCGATGGTTGGAGTGAGTCCACTAATATCCTATTCGACTCACAAGTAAAAATTCCTTCCAATTTGTATAGATAGGAGTAAAAAATCATAAATAAATTTATTTTATATCAACCGATAAGAGGATGCTCTTCATCAATGCGAATTCTGGTTATTTTCGAGGTTCTCTTTGTCTGCTTATTCAAATCGATCAATACTGCATTAAATTGTTCTCTACCTCTGGCAACAGAAAAACGTACTGGCATTTGTGTAAAAAAGCGCTTGACAACAGCACTTTTTTCCATTCCGATTACACTGTCGTACGGGCCAGCCATACCTACATCCGTCAGGTACCCCGTTCCTTTTGGCAAAACACGTTCATCAGCGGTTTGCACATGTGTATGCGTTCCAATGATCGCCGAAACTTTTCCGTCCAGAAAATAAGCCAACGCCTGTTTCTCTGAAGTTGTTTCTGCATGAAAATCAACCAGTATATATGGAGACCCTGGAATTTGTTCCAATATCTCTTCCATTTTCCGGAAAGGACAATCCAGAGTTCCCATATACGCTCTTCCCATCAGACTAACCACAGCCAGTTTTCCACTTTGCAGATTTAACAAGGTGTAACCCTTGCCTGGTGTGCCAGACGGAAAATTGGCCGGACGGATCAGGTAGGGCTCCTCATCAATAAAGTCAAATATCTCAGAATGTGCCCATGAATGGTTTCCCAATGTAATGCAATGGATTCCCAAATCCATCAGTTCACGAACAACTTCCCGCTGAATCCCCCGACCATTGCTTGCTGCGTTCTCACCATTGGCCACAATTGCATCCGGGGAATACATTTGATTTAATTTTGGTAAATATGTTGCAACAGCTTTACGCCCTACTTGTCCTACAATATCACCGATCATTAAAATTCTCATAAAATTATATATCCTCCAACTCCATGCTTAGATGCTAGAAAAAATAAAGCGGCCGCAAGGCCACTTTATTTTGCGTATTCAACCGATCTTGTTTCCCGAATCACCGTAACCTTAATATGACCGGGATAATCCAATTGACTTTCAATCTGTTTTGTGATTTCCCGTGACAAGCGAACGGCCTCTGCATCATCCACTTCATCCGGTTTCACGATAATCCGGCATTCACGGCCTGCCTGAATTGCATACGATTTTTCTACCCCATCAAACGAATCGCAAATCTCTTCCAATTTCTCAAGGCGTTTGATATATGCTTCCAAAGTTTCACGCCGGGCTCCCGGGCGGGCTGCTGACAATGCATCTGATGCCCTTACCAGTACTGCGATTACACTTGTTGCTTCACAATCACCATGATGAGAAGCAATGCTGTTGATAACGACAGGATGTTCCTTATATTTTTTGGCCAATTCAACGCCAATATCGACGTGGGAACCCTCAATCTCATGATCAATCGCTTTCCCGATATCATGAAGCAAGCCGGCACGTTTCGCCAAATGAATATCTTCTCCCAGTTCTGCTGCCAATAGTCCTGCAAGATGGGCTACTTCCATGGAATGTTTCAATACATTCTGCCCGTAACTGGTGCGGAATTTTAACCGGCCAATAATTTTTATCAGGTCTGGATGCAATCCATGAACTCCAGTTTCAAAAGTTGCCTGCTCACCATATTCACGAATCCGCTCATCCACATCCCGACGCGATTTTTCAATCATCTCCTCAATCCTAGCCGGATGAATCCTTCCATCTGCAACCAGCTTTTCTAAAGCTACGCGAGCTACTTCCCGACGTATCGGATCAAAACCGGATAAAATCACCGCTTCAGGCGTATCATCAATGATGAGGTCTATTCCCGTTAATGTTTCAAGTGTCCGGATATTCCGACCTTCCCGGCCAATGATTCGACCTTTCATCTCATCATTAGGCAAATTCACTACGGATACTGTCGTTTCGGCGACATGATCCGCCGCACAACGTTGAATAGCTAAAGACAGAATTCTTCTTGCACACCGATCTCCCTCTTCAATCGCCTGCTGTTCCATTTCTTTCATGATCTGGGCAGTCTCGTGCTTCATTTCATTTTCAACTTTAGCCAATATCAACTGACGTGCTTCTTCTGTTGTAAGTCCAGAAATCCGTTCCATCTCTTTAGTTTGGTCCTGGTATAGCTGATCGATATCCCGTTGGCGCTGCTCAACATACTTCTCGTTTTTTGCCAACTCTTCCTCACGTGATTCCACGTTAAATTGCTTGCGTTCCAAAGTTTCTTCTTTTTGGTTTAAACGACGTTCAATCCATTGCAATTCATTCCTCTGCTCGCGGATCTCTTTTTCCGCTTCAGTACGCAATCGATGGGCTTCATCCCTGGCTTCAAAGATTTTTTCCTTCTTGATCGCTTCAGCTTCTTTGTTTCCTTTTTCCAAAATTTCAGCTGCTTCTTTTTCCGCACTGCCGATCCGGGCTTCTGCTGTAATTTTACGAATCCAGTAACCTGCACCGATTCCGATGCTGAGAGAGGCAAACATCAAAATGATGTCGTATCCATTAAACACCATCGTTCATCGCTCACCTCCTCTTTTTCTATTTACAAAATAAGACCGATGAACTCGGTCTTCTCGTCCTCATCATGTTTTGCTATACCAGGGTCAAGGCTGGAAAACCAGCGAACATTTTCAAATTACTTTAGTTTTCAATTCCAAACTTACGCTCATCAGAAGGTATCCTTCACCATAAAAAGGCAAAGATACACTTAAATTGTATTATTTATAAAGTATTATTGTCAAGATTACGACTCAGTTCAACTTCCGACTTTCCAGAAGCCAGACGAACAAAATAACCACAATCAGCTGATTCTGTCAAATGCGTATTATGAGTAACAAGTATAATTTGCCTGTCAAATATATCCCCAACCGATTTCAAAAACTCAACCATGGGAACGATATAATCTTCACTTACATGTTTCCCCGGTTCATCCAGGATGATTGGCCCCTGTAGGCGGGGCTTTATAGTTTCCATTAAAGCAATCCGGAGCGCCAGCGACACAATATCTACCACTCCGCCGCCACGAGCGTCTTGTGGGCGATTTTTTACTTCCTGCCCTTCCCATTCCGACACAACATAAAATTCGGCGGTTGGGTTCCCTCCATGATCAGACAGCTCTATCTCAAATCGAATCGATGAACCAAACACATATTTCAATGCATTGGTTACCAAAGTTTCTAGTTGCTGCTTTGCTTGCTGTCGTGCATGTTCAACAGACAATTGAAACAAAAGCCGAACCCGATCCAATAGTTCCCTTGATTCTTCACACGACTCCAATCTTTCCACAGTATCCTGCAACTGGGTGAGATGTATTTCTTTTTCCGCCTTGCGCCTGACCAATTCTGTTTCAGCTTCACTCAAGGCTCTTCCCAGTTCATCCACTGATAATTCTGCGTCCATATCACTTCCTCAACTCCTGTGGTAAATATTGCCACGCTTTTTTCAGTCCTTCTTCAATTTCTTTTTCCAATCGCTCAATTTCAGCAGGCAAGTCTTCCGGTTTAACACCCATCTCATCCAACTCTTTTAATATATCTTCTTCCTGTTTCTCCAGAACTTCAAGCCGCGCTTGCGCAAAAGTATATTCTTTCTTTGCTTTTTCTATTTGCAACTTAATCCGTTTGATCTTCTCTTCCAGCTGCTGCACGAAACATTCCCCCCTGATATTCTTCCATGATATGTTCCATGACGGAATGGCTGATCGGCATTCCGCATGTTGGACAAGTGCCTCTTTGCTTTAGCAGATCATACAATTCCTTTGTGTACAGGTGAATCTCCTGTTCTTTTTCAGTTATAAACTTTTTCCCTTTCGCAATCCTGCTCATGTTGTCATCCCAATTTTTCCGAAGGACAGCCAACTTCTGCATGCGCATTGCCATCTCTGTCAGTTTCGGCACAACTTCTTCCAATACCTCCAAAGCATTATGGCTTTGCTTTTCAATTCCTTGCCAATGACTCAACTCTTTTCTGATTATTTTCATTTGCTGAACCAGAGGCAGCATGGCTTTGAGTCTGTTTGCCTCCTCCTCGATCCGCTCATATTCTGTCATTGCTTCAGGCACCCGTTTTAACTTGGCTAACACGAGATTTAGCTGAGCAATTTTTTGCCTGTTGTTCTCCCACCGATTTTTCACCTGGTTGAATTGCAACAGCCGATTCCTTGTTTCTGTCAGAACAGTCATGCTTTTTTCTGCTTCGGGAATATGCTTGCACTTTTTGACAATTTCCTGTTTATCCAGCTTTTCCTCTTTGACTTGCTGCCATTTGTCACGAAAACGCGCAAACTGATGCAGGATAGTTTTCTTGTATTCCAGGTGCAATAGTTCCTGCTCCGATTGAGGCAAAGTTTCAAACGTGACCAGCTTCTCCAGAAGCAAATTTTTTTCCCGACGCATCTTTGCCAAATTTTCCATCTCTTTTTTTAGATGTTCCTTGAGTTTTCGCTTTTGTCGTACTTCATGAAATGTTTGCTCAGCAATCAGATACTTTGTTTCCAATTCCGCCAGATTACTATAGGGCTTCAGTTTTTCTTCCAATCTTGCCTTTTCCATCTCCAGCCGTCTTATTTCTCCGCCTAGCGCGAGTCGGTCGCTGCTCGTCTTCTTTAAAGCATTGTCAATCAGATGCGCTCCGCTAATTCTCCCGATTGTCTTGGCCTTGTTCTGATTTGATTCAAAAAGTAAAAAGGGACTTTCCAATTGGGTCCCAAAATGCAAAATCAGCTCTTTTTGATCCAGATGAACCGGAGTAATTCCGTGGAGCCTGGTGATTTCTTCTGGCACAGTATTGCCAAACCCTTGAAAAACCAGTTCGTTTCCATCAGGTGTACGAAGTACATACCGATTGACTGAGCCGTGAGTACGGATTCGCAAAATTTCTGTACCATCGTTCAAGATGAGACAAACTCTGCATTCCTTGGCTCCCGTACGAATAAAATCGGTTCCGCGAGGAGTATTGAACAATACCCACTTCAAGGCGCGCAAAATGGCACTTTTCCCACTATCGGAGGGCCCCACAAAAACATTGAGCCCATCTGTCAACTCAATCTCTGTATGCTCATGAGACTGAAAGTTATCAATCACCAGCTTCTTGAAACCGTTCAATGGTTGTTCTCCCCTCCCGCCTCTTGTTCTACAGCAATTCTTCTCAATGCTTCAAGTGTCACTCTTTCCTCGATTTGATGCAACTGGGAAATTTCATTGATAATATCCCTGATATTCATCGATTGAAAATCAGACGATGAACCGACTATTTGCACAAATTCAGCCAGTTTCTCCTGCCGGTAGGCTTCTTTTTCTATATAAGAACGATCCAGAATTTCCTGACCCGGTTTCGCCGATTGCAGAGGAATCAACCGAATATCTATTCCGGTTTTGGAAAATTCCAGCAAGGCTACCTGAGGCGTTCTTTTTATTTCTGACCGATGGTTATTAATACGCGCCATCGCCCCCGGATTTACAATATATTTTCCATTTCGATGTTGCAAAGGGAAACCGGTATGATAGTGTCCGGTTAGCAAAACATCCACCGAATCGCTCCAGACATCATGCACTGTGGTATGCGGAACAGTGTCTGAAAAAGCACGGTCCACCAGCATTCCATGCACCATATGTATGCAATAATCTGCAGCATGGTCATTTTGTACACAATAATCCATTCGGGGATCTCTTTTATCCAGATCATAATGGAATGGCTGTCCGCTTATTTGTATTGCCACTCCATCCTTTTCCCATTTGATCCGTTCTCCCTCATGAATAAGGCGAACCGCCCCGAATGCGTCCAGAAGTCCTAACATGGTCCGATCAATCGTTGCAGGGTTATGTCCATATATATCATGATTTCCGGCAATAGCCAGTAAAGGTACGGGAAAATGCCGAAAGATCCCGGCAAACTTCCTTACAATCGCCGGAGAGAGGTTGGGGCGGTCAAACAAGTCCCCTCCGTGCAAAACCAAATCTGCTTCCTCACTTCTTGCAATCTCAATCACTTCTTCGATTTTGTCCCGTATCGCCTTTTCAAAATCGTCGGTACGGCTTCTCGGTGATGTTCCACGGATATGCGTGTCCGTCATATATAATATTTTCATTGTTTATTCATTCTCCTTTTCTTCTTCATAACGAGTCCGAAAAAGATGCAAAACCTCGTAAACTATTGACATGGAATAACCTTGCCGCACCAGGTAATTTCCCAACCGACGTTCAACTTTTTGCCATGGCTCGCTCTTTATACGAGAATAGCGCCTTTCAGCAATCGATATTGCCAACTGGCGCTGTTCACCTTCATCCATATTTGTCAATACCTCATCTGCAATCGATGAAGCAATTCCCTTTTTCAGCAGTTCTTGCCGCAAGCGATTTTTACCAAACCCTTTGTGTCGCTGCCGCTCATCTACCCAGGCCTTCGCGTATTCCAGGTCGTTCAAGAAACCCAACGCTTTCAGCTCATTGATAATACGTTCTGTTTTCTCGCTTTCATAGCCTTTTCGGGCTAAATGCATTTTCAATTCTTGAACTGTGCGAGGTCTGTAGGATAAATAATGTAAGGCAACCCGTTTTGCCTTGTTGTATTCTTCCGCCTCCAATAAGGCATGAATTTCCTTTTCATCAATTTTCATGCCTTTTTGAAGCCGATACTTTACCAGCACATCTTCATGGACAGAGAGAAGAACCTCTCCATCTATATAAATATTATACCGCTTCGTACGGGGAGACGGTTTTTCAATTCGGGTAATTTTTCCTTCTTCCACTTGACTCACCCGTTCTTTGCCGATTAATCAGGACAGATCAAGGGATGGCGTTTCTGCTGTGCTCTCTTTGCTTTTTCTTTTGGTTTTCTTTTTGCTCTTTGTTTCCTTCGGTTCTTTTTCCGGCTCTTTTTCTTCAACATGAATGGTTGGCAACCCATGGTGGGCACGAATCATATTTTCTATTTTAAAGCATAGGTCAGCATGCTCTTTAAGGAACTGTTTAGCATTCTCGCGGCCTTGTCCCAAACGATCCCCTTCGAAGGAATACCATGCCCCGCTTTTATGGACAATGTCCAAGTCTGCAGCAATATCAAGAACACTGCCTTCTTTGGAAATCCCCTCGCCAAACATGATATCTACATCGGCCTGTTTAAAGGGAGGTGCTACTTTGTTTTTCACTACTTTTATTCTGGTGCGGTTCCCTACCATGTCACTGCCCTGCTTGATTGTTTCTGCCCGGCGTACTTCCAGCCGGACACTGGAGTAAAACTTCAATGCACGTCCACCTGGTGTTGTTTCCGGGTTGCCAAACATAATACCGACTTTTTCACGGATCTGGTTAATAAAGACCGCAATCGTCTTTGATTTATTGATTGCTCCGGAAAGCTTGCGTAACGCCTGGGACATTAAACGTGCCTGCAAACCGACATGCGAGTCTCCCATTTCCCCCTCAATCTCAGCTTTTGGCACGAGTGCGGCCACCGAATCTATCACAATAATATCGACTGCACCGCTGCGTACGAGTGCTTCTGCAATTTCTAGCGCCTGTTCTCCCGTATCAGGCTGTGACAATAACAACTCGGAAATATTTACCCCCAGCTTGCTTGCATATACCGGATCAAGTGCATGTTCCGCATCAATAAAGGCAGCTTGCCCTCCGGCTTTTTGCACTTCTGCAATGGCATGTAAAGCAACAGTGGTTTTCCCGGAAGACTCCGGACCGTACACTTCAACAATTCTCCCCCGTGGATAACCGCCTACACCCAACGCAATATCCAGGGCAAGCGCCCCGCTGGAAATCGTTTCTACCTGCCGGGTGTTGTCTTCACCCATTTTCATGATCGATCCTTTGCCAAACTGCTTTTCTATTTGCCTCAATGCCATTTCTAGCGCTTGTCGACGATCTGACATGGTTGTTCCTCCTCTTTCCCATTAATCCATATCATCATCATACCGTGTTTTTGTTTTCCTGCCAAGATCATTTGCGAACATTTATTCGATTCTTTTTCAGCAGTTTCTGGTATCATATGAAAAAATGTGGTATTTTTAAGTCAATCGGAAAAAAGGAGTGAGTCATTTTGAATAAAGATGAAATGAAAGAACAAATTCTGGAACATCTGGAAGATGTAATCGATCCTGAATTAAACATTGATATTGTTAATTTGGGTTTAATATATGAAGTAGATATTGATGACGACTGCAATGTGAAAGTTACCATGACGCTGACCGCAATAGGCTGTCCCATGGCGGGCGTAATCCAGCAACAGGTCATAAATGTCGTCCAGGGCATTGAAGGAATCAACCAGGTCGACGTGAATCTCGTCTGGAATCCTCCATGGGACAAAAGCCGAATGTCCCGTTACGCCAAAATTGCTCTCGGCATTTTTGACTAGCCGGAAAAAACTCTTGCCATATCCAAATGGCAAGAGTTTTTTTATTTCTCGTATTCGTTCAACTTTTCGGGCACGAATCTGTCTATGAGCGGTTTCGGGGGCGTGCCGGTTCCATATTGACACGGGAACCGTTAATTTTTGACTGATGCAAAGCTTCATAGACAAATGGTGCTACATCCTCCGGGACTTCAACAAAAGAAAAACGGTCATAAATGTTAATTTTTCCAACCTGCCTCAAGCCAATTCCTGCATTTTCAGAAATAGCTTTTGCCAGTTCTTGCGGGCGTAAGTTCGCATTTCGCCCGACATTAATGAAGAAACGAACCATACCGGGGGAAGCTCCTGTTTCCCCAAAGTTATAAGTCTTATCAATATTTTTGACAAACCGATCCGAAAAAGCAAGATAGAGTGAAGCTGCCGTCACTTTTTCAAGTGAAAACTTCTTGCCCAGTTCTCCGATCATTTCTTCAAACAAACTCATGTCCAGCTCCGACTGGATCACATTTTCAATTTGAGCTATCCAGCTTTCCTGCTGCTTCGCTGCTACTTCCTCCAGAGTAGGCAAGTCACTGGCGATCAGCTTTGTGCCTGTTTCCTGTTCAATAGTACGAAGCTGTTTCATTTCTCTTGGTGTTACCAGGGTCAGGGCCATTCCTTTGCGCCCTGCTCTTCCTGTTCTTCCAATCCGGTGAACATAGCTTTCCACATCTTGGGGAATATCATAATTAATTACGTGTGAAACACTGCCAACATCAATCCCGCGTGCTGCTACGTCCGTCGCAACCAGAAGTTCAATCTCTCCATTTCGAAATGCGTGCATCACCCGATCCCGTTGTTGCTGGGCCAAATCCCCGTGCAATCCATCTGCCAGATATCCCCTTCCCTGCAAGGAATCAGCCAATTCATCGACACCTTTTTTGGTACGGCAGAAAATAATGGCCAATTCCACCTCTTCACTGTCGAGAATCCGGCAAAGGGCATCTACTTTGTAACTGTCCAGCACCCGGTAATAAATCTGGCGGATTACCGGAACAGTTACTTCTCCCCGGTTAACGGTAATATATTTCGGTTTTCGCATATATTTCTTGGCCAATTGGCGAATGCTAGGCGGCATCGTTGCTGAAAAAAGCAATAACTGGCGTTGGTTTGGTACAAAACGGAATACTTGTTCAATGTCATCGATAAATCCCATATCCAGCATCTCATCCGCTTCATCCAGTACCATTACTTCAACACAGGACGCATCAATCGTTCCACGTCTTAAGTGATCGAGCAAACGTCCCGGTGTTCCAATCACAACATGAACACCCTGTTGCAATGCCTTAATCTGCCGACCAATCGATTGTCCTCCATAAATCGGCAAAGTTTTTACTCTTTTGGGACGCCCGATTTTCCGCAACTCTTCCGATACCTGAATGGCAAGCTCTCGGGTGGGAGTCATAATTATGCTTTGGATAACCCTATCATCCAGATTAATCCGCTCCAAAATAGGAATCCCGAATGCAGCCGTCTTTCCTGTTCCAGTTTGCGCTTGCCCGATTACATCCTCCCCCCGGAGTACAGCAGGAATGCACTCAGACTGAATAGGAGAAGGCTCCTCAAACCCAATTTGATAGATCCCTTTTAAAATAACTTCACTTAATTGAAACTGATCAAAACGATTCATCTTGTTGTTTCACCTTTCTTTAAACATTGCTGAAGAAGAAAACAGGCATACTTTGCAGCCATAAGCTGAATGCGCCTACGCGATCCCTTTAATTGGAAATGGTAAGCCCGCACAGGTTTCCCGGATTCAGCCAAACCAATATAAACTGTGCCAACTTTCTTTCCCTCAGCTTCAGCAGGGCCAGCCACACCGGTTATTCCAACAGCAAAATCTGTATTAAAAAGCCGCATTGTATTTTCCGCCATTATTTCGGCAGTTACGGAACTGATTGCGCCATGTTCACTTAAACAGGCAGCTGGAACAGAAGCAATATTCTCTTTAGCCTCATTGGTATATGTGACCAGACCGCCGTGGAAAACCTGGCTGCTTCCAGGAATCGAAGTTAACAGATGAGCCAATAATCCTCCCGTACAACTTTCAATCACAGAGACAGTTTTCTGTTTGCCAAGCAATTCAGAAACAACCACCTGTTCCAGCGATTCATCTTTCTCACTATAGCAATATTCACCAATCCGGTCCAAAACCTTCTCCTTCAGGTTATCAATCATCCGGTTTGCTTCTATTCCTGACTTTGCCCATGCCGTCATCCTTACCACAACACCAACCTCTTTTGCATAAGTTGCCATCAGAGGATTTTCATATTGCTGGATCAGATCTTTGATCTTTTCCTCCAGCAGTGACTCGCCAATGCCAAAAAAGGAAAGTGATTTTGCAAGAATCACCTGTTTATTGTCAGATATGACTTCTCGAATCAGGAAGGGGCGTACTTGCTCTTCAAACATGGGTATCAATTCCCGCGGAGGCCCTGGCAACAAAATATAGGTCAATCCATCGACTTTGACAGCCAGTCCGGGAGCTGTACCGTTTTTATTGTAAAAAACAAAGCCACCGGAAAAAACATATGCTTGTTTAAAATTATTAGCTGGAACAGCTTCCAATCGGCCTTTAAAATATTGTTCAAGATGATGTACAGTCTCCGGATCCTTTATCAATTCTGCTCCCGTTACTTCTGACACGATCTCCTTGGTTAAATCGTCCATAGTCGGACCCAGCCCACCCGAGAGCAGAATCAACTCAGAACGGGTACGAGCCGCAGAAAGCACTTCATACAAGCGACTTGCATCATCGCCCACGGAAGTATGGAAACATACATCAATTCCCAATGAATGAAGCTCACGGGATAAATATGAGGAATGTAAATCTACGGTTTCTCCTGACAACAGTTCAGAACCAACCGTAATAATTTCTGACTGCATTTTATCTTCCCTTTCTTAACAAAAAACACACCCGGCTTACTGTGAATTGCCAAATGTAACGATTTTACGGTTTTTATAAAAATAATCAAATCCCGAAACAATGGTTATGAGAACAGCCAGCCAGGTTGCAATCAAGGAAAACGGCACCTGAATGGAAGAAAACGGAACATTATTGAGCATTAATGACACAATTGCTATAATCTGTATAAACGTTTTCAGTTTCCCCAAAGAGCTTGCTGCAATCACATGACCTTCAGCAACTGCAATTGTCCTGAGTCCCGTTACCGCAAATTCGCGACTGATGATCACAATCGCTATCCATGCTTCAAGGCGCTGCATCTCAACTAAAGATATCAAAGCGGCAGTAACCAGCAATTTATCAGCTAACGGATCAAGAAATTTCCCCAGGTTTGTCACCATCTTTTTTCTTCTTGCTATGTAACCGTCTACACCATCTGTTACGGCCGCTATCAAAAATATAAACGTAGCAATTAATTCGCCCGCAGTTAATTTGGCTGCTCCCACCTGAACCTCTCCAATATCAAATTGAAAAAGCAGGAAAATCATTACAACGGGAACAAGAAAAATACGAGCCAATGTAATTTTGTTGGGCAGGTTCATCCCATCCAACCTCCCTGGCAATGACCATTTTCCATATAAAAAACACATCCACAGAGTTTGTACAAGAATCGTGAACAAAACCAATTCATTTTTTATAAATATTTAAGTGTTATTACTTAATATTGACGAGAACTCCCTCTTTTAATTCTTCCGTAAGTATAAACCATGGCTCTTGGGCATGTCAAAAAAAAGCAGAGAGAAAAAAGGATTCTCTCTGCGATTTATACTTTTTTCTGCAATTATTTTTCTTTCAATTTCAATTGATACAAGGAAACCTCTTTTTGTGTTGATGTATCAATCAGCACACCATTTATATATATTTTTACATGATCAGGATGATCCACCCGAAGAAAAAGCCATTTGGGATCGGTGAATATTTCTGTCTGCTTGGCTAACAATGATTTCTCAGCTATTTTTTCTCCTTTTGGCCCCCCGGAACGAACCTGGATTTCCGCTAATTTTTCTGCTGTAATCTTCACTTCAACTTTATCAGCATTTTCTATATTGTAAACATCACCATAATCACTTTTCTCAGCAGGCTGAGCCAACCTTACCACTGGTCGCTGCTTTGTCTGAACAGCAGATGACGAATCAGACGCCGCAGATGAGGATTGATCCAGCATAACCGTCTCGGCGCCAGAATGGACTTTATCAAATATGAGCCAAATAATGGCACTTGCAGCAAGCACCAAAAAAACTGCTGAGGACACTAATATCCTCTTTTTCTTGATACTCAATTTTTCAAACTTCTCAAGTGCGGCGCCAAAAATCTTCCGATCGGCTTTTTTGTGTTTTTCGTAACGGCTGCTTCGGGACGGGATAGAAACCTGGTTTGTCTCTTCAACAAAATTCACCTCTTGTTCCCATTCCCGATAAGCATCCAAAATCGGTTTTGCATTTACTCCTACAATCTTTGCATACCTGCGGATAAACCCTCTGACATAAAGAGGATCCGGAAGCAGGGAAAATTCAGCATTTTCCAGTGCGGCCAGATATTCCGTATCAATTCCGGTCATTTCTGCCACTTGTGCCAAACTCATTTGCTTGTCATTCCTGGCCCGTTTTAATTCCTCAAAAGGCTTGGACATCCATATGTCCCCCCCATTGATGGTGTATCTAGTCTGTCTATCTAACTTTTACAGTATAGCCCAGAAGCAAAAGTCCGTCAAAAAAAGCAAGTGCCGAATAACACTTGCTCTCATTCCGGGTTACTATTCAGGTTAATCCATCTTCCGAACATGAACATAACGTGCAGATTTTACCACTTGTCCATTTATATAAACAATTGAATCTTCAGGTGCAGACAGCCCGATATAAAAATCGGAATTTCCGTCATACGTATACTGGTAACTCCATTTCTGATCCTGGGGCAGCGTAACATCTTCAATTGGTGAACCACCTTCCGAAGGCAATGACGTTCTTAGTTCTACCCGTGACTTCCCGCCCGCAGAATGAATCATCACCACAATCTGGTCTGTCCCACTCAGCCGATAGTGAACAATATTAACATCTTGTTGTGCCAATTGCAATGTCCCTTTTTTATCCGGAGGAATCACAGGCACCTCAGATTTTTCATTTTGTTGATCCGCGTTGGAATCAGGTTGAAAATCGTATCCGGTATACGACATGATTGCCCAGCCTAGAGGTATGCACAATATCAACCCGGCAACAGCCATAGCCACAGGACTCTTGAACGAAAACCTGGAAAAAGACTTTTTGGCGCCCCTCCGGCTCCTGGATGCCTTTCGGCCAAGACGCTCTACTCTACTTAAACGTCGATGCCGGGTTCCCCCTGAACTTTTCTCCAATTCACCGGGAGAAACAGAAGGAAGCGGGGCATTGTTCAGATCCATCTTTTTGAAAGAACCCGAGGTACGAGATACAGGCCCGTTATTTGTTATTAACCTGTCATTTGGCGATGTTGTTTGTCCTTGCTGATAACCGGCTTTTGCCTGGGGTCCCGTTTGGGCACTCGCTTGCTGATAACCGGCTTTTGCCTGGGGTCCCGTTTGGGCACTCGCTTGCTGATA